>CALWLW010000001.1 GCA_944381625.1 uncultured Lachnoclostridium sp.
CAGACAGACAGACAGACAGACAGACAGACAGACAGACAGACAGACAGACAGACAGACAGACAGACAGACAGACAGATTAGTTCTGTCTCTTTTTGCACGGCAAATAAAGTTGATTATTATTTAGAAGAGATGCTTCGGCCAAGCTTTGTATATTGTAGCCGGCGTCTCTTTTTTTTCTGGAAAAAATTAGAGTTTATGACTTGAAAAAGATTTATATATTATAAAACTGCTATGCAATGCTGTTTATAAGACAAATGCAGGACGAGAGGGAGAAAGAAGGAAAGAAGTATGATTGGAATCATCGATGTGCACTGCCATATCCTGCCTGGTGTGGACGATGGTGCGGATACCGTGGAGGAAGCCCTGTCCATGCTGAAAAGGGAGTATGAAGATGGGGTGCGTGCCGTCATTTTGACGCCCCATTACCGCAGGAAAATGTTTGAGGCAGACTGGACTGTCCTGGAAGAAAGTTACAAAAGACTCTGCGGAGCGCTAGATGGAAAGAACTGGAAGATGCCCCTTTACCTGGGATGTGAGTATCATGTGGATACCGACATGACAGAGGCATTAAAGAGGAAGGAGCGCCCCGGAATGGCCGGGAGCCGTTATGTTCTGACAGAATTTTCAGGGAAAGCAGAGATTGCCTATATCCGGGAGCGTGCCGGAGCGTTGTTAAGCTGTGGATTCCGTCCTGTTATTGCTCATGTAGAGCGTTGTGACTGCCTGAGGAAAAAAATGGAACAGATAGAAGAACTTGTGGAGATGGGAGTCCGGATACAGGTCAATGCAGGAAGCATCACCGGTGAAGAGGGATTTGGGACGGCCCGGTTCTGCAGAAAACTCATGAAACGGGATCTGCTGCATTTTGTGGGAACGGACGCTCACGGAATCAGGCGGCGAACGCCGAATATGGGCGCATGTGCCGCTTATCTGGAGAAAAAGATGGGAACGGAATACGCAAGAAAGATTCTCTGCGAGAATCCGGAAAAAATACTGAAAGAGGGAGCGAATGAAAAATGAATCAGGAATTGCAGGAAATGCAGGATATGGAAGAGATCGAGATCGACCTTCTGGACCTTGTCTATTATCTGTGGAAAAAGGCAGTATGGATTCTCCTGGGAGGTATACTGGCGGCTGTGGCTGCGTCTTCTGCCACAAAGTGGCTGGTTCCGCCCACCTACGTCTCTTCTACGAAAATGTATGTGCTGAGCAGGCAGAATGAGGCCGCGCTTACCAGCAGCGACATGCAGCTGAGCAATCTGCTGATCAAAGATTATGTGGAACTGGTGAAGAGCCGTACCGTCACGGAAGCGGTTATCGAAGAACTGGGACTGCCGATGACACATGAACAGCTGCTGGGCAAGATCTCTGTCTCCACCCCTTCTGATTCCAGGATCGTTACGATCAGCGTGACCGACGAAGATCCCATAGAGGCCAGCCAGATCGCCAATGCCGTCCGGGATATTGCGGCGGTCCATATCCAGCAGGTTATGGAGATAGAGGCAGTGAATGTGGTGGAAGAGGCAAACATCCCCACAGTGAAAGCGGGACCCAATATTAAGAAAAATGGAATGATAGGGGGCTGTGCCGGATGTATGGTTGTGGCCGGAGTGTTCCTCCTTCTGTACCTTTTGGACGATACCATAAAAAAGCCGGAGGATGTGGAGCGTTACCTGCATCTGAGCAGCCTGGGCATGATTCCGCTGGATGCGGATGAAAAAAAGTCCCGGAAAAAGAGAATAAAGCGTCAGTTCAGAATGAATATGGAAGGCGGGAGATAATATGAGAACGGCGACGATTTCTTCGAAAATTATACAGAAAGAATATCAAAGCGCAGAAGCGTATAAGTCACTCCGCACCAATATACAATTCTGCGGCGGCGACAAAAAAGTGCTGGTATTCACCAGCTGTACTCCAAATGAAGGGAAGAGTTCCATTACCATGAACCTGGCATGTTCCATGGCTGCAGCAGGCAAGAGAGTTCTGCTGATCGACGCGGACCTGAGAAAATCTGTCATATGGGGCAAGGTTACCGTGAAGGAGGAGACAAAGGGGCTGAGCCACTATCTGTCCAGGCAGGCGCCGCTGAAAGAGGTTATCTGCGGGACGAACGTAAAAAATATGTACCTGATCCTGCCCGGGCCGGTGCCGCCCAATCCGGCAGAACTGCTGGGCAACGCATTGTTTGAGAGCATGCTTGATACCCTGCGGGATATATATGATTATATATTCATAGATTCGCCGCCGTTGGGAAGCGTGATCGACAGTGCGATCATAGCGGGAAAATGCGATGGATCTGTGTTGGTGGTGGAATCAGGCGCGATCAGCAGAAGATTTGTACTGACTGTAAAACGTCAGCTGGAAAAGGCAGGCTGCCCCATTCTGGGAGTGGTGCTGAATAAGGTAAACCTGCAAAAACAGGGCTATTACGGCAAGTATTATGGAAAATACTATGGGAAATATTATGGAGAGACCAGATAACCGCACTATCTGGCCTCTTCTACATCATTTGTAGCAGACGGACGAACACCACCGGGTTAAAATAAGCATACAACAAGGCGGCCAAAGACGCTACAGGGTCTCGGAGGTGCACAGTTTCGCCAGGGCAGACAGATCCTGCACAAATATTTTCCCGCGGCCGGTGGAGATGACGGCTCTTTTCCTGAGCTCGCCCAGTCCCCGTGTGATCTGTACGCGGCTTAAGCCCAGCATGTCGGCCAGGTCCTCCTGGGTGATATCCACGGTACATGCGCTGTGGGACGCCTGCCCGGAGGCCAGCAGATACAGAAGGTTGCAGAGCTTCACCAGCGAAGAATTGTATTCCTGGTGGACGGTCTCGAAAAGGAAGAGATTCACATACATGGAATACCAGTTGACCACCTGTTCACTCAGTGCCCGGTTGGATTCAAACATGGTCCGGAACTGTGTCCTGGTGAATTCCAGGACGCTTACGTCGGACAGGGCGGAGGTGCTCAGGGACAGTTCGATTTTATAATCGGACTGATGGTAGCCGGGAAATACTGTGCCGGCTCCGTGGAAGCTGATGATCTTCCTGCGTCCGCTTTCATGGTCGGCGTAGTGGATCACCGACCCGGAAACGATATAGTGGATAGCTTCGTGGGGTTGCCCCGGTTTCCAGATCACCTCTCCTTTGTGAAAGGTCTTACAGGTATGGGGCATGGAAAGAAAATACTCATAAAACTGCCGGAAATCATCTGCGAAAACATAGCGGGGAGTCAGCATGGCGTCACCTCGTAATTGGAAGATTCATCATCTATCATGAAAGTCAGATGTCTTCGCGCCAGGCACTCTGACATCTGCCGATCGGCACCGTACGGGACTTTCATGATAAATTGTACCGCCAAACAAAAATTTTTTCAATCGGGAATGGAGGAGAAAACATGCAGCATAAAGTAAAGATGACGGTGATCGATAAGAAACTGTACCCGGAACTGCAGGCTCAGTACTGTGCAGATCCCAACGCAGGAGCCTGTCCCTGTTATCAGGTGGGGGATGAGTTTGTGTTTGAGCGTTACCAGACAGCCGATGATTTCTGGCACATGGGTGTGAATACGCTCAGGCAGGCCGCAGGCGTTCCGGAGCAGACCGCGGGAGGCCCTGATATGCCCCATTGTTCAGAGGCGTGGGACGCGGTGGCCAGATATATTTATACCGGACTGCAGGGCGGTTCCATCATGCGCGGCTGGATGAACGATGAACGGGTCATGATCACCTGCTGCTCCGACGGAACCAGGCCGGTGATCTTCAAGCTTGAGAGGATGGATTATAAAGTCTTATATATCGGCGGCATTGCCTGTGAAGCCTGCCGGGATAGAATCCGTCAGGCGCTTAAAGCGCTGGACGGCGTGAAAAACGTGGTATTCCGGGAAGCGTTTACAGAGGTATATCTGGAGACAGAAGTGGAGGACACCCGGCTGAGGGCAGCCGTGGAAGAACTGGGATATTCCGTGGAAAAGATTGATTGAGCCCCATGTGAACGCAGAGCCAGGGCAGATGCGAAGAACCGGTATATGGAAGAGTCTGGGAGGAAATGAAAATTCCAGACTCTTTTTTCTTGACAAAAATGATAAGAATGATTATAATAATTTTAGAATAATTCTAAAAAAGTGATGTGTATGACAAAATACGAGAGAGAGATTTACAGGCTGATTACCGAGTCCACCGGCCACATGAGTGCGGAACAGGTATTTCATGAAGTGAAAAATATATATCCGTCTGTTTCCCTTGCCACCATATACAATAATCTGAACAAACTGAGCGACGCGGGGATGATCCGGAAGATTTCGGTGGAGGGAAGCCCGGACCGGTACGACCGGCCTGCGAAGCATGACCATATGGTATGCAGGAGGTGCGGGAAGCTGATGGACGTCCAGTTCAGGGATCTGACGGACGTGCTGAAAAGCCAGATGAACGAAGAATTCCTTTTCTATGATCTGAAAGTGTATTACATCTGCCCGAAGTGCAGGAGAAAGGAAGAGGATGGTACAGTCCGGTAAGGCCGGAGGCTATATGCCGCCACAGGAGCGGCAGTATCATAGATAATTTACAGAAGAAAGGAGAACGCAAATGAAATAGTCTGCCGGTGAGAGGTTACCTCTAAGCAACTGATACCATACAATGAAAAACAAGAAGAAGGAGAGAAAAACAACATGAGCAAATACGCAGGAACACAGACAGAAAAGAACCTGGAGGCAGCATTCGCAGGAGAATCCCAGGCACGCAACAAATACACTTATTTTGCATCTGTAGCGAAAAAGGAAGGGTATGAGCAGATCGCGGCCCTGTTCCAGAAAACTGCTGACAACGAGAAAGAGCATGCAAAGATGTGGTTCAAGGAGATGAACGGCATCGGAGACACCGCACAGAATCTGCTCCACGCGGCAGAGGGCGAGAACTATGAGTGGACCGATATGTACGACGGATTCGCAAAGACCGCGGAAGAAGAAGGCTTTCCGGAGCTGGCGGCCAAATTCCGTCTGGTAGCGGCCATTGAGAAGCACCACGAGGAGCGTTACCGCGCACTGCTTCACAACGTGGAGATGGCGGAAGTATTCGCCAAGAGCGAAGTCAAAGTATGGGAATGCCGCAACTGCGGCCATATCATCGTAGGCACCTCCGCGCCGGAGATCTGCCCCACCTGCGCTCATCCCCAGAGCTACTTTGAGATCCACTGCGAGAACTATTAATTCCGTATCCCGCGCAGGTATGTCCGCTGGATTGCCGCCGGCGGGAATGAAAAGAAATAATGGCCGTCCATAGGAGACGGTAAGGGACGCCGCAAAATCATCGAGCAGATGATGGAGCGGCGTCCCGTTTTTAATCGATATTCTGAAGCCTGGACGCGGTTTCCCGTTTTTCCAGCAGCGCATGGATCCGCTCGGTGGGATCGTTTACATGCTCCGTGGAGGTGTCGTGATTGATACAGTCGATGATGGCGGCCAGGAATTTGGTCATGTTGGCTTCCACATACCAGGGGCGGGAGAGCAGCTCCGGCGGCAGGTAGGTCAGGTTCGTGGTCACCACGCGGTTGATGTAGCCTTTCTCATAATACTCGTCGAATTTTTCCAGACCGTCGGTGAAAAGGCCGAACGAGGTGCATACGAAGACCCGTTTCGCGCCCCGGTTCTTGATCTGGCGGGCCACGTCCAGCATGCTTTCTCCGGAAGAGATCATATCATCGATGATGATGACGTCTTTGCCGTTCAGGTCGTCGCCTAAAAATTCATGAGCGACGATGGGGTTCTTTCCGTTTACAATCCGTGAATAATCCCGGCGTTTGTAGAACATACCCATCTCCACGCCCAGCACGCCGGCGAAATAGACGGCGCGTTCCATGGCTCCCTCATCCGGACTGATAACCATCAGATGCTCCTTGTCCAGCTTCAGATCCGGTTCCGCGCGCAGAAGCCCCCGGATAAACTGATAGGGAGGATTAAAACTGTCGAATCCATAGAGGGGGATGGCATTGCAGACGCGGGGGTCATGGGCGTCAAAGGTAATGATGTTGGATACGCCCATATCCACCAGCTCCTGAAGGGCGAAAGCACAATCCAGAGATTCCCGCTGGCTTCTTTTGTGCTGGCGGCTTTCATACAGGAACGGCATGATCACATTGATCCTGCGGGCTTTTCCATTGGCGGCGGAGATGATTCGCTTCAGATCCTGATAGTGGTCGTCGGGGGACATGTGGTTTTCATGACCGCAGACGGTGTAGGTCAGGCTGTAATTGGTGACGTCCGCCATGATGAAGAGGTCGACGCCCCGCACGGAATCGTACAGGATGCCTTTGGCTTCCCCTGTGCCGAACCGGGGGCAGGAGCTGCGGACGAGATAGCTGTTTTCGTGGTAACCCTGGAAACTGGGGATATCCTGGAATCCCTGATTGGAATTCTGACGGAATTCTGCCAGAAACCGGTCCACGTCCTCTGCCAGACCGCGGCACCCTTCCAGGGCGGCCACTTTCAGCGGCGCGATGGGCAGAATATTTTCATAGGAAAAATGATTGGACATAAAATCCTCCTGTCATTGGTGAACAGCGCCGCTTTCCGGCACTGAGTATACTATATTTATACCATCAGAAGGGAAAGGCAGTCAACCCGTATATGGGAAGATTGCATTTTCATTGCAAATTTAGTATAGTAAGAACAGAAGAAAGAGACAAGGATGAAGAATATGGAACAGAGAATTTCAGCCGTAGTGCCGGGAAGCATTGCGGAAGAGCTGGAGATAGAAGCCGGGGACATACTGGTCTCCGTGAACGGACAGGAGCCGGAGGACGTGTTCGATTACCGGTACCTGATCAATGAGGAAGAACTGGTGGTGCTGGTCCGCAAGCCGGACGGCGAGGAATGGGAGCTGGAGATAGAGAAAGAATATGAGGACGATCTGGGGCTGGAGTTCGAGAACGGCCTGATGGACGAGTACCGTTCCTGCAGGAATAAATGTATTTTCTGCTTTATCGACCAGCTTCCAGGAGGGATGCGGGAGACGCTGTACTTCAAAGACGACGATTCCCGGCTGTCGTTTCTGCAGGGGAATTATCTGACGCTGACCAATATGAATGACCATGATATTGGGCGGATTATCAAATACAAACTGTCCCCCATCAATATTTCTTTTCATACCACGAACCCCAAGCTGCGCTGTCAGATGCTCCACAACCGGTTTGCCGGGGAGTTATTTGACAAGGTCCGCAGGCTGAAAGAAGCGGGAATTGAGATGAACGGGCAGATCGTGCTGTGCAAAGGGGTCAACGACGGGGAAGAACTGGAGCGCTCCATCCGTGACCTGACCGGATATCTGCCGCAGCTTCAGAGTGTATCGGTGGTGCCGGTGGGACTGACCAGATATCGTGACGGCCTGTATCCGCTGGAACCGTTCGGACGGGAAGACGCCCTGAAGGTGCTGGAGTGCATCCACAGATGGCAGAAATACTGCCTGGAAACGTACGGGACCCATTTCATCCACGCGGGCGACGAGTGGTATCTGCTGGCGGGAGAACCCATGCCCGGCGAGGAAGCGTACGACGGCTACCTGCAGCTGGAGAACGGCGTGGGGATGGTGCGGCTTCTGGAAGAAGAGGTGAAAGCCGGACTGGACGCGCTGCCGGGAGACGGCCGTACCAGGAAGGTTACCATTGCCACGGGGATGCTGGCGGCGCCGATCCTGGAAACCCATGCGGGCAGGGTCCGGGAAAAATTCCCCCAGGTGGATATCCAGATAGTTCCCATTGAAAACCGGTTCTTCGGGGAACGGATCACGGTGGCAGGGCTTCTGACAGGACAGGATCTGGCAGAGCAGTTAAAAGGCAGAGATCTGGGCGGCAGAGTCCTGATCACAGAGAATATGTTAAGAGACGGGGAGCATGTGTTCCTGGACGACATGACCGTGGAAGATCTGGAAAAAACTTTACAAATCAAAGTATCCATAGTAAAATCAGGCGGAAATGACCTGATACAGAGCATCTTAGAGTAATTTACACACAATAGAAATGAGGTAACACATGAGCAGACCAATCGTGGCCATTGTGGGCCGTCCCAATGTGGGGAAATCCACGCTGTTCAACGCGCTGGCGGGGGAGAATATCTCCATTGTCAAGGATACGCCGGGTGTGACCAGAGACAGGATCTATGCGGACGTCTCATGGCTGAACTATAATTTTACCATGATCGATACCGGAGGTATTGAGCCGGACAGCAGCGACATCATCCTCTCCCAGATGCGGGAGCAGGCGCAGATCGCCATCGACACGGCGGACGTCATCCTCTTCCTGGTGGATGTGCGCCAGGGGCTGCAGGACGCGGATTCCAAAGTGGCGGATATGCTCCGCCGTTCCAGGAAGCCGGTGGTCCTGGTGGTGAACAAGGTGGACAGCTTCCAGAAATACATGGCGGACGTCTACGAATTTTACAACCTGGGGATTGGCGATCCCATGCCCGTGTCTGCGGCGTCCCGTCTGGGGATCGGAGACATGCTGGACGAGGTGGTGAAGCATTTCCCAGAGGACACGGAGGAAAACGGGGAGGACGAGCGGCCCAGGGTGGCCATCGTGGGCAAGCCCAACGTGGGCAAATCCTCCATCATCAACCGTCTGGTGGGCGAGAACCGGGTGATCGTATCCAATATCGCCGGGACGACCAGGGACGCCATCGATACGGAGATCTCCCACGATGGCAGGGAGTACGTCTTCATCGATACGGCGGGCCTGCGCCGCAAGAACAAGATTAAAGAAGAACTGGAGCGCTACAGCATCATCCGTACCGTGACCGCGGTGGAACGGGCGGACGTGGTGGTGGTGGTGATCGACGCGTCCGAAGGCGTGACCGAGCAGGACGCGAAGATCGCGGGAATTGCCCACGAGCGGGGCAAAGGCATCATCGTGGCGGTGAACAAATGGGACGCCATCGAGAAGACGGACAAGACCATCTATGAATTCTCCCGCAAGATCCGCGAAACGCTGTCGTTCATGCCGTACGCGGAGCTTCTGTTCATCTCGGCGGTGACCGGCCAGCGTCTGGGCAGGCTGTTCGAGCTGATCGATGTGATCATCGAGAATCGTGCCATGAGGATTCAGACCGGCGTGCTCAACGAGATCATCACGGAAGCCGTGGCCATGCAGCAGCCGCCGTCGGACAAGGGGCGCAGGCTCAAGATCTACTATGTAACTCAGGTGTCGGTGAAACCGCCCACCTTTGTAGTCTTTGTGAACGACAAGGAGCTGATGCATTTCTCCTATACCAGATACCTGGAGAACAAGATCCGGGAAGCGTTCGGTTTTAAGGGTACGTCCCTGAAATTTATCATACGGGAGAGAAAGGAAAAGGATTGACATGGTACGTTTAGCTTGTCTGGCGATCGGATATCTGTTCGGGATTTTCCAGACCGCATATATCTATGGAAGGATGCATGGGATCGATATTCGGGAGTACGGGAGCGGAAACGCGGGCACAACCAACGCGCTGCGCGTCCTGGGAAAGAAGGCGGGGCTGATCGTATTCCTGGGGGATGTGGCGAAGACGGTGCTGTCCGTAGTGGCGGTCCGCCTGCTGTTCGGCGCCTCCCATCCGGATATGCTGCCGCTTCTGGGCATCTATGCCGCCGCAGGCGCGATCCTGGGACATAACTTCCCGGTGCAGCTGGGATTTAAAGGCGGCAAAGGCATCGCCTGCACGGCGGGGCTGATCGCCACGCTGGGGCCGGTGGTGATTGTCCTGGAGGCGGTCACGTTCCTGATCACGGTGGCTGTCACCAGGTATGTCTCCCTGGGGTCGATTCTGGTGGTGATTGAGTTGGTGGTGTGTCTGGCGGTTCTGGGGCAGAACGGCTATTACGGCATGAGCCAGGGACATCTGCTGGAATTTTACGCGGTGGCGGCCTGCCTGTCCGCCATGGCGGTCTACCGGCACCGGGCGAATATCCGCCGTCTGTTAAACGGTACCGAGAGTAAAGTGTTTCAAAAAAAATCTGAATCATAAAGGAGAAGGGTATTATGGCAAAGATCAGTATCATTGGGGCAGGAAGCTGGGGGACAGCGCTTTCCAGGCTGCTGGCTGTCAACGGACATGAGGTAACGGTATGGTCCATCATGGAGGACGAGGTGCGCATGCTTCAGGAGAACCATGAGCATCTGAGCAAGCTTCCGGGCGTGAAGCTGCCGGAGTCCATCGATTTCACCACGGACATGGAGAGCGCGGTAAAAGGAAGAGATATGCTGGTGCTGGCGGTTCCCTCTCCGTTTACCAGAAGCACATCCAAGACCATGGCCCCCTATGTGGAGGAGGGCCAGATCATTGTCAGCGTAGCCAAGGGCATCGAGGACAGTACGCTGAAGGTGCTGGCGGACGTGATCAAAGAGGAGATTCCCAAGGCGGATGTGGCCGTGCTGTGCGGACCCAGCCATGCGGAGGAAGTGGGAAGAGGCATCCCCACTACGGTGGTTGCCGGAGCAAAATCCAGGAAGACGGCGGAATATATCCAGAATGTATTTATGAATCAGGTGTTCCGGGTCTATACCAGCCCGGATATGATGGGCATGGAACTGGGCGGAGCCCTGAAGAACGTCATCGCCCTGGCGGCGGGCATCGCTGACGGCCTGGGGTGCGGCGACAATACCAAGGCGGCTCTGATCACCAGGGGCATCGCGGAGATGAGCCGTCTGGGCGTGGCCATGGGAGGCCACATTGAGACCTTCAACGGCCTGACAGGGATTGGAGACCTGATTGTGACCTGCGCTTCCCGCCACAGCCGGAACCGGAAGGCCGGATATCTGATCGGACAGGGCCGCACCATGCAGGAGGCCATGGACGAGGTGCAGATGGTGGTGGAAGGTGTTTATTCCGCAAAGGCGGCCAAGACCCTGGCGGAAAAATACCAGATTGATATGCCGATTGTGGAGGAAGTCAATCAGGTGCTGTTCGACGGCAAGAGCGCGAAGGAGGCTATGGGCGACCTGATGCTCCGGGACAAGAAGATCGAGCATCCGGAGCTTCCCTGGGAAGAGTAAGACCCAAAACGGCGGGCCCGCAACTGTTCAGCCATGCATCTCGTATTCCCGCAGCTGGCGCTGCTCTACCGCTGCCTGCGCGGCTGAATCCTCGATGAAGGCTAAATGTTTTTTCGTGACAACTGATGAAAAATGCACTATAATAGAACATAAACAGGCATAAATAAAGGAGGATACACAGTGGCAGGAATTATTAAACGTTTTGGGGATATCATGTCGGCGAACATCAACGCGCTTCTGGACAAAGCGGAAGATCCGGAGAAGATGATCGACCAGTATCTGCGCAATCTGGAGAGCGATCTGGGCAAGGTGAAGGCGGAGACCGCTTCCATCATGGCGGAGGAGACCCGATGCAAACGGCAGCTGGACGAATGCACGGCTGACATGGACAAGATGCAGCGTTACGCGGAGAAGGCCATTATGGCCGGCAACGACGGGGATGCGCGGCAGTTCCTGGAGAAGAAGCAGGAGCTGGCAGGCAAGCAGGCGGCGCTGAAGCAGGCCTACGACCAGGCCCACCAGAACGCGGTGAAGATGAAAGAGATGCACGACAAGCTGGTGAAGGACATCGGGGAGCTGCATTCCAGAAAAGATTCCATTAAAGCCAAGATGGCGGTAGCCAAGACCCAGGAACGCCTGAATAAGATCGGAGCCTCTGTGGAAGGCGCCGCAGGCAATCTGTCGGCGTTCGACCGTATGGAAGAGAAAGCCAACCGTATGCTGGATGAGGCCAACGCCATGGCGGAGCTGAACGCGTCCTCCCAGTCGGACGACATCGACGATCTGGCGGCAAAATACGACGACGCTTCCTCCAATCCGGCCGTGGACGACGAACTGGCGGCGCTCAAAGCGAAGCTTGGCATGTAAACGCAGCGGACGATAGGCTGGCGCAAGATAGGAACCCCGCCGGGTTGGGCTGTTTTGCGCCAGCCGTTCTTGTTCTGGCAGAGATTGCACTGCGGCGGAGAGGAAAGATGCTGCCTGCGCAGCCCGCCGCAGGCGGAGAATCCTGCAACGCAGGATTCTAATTTAGAAGCAGACGAAAGAGGAGCCGGTTTTAGTGAGTGAAGTATATTATTGTGAGAATTGCGGCGGCGTCATGGAGTTCGACGTGTCCAGCCAGGCGCTGAAGTGTCCCAACTGCGGTACGGAGCGCGAGATCGCACAGGATGGGAAGACGGTAGAAGAACATAAGCTGACTGCTTATGCAAAGCGTGAGATCCGCGCGGAAGAGAAACAGTCCACGACCATGCAGTGCCCCTCCTGCGGGGCAGTGGTAGAAGTAGAGGCCACCAGCTCGGCGAAGGAATGTCCCTATTGTGGAACCGCCTTTGTGCTGGCCGAAAAGCAGCTTTCCAACATTGTTCCGGACGGGGTGCTTCCGTTCAAGATCGACGCGAACCGGGTGGGTGAACTGTTCCGGAGATGGATGAAGGGCCGCTGGCTGGCGCCCGGCGAGCTGAAGCACCTGTATCAGAGAGGGAAGCTGCAGGGAATCTATATTCCCTACTGGACCTTTGACGCGGACGCGTCGGCGGATTATTGGGCAGAGGGAGGACGACCCCATCAGGTAAGGGTCCGTGACGCCAAGGGAGAGATGCGCACGCGGACGGAGATCCGCTGGCAGTCCACCAGAGGATCCGTGCGCCATTTTTTTGACGATGTGCTGGTTCATGCCTCGGACCGCCTGGACGACAGCCTGATCCGGGAGATCGAGCCGTTCCATACCACGGACATCCCGCCCTATTCGCCGGATTATCTGTCTGGGTACAGTTCGGAAGTGTACACCGTGGACCTGGAGGACGCCCATCAGACTGCCAGGGCAAGCATGGAACAAGGGCTTTATGAACTGGCGGAGCAGGACGTGCTGCGCCGGTACGATCACGTGAGGAATGTGCGGCTGAGCGCAGATTATCGGAACGAGACCTTTAAGCATGTGCTGCTGCCGGTCTACGCCACTTCCTATCACTATAAGAAACGCCAGTACACGGTACTGATCAACGGAGAGACCGGGCGTATCCGCGGAGAATACCCCAGGAGCCCGGTGAAGATCGCGCTGCTTGTGCTTGCGGCGGCGCTGCTGATTGGAGGATTCTTCTTCCTTACGTCCGATCGGAGGACAGGCCGTTACGGCAATGAAATATCCTATGAATACAGCGCCCTGGAATCCCAGGATGGGGATTTGGGACAGGCAGAGGAGGAATGACAGATATGGCATTATTTGGAAATCAGTTTGCCAATGTGGTGGAATGGGAGGAATACAGGGACGACGTCCTTTTCTGGAAATGGAGCAACCGGGAGATTAAAAGGGGTAGCCGCCTGATCATCCGTCCCGGACAGGACGCCATCTTTCTTTACAATGGAAGGGTGGAAGGAATTTTTACGGATGAGGGAAGCTTCGATATCGAATCGGAGATCGTTCCCTTCCTGTCCACGCTGAAAGGGTTCCGCTTCGGCTTTAACAGCGGAATCCGGGCGGAAGTGCTGTTTATCAACACAAAAGAAGTGACGGTGAAATGGGGGACGAAGAACCCCATCAGCATGCCGGCGCCCGGCCTTCCGGGGGGCATGCCCATCCGCGCCTTCGGCACCTTCTGCTGCAAGGTGTGTGACCACGGAGTGCTGATTGAGAAGATCGCGGGAGTGAAGCAGCAATTCACCATCGACGATGTGAAAGAACGCGTCATGGCCATGCTGGATCAGCTCCTGATGAAATGGATCTCCAGAGAGGGCAGGGATATGTTCAACCTGCAGGCCAATTCCTTTGATATTGGCAGGGGAATCCAGGAAGACATGGATATGGAGCTGATGAAGATCGGCATCAGCATCACCGCTTTCAATATCTCCAGCTTCAATTATCCGGAGGAGATCCAGAAGATGGCCACGAAGGCGGCCTCCCAGAGTATGGTGGGCGATATGGGCCGGTACCAGCAGATGGCGGTGGCGGACGCCATGAGCCAGGGCGGCGGCGGACGGAGCGCGTCGGATATGGCGGGCATGGCTATGGGTATGGCCATGGGACAGCAGATGGCCGCCCAGATGTACGGTCAGCAGAATCAGGACGGCGTGGGCTCAGGGGCTG
The DNA here is from genome assembly GCA_944381625.1 of uncultured Lachnoclostridium sp. Classification (GTDB taxonomy): domain Bacteria; phylum Bacillota; class Clostridia; order Lachnospirales; family Lachnospiraceae; genus Hominiventricola. Next base: position 14,106 of record CALWLW010000001.1, read on the forward strand.
CAGGGCAGGGAAGCCCGGTTCCGGCAGGAGGCTGCAAGTTCTGCCCGGACTGCGGAACAAAGACGGAAGGGATGAAATTCTGTCCCAACTGCGGCAGGAAGCTGATGTAAACGCCGTCTATGGATGGCCCGGGCCGGGGCGCCAGTCAGATACTCCAGCGGATACGCGGGGAGTGAAGGGAGAAGCGATGACGAGAGAGGAATTTCAGAGATGGACAGAAAAAGGGCCGCGGCTTCTGGACGGGGCGACCGGCTCTTATCTCAGAACCAGGGGTATGCCTGCGGCGGGCGTGTGTACAGAGTTGTGGGCATATGAACATCCCGATGTTGTGGCGGATATGCAGAGAGCGTACGCCGACGCGGGATCGGATATTATCTACGCCCCCACCTTCGGGGCGAACCGGATCACGCTGGGCGGTATGAAGCTGGAAGACCGGCTGGAGGAGCTGAACCGCGTGCTTGTGAAGAGGACGAAGGAGACGGTGGGCAGCCGCGTACTGGTGGCTGGGGATCTCTCCACCACCGGCCAGGCGCTGGAACCATATGGAACTATGACTTATGATGTGCTCCTGGATGTTTACCGGGAACAGATCCGGCTGATCGCGGAGGCGGGCGCGGATCTTCTGGTGGCCGAGACGCTTCTGTCGGCGGACGAGGCCATGGTGATCTGTGACGCGGCCAGGGAGGTCTGCGGCCTTCCGGTCCTGATCTCCTTCACCTGTGAAGGGGATGGAAGCCTGTATTTTGGAGGAAACGTCTATGAGGCTGCAGCCGCTGTGGAGGCCATGGGCGCGTCGGCAGTGGGAGTCAACTGCTCCGTGGGGCCGGACCAGCTGGAGGCCGTGATGGTCGGGCTGTGCGAGGCGGTATCCGTCCCGGTTATGGCGAAGCCCAATGCGGGGATGCCCGCGATCACAGAGAAAGGGGAAGCGGTCTACAGTATGAAGGAGGAAGAGTTCGCGCGCCATCTGGAGCGCCTGCACCGGCGCGGGGCCGTGCTTTTGGGCGGCTGCTGCGGGACGACGCCGGACTATATCCGTGAAGTGAAAAGAAGACTGCAGGAAATGCCGGAAGTATGAAAAAAGGAATGATTCTGGGGATCAGTATCCTGTTTTTTGCAGCCCTCTGGTGTTTTCTTGCCATGTGGGAGCAGAACCGGGTGATGGGCGTGCCGGCGGTGACGGAGGCAGAGGCGGAGGAACTGGCCGGAGAACGGGAGCCGTTTCCCCAGGAAGCAGGAGCGCAGCTGGAGATCAATGGTGTGCGGGCGGCCTACGTGGGAGCGGAGGAGAGATACTATATCCCGAAAAATTTAAAAGAGGATTACTGGAAGGGCACTCTGGGCGCGTCGGCGTCCGGGCTGCCCGTATCTGTCGTCTGGATACGGGACGGGGCCTTCCGGAACATGGAGGAGGCCGTGTCCGGCGGGCATGAGTTCCGGTGCCTGATCTACAGCGACACGGAATACGCTTATGTCTCCGTCCTCTTCACAGGCATGCCGGTGATGAGCATTGACGGAGAGATGGGGCAGCCGGGAACCCGCGTGGCTGTTTTTGATCCGGTACTCAGCATGAATGGCGGCTACCAGACGGAAGAAACGCTGGCCTACTACAACATCCGGGGAAATGCCAGCAAACGGTTTGAGAAGCTGGGCTACCGCCTGGAGTTTTTCTATGACGACGGGAGTGAGGGCAGGGATCTCTCCCTTCTGGGCATGCGCTCGGACAATGACTGGCAGCTGAAAGCCATGTATTCGGACCGCAGCAAGCTCAGGGACAAGCTGTCCATCGAGCTTTGGAACGAGATTGCCTCTCTTACGGAGACCCAGGCGGACGACGGCTGCAGGATGGAGTACCTGGAGCTGATCATCAACGGGGAATATGCGGGGCTGTACGGCCTGGTGGAACCGACGGATTATAAGTCCCTGGGGCTGGACAAGGGGAGTGACCTGATCTATAAGGTGGCTGCAGACGAGTGGCCGGACGACGCCATGTTTGACGAGAGTGAGGCGGCCCAGTCCTTTTCCTGCGGCGGAGTCAATATCCGCCAGGCGGGCAAGACGTATTACGACGGGATCTGGGAACCGTTCCGCACGTTCTGGAACAGCGGCTACGAGATGGCCTCCCAGGAGGATCTGGGAACCCTCTACGGGTGCATCGACCGCCGGAATTTTATTGAGTACCATTTGTATTACAACGCCATTGCCGGCATGGACAACCGCTTCAAGAACATCATCTACAGCACGGTGATGGGCGGGGACGGAAGTTTCGTGATCCGAAGGATCCCCTGGGACCAGAACTATTCCTGGGGAGATGATTTTGAGACCGGTGAGGATAAAAGCCTGAAAAATATCCGCTATAACCCGGAGCTGGCCAGACGCTGGCTCAACGAAGAGGTGTTCCGCAATATGATGGAATATGATGCGGAGCTGTCCTCGGACATGCTGGAAGTCTGGAAAAGCTGGCGGGCTTCTTTCCTGAAAGAAGAAATCTGGATCGCCTGTGCGCGGGAACAGATGGACTATCTGATTTCCTCCGGCGCGTTCGCCAGGGACAGCGCAAGGTGGCCGGACAGTGGGAACGTGGAAGGAACGGAGGAGATCGAAGCGTTTATCAATACCCGTTTTTCCTGGCTGGACGGTTACCTGGAAGAGCTGGCCGCCGGACAGCCGCAAGAAACCGGTCGTGCAATAAACAATTGACAAAGATAGTGTTCATTGCTAAAATATTTTGGTATAAAGCGCAAATACGAATATACAAAACAGAAAGCAGGGGGAGACATGCAGAAAGTAGTTTTTTCAATTCTGGTGGACAATACATCGGGAGTTTTGAGCAGGATTGCCGGCCTTTTCAGCCGCCGGGGCTATAATATCGACAGCCTTACGGTAGGCGTGACCGCAGATCCTCGTTACTCCAGGGCGACGGTGGTCACGAGAGGGGATCATATCATCCTGGAGCAGATTGAGAAGCAGCTGAACAAGCTGGAGGACGTGGTGGATATCAAGCGTCTGGAGCCGGGGCTTTCCGTGACCAGGGAGCTTCTGATGGTGAAGGTGCTCTGCAATGAGAGCAACCGCCAGGACATTATCTCCATCGCGAATATTTTCAGGGCTAAAATCGTGGACGTTTCTATAGAATCTTTGATGATTGAACTGGTCGGGAGCCAGACCAAGCTGGAGGCATTTCTGCGCATGCTGAAGGGCGTGGAGATCCTGGAACTGGCCCGGACGGGACTTACCGGCCTGTCCAGAGGCACCTTTGATGTGAAGATGTACGGCGAAGACGGAGAGTTGATGGACTACGATTTTACGCAGGATTAAAGCAGACACATTTTAGTAATGGAGGACAAGACAATGGCAAAAATTTACTATCAGGAAGACTGTAACCTTTCACTTCTGGAAGGGAAGACGATCGCAGTGATCGGATACGGGAGCCAGGGACATGCGCATGCCCTGAACGCGAAAGAATCCGGTTGCCACGTGATCATCGGTCTCTATGAGGGAAGCAAGTCCTGGAAGAGAGCGGAAGCTCAGGGATTTGAGGTTTACACTGCAGCGGAAGCCGCAAAGAAAGCGGATATCATCATGATTCTGATCAACGACGAGCTGCAGGCTGCCATGTATAAAAAAGATATCGAGCCCAATCTGGAAGAGGGCAACATGCTGATGTTCGCACACGGCTTCAACATTCATTTCGGCCAGATCGTACCGCCCAAATATGTGGACGTGACCATGATCGCGCCGAAGGGCCCGGGGCATACGGTGAGAAGCGAGTACCAGGCGGGCAAAGGCGTACCGTGCCTGGTGGCGGTGCAGCAGGATGCTACGGGCAAAGCCCTGGAGATGGCGCTGGCTTATGCGCTGGCCATCGGCGGAGCGCGCGCGGGCGTGCTGGAGACCACGTTCCGTACGGAGACCGAGACCGACCTGTTCGGCGAGCAGGCTGTGCTGTGCGGCGGCGTTTGCGCACTGATGCAGGCAGGATATGAGGTGCTCACCGAGGCGGGCTATGATCCGAGAAACGCATACTTTGAGTGTATCCATGAGATGAAGCTGATCGTGGACCTGATCTATCAGTCCGGCTTCGAGGGCATGAGATACTCCATCTCCAATACGGCGGAGTACGGCGATTATATCTCCGGACCCAAGCTGATCACGGAAGAGACGAAGAACACCATGAGAAAGATGCTGAAGGATATCCAGGATGGTTCCTTCGCGAAGGACTTCCTTCTGGATATGTCCCCGGCAGGCGGACAGGCTCATTTCAAGGCCATGAGAAAGCTGGCCGCGGAGCATCCGTCGGAGCAGGTGGGAAGAGAGATCCGCAAGCTGTACAGCTGGAACGGCGAAGACAAGCTGCTGGATAACTAATTCAGAAAATGAGATAATAAAGCAGAAAGGGGCTGCTGCAAAGGGTTTGCAGCAGTCCCTTTTTTCAGGAGGATTAAAGACTTGGATGTGAGAGGACACAGGCTTACGGGAAGACAATGGAAATATTTGTTCGTGCTGTTTCATCTGCTGGCAGTGGCATACGCTGTCTTTTTCCTGCACCCCTATTATGGGTCCAACGATGAATTTACGCTGGCTTCCATCGCCTCCGGCGCTTATGGGAGCATGAGCTGGTATTTTATCTATATGCACAGCGGATTTGGCTGGCTTCTGAAGCTGTTTTATCTGCTGGTTCCCGGCCTGAACTGGTATACCATCGTGATGTACGCGGTGATCTTTCTGTCGCTGACAGCGGTGGGCTTTACGTGGATCAACCGTTCGGAACGGGTGGGAACGATCCTGTCCGTACTGCTGGTGCTGGCGTCTCTGCAGCCTTTGTACGTGGAGATGCAGTACACAAAGACGGCGGCGGTGGTGACGGCAGCGGGGTATGCGTGGCTGCTGTGCAGGAATAGGCGGAAAGAGGCGGGGGCCGGAGCGGCGCTGGAATGTGTGCCGGGCATCCTTCTTTTACTGCTGGGAAGCTGGATCCGTTTTGAAGCTTTCGGCATGGTCAGCCTGACTGCCTTCGGCCTGTGGCTGGCAAAAGCGTGGAAAGGATGGAAAGACCGGGACTGGAAGCGGTTCCTGGCCAGGGACTGTATGCCCTGTATCTATGCCTTTGTACTCATATTCGCCAGTATTGCCGCGGAGAATCTTCTGGTCTACAGGCCGGGGAGTCCCCAGGAGCATTACCGGGAGTACGACCAGGCCCGCCAGTCCCTGCTGGATTACGGCGTGCCGGAGTGGGAAGAGTACCAGGCGGAATACGAGGCGCTGGGACTGACCAGAACGGATTATCTGAATCTGGAAAACTGGCTCATCGCGGATTCCGACCGCTATACGGCGGAGGTGTTTGAAGAGATTATCGCCTTCCGCCAGGACCGCCCTTTCCAGTGGGAATATCTGGCCGACTATCTGATTATCCTGGCCACGAAACCATTATTTATCCTTGGGGCCCTGATGGCGGTCCTGTGGCTTTTGTCGTCCATGGGGAGAGGAAAGGGCAGGAACTGGATCGGTGTATGCTGGCCCTATGCGGCGCTTTTAGGCATTTATCTGTATTTCATCAAGATTTACCGGGTGCTGCCCATTGTGGTGACAGCCTGCCTGCTGGGCGTATTGATCTTTGTCTGGTCGTCCGCCCTTCCGGAGATCTCCAGGCGGTGGGAGGAAAAGCTGACTGGGCGGAGGTTCCTCCTTGCGGGGCTTGCCGGGACGCTTCTGACCTGCGGTATCTGCGTGCGTATGCTGGCAGTTCCGGTGCTTTTGCCGGCGGCGCAGGACTCCGAAGCCAGCCGGGCGTTCCGGGATCTGTATGATACCATTACCGCGGACAAAGATCTTTACTATGTGTTTGATCCCCTGACCAGCAACGGCATGGAACTGGGGTATTCCATCTTTGAGCGGATACCGGAAGATTACATGACCAACGTTTTTACCCTGGGAGGCTGGGAGACGGAATCTCCCCAGGTGGTGGAAAATCTGGGAGCTTATGATCAGGGCAACCTGATGACCTCCCTGTACACCAGCGACCGGGCGGTGTTTATCAGCGGGACGCTGCTGGAGCATCTGATGCTGCACCTGGATTCCACCTATGAAGGGCTTTTCCTGACCTATTCCAAGGTCAACCAGATCGGGAACTTTGACCTGTATACGTTGAATTACCGGATGTCGAATCTGAAGGAGACGGATGCGTATACGGCGACCCTGGACCGGACCTATACGGCGGAAAACGGCCGTTATGACGTGTTCGAGGCAACAGTGGATATGGAGCCGGAGGAACTGGAAGGCAAGAGCGTCTTTCTGTGGATGGAGAGCGTGGAGAGCGGGAAACAGCGCATGTACCAGGGAACCTGGCAGCAGCAGGATGAGAACGGCCTGTATTCCCTGCTCTATGACACAGAGCTTGCGGATACTGCTCAGGTGAAATTCATGATCCCGAAGATGAGTTATCCGCTGGACGACCGGTATGTGGTCCATGTGGTGATCCGGGACGGGGACCGGGGGACGAAGATTGCAACAGAAAACAATCTTTATCAATAGCAGGATGGAGGCGCCATGAAAAAAAGAGAGATGAAGTTTGAACTGCTGAGGATTCTCTGCATGTATATGATTGTGGTGGGCCACTGCCTGTTCCACGGCAGGGTGACGGCGAAGCTGGGCTACGGTACGATGAATTATCTGGCTTCCTATCTGATCCAGTCCTTCTCCGTGGTTCATGTGAACTGTTTTGTCATGATCGCGGGTTATTTCTCCATCGGCCGGGACTTCCGGGCGGAGAAGTTCCTGCGCTTCTGGAAACAGGTGGCGTTTTATTCGGTGCTGATCTTTCTGGTCTACGCGCTGTTTGCGCCCGTGACCGGAAAAGATCTGGTACAGGCGGTGTTTCCCATATCCTCCCGCACCTACTGGTTCGCCTCGGTTTACGCGGGCATGACGATCCTGATGCCGTTTGTGGGAATGCTGGCGGCGCGCCTGACGAAGCGGCAGTACCGGTACCTGCTGGCTGTCCTGGCCGTCTTTTTCAGCCTCAACCATATGATCTTCCGTGTGAATACCTACGGGACCTATGAAGGACGGGAACTGGGATGGTTCCTCTTCCTGGGGCTTCTGGCGGGATATATGAAGATCCATACAAAAGAGGATAAAAGATACTTCCGGTATGGACTGGCCGGATATGTGCTGGGATCTCTGGCGGTGCTGGCCAGCGTATATCTGTCGGTGGAGACCAGGCAGGAAAACATCGGGTATTTCCTGAACTATAATTCTCCGCTGGCGCTGTTTGCCACAGCCAGCCTGTTCCTGTGCGTCAAGAACCTGCCGTGGAAGGAGAGCCGTCTGGACCGCTGGATCGGCAGGATCGCGGGGGCCGCGTTCGGCGTCTACCTGATCCACGACAATTATCTGCTCCGCTACCATGTGTGGGATCTGTTCCGCGCCAGCAAGGTGGCGCTCACCCATGCGGCGGTGCCCTATGCGGCGCTGGCGGCGGCGGTGGTGTATGTGGTCTGCACCTGCCTGGAACTGCTCCGGCAGAAGCTTTTTGCTCTGGCAGGCCCTGTGTATGAGCGTACGGGATTGTATGGGATAGAACAGAGGATATGCCGTGCCTGGGACGGCATTTTCCGAAAAGAAAAAGCGGATGGCAGAAAAGACGGATGACAGAAAACAAAAAGAATCCTGCCTCGCAGGATTCTCCGCCGGGGGCGGCATGGCCGGAAGGCTGTGCCGCCCTGTTGGCGTTCCAAAATGGTTGGCGTGCGTGATTATCTCCGGCCCTCTGTCCTGAGCGCCCACTCGGATAATTTAATGACTCCGTCCCGGCTTCCGGAGACGATCAGAATATCGCCGTCCCGGAACATGTAGTCAGGATTTACGCTTTCCACCACATCATTGTTGTTCTCGATGGCGATGATGTTCAGGCCGAACCGGGAACGGATATTGATGTCCAGCACGGTGCGGCCGACGAACGCGTCGGGCACCAGAAGCTTGGAGATATTGATTTTCTGGCTGAGCTGAATGAAATCCAGGACGCCGGCGGTCTCCAGGCGCTGTGCCAGGCGGATGCCCATGTCCCGCTCGGGATAGACGACTTCCGCGCCCAGGCGGGAGAGGATCTCTCCATGTTCCGGACCCGTGGCCTTGGCGACTACCGTGGGGATTCCTAGACTGACCAGGTTCAGGGTGGTCAGGATGGAGGATTCCATATGCTCTCCGATGCAGACGACGGCGACGTCGCAGTTCTGGATGCCGGTCTCCATAAGGGTCTTTTTGTCCAGAGAATGGACGACGATGGCATGCTCCGTCACTTCACGCATCTCTCTTACTTTTTCTTCGTCTTTGTCCAGCACCAGGATTTCCGCATTGGTTTTTGCCAGTTCACAGGCCAGGGCGGTGCCGAAACGTCCGAGGCCCACGATTCCATAAGATGTCTTTTCTGCTTTTTGTTTTCCAAACATAATCAATCCTCCTGTTTAACCGATGGCGATATTGCCGGCCGGGTAGCTGGCGCGTTCGCCGGATGTAAAGTGCCAGAGCGTGGCGATGGTCAGCGGCCCGAGGCGTCCGATATACATGATAAAGATGGACAGCAGCTTGCTGCCGTCAGACAGCGTGGCCGTGATTCCTGTGGATAGCCCCACGGTGCCGAAAGCGCTGGTGACTTCAAAAAGGGCGTCCTGCAGATTCAGATAAGGGTCCATCACAAGCATCAGATATGTTCCTGCCGAGACTACGGTCAGGGCCAGAAGCGTGATGACGGCGGCCTTCCGGAAGGATCCCTGGGGCATGGAGTAATGGAACGCTTTCTCAGAATGGTTGGTGGCCGCCCGTTTGATCCCCTGGATCAGGGCAAAAAAGGTGCTGGTCTTGATACCGCCTCCGGTGGAACCCGGCGACGCCCCGATAAACATAAGTACAATCATAACCATCAGCCCCGCGGTTGTGAAATCTTTCAAAGGATAGGTAGAAAATCCCGCGGTTCTGGCGGAGACGCTGTTAAAAAAGGCCCCCATCCAGGTGATATCTTCCGTAAGCTTTAGAAGGATGGTCCCGGCTGCCAGCAGTGCGGCGGACATGCTGATCACGACTTTAGCGTGCATGGACAGCTTTTTCCAGCGGAATTTTAAGGCCCACAGCTCCCGAATCACCAGAAACCCGATGCCGCCGGAGATGATCAGCCCGCAGGTGACCAGATTCATGAGGACGTCGTTCTGATAGGGGATCAGGTTCGTTCCTCCGCCCAGGATGTCGAAACCGGAATTGTTGAATGCGGCCACGGAGTGGAACAGGCTTACGCCGATGGCTTTGATCAGCGGAAAATCTCTTCGGAAAACCAGGAAGCTTAAAACTGCTCCGGTCAGCTCGAAGATCATCGTTGTAATGAAAATACTTTTAATAAAACGAACCAGTCCTTTTCCGGAATCCAGGTTCATAGCTTCCTGAATCAGCGTCCGGCCTTTCAGGTTCACTCTTCGTCCTATGGCGATCATGATGCCCGCGCCCACGGCGGTCACGCCCAGTCCGCCCACCTGGATCAAGGATCCCAGAAAAAACTGCCCCAGCGGCGTAAAAGTATCGCCTGCGTCGATGGCGATCAGTCCCGTGACGCATACGGCGCTGGTGGAAGTATATAAGGCGTCGATGTAACGGACTGTAACGCCGTCCTGGATACTGCAGGGCAGCATCAGCAGAATGGAGCCTGCCAGGATGGTAAGCGCAAAACCCATGGCGATGATGCGCCCTGGAGGCTGCCGTTTGATAAACTGAATTGGTGTCATAACATTTACCTCGATGTCATAAGATAATAAAATTCGTTACGCGCCCATTATATCATGAACCATGTAAAGATGGCGCTAAAATTTATGCGCCGCCTATGATATCAGGGACGCCAGATCTTCGTAGAAGCCCGGATAGCTGATACGCACGCAGTCGGCGTCCAGGATCTGCGTTTCCCCGCCGGCCGCCAGCGCCGTTACGGCAAAGGTCATGGCGATCCGGTGATCCAGATGGCTGTCAATCACAGCTCCGTTAAGGGGCGCGCCGCCTTCGATGACCATGCCGTCGTCGGTGGCGGTGATGCGGGCGCCCATGGCGCTTAAGTTCTGTACCATGACATCGATGCGGTTGGATTCTTTGACCTTCAGTTCCTGGGCGTCCCGGATGACCGTCGTTCCTTCCGCGAAGCAGGCCAGCGCGGCCACCACCGGCAGTTCGTCGATCAGAGCCGGAATGATGCTGCCGCCCACTTCCATCCCGTGAAGGGCGCTGCTTCTGACCAGGAGATCCGCGCTGGGTTCGCCGGCGTCCCGGCATTCGTTCAGCAGCGTGATGTCCGCGCCCATATCCCGGCATACCCGCAGAAGGCCGTCCCTGGTGGGATTGATGCCCACGTTTTTAATGAGTATTTCCGAGCCTGGAACAATCAGCGCCGCGGCGATGAAATAAGCCGCGGAAGAGATATCGCCGGGCACATGGATCTCCTGGGCGCGCAGACGCGGTTCCGGATAGATCGTGGCGGTGGTTCCTCTGGTATCCAGCCTGGCGCCGAAACGTTCGAGCATGATCTCTGAATGGTTCCTGGACAGGCTGGGTTCGGTGACACTTGTGGGGCTGTCGGCGTAGAGCCCGGCCAGCAGCAGGCAGGATTTCACCTGGGCGGACGCCACAGGGGACATGTAGTGGATACCGTGCAGGGAGGAGCCTTCGATGCGCAGAGGGGCGCAGCCGTTATGGTTCAGGCTTTCGATCCGCGCGCCCATGCGGGAAAGGGGATCCATGATCCGTTTCATGGGGCGGGAGCATATGGAATCGTCCCCGGTCAGTTCTGAGACGAAGGGCTGTCCGGCCAGGATGCCGCAGATCAGCCGTGTGGTGGTGCCGCTGTTGCCTACGTCCAGGATGGAAGAGGGGGCGGACAGTCCGTGCAGGCCCTTTCCGTGGATCAGGATCTCCTGGGGGGATTCTTCGATTTCAATGCCCAGCTTCCGAAAACAGGAGATGGTGGAGAGGCAGTCTGCGCCCCTCAGAAAATTGGTGACGCGGGTGGTCCCTTCCGCCAGAGCGCCGAACATGACGCTGCGGTGGGAGATGCTTTTGTCCCCCGGAACGGTTATGGTTCCTTTTAATGCATTTGCTCTGGTAAATTTCATGTCTGCTCCTTAACGTTCATATATAATATAGCGGTATTTCCGTAAAATATCAGCGGCTTTTTTCATGGCGGGCCCGTCGTAAAATTCGATGCGCAGAACCGCGTCCACGAATTCCCGGCTGTGGACGATACCGATATTTTTCAGGTTGATCTGGTTGCTGGCCAGGATCGTGGCAAGGGCGGCGATGCCTCCGGCCTCGTCCACCATCTCGCAGTAGATTTCATAAGCCGGCTGGATGGGGCCGCGGCCGCGGGTGGGCAGGCTGTCCCGGTAATCCCTGGAGCTTTCAAAAAGATCGTGGATGGCTCCGGCCCGGGCTTCGTCCAGTTCCTGCCGTATACGGGTCAGGGAGTCGATATAATCCTGAAGGATTGCGGAGATATTCTTCCGGTTGGTCATGCACACCTGTTCCCACATCTCCGGGGAAGAGGAGGCGATACGGGTGATATCCCGGAAGCCGCCGGCCGCCACCAGCTTCATGACGCCGTCTTTGGTGTCGGAATCCCGCACCAGGTTCACCAGTGCGGAGGCGATGATGTGGGGCAGATGGCTCACGCCCGCGGTTACATAATCGTGGGTCTGGTAATCCAGAACCAGGGGCAGGGCCTTCAGGCTGGCGACAAAGTCCCGGAATTTTAAGACGGTTTCCTCCGGGACTTTTTTTGCCGGCGTTATGATATAATAAGCGTTTTCGATGAGAATCCGCTTGGAATTGGCGTACCCCGTCTTCTCAGAACCCGCCATGGGGTGTCCGCCGATGAAACAGTCTTCCATGTCCAGCGCCTCCACTTTGGCGTGGATGTCGCCCTTGGTGCTGCCCACGTCCGAGATGATGCAGCCCGGATTTATGAGCGTCCTCAGTTCCTCCAGATAAGCGGCGTTGCTGGAAACGGGGGCGCAGAGAAAGATATAGCTGCAGTCTGAGAAATCGGGCCCGATGCGCTCGGCGATCCGGTCCGCCACGCCGTCTTTTACCGCCTGCTCCACCGAAGCGCGGGTACGGGAATGAACGACGATTTCCGTGTCCGGATGAAAATGGCGGACAGCCCTGGCGATGGAGCCTCCGATCAGCCCCAGACCGATAAATCCTATTTTCATTGTGATGTCTCCTTCTTTATTTATGAACGCCGTAAGTATATCACACTTCCATAAAAATGGAAAGTACAGACAAAATGCGCAAAACGAGACATATGTCCTTTTATGTTGTAAAAATTCACAGTAAAATATGGTAAAAGAATGTGAAACAGAAAACTTTTCACGAAAATATGACGGAGTGTGCTATAATCAGATTGTAAAATATGCCGCCGCAGACCTAAAAGCGGCGGCCGGTACGGATCGGAGACTGAGAGATACTTATGAACCTTCAGATACTTATGGCACAGCTTACGTTCATGCCGGAGGAAGACCGGGATTATCTGCGGAGAATGCTGAGATCCGCTCCGGAGAGTTTTCTGGAGCATCTGTCATTGAAAAAGGTGGAAAAAGGGACGGTGTTCATCCATGAGAACGTCCCGGTGGGACAGGTGTTTTTCCTGCTCAGAGGCAGGGTAAGGGGCATGGAACACCGGGTGCTGGGCGTCCGGTACCAGTACACACAGTTTGAGGCGGTGCAGGTCTTCGGGTCCATGGAGATCCTGCTGGGTTTTGAACGCTATATGGCCACCCTGGTGACGGGTACGGACTGCTGGTTCCTGGTAACCGGGAAAGAGGACTACAGGCAGTGGATCAGCCAGGACATCGGGGCCCTTTTGATGGAGACCAGGAGTATGGGACGGTATCTTCTGGAACAGGGGCGCAAAGAACGGCTCTTGTTGTTCCTGCAGGGCAGGGATCGGCTGTTCCTGCTGTTCTGTCAGGAATACCAGATCAGCGGGGCGGAAGATAAATGCATCATACGCTGGACCAGGCAGGAACTGTCCGACTGCTCCGGACTGTCCACCAGGACGATCAACCGTCTGGTGAATGAACTGCAGGTGGAAGGCTATATTGAGTACCGGCGGGGCCGGATCCGGATTACCAGGGAGCAGTATGAACAGATGCAGCAGTATCTGGACGGAATCGCATTTGAATAGGAAGAAAACGGGATTGTGTTTAAATAAGAAGAAAGAGGTGAGGACGCTGGAAGACATCATACGGCGCATGCCGAAGATCGATCTTCACTGCCATCTGGACGGTTCTCTCACGCTGGAGAGCGTAAGGAAGATTACGGGCAGGGAAGTGGCGCCGGAGGAACTGCAGGCGGAGGAACGGTGCCGGGATCTGGCGGAATATCTGAAGAAATTTGATATCCCCATTGCGTGCCTGAAGACGGCGGAGGCGCTGAAGACTGCGGCCAGAGATTTTTTGCTGGATGCGGCAAAAGAACATATCTGCTATATGGAGACCAGGTTTGCCCCGCTGCACTCGGCGGGGGAGGGTCTGGATGCGGCAGGGGCAGTGGAAGCGGTCCTGGAAGGACTAAAAGAGGCGGAAGAGATCTGCCATGTGCGCTGGGGGCTGATCGTCTGCGCCATGCGCCACCACAGCCAGGAGGATAATCTGGCCATGCTGAAGGCCTGCAGAGCATATCTGGGAGAAGGAGTGTGCGCGGCAGACCTGGCGGGGGACGAAGCCTCGTTTCCCATGAAAAATTATGTGGAGTTGTTCCGGGAGGCCAGGAAGCTGGATTATCCTTTTACTATCCATGCGGGCGAGTGCGGAAACGCGGAGAATATCCGGGACGCGGTGGAATGCGGCGCGTCCCGGATCGGCCATGGGATCGCCATGAGCGGCAGGCCGGATATCCAGCGTCTGTGCAGGGAAAAAAGGATCGGCATTGAGATGTGCCCGGTGAGCAATATCCAGACCAGGGCGGCGTCTTCGCCGGAGAGCTATCCGCTCCGGGAATTTATGGAGGCGGGGCTTATGGTGACGCTGAATACGGACAACCGTACGGTGAGCCGGACCAGCATCGCCCGTGAGATGGAATTTGCCCGGACATACTGCGGCGTGACGGAAGAGGAGCTGGCGGCGCTGGAGCGGAACGCGGCGGACGTATTGTTCGCGGACGACGGGGTGAAACATGAACTGTGGAAACTCTGGAATTAAAGAATACAGGAAAAGGCAGGAGGCTTATATGGAACATTCGGTATATGAGAAATTGATGAGATGCTATCAGACTGTGAAAGAAAAAGTGGATTTTCAGCCCAAGGTGGCGCTGGTGCTGGGGTCCGGGCTGGGCGACTACGCGGACCGGATCGAGATGGCGGCAGAGCTGGACTATCATGAGATCGACGGCTTTCCGGTGTCCACCATTCCGGGGCACAAGGGAAGATTTGTGTTCGGCTATGTGGGGGATGTTCCGGTGGTGATCATGCAGGGACGCGTGCATTTTTATGAGGGCTATCCCATCCAGGATGTGGTGCTGCCCATCCGCCTGATGCGGCTCATGGGCGCGGAAGTGCTGTTCCTCACCAATGCGGCCGGAGGCGTCAACTATGATTTCCACGCGGGCGAGCTGATGATGATCACAGACCAGATCAGCTCCTTTGTCCCGTCGCCTTTGGTGGGGCCGAATGCGGAGGAACTGGGCGTGCGTTTCCCGGATATGAGCGATGTATATGACCGGGAGCTTCAGGATGTGATCCGCCGGACGGCCAAAGAACTGGACATTCCTTTGAGGGAAGGCGTCTATCTCCAGCTTACAGGACCGGCCTATGAGTCACCGGCAGAGGTGCGCATGTGCAGGATCTTGGGCGCCGACGCGGTGGGCATGAGCACGGCCTGTGAGGCGGTGGCGGCTAACCATATGAAGATGAAGATCTGCGGAATCTCCTGCATCTCCAACCTGGCCTGCGGCATGACGGACCAGCCGCTGGATCACAAAGAGGTCCAGGAGGCGGCTGACCGGGTGGCGCCGCTGTTCAGGAAACTGGTCACGGAGAGTATCCGGGAGATCGGAAAAAGCTTACAGGAGGGCTGAAATATGAACTATTCGGAAGATCCGGGCAAACAGTACCATATCCAGGTGGGGAAAGGCCAGGTGGGGCGATATGTGATCCTGCCGGGAGATCCCAAGAGATGCGCGAAGATCGCGAAGTATTTTGACCATGCGGAACTGGTGGCCGACAGCCGGGAGTTCGTCACTTATACCGGTTATCTGGACGGGGAGAAGGTGAGCGTCACCTCCACCGGCATCGGTGGGGCCTCGGCTTCCATCGCCATGGAAGAACTGGTAAGATGCGGGGCGGACACCTTTGTGCGGGTGGGCACCTGCGGCGGCATGCAGCGGAAAGTAAAAAGCGGAGACCTGGTGATCGCCAGCGGGGCGATCCGCATGGAAGGGACCAGCCGGGAGTATGCGCCCATTGAATTTCCCGCGGTGGCGGACGTGGGTA
Organism: uncultured Lachnoclostridium sp.; assembly: GCA_944381625.1. Classification (GTDB taxonomy): domain Bacteria; phylum Bacillota; class Clostridia; order Lachnospirales; family Lachnospiraceae; genus Hominiventricola. The sequence continues at coordinate 29,620 of CALWLW010000001.1, forward strand.
TCGTGAACGCGCTGGCCGGAGCTGCCAAAGCCCTGGGAAAGGATTATCATGTGGGCGTGGTGCAGTGCAAGGATTCCTTCTACGGACAGCATGAACCGGAGCGGATGCCGGTGAGCTATGAACTGCTGAACAAATGGGAGGCATGGAAACGGCTGGGATGCCTGGCCTCCGAGATGGAGTCGGCGGCCCTGTTCGTGGTGGCAAACGCCCTGGGCGTGCGCGCAGGCTCGGTGTTCCTGGTGGTGGCCAACCAGGAGCGGGAAAAGGAAGGGCTGGATAATCCCGTGGTACACGACACGGATCTGGCCATCCGCACAGGCGTGGAGGCCGTGCGGACGCTGATTGCCAGGGAGAAAAGGTAGTTTTCAGCCATGCATCTCGGATTCCCGCAGCTTACGCTGCTCTACCGCCGCCTACGCGGCTGAATCCTCGATTAGGGCTAGACGCCCTATGTCTGAAGACTGCAACCCCCTTTCGCAAGCCAGCTTGCGACGGGCTTTGCAGTCTCCAGCCGCATGGCTGAATAGGGAAAAAAGTAACGCTTTTCATTTTGGCATAAGAATGGTATGATAAAATAAGGCTCAGGCCTAAAAAAAGAAAAGGAGAGAAACATATGAAAAAGAAAGTACTGGCAGTATTGCTGTGTGCAGCTATGGTAATGGCTATGACTGCATGCGGAAGCAGCAGCACAGAGGAGGCCGCAGATACCGCGGACACCACAGAAGCGACAGATGACGGCGCAGAGGCGGCAGACGATGCGGCAGCAGGCGGAGAAGGCTACAAGATCGGCCTTGTTACCGACGTAGGCGGCGTGAACGACGGTTCTTTCAACCAGTCTGCATGGGAAGGCCTGCAGAGGGCGGCAGACGAACTGGGCATCGAGGCGAACTACCTGGAGTCCTCCACCGACGCGGATTATGCGCCGAACCTGGAGGCTTTCATCGATGAAGAGTATGACCTGATCATCAGCGTGGGATACATGCTGGCAGACGCTACCAAGACTGCGGCTGAGGCGAACCCGGACTGCAGATTCGCCATCATCGACGATGCGACCATCGAGCTGGACAACGTGACCTGCCTGATGTTCGATCAGGAGCAGGCTTCCTATCTGGTAGGATATGTGGCTGGCCTTATGACCGAGAGCAACAACATCGGCTTTGTCATCGGTATGGCAAATGAGAACATGAACCTGTTCGGCTACGGCTACTGCGCAGGCGCTCTGGACGCCAATCCGGACGTGACGATCCAGCAGTTCAATGCCAACTCTTTCGCAGATTCCGCTACCGGTAAATCCATGGCGAACACGGCTATCACCAACGGCGCGGACATCGTGTTCCATGCGGCAGGCGCTACCGGCCTGGGCGTGATCGAGGCATGCCAGGAGGCAGGCGTATATGCCATCGGCGTGGACAGCGACCAGTCCAGCATCGCACCGGAGACCATCATCACCTCCGCTATGAAGAGAGTGGACAACGCAGTGTATGATTCTGTAGCGTCCCTGATCGGCGGCACGCTGGAAGGCGGCGTAGTGACCTACGACCTGACGGTTGGCGGTGTTGATATCGCACCGACCCAGGATCTGCTTCCGGAGGATGTGATCGCGGCAGTGGAAGAAGTGAAGCAGCAGATCATCGACGGAGAAGTTGTGGTTCCCAACGATCAGGCAAGCTTCGAGGCGGCTCACGGAGACGTATACGAGTTAGACTAATGAGTGAAACGGGATGGAGGAGTGAGTAAGTAATGAGAGACATTTCCATGGAACGGGTGAACGCGACGCGGGAGCAGATCCTTGAGATCATCAAGAGCCCGACGCTGACACATGAGCAGAAGCTGACCAATCTGGCCAACCAGGCGGATTCCCTGATGGAAGTCCTGGATCTGCCGGAGGGGCTTAATGAACTTCTGAATACGGATATAGAGACGAAGTGCATCTGTGACCTGTCGGAGGGACACGCCCCGGTGCGTCCGCGGTACATTGTCCCGGACTATGCGAAATTTATGAAGGAAGGCTGCAGTTTTCTGCAGCTTCCTCCTCCCGCAGATCTTCTGGAAGCGCTGAACAGCCTGCTGATCTTTTACAAGCATGTGCCCAGCGTGACCAATTATCCTGTGTATGTGGGGCAGCTGGACGAACTTCTGGAGCCGTTCATGGACGGCGTGGACGACGCCCAGGCCAAGAGGCTTCTGAAGATGTTCATGACCCACGTGGACCGCACGGTACTGGATTCGTTTTCCCATGCGGACATCGGCCCGAAGGCTACCAGAGCCGGAAGGCTCCTGCTGGAGGTGGAAGCGGAGCTGGAACATGCGGTTCCCAACCTGACGCTGAAGTATGAAGAAGGCGTGACAGACGATGATTTCGCCCTGGCAGCGGTGAACTGTGCCCTGCACAGTGCGAAGCCCAGTTTTGCCAATCACGCCATGTTTAAGAAAGAACTGACGGAGAATTATGTGATCGCCAGCTGCTACAACGGCCTGCCGCTGGGCGGCGGTTCTTACACTCTCTGCCGCCTGATCCTGGGCAATATTGCCAAGAGGGCTGAGAGTATCCAGGATTTTAAAGAAAAACAGCTTCCATACGTACTGGACATCATGGCCCGCTATATGGACGCCAGGATCAAGTTCGAGGTGGAGGAAAGCGGTTTCTTTGAAAATAATTTCCTGGCGAAGGAAGGGTTTATCCACAGAGACCGCTTTACGGCCATGTTCGGCATGGTGGGTATGGCGGAATGCGTGGACATTCTGCTCCAGAAAGAAGGAAAAGAGGGGCGCTTTGGCCATGATAAGGCGGCCGACGACCTGGGCGTGGAGATCATGGAGATCATCAAGGATTTCAATGACCATCACGTGAATCCTTACTGCGAAGTGACGGGAGGACATTTTCTGCTGCACGCGCAGGTGGGGCTGGCGGACGATGTGAACGTGACGCCGGGAACCCGCATCCCCATCGGAGAGGAGCCGGAGGAGCTGGTGGATCATCTTCTGGTACTCAGCCGCTTCCACAAATATTTCCCGTCGGGAACCGGGGATATCTTCCCCATCGACGTGACCGTCCACAAGAATCCGGAGTTCGTACTGGATATTGTGAAGGGCGCGTTCCGCAAAGACTTAAGATATCTTTCGTTCTATTCCAGCGACAGCGATGTGATCCGTGTCACCGGATATCTGGTGAAGCGTTCGGAGATGGAGAAGCTGGACCAGGGCAGGGCTGTGCTGCAGAACACCACCGGCCTGGGACTGGGCGCTTCCAAGAACGGCCACATCCTGGAAAGAAAGATCCGGTAATGGGTACGAAAGCAGTGGTGAACCGGATCATCCCGTTCAGCAGCGTGGATGGTCCGGGGAACCGGACGGCGGTTTTTCTCCAGGGCTGCAATATCGACTGTAAATACTGCCACAATCCTGAAACCAGGAATCTGTGCGTGCAGTGCGGCGCGTGTGTGGAGCAGTGCCCGGCAGGCGCGCTGTCCCGGGGAGTGGACGGCGGAATCGTCTGGCAGGAGGAGCTGTGCGTACAGTGCGATACCTGTATCCATGTCTGTCCCCACAGCAGTTCGCCCAGAACCCATGTGATGACGGCGGAGGAGACTTACCGGAAAGTACAAAAGCAGATTCCCTTCATCCGGGGAATCACCGTGTCCGGAGGCGAATGCATGCTTCAGCCAGAGTTCCTTACGGAATTGTTCCGGCTGGCGAAGGAGGATGGACTGACGACGCTGATCGACAGCAACGGAATGGTTCCTTTCTGGGATTACCCTGAACTTATGGAAGCGACGGATGGGGTGATGCTGGATATTAAGGCGTTTGACCGGGAGGAACACCGGGAGGTGACCGGGGCGTACAACGATACGGTCCTGAAAAACGCGGAGTATCTGGCGCGGAATTTAAAATTGTTCGAGGTGCGGGCCGTAATCGTACCCGGCCTGTATGACACGGAAAAGAGCGTGCGTCAGATGGGAGCGTTTCTGGCGCCTTTTTTAAAAATAAAGAAATTCAGGATCAAGGTGATCGCCTACCGGCCCATGGGGGTCAGGGAGATCTATTCCCATTATGAGGTGCCTTCCGGGACATATCTGGAGTATCTGGCCGGGATTCTGAGAGAACAGGGATTTGAAGACATTATTATTATATAGACAAAGGAGGCAGGGAAGTGGGAAGAGAGAGCCATATGGATGAAAGCACGGTCGTGATCTCCATGAAGGACATCGTAAAGAAGTTCGGGGACTTCACTGCGAATGACCACATTAATCTGACGGTGCACAAGGGCGAGGTACACGCGATCCTGGGGGAGAACGGGGCAGGAAAGAGCACGCTGATGAACGTACTCTGCGGACTGTATAAGCCCACCAGCGGGCAGATCTTCATCAATGGGAAGGAAGTGCAGTTCTCCAGCCCGAAAAACGCCATCGAGATGGGGATCGGCATGGTGCATCAGCACTTTATGTTGATTCAGCCCTTTACAGTGACTGACAATATCATCCTGGGAGTGGAGCCGGCCAAAGGCCTGGTCGTGGACAAGAAGACGGCCCGGGAGAAGGTGCTGGAGCTTTCCGAGCGTTATGCCATGAAGGTGGACCCGGACGCCAAGATCGAGGATATTTCGGTGGGCATGCAGCAGAGAGTGGAGATTTTGAAGGTTCTGTACAGGGGGGCGGATACGCTGATCCTGGATGAGCCCACCGCTTCTTTGACGCCCCAGGAGATCGAAGGTCTGATGGAGATTATCAGCAACCTGACCGCGGACGGGAAGAGCGTGATTTTGATCACCCACAAGCTGAAAGAGATCACCGCATGTTCCGACTACTGTACGATCATCCGCCAGGGCAAATACATCCAGACCGTGAAGGTGGAGGATGTGAATGAAAATGAACTGGCGGCCATGATGGTGGGACGCGAGGTGAACTTCCGCGTGGAGAAGAAGGAACAGGAGCCGGGCGAAGTGGTGCTGGACGTGAAGAATCTGCGCGCGAAGGATTACCGCGGCGTGGAGATCGTGAAGGGCCTGAATCTTCAGGTGCGCCGGGGCGAGATCGTGGGCCTGGCCGGTGTGGACGGCAACGGACAGACGGAGCTGGTGGAAGTGCTGACCGGCCTTCGCCGGGGAGAGAGCGGCGAGGTAAAGGTGCTTGGGAAGGATCTCTTCAATAAGAATCCCCATGATACGTTCGCGGGGGGCATCTCCAGTATTCCTGCGGACCGCCAGAAACACGGGCTGATCCTGGAGTTCTCCAACGAGGACAACCTGATCCTGCAGCATTTTGAGGAAGAGCCGTTTTCCAGGAATGGAATCCTGAACCGGAAAGCAATCCGGGAGCATGCCACGGAACTGATTGAGAAATTCGACGTCAGACCCAGAGGCTGCGAGGGGGCTCCGTCCGGCACGCTGTCCGGCGGAAACCAGCAGAAAGTGATTATTGCCAGAGAGGTTACGAATGATAAAGATCTGTTGATCGCGGTAAACCCGACCAGAGGCCTGGATGTGGGAGCCATTGAGTTCGTGCACAAATACCTGGTGGAACAGCGCAACAAGAACCGGGCGGTGCTTCTGGTCTCCTTTGAACTGGACGAGATCATGAGTCTGTCTGACCGGATCGAGGTTATCTTCGACGGCCAGATCACCGGAAGTGTTCCGGGCAGGGACGCTGATGAAAAAGAACTGGGATTCATGATGGCGGGAGGTAAAAAGCATGAATAAGAAAAAAAGTATTTTTGAGAGCAATGTGCTTTATACCATTATCGCGATTCTGGTCGGTTTTGTGATCGGGGCCGTCTTTCTCCTGATCGCGGGGATCAGCCCGGCCGTAGCGTATGGGAAACTCATCGACAGTGTGTTCAGCAAACCCAAATATCTGATCTGGACGCTGACCTACGCCAGCCCGCTGATTTTCACTGGTCTGAGCGTGGCGTTTTCTTTCCGGACCGGCGTGTTCAACATCGGCGCGGAGGGACAGTTCGTGGTGGGCTCGCTGGCGGCGTGTGTGCTGGGAATCCTCCTGGATCTTCCGCCGGTGCTCCATGCGCTGGTCTGTATCGCGGCAGCGGCGGCGGCCGGATGCGTCTGGTCCCTGATCGTGGGCGTCCTGAAAGTGAAAAGAGGCATCCATGAGGTGCTTTCCTTCATCATGTTCAACTGGATTGCTTTTTACCTGTCCAACTATGTGGTGAACATCCCCGCCATCCACAAAGGAAGCGGCGAGGCCACCAAGGATGTGCTGGATTCTGCAAGGATCCTGTTCCCGGAAGGAATCAGGAATTTCCTGGACTGCAGCGCCGCCAACTGGGGCATCGTGCTGGCGGTGGCCGCAGGGATCGCCATGTGGGTGATCATTGAAAAGACGACGCTGGGATACCGTCTGAAAGCGGTGGGCTACAACAGTCACGGCGCGCTGTACGGCGGCATCAACGCCAACAAATCCATCCTCACGGCGCTGGGGATCTCCGGCGCTCTGGCCGGCCTGGGCGGAGCGGTCCAGATCCTGGGTATGTCGGGACGCTTAAGCCAGTTTGCCGCACAGGAGCAGTATGGCTTCCAGGGGATCACAGTGGCGCTGATCGGTTCCTCCAGTCCCATCGGCTGTATCTTCTCCGGAATTTTCTACGGAGCCATGAAATACGGCGGAAGCAAACTGAGTATCGTAAAGGCTCCGTCGGAGGTGGTGGATATCATCATGGGATGCGTGATCCTGTTCATCGCCATCTCCCAGATATTCCGCATCCTGTTTAAGAATCTGAGGAAGAAGAAGGAGGTATCATAGTATGGATGTAATTATCAAAGATCTCGGGCTCCTGATCAATGCGACGCTGATCGCCACGCCTCCTCTTCTGTTCGCGGCGCTGGGCTCCTGCTTCTCGGAACGCAGCGGTGTGATTAATATCGGGATTGAAGGTATGATGACCATCGGCGCTTTCACAGGCGCGGTGGTGGGCCTGGCCAGCGGAAACGGCTGGATCGCGTTTTTGTGCGCGGGGCTTGCCGGAGCGCTCTTCGGGCTGATCCATGCCATCGCCTGCATTTCGTTCCACGCGGATCAGACCATCGCCGGTACGGCCATCAATTTCCTGGGGCCGGGACTTGCGGTCTTCCTGTGCAAGGCCATGTTCAACAACTCTTCGGACACGCCGGCCATGGCTCCGTCCAGCAAGCTGCCCAAGCTGTTTGAAGGGGTATTCCCTACGGGATCCTTCTGGAGCAATGTACTGAATGTATATTCGGTGGCCTATCTGGTCTTCGTGGTAGCGCTGATCTGCTGGTTCGTCTTTTACAAGACCCGCTTCGGGGCGCATCTGCGGGCGGTGGGAGAGCATCCGGAGGCATGCGAGTCCCTGGGTATCGACGTGTACCGGATCCGTTATATCTGCGTGATCCTTTCGGGCTTCCTGGCCGGATTGGGCGGCGCTTTTGTGACGCTGGCCACCATCAACCAGTTCCGGCCCAACGTGATCGTGGGACAGGGCTTTATCGCCATCGCCGCCGTGATCTTCGGAAAATTCTCTCCGGAGGGCGCGGTCAAGGCGTGCCTGCTGTTCGGCTTCTGCAGCGGTATCCGAAGCCTGGCCAGCCAGAGCAACGTGGTATCGCCCAACCTGATCTCCATGATCCCGTACATCGTAACGATCCTGGCGCTGGTGCTTTTCGTGGGCAGAGCCCATACGCCGGCAGCCAACGGAAAGATTTTTGTGAAGTCGAGATAGTGTAATCTATGGAACAGGGGAAAGTAACGGCAAAAAGCGTGCTCACCGCGCTCATGGGCGTACTGCTGGTGGGCGTGGGAGTGGCGTTTAACAACTGTGCCGGTCTGGGCAACGACCCGGTCGGCATCGTATATGATGGAATCCGGAATGCGGGAGGAATGGACGCGGAGCAGCTGGGGCTTGCCTCCAACATGGTGAACGCGGCGCTTGCGCTTCTGGTATTTATCACCGGCAGAAAGTATATCAGCGTGGGAACGCTGGTATATTTTCTTCCATATGGATTTTTTGTGGAGATCGGGATCCTTCTGTACCAGCTCCTGGCGCCGGAGGCGGGAGGGCTGGCGGTGCAGATCCTGTTCAGCGCGGCGGGATGCCTCCTTTTGTATCTGGGCGTGGCGGTCTATATCACCATGGATATCGGCGTGGATCCGTTCACGGGCATTGTGCTGGTGATCCGGGACGCGGTGAAGAAAGAATACCGGATTGTCAAGGTCATCTTCGATATCTGCATGATCGTACTGGGAACGCTCCTGGGAGGAAAGCTGGGAGCGGTTACTGTCATCACCGCGCTGACGGCGGGACCGGTGATCCAGTATTTTTCCGGGAAGCTTAAAAAACTTCTGATCCGGGAACCATCATAAAGAGAAAACAGAAAAATCAGGAAGGAGAGAGAAAGATGGATCATAAAGAAATACTGAAGCATGTGGACCATACGCTGCTGGCTCAGGGAGCCACATGGGAGGAGATCCGGAAGATCTGCGACGACGGAATTGCCTACGGGACGGCGTCTGTGTGCATCCCGCCCAGTTATGTGAAGCAGGCAAAAGAATATGTGGGGGATAAAATGGCGGTGTGTACAGTCATCGGCTTCCCCAACGGGTATTCCACCACGAAGACGAAAGAGTTTGAGACCAGGGACGCCCTGGAAAACGGGGCCGACGAGATCGATATGGTGGCCAACATCGGATGGATCAAAGACCGGAAATACGATCTGGTGGAAGAGGAGATCCGCACCCTGAAGGCGGCCTGCGGGGAGAAGATCCTGAAAGTGATCATCGAGACCTGCCTTCTGACAGAAGAGGAGAAGATCCGTATGTGCGAGGCGGTCACCAGAGCGGGAGCCGACTATATCAAGACGTCCACGGGCTTTTCCAAGGCAGGTGCCACGTTTGAGGACATCGAGCTGTTTTCCCGCCATATCGGGCCGGATGTGAAGATGAAAGCGGCGGGAGGCATCTCTTCCCTGGCCGACGCGGAGAAATTCCTGGCGCTGGGCGCGGATCGCCTGGGTACCAGCCGTATCGTCAAGCTGGTCAGGAACGAAGAAGCCTCCGGGTATTAAAGAGGACGGAAGAGAGGAAGAAAATATGCTGGATGAAGCCCGCACAAAAGAACTGATCGAGACCGCATTGCAGCAGCTTCCCTGTGCGTATGTTCCTTATTCCCATTTCCATGTGGGAGCGGCGCTGCTGGCGAAAAACGGAACCGTCTATACCGGCTGCAACATAGAGAACGCAGCCTATACTCCCAGCAACTGTGCCGAGCGCACGGCGTTTTTCAAGGCAGTCAGCGAAGGGGTGAAAGAATTCGAGGCCATCTGCGTGACGGGAGGCAAGGACGGAGTGCCGACGGAGCTTACCGCTCCCTGCGGGGTATGCCGCCAGGTAATGATGGAGTTCTGCGATCCGGAGACCTTTGAGGTCATCCTGGCAGTGAGTCCAGAGCAGTACCAGGTATTTAAATTAAAGGATTTGCTTCCCATGGGATTCGGGCCGGCGAACCTGGCCTGAGAACCGGGGAGAAGAGAGGAGCAAGACAGCATGGAGAAATATAAGCGCATTTTTGTGGTGGTGATGGATTCCCTGGGCGTGGGGGCCATGGAGGATTCGCCTGAGTTCGGGGATGTGGACGTCAATACCCTGGGCCATATCTCCCAGTCCGTGGAGTCCCTGGAGATTCCCAACCTGCAGAAGCTGGGCATGGCGAATCTGTGCCCGTTAAAGCAGGTGGAAGCGGCAGAGAAGCCCCTGGCATACTATGCCCGGCTCAACGAGCGCAGCAAGGGGAAGGATACCATGACCGGCCATTGGGAGATGATGGGCCTGGAAGTGAAAAAGCCCTTTATGACCTTTACGGAGACCGGATTCCCGCCGGAACTGATCCGGGAGCTGGAGGAACGCACCGGGCATAAGGTGATCGGCAATAAGAGCGCCAGCGGTACGGAGATCCTGGACGAGCTGGCGGAGGAGGAGATCGCCACCGGCCATATGATCGTCTATACGTCCGCGGACTCCGTGCTGCAGATCTGCGGCAATGAGGAGACCTTCGGCCTGGACGAGCTGTACCGCTGCTGTGAGATCGCCAGGGACATCACCATGAAGGATGAGTGGAAGGTGGGCCGCGTCATTGCCCGCCCGTATGTGGGCCGGAAGAAAGGCGAGTTCAAGAGAACCAGCAACCGCCATGACTACGCCCTGAAGCCCTTTGGAAAGACGGCGCTGGACGCATTGAAGGCGGCCGGTCTGGATGTGATCTCCATCGGCAAGATCAAGGATATCTTCGACGGAGAGGGGATCACAAAGGCCCTGAAGTCCAAAAGTTCCGTGCACGGGATGGAGCAGACCATAGAGACGGCGAAAGAGGATTTCCACGGGCTGTGTTTTGTGAACCTGGTGGATTTCGATGCTCTGTGGGGCCATAGGAGAGATCCGGAAGGCTATGCCCGCGAGATTGAGAAATTCGACAAAAATCTGGGCGTGCTGATGGATACGCTGAAGGACGATGACCTGCTGATCATCACGGCGGATCACGGGAACGACCCCACCTACACCGGTACGGACCACACCAGGGAGCAGGTGCCGTTCCTGGCCTGGTCGCCGTCCATGAAAGGCAGCGGAGAGCTGCCGGAGGAGGACACCTTCGCGGTAATCGGAGCGACTGTGGCAGATAATTTCGGTGTGGAGATGCCGGAAGGGACGATTGGCACGTCGATACTGGAAAAATTGAATTAAACACAGAAAACGGATGACGGGAGACGCTTCCGGGGATCTTTGTAAAAGATCCCCGGGGGCGTTTTTTTGTCGTCCAAACCAGGGTGGCAAAATTCCCATAGGAATTGCCTAAGTTAAAGGAACTTCTCTTTATTAGTTCCTATAATAGAGGAAAAAGTGTATTTGTTTTTGGTGAAAATTTCCTATATATTTGATTATAGCAACAGCCAATGTCGACAAGTGACTGTAAAATACGTAAGGAGAAGAGTTATGAATTCAAAGTTACAAGACATATTGATGAAGTATCTGATGCCCATTGCGAACCGCGTGGAGCAGCAGAAACATCTTCAGGCAATCAAGGACGGTATGATTGCGGTCATTCCGGTCATCATCATTGGCTCGATCAGTCTGCTCCCGACGGCAATCATGAACCTGCTGGGAAGCGGCCCGGTCTATGATTTCCTGGCAAAATACATCAATGTATTTACTTATGCGGGAATGTTTTCCAATGATATGCTGTCCATCTATGCAGCCTTGTTTATTGCGGTCGCCCTGGCGAAGAGTTATGGGATCTGCAATAACCAGACAGGCGCCACCGCCGTTCTGGTACATCTGATTCTCAGCGGCGTCTCCATCGAAGGCGGACTTTCCATCGCGTATCTGGGAGCCTCCGGACTGTTCACCAGTATCGTTTCCGCCATCCTGAGCGTGGAGATCACCCGGATTATGATGAAAAAGAAGCTGTTCATCCGCCTGCCGGACAGCGTGCCGTCCATGGTAGGGGAAAGCTTCGCTACTCTGGTTCCGCTGATTGTAAATGTTTTTGTTGCGGTGGTGATTGCCAATGTATCCCTGGCGCTGAGCGGGCAGGTGTTCCCGGCATTCATTATGAGTGTTCTGGCTCCTGCGATTACGACCATGGACACGCTCCCGGCGCTGTTGATTGTAATTTTCCTGACGCAGCTGCTCTGGTTTTTCGGACTGCATGGACCGTCCATCACATCTGCGGTCTGGGCGTCGTTCGCTATCGCTTACGGCGCGGAAAACATGGCAAACTATGCGGCGGGTCTTCCGGTTACCCATATCTTCACCTTCGGCCTGTACTATAACATACTGCAGGTGACGGGGTCCGGACTGACGCTGGGGCTTGTACTCCTGATGATGAGATCCAAGGCCAAATCTCTGAAGTCCATAGGAACGGTTTCCATTGTGCCGTCTCTGTTTGGAATCAATGAGCCGGTCATCTTCGGAGCGCCGATTATCCTGAATCCGTTTATGTTTATTCCGTTCGTATTCGGACCGCTGGTAATTACGGTGATTACGTACGTGGCAATGTCCAGCGGACTGGTGGGGATGCCCATTGCAAATCCGCCCGGATTCCTTCCGCCTGGCGTGGGAGCATTTCTGATGACGCTGGATTGGAAGTGTGTGGTACTCGTATTTGTATGCCTGATCATTATGACGCTGATTTACTATCCGTTCTTTAAAGCGATGGAAGCAGATGAGCTGAAGAAGGAACAGCAGGCGTAAGAGAAAGAACAGGAGAACAGGATGTTTACGGGAAGACAGTCCAGAATATTGGAAATATTGCTGAATAATGTCCAGGGGATGACGGGAGCCAAACTGTCGGAACATCTGGGAGTGTCTTCCCGCACAATCCGCAACGAAGTCGGAGAGATCAACCGGATCTGGAAAGAGGGCAATCTCATAAAAGCTTCCAAGCGAAAAGGATACTTTATCGAAGAGCAGTTCGCGGATTCCGTAAGAGAATATCTGCTTTCCGGAGGCAGGAAGCAGCGGGAAGAGGATGCGGCGGGCAGAGGATGGATGATCCTGGGCATGACTCTGGAGACCGGGAGGACGGATGTTTTCGCGGTTGAGGAGGAACTTTCCCTTTCCACGCCTGCTGTATATAAGGAGGTCACAAAATTTCAGAAAAAGATGGTGGCAGGCTACCAGTATGAGATCCTGCAGATGAGCGCGGACCGGCTTTGGATTGAAGGGGATGAAAGAAAGATCCGTCAGTTTCTGTTCAAGCTGGTGAAAGACGAGACCCAGGCTGGGACAAATATGCATGTTTTTCTTCTGCGGGCGCTTTTGTACCGGGCATTTGACCAGGATGAGTATGAGTGGATGGTGCGGGTAATCAAAGAATATTTCGACAGCCGCTATATCCAGGTGTCGGATGCCAACCTTTATATGGTGGCCAGCGCCGTCTATATTACAATGATCCGCAATGCCCAGAACCACAGGGTGGTTACCCTGCAGGACGCGGAAGAAATCGACCCGGAGATACAGGAGTTGTTCCGGTATCTGGATGAAAACAGCTTTGAACTGGATGACGGGGACCGGCAGATCCTGTGGGGACTGTTCCATGGATTTAAGATAACGGCAAATCCCGCAGTGGAAGAGTCCAGCGGGAGCTTAAGCGTGCTGGTTCTGGAGGATTTCTGCAGTGAAGTCATGGAAAAATATCATTTTGATTTCTGGCAGTCCAAAGATTTTTATGACAATATCCTGATCCATATCGAATATATGATGAGGCGGATGGAGACGGGGTATGAGGTAAAAAATCCTATCCTGAACGATATCAAGCGGCAGTATCCGTATGCATATGAGATTTCCATGCTGCTGGTGCCCATTGTATACCGGTATAAGAACTGCTATATCCAGGATGATGAGATATCTTTCATCGCTATTTTTGTGGAGCATTTCCTGGAAAATGTGAATCATAAGCTGAAGACGGTGATCATAAGTTCTCCCCGGTTCAGCATCAACACCATCATGAGCAACTGGATACAGTCCAATTTTCATAATCAGCTGGAAGTGACGGCCATGATACCGCGGCACAGCCTGGAAAAATACCTGAAAGAGAATCAGGTGGATCTGATCATCTCCATGGCAGATTCCATTATTGATCCGGTGATTGCCACCTTTAAAATCGATGGGATACCCAATCATTACACACAGAAGGCCATGAACGCGCTGATTCACAGAATCCGCATGAATTACCGGTTCCGGGAGATTATCCGAACTTACTTTAAAAAGGAGATCATACGGATCTACAGGGGGAAAGCGGAATTTGACCAGGTGATCCTGGAACTGTCCCGGGCGCTGAAGTCTGAGGACTGTATCCATGACGTCAACGAGTATGTGAATGATGTGCTTCAGAGGGAGATCAACTATCCCACCTATATGGGCGACTGGTTTATGATTCCCCATCCGCTGGTGACGTTCGCCAAGAAGACAGCCATAGGGGTAGCGGTGCTGAAAACGCCCATCCGTATGAAAAATAAGGAGATTCAGCTGATTTTCCTGCTGGCCATGGAGAAAAAGCAGAACGAGCAGATCGGCGTGCTGTTCCAGCTGTTCCGGCATATGGCGGGCGAGAACCTTTCCATACGATCCCTGGCGGCGGTGGAGACAGAAGAGGAATTTATAGACGTCCTGATTCGTATTTCCAGTTCGACAGATATCGGTTAAGGCAAAAAAGGATGATTATGCAAAAAAGAATAAAAGTATTGTGTGAAAGAGATATTCCTGTCCGCCTCTTCCTGGTCTGCCTGGGAAATGTGATCCTGGGATTCGGGAACGCAGTGTGTCTGAAAACAGGACTGGGGGCAGATCCGCTGAATGTATTGTATCAGGGAATTGCGGCCGCATGCCGGATGCCGGAAGGGACGGCGAGCCTGATGGCCGCCGCCGTGATGCTTACGGTCACTTTTTTCCTGGATCGCAGGCAGCTGGGGGTCGGGACTCTTGTAGCTCCGTTCTTTTTCTCCTTCGGCATCGACTGGGGGATGAAGATTGTGCGGGAGTATATGTGGTTCCCGGTAAATTACGCGATGGTCCTGACGGGGCTGTGCGTGATCTCTTTTGGAATTGCAGTCTCCATTTATGCGAATTTTGGGAAAAGCTCCAGCGATGCGATGATCTTTTCCCTGATGCACAAGACGGGACTGGAATATTATAAAGTACGCTGGGGGACGGATATTCTGTACCTGGCGCTGGGGGTTCTCCTGGGAGGCAGGATCACGCTGGCCACGGTCATTGCGGTGATCGTCATGGGCAAGATAATTACATTTTTTGTACACTTATTAGAAAAGACAAATATAATAGAGAATCAGGAAAGGAAGTAGATGTATGGACAGAAAATTTTCAGTAGTCATTGCGGGCGGAGGAAGTACGTATACACCGGAGATTATCCTGATGCTTTTGGATAACCTGGACAAACTGCCGCTGCGCGCCATCAAGCTGTACGACAACGACGAAGAGCGCCAGAACAAAGTGGCAAAGGCCTGCGAGATCATTGTGAAGGAGAAGGATCCTTCCATTGAATATCTGGCGACGACGGATCCGGAGCAGGCTTACACAGATGTGGACTTTTGCCTGGCCCATATCCGGGTAGGAAAGCTCCATATGCGTGAATTGGATGAGAAAATTCCGCTGAAATATGGGGTGGTAGGACAGGAGACCTGCGGGCCGGGCGGCATCGCATACGGTATGCGTTCCATTGCGGGCGTTCTGGAAAATATTGATTATATGGAGAAATATTCGCCGAACTGCTGGATGCTGAATTATTCCAATCCTGCGGCCATTGTGGCAGAGGCGTGCAGGAGGCTGCGTCCCAATTCCAGAGTGATCAACATCTGCGATATGCCCATCGGAATGGAGCAAAGCTTTGCGAAGATCCTGGGCTTCAAGAACCGCAAAGAGATGGACGTGCGCTACTATGGCTTGAACCATTTTGGCTGGTGGACTTCCATTAAGGACGCAGACGGAAACGAATACATTGACAAACTGATCAGCCATCAGCTCCAGTACGGGAACTGCCCGCTGGATTCCAGCGAAAGCGATTACACGGACAACAGCTGGCATGAAACTGCCAAGAAAGTAAAAGATCTGGTGGCTGTGGATCCGACTACATCGCCCAGTTCCTATCTGCAGTATTATCTGTATCCGGATGAGATGGCGGCTCATATGGATATCAACTATACCAGAGCCAACCAGGTCATCGACGGAAGAGAAAAAAGAGTGTTCGGGGAATGTGCGAAGATTGAAGCGGCCGGGACGGCAAAGGATACCAAGCTGGAAATTGGGATCCATGCGCTGTTTATCGTGGATCTGGCGACGGCGCTGGCGTTTAATACTCATGAGCGGATGCTGCTCATCGTGGAAAACAACGGGGCTATCGAGAACTTCCCCTCCGACGCCATGGTAGAGATTCCCTGTATCGTGGGGAAAGACGGATATGAACCGCTGAGTATCGGAAAGATCCCCACGTTCCAGAAAGGCCTGATGGAGCAGCAGGTGGCCGTGGAGAAGCTTACTGTGGACGCGTGGATGGAAGGCAGCTATCAGAAGCTGTGGCAGGCGTTGACGCTGTCCAAGACGGTTCCCAACGCCAGAATCGCCAAAAAGATCCTGGACGATCTGATCGAGGCGAACAATGGATACTGGCCGGAACTGAAATAGAAGACAGGAAAACAGCAGGTCGAAATGCAGAAGGAATAGAGAAAGGAGATATTTATATATGAAGATCTTATTGTGCTGTAACGCGGGGATGTCCAGCTCGATCCTGGTGAAAAAAATCCGTGAGGCTGCGGAGAAGAGAGGAATGGATCTTACCATCACCGCGGTTGCCAACGCCGCCATCAGGGATGAGGTTGGAAAATGGGATGTATGCCTGGTAGGGCCGCAGCTGGTTTATGCGGTGAACAGTATCAAGGCCCAGCTGAATATCCCGGTAGCCAGTGTGGAGCCCAGGGTTTATGCTATGGCCGACGGAGACAAGGCTCTGGATTTTGCAGTAAGTCTGCTTGAAGGTTAGGTTGAAGGTATGGCGAGCATAGAAAAATTATGTGAGATAGCAATGTCGATTATTACTTATTCAGGTATGGCCAAGTCCTGTTATATGCAGGCGCTGCAGCTGGCGAAAGCCGGAAAAGACCAGGAATGCGAGGACAAGCTGAGGGAGGGCGACGAGAATTTCGTACAGGCCCACCACGGGCATGGGGAGATCCTTCAGGAGGAGATGTCCACGGAGATCCCGCAGATCAGCCTGCTGATGACCCATGCGGAGGATCAGCTCATGGGAGCGGAGACCCTGAAAATCGTCATACAGGAACTAATAGAAATGTACAAAGAGAGAGGAAAATAAAAATGGGAACATATAATATTTGGGCGGCGTCCACCACGCGCAACGGATTCGCCGCAGACGAGATCATTTCTTCCCTGCAGAAAGCGATCCGCAGGGCCATGGTGGAAGAGGCGTGCCAGTACGCATATGAACTGTATGTGTCGGGACCGATTTTTCTGGAAAAAATGTGGAGAAGACTTTTGACCATTTCCGTGGAGGATATCGGTTTTGGAAATCTGAATGCCGCGGTCCAGGTGAATACGATGAATGAAATGAGGAAAAACTTCCCCTATGACGACGGGGATCAGCCTATGTATTTCATCCATGCCATCCGCATCCTCTGCGAGAGCGAGAAAGATCGCTCCAGCGACTACCTGAAAAACATCATCATTAAAGAGGCCGCCATGGGCAAAAAGCCGGAGATCATGGATGTGGCGCTGGACAAACACACCAAGAGGGGTCAGGAGATGGGAAGGGGTTCCAAGCATTTCTTTGAGGAAGGCACAAAGGTGATCCCCCAGTTGAAGGTGGACAACGACTACAGGGAGCGCTACGGCAAGATCCTGGAGACATACAGCCCGGATAAGAACGTACCCGACGCTTTCGTGTACAACCCCGGACAGTATTAGAGAAAGACAAGGAAGAGGGGGCCGCATGGCTGCAGGACGGCAGCCGTGCGGCGTTCCAAATATCCGACGAAGATAAGGAGTATATTATGGTATATGACGTTATCATTGTGGGAGCCGGCCCCGGAGGAATCTTCTCCGCCTACGAGCTGGTTCACAGGAACCCGAAATTGAAGATCGCCGTGTATGAGTCCGGATATCCTCTGGAAAAGAGGCGGTGTCCGGTGGACGGGGACAGAGTGAAATCCTGCGTCAAATGCCCGGTCTGCGCCATTATGAGCGGCTTCGGCGGGGCGGGAGCGTTCTCCGATGGGAAATACAATATCACCAACGACTTCGGAGGGACCTTGTACGAGCATATCGGACGGGCCAGTGCGCTGGAACTGATGAAATATGTGGACGGGATCAATACGGCGTACGGCGGTGACGGGACGGCCATGTATTCCACGGCAGGAACCAGGTTCAAAAAGCTGTGTCTCCAAAACAGGCTGCAGCTTCTGGACGCGTCGGTGCGTCACCTGGGAACGGATATCAATTATGTGGTGCTGGAAAACCTGTACCAAGAGCTGAAAGATAAAGTAAGCTTTTTCTTCGAGACGCCTGTGGAGCGGCTGGAGGTTCTGGAAGAAGGTTTCCGGGTATTTCACCGGAACGGGTACGACGACGGCAGGAGATGCATCGTATCTGTGGGCCGCAGCGGCAGCAAATGGATGGAGAAGGTCTGCAGGGATCTGGAGATCGGAACGAAATCCAACCGGGTGGACATTGGCGTGCGGGTGGAACTTCCCGCAGTAATTTTCTCTCACCTGACGGATGAACTGTATGAAAGCAAGATTGTCTACCGTACGGAAAAGTTTGAGGATCAGGTACGTACCTTCTGTATGAATCCCCGGGGCATTGTGGTGAACGAAAATACCAACGGCATTGTCACGGTGAATGGGCACAGCTATGAAGGAAAGGAAAAGCAGACGGAAAATACGAATTTTGCCCTGCTGGTATCCAAGCGCTTTTCGGAACCGTTCAAGGACAGCAATGGTTACGGGGAGAGTATCGCCCGGCTGTCCAACATGCTGGGCGGCGGCGTGATTGTCCAGCGGTTCGGAGACCTGGTGAGGGGCAGAAGGAGCAATGAGCGCAGGATCGAGGAGAGTACGGTGACTCCTACTCTGGCGGCCACGCCCGGCGACCTGAGCCTTGTGCTGCCCAAGCGGATTCTGGACGGTATTATGGAAATGATTTATGCCCTGGACAAAATCGCTCCGGGTACGGCCAACGACGATACGCTGCTGTATGGTGTGGAAGTAAAATTCTATAATATGGAAGTGGATATCGACGAGCACCTGGAAACCAGGTACAAGGGGCTGTATGTGATCGGCGACGGAAGCGGCGTGACTCATTCCCTGTCACACGCGTCCGCCAGCGGCGTGTATGTGGCGCGCAGGATCGCCGGGGAAGAGGCCTGAACAGTCAGGAATCACCGGACGATTATTGACAAACGAAGACGGCTATATTAAACTAATAGCGTCGGTGCAGAGGGGAAAGTGCGTCCTGAAACGGGCTGTCCCCTGTACACCGGCGCTATCTTTGGTTCCGGTACAGTGAAGGAGGATGTATGAAATGAAACATAATTTCCGGAAAATAGAGGAAAAATGGCAGAAGAAATGGGAGGACGCCAGGATCTTCCAGGCGGTGGACAACAGTCCCAAACCCAAGTTCTACGGCCTGGTGGAGTTCCCATACCCCAGCGGGGCGGGCATGCATGTGGGGCATATCAAGGCGTATTCCAGCCTTGAGGTGATCTCAAGAAAGAGAAGGATGGAAGGGTACAATGTCCTGTTCCCCATAGGGTTCGACGCCTTCGGCCTGCCTACGGAGAATTATGCCATCAAGACAGGCACGCATCCCAGGATCATTACGGACCAGAATATTGCAAAATTCACGAACCAGCTGAAGAAAGTGGGCTTTTCCTTCGACTGGGACCGTGTGATCGATACCACGGACGAGGATTATTATAAATGGACCCAGTGGATCTTCCTGAAGATGTTCGAGGCAGGGCTGGTATTCCGCAGCAAGGCGCTGGTAAACTACTGCCCGTCCTGCAAGGTGGTGCTCTCCAACGAGGACAGTCAGGGCGGCAAGTGCGATATCTGCCACAGCGACGTGGTACAGAAGTCCAAGGACGTGTGGTACCTGCGCATCACCCAGTATGCGGACAAGCTGCTGGAGGGACTGGATCAGGTGGATTATCCCGCCAACATCAAGCAGCAGCAGATCAACTGGATCGGCAAATCCACAGGCGCGTTTGTGAACTTCTCTCTGGACGGGCTGGATGAGAAGCTGGAGATTTACACCACAAGGCCGGATACCCTGTTCGGAGTGACGTTCATGGTCATCGCGCCGGAGCATCCGCTGATTGACAAATACGCGGACCGGATCGCCAACATGGACGAGGTGAAGGCTTACCGCACGGAGTGCGCCAAGAAGACGGAATTTGAGCGTACCCAGCTTGTGAAGGACAAGACCGGCGTGAAGCTACAGGGCATCCAGGCGGTCAATCCGGTGAACGGGAAAAAGATCCCCGTATTTATCGCGGACTATGTCATGATGGGCTACGGTACCGGTGCGATCATGGCCGTGCCGGCC
The DNA here is from genome assembly GCA_944381625.1 of uncultured Lachnoclostridium sp. Lineage (GTDB taxonomy): Bacteria > Bacillota > Clostridia > Lachnospirales > Lachnospiraceae > Hominiventricola. Next base: position 49,710 of record CALWLW010000001.1, read on the forward strand.
CACGACCAGAGAGACTATGATTTTGCCAGGGCATTCGGTGCGGATATTATAGAGGTTATCAAAGGCGGAGATATCTCCAAAGAAGCTTACGCAGGGGACGGAGAGATGGTGAACTCCGGCTTCCTGAACGGATATACCAACAAGAAGGATTCCATCGCGCGCATGCTGGAAGAACTGGTTAAAATGGGCGTTGGCCATGCGGGCGTGCAGTTCAAGATGAAGGACTGGGCGTTCAACCGCCAGAGATACTGGGGCGAGCCGATCCCGATTGTCCACTGCCCGCACTGCGGCGTGGTTCCGGTACCTTATGAGGAACTGCCGCTGCGCCTGCCGCCGGTGGAGAATTTTGAGCCGGGCGAGGAGGGCGAATCCCCGCTGGCGAAGATCGAATCCTTTGTGAACTGCACCTGTCCCAAATGCGGCGCCAAAGCCAGAAGAGAGACGGACACCATGCCCCAGTGGGCAGGGTCTTCCTGGTATTTCCTCAGATATATCGACCCGCACAATGACCAGGAACTGGCCGATCCGGAGAAGCTGAAATACTGGATGCCGGTGGACTGGTACAACGGCGGCATGGAGCATGTGACCAGACATATGATTTATTCCCGGTTCTGGCACCACTTCCTGTATGATATTGGAGTAGTGAATACGCCGGAGCCGTATGCAAAGCGTTCCGCACAGGGTCTGATCCTGGGGCCGGACGGCGATAAGATGAGCAAATCCAAGGGCAATGTGGTGGACCCGCTGGATATCGTGGAGGCTTACGGCGCGGATACCCTGCGCACCTACGTGCTGTTCATGGGTGATTATGGCGCGGCTACCCCGTGGAGCGACAACTCCGTGAAGGGCTGCAAGCGCTTCCTGGAGCGTGTGGCAGGATTTACGGATCTTCTGTCTGAGGATTCTGAGACCGGAAAGCTGGAGACCGCGTTCCACAGAGCCATCAAGAAGGTCAGCTCCGATATCGAGGATATGAAATTCAACACGGCGATTGCCTGCCTCATGTCCCTGACCAACGACATCTACAGCCTGGGCAAGATCAGCAGGGAACAGCTTCAGATCTTTATCGAGTTGCTCTGCCCGTTCGCACCCCATCTGTGCGAGGAGATCTGGGAGTTCATGGGCGGAGAAGGATTCCTGTCCCAGCATGCATGGCCTCAGTACGACGAGAGCAAGACGGTGGAAGCGCAGACGGAGATCGGTGTGCAGGTGAACGGCAAGGTCCGCGGCAAGGTGGTCATCCCCACCGGCGCGGAGAAGGAAGAGGTGTTCGCCATTGCCAAAGCTGATTCCAGAATCGCGTCTCTCCTGGAAGGCAAGACGCTGGTGAAGGAAGTGTACGTACCCAACCGTCTGGTGAATTTTGTGGTGAAATAAGACGGCAATATCCCGGAATGAGCGTTGAGAACTAAATTGTTAAAGTTCACATGATTGACATATCGGTTTTTTCCTCTTAAAGTGACGAAAAGAGTGCGGGAAATTAGACAAAACTGCACTTTTGCAAAAACGCAACATTTCACGAAAAGAGGAGGAAATTTATATGGAAATTTTAATGCCGTTTTTGTTGATTCTTATTTTGGGAGGTTTCTTCTTATACAATCCGATGAGAAGAAAATACAGCGGCGTCATTGGCGTTCTGGGTTCCTATCTGGTCTCCATAGGACTGATCCTGGCAGTCTCTCTCATCGGCGCGATCTTCAGCGCAGATATAAGAGGATCCATGGACGGAGGGATTATCGGCCTGCTCGTGTACATTGTACTGGCTCTGCTCACCATCGCTTATGTGGCGTTCCTTATGATGACGCGGTGCACGACGGTTATGGATCGCATCCTGCTTCCGTTTGCCATTATGATTATTGCATTTGGATTCGCAACCAGGCTGATGGCGTCGATCTTCCTGCACATTCCCATGGAAAGCGGTGACAGCGACGCGGGCCGCAGCGGATATTCTTTTCCTCAGTATATCTATGACGGAAATGGAAATCCCTGGGAGCTGATGAACAGCGGCTGGGACAATGCCAATTATTATTGTCAGAAGACAGGGGAAACAAGAATGTTTTACGAGTCTGATTTTGATATGGGCGCTCCTTCGGGATTCTCACGGAGATAAAAGCAGGAGGCGCAGGGGGATACCTCTGCGCCCTTTGTTTTTATATGAACTTACCGGGGATACAGGATGTTCAGGCTCTGGACAAAGATATGATCCTGCAGGGTGGAGTTCAGCACTGCGCCGGGATAGCGTTCCAGAAGTTCCCGGACGATCCGCAGGCCGTTTCCCCGGCCGGCGCCTTTACTGGTCTTTCCGGGATGTATTCCGTTTTGGCGGGTCTCTTCCGTAATGGTATTCTTGATGACATAGGAGCATCCCTCTTCGTTTCCGGCGATTTTCACGTCCAGAATCCCGCCTGGCAGCTTTGCCGTTTCCTCCAGGGCATTGTCCAGCAGGATGCCCAGAACCCTGGTAAGGTCGATGATGTCCATTCCCGTCTGGAACTGTTCCGGCACAAGCTTTGCCTGGAAACGGAGGGACACGTCCTGCTGCAGCGCCTGAGAGAATTTCAGGTGGAAGAAGGCGCGCAGGGATTCTGTCGGAATCTGGCAGAGCTGCGACAGCAGTTCACTCTGCCGGATGGTTTTCTCCGAATATGGATAGATGTTCTGCCAGAAGAAATCCTTCATTTCCTGATCCTCACTGCGTTCTACAAAATTCCCCATGGTAAAAAAGATATTTTTCATGTCGTGCCGCATGGCCTGCACGGCGGCAAGGCTGCGGTCCAGTTCCGCGTGGTAAGCGGCGGTTCCCTGTTGTTCCCATTCATGGAAGGTGGCGCTGTCCCTATAGAGGGCGAAGCGGACCAGCAGATTCAGAAACGGGAGCTGCGCCCATAAAAAAAGCAGGCACAGCACCGGGATCAGAAGGGACAGGAACGCGTTCTGCATCCTCATCAGCGTGGCCGGAATATACAGCAGGGTAAATACCAGCAGGATCAGGAGGGAGAGCAGGAAAAAGGAATTTTCAATCTGACGGTATCTGGCTCCGGAGAGATTTAATTGGCGCAGTTTCTCCGCCGTATGCTTTCTCAGAAGACAGGCGGCCGTCAGGAAGAACAGTATGACGGCCGCCGCAAGGACGGTATAGCCCAGGGCGGAGCTGGGGAAACCGCCTAAAATCTGCGGGGCGGGGACAGCGAAAAACAGGACATAGCTGTACATGGCCAGGGACAGGAAAACAAACAGGAAATAGCAGATAAACTGGTTTCCTTTCAGCGTTCCCAGACACAGCCAGGCCCCGGCATAAACTGCGCAGAACAGGATCCAGAAAATCCACAGATGCCCCATGACGGCGCTGGTGTTATTGAAGTGCCTGGTGGGGAACAGCAGCGCGGAGAAGAAAAAGGCGTAGTCGAGGGGCTGGAACGGCAGCAGCTCCAGGACGCGGACCAGACCGGTGAGCAGCGCCGCAAGACAGAGAGCCAGGAAAGCCTCGGAACGGATGCTCACGGACCAGACCCAGGCGAACTGGAGGAAGGGCGGCAGGAGGGCGGCGGCCAGCCTTGCCGGTCCTTTGAAGAACCGCTTTGCCAGAAAGACGAAACCGGCGCACAGAAAAATATGGAAGAAGCAGACGCCGAATTCGGCCAGTGAGCCTGCAAACAGTTCTCCGGTATCCAGAAGATACGGTCCTCCACCAAAAATATCAATCATGGATTTGAATTCCTTTCTTTTTTGAAGCAGGCGGCCACCACTTCTTTTCTTTTTCCCATGGCGCAGACGGCGGACTCGCCGTTGGCCAGCCTGACAAGGCCGTTTTTGACGGAGAGTACGTGCCGTTTGTTGACCAGCACGGAACGGTGGCAGCGGATGAAGCCGGGACCCAGAAGCTCCAGCGCGTGCTCTATGGTATCACGCACTGTGATTTCTGAACCGTCGAAGGTGTGGTAGCAGATGGAATGGGCTACGGCCTTCACGGAATCCACGTACACAATTTCTGATATGGGAAGCTCTGCCGCCTCATCGATTCCCAGCGGAAGCCTGATCATGGGAACAGAGGCGTCCGGGACGACCGGGACGGCGGCCATGTTCAGATATTTCACATATTCGGAGATCATCTTATCCTGTTCCGGCGTTTTCTCAATGAATCCGAAGGCGCGGATACCGCTTTTCAGGATCTCCATCCCTTTTTCCGTGTGGCTGGTGACGAAGACAATCTTCGCGTCCGCGTCCCTGCGGTAGATACGTTTCACCAGATCAACCCCGTTCAGTTCTTCTTTCCCGAAGTCATAATCCAGAAAATAAAGATAGGAGCCGGGGGAGTTGTTTATGAAGTTTATCAGCTCGCCGCCGGAGGAGGCGATGCAGGAGAGGCAGGCGTCCGCACGGCTTCTGGAAATGGCCTTGTTCAGAAGGGAAGCAGAAAGCCGGAGGGTAAACGGATCGTCGTCACAGATGATAATATTCAGCACATAAACACATCCTTATTCATTTTTTCCCATTGTAGCAGATTTTCAAAAGAAGCAAAAGGATCTTGTCCTGAACATCAGAATTTTGTCCTGAACGCCGGGTCTGAAGCGCGATTGAAGACAGAGGGGAGCCTTTGGGGACGAAAACCACACAGGCGCCCGGAAATATGGTATCTTTAGCGTGCAAGCATGCTCGCTGGCCATGTGCCCGCGGGAATCATATTTGTGAAAGGAAAGAGGAATGATGGAAAATTTGGAAAACGATAAAATCACCCTGCCGAAGAAACCGGAGGGAGGCAGGATACTGGCGCTGGACGCGGTGAGGGGTCTGGCGGTGCTGGGCATGTATATTCAGCATTTTGCTCTGAACCAATGGAATTCCGACCTGGTATCCGGAAATACCATGATCCTGTTCATGCTCTGCTCAGGGATCTCCTATTCTTTGATGGGAGCAGGCGCCAGGAGAAAGGGGATGGCTCAGGAACAGCTTCGGACCAGAATTTTGTCCCGCTCCATTCTGATCGACCTGGCAGGCTATTTTCTGATCCTGCTGAACGGCCCCTTCGGCGTGGTGCTTCCTGCCTATGCCATGCTGTTCCTTTTGGCCATGCCGCTGTACGGGCGGACGGAAGGACAGCTTCTAAGACTGTCCTGCCTGCTGTATGTGATCTGTCCGCCGCTTATGATAATCGGCTTAAGCCTGTTCTCCGGGGCGGCGCTGCTGGCGGATATTGCGGGCGGGCCTTTGTCGGCCCTGGCGTGGGCGCCCATATTTGTTGTGGGAATGGCCATAGGAAGAATGGATCTGCGTAACAGAAAACTTCCTGCCAGATTGGCAGGGACCGGTCTGGCGCTGCTGGTTCCGGTGAAGCTGTTCTGTGTCACTGTCCTGCCGCAATTGCGGATGATGGTGGAAAACTGGATGGTGCAGGCCATGGCCGCCTCCGGTGGAGAGATAGATCCGTATGCGGTCTGGCCCCGCAACACGCAGCCGGTACAGTGGCATATGCTTTTTGTGGAAGCTCCTCAGGGGGGATCGCTTTTTGAACTGCTGACGGGAACCGGGCTGTCTTTGATCGTGCTGGGCTGCCTGCTCCGGCTGGGACAGAAGAAAATGGATGCGGTTTTAAAGCCCTTTGCAGCTGTAGGAAAGGCCTCCCTTACCCTGTACATGGCCCAGTTCGTCCTGGCATGGGTACTTCAGCTGGCAGGGATCGATGTGACGGGCCTGGAGATCGGAAGCATTCCTTTTGGGGATATCCTTGTGGCGTGCGCTGTCCTGGCGGCTGGCTGTCTGCTCGCCAGATGGAAAGAAGCGCCCATGGAATGGGCTGTGAGAAGGTTTGAAAAAGTGTTTCTGGGGCATGGACGCCGGGAAGGGTAATCAGAACCTTTCCCTCACGCTTTGCCCTTCGATAAAATGATAGCCGATGAGCTGAGTCTTGCTCACAGGTTCTCCCTGGCGTATCTTCAGGATGGTATCCGCGCATACGCAGGCCGCCGTCTCCACGTCGAACCGGATTGTGGTGAGCGGCGGGGTGAGAATCTCGGAGGTATCGTAGCCGCCGAAGCCGGTGACAGACAGATCCTCAGGAATCCGGATATGCAGCTCCCTGGCGGCCTTATATGCGCCGTAGGCAATCCGGTCGGTGGCGCACAGAAGAGCCTTGGGAGGATTGGGGGCGCTAAGAGCCGCGAGAGCGGTCTTATAGGCAGTCTGATAAGTGAAATCCGCCTGATAGGTGCGGATGTCAGAGACGCCGCCGGCTTTGAGGCCGTCGATGATCCCCTGTTTTCTCCGTTGTCCCACGGCGATATCTTCCTCCGTGACCCAGAGACAGCCTGCGGAAGCGACGTCCCGTCCGGCCACGTAATTCCCAAGGAATTTTCCGGCATTGTAATTGTCATCCAGGATGGAGATGCCGTCCTCATATTCCTGGCCGAGAAAGATCACGGGCGTCTGAATCCGCCCGATGGCTTCCTTGTGCCCGGGAGTAATATAAGTGGCGACGATAATGATGCCGTCCACGTTCATATTGGCCAGATGTTCTATGCTCTGCACCTCGAATTCAATGTCGTTCTCGGTATTGATAATCAGAGGTGTATATTTTTTTGTGCGCAGATATTTGTCCATGGCAGTGAGGACGCGGGGAGTGACGGTGGAATCAAAACCGGGCAGGATGATGCCCATGATATTGCTCTGCTTGGCGCTCAGACGGGCGAACATATTCGCCCGGTAGTTGCACTGCCGGACAGCTTTCTCGATCTTATCATAAAATTCCGGTTTTACGGGTTTGCCGTTGAGATAACGGGACACCGTACTTTTGGAAACGCCGGCCATCTTGGCCACATCATTGATTGTATATCGATTTCCCATAATTCCTGTCTGCCTGTTCTTTACATGAAAATTCCTTCCGCCGGAACAACGCGCAGATGCTCCAAACGAAGGATAGCTGAAGGTATTGTAACATAGATAAAAAAGAAGCGTCAAATCTATTTTGAAGATGGGACGGAGGTTTCCGGCTCCGGACAGAAAGCTGGACGGGATAAGACGGATGTTTTGTAATAATTGCAGGAAAAAGTACGCGTTCAGTCATGCTTTATACAGCATATTGTAAAACCGGTTTTATAAAATAAAAAACTTTATTTATAACTATTGACAGATTTAAAATAAAAGTATAGAATCAAAATTACTGAAACCGGTTTTATAATGTATGGAGGGAAATTCAATGAGTGAGAAGAACAAGGAGCAGAGATATCTGGAGATATCGAAGCAGATCACGGAACTGGTGGGCGGCCGGGACAATATCATAGCCACAGCCCACTGTGCTACAAGGCTGAGGATTGTCCTGAAGGATTATCAGATCGCGGATCTGGAGAAGATCGAAGACGTGGATCTGGTAAAGGGACAGTTTGTGGCGGGTAACCAGCTGCAGATTATCTTTGGAGCCGGTCTGGTAAACGAAGTCTATGAGGTGTTCAGCAGATACACGGGCACGGAGAACAGCTCCCTGGGAGACGTGAAAGCGGCGGGTGCCCAGAAGATGAATCCGGTACAGGCCGTGATCAAGTCGTTGTCGGATGTGTTTATCGACATTATGCCGGGTATCCTGGCGGCGGCTCTGCTGCTGGGGCTGACAGGCGTCCTTTCCAAGTGGGACGTGGTGACCGGCAACGCGACGCTGTCGGCCATCAACCGGCTGGCCAGTCTGGCGTCTTCGGGGATCTTCAATATTCTGCCCATGGCAGTCTGCTATTCCGCCTGCAAGCGTTACGGAGGCAAGCCCATCCTGGGCCTGATTGTGGGCGCGATCATGCTGGATTCGTCTCTGGCGAACGCCTATGACGCGGCACAGGGCCTGGTGGTTCCTGAGGTGTTACATATTTTCGGACTGAATATCGAACTGGTGGGCTTCCAGGGAGGTATCATCATCGCTCTGATGATGGGCTTTATCGTGGCGAAGCTGGATGTCTTTTTCGACAAAAAGATACCGGATGTGGTAAAGCTTCTGTTTTCTCCCCTGTGTACAGTCCTGATTTCCACCGTGCTTCTGTTCACGATTGTAGGGCCGGTAGGCCGTGGACTTTCCAACGGCATCACCTTCGTGCTGGTATGGGTGACGGAAAACCTGGGTGCGCTGGGTTATATGATCTTTGCAGGTGTTCAGCAGATCATCGTAATCACCGGCCTTCATCATATCTTTGGAGCGATTGAGGCTCAGCTTCTCACCGATACGGGGAGGAACTTCCTGAACCCGCTGATGTCCGTGGCTCTGATGGGACAGGGCGGAGCAGTTCTGGGATACCTGGCGCTTCACTGGAAGAACAATAAGACCAAGGAACTGTGCATCCCGTCCTTTGCTTCCACGCTGTTCGGCATCAGTGAGCCGGCCATCTTCGGTGTGAACCTTCGGTATAAATTCCCATTGGTGGGAGGATGTATTGCCGGCGCGCTGGCAGGCGGATATGTGTATCTGACCGACGTGGCGTCTCTGGGTTTTGGAACTACGGCCGTTCCAGGAATCGCTATCTGCGATCCGGCCAACAACGGCTATCTGAACTACATCATCGCGCATCTGATTGCGCTGGCAGGCGGCGCTCTGCTTACTGTCATCTTAGGAAAAGCCTTTGACAGGAAAGCGGATGCACCGGCAGAACCGTCCAAAGGAGCCGCGCAGACGCCGGAAAAGGAAGAAGCGCCTGTAGAAGAGGTGAAAAGGGTTGAACTTTATCCCTGCTCCAATGGGACGGTGAAAAATATCAGCCAGTCCAGAGACGCGTCCTTCGCGTCCAAGGCCATGGGAGACGGCATTGTGGTGGAAGATCCGGACGGAGAGGTCTATGCGCCCTGCGACGGCAAAGTGAGTTTTGTGTTCCCCAGCCGCCATGCCGTGGGTATTGCCGCCGATAATGGAGCGGATATCCTGATTCACTGCGGCATAGATACAGTGAAGCTGGACGGAGAAGGCTTCGAGTGCTTCGTTCAGGAAGGCCAGAGAGTGAAAAAGGGCGATCTTCTCATCCGTTTTGACGAACCTGCGGTCCGTGCCAAAGGATATGATACAGAGATCATGATGACCATTGAGGCCGGCGACAGCATCCAGGTAAAGGTCAGCGCAGATGAAGGAGCAGGCAGGGGCGACGTCGTTGCTATAGTTGAAAAGATTTGATAGAATGAGGCTGCTGCAGGAAATACATTGAGAAAGGGACTGCGGCAGTCTCTTTTGTGCAAAAAGCGGCTGTATAACAGAACTGCCGGGAAAACTGGAGGGAAAATATGGAGATACAGACATACAGGGAAAGAGTGGAGCAGGAGTTTGCCAGGATGCGTGCCAAAGGCAGGGATTCCTACAGACCTGTTTATCATCTGACGCCGCTGGCCGGCACGCTGGCGGATCCAAACGGACTGTGCCGGATTGGGGACACGTATCATATTTATTATGTGACCAATCCCCTGAACTGCGTGACGAAGGAACGGACGGCCTGCGTGTGGGGCCATTACTCCACAAAAGATTTCGTCCATTACCGGCGGGAACCTGTGGCGGTCTGGCCGGATGACAGAAGGGACCAGGACGGAGTGTACAGCGGTTCTGCGCTGGTGCGGGATGGAAAAGTATATTTTTATTATACGGGAAATGTGCGCCATGCCGGAGACTATGATTATGTTCTGGAGGGAAGAGAGCAGAATGTACTGCGGGTGGACAGCGCAGACGCGGTGCATTTCCAGAATAAGATGCTTCTGATGACCAATGAGGATTTTCCGTCCGATATGACCAGACATGTGCGGGATCCGCAGATGGTGGAGAAGAACGGGGAAGTGTATATGCTTCTTGGGGCCAGAACGAAGGAGGACAGGGGCTGTGTCCTCGTATACCGGAGCAGTGACCTGGTACATTTTGAGCAGGTGAATCTTTTGGATACCAAAGATGCGTTCGGATATATGTGGGAATGCCCGGATCTGGCTGAACTGGACGGGCAGAGCTTTCTCCTGGCCTGCCCTCAGGGGATCCCCCATGAAATGTATCGGTTCCAGAATTCCCATCAGTGCGGATATTTCCCGCTCCGGGGCGATTTTGCCGGAGCGTACGAACTGGGAGATTTTGAACAGTTTGATTATGGATTTGATTTTTATGCTGCCCGTACGCTGAAGGAAGCGAAGGGGCGTACGCTGCTGATCGGCTGGCTGGGCATGTCGGAGGCGGAGTATGGGAAGACGCCCAGCGCGGTGCGGGGGTGGGACCAGGCTATCGCCATGCCAAGGGAGCTGACTCTGCGCGATGGCCGTCTGTATCAGCGGCCGTTGGAAGAACTGAAGGCGCTGAGAAAAAATCATACCGAACAGGACGGGACAGGGACGTTTCAGATACAGTCTGACTGCTTTGAACTGCGGCTTTGTCTGGAGCGGCAGCAGAACCTGTGCGTCAGGCTGAGGGAAGACTGTGTCCTTGCCTATGACGCAGCCAGGCAGGAACTGACGCTTTCCTTGGGAGAAACCTGCGGCCAGGGCAGGGACCGGCGGAGCATGCGCCTGGAAAAGCTGGAAGAACTGCGGGTTTTCATGGACGCCACGATTGTGGAGATTTTTATCAACGGCGGCTATGCAGTCATGACCAGCCGTATCTTCGGAGAAAGCAGGGAGCTTTTGGTGGAGGCGTTTGAAGGAAAGCTGGACTTTTATGAAATGCGCGGATTTGAGATAGAGGAACTGGAGGAACAGCATGAGTATTCATTTTAACCGGGAAAGTCAGACGTTTCATCTGTACAATGATGAGATCAGCTATATTATGAAGGTGACAAGAAGCGGGCATCTGGGACAGCTTTACTATGGAAAGCGGGTCAGGGACAGGGATAATTACGATTATCTTCTGGAGACGGAGCCCCGGTCCATGTCGGTCTGCTGCTTCGAAGAGGATCTGTCCTATTCGCTGGAACATATCAAGCAGGAATATCCGGTCTGGGGAACCGGCGATATGCATCTGCCGGCGCTGGACGTCCGCCTGCCGGACGGGAGCCGTCTGCTGGATCTGACGTACCGGTCCCATGAGATCCTGGCGGGCAAACCGGGGCTTAAGGGACTTCCGGCCGTCTATGTGGAGGATGCTTCCGAAGCGGAGACGCTGGTTGTGGAATTGGGAGACGCCAAAGCGGAGCTTACAGTACGGCTGTTCTATACGATATACGAGGCGTTTCCTGTGATTGCCCGCCATACGGAGATTCGGTATGACGGAAAACAGGAGGCATATCTGGAGCAGGCCATGAGCCTGTCCCTGGATCTGCCGGACATGGATTATGAGATGGTCGAACTTACGGGGGCCTGGGCCAGAGAGCGTCATGTGGCGGTGCGAAAGCTCCAGTACGGCGTTCAGGGAGTGTACTCCTTAAGGGGCTGTTCCAGCCATCATTTTAATCCGTTCCTTGCCCTGAAACGTCCTAACTGTGATGAGAGGAACGGGGAGGTCTATGCGTTCAGCCTGGTCTACAGCGGCAATTTTGCCGCGCAGGCGGACGCCGATCCTTACCATATGACCCGCGTTACCATGGGGATCCATCCTCAGGGCTTTTCCTGGAGGCTGACGGAAGGGGAAACTTTCACCACGCCGGAGGCGGTGATGGTCTATACGGACCAGGGGCTGAACGCCATGTCCCAGGTCTTTCACCGGCTTTATCAGAGCCGGCTGGCAAGGGGAAGGTACCGGGATCAGGTGCGGCCTGTTCTGGTGAATAACTGGGAAGCCACGTATTTTCAGTTTGACGAGAACCGTCTGCTGCCGATCGCGCAGGAGGCGAAGGATTTGGGCATTGAGCTTTTTGTGCTGGACGATGGGTGGTTCACCAACAGGAACGACGAACACTGCGGCCTGGGCGACTGGGAGATTGACCGCACAAAGCTGCCGGAGGGACTGGCAGGACTGGCGGAAAAGATAAAGCGTATGGGTCTTCGGTTCGGGCTCTGGATTGAGCCGGAGATGGTAAATGCGGGAACAAAGCTTTTCCATGAACATCCGGAATGGGTGCTCCATCAGCCTGGGCGCAGGATGTCCCAGGGGCGTTATCAGTATGTGCTGGACTACTCCAATCCGGAAGTGGTGGAGCATATTTACGGAAAACTGTGCGGCGTCCTGGAGGGAACCGGTATCTCCTATATTAAGTGGGATATGAACCGGAGTATCAGCGAGGCGTATTCCTGTACGGCTGGAAGCGAGGATCAGGGTAAGGTCCTGCACCGGTATATACTCGGTGTCTACCGCCTTTATGAAAAGCTGACGGAACATTTTCCGGAGATTTTGTTTGAATCCTGCGCCAGCGGCGGCGCGCGCTTTGATCCGGGCATGCTGTACTATGCGCCCCAGTGCTGGACCAGCGACAATACGGATGCGGTGGAGCGGCTGAAGATTCAGTACGGCACGTCATTTGTCTATCCGCTGTCCAGCATGGGCGCCCATGTGGCGGCCGTGCCCAACCATCAGGTGCAGAGAAAGACATCCCTGCGCATGCGTGCCAACGTGGCATGTTTCGGGGATTTTGGCTATGAGCTTGACCTGACGGCTTTGACGGAGGAAGGAAAAGAGAAGACCCGGGAGCAGATCCGTTTTGTGAAAAAATACCGGGAAATTTTGCAGTTTGGAACCTTTTACCGGCTGCTGAGTCCTTTCGAGGGCAACGAGGCGGCCTGGATGGTGGTGTCGGAGAACCGGCGCACGGCGCTGGTGGGCTATTACCGCATCCTTCAGGAAATCAATGCAGGGTATCGGAGAGTCCGCCTGGCGGGCCTGGACCCGGAGCAGAAATACCGGGTTTCCATTCTGGATAAAGAGTGCTACGGTGATGAGCTGATGCATATCGGGCTGATTACAACAGATACCTCGTCCGGGGATAACCGGGAAGGGGCGGGGGATTTCGTCTCGAGAATTTATGTGTTGGAAGGTGTGGAGTGAGGCCTGCTGGACGCAGAGACCATCATATTACAAAAATGGCATTGGGCGGGATAAGAACCAGTGCCATTTTTGTAATGTTGCAGCCAGTAAAAGCGCACCGGACGTATTTTCAAAGCATGGATGTGGACAGCTATCGGGCGCTGGGGGTGTTCCTGAATTCTGAAAAATGGCTGAAAACGATGAAAGAACCTGGTGAGAAAGGGGAGGCGGATATGTGCAGGGCGGGAGCGTCCAACAAGCTGAAAGATTTGATCTCCAGGAAGCTCCAAAAAGGGAAGAGCCTGGAGACCATCGCGGACGAACTGGAAGAGAGTGTGGAAACTGTCAGCCGCCTGATGGAAGAGATGGCGGTGAAATTGCAATAAGAATTTCATGGGCAGGTGCGGTTTATGCGAGCCGCATCTGCCCATGTCTGGAACTGTTTTATTCCGTAGTTCATTTCTGCTGTTGTTACCGCAGGTATTTACGGAAAAACTCCGCCATATGGTCAAAAGGAATGATGTCGGTCCGGTCGTATAAATCCGTATGGACCGCGTCAGGGATAATCAGCAGTTCCTTGTTGTCCGGGCAGGGATTTCCTTTCAGCATGTCGGCATAAGCGTCTTTGCTGAAGTAGCAGGAGTGGGCTTTTTCCCCGTGCATAATCAGCACGGCGCTGCGTATCTCGCTGCTGTACTGAAGGATGGGCTGGTTCATGAACGACATGCAGCCGATGACATTCCAGCCTCCATTGGAATTCAGGGAACGGGCATGATAGCCGCGGGAGGTTTTATAATAGTCAAAGTAGTCCTTCACGAAGAACGGAGCATCATCCGGCACCGGATCAGCAACACCGCCGCCCAGCGCGTAAGAACCATTTTTATAATCTGCGGTTCTCTGGGCATTGAGTGCTTTGCGCTTTTCATAGCGGGCCTCTTCACTGTCCTCCGAATCAAAGTAGCCTTTGGCATTGACGCGGGTCATATCGTACATGGTGGAAGCGGCGGCCGCTTTGATCCGTGTATCCAGCGCTGCCGCGTTCAGCGCCAGTCCGCCCCATCCACAGATGCCGATGACGCCGATCTTTTCCGGGTCCACCTGATCCTGGACGGAGAGAAAATCCACCGCTGCCTGGAAATCCTCCGTATTGATGTCAGGAGAAGCCATATAGCGGGGCGTCCCTCCGCTTTCTCCGGTAAAAGAGGGATCGAACGCGATGGTGAGAAATCCCTTTTTTGCCATGGTCTGGGCGTACAGCCCTTCCGCCTGTTCTTTTACTGCGCCGAACGGACCGCAGACGGCGATGGCGGGGAGCCTGCCTTCTGCATGTTCCGGCTCATAGAGATCCGCCGCAAGCGTGATGCCGTACCGGTTGCGGAATGTGACTTTGCGGTGATGTACGGCGTTGTCTTTTGGAAAAGTTTTGTCCCACACTTCAGTTAATGTCAATGTTTCTGCCATGTTAAATTCCTCCATTTTTTTTCTGGTCTTCTTTCTGCATGGTATATACCATGTGGTCAAGGCAATCGATCTTATACTGTTCCTGATGGAGTCCGTCCAGAAGGACGGCCCTGTGCAGGGAGAGAAGCCGGTACTGTTCCCGGCGGTCGTGCCGGCGTTCCAGCGCGAGGAACCGTTCGATGAAAGGAACGTCGCATCCGGCGTCGGAAAGGTTCCTCTGTATCTTGAAAATCCGGCTGTCCCCGGGTGTTTCCATATCCATGCACCTCCTTGTTAAGCACATTATAGTTCCATGCCTGGGATAGCGCAAATACCCTGTTTTTATTTCATGATATGCTTTACGAGCATGTGAGAACGTGATATCATGAGCGTAAGAGAGCGTGATCTAAGAACGAGACAGGGAGGAATGACAGAATGGAAATAAGGGTACTGCGCTATTTTCTTGCGGTGGCCAGAGAGGGAAATATCACCGGAGCCGCCAACCTGCTGCATCTGACCCAGCCCACGTTGTCCAGACAGATCAAGGATCTGGAGGAGGAACTGGGGCATCAGCTTCTGATCAGGAAAAGCCACCGGGTGGTGCTGACCCAGGAAGGGGTCCTTTTGAGAAAGCGGGCGGAAGAGATCCTGTCCATGGTGGACAAAACGGAAGCAGAATTTGCTTCCATGGAGAATACAGTGACCGGCGACGTATATATCGGAGGAGGAGAGACCCAGGCCATCCGTCAGGTCGCGGAGCTGATCAGGGGAATACGCGAACGGCATCCGGGGATTCATTATCACCTGCACAGCGGCAACGCCGAGGATGTGACGGACCGTCTGGACAAGGGGCTTTTGGATTTCGGAATCCTGATTCAGCCCGCGGACATTACAAAATACGATTATATCAACCTTCCGGCCAAAGATATCTGGGGCGTGGTCATGCGCAAGGACAGCCCCCTTGCGGGGAAAACGGTCATAGAAAAGGAAGATCTTCTGGGACTGCCGCTTATCTGCTCCAGGCAGGTGATGGCTCCCAGACAGGGAAGGAACGCGTTCGCGGACTGGTTCGGAAAAGATTATGAAAACCTGGATATTGTGACGACGTATAACCTGGTGTACAACGCCGCGATTATGGTGGAGGCCGGCGTGGGATATGCGCTGACGCTGGACAAGCTGACAAATACCTCGGAGGACAGCGCGCTGTGTTTCAGGCCCCTGCAGCCGGGTCTGGAGTCGGGGCTTAACCTGGTCTGGAAAAAATACCAGGTCTTTTCCTCCGCGGCTGAACTTTTTTTAAACACGCTGAAGGAACATTTCACGGAAACGGAGGAACAGCCATGATGGAATTAAAGAATCAGGAAGAACGGAGGATCTATCTGATCCGCTGTCTTCAAAAGGAAATGCCGCAGTATAGGCAAATGAAAATCCCGTTTACGGAACAGGGACAGTGGGAGCTCCTGCGTTCTTTGTTCAATGTAAGGCCCCCGTATCCGGCTTCGGAAGAATTTCTGAAAGTCCAGGACGAATATCTGTCGGAGCTGGTGCGCCAGAGAGGAATCGTAGATGCGCGGGAACTGCCTGGGGTGGAAGCAGATTCCCGGATGGTACTCTGGCAGGGAGATATCACCAGACTGCGCTGCGGAGCCATCGTCAACGCGGCCAACAGCGCCCTGCTGGGATGCTGGCAGCCCTGCCATTCCTGCATCGACAACATCATTCACACGATTTCCGGCGTCCAGCTGCGGCTGAAATGCAATGAGATGATGCAGGCGCAGGGGCATGAGGAAGAGACGGGAAGGGCTAAAATCACACCCGCCTATAATCTGCCGTGCAAATATGTACTGCATACGGTGGGACCGATCATCTCAGGGCCGCTCCGGCAGGAGGACTGCGATCTACTGGCAGGCTGTTATCGTTCCTGCCTGGAACTGGCTGCGGCGAACGAGGTTTTGTCCATTGCCTTCTGCTGTATTTCCACCGGCGTTTTTCATTTCCCACAGGATCGGGCGGCTGAAATTGCAGTCAGGACAGTGAAAAGTTTTCTTGAGAAGGACAGTTCCATACAACAGGTAATTTTCAATGTCTTTACAGATAAGGATCTGGCAATTTATCAGAAACTGCTCGGCATATCCAGACAACGGAGAAAAACTGAAAAAGGAGTACTGTCATGTCAGATTACATTATGAAAATCATTCCTGCAGATTTCACATATTTTGTAACAGGAGAACAGGCCAAACGCACTTTGAGCTTTTTACGGGCAATGATAAAGGCCGACGATATAACATTTTTAAGTTCTGAAACCCCTGTGTTTGTTGATTGTGGGAGTAATTTGGAAATGATAGTGTGTCCCTGCTGTGGGGAGCAGCTTGATTTCGGCTGGTGGGGAGAAGCAATGAACATTGCCGGGAAGGAAGAATTTAAAAACCTGTCCATAACTATGCCCTGCTGCGGTGAGAAAAGCACTCTGAACGATTTGGACTATGAGTTTCCATGTGGCTTTGCCTGCGCTGAATTCGACATTCTCAATCCATCAACAGATTTTGACAGTCAAATATTATCGGAGGTTGAGGAGCTTGTCGGTTGTCCTGTCCGTGTAATACGCGCTCATGTATAGGTGTGTGGAAGGAAAGGTTAAAGGAATTGTATTATGCAGATAAATAGAAAAATACATCCGATAACGTCTGGTTGGAATATATCCGGCCGGGCGTTTTTGCATATCCTGCGCTGCGTCGCAGTGTATCGGTTTCAACAGTCCCCATTTTGATTCACCTATCAAAATAAAAATTGATCTAAAAAAGGAGACAATCCTCTGTGAATTCAAAGCTTCAAAAAAGCCTGAATTTTATGGGATGGTCTCCTTTTTAGATGTTTGGAATCAAAATCAGTATTTGCTTTTATCAAAACATATTTCAAAAAGCAGATTATCATATGTTCATAATAGTATCTCGAAGAATACTTAATACTATGAAATCCCCATTAGATCTTACTATAAGAGTTACAAAAAATCAATGAAAAAATCTGGTTTTTCTCTATAATCTGGGGATTTCAGGATGAATAGGAGGAAAAAACATATGAATAAGCGTCAAACAGTATATGGATTAGTAAATGAATGGTTGAATTCCATAGAAGGAAGGATTACGAGATCAACCTATGTGAAATATGAGCAGTTGGCAAGGAATTATATTCTTCCATTTTTCGAATCTGTTTCCTGCGAAGAATTGGATAATAATTGTCTGGATAGTTTCTATCAGTTTATTAATCGGAAAGAAAACACAGAAAAGAAAGTTTTGTCAGCAGGGAATCGCAGGACAATTTTTATGATCGTGAACAATGCTTTGGATCAGGCTTATATGGAACAATACCTGAACCGGAGATATCACATAAAGCCTGGGATTTCCCGTCCCCAAAGAGTCGTGCGGGTATTTTCCGTGGAACATCAGAGAAAAATTGAAGCGTATGTACTGAATCATAAAGATTCCTTTTCATTGGGGATCATGATTGCCCTGTTCACTGGGCTAAGAATTGGAGAAATATGTGCGCTCCAATGGAGGGATATCTATTTTGAAACAGGTGCGCTTTACGTGAATAAAACTGTACAGCGCTTGAAGTCCGAAAATACAGGGAGCGCAAAGACAAAACTGCTGATTTCACCGCCCAAAAGTGCGGCATCCAATCGACTGATCCCTCTGCCTTCCTTTCTGATCGATTATATGGGACACTTTCGACAGGAGTCAGAGGACTCTTATGTGTTGGCAAATGGGAAATGTTATCCGATGGAGCCGAGGACACTCCAATATCACTATAGAAGGATATTGAAAGAAATTAATGTACCGTATTTGAATTTTCATTGCCTGCGGCATACGTTTGCTACCCGCTGTGTAACACTGGGATGGGATATGAAGACGTTAAGCGAAGTACTCGGACATTTCGATATCAAAATTACTATGGAATATTATTTTCATTCCACATTTGAATATAAGCAGCTTCAGATGAACAAACTCTCGCTTTTATCGCAGAATTAAGTATTCTACGAAAGTTTTCCTAGAAGTATACCAAGATTCTATGAATTCCTCCAGAAAAATGCAGGAGGGAAAAAGATGAACAGGATGAAAAAGTTCATGGCCATGCTTCTGGCCGTAATTCTTGTTGCGCAGTGTGGTTTTACGACGTTTGCAACGGAAAATGAACAGGAAACGTCCAATGTGGCTCTGGAGAAAAATGAAGTAGAAGAGCCGGAGGCAGAGTCGACTGAGGAGGCAGAACTGTCGGTAGAGACGGGGCCAGAAAAAGGACTGGAGGTTTCTGACGGGACAGAATTTGAGGAAACGCCTGGTACTGGCACTGTGACGGTACCGGAGGCGGAGTCGACTGAGGAGAAAGGACTGCCGGTAGAGACAGAAACTGTCATAGAATCAAAACCAGCGGAAGATCCGGTACCGGAGGCTGTTGAAGAGGAGGAAACGGAACTGACGGAAAATCCGAAAACGACTGAGGAGGAAGATCCGGAGACAGAACCGACAACAGATATCGAGCCGGAAAATCCGGCAGAGGAACCGGAGACCGAGTCTGCAGCGCCTGTTACAAAAGCTATGCCGTCAAGTGTAAATCTGATGTTAACCAGCGCGGAGGAAGCGAATGTATTGTCAGTGGACGGGGCAGTTACATTTTATGTGGATGATGACGCCGACGCCACTGGAGATGGGACGGTAGATGCTCCGTTTTCAACGATTCAGAGTGCAGTGGACGCAGTCATGAACGCTTCTACAGAAGCTGAAGCCGGAACGAAATATGTGATTTCCGTTGCGGAAGGTACGTATCAAAGATTCTTTGTTCCGCTCGGTGCAGAAAAAGTCACGATTCAGGGAAGCGGAGACGGCACAGTTGTGGAAACCTTCAATGGGTCGGAATTGGCTGCTGAGGCGGGAAGAAAGTATGATGGCCAGGGTATCATCATTTACGGGGCAGATATTACATTAAAAGATCTGAAGATAACAAGCGAAGAAGCGACAAAGGGTATCTGGTACGCATCAGCGGTTGGTTCTCACAATGGAGATACTGGAGAACGGAATAATACTGCCATTACACTGGAAAATATCACGTTTGCGGGTTCTGGAAAAGGTTATGCTGTCATGCCCCAGAGAAGCAGATTTACGATGAAAGACTGTCAGATTGACAATTATGAACAGGCAGTCTATGTCGCCGGAGACACGTTCGCGTGCTATGACTGGAAGATTGAGGACAATGAGATATCCAATTGTATTTATGCAATTCATGGTTACTTTGGCGGAACACCTGAAGAGGAAATGCCGGTTTCCATGTCAATCAAAAATAATACGATCAGCGGAACGGAAGACCGGTTTGCAGTGATCGCATTGATGGATCAGCATAATGGCAATTCTCTGAAAATGAATATTGAGGACAATACATTTTCCTATACGATTGTCGGAGGAATTAACCAGAATGCAGATGATGTCATACAAGGCGGTATGGAAGGCGTAAAAACGTCGAATACTTTTAAAGATTATAGTTTTGTGGTGGATGCAACATATCTGAGCGATGAAGAATACAGCTCCACATATTATGTACCGGATTATGATGACGCACAGATCCTGACCTGGTACGCGGATCCGTATAGTGAAGTGAATTATGAGATGTATAAAGCATTCTGGCACTATTTGGATGAAAATGGTGCGTCTCTGGACAATCCGCTGGTATTCAATGAGGAAGATCAGGCATCTTTCCAGATGGCCAAAAATGCGCTCATTATCACGCAAACCGGAAATTTGGAAATTGAGAAAAAAGTAACGAATAATATTCTGGATAATTCAACATTTACGTTTGAAGTTCAGCTTTATGACAAAGATGACATAAATATGGAAGAGCCGTTAAAATTAGGCTTATATAAGTGCATTGATGCGGATGGAAATGAAGCAGTAACGGATTTGCAGGAAACAGGAGGAATCATCACTGTTCAGGTAAAAGCCGGGGAAAAGGTTGAGATTGAGAGAATCCTGCCCGGAACGATCTGTAAAGTTACAGAAGTAACAACTGACAGATATGAAGCGGAAGAAAAGGAACTGACGGCCACGATAGCAGGAAACGAGACTGGGACAGTTACTTTTTTGAACAAATATATTCCCCAGGAAAATCCTGGTGCAGAGCCGGAGGAATGGGACACGTCGAAATCCAAGACAGCAACGAACCTGGATGAGAATTATGAATCCGAAGTAACGCTGTCGTTACCGTCGTCGGAAGAAAAGCTGGTGTCGGACGTTGTGTTTGTGCTGGATAAGTCGACCAGTACAGATGTGGAGGATCAGGCAATTGAGATGTTGAATGATCTGAATACGCAGATCAAAAACACAGATGCTACGGTGAAAGTTGGAGTGATCATATTTAATCAGGAAGCAAACAATGTTCTTCAGCTTACAGAATTAAACGACAACACGATAAGCAATGTGGAGCAGGCGATCCGAACGACGATCAGAAGCGGAACCAATACGCATGCAGGTCTTTTGGCCGGTATTAGTATGCTGGAAAATGATAAAAATGTGGATGACAGCCGGAAATACCTAGTATTTGTAAGTGACTGCATTACTTATATGTATAATGAAGATGCAACAGCTATAGCACTTGAGAACGGAGATCATACCAGTATTTTTGCCGGCCCGGATAATTGGACAACAAAATATGGAAATAGTAAGGCGCCTTCCAACTGGTCTGAGTGGTTGAAAGATATAGAGGTGGTTATCCAAAAAGATAATGGAATATATGATTACCCATATGAACAGGTAGACCTTGTAGAAGGAGCGGAAAACTATATTAGTTATGAAGACCGCGAAAATCATGCAACATCTGTTGATAAAGCGCTGTATTTAACATATCAATCTTATCAGGAAGCGGCTGTCAAATATCATTGTTATGCAATGGAAGCACAGTCAAATGCATCTGCAGACAATCCATGGGCAACTTCTTTTTTGGGACACCTCGCAGGAGGCAAAGAAATAACCTTCGATACCATTCAGAACGATATTTATTATCTTCTGGACGCGGGCAGCAAGGTGGTTGATGAGATCGGTTTCGGAGATGATTATAATTTTGACTTTGTCAATAAGATGGAGAAGCTTACCTTAACGGTAAACGGGAAAGCTTATACAACTGCAAGGAGTACGAAAGAGCTGAATGCAGGGGAAACCGCCCGCTATATATTTACAAGTCCCGGCGTGACAGCGAAAAATGGCGCAGAGGCTCCGTACGTACTGCACTACTATGCGGATGGAGCGGCTGTTAAAGGAACTGTGTATGGCGAATGCTTTGTTTGGGATATCAATGTTCCGGTTTCTAATTTTGCGCCGGTTCAGCTGACTTATTCTGTAAAACTGACAAATCCGAAGACAGAGGCGGGCGACTATGGCCAGTATGATGCGGACGGAAGTGAGCAGTATGAGGGGCTTTATACCAATAATAGCGCGACATTATATCCGGTGGACAGCAACGGAGAAGAAGGGACTCCAGAGGATTTCAACAAGCCTACCGTCAGCTATCATGTGCAGGAAATCCCGGAAACCCCGGTTCCTGAAGAACCGGAAGCTGGAACTGCAAAGCTGAAGATAACCAAGAAGGTGCAAAACAGCAAAGGTGAAGCAAAGAAAGTGAATGCTTCTTTCTATGTGTCCATTTTCACGGATGACAAGTATCAGAACCGGTATGGCGATGTGATCGAACTGAATCTGGCGGAAACCAGCGAGGCGACTGTGGCGGTGAATGTGGAGACGCCCGCAGATGGAAGCAGCCGTACCTACTATGTGATGGAGACGGATAAGGACGGAAATGTAGTAAGCAGCGGAAAAGAGTTTGGTTATCAGATCAGTATAAAAGGAAGTCAGGCGACGGTATCAAAGACTGCTGATTCAGCGGAGATTGTGATTATCAATCAGCAGGTAAAATCCGGCGGAGGAAGCCACGGAGGAAGTGGAAGCAGCGGCAGCGACAGTACCGAGAACGCAGTATCGAATCAGCAGCAGGTGGGAAGTGCCAAGACTGGAGATACCAGTCAGATTATACTGTATATCGTTCTGGCAGCAGCAGCGGCGACAGCACTGGGAGTGTGCGGAATTGCTGTGTATAAGAAAAGAAGACTCACGAAATAAAGTACAAAGGAAGTAAGAAACATGCCAAGAACCGTGAAAGATATTACTGGAGAACGGTTTGGTAAATTGGTTGTGGCCGGCTTTGCCGGCTACGGCCAGTCCGGCAAACAGAGAGTGTCTCTTTGGAAGTGTCAGTGTGATTGTGGGAATAATTGTATTGTACAAGGATATCTGTTGAAGAACGGTCGCAGAAAAAGCTGCGGCTGTATTCGTTCTACCCCAGAACAGATGATTGGAAAGCGGTTTGGGAAACTGACAGTGATCGCGGAAGACACAGAAAATTTTACAACGCTGCAGAAGGCAGTCTGTCGGTGTGACTGCGGAAGGGAAAAAAGCGTCGCGACACGGGATCTGAAAAACGGGAAAGTCACCAGCTGCGGCTGCGACCGGGTACTGCGGAGGCAGGAATCTTATCCAGAATACTGGAAGGATAAGAAAATGGAAGAAAAGCTGGCGGCGTTCCGGCGAGGGGAGTTCACTGCGGTTGAAACACTGGAGGACTGGGTGTACGTCTGGATTCACAGCGTGTTGCCAAATGTGGTAAAGGAGACGACAATCTGTATGTATTCCGATACGATGGAGCGCCATATCCTTCCATGCCTCGGCAGGGAACTCCTGAGTGGGCTGACTGAAAAAACGATTATGCAGTGGATCAGGACATTGCAGAAAAATCCGGTTCAAGGAACGCAGAATGGGTGGATGACAGAGGGGACAGTGAGAAATACTCTGTCAGTTTTGAGCGGCTGTATGCGTGATGCACAGAAGAGCGGTTTGATCAGACAGAATCCATGTACAGAATTGGCATGGAGTCTGAAAGGGAAAAATATCTGGGAAGAGAAGAACTGGCTGAATGAGGAGCAGTTGAAGATATTGATGCCAGTGTTGTCCACTTACCAGGGAGAGGATGGATACCCGATTGGTCTGGGATTTCAGATGATTTTATATACTGGCATGACGCTGAGTGAAGCGGCTGCGCTGCGGTGGAAAGAAGTGGATTTTAAAAACAGTGAATTGCACCTGGAATATTTTTTGGCAGTGAAGCGGGAGTCCGGATCGGAGGAAAAGCGCAGATATGAGCTGGAACCGCTGACCGGGAGGAAAAGACGGATTATCCCAGTGCCGGATCTTCTTTTGGAAGAGATGGAGAACACGCGGAGGAGATATGAGGGGAAACCGGAAGAATTTGTTCTGAGTAAATCCGGGGATATGCCGGTTCGGATAGATCGAATGCGCGCGGCGCTGATGCGCAGGGCGCAGTCTTGCGGCATGGGAAAGGTCACTCCCCGGATGCTGAGGGATACATACGCAATCCGAGCGGTGCAGGCAGGTGCCAGCTCAGATACAGTCGCGGAACTGATGGGGTTTGCATCTTCCCAGCAGGTGATCCGCAGGTATATGCCGAGAGAGACAACCGATAAAAAAGAACTCATGAAAAAAATGTTTCATGGTTCCTTTACAGAAACCTTCCGGTGACGCTCTGGGGCGTGTTCCGTATCTCTTCCGGCGTACCGGCGGCGACGATCCTGCCGCCTGCCTCGCCGCCGCCCGGACCCATGTCGATGACGTAGTCGGCGCTGCGGATCACGTCCAGGTCGTGTTCGATCACCACCACCGTGGCGCCGTGCTCCATCAACGTTTCAAAGACCCGAAGGAGCGTGCGCACATCCAGCGGATGCAGGCCGATGGTGGGCTCGTCGAAGACGAAGACCGCGTCCGACTGGGCTTTGCCCATCTCTCCGGCCAGCTTCAGACGCTGGGCCTCTCCGCCGGACAGTCCCGGCGTCTCTTCCCCCAGGGTCAGGTATCCCAGCCCCAGATCATTCAGGATCTCAAGACGCTGGTGAATCAGCCGCAGATCTTTTAAAGCGTCCAGCGCGGTGCGCACGTCCATGGCCATCAGTTCCGGCATGGAGTATGCGTGGCCGTCTTTGCTCTCATACTTGATCAATTCCGCCTGCTTTGCGTACCTGGATCCCCGGCACTGGGGGCAGGGGATCTCCACATCAGGCAGGAACTGCACATCCAGGCTGATGGAGCCGGTCCCGTCGCAGACGGGGCAGCGCAGTTTCCCTGTATTGTAGGAGAAGTCTCCGGCTTTGTACCCGGATTCTTTGGCGGAAGGCGTTCTGGCGAAAACTTTCCGCAGTTCGTCATGGATATTGGCATAGGTGGCCACAGTGGAGCGGACGTTGATCCCGATGGGAGCGGCGTCGATCAGTTTCACGTGCCGGATGCCCTCCGCCTGGATGGCGCGCACATGGGTGGGCAGGGCCTGTCCGTGGGTACTGGCTTCCAGGGCGGGGATGAGACTTTCCAGGACCATGGTCGTTTTGCCGGAGCCGGAGACGCCGGTCACAACCGTCAGCTTTCCTCTGGGAATAGCAGCCTCCAGCGGTTTTACCGTGTGGATGGGACCGGTGGACAGAAGGATCATCCCCTGGGCAAACAGACCGTCATGGCAGTTTTTAAGAGCCGGCGCTTTTTGTTCGCCAAGGGCCAGAAAAGGTCCGATCTGAGAATGGGGATCTTTCTTCAGGTCAGCGACGGTTCCCTGGGCGATGATGCGGCCGCCTCCGGAACCGGCTTCCGGCCCCATCTCGATGATCCAGTCTGCTTCTGACAGAACCTGGGTATCGTGGTCCACCAGGACGACGGAGTTGCCGTCTGCGGCCAGATCCTGCATGACTCCGGTCAGGCCCGTGATGTTGGCGGGATGGAGCCCGATGGAAGGCTCGTCCAGGACATACAGGACGCCGGTGGTGCGGTTGCGCACGGCGCGGGCAAGCTGCATCCGCTGACGCTCCCCGGTGGAGAGAGTAGAACTGGCCCGGTCCAGGGACAGATAGCCAAGTCCCAGGTCCAGAAGCCTTTTGGCCGCGGTCTGGAAAGATTCACAGATGCTTTCCGCCATGGGCCGCATCTCTTCGGGCAGGGAGGTGGGGACGCCGGCCACCCAGTCCGTGAGCCGGGAGAGCGTCATGCGGCAGGCTTCATCCAGGGAAATCCCGCAGAGCCGCGGGGCTCTGGCGGCCTCTGACAGCCGGGAACCCCCGCAGTCCGGACAGGTCTCTTCTTTCAGGAATTTTTCCACCCGTTTCATGCCCTTTTCGTCCTTTACTTTCGCCAGGGCGTTTTCCACCGTGTAGACCGCGTTAAAATATGTAAAATCCAGTTCTCCTGCCTGGTTGGATTTTTTCGCCTTATAAAGAATATGCTTTTTCTCGGCGGGGCCGTCGTAGACGATGGCTTTTTCCTGGTCCGTCAGATCGTGGAACGGTACGTCCGTGCGCACGCCCATGGCCCGGCAGACGTCGGTCATCAGGGACCACATGAGGGAGTTCCACGGGGCCACGGCCCCCTCGTCAATGGATAAGGACTGGTCAGGCACCAGGGAATCCCGGTCCACGGTGCGCACCAGGCCGGTGCCGCCGCAGGTCATGCAGGCGCCCTGGCTGTTGAAAGCGAGTTCTTCCGCGGAGGGCGCGTAGAAGCGCGCGCCGCATTCCGGGCAGACCAGTTCCCGGCCTGCGGCCACCGCCAGCGACGGAGGAAGATAATGGCCATTGGGACACCGATGGCTGGCCAGACGGGAGAACATCAGCCGGAGGCTGTTAAGAAGTTCCGTCCCGGTGCCGAAGGTGCTGCGGATGCCGGGGACGCCGGGCCGCTGGTGAAGGGCCAGCGCCGCCGGTACGTACAGGATCTCGTCCACCTGAGCTTTGGCCGCCTGAGTCATGCGCCGCCGGGTATAGGTGGAGAGGGCGTCCAGATAGCGTCTGGAGCCCTCAGCGTACAAAACACCCAGTGCCAGAGAGGATTTTCCGGAGCCCGATACTCCGGCGATGCCCACGATCCGGTTCAGGGGGACGTCCACATCGATATTTTTCAGGTTATGCACTTTCGCTCCGCGTATGATGATTTTCTCCGGCATATCCGCACCTCGTTTTCCATTCGATTTTCAGCAGGACGTGTCCTGCCGTTTCCCCGTATGCTGATATCGTGGAAACTGACTATTTACAATGTAGTGAATCCGGAAATGGTTGTCAAGAAGTTTCCGCGCCATTGACAAAGAACCGGGATTCTTCTATACTTTTATGAAAAAGACAGCGGACGTTTTGGCGCAGACCGTCAGGCGGCCGCTTTTGTACGGAGGAGTAGAATTATGTTAAAACAGCTTTCGATTTACGTGGAAAATAAGAAAGGGCGCATGCAGCACATCACGGGTCTGCTCATGGAAAACGGCATCAATATCCTGGGTTCCATGACTAACGACGGCATTGAGTTCGGCATCATCCGCATGGTGGTGTCCGAGCCGGAAAAAGCGGAAAAAGCGGTGAAAGAGGCAGGGTACCTGTGCTGCCTGACGGATGTGCTGGGCATTGAGATGGCGGATGAAGTGGGAAGCCTGCACAGAGTGCTGCTCGCCCTGTCGGACAGCAATATCAACGTGGATTACAGCTATCTTTCTTTCAACCGCAAGACGGGCACGCCCATCATGGTAATCTATGCGGAGGATATTTTTGAGGTGGAAAACTGCATGGAATCCAAGGGATTCGTGTCTGTGAGCAATATTTCACGGGATGTATAAACAGGCCGTGTTTATGGATTGTAACTATTCATCAAAAATCCTTGCTATTTCTTCCGGTGTTTAGTATAATTCTTACATGACTAAATGTATTGGAGGAGAGTTCTATGAACGTTTACACGACTGACAGTATCCGCAACGTAGTCCTTCTGGGACACGGCGGGAGCGGCAAGACCAGTCTGGTAGAGGCTATGGCATACGTGTCCGGTCTGACCAGCCGCATGGGGAAAGTGACAGATGGCACCACCATCAGTGATTATGACAAGGAAGAGATTAAACGGAAGTTTTCCATCAATACATCTGTGATCCCGATCATCTGGAAAGATGTGAAAGTGAACGTGCTGGATACGCCCGGATATTTCGATTTCGTGGGGGAAGTGGAAGAAGCGGTTGCGGCGGCTGACGCGGCGATCATCGTAGTATCCGGAAAAGCCGGTGTGGAAGTGGGAACCCAGAAGGCATGGGAGCTGTGTGAGAAATACAAGCTGCCCCGTATGTTCTTTGTCTCCGAGATGGATGTGGACCATGCGTCGTTCCGCGCCGTGGTGGAGACGCTGACAGAACTGTATGGGAAGAAGATCGCTCCGTTCTATCAGCCCATCCGTGAGAATGAGAAGTTTGTGGGCTACGTGAACGTGATGAAGATGGCCGGGCGCCGTTTCTCCGGTATCGGAAGCAGAGAAGAGTGCGAGATCCCGGATTACTGCCGTCCGAACCTGGATATCTACCGGGAGGCCATGATGGACGCGGTGGCGGAGACCAGTGAAGAGTTCATGGAACGTTATTTTGCCGGCGACGAGTTTTCCGTAGGGGAGATCCGCGCGGCCATGAAGATGAATGTGGACGACGGAAGCATCGTGCCCGTATCCATGGGTTCCAGTACGGAGCTGAGGAATATCCACAACCTGCTGAACGATATGGTAGAACTTTTGCCGTCTCCGGACAAGATGGAGTGCGCAGGCATCAATATGAAGACCAATGAGATTTTCCAGGCGGACTACAATTTCTCCATTGCAAAATCCGCGTATGTGTTCAAGACTATTGCCGATCCGTTTATCGGAAAGTATTCGCTGCTGAAGGTATGCTCAGGCGTGCTCAAGTCCGATGATGTGCTGTACAACGCGACTACGGAGACGGAGGAGAAGCTGAACAAACTGTACGTATTCCGGGGAAGCAAACCCATCGAGGTGTCGGAGCTTCATGCGGGAGATATCGGCGCCATCGCCAAGGCGAACTGCCGCACCGGAGATACCCTGTCCACCAAGGCCGTTCCGGTGATGTACGGCAAGACGGAGATCTCCAAGCCTTATACATACATGGCCTATAAAGCAAAGAACAAGGGAGACGAGGATAAGATCTCCCAGGCCCTGACGAAGATGATGGATGAAGACCTGACGTTGAAGGCAGTCAACGACGGAGAAAACCGCCAGTCCCTGCTCTACGGCATGGGCGACCAGCACCTTTCTGTGGCGGTCAGCATCCTTGCGGAAAAATATAAAGTGGATGTGGAGCTGGAGAAGCCGAAGGTGGCGTTCCGCGAGACGCTCCGCAAGAAATCCGATGTGGAGTACAAGTATAAGAAACAGTCCGGCGGACACGGTCAGTACGGCCATGTGAAGATGACCTTCGAGCCGTCTGGAGACCTGGAGACCCCGTATGTATTTGAACAGACGGTGGTCGGCGGAGCCGTTCCGAAGAACTACTTCCCGGCAGTGGAGAAGGGAATCCAGGACGCAGTTACCAGAGGGCCGCTGGCCGGATATCCGGTGGTGGGCGTGAAGGCTGTGCTTTACGACGGTTCTTATCATCCGGTGGACTCCTCCGAGATGGCGTTCAAGACGGCTGCGATCCAGGCGTTTAAGAAGGGCTTTATGGAAGCGTCCCCGGTGCTGCTGGAGCCGATTGCCACCATGACGGTTCTCGTACCGGATAAATATACCGGCGATGTGATGGGCGACCTGAACAAGAGAAGAGGCCGCGTGCTTGGCATGAACCCGGCAGGGTCAGGCAAGACCGAGGTCGTGGCGGATGTGCCGATGATGGAGATCTTCGGGTACAATACGGATCTTCGATCCATGACCGGAGGAAGCGGTACGTATTCCTATGAGTTTGCCCGTTACGAGCAGGCTCCGTCGGATGTACAGGAGAAGGAAGTGGCAGCGAGGGCTTCCGAGGCGTAAGCCGCTGTGAATCCGCGGGAGCGGGTCGCCGCGCAGTGACGATGAATCAGGACAGACGGTTTCTTTGTGAACAGAGGCCGTCTGTTTTTTTGGAGAATGGACGGATATGAAAGAGAAGATTATAGAATATGGAAAAAAATGTGCGGAGCGGGCGTTTATTTTGCTGCGTTGGCTTACGGCGGCGGGACTAACCGGGCTGATCCTGGGAGTGATCGGCGGGTGGTTCAGCATGGCCATCACAGCGGCGACGGCGTACCGGGGCAGCCATCCGTGGATGCTGTATCTGCTGCCCGCGGCCGGACTGGTGATTGCGGCTTTATACAGGCTGGATCCCTATCATACAGGGACGAATCTGGTGCTGAAGGGGATCCAGTCCGGCGCTTATGTGCCCCTGCGCATGGCGCCGCTGATCGTCCTGTCCACGATTCTCACCCACGCGTTCGGAGGTTCCGCGGGCCGGGAGGGGGCGGCGCTCCAGCTTGGCGGCAGTCTTGGGGGGACGTTTGGGAAATGGATGAAGATGGATGAATATGACCGCAAGATCATGATTATGTGCGGCATGAGCGCGGCGTTTTCCGCTCTGTTTGGGACGCCGCTGACGGCCACGGTTTTCGCCATGGAAGTGATCAGTGTGGGTATCATGCAGTACGCGGCGCTGGTTCCCTGCGCAGTGGCGGCGCTGACGGCCAAAGCGGCGGCGTCTTTTGTGGGCGCGGGAGGGGAGCGGTTCACGGTTACGGATATTCCGGCGCTGAATGCACAGAGCGTGATACTCACCCTCCTTCTGGCGGTGCTCTGCGCGGCGGTGAGCATCCTGTTCTGTACTGTACTGCATCACACGGAGCACTGGTATCAGAAGCGGATCCCCAATGAGTGGCTTCGGATCGTCTCCGGGGCCGTGCTGGTGATTCTCATGACGAAGCTTCTGGGGACGACGGATTATCTGGGAGCCGGGATGGACGTGGTGGAGAGAGCCGTCGCCGGGGAGACTGCGGCCGCAGCATTCCTGATCAAGATGGTATTTACCGCGGTGACGCTGGGATGCGGCTTTAAGGGGGGAGAGATTGTCCCTACTTTGTTCGTGGGAGCCACATTTGGGTGTCTGTTTGGGCAGGTGACCGGATTCTCTCCGTCCCTGGCCGCCGCCTGCGGCATGGCCGCGGTGTTCTGCGGCGTGACCAACTGCCCGGTCTCTTCCTTGTTTTTAAGCTTCGAGCTGTTCGGCTTCCAGTGCGCTCCGTTTTTCCTGCTGTCTGTGGCGGTCAGTTATCAGGAATCCGGGTATTTCGGCCTGTACCACAGCCAGAAGATCCTCTACTCAAAGACGAAGCTTCAATATATTAATCGGCAGACCAAAGAGTGAGCGGCAGGGCTCAGCGCCTGGGAGCTCCCTTGCCCTGCATCAGCTTCCTGGCTTTGGAGAGGGCGTCGTCCATCTGACGCTGCTCCGCCTCGCTTTTCCCTTCCTTCATAATGGCGAAAAGCAGATCAAACTCATCCCTGGTAAAAGCCAGGTTCTGGCGGTTGGCGGAAGCGATGGCGCCCATGATGATGGGCATGGCTTCCTTCTGGGTCTTGCCTTCGATCTGTTCTGCCAGGCTTAGAAGGAGCCTTAATTTGTCCGGCGCGATATTCTGGACGCGCTCGTCGTGGAACCATTCCGGAACTTTCATAAGCTTTCTTCCTCCTTTTCCGGAGAAGCTGCGGCGGAAAAGCCTTCAAACATCTCCCGATAAAGATCCATATTTTCAAAAATATCTGCAAACTGCTCCATCTGTGCCTGTTCCTGGGGCGGGAGGAGCTCTTTCATGCAGTTCATAAGATCCCCGATCTCCACAGGCTTCTGCATAGGGGGATTGCGGTTGAAATAGTCGATGGTGTATTTCAGCTCGGTCCATTTGATATATATGGCCATCAGCTTCTGCATGGGTGCAGGAAGAAAGGGCAGGAAGATTTTCAGCATCTGCATCTCTTTTGGATAGAAAGCCTGGTCAAAAGGTGTCATGACAGATCTGCTCCCTGCGTCTTTCTTCAATATATGAACGGCCGCCGAAAATCATGCGGTTTCCGGTACCGGTTTTTCAGGGCGGGCCGCCCCGGTACGGGCAGCCCGAAGGTGTTTTAGCATCCGCAGGAGTTGCATCCGCAGGAGCCGCCGAATCCATTCCCGCAGAAGAGCAGGAGCAGGATGATCCACATGCAGCTGTCGTTGCCGCATCCGTTGTCACAGCCGCATCCGCAGCCGTTGTTCCCGAACAGGCCGTTCCCGTTGCCGCAGCAGCAGGAGAGCAGCAGCAGGATCCAGATCAGGCTGCAGCAGGAGCCGCCTCCAAACAGATTGTTGCCGCATCCGTTGTCACAGCCGCATCCGCAGCCGTTTCTTGATAAATCGCCCATGAGATAACCTCCAAAAACTATTTACACTTCATCATATGCAGGATAGGGGAAATGTGTTATACTAAACACCGGGCGCGGGGAAACCCTGTGCCCTTATATGCGGACGAAAGGAGATGGCATTATGCCGGCAATCTACGCACATTATCTGTTTGGAAAGAAAGTATATCAGCGGCTGCCGCAGCCGGAGAAGGAGGTCATCCGGAAGGGGAAAGACGCCTTCCTGATCGGACTCCACGGCCCGGATCTGCTGTTTTATTACCGTCCCTTTGGGAAAAACCGGATCAACAGGCAGGGGACGAGGATGCACCAGGAACTTGCCGCCGGTTTTTTTGACAAAGGGAAACGAGAATATGAAAAGGATCAGAACCCGGTACTTCGGGCATACTTATACGGGTTCCTCTGCCATTTTATTCTGGACAGCGAATGCCATCCGTATATTGGATGCTATATGGAGGAACATGACCTGGGCCATCTGGAGATTGAGACGGATTTTGAAAGATATTTGCTGGAGAAAAACGGCCATGATCCGCTGCGGTATGTGCCGGTTCACCATCTGATCAGCCGAAGGAGAACCAGGGAGCAGATTTCCCGGATGTTTGAGGACGTGTCCCCCCGGCAGATCGATACCTGTATCCGGATGTTCCGCAGGATTATCGCGTTCTTTGTCTGCCGTACGCCGATGAAGCGGACGCTGCTTCGGACCGTGTCCCGTGTGACAGGGCAGGACAAGGGCGTGGGCGGCCTGATTATGGACGGCGTTCCTCATCCGTCATGCCGGGAGAGCAACCGGTTCCTGGAGGAGCGCATGGAAATATTGGCGGACACCGCGGCGCAGGAGATTAAGAACTACAGCCGCGTACTGGATGGGACAGGGCTTTTGTCTGCCCGGCTGTACCGGGATTATGAGGAGACTATATGAAGAAACTGACCATATTGGAACGGAACTGGGTATTGTATGACGTGGGCAATTCCGCTTTTGTGATGCTCACGTCCACCATAATCCCCATTTATTTCAAAAACCTGGCGGAAGGAGCGGGAGTATCCGCAGGAACATCCACCGCATATTTCAGCTATGCCAGCTCGCTGGTGACGGTTCTGGTGATGATCCTGGGTCCCCTTCTGGGCGCGGCGGCCGATGGAAAACGGTGCAAAAAAGGGATCTTTGCCGGGTGCATGGCTGTGGGCGTGCTGGGGTGCGCTCTTCTTGCGGTGCCGTCCGGATGGTTTGCATTCCTGGGCGTCTATGTGCTGGCGAAGACCGGGTATCAGGGAAGCCTGATCTTTTATGATTCCATGCTGGGTGACGTGACGGAGGAAGGACGCATGGACCAGGTATCTGCTCATGGCTATGCCTGGGGGTATATTGGAAGCTGTGTCCCGTTTGTGGCCAGCATCCTGCTGATTCTGAACGCCGGTGCACTGGGGATTGGAAGCGTGAAAGCCACTATGCTGGCGTTTTTGATGAATGCGGTGTGGTGGGGATGCATGAGCGTTCCGCTGCTGAAAAGTTACCGTCAGCGTCTGGCGGCGGAGGCGGACGGAGGGGAAGGGACACTCAAAAGCCTTGGACGGACGCTGGGAGAGATTCGGAAAAATCCCAGGGTATTCTGGTTCCTGCTGGCCTTCTTCTTCTATATAGATGGGGTCTACACGATTATTGATCTGGCGACTTCCTACGGCAAGGATATGGGAATCTCCGATACCAGTCTGATGCTGGCGCTTCTGTTGACCCAGGTGGTGGCTTTCCCCTGTTCTATCCTTTTTGGAACGCTGGCGAAAAAGCTGGAGAGTGGGAAACTGATCAGGATCTCTATCCTGGGGTATCTGGGCATCGTGTTGTTTGCCCTGCAGCTTGACAAGGCATGGGAGTTCTGGTTCCTGGCGGTCTGCGTGGCGGTGTTCCAGGGCGGTATCCAGGCTTTGTCCCGCTCCTATTTCACCAGGATCATCCCTTCGGAGAAAGCCGCGGAGTATTTTGGATTTTATGATATTTTCGGTAAAGGGGCCGCGTTCATGGGAACGCTTTTGGTGGGAGCGGCCTCCCAGATCACCGGCAGTTCCCGCAATGGAGTAGGCCTTCTGGCCATTCTGTTTCTCGCAGGGTTCTTCCTGTTCCGCAAGGCGGACCGGGCTTGAAAAAATTTTCAGGATGTTCCGCAGAATCTGCCAGGGAGCGGACTGGCGGGACAGCCCGGCCGAAAATTCTTTTCTTGACAATAAAAATTTTTCTGTTTACAATAGTTTTAACGGAGACGGGGGAAAAGGAAACTTTTCTCCCGTTTCATACCGAACAGAAATATTTGAAAGGAGAAATGGGGAACGATGATAAAAATACTGATGAAGTCGATCCGGGAATATAAGCGCCCTTCGATTCTTGCACCGGTGCTGGTGGCCCTGGAAGTGGTACTGGAATGTATCATGCCGTTCGTGGTGGCCCAGCTGGTGAACCAGATCAAGGCAGGAGCCGGACTGGCAGTGATCGGCGAATACGGCCTGATACTTGTGGTGCTGGCGGTGTTTTCGCTTATATTCGGAGCCGGAGCCGGTTATAACTGCGCGACGGCGTCCTGCGGGTTTGCCAAGAACCTGAGAAAGGATATGTTCTACCGGATACAGACTTATTCTTTTGAAAACATTGATAAATTTTCCACCTCGTCCCTGGTAACCAGGATGACGACGGATGTGACGAACGTTCAGATGGCCTATATGATGCTGATTCGTCTGGCCATCCGCAGCCCGCTGATGATCATCTTTTCCTTTACCATGGCTTTTTACATGGGAGGGAAAATGGCGCTGATTTTCCTTCTGACGATTCCGATCCTGGGATTCGGGCTTTTCATGGTGATCAGCCATGCCATGCCGCTGTTTAAAAAGGTCTTTAAGAAATACGACGCCCTGAATGAATCCATTCAGGAGAATGTCAAGGGCATGAGAGTGGTAAAATCCTATGTCCGCGAAGGCTATGAAAAGGAAAAATTCGGCCGTGCCGCGCAGGATGTGTGCAATGATTTTACCCGCGCGGAGAAGATTCTGGCTTTCAACAATCCGCTGATGCAGTTCTGCCTCTATATGGTGATGCTGTTCGTATTGTCCTTCGGGTCATACACGATTATCTCCAGCGGCGGTCTGGAACTGGACGTGGGACAGTTTTCCGCTCTTCTGGTTTACAATTTCCAGATCCTGTCCAGTCTGATGATGTTTTCCATGGTGTTCGTCATGGTGACCATGGCTGTGGAATCAGCAAGACGTATCGTGGAAGTGCTGACGGAGGAGACAGTTCTGCACAATCCGGAGGATCCGGTATATGAGGTGCCGGACGGCTCCATTGATTTTGACCATGTGAATTTCAAATATTCCAGAGCGGCGAAGAAGATGGCGCTGGCCAATATCGATCTGCATATTCGTTCCGGAGAGACGATCGGAATCATCGGAGGCACCGGTTCTTCCAAATCCTCCCTGATCCAGCTGATCTCCAGGCTGTATGATGTGACGGAAGGAGCTGTGCGCGTGGGAGGCATCGACGTGCGGCAGTATGACCTGGATTCTCTGAGGAACCAGGTGTCCGTGGTGCTTCAGAAGAACGTGCTGTTTTCCGGAACCATCAAGGAAAACCTGCGCTGGGGCAACCCGGATGCTACGGATGAAGAACTGGAAGAGGCATGCCGCCTGGCCCAGGCTGACGAATTCATTCAGCGTTTTCCGGATAAATACGATACTTATATCGAACAGGGCGGATCCAACGTATCCGGCGGACAGAAGCAGCGTCTGTGTATCGCCCGCGCGCTTCTGAAGAAGCCGAAGATCCTGATCCTGGACGATTCCACCAGCGCGGTGGACACCAAGACCGACGCGCTGATCCGCAAAGCGTTTGCGGAATACATCCCGGAGACCACGAAGATCATCATTGCCCAGCGTATTTCTTCCGTGCAGGATGCGGATCGGATCATCGTCATGGACGGCGGAACGATCCAGAATGTAGGCACTCATGAGGAACTGCTGAAGACCAGCAGTATTTACCGCGAAGTCTATACTTCCCAGAATAAGGCAGGTGATCAGGATGAATAAGAAGACAGGGACGAGAAAAGGCACGATTATACGCCTGATTAAATTATTGTTTGAGTTTTACCCGATGATGCTGCCGCTGGTTCTTGTATGTATCCTGTTAAACGCGCTGATCAGTTCCATACCGGCCATTTTCCAGCAGAATATCATCTCCATCGTGGAGCAGACCTGGCAGACCAGGGACTGGGCGTCCGTGTCCGGACAGGTGCTTGGGCTGGTGAAGCTTCTGGCGTTTTTCTATGTGCTGTCGCTGATCGCAGGATTTACGTATACCAGGACCATGGCTGTGATCACCCAGGGCTCCCTGATGAAGCTGCGCAAAAAGATGTTCGACGGCATGCAGGATCTGCCCATTAAATATTTTGACACGCATAACCACGGCGATATCATGAGTTATTACACCAACGATATCGACACGCTGCGCCAGCTCATTTCCCAGAGTATCCCGCAGCTTCTGATCTCGCTGGTGTCTGTGACCACAGTGGTCTGCATCATGATGTATTACAGCATCTGGATGTTCCTGGTGGTGATTGCGGGCGTCTTCCTGATGACCATGGTAACAAAGAAGATCGGAAGCGGTTCCGCCAGGTATTTCATCCGTCAGCAGGAACAGATGGGACGGACGGAAGGCTTTGTGGAGGAGCTGATGAACGGCCAGAAGGTCGTGAAGGTGTTCTGCCATGAAGAGCAGACCAAGGAAGATTTTGACAGAATCAACGAAGAACTGTTCCATGTGGCGGAGCGCGCCAACAAATACGCCAACACGCTCATGCCCATTCTTGCGAATATCGGAAACGTGCTCTATGTGATTGTGGCGCTGGTGGGCGGCGTTCTGCTGTATTATCATGTGCCCAACTTAAGCCTGTCCGGCATGGCGCTTAGCATCAGCATCACCGTGCCGTTCCTGAATATGACCAGACAGTTCAGCGGCAATATCGGCCAGGTGTCCAACCAGATCAATGCGGTGGTCATGGGTCTTGCCGGAGCGCAGCGTATCTTCAACCTGATCGACGAGAAGCCGGAGGACGACGAAGGCTACGTTACGCTGGTCAATGCCAAAGAGGAAAACGGCCAGATTGTGGAATGCCAGGAGCGCACGGGTATGTGGGCCTGGAAGCATCCCCACAAAGCGGAGGGTACGGTTACTTATACGAAGCTGGCAGGCGATGTGCGGCTGTTCGATGTGGATTTCAGCTATGACGGTAAGAAGACGGTGCTGCACAACATTACGCTGTACGCGGAGCCGGGACAGAAAGTGGCGTTTGTGGGCGCTACCGGAGCCGGAAAGACGACGATTACCAACCTGATCAATCGTTTCTACGACATTGCAGACGGCAAGATCCGGTACGACGGCATCAATATCAACAAGATTAAGAAAGCGGATCTGCGCCGTTCCCTGGGCATCATCCTGCAGGATACCGTATTGTTCAGCGGCACGGTCATGGATAATATCCGCTACGGTAAGCTGGATGCCACGGATGAGGAGTGCATGGATGCCGCGAAACTGGCTGGAGCCCATGATTTTATCACCAGGCTGCCCAATGGATATGACACGATGATCTCTGCCAACGGATCCAATCTGTCCCAGGGCCAGCGCCAGCTTATTGCCATTGCCAGGGCCGCGGTGGCGGACCCGCCGGTGATGATTATGGACGAAGCCACGTCCTCCATCGATACCCGTACGGAGGCCATCGTTCAGAAAGGTATGGACGCTCTGATGAAAGGGCGCACCGTGTTTGTGATTGCCCACCGTCTGTCCACGGTCCAGAACTCGGATGTGATCATGGTTCTGGAACAGGGAAGGATCATCGAACGTGGAAGCCACGAGGAACTGATCGCCCAGAAAGGAAAATATTATCAGCTTTATACCGGCGCCTTCGAGCTGGAATAAAGCCGGATTGCCCGCAAGGGCCAGATACTCCGCCGTCTGATTGGGGTATTGGATATCAAGCGCTTCTGTGTAACCGCAGGGGCGCTTTTTTCATATCATAAACTGAGCAGTGCGGAAGCAGGGAAAACCGCAGATGCCATGCTTGCATGAGCAGCGGCGGTTTTCCCTGCTTCCATAGGGCGAAGCCCGTGAGCGAGACGGAGCGGAGCGAAGTCGAGCGCTGCACTGCGGAAATGGCTGGGAGGTGGGCGTATGGGATGCAGGGACGAGATCCTGTCCGACGATTATATTGATTATATCTGGAAGGTGGACGCCAGGACCGCGCTGAGGGAAGCGGAGCGTCTTGGCATCTGCGGCCAGTACGTGACGGACGGACTGATGATTTTTTACATGAACCAGGAAGAGGTAGTACGCAACCCTTCAGGGATGCTCATCGGAGACTATGCGGTCACCTACTGTCATACACAGCTGGATACGGAGAGCCTGGAGAAGACCAGGATCCTCACGATTCAAAACCAGCCGGCTCTTGGGCTTCGTGGGCGCGGCGTGCTGCTGGGTTTTCTGGATTCCGGCATTGCGCTGGAGGACGCGGTCTTTCGGAATCTGGATGGGAGCACCCGGGTCGTGGGACTTTGGGACCAGACCGACCAGAGCGGGGAACCTCCGGGGGATATGCGTTACGGCACGGCTTATACTGCGGAGGACATCGACCGTCTGCTCCAGGAGGGGACGGAGAACCTGCCAGGATATGATGAAAACGGACACGGAACAAAGGTGGCATCCATCGCGGCAGGTTCCGCACTGGAGGATCGGAATTTCATAGGCGCGGCGCCTGAAGCGTCCATTGCGTTTGTGAAGCTGAAGCCTGCCAAGCCTTCTATCCGCCGCCTGCAGCAGATCCCACAGGACGCGGTGGCCTACGAGGAGGCGGACATGATGCTGGCGGTTCGATATCTGGATATGCTGGCTTCTGAGCTGGGGATGCCGTTGGTGATCTGTCTGGCTCTGGGGAGCAATTCGGGAGGACACACAGGAGCCACGCCGCTGGGACTGTATCTGAGCGAGTTTGCCAGGTGGGCAGGACGGGCGGTGGCGGCCGCCGCAGGAAACGAAGGGAACCAGGGGCATCATTTCTATGGAGAGATCCCCCCGGACACAGGATACCTGGATGTGGAGCTGCGGGTGGGCGCGAACGAGAGCGGATTCCAGATGAACCTGTGGGGGAACGCGCCGGGGATCTTTTCGGTGGAGGTCATCTCTCCTTCAGGGGAGAAGATCCCCAGGATCTTTTCCCGTCCGCTGGAACGGCAGAGATATGAATTTGTATTTGAAAATACGGTGCTGGACCTGCAATATGAGCAGGCGGAAGTGATCTCCGGGGACGAAAGGCTTCTTCTTTTGTTCCGCGATCCCACGCCGGGGATCTGGAGGATCCGCGTGTTTGCCAGGGGGGATCTGGACAGCAGTTTCCATATCTGGCTGCCCATCACAGGTTTTATCAGTGATGATACTTATTTTCTCCGATCTTCCCCGGACACGACCGTCACGGAACCGGCCAATGCGGAGGGCGTTATCACCTTCGCCGGATATGACGCCAGAGAGAACAGTATCTGGCTGGATTCCAGCAGGGGGCTGACCCGGTATCAGAGACAGAAGCCGGATCTGGCCGCGCCGGCGGTGGAGGTGTCTGCCATTGACCGGCGGGGAAACGCGGGGACGCTCACGGGCACCAGCGCCGCGGCCGCCCTGGGAGCGGGAGCCTGCGCTCTTTTTCTGGAATGGGGGATTGTCAGAGACAATTTTTCCACCATGGACAGCGTGACGATCCAGCGGTATCTGATCCGGGGCGCGGCCCGTCCGCCTGTTTTCACGTATCCCAACCAGCTGTGGGGATATGGCCTTCTGGATCTGTACGGCGGTTTCCAGGCGGTGAGCGGCAGCCGGGCGTCCGCCCTGTAAAATGGATGGACGCCGTCCCGGCGGCCTGCGGTTCCGTAAAAATTCATTGACAACGGTAAGAAACATGATACAATGGATACGTTGAGATTGTATACAAGAATACAAAGGAGCAAGGATCATGGATAAAAACAGAGCCGTTCATTTTGACAGACATACGAACCTGCTGCAGCTGGAGGAGCATATGTATCCTCTGGTGGATGTGGAATACCCGAATACGTTTCGGAATCTGTTTCCCTACACGGAGATCCCGAAGATTGCATTCAACGACCGCATCGTGCCTCACCATATGCCGGACGAGATCTGGATTACGGACACCACGTTCCGGGACGGACAGCAGTCCAGGGCGCCTTATTCCACGGAGCAGATCGTGACGATCTTCGATTATCTGCACAAGCTGGGAGGCCCCAGGGGGCTGATCCGCCAGTCGGAGTTCTTCCTGTACAGCAAGAAGGATCGTGACGCGGTGTACAAGTGCCTGGAGAGGGGATATAAATTCCCGGAGGTGACCAGCTGGATCCGCGCCAGCCACGAGGATTTTAAGCTGGTGAAGGAGTTGGGCCTGAAGGAGACGGGAATCCTGGTGAGCTGCTCCGACTACCATATATTTTACAAGATGAAAAAGACCCGCCGGGAGGCCATGCAGCATTACCTGGATATTATCCGGGACTGCCTGGAGATCGGCATCAGCCCCAGATGCCATCTGGAGGACATTACCAGGGCGGATATCTACGGCTATGTGATCCCGTTCTGCCTGGAGCTGAAGAACCTCATGGATTTTTATCAGATTCCCATCAAGGTGCGCTGCTGCGACACCATGGGTTACGGCGTGAACTATCCGGGCGCGGTGATTCCCAGGTCTGTGCCGGGCATCATTTATGGAATCCAGGTACACGCAGGATTCCCGTCCGAACTTATCGAGTGGCACGGGCATAACGATTTCTACAAGGCGGTCAGCAATTCCACCACGGCATGGCTCTACGGGGCGTCCGGCGTGAACTGCTCCCTGTTCGGCATCGGCGAGCGCACGGGCAATACGCCTCTGGAGGCCATGGTGTTTGAATATGCCCAGCTTCGGGGAACCCTGGACGGTATGGATACTACGGTGATCTCAGATCTGGCGGAGTATTATGAGAATGAGATCGGGTACCGGGTACCCTCCAGAACGCCTTTCGTGGGCAAGAATTTCAATGTGACCAGGGCGGGCATCCATGCGGACGGGCTTTTGAAAAACGAAGAGATCTACAACATCTTTGATACAGAAAAATTCCTTAACCGCCCGCCGGTGGTGGCAGTATCCAATACCTCCGGTCTGGCGGGCATCGCCCACTGGATCAACAGCTGGTTCCGGCTGAAGGGAGACCAGGCGATTGACAAAAACGCGGAGCTGGTACACATGGTGAAGGCCTGGGTGGACAACGAGTACGAGAGCGGCAGGGTGACGGTGCTCACCGATGAAGAGCTGCTGAGCGTGATCCAGGATGCCTGCCGGAAACTGGGCATACAGCTCGGACAGGGAGGTAAAAAAGAATCATGAACGAGATGCACGACCCCAAAGAGAACCGGGACCGGTATTCTCTGAGGGGGAGAGTATACGAAAGCATAAGGGAGGATATCTTAAACGGCAGATATCCTCAGCACACGGAGTTGAAAGAGACGGCCATCGGCACAGAGCTGGGCGTGAGCCGCACGCCGGTCCGTGAGGCGCTCCGCCAGCTGGAGCTGGAAGGCCTGGTGACGATCATCCCCAACAGGGGCGCTTATGTGAACGCGATCACGGCCAAGGATGTGAAAGATATTTACAGCATCCGATCCATGCTGGAAGGACTGTGCGCGCGCTGGGCCACGGAGGAGATCACAAAAGAACAGCTGGACGGGATGGAGGAGATCATCTGTCTCACCGAGTATCATACGGAGAAAGGGAACTATGGGAAGCTCCACGAACTGGACAGCCAGTTCCATGAACGCCTGTACGAGGCGTCCAACAGCCGTATCCTCCAGCATGTGCTGTCTGATTTCCACGATTATGTGAAACGGGTGAGAAAGGCGACGATCGCGTCCGAGAACCGGTCGGTGAAATCCACCCAGGAGCATCGGGCGATCTTCGAAGCCATCCGGGACCGGAAGCCGGACCTGGCGGAGGAACTGGCCAGTCAGCATATCAGAAGAACGATTGAGAGCATCCAGCTCTACGGGCTGGACAACATATTGTGACCGGGGCTTTCGCAGAACGAAAAGCGTGAAAACCGGAGATATTTTACAGAAAAAATAGGAGACAGGACAGATGGAAAAGATTAAGATGACGACGCCGCTGGTGGAGATGGACGGAGACGAAATGACCAGGATTCTCTGGCAGATGATCAAGGACGAGCTTCTGCTCCCCTTTGTGGATCTGAAGACCGAGTATTACGACCTGGGGCTGGAGAACCGGGACCGTACAGACGACCAGGTGACGGTGGATTCCGCTGAAGCCACCAAAAAATACGGCGTGGCGGTAAAATGCGCCACGATCACTCCCAACGCCGCCAGAGTGGAAGAGTACGGCCTGAAGGAAATGTGGAAGAGCCCCAACGGCACCATCCGCGCCATCCTGGACGGCACGGTGTTCCGCGCCCCGATCATTGTAAAAGGCATCGAGCCGTATGTGAAGACCTGGAAGAAACCCATTACGCTGGCACGTCATGCGTATGGGGACATCTACAAGGGCGCGGAGATGTCCATACCGGGTCCGGGGAAAGTGGAGATGGTCTATACGGACGCAGAGGGCCGGCAGGAATCGGTGACGGTGCATGAATTCAAAGGGCCGGGTATCGTCCAGGGCGTTCACAACCTGGACGCGTCCATTGAGAGCTTTGCCAGAAGCTGTTTCCAGTACGCGCTGGATACGAAGCAGGATCTCTGGTTTGCCACCAAGGACACCATCTCCAAGAAATACGACCATCATTTTAAAGACGTTTTCCAGGAGATCTATGAGAAGGAGTATGAGGCGGAGTTCAAAAAGGCGGGACTTGAGTATTTCTATACGCTGATCGACGACGCGGTGGCCCGTGTGGTCAAATCCGAGGGCGGATTTATCTGGGCCTGCAAGAACTATGACGGGGACGTGATGAGCGACCTGGTGGCCACGGCGTTCGGTTCCCTGGCCATGATGACCTCCGTGCTGGTGTCTCCCCATGGATACTATGAGTATGAGGCGGCCCACGGCACGGTGCAGAGACATTATTACAAGCACCTGAAAGGGGAAGAGACGTCCACCAATTCCATGGCCACGATCTTTGCCTGGAGCGGCGCGCTGCGCAAGAGAGGCGAGCTGGATAAGCTTCCGGAACTGGTGCGTTTCGCGGACGTATTGGAACAGGCGTCCATCCGTACCATCGAATCTGGAAAGATGACCAAGGATCTGGCGCTGATCACAGAACTGAAGGACGTGACGGTGCTGAATTCCAGGGATTTCATCTGCGCGGTGCGCGCGGAGATGGAGCGTATGCTGGAAGCCTGAAAACGAAGATAAATTTTTCACCGCTCACATCATAAAATAAGATACCCTCCCATATATTTAGAACAAATGTGGGAGGGTAATTTTATGGAATCAGTTCAGGACAAGAAAGAATTCTATCTGTATCAGGATATTAAAGAGCGTACAGGAGGCGAGATCTACATAGGAGTGGTGGGGCCTGTGAGGACGGGAAAATCCACCTTCATCAAACGGTTTATGGATCTTCTGGTGCTTCCCAATATGGAAGATTCCCATGAGCGGGAACGGGCCACCGACGAACTTCCCCAGTCGGCGGGCGGCAAGACGATCATGACCACGGAACCCAAGTTTGTGCCCAAAGAGGCGGTGGAGATCAAGGTGGGGGGAGAGATCCCTGTGAAGATCCGACTGATCGACTGTGTGGGATATATGGTGGACGGGGCGGCGGGACATCTGGAAAACGATGTGGAGCGCAAGGTCAAGACGCCCTGGTTCCAGGAGGAGATCCCTTTTACCAAGGCGGCGGAGATCGGGACGCACAAGGTTATCCACGATCATTCCACCATCGGGATCGTGGTGACCTGCGACGGCAGCTTCGGGGATATCCCGGCAGGGAACTACCAGGCGGCGGAGGAGCGCACGGTGGAGGAACTGAAGAAGCTGGGAAAACCCTTTGTGATCCTGCTCAACACCACCAGGCCGTTCAGCGACAGCGTGCGGAAGACGGCGGAGGAAAAGTTTGGCCGATATCAGGTGCCGGTGCTTCCTGTGAACTGCGAGCAGCTGAAGAAGGAGGATATCTCCATGATCCTTGAGCAGATCCTGCTGGAGTTCCCGCTGATCGACGTGGAATTCCACATGCCCAGCTGGGTGGAGATGCTCCCCGTGGAGCATCCGGCCAAGCAGGAGGTGATCCGCAAAGGGAAGGAAATGATGGAGGAATTCCGCGTGCTCAGGGACGTGGGAAATGTGAAGACAGACTGCGAAGGGCCGGCGGTCAGCCGGATCAAGCTGGAGCAGGTGGCGCTGAACCGGGGCGTCGTGGTCTATACGGTGAGCATGGAGGAGTCGGGATATTATCAGATGCTCAGCGAACTGACGGGCATGGAGCTGAAGGATGAGTACGATCTGATCGGGCAGCTCAAAGAA
This sequence comes from uncultured Lachnoclostridium sp., assembly GCA_944381625.1. Classification (GTDB taxonomy): domain Bacteria; phylum Bacillota; class Clostridia; order Lachnospirales; family Lachnospiraceae; genus Hominiventricola. The sequence goes on from CALWLW010000001.1 coordinate 93,872, forward strand.
TTGTCCGCCATGCAGAGACAGTACGGGAAAGTGATCCGTGCCATGGACGCAGTCCGTCAGAAAGGATATGGGATGGTGCTGCCGGAGCGGGAGGAGATCACCATGGAAGACCCGGTCCTGATCCATCAGGGCGGAAAATATGGGGTGAAGCTCCGCTCCTTCTCGCCCTCCGTCCATATGATCCGGGCGGACATTGAGACGGAGATCGCCCCCATCGTAGGCAGCGAGGAGCAGGCCAAGGATCTGATCCGCTACATCCAGGAGGGGCGCGCCCGGGATGAGGGAATCTGGTCCATCAATATCTTTGGAAAGACGGTGGAAGAGCTGGTGGAGGACGGCATCCGCAGCAAGCTGTATCAGATCGGCGAGGAAAGCCAGGAGAAACTGCAGGATACCATGAAGAAAATTGTCAACGATTCCAACGGCGGACTGGTGTGCATTATCATTTAAGCCCGCGGTGCGGGAAAGGCGCCGGCAAAAGAATCCTGAAAAACAGGCTTCTTTTTTGCCGGCGGCGTTGGCAGAAGCCTCCATATTGAGTATAATAGAGTTTGACCGGAAAAGGAGGCATGCAAAAGAAGATGAAAGTTACGTTTATCTTCCACAGCAGTTTTGCTGTGGAACTGGAGAAGGATATATTGATCTTTGATTATTATGGGGAGGGGAATCTGCCCTGTATCCCTGGGGGAAAGCGGGTATGGTTTCTGAACAGCCATGGGCACCATGACCATTTTCAGAGAAAGATCCTGAATCTTACAGACACTTTCCCAGGCGCGCAGTTCATTCTGTCCAGGGACATCCGGTTCAGGCCCGAGGAGCGTAAAGACTGGATACACAGCGTGAGAGCAGGCGGGGAATATGAGTTTGGAAGCCTGAAGGTGCGTACCCTTCGCTCCACGGATCTGGGCGTGGCATACGTGGTGGAAGCGGAAGGAAAGCGGATCTACCATGCGGGCGATCTGAACTGGTGGCACTGGGACGGAGAGGACAAAGCCTGGAACAATAACATGGCCGCCAATTATAAGAGAGAGGTGGACAAGCTGGAAGGACAGCGCTTTGACGCGGCGTTTGTGCCGCTGGACCCGCGCCTGGGGGACGCGTTTTACTGGGGGATGAAATATTTCCTGGAGCAGACTCACGCAGAAGCGGTATTCCCCATGCATTGCTGGGAGGACTATTCGGTCTGCAAAAAAGTCAGGAAGCTGGAAGAGATGAAAGGGTTGACCGCGCCCCTGCGGGACGTGGAATATCCGGGACAGGAGTGGAATTTATGTTAGTGAAGATTTATACGGACGGATCGGCGCGGGGGAACCCGGACGGGCCGGGAGGCTACGGGACGATCCTGTCTTATACAGATACAAAGGGAGTGGAGCATACGCGGGAACTCTCCCAGGGATATAAAAAGACCACCAACAACCGCATGGAGCTGATGGCGGCCATCGCCGGGCTGGAGGCGCTGACGCGCCCCTGCCAGGTAGAACTGTATTCAGATTCCAAATATCTGGTGGACGCCTTCAACCAGCACTGGGTGGAATCCTGGGTAAAGAAAAACTGGGTCAACAGCCAGAAGAAGCCGGTGAAAAACCCGGATCTGTGGAAACGGCTGCTGAGAGCGATGGAACCCCATCAGGTGACTTATGTCTGGGTCAGGGGTCACAACGGGCATCCCCAGAACGAGCGGTGCGATAAATTGGCGACTTCCGCGGCGGACGGGGACGATCTGATGGACGACGTCCTACTTTAATTCCGGCCGGGAGGGATCCAGCACTTTGGATACGTCGATCAGGTCGGCCACTGCCTCCGGGCGCGTCTTCATGGTGAAACCGTCCAGATTGCACCGGGTCTGGCGTACATAGGTGTCTTTCACGGATACAAAAGCCTGGGTGGACCAGACACCGCAGAAATAGCGGAAGCCCTGGGACTGTAAGAGACTCAGCTTATCGCTGGGATACTCGATCTCTTCCCCGTAAGGGTAGATATAGACGTCGGTGTCCCCCACCAGGCTTCCCACCTCTTCTCTCCAGCGGGAGGTGTCGGCGGCCAGCGTATCATAGGAGATCTGCGCGGTGTGTTTATGCCCGTAGCCATGGCAGGCGAACTGCCAGCCGGTCTCCTTTAAGCGGGCGGCTACGGCCCGGACCGTTTCTTTGTCCTGTTCTAAGGAAGGATTTTCCCCGTCGTTGGTACGGTACCCAAGAGCGCCCTCATAACCGGTCAGGGCCAGCAGTCCTTTGGCTCCCCGCAGGGAAAAGTCGGGATGCTCCTCCACAAACGCGTCCAGGATGGGAACCACGTCATAGTCCCCAATCGATTCATTGCCTTCTTCATCTATGTAAAGGTTTTTCACATTGCCTTCTTCATCCAGCATGAGATTTCTGGCGAACCCGTCGGTTTTCATATAATCATAATAATTCACATCATCCACGGACAGCACCAGGGGGATCTTTCCCTCGGGCACCATCGGCTGGGCGGATGCCAGCACGACAGAGCCGTCCTCGGAGGTCTGTTCTTCGCAGAGATCATGAATGTCGATCAGGATATACTGGTTGGCATACAGCTCTTCCAAGATCGCTTTAAATTCATCCACTGTGGTCATCCAGTAATTATATCCGTTCTCCATATAATCGCCGTCGAAGGCCAGATCCGTGTCCACGATCAGGGAGTGGAAGAAGATGTGGCGCACCGGCTGTTCATAGGGGACGAAAGCGTTCCTGGCCTCTGTATAAGAAGCTGTGGCCTGTGTCACTTCCGGGTCTTCTGAGAATTCTTCCGGTATATGGGTCAGGCACTCCAGCGCTTCGTCATAATAGTACCCTTCCGCCAGCGCGGCGGCTTCCTCAAGCACCGGGACGACGGTCTCCTCCCTGCGCATGGCGGCCAGCTCTTCCTCTGTGTATTCGGGCTGAACCACCACTGCCGCAGGAGCATCCCCGGCTTTAGGGGCGCACCCGGACAGCGCCGCCGCAGGCAGAAGAGAGGCGGCAAGGAAAAGGAATGTACGGCTGTTTCGAATGATTTTATTCATAAGGTTCCCTCCCCGTGATTCTGAATGTTAAAGTAAGATCATCATAGCATGGACGGAAAGGAAAGTGTTTACAGTATTATTAAAAGAGATGGAAGAGTTTATTAAGATTTAAGGGAATGAATGAACTTTATTCATTGACATTTCAAAAAAAGATGTTATACTAACTGGTAGTAGAAAGGAGGTTTAGATTATGCGGGTTACGAAGGATCCGGAAGTACGCAGGCAGGAGATTTTGGATACTGCCCTCAAATTGTTCGGGGAAAATGGGTATGAAAAAACCTCGATTACAGATATAGCAAAAGCAGTCGGTGTGGCACAGGGTTTATGCTATCGCTATTTCCCTTCCAAAGAGGCTCTGTTTGACAGCGCGATTGAACAATATGCGGATGTACTGGTGGAGCAGTTCGTAAGTTTTGAAAAAGACGACCATAAGACCTTGCGGCAAATCATTGAAAATATGCCCTCCACCACGGAAGAACGGGACACGAAATACTATGCTGTTTTTCATGGAGCGGAGAACAGAAAATTTCACGATCAACTCTCCCTTAAAGTATGTGAAAAGTTGGTTCCGCTTGTAGAAAAGCTGCTGCAGCGGGCCAAACAAAAGGGTGAAGTCCAGTTTGACGATGTACAGGCCGCCGCGATGTTCTGCGTGTATGGACAGCTTGGAATTTTGCTGGCGGACGATCTGACACAGGAAGATAAGTCAAAACGGATTCGAGAGTTCCTCATATTTGCACTGCACCTTTGAAATATCCCCCGCTTTGGGACGGGGGTTTTTCAAGACAATATAAATGAATAATATTCATTCAATAAAGAAAGGAAGTTTTACTATGATGACAAAAATTGATTTTATAGGAGGTAATACAAAACATTGTCTTATGGCCATGGCGTTTCCAATGATTGCCGCCATGTTCCTGAATATGATGTATAACCTTGTGGACAGCCTTTGGATTGGCAATTTGCTTGGAGAAACAGCCTATGCCGCTTTAACAAATTCTACCCCGATCATTTTGATTTTAACTTCTGTTGCGATGGGGGCGACCAATGGAGTATCTATTTTGCTTTCTCAGGCCGTAGGCGCGAAGGACAAGAAAAAGACAGAATGTTTGATTTCCACATCATTCTGTGCATCAGCAGCGTTCTCCCTCCTCGTGACTATTCTGCTGGAGACATTTCTTCCGGGAATTTTAAAAGCTTTGAACACCCCGGCTGAAACTTATGATTTGGCATACAGCTATTTGTCAATCTATGTGCTGGGGTATTTAGCAGTCTATCTCTACCTTTATTTTACTGCTGTTTTGCGGAGCTTTGGCAATTCTGTGTTTCAAGCAGCGGCGATGCTGGTATCGACGATTTTGAACGCAATCCTTGATCCTGTTTTTATCCGCTTCATTGGATTTCACGGCGCAGCGATTGCTACGCTGCTTTCTCAGGCAATTTGCCTGCTGTTTATGCTGATTTATCTGAAAAAGAAAAAATTATTCAGGTTTAAAATCTCTGCATTTGACAGGAACGAGGTACTGCCGCTCATTCAGAAAGCAATTCCCTCTGTGATTCAACAAAGTATTCCGGCCGTCAGTACGACGTTCCTCACCTCACTTGTCAGCACATACAGCGTCACAGCAATAGCGGCTTATGGGGTGGCAGGAAAGCTGGAAACCATTCTGTTTTATCCCGCGATGGCGTTAAACATGGTTTTGACTACCATTATCGGTCAATGTGTCGGCGGTACACGTTATGACCGGGCCAAAGATTATTTGAAATGTGCATTGAGGTACGGATGTGGACTCCTTGTGATCCTTTCCGTTTTAATCGTCGGATTTTCAAAACAGCTTTCCGGCCTGTTCATCAAAAGTGATGATGCGGCGGCCATCGTGGGTACTTATTTTTTAATAGTCAGTATTGGATATGTTCTTAACACTGTTACTAATTGCTGCCTGGGCGCTCTCAACGGTATGGGAAAACCTTCAAAAAGTATGTTGTTGATGATTTTCTACTATATTGTGATCCGGATGCCGCTGGCCTGTTTGTTTTCTTATTTGGGATTTGGGCTAAATGGAATCTGGACTGCAGTGCTGCTCAGTCATGTGGCAGCAAGTATCGCAGCTTCTATGACGGTGATAATTGTGCCGATTGTTAAGGAACATGCTATGTGATATGATAATTACGGATAAAATTTTTTTGCGGGGAAGTGCGTTGGCAGTACTTGTGGAAAGGATGAAGTCACGTGGAATCATTATGGTGGCGGAGTTTCATTGAAAGTTTTGTTTTGTATGCTTTCTTTATAGTTTTTTTAATTCAATACCTTACGAAAGGGTATATATTAAAGAACCAGGTAAAGTTATGGGGGAAAAAGGAAGCACGTCTGTATAAGCGTCATCCAAAAGCCTTTGATTTTCCGGTGTTGATTTTGTCGGCCCTGCTGGCCATATATGGTTTTGTATATTTTACACTGCCTTTACTTAAGGATTATCCTTTAATGCAAAGTGGGAACTACGAAGTTATTGTGGGTATTACGACATCAGCATCTCAAAGAGATGTGAAACACAAAAGAGATAGGGGGATGCGTATAGCAGATTTGGAGACAGGGGAAGAAATATTTTTAACGGTCTTCACTGAAACCTACGAAAGAGGTGAGTATGTAGTTGTATATTATCTGCCACACTATAAAATTGGAGTTTTAGCTGAAAAGGTAGATTTGAGTGAGTAAAAAGTGATTGATGTTTTGGGAACCGGAGCTGTGCACAACGGCTCTGATTCCCAAGTTTGAGGGGGTAAGAGTTATGTTGGGACTGGAAATTATGATAATAATAGTATCTTCTGTTTTAGAGGCAGGAGCATTGGCGCTTCTTCTTTACGACCGGAACAGTTCGTGGCGGATGGCGGCACTGGTGATTCCAGTCTATACGCTGGTTATAGCTCCGCTGAATATGCTGATCTCCACGCCTCAGCAAAAACTGCCAGCCGTTTTTGTCATAACGCTGTTCATTTCCTGGGTTATTTTCAAAAAGAAACAGGCGATAGATGCCGGCCTGTATTCTCTTCTTTTTTTGAATGCTGTTTATATGGGCAGAATAATAGCGCAGGCAGTATTGACGCAGGGGGAAAGCTTTAACCCTGCAAGTTTTCCTGCTGTTGAGTTGATGATAATGCAGGTAATTATGGCCCTGACAGCGATGCTCATAACTTACGGACTGATCATGGGATTCCGTAAATTGTTTATGGATTTGGTACAGGAGAAAAACGAAAAAGTTACTGTTTGGTTTTTACTTGCTCTGTGCTTTATGCTGACAGATTTATGGTCAATAGAAGCCATGATGCAGGAGCCGTATTCTGTCGCCGGGGATTTTGCGCCGCGGATCGCAGTATTAGCTGTGATTTTCGTGCTTTTCTACATCGACCGGCAACAGTATTTTTCCATGCTGGTGAAACAGAATACGCAGTCTCTTTTGGAGCAGCACAGACTGTATCAGGCTTACGCCGAAGTGAACCGGGATGCAGAAAACTCTATATTTTTCCAGAACACGGGAAATACGCTGTTTGATACGATTCTTCTGGAGAAACAGAAGAAATGTTCGGAATTGGGAATCAGGATGAACTGCCGGGGAGACTTTCATTATTTGGATAAGCTGGAGCCATCGGATATCACGCTGATCATGGACAGCCTGCTTGAATATATGATGGATGTGTGCCGGGAAAATAGAAGAGAGGAAGCAGAAATAGAAGTTATTGGAAAGCTGAAAAAGGTATTCTACATACAATGTAAATGTCCCTGCGGCAAAAGCTTTCTGAAAAGAGAGAAGCCGACAGAAAGGCAGCAAATGAAATGGGGTATTCTGGAATGTGCTGCCCGGAAATATGACGGGCCGGTAAGCGCTAAAAATGAAGATGGCATGTTGACTGTGACGGTCAGAATCGATGGGGATGTTCTGCACTGACAGCGATGGACGCAGAGCCGGGGCGGACATCATATGGACAAATATAAGGAAATGCCATTAATACAAATAGGGTAATGATAGAGAAATTCGTATATGAATACTATAATATAAGCAAACAAATTAACAAACTGAAATTTTATGAGGAGAAACGAGGATGAACTTGGATGAATTAAGAATTGATATTGCCAAAAAGCAAAAGAAGGGATTGCCTTTTATTTGTGCATCGGTAGTAATTTGGCTATTTATATTGCTTATTATTTCTATGAATATGCCCATTCAAAGACAAAATTTTTTTGTGTTTTGTTGTTCTTGCCCTTTGATGCCATTAGCATGGATAGTTGGAAAAGTAATTCATGTTGATCTCTTTGATAAAAGCAATCAGTTGGGAAATTTGGGATTTTTGTTCACTTTAAATCAGTTTCTGTATTTGCTAATTGTTATGTGGGTATTTAGTGCTGTTCCTGATAAAATGGTAATGGTTTATGCGATGGTATTTGGAGCACATTTACTTCCTTATTCATGGTTATATAAATCAATCAGCTATCATGTTTTTGCAATATGCATTCCGATTTTGTCACTCATTTTAGGGTGCCTATATTCATCATTTGTTGTTGCAATAACAATGATTATCCTAGAGGTCATTTTTGTTATTTTGCTGTACATAGAGAACAGAAAGTTGAACTAAAGTTTACTTATTTTTTGTTGATACATATTCTGCCCCTGAAAAATTACCCCCCATCCCTGGCTGGGAAAACGAAAGCGTTTTTGGTGGAATAAAAAGCAGAGGAGTTATATGGCTGCAGTATGGGAAGTTCATATAATAAGTGAAAAAGCTATATCTTACGAAATTTTGGCTTTAATCATCCAAGAATATGGGGATGCCCTTCGTGTGAGAGAGATCGTCAGTATAGATGATTGGGAGTGGTCAAATAGACGGCAATTAGATCGTGTGGAAGAAATTACGGAAGCGCTAGATAAAGGAAAAATCATCACGATTGAAATGCAGTCAGAGAAATGGAAATCATTGGGGATGTATGCAGAAAAGGAAAGATTGTCTGAAATAAAAGGAGATTGCCTGCCGGTTGTATTAGATGCGATTTTGAAAAGAGAATTGATAAAATCAACAATGCTCCTGCCCTTTGAAATCATATTTTGTACAGCACTTTTTCTATTTCCGAATAGAATCTGTTGATGGTCATGGAGGGGTTAAACGATGAAACATGGGTTGTTATTTCTTTCAGGGATGGTATTGATCTGTGTTGGATTAACAAGCGGTATGTGGATGGCAACATTATTGTCTGGACTTGAAATCGGGGAAACATTTTATACTTCTCAGGTTATCCATAATGTGCGGAAAATAGAAGTGGATTCAAAAGGAAACATATACGTTGACAGTCTGGGGACGAATACTGTTCAATGCTTTGACTCTTCAGGGAAATTCCAATATGGAATTTATATGGGGGACATATATTATACATTTGGAATGGATGAAGATGATACACTCCATTTTTTACAGGGGAATATACATACAGCATATGAAAATAGTGAAGTTTTATTTCAGGAAGCGTTAAGCTATGAAGAAATAAGAACATTTTCTTCCCGCTATAATGCGAATGGAGGAAAAACGGTGTATACAGAAAATGGGGATCAATATGAAATCAAAGGATCTCGCATTGTCGTTACAAACAATAATCGTGTAAAAGCGGTCATCCCATTGGAAGTTCCATTTTTGCCATTAAGTGATCGGGTTAATTTAGTGCTTTTATTTGGGGGGATGGGAATTTGTTTTATTAGTTTTTGCAAAATAGCAGATATAAAGTTTTCGTTCCATTAAATAGCCGGTTGTCAGTGTCTGATGTGACAACAAGTTTGATTGATTAGAAGTAATTTGTGAATGTAGAAAATCTCATAAAAAGAATAGCATTAAGACCAGTGATGTATGTTGGAAACCCAATAAAGTTTGATTTAGAAAAGAAAATGCGAAAGAAATATTTATGGGTATCAGGAAAAGAAACAAAAGATATATTTCGCGTAGATGATTTTCAGTGGGTATGGGGAGTACTTTCAGGTTTTCCTCAAAAAATTTTGCTAGAAGATGTTTTGAAGTATCCGTTGCCTTATGCGGATGGTTATTCGGGATTTTGGGAGAATCCGGTTACTTTACAGCACCCTTTAGCAGAAATTGAAATAGTTGCGTGGGATGGCCGCTGTACCTTGTGTATTGCAAAAGAACGACTGATTATTGATGAATTTTTGACAGTATATAAGCAGGCAGAAGATTTGGGAAAATACAACGAAAAATAATAGTATCTATGGGGCGAGCTCCCAGGGGCCGGATGGTGAAAGAAAATGAAAAAAATAAAATTTTGGTGGATTGTTCTTGCGGCGGTGCTGATCATTTCTGGGTGTATCTCCTTTTTAGGCGGTATGGAGCAGCCGGAAAAGAAGGGAGAGACTGAGAAAAGCGAAAATCAAGCGGAGTTATATAATGAGGAGAACCCTGAAAGAACGCCGGGAGAAAGGACCGTGTACCTGGACGAAATGACCGTTCCTGTTAGAGATGATGAAGTGATGGGAACAGTAGAATTTCTTGCTGATGACCATACCGAAATCACAGAAGAACCTGTGGCAACAGAGAATTCGGGTTATGGAGTGTATAAAAAGAATTTGGGGAAGATAGAAACAATAGACGGCAAGGAGTAGAGATGGAAAACAGGTGAAGAGGCTGATCCGTCAAATATATATTACGAGGAGTCAGATTTCTGGGTTCCGCAAATTTGCGGCATGGAAGATGAGAAAAGGCAGGAGAGACTGAATTCTTTGTTAAAAACGGAATCTCAAGAACGCTTTTATTTAAGCTGTGCAGACGTGGAATTTTATGTTGAGTATATGTCCGAAAAATATTTATGTTATTATAGAAACAATAGAATTACCAGTCTTTAAAGATTATCTAAAGGTAGAACCATGGCATTAAATCGTGTAAATTGTAGTAGGAGTAATTAAATCATTTAGATATTTATTTCGTTTGATTTCCATTAGATATACTCCCTACTTTGAAGAATCACGGTATATTTATCACTTTTGCTCAAAGTTAAAATACCCGATTCTGTAAAAAATATGCATTTGGAGCAAATGTATCAAGCAGAAATTTTTGTGTGGAACACGGGTATAAGCAAAAATTGTGCCGATTGTTAAGGAACATTCTATGTGATATGATATTTAAGAACGAAGTTTTTGGAGGAAAGCGCGTTGGCAGCTTTGGTTGCAGATAGAAGAAAATTATTAAATGAAAAAATGCTGTTAATAAGCATTATTGGAACATTGGAAGCACTTAAAGAAGAAGGATTATCAATCTCTGAGTCCGAAAAGTATTTGTTTTCACCTCATATGGTTCAGGCGTTGCAAGAAAAAGCGTACAATAAGTCAATTATCGATATAATAGAAAAAGGGTGTGAGTTAGAAGATATTGCGTCTTTATTACCTCAAAAATACAAGAACAGTATTGAAGAATTGAAACAAGAAGCATTAACAATTTTGAAGCATTATGGCACATTTGAACAGAAATTTTGGATATGATACATTCACCTGGTTTTGCCGGACAATGCCCCCGTTTGGGTGGCTTTATGCCATTCAGACTTTAACCTGCACACGTTCCGATCCTGTTAAAAGACTGTATATGGAGATTATAAGTACACATATGAGCAACCATTAGAATTAGTAAGGTAAGGGATGAATAACATGTTTAAAATTAAATACAGGATTGTTGATGATTTCAAAATCTTAGAATCCATTACGGATGGAGAATTTAATAGGAATTATAATCAAATCCTCGGCTACATCCAAATTTGCTTTGGAGAACATAAAGTGGGCTCATATTATCATGAAAATCCGTTGAGGGATGGCGAAGTAGGGGACGAGATATTAGATTATTGGTTTGATAAGTTATTGCAAACCATAATTGTATTAGACGGGGGATATGACTATGTGGCATTTGCCGAAATTGAAAAAATGAATCGTTGGGTTGAGTTCAAAAAAATAAGAATAAAATTTTTAATGGAATTGAAAGAAATAAATTCGTGTCTTTGGAATACTAAAATGGCGTGCCTGTTAAGGGAAAAAATGGAATTATAGCTCAACATATTCAGGAAAGGCTACAGGAACACAAGGATTTCATTTAGATGGGACAGGAATGAAATAGTGGATAAAAGTGATTGGTTTCTGTCATATTGTCATATGTCAGAAGAGGAAAAATGGGTTTATGAAGAACTCGAAATGACAGATAACTGTAAAATACAACTGAGTATATATAGACGAATGTATAATGCTGTGTTGCTTATGGCATCAAATTATGAAAAACAGATAGATGCCTTACCAAAGACAATCAATATTTCTGATGAAATTGCATTGGCATTTGATGACGAGGTGGTGGAGGTAATGGATGTTTTGTATAAATATGGGATGCTGTCTTTAGCTGAATGTACACTGATCAAAGATATAAATAATCAATTATCTGATATGAGCAGAGAACATGATGAAGGGTTATGGACATTAAAAGCGCTTAAAGAATCAAATCTATGGGAACAGTGCAGAGAAAAGGCCAGGCAGTTACTCACGCTGTTATACAATTTAGAATAATGGGGCTGACAAATAGCGTCTAATAAGTATCCGGCAGGAAAATGCTAAGCCCCGCTGTTTGGCAGGGCTGATCTTATGGGCGTTTCAAAGGTAAATCATCTTCCCGTCAGTCGTCATAATGTCCCCGGCATGAGAGGATTTCCAGAACTCCATTTGCGATGCGGTAAACAAAACGATTTGTTTCATCTATGCGTCTGCTCCAAAAACCGCTCAATTCACCTTTTAGCGGTTCAGGTTTACCGATGCCACCATAGTTTTCACGTTCTATGTCTCTGAGCAACATATTGATACGCTTTAAGGTTTTTTTGTCCTGCGTCTGCCAGTACAGGTAGTCTTCCCACGCTTCTTCAAACCAAATCTTTTTCATTCTTCTGGCTCCTCGATGGGTTCGTGTTCCATGCCCTTTCCGCTGTTAAGGGCAGCGATCCCCCGCCGAAGGTGTGCCATGTTACTCTCAGAATAAAAAGGGTCGGCAGTAACCTCAAATGGAATACGCTTTTCTCTGCTGACTGTTTTTGCAAAAATAGTAAAAGCAGTTGTCATGGAGAGTCCCATATCGGAACATACTTTTTCCATGCTTTTCTTTAGTTCTTCATCCATGCGGAAATTTACGTTTACTGCGCGAGCCATATACAAAAACTCCTTTTTTTCTATAGTATATACATTTGTAATGAAAAATGCAATATTTTTCATTACAAATTTCTGCGTCCGTTTGTAAATATCCACCTCAAAATACCGTTGTCAGAGGCGGTCAGAAAGCGGAAACCGAGGATTGTTTGGTCGCGTGCGCGGAACGTAAGCTAAACGGGGATGCTTATATTCTTATTTGGTGAATATGGTAGTATGGGCAAGTTTTACTTGCCCGGTGCAAGAGGGAGGTGTATGCTGGAAACAAGGATGGCGGGCTATAATCTAATCCAAGATGAACTGTTTGGAGGAAACGCAGAGCTGTTTGACACTGCCCCGATTTTAATACCATCAGATACAACTATGAAAATGCAGTCTAAGGCAGATGCAATACTTGCTTGATGTCAGGGTGAGGTTTATGCTGGAAATAAGAGGATAGAACAGTTCAAAATGTGCAAAAGAATCATACTGATCACGGAAATATTTTTGATTATCTGCGTTACCATACATAGCGGCAAAAAAATACAAGTCCTGGATTATATTTTTGATACACAGGAAGAAATCGAGGAAAGATTTTCACAGACTCCCGTCGGGTGGCGGTTTGAGAATGGTGAACCTTCCAGCGTATATCTGGTGTCAGAATTGGACGGAGAGTACTCATTGGCAGGCTGGAATCAATGGCCGGATTTTAATGAATCAATAAAACTATTTGAAAATGATTGTGAAAGCCGGTCCGGATATAACGGCAGTATGTCTTATTCCAGTCTCCGCCTGGAAAAAATGGGCATTTTGGAACTGACTGTGGAGAGAAATGTTTTTGGGGTTGTAAATCGTGTGGAGGCCGAAGTAGACAGGGAGAAAATCAACAGGTACGCAGATTTGGAATACCTTTGGTCAGAGCAGAAGATAGAATTTTGCAGCAAGGAGAGAAAGGTTGACGTAGAGATAGCGGTTCCGGAAATAGCCGTGAAAGACAGTGAGGAGTTGTCTGAAAATATAAACCAGACGTTTCAGGACGGCGTGCGCATGAAATTGGAAACGTATGGGCTGCATATGGAGGAAATGGAAAACTGGGAAAATGTGTCGCTGAAAATATCCTGCAAAATGACGTTTGAGAGCGCGGAATATATTAGTTTTTATTACACAGGAAATCTGATGCTGGAAGGCCGTCATTATGCGCTCAATTTTGGCGTCACCTGTCATGTGGCCGGGGGAGGCGTTATGATACCTCTGGAACATATCAGAAATCAAAAGGTCTTCGGTATATATGACAATTTTGAGGAAACCTGTCCGTCGGACGACATGGCTTTTGAAAAATTTTTGGAAGCGGGACAACATGATACGGATTATTATTTAATGCCCCAGCAGATTGTCTGTTTTACAGAGATGGAAAACGGATCGGGAAAATATGAAGATGTTATGTGTAACAGTTACAGGATTGATACGGCGGAACTGCTGAGGCATCCATTTGCGTGGGGGACGGATTCCATGCAGATTGTGAATGATAAAAGGCAGGAGATCGTATTTTTCAGAGTCCCCGCCATTTTTGCATGTGAGGAATTGGACAGAAAAATGCAATTAAACAGAGAACTTCAGGAGCGGATATCCCAAAAAGTGATGGAATACGGGATAGATACAGCACATCTGGAGAGTCTGGAAAATCAAAAAATAGGCCTGGTCTATCATACGATGGAGAAAGGGGAAACAGCGGTGAAGTTCCAGTTTGAACTGACCATGGAACAGTTGGATCAGGAGTGGGAAAGAAAGGTTTGCTTTGATATGGATTTCTGTATGTGATATGAGGCTGGCCCGCTGAAAAACCGGGCAGAAGGGAGAAAATGTGTTAAAAAAGACAAGTATCCTGCTGTTCAGCGTCCTGCTGGCATTTGGGATCAGCGCCTGTACAGCTCAGACGCAGGAAAGTGATGCTGCCCAGGCAGAAGAGGAAAAGGTTTTGGAGAACTCTGTGGAAGAAGAGGAAACGCCCTGCGGTTCTGACAGCTACGATATAAGAATATATGAAGGGGATATGGAGCCATATTACGGGACATATGAAATCACGGAATTTGTGGCGGAACTTATATCTTGGTGTGCAACAAGTCTGGATACAATCCCCTCAGAAGAAGTGGATTTAATGATGGGACAGAAAATTATCATCTCGGAAGATGTTTTTTCTGCTTATGATAATTTTCGCTATCATGGCGCGCCAAAGCTGGAAAGCGATTATTCTATCCTAAAATACAAAATTGAGAACCCGCATTATGAATTTGCGGAAGGTTCTCCTTTTGCGATAAAAGGGTGGACAAATTTATTGACAGGCCAGTTGGAAGAAAGGCTGGCATATCCGTACCGCCGTATCCAGTTAAAAGAGTGTTTTTCCATAAAGTCAGGAGAAGTCTCTGACTGTTCAACAAGAACGGAATCATATGAGAATGATATGGTAGTTCCTACTATGTATGTAATGGATGACGACCAGCTGCTATGGGAGGCGGGACGCACGGGAACCTGTTTTGTAATCAAAAAGATATCGGACGACACTACGATGGAAGAGCAGGATTTACAGACAGAGAGTACGTTCCCGGAAAAAATCAGCGGGACGTACGAAGTTGTAAAATTCTATCCCACAGTATATTGGAAAAACAGGGAAGTCGGAATTTCCAGATGTATGTCAGAAATAGATGTGGCGGAGATGATTGGGAAGAAAGTGACGCTGGAGGAAGATTATTATGAAGGGTATATATTTGACAGCAAGCCGTACTTCTATGAAATGTATCAGGATGATCCCAAAATTGTAGAGGTCTCTGTGGAATCCCCGGAGTATAGGATAAGAGAGGTGAAGCGGTCGGAACTGTATGGTTTGAAGGATCCGATTGTGCCTGAAATATACCAGAGGGAGACTTACCAGGAAATACAAATCCCGGAATCTTCTTTTGACTTGAACGTAAGTTGGTGCTACGAGGGCAACGCAAAATATTATGTGATCGACGAAGATATGAATAAGCTGCTGATGGTGTATATGAAGGAATTCTTTTTGTTGGAAAAATGCCAGTAGGAAAGCGCCAGATTATGATCTGTGATTGTTTTAAATCATATACTTGGGATTTTTAATGATGCGTAAAGGGGGATTTCATGCATGAGTATAAGAAACAGATACCTATGAATCAGGATGATCTGAGCTGTTGGGAGGGCACGTATACCTTTTTTGAAGACTATAAAGCGGATGATGGGTTTTATATGTTTATGGAATATAACTTATGTATATACGGCAAAGACGGGAAATATTACGCAGATTTATCAATAGATGGGCAAACGACAGCGAAACATCTGCAAGCCCAGGTTTATGGAGATGAAGAATGGGCCAGTTTCGTTTTCCTGAAAGAATTGGAAAGAAATGCATTTCCGTAGGATGAAAGTTATGATATTTTCATCAGGCCTTGTAATTCGGTTCGTTTTATGTTAAGCTCTACCTATCTATTTACAGGAAGTGTTCTGCTTTCTGTATTTCCAATAAATACAATTACATAAGGGGAGTTTTATATGGGTAATGACAATGTGATTGTGAACCGTTGGCTTTCTCAGAAGGAGCGGTTTGCGGATCTGATGAACGGCTGTCTGTTTCAGGGAAGACAGGTGGTGCTTCCAGATCAGTTGGAGAAGATTGACAGGGGATCGGAGCTTTTGGTCACAGGCAAGGAAGGTGCAGAAAAAGGTGTGCAGCGTTACCGGGACGTGGCCATGTGCTGGAAGGACGAAGCGGAGCTTATGGTTCTGGCAGTGGAGAATCAGGGGCGGGTGCATTATGCCATGCCGGTGCGTACGATGATTTACGACGGCCTTACTTACGCAGAGCAAATGGAGGAACGCTGGGAAAAGCGGGGAAAGGACGGGAACCCGCTGACCAGAGGCGAATTTCTGTCTCATTTTCAGAAGACGGACCGGCTCTGTCCGGTGATTACGCTGGTGTTTTATTATGGTTCCCATCCCTGGGACGGGAGCAGGGACCTTCATGAGATGATATTTGGAAAAGATATGGGTCGTCGGGAAGAATATCTCCGAAAATATATTCCCAACTACAGGATCAATCTGGTGGATGCGGAGCGGATTCCGGATATAAAAATGTTTCAAACAGATTTACAATATGTATTAGGAATGATAAAATGTAGGGGAGAAAAACGAAAAATCCTGGATTATGTGGACGCCAACAGATCCTATTTTCAGCAGATGAACAGAGATAGTTACCAGGCGCTGGGAGTATTCCTGAATTCGGATAAATGGCTGAAAGGGATAGAATTATCGGAAAAGAAAGGGGAGGCAGATGTGTGCAAGGCGCTGGAAGAGATTTATGAAGATGGAAAAATGGAAGGAATAGCAGAAGGCATAGAAAAGGGAAAAGCAGAAGGAATAGCAGAAGGCAGGGAAGAAAAGCTGAAGGAGCTGATTATGAAAAAGGTACAAAAAGGAAAATCGCTGGAAGCCATTGCAGAGGAACTGGAGGAGAGTGTGGAAACCATCCGCCGGCTGATATGAACACAGATGGGCTGATGAGTGAATGGAAACGCGGACGGAAATTATGTTCATGGTACTGCTGGCTTTGTCTGCGATATTGACGGATTTTTACTTGCGGCGGCTGGAAACGTGTGCTATCATATTCAACATGTGAGTATGTGAGCCGCAAAACGCGGTTTTCGATAGGAGGAAATAAAAGTGAAGCAATACGGCGTAAATGAGCTGCGCAGGATGTTCCTGGATTTTTTTGAAAGCAAAGGGCATCTGAAGATGAAGAGCTTTTCGCTCGTTCCGCACAACGACAAAAGCTTGTTGTTGATTAATTCGGGTATGGCGCCTTTGAAGCCATATTTTACCGGGGCTGAGATCCCGCCCAGAAAAAGGGTGACTACATGCCAGAAATGTATCCGTACCGGCGATATTGAGAATGTGGGAAAGACTGCCCGTCACGGCACCTTCTTTGAGATGCTGGGGAATTTCTCTTTCGGCGACTATTTTAAAACGGAAGCGATCCGCTGGTCCTGGGAATTTCTGACTGAAGTGGTGGGACTGGATCCGGACCGTTTGTATCCGTCCGTATATCTGGACGACGACGAGGCGTTTGATATCTGGAATAAAGAGATCGGAATCCCTGCGGAGCGCATTTACCGCTTCGGCAAGGAGGATAATTTCTGGGAGCATGGAGCAGGCCCCTGCGGCCCCTGCTCGGAGATCTACTATGACCGCGGGGAAAAATACGGCTGCGGAAAGCCGGGATGTACGGTGGGCTGTGACTGCGACCGCTACATGGAGATCTGGAATAATGTGTTTACCCAGTTTGACAACGACGGGAATAACCATTACACAGAATTGAGTCAGAAGAATATTGATACGGGTATGGGACTGGAGCGTCTGGCCTCTGTGGTTCAGGACGTGGATTCCATCTTTGACGTGGACACGGTGCGCGCCCTGAGGGACAAGGTCTGCGAGTTTGCCCGCTGCGCGTATCATGAGGACGAGAATAAGGACGTTTCCATCCGTCTGATCACGGATCATATCCGTTCGGCGACCTTTATGATTTCCGACGGGATCATGCCCACCAATGAAGGCCGCGGCTATGTGCTCCGCCGGCTGATCCGCCGGGCGGCCCGCCATGGACGCCTGCTGGGGATTGACGGGAAATTCCTGTCCCGCCTGAGTGAGACGGTGATCGAAGGCTCCAAAGACGGATATCCGGAGCTGGAGGAGAGGAAGGACTTTATCTTCAAAGTTCTGTCCCAGGAAGAGGATAAATTCAACAAGACCATTGATCAGGGACTGAATATTCTTGCGGAGATGGAAAAGAAGATGCAGGAGACCGGAGAGCAGACTCTGTCCGGAGCGGACGCGTTCCGGCTGTACGACACCTACGGCTTCCCGCTGGATCTGACTAAAGAGATCCTGGAGGAGAAAAACTGCGGCGTGGATGAAGAGGGATTCCACGCATGCATGGAAGAGCAGAGAGTAAAGGCCCGCGAAGCCCGTGAGGTAACGAACTATATGGGCGCGGACGCCACTGTGTATGATGAGATCGATCCGTCCGTAACTACGGAATTTGTGGGCTATGACCATATGGAATACACCTCTGAGGTGACGGTTCTGACCACGGAGCATGAGATCGTGGAGGCCCTGACTGACGGCCAGGCGGGAACCATATTTGTGAAAGAGACTCCTTTCTACGCCACTATGGGCGGCCAGGCGGGCGATAAAGGCGTGATCACCGTGGACGGTGCTGAGTTTGTGGTGGAGGATACGATTAAGCTGCTGGGCGGAAAAGTGGGTCATGTGGGACGCATGACGAAGGGTATGATCCGCACCGGAGACCAGGTTGTTCTGCATGTGGACGAGGCAGGACGTCTTTCCACCTGTAAGAACCACAGTGCTACCCATCTGCTGCAGAAGGCGCTGAAAGAGGTGCTGGGCAGCCATGTGGCGCAGAAAGGCTCCCTGGTAACCCCGGACCGTCTGCGTTTTGACTTCGCGCATTTCCAGCCCATGACGGCGGAAGAGATCGCACGGGTAGAAGCGCTGGTGAATAAAGAGATCGGAGCGGCGCTCCCGGTGACGACCCAGATTATGAATCTGGAAGAAGCCAAGAAGAGCGGGGCGATGGCGCTGTTTGACGAGAAATACGCGGAGAATGTGCGCGTAGTCTCCATGGGCGATTTCTCCAAAGAGCTGTGCGGCGGTACCCATGTGGCGAATACCGGCGTGATCACCGCGTTTAAGATCGTATCCGAGTCCGGCATCGCGGCGGGCGTGCGCCGTATTGAGGCGCTGACCGGTGAAGGCGTGTTCGCGTATTACCGGGAGCAGGAGGCTGTTCTGGCGGAAGCGGCCAGGCTTTTGAAAGCATCCTCCATGGCAGTGCCGGAGAAGATCGGACATCTGCTGGCAGAGATAAAAGAACTGCAAAGTGAGAACGAGTCCCTGAAGAGCAAAGCGGCGAGAGACGCGCTGGGCGATGTGATGAACCAGGTGAAGGAGATCAAAGGCGTGAAGGTGCTGGCTGCCCGTGTGGACGGCGTGGATATGAACGGTCTCCGGGATCTGGGCGACCAGCTGAAAGAGAAGCTGGGCGAAGGCGTCGTCGTGCTGGCGTCGGCAGGCGAGGGCAAAGTCAGCCTGATGGCCACCGCCACGGATGCGGCCATGAAAGCCGGGGCCCATGCCGGAAACCTGATCAAAGCCATCGCCGTATGCGTGGGCGGAGGCGGAGGCGGACGTCCGAATATGGCCCAGGCAGGCGGAAAGAACCCGGTCGGTATCGATGAGGCGATTGCTAAAGTAAGCGAAGTTCTGGAGAGCCAGATTGCAGCGATCTAATCATGTCTGAAGACTGCAAAACCTCTCTGCAAGCCAGCTTGCGCCGGGTTTTGCGATCTTCAGCCGCATGGCTGAATTGCAGATTAAATAAAATCGAAAAATATGTTGACAAAATGTGGCTCGCCCCATATAATAATGGCAGTGCGATAAAATACCCAGACAGTTGTATTTGGCACAATACACAACTGGAGGGAGGTTAGGTGTGAGAGTATGTCAAATGTAATCGTTAAAGAGAACGAGACTTTGGACAGCGCATTACGTCGTTTCAAGAGAAACTGCGCGAAGGCGGGAATTCAGCAGGAGATCCGCAAGAGAGAGCATTATGAGAAGCCAAGCGTAAAGCGCAAGAAAAAATCCGAAGCTGCAAGAAAGCGTAAATATAACTAGAATTGTGCAGTAATGCCTTGACTGTAAAGTCAAGGCATTTTTACTCATGTTACAGGAGCGGAAGATATGTACGAAGCGATAGAATCGCTGCTGAAAAATCAGATATTGATCTGCGGAGTGTGCGCCTGGGCGGTGGCTCAGATACTGAAAACCATCATTTATGCATTAGTGCATCACGAAATCCGGTGGGAGCGCCTGTTCGGGGACGGAGGGATGCCCAGCGGCCATTCGGCGACGGTCAGCGCCATGGCGGCCGCCACCGGATTCGGATACGGCCTGGAGTCCTTTGAGTTTGCCATAGCGTGCATGATGGCGATTATCGTTATGCACGACGCCATGGGCGTCCGCATGGAGACCGGGAAGCAGGGCAAGGTCCTGAACGAGATGATCGAGTTTTTCCGGGTGGAAGGCTTTGCGGAGGCATTCAGAAAAAATGAAAAGAATTATGCGTTCTGGGAAGCCAGCCTGAAGGAATTTGTGGGACATACGCCGCTTCAGGTGGTGGCGGGATGCATCCTGGGCATCGTTGTGGCGGTACTCCTGAACCTTTGATAAAAACACCGTTTTTTGAGGAAAACAAGGCATATTTTCCGGTTTCCCTGCTACACATATAGCAAAGGGATTCCGAGGTGGTATTCTGAAAAAAATATGCGTGTATATACTTGTGCTGACGCTTTTTTTACAGCCCATGGCTGTGCGCGCGGAGGAAAATCAGGTGGCCGCGGAGGTGGCTGCGCCCCATGCGCTTTTGATGGAAGTGTCCACGGGAACGGTGCTGATGGAAAAAGCGGCGGATGAGAAGATACACCCCGCCAGCGTGACGAAGATCATGACCATGCTGCTGATTCTGGAGGCGGTGGAAGAAGGCCGGATCGGCCTGGAGGATGTGGTGACGGTATCGGAGCACGCGGCGTCCATGGGCGGGTCTCAGGTTTATCTGGAGGCGTATGAAGAGCAGACGGTGGATACACTGCTGAAATGCATTGCGGTGGCCAGCGCCAACGACGCCTGTGTGGCCATGGCCGAGTATATCAGCGGCAGCGAGGGTGATTTTGTAAAAAGCATGAACGAGAGGGCGGCGGAGCTTGGTATGACCAATACCCATTTCGTGAACAGCTGCGGGCTGGATGACGACGCCCATCTGACCACGGCCAGGGATGTGGCGCTGATGTCCAGGGAACTGCTGCTCAACCATCCCCAGATCCATGAATATTGTACCATCTGGATGGATCATATCGTTCATACCACGGCCAGGGGCAGCTTTGAATTTGGCCTGACCAACACGAATAAGTTGATCCGCCAGTATGAATATTCCACGGGGCTGAAAACAGGATATACCAGCGTGGCAGGTTTCTGCATCTCAGCCAGCGCCAAAAAGGACGATATCGAGATGGTGGCGGTGATCATGGGCGGTGCAGACAGCAAAAGCCGTTTCCAGGATGCGGTCACGCTGCTGAACAGCGGGTTTGCCTGCTGCAGCCTTTACCGGGACGAGAACCGGGAAGAACTGGCAGATCTGCCGGTGTCCGGGGGTGTGGAAGAGATGGTTCCGCTGAAATACGCGGGAGATTTTTCCTATGTGTCCACGGACGGGCGCAATCTGGCTCAGATAGAGAAGTCCCTGGAACTTCCGGAGAGCATGGAAGCGCCGGTGGAAGAGGGACGTGTGGTGGGCAGGGTCGTTTATACCCTGGACGGCGATGTGATCGGCACTACGGAGATCCTGGCCGCAGGGTCGGCCTCCAGAGCCGGATATAAAGATTATTTTCAAAAAGCCTTCCGGACATTTTTGCTCTAAACGTTTGCAATGGTGCGGAAGAGTATGGTAAGATACCTGTTATGGAAATTAAGACTTACGAAATACGGACGAAAAAAATAAAGAAAGAAGAGCAGCCTCTGCGGCTGGTGATGCTCTCGGACCTGCATGACCGGCTGTGGGGGGAGAAGCAGAAAACTCTCCTGGACGCCATTGACCGGCTGAGGGGAGACCTGATCCTCTGCGCGGGGGATATGCTGATCGGCAGGGAACAGGCGAAGATGGAGAATGCCATCCAGCTGTTCCGGGGACTGGGAAAAGGAGAGGTTCCGGTGTTCTGCAGCAACGGCAACCATGAGTCCCGGATGCGCCAGCAGCTGTCCATCTACGGGAGACAGTACCAGCAGTATGCCAGACAGCTGCGCAGCTTTGGCATCCGGATCCTGGAGAATGAGACAGCTTCGGTGAAGATCCGGTCGGTCAGGGTTCAGATCCATGGGTACGAGATGCCGCTGAAATACTACCGGAAGCTCTGCATGCTGCCTTATGATACCAGGGATCTGAGACAGAAATTCGGCGGGATTCACGACGAGGACTTCCATATTCTGCTGGCGCACAACCCGGTCTATTTTGAGACCTATGTACGGTGGGGCGCAGACCTGACCCTGTCGGGCCATCTTCATGGAGGTATTGTCCGCCTTCCGGGGATCGGCGGAGTGATTACTCCCCAGGCGAAGCTGTTCCCCAAATATGACAGGGGACTCTTTGAAGAGGATGAAAAATATATGGTGGTCAGCGCGGGCCTGGGCGAACATACCATACCTGTCCGGATCATGAACCCGCCTCAGCTGATCTGTATTGTGGTAAAGGGGACCGGTTGAGATGACGCTGTCGGTAAAACTGGAGAATTTTGAAGGGCCGCTGGATCTCCTGCTGCACCTGATCGATATCAATAAGTTCAATATTTTCGATATCCCCATTGTGGAGATCACAGACCAGTATATGGAATATATCAGATCCATGGAAGACCGGGACCTGAATACCATGAGCGAGTTTCTGGTCATGGCCGCCACGCTTCTGGAGATCAAGGCCAGGATGCTGCTTCCAGCAGAGGTGGACGAAGAAGGTGAGGAGCTGGACCCCAGGGAAGAACTGGTGCAGAAGCTTCTGGAATATAAGATGTACAAATATATGGCCGCGGAACTGAAGGACCGCATGATTGTCGCGGAGAGGGCCTTTTACAAAGATCCCACGATCCCGGAGGAAGTGGCGGCCTACGAGCAGCCGGTGGATCTGGAGGAACTGGTGGGAGATCTGACGCTTCGCCGGCTGAACCAGATCTTTCAGAACGTGATGCGCCGGCAGAATGAGAAGATCGATCCCATCCGAAGTAAATTCGGGAAGATCGAGCAGGAGGAGATCAGCCTGGATGAAAGAATCAGTGAACTGAGGCTTTATGCCGAGGAGCATGCGTCCTTCTGCTTTTCCGGCCTTCTGGAACAGCAGAAGGGGCGTATCCAGGTGATCGTCACGTTCCTGGCGGTGCTGGAACTGATGAAGACGGGAGAGCTTCAGGCGTTCCAGGAGCATTCATTCGGAGAGATCCGGCTTCGGAGGAATTCATGAGCGAAGAATTACGGGAAAATGAGAGGACAGAAGTGGAACTGGAAAAGATAGAAGGAACCGTGGAAGCGGTACTGTTCGCCATGGGCAGCGCAGTGGGCGTGGACAAGATCGCGGCGGCCATCGGCCACGACACGGAGACAGCCAGGAGGCTGGTGCACCGGATGATGGACCGGTACAACAGCCGGCCGGGCGGCATGGAGATTATAGAGCTGGAGGATTCTTTCCAGCTGTGTACGCGCCGGGAACATTACGACGCGCTGATCCGGGTGGCCAAGCAGCCTAAAAAATATTCTCTGACGGATGTGCAGCTGGAGGTGCTCTCGGTGGTGGCGTACCGCCAGCCGGTGACCAGGCAGGAGATTGAAAAGATCCGCGGGGTGAATTCCGACCATGCGCTGAACCGGCTGGTGGAGTATGGGCTGGTCCAGGAGGCGGGACGTATGGATGCGCCGGGCAGGCCGATCCTGTTCGGTACAACGGAGGATTTCCTGCGCAATTTTGGCGTCCGCTCCACGGAAGAACTTCCCTCCATACAGCCGGAACTGGCGGAGGAGATGAAGAGCGAGGCGGAGGAAGAGGTACAGCTGAAGCTGAATCTTTAGCATGAACACAGGATTTCTGCCATACATTGAAGAAAGAGTGTATGCGCAGGTGTTCTATGAAAAAAAGAAAGATATATACAGGTATTCTCCTGGCTCTCCTGATGTCGGGCACGTCGGTGCGCGCCCAGGAAGAGCCGGAGGGACTGTACGCCCGGTCGGCAGTGTTGATGGATGCTGATACCGGGCGTGTTTTATTTGAAAAGAACGGGGACGAAGCCCTGCCCATGGCAAGCACTACGAAGATTATGACGCTTCTGGTGACGTTGGAGAATGCGGATCTGGAGGGAACCGTCACGGTATCCTCTTACGCGGCCTCCATGCCGGACGTGCAGCTGAATATCCGGGAAGGCGAGCGCTATCGGCTGAAGGATCTGTGTTATTCTCTGATGCTGGAGTCGCACAATGATTCTGCAGTGGCCATCGCGGAGCATGTGGGAGGCAGCGTGGAAGGATTTGCTTCCATGATGAACCAGAAGGCCAGGGATCTGGGATGTTACCATACATATTTTATCACCCCCAACGGGCTGGACGCCCAGGATGAGTATGGAGTCCATTCCACGACGGCCAGAGATCTGGCCAGGATCATGCGGTTCTGCATGGAAAATGAGACCTTCCTTTCCATCACGCGGGAGCCTTCCTGGAGTTTTACGGACCTGGACGGGACGAGGAGCTTTACGGTAAACAATAAAAACGCGTTCCTGAACATGATGGAAGGGGCGCTGACCGGAAAAACAGGTTTTACCAACGACGCCGGATACTGTTATGTGGGCGCGCTGGAGCGGGAAGGAAAACGTCTGATTGTGGCCCTGCTTGCCTGCGGCTGGCCGAACAACCGCACGTGGAAATGGTCGGATACCAGGACGCTGATGACTTATGGGCTGGAAAATTATCATCTGGAGACTGTGGGAGACGAGATCCTTCAGATGGAGCCGGCAATGGTGGAAGACGGACAGGAGGGAACGGTGGCGCTGACCGCGGATATCCGGACAGAGCAGCTGCTGATGAAAGAAGGAGAAAGCTTCCGCATGGAGGTGGACCGCCCGGAAAGCCTTGCAGCGCCGGTGGAGGAAGGGGAGATCGTGGGGAGCGTTGCGTATTATCTGAATGGAGAAATCATGGATCTTTTCCCGGTGCGCACGGCAGGAACGGTAGGAAAAGTCGACTTTTGGTGGTGCCTGGAGCAGGTGCTGGACCGATGGATTTAAAAGATAAATGTAGTAATAAAAGGCTGAAATGGAACGATGTGCAAAATGTTCTTGAAAAAACTTGTACAAATTGCTACAATATTGTGTGGTGAAATATGGACTTTTACTATAAAAATTGACACATGGAGGGCTAAAAATGAGCAGTACAGCACAGAGCTCGGCAAGAAGCAGGATTCAGGCTTTACTTGACGAGAACAGTTTTGTTGAGATCGGCGCGGCTGTCACCGCACGAACCACAGATTTCAACATGAACAACACAGATACGCCGTCGGACGGAGTAGTCACCGGATATGGTGTCATCGACGGCAGCCTGGTGTATGTGTACAGCCAGGACGCGTCCGTTTTGGGCGGTTCCATGGGTGAGATGCATGCAAAAAAGATCACGCGGATCTACGATATGGCAATGAAGATGGGCGCGCCCGTGGTGGGCCTGGTAGACTGCGCGGGTCTGAGGCTTCAGGAGGCGACCGACGCACTGCAGGCTTTCGGCGAACTGTATCTGAAACAGGCGATGGCATCCGGCGTAATTCCGCAGATTACGGCGGTGTTCGGCAATTGCGGAGGCGGTATGGCCGTGGCGTCCGCCATGTCTGATTTTACATTTATGGAGAGCAGGAAAGCAAAATTATTCGTAAATTCCCCCAATGCGCTGAAAGGCAACGACGCGTCCAAGTGCGATACGGCGTCCGCCGCGTTCCAGAGCGAAGAGGCGGGCATTGTGGACGTGGTGGCGGAGGAGGCAGAGCTGATCGCGAAGATCCGCGAACTGATCTCCCTGATCCCGGCCAACAACGAAGATGACCTGTCCTATATGGACTGCGACGACGACCTGAACCGTGTCTGCGCGGATCTGGAGAACGCCGCGGCAGATCCGGCCGTTGCGCTTCCCATGATTTCCGACGGGGGCATCTTCTTTGAGACGAAGGCGGATTACGGAAAAGATATGGTGACCGGCTTCATCAAACTGAACGGCAATACGGTGGGCGCAGTGGCCAACCGTACGGCGCTCTATGATGAAGAAGGAAACCTGGTGCAGGAGTTCGCGCCGGAGCTGTCCGCGAGAGGCTGTGAGAAAGCCGCAAAATTCGTGAAATTCTGCGACGCTTTTGAGATCCCGGTCCTGACGCTGACCAATGCGGCCGGATATAAGGCGGCGGTCTGCTCGGAGAAGCGGATGGCGAAAGCGGCGGCGGCGCTGACCAGCGCGTTTGCGGAGGCCAGCGTTCCCAAGGTGAACGTGGTGACCGGAAAAGCTTTCGGAAGCGCCTATGTGACCATGAACAGCAAAGGCCTGGGAGCTGATTTTGTATATGCGTGGCCGAAGGCCCAGATCGGTATGATGGACGCGAAGCTGGCGGTGAAGGTGATGTATCCGGAAGCAGGGGCTGAAGAGCTGAAGGAGAAGGAGCAGGGGTATGCAGGCCTTCAGAACAGCGTGGACTCCGCCGCAAAGAGAGGCTATGTGGATACGGTGATCGAGCCGCAGGATACAAGGAAATATGTGATCGGCGCTTTTGAGATGCTGTTTACCAAGAGGGAAGACCGCCCGGCGAAAAAACATGGGACTGTTTAAAGCGAGGTGGAGAGTATGAAACGATTTAAAAACAAGATTTTCACGGCGCTTGTTCTGGCGGCGGCCATGCTCTGCATGACAGCGTGCGGGAAAACGACTGAGGAAGACGCGATAGTCTACGACGAGGCGTACCTGGACTCCATTGCCGATTTCCTGATCGCCAACTGGGCCGGGCTTTCCCAGGAAGATATTGCGGCGTTTGCGGAAATGGATGCGGACGAGGCAGAGGCAGTGATCGGCCAGAACGGCCTGCCTTTTGAAGCGGACGCGTTTACCACAGGTTTTGCAGCATATGAAGGAGTGGCAGAGGATCTGGGCGGATATGTGTCCACCTTAAGCTACGGAACGCCGGAAGTAAACGGGGAAGAGATCACACTGGATGTGACCGTGCAGTATGAGAACCGCGAAGCGGTGATCAGCCTTATATTTGACGAGGACAGCGTGGTGCAGTCGGTGGACGTAAGCCCGCGGTATTCCATGAGCGAGATTCTTTACAAGGCGCTCATGAACACGATCCTGGGCATGGGCACTGTGTTTATCGTGCTGATCTTTATCAGCCTGGTGATTTACTGCTTTAACTTTATCCCTGCGATTCAGGCAAAATTTGGCAGAAAGAAAAAGGAAGAGCCGCCCAAGGCGGCGCCGGCGGCCCTGCCGGAAGAGTCGGCGGCTGAGAACATAGAAGAACTTGCGGACGACACGGAGCTGGTTGCGGCCATCACCGCGGCGATCTGCGCATATGAAGGGACTTCCGCGGACGGATTCGTGGTACGTTCCATCCGCAGGGCAGCGAGGCCGTCCTGGAACCGAGTATAAAATATTGGAGGTTAGTAGAGATGAAAAATTATACCATTACCGTAAATGGAACTGTATATGATGTGACTGTGGAAGAAAACGGAAGCGCGGCGGCTCCGGCACGTCCCGCAGCGCCTGCTCCGAAAGCGGCTCCCAAGGCGGCTCCGGCTCCCGCGCCTGCAAAGGCGAAAGCAGCGGCGGCAGGATCGGCGGAAGTGACCGCTCAGGTTCCCGGAAAAGTATTCAAGATCGTGGCGAACGTGGGACAGGCAGTGAAAGAAGGAGAGCCGGTGATCGTCCTGGAAGCAATGAAGATGGAGATTGACGTGGTGGCCCAGCAGGACGGCGTCATCGCATCCATTGAAGTCGCTGTGGGCGACGCGGTGGAATCCGGCGACGTGCTGGCTACCATGAACTGATCGGATGAAGTATATGAGTAAATCATTGGAGGTTACGACATGAGTTATATTGCTGATACTTTAGGGAACCTCGTGCAGCAGACCGCGTTTATGAATCTGACTTTTGGAAACTTCATCATGATCCTCGTTGCATGCGTTTTCCTTTATCTGGCTATCGCCAAAGGGTATGAGCCCCTGCTGCTGGTACCGATCTCTTTCGGGATGCTGCTGGTAAATATCTATCCGGATATTATGCTGGCGGCCGAAGATGCGGCCAACGGCGCAGGCGGTATGCTCTGGTATTTCTATAAACTGGACGAGTGGGCGATCCTTCCGTCCCTGATTTTCATGGGCGTAGGAGCCATGACGGATTTCGGCCCCCTGATTGCCAACCCCAAGAGCTTCCTCCTGGGCGCGGCGGCGCAGTTTGGTATCTTCGCCGCGTATCTGGGCGCCATGGCCATGGGCTTCTCCGACCGTGCGGCGGCGGCCATCTCCATCATCGGCGGCGCTGACGGCCCCACATCCATCTTCCTGGCAGGAAAGCTTCAGCAGACGGCGATTCTGGGCCCCATCGCAGTGGCGGCATATTCCTATATGTCCCTGGTGCCGATCATCCAGCCGCCCATCATGAAACTTCTGACCACTGAGGAAGAGCGGAAGATCAAGATGGAACAGCTCCGTCCGGTGAGCAAGCTGGAGAAGATCCTGTTCCCCATCATCGTAACGATCGTAGTCTGCCTGATCCTTCCCACGACGGCTCCGCTGGTAGGTATGCTGATGCTGGGCAACCTGTTCCGTGAGAGCGGCGTGGTGCGCCAGCTGACGGAGACCGCGTCCAACGCCATGATGTACATGGTGGTTATCCTTCTGGGAACCTCTGTGGGCGCGACCACCAGCGCAGAGGCGTTCCTGAACCTGGATACGCTGAAGATCGTGGCCCTGGGCCTGATCGCGTTCGCGTTCGGTACTGCGGCAGGCGTGCTGTTCGGCAAGCTGATGTGCAAGGTGAGCGGCGGCAAGGTGAATCCTCTGATCGGTTCCGCAGGCGTATCCGCTGTGCCCATGGCGGCCCGCGTGTCACAGAAGGTGGGTGCGGAGGCTGATCCGACCAACTTCCTCCTGATGCATGCCATGGGCCCGAATGTGGCCGGTGTGATCGGTACCGCGGTGGCGGCCGGTACGTTCATGGCGATCTTTGGTGTGATGTAATATAGAAGGAGGTACAGAACAATGACTGAAATTGCAAAAAAGCCAATTAAAATAACAGAAACGATCCTGCGTGACGCTCATCAGTCCCTGATTGCCACCCGTATGTCCACAGAGCAGATGCTTCCCATTGTGGAGAAGCTGGACCAGGTGGGATATCATTCCCTGGAGTGCTGGGGCGGGGCTACGTTTGACGCGTCCTTACGTTTCATGCATGAAGATCCGTGGGAGAGATTGCGCAAGATCAAGGAGAAAGCGAAAAAGACCCCGCTGCAGATGCTGTTCCGCGGCCAGAATATCCTGGGCTACCGCCCCTACGGCGACGACGTGGTAGAGTATTTTGTGCAGAAGTCCATCGCCAACGGAATTGATATTATCCGTATTTTTGACTGCCTGAACGATATGAGGAACCTTCAGACCGCAGTGAAGGCCACCAACAAAGAGGGCGGCCATGCGCAGGTGGCGCTGTCCTATACGCTGGGCGACGCTTATACTATGGAATACTGGACGAATATTGCCAAAGAGATTGAGGAGATGGGAGCAAATTCCATCTGTATCAAGGATATGGCAGGGCTTCTGCTGCCGTACAAAGCGACGGAACTGGTGAAGGCCCTGAAAGAAACGGTGAAGATCCCGATCCAGCTCCATACCCATTATACCTCCGGCGTTGCCGCCATGACTTACATGAAGGCAGTGGAGGCGGGCGTGGACGTGATCGACTGCGCCATGTCCCCGTTTGCTCTGGGCACTTCCCAGCCTGCGACCGAGGTTATGGTGGAGACCTTTAAGGATACGCCTTATGATACGGGTTATGATCAGATGCTCCTGTCCGAGATCGCGGATTATTTCCGTCCCATCAGGGACGAGGCGCTGGAGAGCGGTCTTCTGAATCCGAAGAACATGGGCGTAAATATCAAGACGCTTCTGTATCAGGTGCCGGGCGGCATGCTGTCCAACCTGACCTCCCAGCTCAAAGAACTGGGCGCGGAGGACAAATACTACGAAGTGCTGGAAGAGGTTCCGCGCGTGCGTCAGGACTTCGGAGAGTGCCCGCTGGTTACCCCGTCCTCTCAGATTGTCGGCACCCAGGCGGTGATGAACGTGGTGGGCGGCGAGCGCTACAAGATGGTGACGAAAGAGTCCAAGGACCTGCTTTCCGGAAAATACGGAAAGACTGTGAAACCGTTCAATTCCGAGGTACAGAAAAAATGTATCGGCGACGCAGAGGTGATCACCTGCCGTCCGGCGGATCTGGTTCCCAACGAGCTGGATACCCTGGAAAAAGAGATGGCGCAGTACAAAGAGCAGGATGAGGATGTGCTGACCTACGCACTGTTCCCTCAGGTGGCCCTGGACTTCTTCAAATACAGAGAAGCTCAGAAAACCGGCATGGACGCCGGTGTGGCGGACACGAAAAACGGCGCGTATCCGGTATAAATTTAAAAATTTGCGGCATGGCCAGAGATTTGGCCGTGCCGTTTTTCTTGCCATTTGAGAGGGCGCGTGATAGAATCTTAGTACATTCTCCGGGAAAAGGAAAATAAACCATGAGCAAAGTGTTAATCGTGGGCGGCGGAGCCGCCGGGATGATGGCCTCCATCTTTGCCGCAAGGCGGGGATCGGAGGTTCACGTATATGAAAAAAATGAAAAACTGGGGAAAAAGCTCTATATTACCGGAAAGGGACGCTGCAACCTGACCAACGCCTGTGATATGGACGCTTTGTTTGACAGTGTGCGCACCAATCCCCGCTTTCTGTACAGCGCCTTTTATGGTTTTACCAACCAGGACGTGATGGACTTTTTTGAGCAGGAGGGCCTGCCGTTGAAAACAGAGCGCGGCGACCGGGTGTTCCCTGCCTCAGATAAAGCGGGAGACGTGCTGGATACGCTGCGCCGCAGCATGAAAAAGGCAGGCGTGAACGTTCATCTGAATACGGGCGTGAAGGCGCTGCTCTGCCGTGACGGACGGGCGGAAGGGCTGATGTTGGAAAATGGTGAGACGGTGCATGGGGATGCGGTGATTGTGGCCACCGGAGGACTTTCTTATGCGTCCACCGGCTCCACCGGAGACGGACACCGTTTTGCAAGGGAGGCGGGGCATAAGGTGACGGACTGCCTGCCCTCGCTGGTGCCTTTCAACATTCGGGAGGAATTTACAAAGGAACTCCAGGGACTTTCCCTGAAAAATGTAGAAGTCTCCATTTACAATGGGAAGAAACAGGTATTCCGCGACTTTGGGGAAATGCTGTTTACCCATTTTGGAGTCAGCGGCCCGCTGATTTTGACGGCCAGCAGTTTTGTGGCGCCTCTGGCGGCCCATCAGGAACTGAAACTCTGTCTGGATCTGAAGCCGGCCCTCACACCGGAACAGCTGGACCAGCGGATCCTGAGGGATTTCAACGCCAATACCAATAAAAGCTTTAAAAACGTGGTCTCCGGACTGTTCCCGGCTAAACTGACGCCGGTGATGATTGCCCTTGGCGGCATATCACCGGATAAAAAGGTGCACGACATATCCAAAGAGGAACGGCAGCGGTTTGTCCAGCTCATGAAAAATCTGGAAATGACGGTGACGGGACTTCGGGATTACCGGGAGGCAATTATCACGAAGGGCGGCGTTTCGGTGAAAGAGATCAATCCCTCCACCATGGAGTCGAAGCTGGTAAAGGGGCTCTATTTCATCGGCGAGGTGCTGGATCTGGATGCGGTGACGGGAGGCTTCAACCTTCAGATCGCCTGGTCCACGGCTTATGCGGCGGGGAACGCGGTGTAAGATTTTATAATTGCAGTAATTCCTTAATTCGGATATAATGTTAGAAAATCTATGGAAACAGGAGCAGCATATGAGTTATCAGATTGCGATAGACGGCCCTGCGGGGGCCGGGAAGAGTACGGTGGCAAAAGCGGTGGCGGAAAAGCTTGGCTATATCTATGTGGACACAGGCGCCATGTACCGCGCCATGGCCCTGTATCTGATCCGCAGGCAGATACCGGCAAAGGACGCGGAGGGCATCAGCCGGGCCAGCCGAGGCGCGGATATTACGATTGCCTATGAGAACGGAGCGCAGCAGGTGCTTCTGGACGGAGAGAACGTGACGGCGCTGCTTCGCACGGAAGAGGTGGGGAATATGGCTTCCGCTTCCTCTGTGAATCCCGATGTGAGGAAGAAACTGGTGGAACTGCAGCAGGCGCTGGCCAGCCGGGAAAATGTGGTCATGGACGGACGGGATATCGGTACCTGCGTCCTTCCGGGGGCGGATGTGAAAGTGTACCTGACCGCTTCCACAGAATGCAGGGCCAGACGGCGCTATGACGAACTTTCGGCAAAAGGCGAGGACTGTGATCTGAAAGAGATCGAGGCGGATATCCGGCAGCGGGACGAGAGAGACATGAACCGGGAATTCTCGCCGCTGCGCCAGGCAGAGGACGCGGTTCTGCTGGATTCTTCTGATCTCACTGTGGAGGAAGTAATAGAAAGGATTTTGGCATTATGCAGGTAAAGACGGCGAAAAGCGCAGGATTTTGTTTCGGCGTACAGCGGGCTGTGGACACGGTGTACGAGCAGGCGGCAAAAGGAAAAACGCACATCTATACTTATGGCCCGATTATCCACAACGAAGTGGTGGTCCGGGATCTGGAAGAAAAAGGCGTGCGGGTGCTGAACAGCCGGGAGGAACTGGAAGAACTCCGGGAAGGAACCGTGATCATACGCTCCCATGGAGTGGGCAGGGAGATCTATGATCTGATCAGCGAACGGGGGCTGGAATGTGTGGACGCCACCTGCCCGTTTGTGAAAAAGATCCACCGGATCGTGGAGAAAGAAAGCGCCGCGGGAAAGCAGATTGTTATTATAGGAAACGACCGCCATCCGGAAGTGGAAGGGATCAAGGGCTGGTGCCGGACCCCTGCAGCGGTGATCGAAAACGCCGCTCAGGCGGAAGAATACAGCGCTCCGGAAGGGACTTCCGTATGCATTGTCTCCCAGACGACATTTAACTACAAGAAATTTCAAGATTTAGTTGAAATCTTGGATAAAAAGAGGTATGATAGACTTGTTGTAAATACAATATGCAATGCGACGGAAGAGCGTCAGACAGAAGCCCGCCAGATTGCAGGAGAGGCAGACGCCATGATTGTAATTGGCGGCAGCCACAGTTCAAATACACAAAAGCTATTTGAGATTTGTAAAAAAGAGTGTGCGGATACTTTCTATATACAGACGGTTCACGATTTGAATTTAGAAGTATTACGATCTACTGGGCTTGTAGGTATTACAGCAGGGGCTTCCACCCCAAAGAAAATAATTGAGGAGGTTCAAAAACAGGTGGCAGATTTAAGTTTTGAACAAATGCTGGAAGATTCATTAAAAACTATCAGAACAGGAGAAATCGTAGAAGGCACGGTCATTGATGTCAAAGAAGATGAGATCATCTTAAATATAGGTTACAAGTCCGATGGTATTGTATCCAGAAACGAGTATACGAATGTACCGAACGCCGATCTTACGACGATGGTCCAGGTGGGAGACACCATGGAAGTGAAGGTTCTGAAGGTGAACGACGGAGAGGGACAGGTTCAGCTTTCCTACCGCAGGGTGGCTGCAGAGAGGGGCAGCAAGCGCCTGGAGGAAGCTTTTGAGAACAAGGAAGTCCTGACGGCGAAGGTATCCCAGGTATTGGACGGCGGACTGAGCGTAGTGGTGGATGAGACGAGGATCTTCATTCCGGCCAGCCTGGTGTCTGACACCTACGAGAAGAATCTTGGAAAATATGCGGATCAGGAGATCGAATTTGTGATCACTGAGTTCAATCCCAAGAGAAGAAGAATCATCGGCGACAGAAGACAGCTTCTGGTTGCGAAAAAGGCGGAGATGCAGAGAGAACTGTTCGCCCGTATCCATGAGGGCGATGTGGTAGAGGGCGTTGTGAAGAATGTGACGGATTTCGGCGCATTCATCGATCTGGGCGGAGCCGATGGGCTTCTGCATATTTCAGAGATGTCCTGGGGACGTGTGGAGCATCCCAGGAAAATGTTCAAGGTCGGCGACACGGTGACGGTACTGATCAAGGAGATCAAGGATTCCAAGATCGCCCTGAGCCTGAAATTCGAGGACTCCAATCCGTGGCTGACGGCAGGAGAGAAGTACGCAGTGGGCAACGTGGTGGAAGGCGCAGTGGCGCGAATGACAGACTTTGGTGCGTTTGTGGAGCTGGAGCCGGGCGTGGACGCTCTGCTGCATGTTTCCCAGATTTCCAGAGAGCATGTGGACAAGCCGGCAGATGTTCTGAAGATCGGACAGGTGATCACTGCGAAAGTGGTGGATTTCAACGGTGAGGACAGAAAGATCAGCCTGAGCATGAAAGCGTTGGAGAACGTTGCTGCAGAACCGGCGGAAGAAGAGGCATACGTTGAGGAAGAGGCAGAATAATTCAGCCGAACAGAATATGAGAAAATTGTGCGAGGAGGACATACGGACGAGATCCGTATGTCCTTCTGCTGATTTTGTGGATTCGTCCATTTTTTCACAAAGAGAATGTAGTGCGACATTCGGAAAGAGGATTTGATTATGGGATTATTGACATTCAAAGGCGGCGTACATCCGTATGATGGAAAGGAGTTGTCCATGGACAGGGCGATCACAGCCTGTCCGCCCCGAGGGGATCTGATCTATCCCCTGTCCCAGCATATCGGCGCGCCTGCGCTGCCTCTGGTAAAAAAGGGGGACCGGGTGCTGGCCGGACAGAAGATCGCGGAGGCCGGAGGCTTCGTGTCAGCTCCGGTATATGCTTCCGTGTCGGGAACTGTGAAAGCGATTGAGGTTCACGGTACGCCCACAGGGGGAAAAGGGGACGCGATTGTGGTGGAAGACGACGGCCTGTATGAAGAGGCTCCGCTGCCGACTGTGAAGCCCCTGGCAGAGATGAGTCAGGAAGAGATCATCCAGGCAGTAAAAGAAGCGGGCATCGTAGGCCTGGGAGGTGCGGGATTCCCCACCCATGTCAAGCTTTCCCCCAAAGAACCGGATAAGATTGACGCAGTCCTGGTGAACTGCGCGGAATGTGAGCCGTACCTGACCTCCGATTACCGGCTGATGCTGGAACGTCCGGAAAAGATTATCGGCGGCCTGAAGGTAATGCTCAGGATCTTTGACCGTGCGGCGGGATATATCTGTATTGAGGACAATAAGCCGGAGGCCATCAGGATACTGGAAGAAGCCTGCGCCCAGGAGACGCGCATCCAGGTGCGGGTGTTAAAGACCAAATACCCCCAGGGCGCGGAGCGTATGCTGATCCACGCCGTGACAGGCAGGAACCTGAACTCCACCATGCTTCCCGCGGATGTGGGATGTATCGTGGACAACTGCGACACGGTCTGCGCTATATATGACGCGGTTATTCTTGGGAAGCCGCTGATATCCAGAGTTGTGACGGTATCGGGAGACGGGGTGGCCAGCCCCGGGAACTTTGAGTGCAGGATCGGAACCAACGTGGGCGTCCTTCTGGAAGCTGCGGGAGGCCTGAAAGACGGGGCGAAAAAGGTGATTGCGGGAGGGCCGATGATGGGCTTTGCCATGTATGACCTGGACGTACCCACCACGAAGACCACGTCCGCCATTACCTGTTTCCTTCATGATGCGGTGGAGGAGTCCCCGTCCACTGCCTGCATCAACTGCGGCAGATGCGTGAATGCCTGTTCGGAAGGGCTGGTTCCGGCCAGATTGTCCCAGTTCGCGGAAAAAGGAGATCTGGAGACCTTTGAAAAGTGGCACGGCATGGAATGCGTGGAATGCGGATGCTGCAGTTATGTCTGTCCCGCAAAGCGCCCTCTGGCGCAGGTGATCCGGAACGCAAGACGTATGGCGATGGCAGCACGGAAGAAACAGGGAGGAAGGTAAAGTTATGAATGATTTGAGAAATGTGTCGTCCTCTCCACATGTGAGAGCCGCGGAGAGCAGCGCGGATCTGATGCGGTGGGTGCTGATCGCACTGCTGCCCGCCGCACTGTTCGGTATCTGGCATTTCGGCCCCAAAGCGCTGCTTTTGATCGCGGTCACAGTGCTTGTGTGCGTGGCCTCAGAATACTTATATGAAAAAGGGATGCATAAACCAGTGACCATCGCCGACGGCAGCGCGGCGGTTACCGGGCTTCTGCTGGCCCTGAACCTTCCGGTGGGCGCTCCCTGGTGGATGGCTGTGCTGGGAGGGATCTTTGCCATCGTGGTGGTAAAGCAGCTCTTCGGCGGCCTGGGGCAGAACTTTATGAATCCGGCGCTGGCGGCCAGATGTTTCCTTTTGATTTCTTTTGCGGGAAGATTGACGGATTTTACATACGACGCGGTATCCGGCGCTACGCCGCTGGCGGCCATGCGGGCGGGGGAAAGCGTGGATCTGACGTCCATGTTCCTGGGAACCACGGCGGGCACGATTGGGGAAACCTCCGCGGCGGCGATCCTTCTGGGCGCTGTGATCCTGCTGGCAAAAAAGGTGATCACTCTGAGGATTCCGGGCATTTACCTGCTTACGTTCGTGATATTTATGGCTCTGTTCGGAGGGCACGGTCTGGATCTTTCTTATCTGGCGGCGCAGCTTTTTGGCGGCGGGCTGATGCTGGGAGCCTGGTTTATGGCTACCGATTATGTGACGAGCCCGATCACGCCTGCCGGCCAGGTGGTCTACGGCGTCTGTCTGGGACTTCTGACCGGTGTGTTCCGGTGTTTCGGGGCATCCGCGGAAGGCGTGTCCTATGCCATCATTCTCTCTAACCTGCTGGTGCCGCTGATCGAGCGGATTACGATCCCGGCGGCCTTCGGCGTTGCAAAAGCGAAAAGGGGGAAAAAGGCATGAATAAAATACTGAAAAATACCCTGATCCTCACCGCCATCACGGTGGTGTCCGGCCTGCTTCTGGGATTTGTATATGAGCTGACAAAAGGCCCCATCGCGGTTCAGGAAGAACTGGCCAAAGCGGAAGCGTACGCGGAGGTGTTCCCGGAGGCGGATTCCTTCCGTGAACTGGAAGATCTGGAGGGAGCGGCGGTTTATCTGGCATCCAGCGCATACAGCGCTGTGGAGATCAACGAAGTGGCTGAAGCCTGCGACGCGTCGGGAAACGTCCTGGGTCATGTATTCAACGTGACGACTCCGGAAGGATACGGAGGGGATATCCAGCTGACTGTGGGCATCCAGAGCGACAAGACCATACTGGGCGTCTCTTTCTTGTCCATCAGCGAGACGGCGGGGCTTGGCATGAATGCGGATACGGAGGAATGGAAAGCCCAGTTCCGCGGAATCCAGGCGGATGAGATTGTGTATACCAAATCCGGAAAATCCGCAGACAATGAGATCGATGCGGTCAGCAGCGCGACGATCACCACGAAAGCGGTGACGGGGGCGGTCAACGCGGCGCTGGGACTGGCGGAATACTATGCAGAGCAGGGGGTGTAATCCATGAATACAGCTTTAGAACGTCTTTGGAACGGGATGGTGAAAGAAAATCCCACATTTGTACTGATGCTCGGCATGTGCCCCACCCTGGCCGTAACCACCAGTGCCATGAACGGAATCGGCATGGGGCTTACCACCATGGTGATTCTTGCACTGTCGAATCTGATGATTTCCATGCTGCGCAAGATTATTCCGGACGAAGTCCGGGTTCCTGCGTTTATTGTGGTGGTGGCTTCGTTCGTGACTATCGTGCAGTTTCTGCTGGAAGCTTATATTCCGTCCCTGAACGACAGCCTGGGACTCTATATTCCGCTGATCGTGGTGAACTGTATTATCCTTGGGCGCGCGGAGGCATACGCTTCCAAGAATCCCATCGGCGCTTCGCTGTTTGACGGGATCGGCATGGGTCTTGGCTTTACCATCGGCCTGACGTTTATCGGCGTGATCCGCGAACTGATCGGAGTGGGAACGGTATTCGGCTTTCAGGTAATGCCGGAGGCTTACGAGCCGGTTTCCATCTTTGTCATGGCTCCGGGAGCGTTCTTTGTTCTGGCGCTTTTGACGGCGGTGCAGAACCGGGTGAAGATGAGCTGGGAGAAAAAAGGAAAGGACGCGTCCAGGATCCAGAGCGGGTGCAGTGCCGACTGTGCTTCCTGTGCGTCCGGATGTAAAGGCATGGCAGGACAGGGAGGTACGGAAGCATGAAAGAATTATTACTGATCGCCATAGGGTCCGCGCTGGTAAACAACGTGGTATTGAGCCAGTTCCTGGGAATCTGCGCGTTCCTGGGAGTGTCCAAAAAGATCGATACGGCCGCCGGTATGGGCGGAGCCGTGGTGTTTGTCATCACGCTGGCTTCTTTTGTGGCCAGTATCCTGTATGAGTTCCTGCTGGTGCCCACGCATACGGAATATCTGCAGACCATCGTATTCATCCTGGTCATCGCCTGTCTGGTGCAGTTTGTGGAGATGTTCCTGAAGAAGACGATGAAGGGCCTTTATGAAGCTCTTGGCGTATATCTGCCCCTGATCACCACCAACTGCGCGGTGCTGGGCGTGGCGCTGACCAACGTGCAGAGCGGCTACGGCATCCTGACCAGCACGATGAACGGATTTGCCGTGGCGGTGGGATTCCTGATCTCCATCGTGCTGATGGCCGGTATCCGGGGAAAACTGGAATACAGCGATATTCCGCAGACCCTTCAGGGCTTCCCCATCGTCCTGGTGACGGCAGGGCTGATGGCGATTGCGTTCTGCGGATTTTCAGGGATGATATAGGAGGTCGGCCATGAGTATAATAGGAATTGTCGTCGCCACCGCGATTGTGGGCGGCGTGGGCGTATTCATCGGGCTGTTCCTGGGAGCGGCCGGAGAGAAATTCAAAGTTGAGATAGACGAGAGAGAGGCGGCGGTGCGGGAACTGCTGCCGGGAAATAACTGCGGCGGTTGCGGCTACGCGGGCTGTGACGCCATGGCTGCGGCGATTGCCGCCGGGGAAGCGCCGGTGAACGGATGTCCCGTGGGCGGCGCGGCAGTGGGCGCGCAGATCGCGGCGGTCATGGGCGTGGAGGCCGGAGAGACCAAAAGGATGACGGCGTTTGTCAAATGTGCCGGGTCCTGCGAAGCGGCGCCCAAAGCGTACGCGTATACTGGCGCGGAGGATTGCCGGTTTGTGAGCATGATGCAGAACGGAGGGGACAAGGCGTGCACCTACGGCTGCCTGGGTTACGGCACCTGCGTGAAGGTCTGTGAGTTTGACGCGGTACATATTGTGAACGGCGTGGCGGTGGTGGATCCGGAAGCCTGCAAAGCCTGCGGCAGATGCGTGGAGGCCTGTCCGAAGAAACTGATCGAGATCATCCCGGCGGAAGGCGTGTCCGCGGTCGCGTGCAGTTCCAGAGACAAAGGAAAAGATGTGATGAAGGTCTGCAAGGCCGGATGCATCGGATGCATGAAATGCGCGAAGGTCTGTGAGAGCGGAGCGGTCACGGTAGAAGGCAATCTGGCCCGCATCGATTATGAGAAATGCACCGGCTGCGGAAAATGTAAGGAAGAGTGCCCGCGGAAGATCATCGGCTGATCACGGCGGCAGGGAAAGGAAATAAATGAAAACGTACTCGGTGGGCGAGATGGCGAGGCGGATGGGGATACCCACGTCCACGCTCCGCTATTACGACAAGGAAGGACTGCTTCCCTTTGTGGAACGTACGCCCGGAGGCATCCGTGTGTTCGGGGAACGGGACTATGAATATCTGCAGCTGATCGAATGTCTGAAAAAGACGGGAATGCCGCTGAAAGAGATCCGGGAGTTTGTCCGCATGACAGTGGAAGGGGACGGTACCATAGAAGCGCGGCTGGCTCTTTTCCGCAGGCGGAGAGAAGCGGTGGAGCGGCAGATCGAAGAGCTGCAGAACACTTTGAAAATCATCGATTATAAGTGCTGGTATTATGAGAGAGCGTGGTCGGAGGGGACGACGGACGCCCTGGAGCAGATGCCCGTGGACGAGATCCCGGAACAGTATCGTGAAGCGAAGAAATACCTGCAGGGTTCCGCCGGTGGGTCGGAACCAGAGTAAAATATGGGCGGGAAGCCGCAAAAAGGGCTTGCCGCCGCGGCGAAGAATCCTGCAAAGCAGGATTCTTTTTATGTCCGGACCTGCCAGGCAGGGCTCTTTTTATGTCTGAGCCTGTTTTCCCCGGGGTTTCTGTTCCGAAAGCACCAGGCCCGCCAGGGTCATAAGCATCCCTGCGCCGGTCATCCAGGTAAAGGGTTCGTGCAGGATCAGGACGGAGGCGATGAGCGTGATGACCGGAACCATGTAAATATAGGTACTGGTCCGAACTGCGCCCAGGGATCTGACGGCAAAGTTCCAGGTGACAAAACAGAGGGCGGAAGCGCCCAGGCCCAGGAACAGAATATTCAGAAGACAGACCGGATCGGCAAAGCGGAACAGATCCAGCCGGAAATCGAAAAAGAACAGCGCGGGCACCATGAACAGGACGCCATAGAAAAAGATGCGTCTTGTGGTAAGGATGGTGGGATAGTTGTAGGCGCTGATCTTTCTGGTCAGGATTGAGTAGCACGCCCACAGAAGCGCGGCCAGGAGCGCCAGCAGGTCTCCCACGGGATTTAACTGCAGAGCGGCGCCGTTAAAGCTGATCAGGGCGATCCCGGCCATGGCCACGGCAAACCCCAGAAAAAATCCGGGTCTTAGACGTTCTTCCTGATGCAGAAACCAGTGGGATAAAAGGGCGGTGAAAAACGGAGCCACCGAGATGATCACGCCCACGTTGGACGCCATGGTGTAGGTCAGGGCGATATTTTCCATGAGATAATACAGGCAGACGCCGCACAGGCCCGCTCCCGCAAAGGTAAGTTCCTGTATGAGAGAGGCGCTCTTAAGCCTGCGGGGGCAGGCGGCCAGGAGCGCGAAAAATCCCAGAACAAAGCGGAAAAACAGGATTTCCACGGGCTGGAATGAGGTGAGCAGAACTTTGGTGGAGATAAACGTAGTCCCCCAGATGATAATGGTCAGTAAGGCGGCCAGATGGCCCGCCGCCGGTTGTTGTTTCATGTCTTTGTCCTCCTGATGTATATTTCCTGTAAGAAGCGATTTCTTCCGGACTTTCCTATTATAGCATTAAAAATACAGAATTGCTTGTAAAATATCGTCACAGTTCACTTGTCAGCCGGAACCGGCCAGATGCCGTGCCTGTACGGCCAGATGGCTGAACGATTATGATTCCCCTATCGAACATATGGTTGAAGTTTTTTATTCTCCGTGGTATGATCTTAAAGAGTTAGCAAAGGATGGAAGACAGAGTATGATAGCTTTTTTGAGAGGTACAGTGGCTGACCTGGAGGAAGGCAGCGTCGTGATCGATGTGGGCGGAGTGGGATATGAAGTCCTGGTGCCGGGACAGTTGATCGACGAGCTTTCGGGCGTGGGCCAGGAACTGAAATTATATACCTATATGCAGGTGCGGGAGGACGCGGTGACGTTGTTCGGGTTTCTGACCAGGGACGACCTGCGGATGTACAGGATGTTGATCGGAGTAAGCGGCGTGGGCCCCAAGGCGGGCCTCAGCATCTTGTCCTGCCTGGGGGCGGACGAACTGCGGTTTGCGATCCTGGCGGATGACGCGAAGAAGATTGCCAAGACGCCGGGGATCGGCGCGAAGACAGCCCAGAAAATTATCCTGGAACTGAAAGACAAGCTGGATGTGGAGGAAGCCTTCGAGAAGACCTTTGCCGCACAGCAGGCGGCGCCGGAGGGCGCGGTGTCCGTGGGAGGCGGCGCCATGCAGGATGCGGTGGAAGCCCTGACCGCGCTGGGCTACGGCAGTACGGAAGCGCTGAAAGCCGTGCGCCAGGTGAAGCCGACGGAAGATATGGACGCGGAAGCGATCTTAAGGGAAGCCCTGAAACGGATGGCTTTCTGAGAGAGGACCGATAGGCAGGGAAGGAAGAGGACATGGAGAAACGCAGAATCATCACCACGGAGGCGGCGGAGGAAGATATCCGTATAGAAGGGAGTCTTCGTCCCCGGAGCCTGGATGAATATATCGGGCAGGAAAAAGCGAAGAGCAATCTGAAAATTTATATAGAAGCGGCCAAAACCAGGGGGGAATCTCTGGATCACGTACTGTTCTATGGTCCGCCGGGCCTGGGGAAAACCACCCTGGCGGGGATCATCGCCAACGAGATGGGCACGCATATGAAGGTGACCAGCGGACCGGCCATCGAGAAGCCGGGGGAGATGGCGGCGATCCTGAACAATCTGCAGGAGGGGGACGTGCTGTTCGTGGATGAGATCCACCGGCTGAACCGTCAGGTGGAGGAGGTACTGTATCCGGCCATGGAGGATT
Source organism: uncultured Lachnoclostridium sp. (assembly GCA_944381625.1). Lineage (GTDB taxonomy): Bacteria > Bacillota > Clostridia > Lachnospirales > Lachnospiraceae > Hominiventricola. Next base: position 136,313 of record CALWLW010000001.1, read on the forward strand.
ATGCCATCGATATCATGATCGGAAAAGGCCCTTCGGCCAGGAGCATCCGCCTGGATCTGCCAAAATTTACGCTGGTGGGAGCCACCACCAGGGCGGGGCTTCTGACGGCTCCGCTGAGGGACCGGTTCGGCGTGGTGCACCACCTGGAGTATTACACGGTGGAGGAGCTGACCACGATCATCCTCAGGTCGGCGGCGGTGCTGGATGTGGAGATCGATGAAAAAGGAGCCATGGAGCTGGCCAGGCGTTCCAGGGGCACGCCCCGCCTTGCCAACCGTCTGCTGAAGCGGGTGCGGGATTTTGCCCAGGTGAAATATGACGGCAGGATCACAGAACAGGTGGCCGTCTTTGCGCTGGATCTTCTGGAAGTGGACCGGAAGGGACTGGATCAGTCGGACCGCATGATCCTGCGTACAATCATAGAGAAATTCGCCGGAGGGCCGGTGGGGCTGGATACCCTGGCGGCGGCGCTGGGCGAAGACGCGGGGACGCTGGAGGACGTGTACGAGCCTTATCTTCTGCAGAACGGCTTTTTGAACCGCACGGCCAGGGGACGGACGGCAACGGAACAGGCCTACCGTCATTTGGGGATTGCTTTTCCAGGCTAAACCGGTATAATATACATAAGATAAAACCCCGGAAGCGGGCAGACCCGGCATGGAAGGAAAATGGATGATATGGCGAAGAAAAACACGGCCGACGTACTGATAGGCGGAAAGGTATATACCATCAGCGGATATGAAAGCACCGCATATCTGCAGAAAGTCGCTTCTTATCTGAATGAGATGGAAGAACAGGTGTCCGGGATGGAGGGCTACCGCCGCCTGAGTTCCGAGGAAAAACAGCTCCTGAAGAATATGAATCTGGCGGACGCCTATTTCAAAGCCAGCGACGCCAGGGAAGAACTGGAGAAAGAGGTCGAGCAGAAGGACCGGGAGATCTACGGCCTGAAGCATGACCTGATCGACGCTGAACTGGAGAAGGAGAAGCTTGTAAAGCAGATCCGGGATCTGGAAGCGAAGCTGAGAGACGAAGAAAAGAGACAGAGCCGTTTGCTTCAGTCCGCCGCGAACCGGAAGCTGAACAGGCCGGAACAGAAATTATAGATGGATACCACAGCAGGCCAGCTCTTTTATGCGCTGGCCTGTGGTGTTCGGGCCAAAATACCCGGCAGGGATAAAGGATATAGAATATGGAAGAGAGAAGACTGGAGCTTCTGGCTCCGGCAGGCTCCATGGAGAGCCTGAAAGCGGCGGTGTGCGCGGGAGCGGACGCCGTCTATATGGGCGGGAGCCGTTTCGGCGCCCGCGCCTATGCGGAGAACCCGGAAGGGGACCTGCTCCTGGAGGCCATCGATTACGCCCATCTGTATGGGGTAAAATTGTACCTGACCGTCAATACGCTTTTGAAAGACGGGGAACTGGAGCGGGATTTATATGAATATCTGAAGCCCTGCTATGAACGGGGGGTGGACGGGGTGCTGGTGCAGGATCTGGGAGTCCTGGCTGCTGTCCGGGACTGGTTTCCCGATCTTCCGGTCCATGCCAGCACCCAGATGAACCTGTGCGGACCGGGAAGCGTACGCATGCTGGAAGAGGCGGGCGTACAGCGGGCGGTCCTGGCGCGGGAGCTGTCGCTTGGGGAGATTGCCAGGATCCATGAGGAGACTTCCATGGAGCTGGAGACGTTCATCCACGGGGCATTGTGCTACTGCTATTCGGGACAGTGCCTGTTCAGCAGTATCCTGGGCGGCAGGAGCGGCAACCGGGGGCGCTGCGCCCAGCCCTGCCGTCTGCCTTACGGAGCGTACCAGGACGGCCGCTGTGTGTCCGGGAAAGGGGATCGGCCGCTTTTAAGCCCCAAGGATATCTGCACGCTGGATCTGATCCCCCAGATCGCGGAGGCGGGGGTCTATTCCCTGAAGATAGAAGGCCGCATGAAGCGCCCGGAGTATGCGGCGGGCGTGGCGCGTATCTACCGCCATTATATGGACCAGTATTTAAAATATGGAAAGGACGCCTACCATGTGGAGGAATCGGATCGCCGGGAACTGCTGCTTTTGTTCAACAGAGACGGTTTCTCCAGGGGATACTATGAGCAGCACAATGGAAAATCCATGATGGCGCTGGCGGACCGCCCGGCAAAAGACGAGGAGAAACGGGCGTATGAGGAACTGATCGGCTCTCTTCATAAAACTTATGTGGAGCAGGAGCGAAAGATCCCGGTAAATGGGGAGCTGCTGGTTAAGGAAGGCGTTCCCCTGCGGCTGCGGGTATGGGGAGACGGAGAGGAAATAACGCTGGAGGGAGCGGTTCCCCAGACGCCCAAGTCGCGGCCCATGGACGAAGAGCAGATCCGAAAGCAGCTTTTAAAGACCGGAGGGACGCCGTTCGTTTGGAGGGAACTGATTATTCATATGGAAGGTGACGTGTTCCTGCCGGTGCAGGAGCTGAACCGTCTGAGAAGAGAAGCCCTGGCCGCCTATGAGGAGGCGCTGAAAAGCCGGGGCAGGCGGGATATGGCGCAGGCGCAGTCTTATGGCCCGCCGTCCTATGGGAACAGCCCTGCGGACAGGACAGCCCTCCATATTCCCGCGGACAGGGCGGCTCTCCATATTCTGGTGGAGACGGAGGAACAGCTGGATGCGGTGCTGTCCGAGGCACCGCGGCTGAAACAGGATGAGATCCCCCTTACCGCCGTGTTTTTGGAGGAGGAGAGCCTGGGAGAAAGGCTGCCCGCGCTGGCGGAACGGATACGAAGCTGCGGACTGGAGGCCTGGGCGGCCCTGCCGGCGGTTTTCCGGGAGCGGACCAGGAAGCGTTTTGCGGAAAGTCTGGAACAGTGGAAAGAACTGCGTCCGGACGGGTATCTCCTGCGGAACATGGAGGAATACGCGTTCCTGAAAGAGCACGGGATCGGCGGCCCGGCGCTGCTGGACCACAATGTATATACCTGGAACCGCCGCAGCCGGCAGTTCTGGAAGGACCGAGGCGTATCTGCCTTTACGGACCCGCTGGAACTGAACGCAGGGGAGTTAAAGGCAGTTTCGGGACGGGAGAGCGTGCGCATGGTCTACGGGAGATATCCCATGATGGTCACGGCGGGCTGTCTTCACCGCACGCTGGACCGGTGCGGGAAGAAACCGGAGACATGGATGCTGAAAGACAGGTATGCAAAAGAGTTTCCGGTAAAGAATTATTGCAGGGACTGCTATAATATCATATACAACAGCCAGCCGCTGTGCCTGCTGGACCTGAAGGAAAAGCTGGAAGGGCCGGGCGCCTTACGGATCAGCTTCACCACGGAAGGAAAGGGACAGGCGCTGGAGGTGCTGGATGCCTGGACAAGAGGTGTCCGGCTGGAAACAGAGATCACAAGAGGACATTATAAACGGGGCGTGGAATAGACCATGGTGAATATTATTACCGAACTTGCCAAATACGTCATGATCCTGTGCCTGGCAGTCTATACACTGCTGGGCTTTCAGCTTGTGCGCAGGGAGGAGGAAGGGAAGCGCGCGGCCCTCTGGGCGCAGGACTTCCTTCTCTTTATCATGCACCTGACGGGAAATGGGATCCTGTACCTGAGCACCGGCAATGAGAAAGTCCTCTGTTTTTACGGGATGCAGGTTTTTGCCTTTCTGATCTTCCTGCTCCTGCAAAGGATCTTTTATCCCAGGTCCGACAAGCTGCTGAACCACAATCTGCTGCTTCTGCTGAGCGTGGGGCTTCTGATGCTGGCCAGGCTTTCCTTTGATAAAGCCCAGAGACAGTTCCAGATCGCCGTGCTGGCAGGGCTTTTGACGTTTATCATTCCCTGGATCATCCGGAAGGCGGGGCGGCTTCGGGATCTGTACTGGATCTACGGGGCGGGGGGACTTATGACGCTGGCCGCGGTGCTGATCATCGGCAACACCAGTTTTGGGGCACGGCTGTCCCTGACCATCTATGACGTGACGATCCAGCCATCGGAGTTTGTAAAGATCCTGTTCGTCTTTTTCGTAGCGGGGATGCTCTATGAGACCCAGGATCTGAAGCGGGTGGCGGTCACCACCTGCGCCGCGGCGGCTCACGTGCTGGTGCTGGTGCTTTCCAGGGACCTGGGCGGCGCGCTGATCTTTTTTGTGACATATCTGGTGATGCTCTATGTGGCCGCCAGACAGCCGCTGTATTTCCTGGCGGGGCTGGGGGCGGGATGCGCGGCTTCGTTCGTGGCGTGGAAGCTGTTCGCCCATGTGCAGGCCCGGGTGCTGGCCTGGAGCGATCCCTTCTCCGTGATCGAAGAGGAGGGCTACCAGATCACCCAGTCCCTGTTCGCCATCGGGACGGGCGGCTGGTTCGGCCTGGGCCTGGGGCAGGGCATGCCCGCTAAGATCCCGGTGGTGGAAGAGGATTTCATCTTTTCCGCCATTGCGGAGGAGATGGGGATTCTGTTCGCGGTGCTGCTCATATTCGTGTATCTGTGCTGTTTCTATATGATCCTGAATATCGCCATGTGCTTAAAGGACGCATACTACAAGCTGGTGGCCCTGGGGCTGGGGACGCTGATGATCTTCCAGGTGTTCCTCTCCATCGGGGGCGTGATCAAATTCATTCCCTCCACCGGAGTGACGCTTCCGTTCATCAGCTATGGAGGAAGCTCCCTTCTGAGCATGTTCGCTGTATGGGCGATTGTGCAGGGCATGTACTTAAAACGCGGCGACGAGGTGGCTGAAAATGAAAAAGAAAAAGAGCAGGAACAGAGAAAAAAGAAATAGCCGGGAGTACACCAATGTCCTCTGGATCATCACCGGCGTATTCGCGCTGATGGTGGGATATCTGGTCTGGTTCCAGGCCACGGAGAGCCGCAGCGTCATCAATAACCCGTACAATGCCAGGCTGAATACTTTTGAAGAGCGGGTGGTGCGGGGGAGCATCCTGGCTTCCGACGGTCAGATCCTGGCTTATACAAAGGTGGCGGAAGATGGGACGGAGAGCCGGATCTATCCGTTTGACTGTACCTTCTCCCATGTGCTGGGCTATGCGGATTATGGCAAAACCGGGCTGGAGGACATGGGAAACTTTCAGCTTCTCACTTCCAACGCTTATTTTGTGGAACGTTTCCTCAACGAACTGCGGGGAGACAAAAATATCGGGGACAGCCTGGTGACCACGCTGGATGTGGATCTCCAGACGGCGGCCCACGACGCGCTTGGTACCAGAAAGGGAGCAGTGGTGGTGATGGAACCGGCCACCGGCAATATCCGCGCGCTGGTATCCAAGCCGGACTATGATCCGGGGAAGGTGGAAGAAAACTGGTCGGAATTAAGCTCGTCCAGGGACAGTATTCTGCTGAACCGGGCCATGCAGGGGCTTTACCCGCCGGGGTCCACTTTTAAGACGGTCACGCTGCTTTCGTACCTGCGGGAACATCAGATGGACGGCAGCGGATATGCCTTTCACTGTACCGGAAGCGTCAGCGTGGGCAATTCGTCCATAAGCTGTTATCACGGCACTGCCCACGGCGACCTGGACCTTACGGAAGCGTTCGCCAGGTCCTGCAACAGCGCCTTCGCGGATATGGGCAGGAATCTGGATGTGGAAAGCCTTCAGACCTTGTCTGACCAGCTCTTGTTTGACTCTGATCTGCCCCTGTCGTTTCCATATAGTAAGAGTTCTTTTTCCCTGGATGAGGACGACGGGGAAGCCCTGCGGATGATGACGGCCATCGGACAGGGAGACACGCTGGTTACGCCCATGCACATGGCCATGCTGGTATCCGCCGTGGCCAACGACGGCGTGCTGATGGTCCCCCGGTTTATGGACCGTACGGAAAATTATACCGGGCAGCTGGTGGAGCGTTATTCCACGGAGACCTACGGAGAACTGATGACGGCGGAGGAAGCCGGGATTCTGCAGGAATACATGCGGGCCGCCGTGGAGAACGGTACGGCCTCGGCTCTGGACAGCGACGCCTACATGGCGGCGGGAAAGACCGGGACCGCCGAGTACAGCAGCGATAAAAGCAAGAGCCACGCGTGGTTCATCGGCTATGCGGCCGGCGACAAACCGGATCTGGCGGTGTGCGTGCTGGTGGAGGAGGCCGGTTCCGGAAGCGAGTACGCAGTGCCGATAGCTAAAAGAATATTTGACGCTTATTACGCGGATTAAGGAGCAGTTATGGGACTACCGATTACATTTGTGGAGAATATGAGAGAGATTCTGGGAGAGGAAGGTCTGGCGGAATATCTTGAGAGCTTTGAGAAGCCAAAGTTTACCGGGCTTCGGGTAAATACCTCCAAGATCTCTGTGGAGGACTTCCTGCGCATCAGCCCTTTCCGGCTGCGCCGGGTGCCGTGGACCCGGAACGGCTTTTATTATACGGAAGAGGACGCGCCCACCCGCCATCCCTATTATTACGCGGGACTGTATTATATCCAGGAGCCCAGCGCCATGGCTCCGGCGGCGGTGCTGCCGGTGGAAAAAGGGGAGCGGGTGCTGGATCTTTGCGCGGCGCCCGGCGGAAAGGCCACAGAGCTGGGGGCAAAGCTGAATCATACGGGATTTTTGATTGCCAACGACGCCAGCGCCTCCAGGACCAAGGCTCTGCTGAAGAATCTGGAAGTGTTCGGCATCCCCAATCTTCTGGTGACCAGCGAGATGGGCGACCGGCTAGACCGGTATTTCCATGAATATTTCGATAAAATCCTCATAGACGCCCCCTGCTCCGGGGAAGGCATGTTCCGGAAGCAGGCCCACATGATCCCGGCCTGGGAGAAGCAGGGACCGGAGGTATTTGCCAGGATGCAGCGGGAGATCCTGCGCCAGGCCGCGGAGCTTTTAAAGCCGGGAGGTCTGATGCTGTATTCCACCTGTACCTTTTCCAAGCTGGAGAACGAGGGCAGCATCGACGGTTTTCTGAACGAACACCCGGAGTTTTCCCTGGAGGAGATCCCCTGGTCGGAAGGCTTCTGTCCGGGAATGCCGGGGCTGGTGGGAAGCCGTTTCCCGCTGGAGCGGTGCGTGCGCCTGTTCCCCCACAAGATAGACGGAGAAGGCCATTTCCTGGCTCTGCTGAAAAAAGCGGGGGAGAGGACGCCCAATCCGCCGGAGACAAAAGGAAAGCCCGCGAAGCTGCCGGCGGAGCTGGAGGCTTTCTTAAAAGACGTGTCCATGCCCATGGATCTGTCCCGGATCGCGGTGAAGGACACGAAGGTCTTTTTGATGCCGGAGGGCGTGGGACGCTGTCCGGGGCTTCGGTTCCTGCGCTCCGGCCTGTACCTGGGCGAGCTTCTGAAGAAAAGATTCGAGCCCAGCCAGGCTTTCGCCATGGCGCTGAAAAAGGACGAGTACGCGTCGGCCATCGATCTTCCTGTCAGCGATGAAAGGGTAATCCGTTACCTGAAAGGCGAGACGGTGGAGATCGAGAACGGGGAAAGCACCCGGCCGGAGGGTTGGCAGTTATTCTGCGTGGACGGATATCCGCTGGGATGGGGCAAGCTGATCCGGGGAACTCTTCGCAACAAATATTTTTCCGGATGGAGGATGAACGCATGAATGGTTCCGGATGGAGGATAGATGAATGATGCGGCTGGATAAATACCTGTGCGAGACGGGTTTTGGTACCAGGAGCCAGGTGAAAGCCCTGCTGAAAAAAGGGCTGGTGCAGGTGGACGGCGAGACGGCGAAACGGCCGGAGCTGAAGATCGACGAACACCGGTCGCAGGTGACCTGCGCCGGTATGCGGGCGGTCTACCAGGAACATGTGTATCTCATGATGAATAAGCCCCAGGGCGTCCTCTCCGCCACTGAGGACCGCCGGCAGAAGACGGTGCTGGACCTGGTGGAGGAAAAGGCCGCGGACCGGCTGTTCCCGGTGGGACGGCTGGACAAGGACACGGAAGGCCTTCTTCTGCTAACCGACGACGGGGAGCTGGCCCACGCCCTGCTGTCGCCCAAAAAGCACGTGGACAAAGTCTATGAGGCGGAAATTCAGGGACAGGTGGGACAGGAGCATGTCCGCCGCTTTGCGGAGGGGCTGGACATCGGCGAGAAACGGCCCACCCTGCCGGCAAAGCTGGAGATCCTTTCCTCCGGGGAGACAAGCCGCGTGCGGGTCACGATCCGGGAAGGAAAGTTCCACCAGATTAAAAGGATGTTTCAGGCAGTGGGCTGCCAGGTGACGGCACTTCGGCGGCTGTCCATGGGAAGTCTCTGTCTGGACGAAGGGCTGGAGCCGGGAGCATACCGGGCCCTGTCCCCGGAAGAGTTAGAGCGTTTGAAGGAGCATATCTGATGAAAGATGGTTTCCTGCCCGTAAGCCGGGCGGATATGGAAAAACAGCAGCTCGAACAGTTGGATTTTGTCTATATATCGGGGGATGCCTACGTGGACCATCCGTCCTTTGGCGCGGCCATCATCACCCGGCTTTTGCAGTCCAAGGGATACACGGTGGGGATCATTCCTCAGCCGGACTACCGGGACGCGGAGAGCATCACGGCGCTGGGGGAGCCGCGCCTGGCGTTCCTGGTGTCCGCCGGCAATATGGACTCCATGGTGAACCATTATACGGTGGCGAAGAAACGGCGCAGGACCGACGCCTATTCTCCGGGCGGCGAAGGAGGACACAGGCCGGACCGGGCGGTGATTGTCTACTGCAACCTGATCCGGCAAAAATACAAGGAGGTTCCGGTGATCGCAGGGGGGATCGAGGCGTCTTTACGGCGTCTGGCTCATTACGATTACTGGTCGGATTCCCTGCGTCGTTCCATCCTCCTGGAGAGCGGAGCGGACCTGATCTCCTACGGGATGGGAGAACGGTCGATCCTGGCCATCGCGGAGGCGCTGGATCAAGGCGTCCCGGTGCGGGAGCTGACGGACATTCCCGGCACTGTCTGCAAGGTGCGCTCCCTGGAGCGTGCGGAAGACTGTATCCTTCTGCCGGATTATCGGGATATGGTAAAGGACAGGAAAAAATACGCCGAGAGCTTCTATATTCAATACTGCAATACGGACCCGTTCCAGGGAAAACGGCTGGCCGAGCCCTACTCGGACCACTGTTACGTAGTGCAGAATCCGGCGTCAAAGCCGCTGACCATGGAAGAGATGGACGAGGTCTACGGGCTTCCTTACCAGAGAACCTGGCATCCCATGTATGAGGAGGCGGGCGGGATCCCCGCCCTGGCTGAGGTGAAATTCAGCCTGACCAGCTGCAGGGGATGTTTCGGAGCGTGCTCTTTCTGCGCCCTGACCTTCCATCAGGGCCGGATCGTGCAGGCCAGGAGCCACGAATCCCTGATCCGGGAGGCCAGAATCTTAACCGAAGACAGCGGATTCAAAGGGTATATCCATGATGTGGGCGGCCCCACGGCGGATTTCAGAGAGCCGGCCTGCAAAAAGCAGATGACGAAGGGCGCGTGCCCCGGCCGCCAGTGCCTGTTCCCGGAGCCCTGCCCCAACCTGAAAGCGGATCATGAGGACTATATCACGTTGCTCCGTAAGCTGCGCGCCCTGCCCAGAGTGAAAAAGGTGTTCATCCGTTCGGGCATCCGTTTCGACTACGTGCTGGCGGATAAGAAGAGCCGGTTCCTGGAGGAACTTTGCCGGTACCATGTGAGCGGACAGCTGAAGGTGGCGCCGGAACATGTGTCGGACCGGGTACTGGCCTGTCTTGGCAAGCCCAGGCACGCCGTCTATGAGGAATTTGCCTCCCGCTACCGGAAGACCAACGAGCGGCTGGGGCTGAAACAGTACCTGGTTCCTTACCTTATGTCCTCCCATCCGGGATGCACCATGAAGGAAGCGGTGGAGCTGGCGGAATACTGCCGGGACCTGAAGTATATGCCGGAGCAGGTGCAGGACTTTTATCCCACTCCCTCCACCATATCCACCTGTATGTACTGCACGGGGCTGGACCCCAGAAATATGCAGCCGGTCTACGTGCCCAGAGATCCCCATGAAAAGGCCATGCAGAGGGCGCTGATCCAGTACCGGGACCCGAAGAACCGGGCGCTGGTGGAGGAGGCGCTGAAGAAGGCCGGGAGGACGGACCTGATCGGTTATGGTCCCAAATGCCTGCTGCGCCCGGCGGGGAGCGGCAAAGGCCGGGGCGGCGCGCCGAAGCCGCAAGTCGGTCAGGGCCGCGACGGAGCATCGAGCCAGGGCAGGGGAAAGAACACTAGTGGACATAAGAAGAAAACCATACGAAACATACACCGCAGGAGCAGCCAGAAATGAAGAAATTACTAAAAGGAACATACGGATATCTGAACCAGAATAAAAAGAGAGCCTGGGTCAAGGCGTTTTTGATGCTGCTGGTTCCGTTTCTCATCCTGATTGCGGGGTGGGCGGTGAATAAAACCCGGCTGAACCCGGTCACGGTGGCGGCGGTGGTCTTGAGCCTTCCCGGCTGCAACCAGGTGGTGCACGCCATCATCGCCAGCAGATACCGTTCCATAGACTCTGCCTTGTATGAAGAGACAGAGGCGGCCAGGGGAGACTGTCTGGCGCTCTATGAGAGCGTGCTCACCAGTTATGAAGAGACGTTCACGGTGGACTGCCTGGTGATCTCAGGGCGGGATATCGCGGGCTATACCAGCGATCCCAAAACCAATGGGGACCGGGCGGGGGAGCACATCAAAAAAATGCTCCGCGCCAATTCCTATAAGCAGAACGTAAAGATTTTCACTGAGAAGAAAGCGTTCCTGGAGCGTGTCCGCAGCCTTGCGGAGCGTACGCCGGAGGAAGTCCCGTTTAAGGAGGACGACCGGTATCCGGGCCTTGGCAGGGACGAGATCATTCAGTACCTGATCATGGCCATCTCTCTATAGGACGGTAATATATGAAACAGATCACAGTTAATCAGAATGAGGCGGATCAGCGGCTGGACCGGCTGCTGGGCAGATATCTGAAAGAAGCGCCCAAAAGCTTCCTGTACCGGATGCTCCGCAAGAAAAATATCACGCTCAACGGGAAGAAAGCGGACGGCAGCGAACGCCTCCGGGTGGGGGACGAGATCCGGGTCTTTTTATCTGACGAGACCTGGGACAAATTCGCCGGGACTGCCCCGAAACACGGGACAGTCTGGCCGGAGACGGAGCTTTCCATTATCTATGAGGACGAGCATGTGCTGCTGGTCAACAAGCCGCCGGGCATGCTCTCCCAGAAGGCGCAGGCGTCGGACGTGTCCCTGAACGAATATGTGCTGGGATATCTTTCCCGTACCGGCCAGTGGAAGGAATCGGATCCGTTCCGCCCTTCCGTGTGCAACCGTCTGGACCGGAACACCAGCGGGATCGTGGTCTGCGGCAAATCCCTGCCGGGGCTGCGTATCATGTCCCAGACCCTGAAAGACCGGAGCCTCCATAAATATTACCGGTGCCTGGTATCCGGCGCGGTGGAAGAGGAGCAGTATCTGGAAGGGTATCTCTGGAAGGACGCCAAAACCAACCGGGTGCGGATCCTGGACAGCGGTCGGGAGGGGGCGCAGTATATTGCCACCAGATACCGCCCTGTGGGCCGGTACCACGGTGATACCCTGCTGGAGGTCTGCCTGATCACCGGCCGATCCCATCAGATCCGGGCGCATCTGGCTTCTGTGGGTCATCCGGTGGTGGGAGACGCCAAATACGGGGATCCGGCGGTGAACTTACGTTACAGGAAAGCGTACGGGCTGAAAAGCCAGTTTCTTCATTCCTGCCGGCTGGAGCTTCCCACTCTGCCTTCCCCGCTGGAATCGCTGTCGGGAAAGGTATTCGAGGCGGAGCTTCCTCCGGTGATGGAACGGATTTTACAATGATAAAAGTACGATGATGGATTGCATTCGATAACAGAAGGGAACATAAAAATATTATGTCAACTTGGAACACCAGAGGGCTCAGGGGCTCCACGCTGGAGGATATGATCAACCGCACCAACGAGCGGTACCGGGAGAAGGGGCTGGCCCTGATCCAGAAAGTGCCCACGCCCATCACGCCCATCAAAATCGACAAAGAACACCGGCACATTACCCTGGCTTATTTCGACCAGAAGAGTACGGTGGACTACATCGGTGCCGTACAGGGGATTCCGGTCTGCTTTGACGCGAAGGAGTGCCATGAGAGGACCTTTCCCCTCCAGAACGTACATGAGCATCAGGTGGAATTTATGATGGATTTCGAGCGGCAGGGAGGAAAGGCCTTCCTGATCATCCACTATACCTCCCAGCAGAAATTCTATTACCTGCATATTCGTCAGCTCTGGAATTTCTGGAACCGGGCCAGGGAGGGCGGCCGCAAGAGCTTCCGGCTGGAGGAACTGGATCCGGCGTATTTCTTTGAATCTTCCAGAGGATTCCTGGTGCCTTACCTGGAGCCTTTGCGCCGGGACCTGGAAACGGAACCGGAGACGCCCGGAGAGGCGTAAAAGCCGGGATCTGGAGACGGAAGTTGACAATTAAAGAATGCATGGTATAATAACTACTGGTGTTGCTTTTTCATATTAGCACTTTACCATGCAAAAGCATTTACAGAGCAAAGTATTTTCAGACAAGGAGAATGACGGGATGTACAATCAGATTCTGCATACGCCGGAGGGAGTCCGGGACATTTATAATGGAGAATGCCGGAGGAAAAATCATATCCAGGATTCTCTGCACCGGGTACTGCAGAGCTATGGTTATGAAGATATCCAGACGCCCACCTTTGAATTTTTCGATGTGTTCAGCCGGGAAGTGGGGACGGTGCCCTCCAGGGAGCTGTATAAATTTTTCGACCGGGAGGGGCATACGCTGGTGCTCCGTCCGGACATCACGCCGTCCATCGCCAGGGCCGTGGCCAAATATTTTACGGAAGAAGACATGCCGGTGCGGCTCTGCTACACGGCCAATACCTTTATTAACCACTCGGATTTCCAGGGGCGTTTAAAGGAGACCACACAGATCGGCGCGGAGCTGGTGGGCGACGGAAGCGTGGAGGCGGACGCGGAGATGATCGCCATGGTGATCCAGTCCCTGCTGGCCTGCGGCCTGAAAGAATTCCAGGTGAGCGTGGGGCATGTGGGATTTTTCAAAAGCCTTCTGAAAGAAGCCCATCCGGATGAGGAGATGGAGCGGGAACTGAGGGAATTTATCTCCAACAAAAATATCTTCGGCGTCCGGGAACTGCTGGAGCCGCTGCCCATCGCGGCGGGACTCAGAGAGGCGTTTGCCGAGCTTCCCAACCTGTTCGGGTCCTGGGAGGTGCTGGACAGGGCGGACCGGTGCGCGGTGACGGAGGACGCGAAGCGCGCGGTGGACCGCCTTAGAAGGATAGGGGAGCTGGTGGCCTGCTACGGATTTGAAAAATACCTGGCCTTTGATCTGGGCGTGGTGAGCAAATACAAATATTATACGGGCATTATCTTCCAGGCCTATACTTACGGAACCGGGGAGCCGGTGGCCAAGGGAGGCCGTTACGATACGCTGATGGATCATTTCGGGAAACCGGCGCCGGCCACGGGCTTCGCGTTTGTGGTGGACCGTCTCATGAGCGCCCTGTCCAGACAGAAGATCGGAGAAGAGCCGCAGGAGCCGCGGGTGCTGATCGTTTACCGGGCGTCCCAGGCGAAGAAGGCCATTGAAAAGGCCGTGGAATACCGGAGACAGGGGATCGCGGCGGAGATGGCCCAGGAGCGCATCGGGAAAGATTATCAGGCATATGCCGAAAAGAACGGGATCCGGGAGATCATCCGTATAGAAGGATAGAGGAAGGTACAGCATGAGATATTTGACGTTTGCCCTGTGTAAAGGGCGTCTGGCAAAAAAGACCATGGAGCTTTTGGAGCAGATCGGGATCACCTGCGAGGAGATGAAGGATCCGGATACCAGAAAGCTGATTTTTGTAAATGAGGAGCGGAAGCTGAAATTTTTCCTGGCGAAAGGTCCCGATGTGCCCACCTACGTGGAATACGGGGCGGCGGACATCGGCGTGGTGGGCAAGGATGTGATCCAGGAGGAGAACCGGCGCATGTACGAGGTGCTGGATCTGGGCTACGGCAAGTGCCGCATGTGCGTGTGCGGACCGGAATCTGCCCAGGAGCTTCTGAAGAAACAGGAGCTGATCCGCGTGGCCACCAAGTACCCTCATATCGCGAAAAATTATTTTTATGACCAGAAGCATCAGACGGTGGAGATCATCAAGCTGAACGGCTCCATCGAGCTGGCGCCCATCGTGGGTCTGTCAGAGGTGATCGTGGATATTGTGGAGACAGGTTCCACGCTGCGGGAAAACGGGCTGAAGGTTCTGGAAGAGATCTGCCCCCTCTCCGCGCGCATGGTGGTGAACCAGGTGAGCATGAAGATGGAAAACGAACGGATCGGCAGGCTGATCCAGGAATTGAAGGCAGTATTGTAGGAGGGATGGACGATGCGGACAGTCAGGCTGGATGAAGCATCCAAAAAGGATTTGCTGGACACCCTGTTAAAGAGGAGTCCCAATAATTATGAGCAGTACAGCGATACGGTGGCGAAGATCGTGGAGCAGGTGCGCACGGAAGGAGACCGGGCGCTGTTTGAACTGACCCGGAAATTCGACTGGGAAGGGATCAGCGCCGCCAATATCCAGGTGACGGAGGAAGAATTTCAGGAGGCTTATGAAAAGATTGATGAGAGGCTTCTTGTGACCATCCGGAAATCCCTGAAAAATATACGGGCATACCATGAGAAACAGAAGCAGTACAGCTGGTTCGATTCCACGCCCCAGGGAACGCTGCTGGGACAGAAGGTGACGCCTCTTCGGGCGGCGGGCGTATATGTGCCGGGCGGCAAGGCGGTGTACCCGTCTTCCGTGCTGATGAACATTGTCCCGGCCAAGATTGCCGGGGTGGAGCAGGTGATCATGGCTACGCCCTGCGGCAGGGACGGGAAAGTGAATCCGGCGGTGCTGTGCGCCGCCAGGGAGGCCGGCGCGGACGCTGTCTACAAGATGGGCGGGGCACAGGCCATCGCGGCCATGGCCTTCGGGACGGAGAGCATCCCCAGGGTGGACAAGATCACCGGGCCGGGAAATATCTTTGTGGCCCTGGCCAAGAAAGCCGTCTCCGGCTACGTGGGCATCGATTCCATCGCGGGCCCAAGCGAGATCCTTGTGCTGGCGGACGAGGGAGCCAATCCCCGGTATGTGGCCGCGGATCTTCTGTCCCAGGCCGAGCACGACGAGCTGGCCAGCGCGATCCTGGTGACCACCAGCCCGGAGCTGGCCAGAAGAGTCTCCGAGGAAGTGGACGGCTTCGTGGAGAAACTGTCCAGAAGGGAGATTATACAGAAATCCCTGGACAATTACGGATGGATTCTGCTGGCGGACTCCATGGAGGACGCGGTGGAGACGGTGAACCTGATCGCGTCGGAGCATCTGGAGATTGTGACCCGCAATCCCTTCGAGGTCATGATGAAGATCCGCAACGCCGGGGCCATCTTCCTGGGAGAGTACAGCAGCGAGCCCCTGGGGGATTATTTCGCGGGGCCCAACCATATCCTGCCCACCAACGGAACGGCAAAATTTTTCTCGCCGGTGTCCGTGGACGACTTTGTGAAAAAGTCAAGCATTATCTACTACTCCAGGGAGGCGCTGGAGAGCGTGCACGGAGACATTGAGTATTTTGCCGAGCAGGAACAGCTCACGGCCCACGCTAATTCGGTGCGGGTGCGTTTTGAAGATCAGGAACAGGAGGGATGAGCATGGGACGGACGGCGTCCATAGAACGCAATACGAAGGAGACCTGTATCAATGTGTCCCTGGACCTGAACGGTACAGGGAAAGCGAAGGTGGATACGGGGATTGGTTTTTTTGACCATATGCTGGACGGATTTGCTAGGCACGGACTGTTCGACCTGGAGGCCGGAGCGGACGGGGATCTGGAGGTGGACTGCCACCATACCATTGAAGACACGGGTATTGTGCTGGGACGGGCCATCAAAGAGGCGGTGGGAGACAAAAAAGGCATCCGGCGCTACGGAAGCTGTATCCTGCCCATGGACGAGGCGCTGGTGCTCTGCGCCGTGGATCTGTCCGGACGGCCCTATTATGTGTCCAACGCGGAGTTCGCGGCCCAGAAGATCGGGGACATGGATACGGAGATGGTGAAAGAATTTTTTTACGCCGTCTCTTACAGCGGAGAGATGAACCTTCATTTCCAGGTGCTGGCGGGCAGCAACAGCCACCATATCTGCGAAGCCATGTTCAAAGCGTTTGCCAAGGCGCTGGATATGGCAGTGGCTGTAGACGAGAGAATCACGGATGTATTATCGACGAAAGGCAGTTTAGAATGATGAGAAAAAAATATCTGGTTCCAGTGATGCCCCTGCGCGGGGGAAAGGTCAGCGGGCAGGACGGCGTAAGACTGGCGGAATTTTACAGCGACAACGGAGCGGACGCGATCCTGCTGTTCGATCTGGCCGAGACAGACGAGGAGCATGAGCAGAATATCGGGCTGATGAAAGAGATCGCCCGCACGGCCCAGATCCCGGTGTATGCGGGAGGCCGTATCCGCAGAGTGGAGGATGTGAAAAAATATCTGTACGCCGGATGCGACAAGGCGATTCTGAATTACGGCAGGGAGAGCAACGTGGAGATGACCGGAGAAGTCTCCAAACGGTTCGGGAAGGAGAAGATCGGTTTTTCCATCGCGGACGAAGAACAGCTTACCAAAGAACTGGATCAGTGGGGAAGCCTGATCCTGTGGTCCGGGTCAGATACCCACTGTCCTTACAATGGGGAGCTGCCGGTTATCAGCATCAGTCCCGCGGCGTCCCAGGACGGGGTGATCAATGTGCTGGCCAATAAATGGGCGTCAGGAATTGCCAGCGCCTATTTTTCCTCGGAAGCGGCGGATTTTATGGAATTGAAAGCGGAGGCGGCCAGAAGAGGGCTGGAGATGAATACGCTGGAGAGCAGCCTTCCCTGGAGCGAGATGAAGACGGACGGAGACGGACTGGTTCCGGTGATCGCCCAGGACTACCGCACGGGAGAAGTGCTGATGCTGGCCTATATGAACGAAGAAGCGTTCGAGACCACATTGCGCACGGGCAAGATGACTTACTGGAGCCGCAGCCGGAACGAACTCTGGACGAAAGGGATGACCAGCGGACATTTTCAGTATGTAAAATCCCTTTCCATCGACTGCGACAACGATACGATCCTGGCGAAAGTCAGTCAGATCGGAGCTGCCTGCCATACGGGGAACCGTACCTGCTTCTACCGGGACCTGGTGGAGCGGGACTTTGAGGCGAAAAATCCCCTTCATGTGCTGGAGGACGTATACGGCGTTATCCTGGATCGGAAAAACCATCCCAAGGAAGGTTCCTATACCAATTACCTCTTTGACAAGGGCATTGACAAGATCCTGAAGAAAGTGGGAGAGGAAGCGACGGAACTGGTGATCGCCGCCAAGAACCCGGATCCGGAAGAGATTAAATACGAGATGTCGGATCTTCTTTATCATGCCATGGTACTGATGGCGGAGAAAGGCGTGACCTGGGAAGATATCATGAAAGAACTGGCCAACCGGTAAACGGATACGTCATGTTTCCCCCCTTCTGCTCATAAGATACAGCAGAGGGGGGATTTTTATGGGCGCATACAGAGAACAGCTTTTAAGAGAGACTTACGGCGGAGGGAGCAGCGAGATCTATGGCCGCCCGGCCCAGGAGGAGCCGTCCAGGCCGCTTACCCTGTTTAAGTTGAAATTTACCGTCTGCCTGCTTCTGTTCGCCGGGTTCGCGTACCTGAACTATACCGGCGGAACCGTGCTGGGCATATCGGCGGAACAGATCGTGGAGGCGGTGACGGACAACGAACTGCAGACGGAGCTGTCCAGGCTGGCCGAATCCTGGAACTGACTCTTTACGAACCGCGGCCCGGGTGATAAAATAAGTCAAACGCCTCCATTGAGACGGAGGCTATCAAACTGAAAGAACTGAGGATAAAAGCATGGAATTATTGGAGAAGAGAATCCGGGAAGACGGGATCGTAAAAAAGGGAAATGTGCTGAAAGTGGACAATTTTCTGAACCATCAGATGGATATCGAACTGTTCAACGAGATGGGGAAAGAATTCCGGCGGCTGTTTGAAGGCAGGCCGGTGAACAAGATCCTGACCATAGAGGCGTCGGGCATCGGGATCGCCTGCATCGCCGCCCAGTATTTCCACGTTCCGGTGGTGTTCGCGAAAAAGGCGCAGAGCATTAACATCGACGGTGAAGTGTACAGTACCAAGATCGAGTCCTTCACCCATAAAAGAGTGTACGACGTGATCGTATCCAAAAAATATCTGGGGCCGGACGACCATATTCTGATCATCGACGATTTCCTGGCCAACGGATGCGCGGTGAACGGGCTGATCGATATCATCGAGCATGCCGGCGCCACGGTGGAGGGCATCGGGATCGCCATCGAGAAGGGCCAGCAGATAGGAGGACGCCTGCTCCGGGAGAAAGGCTACCAGGTGGAGTCTCTGGCAGTCATTGAGAGCATGGACGACGAAACCGGGGAGATCAGGTTCCGTCATGGGGAGCCGGGAAAGGAAGAGGCATAGGAAGATGATTGTCATTGATGAAGAAAAATGCATCGGCTGCGGGCTCTGCGCGAAGGACTGCCCGGCAGGGAAGCTGGCTGTGAAAGAGGGATGCGCGGTCTATACCCCGGAATGTATCCAGTGCGGCCACTGTGTGGCCGTCTGTCCCAAAGGGGCGGTGAGCATTCCAGAATACGATATGGACGATGTGGAAGAATACGATGAAGAGACTTTTGCCGTACAGCCTCAGAATTTCCTCCATGCGGTGAAGTTCAGAAGGAGCATCCGCAATTTCCGAAAAGAAAAGCTGAACAGAGAGTGTCTGGAGCGGATCCTGCAGGCGGGGCGTTACACACCCACTGCCAAGAACCGTCAGGCGTGCCGTTTTATCGTGCTTCAGGAGGAACTGGAGGAATTTAAAGAACTGCTCTGGAACCGGGTGCCGGAGCTGATGGATCGGATGAAGGAGGAAAATCCTCATTACGCGGCGTTTTTCAAGTTTCTTCACCGCAGGAGAAGCAAAAACGCGGAGGACGACGGGCTGTTTTTCAATACCCCGGCCTGTATCCTGATCGCCGCGGATAACCCGCTGGACGGGGGCCTGGCGGCGGCCAACATGGAGAATATGGCGGCGGCGGAAGGCGCGGGCGTGCTCTACAGCGGGTACTTGACCCGCATCATAGAGGCGGACCCTGTGCTGAAGGAGTGGCTGGGGATACCGGATACACCGCTGGTATGCTGTATGCTGGCCGGATATCCGGCGGTATCCTATCGGAGAACGGCGCCCAGGAAGAAAGCGGATATTGTGTGGAGATAGCACACAGATAGAATATATGGACAAAAAACTGCCGTCCGGCCTCAGACCAGGCCAGGTACGGCAGTTTTCGCGTTATGCGGCTGGGAGCGCGCCCGGGCAGCCGCCGGTACGCCCCGGCCATATCGGCGCGTCTCAGCAGTCGCCGGCATAGTAAGAGACAATGCGAAAATAATCCTCTGTCCTGTCAAAATCCAGCGTAAGCGGGAGACATTTCCTGTTTTCTTCGTACTGGTCCCTCAGGCGGCACTGGGCGGTGAACCGTCCGTTGATGTCTGTTTTCGTCCCATCCGGGGAAAGAACCAGCACCCGCCCGCTGCATTGGTTGACTGCCTTGAGAAAATTTTTCAGGTTCAGGATCTTTACTTTTATCATCATATTTTACCTCCGCACATCGTTGATTTAATATCATTATAGTGCGGAATATGACTATGAAATATCGTTTTTCTGTCAGTTTTTAGCACAATCCTGCCATTTACGCCGGTATTCCAGCGGAGAGTATCCGGTGCGTTCCCGGAAAATGCGGCCAAAATAGCTGCTGCTCCCAAGGCCGCATGCCTGGCTGATCTCCGTCATGGAGCAGCGGCTCTCTGTCAGCATCCGGCAGGCCATCTGAATCCGAAATTCTGTGATGTATTGAACCGGAGTCATATGGAGACAATCCTGAAAGATCCGATAACATTCTCTTTCACTGAGATAAGCCGCGGAGGAGAGCCTGGCTATGGATATTTTCTCCGCATAATGCTCATGAATATAGATGAGCATGGATTTGGCTTTGTCTGCGGAAGGGTGAGCGGCGGCGTTTTCCTGAAAGCGGACGGAGCATATCTGCAAAAGTTTCAGCCATATCTGGGACAGCAGTTCCCGCACCCGCATTTCATAGCCCCAACCGTCTTCCGGCAGACGGAATGCCTGGCGTATCATATGGAGAACCTCCGCCTGCTCCGGATTCTCCGGGTACAGGGGAATTATTTCAATATGAGAAGTCATGACCAGCGGGGAAATATATTTCTGGTCGATCAGGCTTCCTGTGCTTCCTGAGAGCAGGAGAGGGTCGAAGATATGGAGAAGCTGTACGTTTTTTCCTTTTCCGGGACGGAATTTTGTGGTATGAAGCACATTGGAATTGATCATGCCTCCGGAGCCCGCGGGAAAACTCATGGCGCTGCCTGGCGTTTCATAGAGCAGTTCGCCGCTCTCCATATAAAATAATTCTATGGCCCGGTGCCAGTGCCAGGGAATAAAATGCTCCCGGAAATAATCCAGCTCGACTTGTGAGGCGATATAAGGAAAATCTGGCGTAAAGCCTGGAAGCTTTTCTTCTTTGGTGCCGGTGTGGAATTCCAGCGTGCGTATGATTTTCATGTTTGGCCCCTTTCCGCGGCGTATGCCTTTACAAATGTCCAGACAGATTATAACATATTGTACAGAAACTGCCCCGGAAATTTTTGAAAGTATGCAAGGAGGTAGAGATATCATGTGGTTTATATTTGCCCTGGGATCGGCATTTTTCTCAGGAATCACCGCGATTCTTGCGAAATGCGGCATCCGGGAGACGGATTCCGTGGTGGCCACAGCGGTCCGCACCATCGTCGTGCTGATCTTTGCCTGGGTCATGGTTTTCCTGACCGGTTCTTTTTCGGGGATCAGATCGCTGTCGGCGCATACATGGGTATTTCTGGCTTTGTCGGGAATCGCTACGGGAGCGTCCTGGCTGTGTTATTTCCGGGCGCTGCAGATCGGCGATATCAATAAGGTGGTTCCCATAGACAAATCCAGCACCGTTTTATCCATGCTGCTGGCGTTTCTCTTTCTGGGCGAAGCCTTTTCCCTGGCGGGCGGCGCGGCCATGGTTCTGATCCTGGCGGGAACGCTGATGATGATCCAGAAAAAAGCGGGCGGCGAAGTTCCCGTGGCGGCAGGGAAGGCAGGCGGCGAAGCTTCCGTGGCGGCAGGGAAGAACTCCGCCGCCGCGGGAAAAGCCTGGATGGTATACGCCGTACTGTCGGCGGTATTCGCAAGCCTTACGTCCATTCTGGGTAAAATCGGCATCGAAGGCGTGGAGTCCAATCTGGGTACGGCGATCCGCACCGGCGTGGTGCTGGTGATGGCGTGGATCGTGGTTTTCGCGGCGAAAAAACAGGACAAGGTAGGGGAGATTCCGCCCAAAGAACTGCTGTTTATCTGCCTGTCGGGGATCGCCACAGGCGGAGCCTGGCTCTGCTATTACCGGGCGCTGCAGGACGGCCCCGCCAGCGTGGTAGTGCCCGTCGATAAATTGAGCATACTGATCACCATTGCCTTTTCCTGCCTGGTATTTGGAGAAAAACTCACCAGAAGGGCGGCGGCAGGACTGGTCCTGATCGCGGCGGGCACGTTTCTTATGACCCTGCCGGCGCTGGGCGTCCATGCGTAAAACGTATTACAGACTATATAAAACAGGTATTAGACATCTGCTCCCCGGGGCATTATATTGGATACAGAGGATAATATATCTTTTAACTGACGTTTAAACTTGATTTTCACAGACGTTTTACTTGGAACAGGAGACTGGGATATGAAGACACCTTTGTATGGAATGCTCTGCGGGATCTGGCAGCGGTTTGCCTGCCTGAATGACCGCTTCTTTCGGAAAAACGCAGATTTTTCCGGCTGGATGACTCAGGAAAGCGCAGGATTTACAAAAAACCATGGAAATCAGTATCAGCCCACCACGGACGCTTTGGTCCGTATCCTGAAAAGATTTCCCATCAGCCAGGAAGACCATATTCTGGACATCGGCTGCGGGAAAGGGAAGGCCATGTACCTGATGAGCCGCTTTCCCTTCGGTTCCATCCGGGGATACGACCTGTCGGAGACGCTGACCCATATTGCCAATGATAATTTTTCTAGGCTGGGTCTGGAACAGTGCCGCGCTTTCCAGGCGGACGCGCTGGAGTTTCAGGACTATGATGCCTATAACTACTTTTATCTCTACAACCCTTTCCCGGAAGAAGTGTTTCACGCGATGATGGATCACCTTCAGGAAAGCCTGAAGCGCAGGCCAAGGACCTGTACTATGATATATCTTCATCCGGTCTGCCATGACTATATCCTGCGGCAGACGCCGTTCCGGCTCATATGGAAGAAAAAATCGTGGATCGGCTGGTTCGATTATAATTGCTATTCCAACACGCCCTGAAGCGCGGCCAATATGGATGGAATGACGGATGTTCTGGCGATAAATATGGCCAGTTCCGGCAGTTCCCGCGGTAAATCCTGATTGAAATGAACGAGAAGTTCTGATAAAATAGCACACGGAAAGAAGTTACATCTGTCCGCATAAGATGCATTTCTTATGCGGACCGTTTATGCATAAAGAGATATATTCGGAGGAAATGACGTGCGGGATTTTGAGTCGGAAGAACGGCTGCGCCGGGAGAGGAAGCGGGCGGCTTACCGGAGGATGAGAAGACAGAGGGAAAGACGCAGAAGGATGATGATGTTTGGCGGCGCAGCGGCCGTGTGCCTTATTGTGTGCGGAATATGGTTTTTAAAGCCCAATTCGGGGGAGCAGGACACCCCTGCCCAATTATCTGCTCAGGGGGCTTCTGAGACAGAAGAGGCGGCGGAGAATGCAGAAGTGTCGGGGGCAACGGGGCAGGAGGATGCAGCGCTGTCGGGAACGGCGGTGGAGCCTGAAGGACAGGAAGCGCCTGCGGGTATATCGCAGGATGGGGAAAAGGAAGACCAGGAAGACAGTGCAGGGCAGGAGGACGCGGATGCGCAGGAAGAACCGGCACCGGATCTTCCATTTGCCGCAGGTTACACTTTTACAGGCACAGACAGTGCGGGGGCGGTGAACGGCGAGACCGTGACCAGCAGCAACGCGGTTCTGATCGATCTGGACGACAACCGGGTAGTGGTTCAGAGAGGGGCAGGAGAACGAATCATTCCGGCATCCATGACCAAGATACTGACCGTCCTGGTGGCGGCGGAACATGTGACCGATCTGGACGATACGTTTACCATCACCAGGGAGATCACAGACTACAGCTATTCCAATGACTGCAGCTCCGCAGGCTTTGGGGACGGCGAGACGGTGACGGTGAGAGACCTGTTTTACGGCACCGTGCTTCCGTCCGGAGCGGATGCCGCGGCGGGGCTGGCCTGCTATGTGGCCGGTTCCCTGGAGGGGTTTGTGGCATTGATGAATGAGAAGCTGGAGGAACTGGGGATTTCTGATACGGCCCATTTTACAAATTGCGTGGGCCTTTATGATGAGAACCATTATTGTACGCTCTACGATATGGCGGTGATCCTGAAAGCAGCGGTGGAAAACGACCTGTGCAGGGAGGTGCTTTCCGCCCATACGTATACCACGTCTTCCACAGAACAGCATCCGGAGGGTATCCTGATCTCCAACTGGTTCCTGCGCCGGATCGAAGACAAGGAGACCAACGGGGAAGTGGTGTGCGCCAAGACCGGATATGTGGCGCAGTCCGGGAGCTGCGCGGCCAGCTATGAGATCACGGACAGCGGAAAGCACTATATCTGCGTCACAGCGGACGCGCACAGCAGCTGGCGGTGTATTTATGACCATGTGGCGATCTATGAGGAGTATACGGAGTAGGGGGATTACTGGAGCAGCTTTTCTGTTAAAGTGTCTTCTCCCAGGATTCCGTATCCCCAGGTTTCATCCAGCATCCGGCACATGGCTCTGTAGTTGGCGGACGGCGTCAGCCTGGCTGCTGAACGGTTGTACAGAGCCATGCCCTCGTCGGTCCGCGCGATCAGTTCCCTGGCCGCCGTATCGCAGTTATGTGTATAGATTTGATATTTGGGAGTCTGCTCCTGGCACAGGAGCAGATCCATCTGCTTTTCTATGTCATTGGCCTGAGCTTCCGGCTGCCCTGAGGCGGCATGCAGGGAAGCGTACAGCGCTTCATATTGATTTCCCGTTTCTATGTACTGTTTTGTTCCGTCGAGGATGTGTTCGTATTGCTCAGAAGAAATGTACCGGTATAATATGCGGTCAAAATCTGTGCACTCCTGATATTCTTTTGATTCTTCTTCTGAAAGAACCGGCCTTCCAGTTTCTAAAAAGGCGCTTGTTTCTTCGGGATCCATCTGAATATTCTTCATTTTTCCGATGCCCTCTTTGCCCATCAGACACCAGAAGAGGTTGTACTGCATTCCATTATAACTGAAAAGCTGTCCGTTTCCTTCTTCATCGATGAGCAGAAGGGCGGAGTGTCCCAGACCTTTCATGCCGTCCAGATTTAAAAGATAGCACACCCGGCATGAGGCTTCGTCGGACGTTAGGGCGGCGCGGCTGGGAGCCTGGTATACGGCTGTTTTATAAATAAAAATGGAACACAAAGTAAAAATCACAGTATTACGCAGGGAACTCTTCACCCACTGGAAGTAAACTTGAAAAGAGCATATAAAATGCAATATAATGGCCTCATAGAAAAATGAGGTGACGTATGATGAAACAAAAATACAGGATACTGCTTGTGGATGATGACGGTGATTTATTAAATCTGCTGTATAGCTGTATGAAAGAAAAGTATGAAATAGATTTGGCACGAAATGGAAAGCAGGGGCTTGATTTCCTGAAACGGAATAAATATTCGCTGATACTGCTTGACGTCATGCTCCCGGGAATGGATGGATTTTCTGTGCTGGAAAAGATTCGGGAAAATTGTACAACTCCGGTCATTCTGCTGACAGCAAAGGATACTCAGGACGATAAAGTAAACGGGCTATATACAGGCGCAGACGATTATATTACAAAGCCGTTTGACATGAAAGAACTTCTTGCGCGAGTGGATTCGCAGATACGACGGAATACAGTGTTTAACAATGGACTGCTGAAAATAGAAGAATTGAAATATCCTTCCATTACCATCGATCCGGCAAGTAGGGCGGTCAAAACAGAACATGGAGAAATTTTTTTGACAGGAAAAGAATTTGATGTTTTATATTTTCTGGCTTCGTCGCCAAGACAGATCTATACCAAAAAGCAGATATATAAGGCAGTCTGGCAGGAAGAGTATGTTTATGACGATGATAATATTATGGCAGTCATCAGTAAGATAAGAAAGAAAATAGAGATAGATCCTGCCACGCCTCGTTTGATCAGTACGATAAGGGGAGTTGGTTATCGGTTCGATGGAGGAAACTGAAATGACAGGCGTAATCATCATCTTGATACTGCTCTGTGCCGGTTTATGGATATACCTGTTTCTGGTAATGAAGCAGATAAAAGAAATCAACGAAGTTTTGGCGGATGTTCAAAACGGAAATCTGGACAGGAGAATTGTGGTTCACAGAAGGACACTGCTTACAGATACCTGCTATAAGATCAACGAAATTCTGATGAAAACGAAAGAGCAGCTGATCAATTCAGAACGAGGCGCAGTCAGAAACGACAGACTGATGACCTGTTTATCACATGATGTCCGGACGCCGCTGACTTCCATCATCGGCTGTCTGGATGCGGTTCATTATCAGCTTATACAGGGAGAAAGCAGCAGGGAATCGGTGGAAACTGCCAGAGAAAAAGCATATCTCCTGAAGCAGTATATCGATGAATTGTTCCAGTGGTTTAAACTTCATTCAAAAGATGAAAAGGCAAACCTGAAACCGATGGATGTGGTGGAAGAACTTCGCAGGATTTACGCGGGATGGATAGAAACCTTTGAAAACAGCCATATCTCATATGATTTCGTGACGGAAAAAGAAGAGATTTATGTGATGGCGGATAAGCTTTTTATGGAGCGTATCATAAATAATCTGATTAAGAACGCATGGGAACACAGCGACGCGTCTAAGATCTGGATAGAAGTATCTGTTGTGAAAGACTATGCGCAGATAAAAGTCAAGGATAATGGAAGGGGCATTTCAGCGGGAGCGATTCCCAGCGTCTTTGAGCGACTGCATCAGGAAGAAACTTCCGGAAACCGTGTGGGAGGAGGCCTTGGCCTGGCAATAACGAAAGAACTGGTTCTGTTGCAAAAGGGGAAAATTTCTGTGGAATCAGCGGAACATCAGGGAACGACTTTCTGCGTCGAACTTGCAAGGTTTCTTTAAGACTAGGTGCAAAACAGTCTGATATAATGGAATCAAACAATTATATGACGTTTTGAAAGGGTGCTTATTATATGGACAACCTGGTTATTGAAACAGAAGGACTCACCAAACATTTTGATGAAATATCGGCCGTGAAAGACATTCGCCTCCATGTGAGAAAAGGTAAAATATACGGGCTTTTAGGAAGAAATGGCGCAGGAAAAACGACGATTATGAAAATGCTTGTTGGACTTACAAAACCGTCAAAAGGAACCATACGGCTTTTTGGGAAACCGTTTGGAAAGCCGGAAAAAAGCGTTTTAAACCGAATCGGCGTTATGATTGAAACACCCGGATTTTATCCAAATCTGACTGCGGCGGAAAATCTTGAGATTCTTGCAAGTCTGCGCGGGGTGATTCAAAAGGATGCGGTGAGAAAAAGTCTGGAGCATGTTGGCCTGCCGCATAAAGACCGAAAATTGTACGCGGAATTTTCGCTTGGCATGAAACAGCGTGTCGGAATTGCCGCCGCAATGATCCATGATCCGGAACTGCTTATTTTGGATGAACCTGTGAATGGCCTCGATCCGATTGGTGTGGCTGAAATGAGGCGCTTTCTAAAAGAATTAGCGGAGGAATGTGGGAAAACGATTCTGATTTCCAGTCATATTTTATCGGAAATCGATCTGATAGCAGACCAAATTGGAATTATTCATGATGGGATTTTGCTGGAAGAACGGAATTATCAGGAGTTGAAAGAAGAAAATATGCAGTATATTTCCCTGCGGGCAGAGCCTGTGGAGAGGGCTGCGTATATCTTGGACGAGATTCTTAAAATCAGGAAATACCAGGTCGGGGCGGATGGGATGATTCAAATCTTCGAAACAGAAAAAGAGACGAGGCAGTTGGTCAGAGTTTTTGCCGAACAGGGGATATTTGTGGACGAGATATACAGACGCAGAGATACCCTGGAAGATTATTTTAAAAAGATTACTGGGGGCGGGGGAATTGCTTAGATTATATTGGAATGAAATGAAAAAGATGAAGCGTCAGAAAACAGTCGCAATTATCGCTTTCATTGGAATGCTGCTGCCGGCTTTCTGTACCATTCTGTGCGTAAATAATCATTACAGGTTTCGTAATCTGGTGGGAATGAACGTACAGTTCGGCAGCTTCCTGATCGCGCCCTTCATTTTTTCTGTGTTGCTGCTGACGTTGTTTTCTTTGGAAGAACAGAATGATACATGGAAAAATATTTTAACGGCTGGAATTTCCAAGAGCGCTCTTTTTCTGTCCAAGATCACGGCGGCGCTCACTTTTGTTGTGCTGTTCGCCGGAATCAATACGGCGTATACGATGGCGGGCGGTGTCGTCCTTAGAAATTATGATCCTGATTTTATAAGGGTATTTTCCGTCTTCCTGGTTACTTCGTTTGCGGCAGTGGCAGGGACCATGCCTGTGGCCTGGCTTATTGTTCTGCTGCGGAGAAAATATTTGATTGCAATGATTGCCGCGAATATGTTTGTGATGTTCAACTTTATACTTGTGTGGCAGGTTACCATGTTTCGCTGCCTGGAGCTGCGTCTGCCCATATTGCTTGCATACCGGATTATTTATCCTGTCAGTATTCTGGAATATACGGACAATCTTCGGACAGGATTGGATACTCTGTATTATCCGGCTGAAAAAGGAATTCTGATATTGTCACTGAATGTGATTGGCTCACTTCTTCTGGCGGTGGGAACAGGGAAAAGGCAGGAGGAATGAAAGTGAATCTATTGGTAACTGCAGAACTGAAAAAAATGAAACGTCTGAAAATGGTTTCCGTCGGCTATATCAGCATCCTGCTGTCGGCTCTGATTACCTGTATACAGGCATTTACGATGAGAGACGGCGCGATTGCGTTTTTAACTTTTGCAGATATGTATCTTTATAATAATGCGCTGTTATTTTTTCCCTTTGTGCTTGCTCTGTTGGGAGGTTATATGATCGATCGGGAGTATGCGCTGGAAACACAGAAAAATCTTCTGGTAATTCCGGTTAAATGGTCTGATATGGTAAAAGCAAAGATTTTCGTGCTGATGCTTTTTGCGGTTTATTTCAGCCTCCTGGCAGCAGCGGTATCCGGTGTCTGCGGCTTGCTGCTGAAATGCCCGGACTTTACATATTATTTACTCTTAAAAGAAGGACTTTCTCTTTTGATTTTGGGAATTGGTATTTATGTGGGAATACTGCCGATGATACTGTGGTTCTCCAGAAAAAAAGGAAAGTATGTGTGGGGGAGCATTCTATCAGCCCTGCTGGGAATATCTGGCGTTTTTGTAATAAACGGAAAATTGGCGCATTGGCATCCAATTACCTATTGCCTTTCCATTATTTCTGACAGGTTGACAGCTTCCGCAAATGGGGGAATATTTTTGCCTGTCGCGGCATTTGGCGTATATAGTTTCATCGCTTTTTTGATGTACTGGTTGGTTTATCAGGAAAAATATCATTCTATTTGAATGTTAAAAAGTGTTGCTTGCGGCAACGGGCGGTTCTCCATATAATTGAGGCAGAAACGAAGGGAAGGAGGCTTGTCCTGATGCTGAATGAAAATATAAAAGCAATCAGAAAATCAAAAGGACTTTCGCAGCAAGAACTGGCCGTCAAACTGAATGTGGTTCGTCAAACAGTCTCGAAATGGGAGCAGGGATTGTCCGTTCCAGATTCTGATATGTTAATTGTTATATCGGAAGCACTGGAAACGCCTGTAAGCGTGCTGCTCGGAGAAACGGTGATGGAAACGGAGGCGGACAATTTGAAAGCGATTTCCGAAAAACTGGAGGTTATAAACTTACAGTTGGCGCAGAGGGGAGCGGTGGGCAGAAAAATTCTTCACTGGCTGTTTATCTCCCTGTGCGCGGCCATAGCAGTCATTTTTACAGCGTTAGTGGTACTAAATAGTCCTTATCTGGGGTGGGATTATAATGATCCGGAAATTGCCGTTGCCGGGGCTGTTTTTCACGCGTTCGAGTGGCTGTTTATCAGATTTGCGCCGGTGGTCTTTACAGGAGCAATCGTCGGAGTTTTCATGACGAGGAAGAAATCGTGATATCTGCCGCTGTACAGCCATTGTTTTTCTGTGATACAATAAACGGAACGAAAGGGCTGGCTGCCGGAAACGGAGGATATGGACATGGAAATTATTGATCAGTCTTCGTGGGAACGGAAAGAAATTTTTGATTTGTTTTCAGGGGCGGATTATCCATTTTATTCCATCACAATTCCCATGGATGTGACAAGGGTGAAAGAAGTCTCCAAAGAGAAAGGGATATCTTTTTACCATCTGATGATCTGGGTCTGTACGAAAGCGGTAAATGCGATACCGGAATTCAGGCTGCGTGTCAGGGGTGATACGGTGGTGAGGCTGGACCGGACGGAGCCCAGCTTTACGTCGCTGAAAAAAGGCTCTGAACTGTTTCAGATTATTACGATGCCCTGGGAAGAGGACTATATGGAATTCTGCCGTCATGCCAAAGAGAAAAGCGAACGGCAGGAAAGCTTTATGGATCAGGAACAGGAGACGGATGCGCTGATCTATTTTTCCTGCACGCCCTGGTTCGACTTTACTGCTCTGACCAACGAACATAAGCTGGATAAGGACGACACGGTACCGCATCTGGCGTGGGGAAAATATTATGAAGATAAGGGACGGCTGATGGTTCACCTGTCGGTGGAGGTGAACCACCGTACCATCGACGGCCTTCACATTGGAAAATTAAAAGAAGAGATCGACCGCGGGATAGCAGCGCTATGAAACCGGACGTTCGCTTTCATCTCTCTGGCGTACCAGTTCGATGCATTCTTTCCCGGTGAGATGTTCTACGGTCAGCTCCAGCATACACAGACGGTCCCAATCCTTTTGGATGGCGTCCTGACGGTTGGCCGGACTCTCATGGGGAGAATATTTTTCCGCGAGAATTTTTACCGCGTCCATTTTCTCCTGGTCATCTTCCAGGATGCGGACGGTTCCGAACACGATGACGCTGCGGTAGCAGGTGGTGTATTTTTCAGGGATCACCTGATCCTGCCCGATGACGCAGAAGGACGCTTTGGGCTCCTGATTGATGGCGTCTATTTTATGCCCGGATGTGGCACAGTGGAAGTAGATCTTTCCCTGGCTGTACACGTAGCTTAAAGGAACCGCATAGGGATAGCCGCCGTCTCCCGACAGGGCGAGCACGCCGGAGGTTCCGCAGGAGAGGATCTCATCGCAGGCTTCCTTTGTCAGCTGCTGTTTTTTTCTGCGCATTTCACGAAACATCTTCTATTTCCTCCTATAATAAAATATGACGGTCTCAATATAGCAAATCGCGGTGGAAAAGTCAAAGGGCGCCCTTGTCTGCAGGTGCCGCAACTCCCTGTTGCGCATTTGCAACCGCATGTTGGTGGTGTCCTGGCCGCCAGAATCTTATACTGACGGCATAAGGAGGCAGAAAATATGACATTTGGAGAGAAACTGCAAAAACTCAGAAAAGAAGCGGGGCTCTCCCAGGAAGAGTTTGCGGACCAGATGGGTGTGTCCCGGCAGGCGGTGAGCAAATGGGAACGGGACAGCGGATATCCGGAGACGGAAAAGATTGTCCGCATGAGCAGGATCTTTCATGTGACGCTGGATTATCTTCTGAATGAAGAGGGGAGCGTGGATGCAGAAAAATCGGAAAGCGCGGCCGCAGGGAAGGCAGAAGAACAGGGGATCTACGTGAGCAGGGAGACGGCGGACGGATTTCTGGCGTTCCGGAAGAGACAGTCCCTTCGGACCGGAGCCGCCTGGGGACTTATCGTCGGAGGCCTGTCCTTTTCCCTGTGGTGGACGGATATGGGAATGATCCTGTATATGCTGTCTGTGATCGCGGCTATTGTACTGTTGTTTTCCGTAAAACTGGCCGGCAGCCCTTACGGGAAGATCGGCAGAGAACCGCTGGTTTTCGACGAACAGGTGAAAGCGGAACTGAATGCGGCCTATGCAGAAAAGAAACGCACCGCGTATGTTTTTCAGCTCACAGGGATCGCGCTCATTGCCGTGGGATTTCTGATCTGCCCGCTGATTTCCACCGGATGGTCGGCGGGGGATACGCTGCTGTTGGCAGCAGGGCTTCTGGCCGCCGGGGCAGGAGTCTTTCTCTGCATCTATATGGGGGGATTCCAGAGATCGTACCGTCTTCTTATGAAAGAGGACTTGTCCTGACTGAAAGAAAGCTGAAAGAGAGAGGGATGATACCATGAAAAAAAGAAAGAGGCGGCTGCTTGCAGGAGCAGTTTTCAGCGCCGTCCTGTGCTGGGGCTGCGGAAGGACAGACGCGGCGGCTGAAGCGGCAGGAGAGATTGGAAAAGCCCAGGAGATCCGGATATATGAGGGAGGGGAACTGGTGCAGACGCTGGAGGGGCAGGAGGAAAGAGAAGATTTTATACAGTCTCTGGCGCTGGGAGATTGGGAACCGGGGACGCTTCCCGAAGACGCACAGCCGGATGGACAGTTCGTCTGTATGCAGGAGGAGACTTTAAAACTGGGACAGAACGAAAAAGACCGGAAGCTCCAGGAACTCTGCCGGATGGATTTTTATAGAGAGGAATCCTGCATTTTGCTGGAAATGGGAAAACTGGAACTGGTATTTGAGATTCCGGAGGATGCGGCCGGAGCTTTGGAACAATATCTTTAAAACAACAGCGGGCTGCCGGGGAAACACAAAACAATGTGTCCCGGCAGCCCGTTTTGGCGTCTATCGGTGCAGTATGGGGGAGATCCGTTTATACAGGATGAACGTGACCAGACTGTTGATGCCGGCTTTGATGACATTAAAGCCGACGATGAACGGCATCAGAGACCATACGACGCTTCTGGGAACACCCATGAACAGGGGCGTGATGATCAGATTGGCGCCGATCATGACCACGGCCATGGCACAGGTGCCTGCCGCCAGGGCGATGATGGACATTTTTTTCGTCTTCTTTCTCCAGTAGATGTTTCCCGCTGTGAGAACCAGTACGCCCGTGGCGATCACATGCATGAGAATTCCGTACAGGCCGCTGGCCGCGCTGACGGTCAGCCCCTGGATCAGAGAGGTGACGACGGTGAGGATCAGCCCTGCCGCCGGACCGAAGGCAAAGGTGCCGACCAGAATCGGGATGTCTGCGGGGTCATACTCTAAAAACGCTACCGCCGGAAATATGGGGAAATGGATCAGATAGACCAGTACAATGGACAGGGCTACCAGGATTCCCATTTTCACCACTTTCAGGGTATTCTCCTGGCTTGCGGGACGCGTAATTTCTTGTGACATTTCAAATTCCTCCTGATATATAATATTGAAGAACCTGACAGGAATATGAAGTTCTGAATGTAAAAAATCCTGAAATGAAAAACATTTCAGGACACAGAAAGCAGAACCAGATATTGTTTCTTTCATCCGGACTGTACCGTTGGTATGGGATTCGCACCCATTCTGCCGGACGGGAACCCGCATGGCAGGAATCTCCCGACAGGCTCGCGGACTTACGGCGTATGCCGAACACCGCCAGTGAGGAATCGCACCTCGCCCTGAAACAGATTTTTCGCATATTTATCCTAGCACTGCGGCGTGGATTTGTCAACACTGGGAGAAGGAGAGCAGATACTTCTGACTGACCCTGGCTGATGCATGAACTGTAATCTTAATTTTATTGTTGCTATTTTTCTTCCTGTTGCGTATACTATAAATGAGCAGAGATGCTCGTCGGTCATGACGGCAAGAATATCATGAACGTGTATGTTTAACTTCCGTAGGCGACGGGGTGCTTCTAAAGCGTAGAATATCGCCTACTTGTAGAGAAGGGCTTACGCATGGAGACATGGCAGGCCCTTCTTTTATACATATGGAGGATGATGGATGAAATTAGTGTCTATAAATCCCAAATTACTTGAAAAATATAAAAGTGATCCGGAAGTACTGACAAAATCTGGACGGCCCTATGTTTTGGTGATCCGGCTAAAATATAAAGGACAAAAATATGACTTTGCAGTACCGATCCGTTCCAATGTTCCGGCTGCGGCGCCGAGAGAGCAGTATTTTGCGCTGCCGCCAAGGCCAACGACAAAACCAAGAAACCGGCATGGTATTCACTACATAAAGATGTTCCCAGTAACGAAAGAATATCTGATCCGTTACCGTACGGAGGGAAATGTATTTGCTCAGTTGATTCAGTCAATCATTGATAACAACACCAAGGAAATCGTAGACCCTGTTTTCTGACCGCCCTTTTCCTGCGCGCAACTTTCTGTTGTGAAAACATACAGAATCGTCTATACTTCTTTTATAAAAGCAATCGAACAGGAGGCGTTATGCGGTACTATATTGCAGACTGCCATTTTTTCCACGGAGCGCTGAACCAGAAGATGGACCGGCGCGGCTTTGAAAGCATGGAAGCCATGAACCAGTATATGATCGGACAGTGGAACCGGAAGGTGCGCAGGAACGATGAGGTGGTGATCCTGGGCGACCTGTCCTGGGGAACGGCGGAGGAGACGAACC
The DNA here is from genome assembly GCA_944381625.1 of uncultured Lachnoclostridium sp. Lineage (GTDB taxonomy): Bacteria > Bacillota > Clostridia > Lachnospirales > Lachnospiraceae > Hominiventricola. The sequence continues at coordinate 170,235 of CALWLW010000001.1, forward strand.
GGCTTTTGGAGCAGCTTCACGGGAAACTGTATCTGATCCAGGGCAACCATGACCGCTTTCTGAAAGATACGGCGTTTTGCCGGGAGCGGTTTCAATGGATCCAGCCTTATGCGGAACTGCACGACAATAAAAGGAAAGTGATCCTGTGCCATTACCCGGTCATGTGCTACAACGGGCAGTACCGGCTGGACAAAGAGGGCAATCCTAAAGTATATATGCTCTACGGCCATGTCCACGACACCCATGACCAGCGTCTGATGGAGCAGTTCCAGAGGATCACGGCACAGACAGAGGCAGAGGCTGCGGACGGCGCAGTAAGAAAGATTCCCTGCCATATGATCAATTGCTTTTGTATGTACTCGGACTATATGCCGCTGAGTCTGGACGAATGGATCGGGCTGGACGAACAGCGCAGATCAGGAAGGAGAATATCTGATGAAACTGAAATTTAAACTGCTTCTGGGGGCTTTGCTGCTCCTGGCGGCGGGCGTGTACTATTATGTGACGATTCCCGCATTCAATATCCACTCCAATGGGTTCTGGCTGTTTGTCATATCCCTGGTGGTGATCCTGGGGTGCGCTTCCAGCGTAAGGAAGCTTCGGGACGGATATGCGGTGAAGGAGATCAGACTTTTGAAGCTTACACTGATCCTGGCAGGCGTCCTGGCCGTCATCTACGTGATGGGGAGCGTCCTGTCGTCCCCCATCATCAATTCCAGGAAATACCATGAACTGATGACGGTGGAGGACGGGACTTTTACTGAGGATATCGCAGAGGTGGATTACAATGAAATCCCGCTTCTGGACAAAAGCTCGGCTTCTCTTCTGGGAAACCGGATGATGGGCACGCTGGTGGACATGGTCTCCCAGTTTGAAGTCAGCGAACTGTACACGCAGATCAATTACCAGGGGAAACCGGTGCGCGTCACGCCCCTTATCTATGCCAGCCCCATCAAATGGCTGACTAATATGGGGCAGGGGATTCCGGCGTATATTACAATTGATATGGCGACGCAGGATACCCAGTGCGTCCGTCTGGAGGAAGGACAGTATATTAAATATTCCCAGGCGGAATATTTCAACAGGAATATTTACCGGCATCTGCGGTTCCGGTATCCCACCTATATTTTCGACCGGCTGAGCTTTGAGATCGACGAGGAGGGGACGCCGTACTGGATCTGTCCGGTGAAGCAGTTCAATATTGGACTGTTTGGCGGCCAGACCATCGGCAAAGTGGTTCTGTGCAACGCTATTACCGGGGATACTGTATGCTATGATATGGAAGACTGCCCTCAGTGGGTGGACTCTGTGTATTCGGCCAATCTGCTGATCCAGCTTTACGATTATTATGGGCTCTATGCCAATGGTTTCCTGAACAGTGTTCTGGGGCAGAAGGGATGTCTGGTGACCACGGACGGCTACAATTATCTGGCTATGGACGATGATGTATGGGTATATACCGGCGTGACCTCCGTGAGCAACGATGAGTCCAACGTGGGATTTGTCCTGATGAACCAGCGTACCATGGAGTCCCGGTATTACGCGTGCCCGGGAGCGGAAGAATATTCGGCCATGGCGTCGGCGGAAGGCCAGGTACAGCATCTGGGATACCAGGCCACGTTCCCGCTTCTGCTGAACGTGGCCGGCGAGCCCACCTACTTCATGGCGCTCAAAGACGCGGCGGGGCTTGTGAAGCAGTATGCCATGGTCAACATCACCCGGTACCAGAACGTGGCCATCGGAGACACAGTGGGTGAATGCGAGCAGGCTTATCTGGAACTGATCGGAGCAGGAGAGGTGACGGAAGAAGAGCGGTCGGAGGCGCAGGAGATATCCGGCACGATCCAGACCATCACGCAGGTGGTGCTGGACGGCAATTCCCGCTATTATGTGATACTGGAAGGAGATGAACGGATCTTCGATCTTCCTGTGGCGGAATTCCCGCAGATCATCCGGTACGGTGCCGGGGATCAGATTACGCTGAATTATCTGGAAGGAAGCGGTGTGGAGACGGTTGTGGGGATTCAGTAGAAATAAGAACATTTTGACAGCCGGCAAGCGCGTATAGTACAATCTATACGGACTGGGCTGCGGTGAAGTCTGCGGAAGATATGCTTCTGACGGTCAGACTCAGGCCCAAATTTGAGAAAAAGGTATTTTACAATGCGAAAACTTGCTTTAAGCGATGAAATTTTATTGAGTATTGACAAACCGGCCCGCTATATCGGCGGCGAGGTCAATGCGGTGATGAAGGATCCCGGTGAAGTGGATATCCGCTTTGCCATGTGCTTCCCGGACGTATATGAGATCGGCATGTCCCATCTGGGAATCCAGATCCTGTACGACATGTTTAACCAAAGGGACGATATCTGGTGCGAGCGGGTCTACTCGCCCTGGACGGATCTGGACAAGGTGATGCGGGAGCAGAAGATTCCGCTCTTTGCCCTGGAATCTCAGGATCCTGTGAAAGATTTTGATTTCCTGGGCATCACGATCCAGTATGAGATGTGTTACACCAATATCCTTCAGATCCTGGATCTGGCGCAGATCCCGCTGGAGGCTTCCAGGCGGACGAAGGAGCATCCCCTTGTCATCGGCGGCGGTCCCTGCGCCTACAACCCGGAGCCGCTGGCGGAATTTTTCGACCTGTTTTATATTGGCGAAGGAGAGACCCGTTATTTTGAACTGATGGATCTCTATAAAGAATGGAAAGCGTCCGGCGCGCCCAGGGAAGCGTTCCTCCGCAGGGCGGCGTCGGTGCCCGGCATCTACGTGCCTTCTTTGTACGCCGTGTCCTATCAGGAGGACGGCACGGTGGCGGCCATGGAACCGGTCTGTGAGGAAGCGCCGGAAAAGGTTCAGAAACAGGTGGTCACGGATATGACGACCGCCTCTTATCCGGAGAAGCCGGTGGTGCCGTTTATCAAGGCCACCCAGGACCGGGTGGTGCTGGAGATCCAGAGAGGATGCATCCGGGGCTGCCGTTTCTGCCAGGCAGGCACGATTTACCGCCCGACCAGGGAGCGGGATCTGGAGATGCTGAAGAAGTCGGCGTACGCCATGCTGAAAAATACCGGGCATGAAGAGATTTCCCTGAGTTCTTTAAGCTCCAGCGACTATTCCCAGCTGGGCGGACTGGTGAATTTCCTGATCGACGAGTTCGGTTCCAGGGGCATCAATATTTCCCTGCCGTCCCTGCGCATCGACGCGTTCTCGCTGGACGTGATGAGCAAGGTGCAGGATGTGCGCAAAAGCAGCCTGACCTTCGCGCCGGAGGCCGGCTCCCAGCGGCTTCGGGACGTGATCAACAAGGGGCTGACCGAGGAGATGATCCTGGAAGGGGCCGGACAGGCGTTCCAGGGAGGCTGGAACCGGGTGAAGCTCTATTTTATGCTGGGACTTCCCACAGAGACGGAAGAAGATATGAAGGGGATCGCGCATTTGGCGGAAAAGATCGCCGAAGAATATTATGAGATTCCCAAAGACCAGAGGAACGGCAAATGCCAGATCGTCGTCAGCACCTCGTTCTTTGTACCCAAACCCTTCACGCCGTTCCAGTGGGCGCAGATGTGTACGAAAGAGGAGTTCCTGCACCGGGCTTATGTGGTAAATCATGAGATCAAAGATCAGCTGAACCGCAAGAGCATCAAATACAACTGGCATGAGGCGGATGTGACGGTTCTGGAGGGAGTCCTGGCCCGAGGGGACCGGAAGGTGGCGCAGGTGATCCGGCGCGCCTACGAAAAAGGATGCCTGTTTGATTCCTGGAGCGAATGTTTCCACAATGAACTCTGGGAGGATGCGTTCCGGGAGTGCGGCGTGGATATGGATTTCTATACAGTGCGCCCACGGGCAGTGGACGAAGTGTTCCCGTGGGATTTTATTGATATCGGTGTCAGCCGCTGCTTCCTGGAGAGAGAATGGGAGAAGGCCCAGAAAGGCGTGGTGACGGAAAACTGCCGCCAGTCCTGCTCCGGCTGCGGAGCGGCGGTATTCGGGGGAGGTGTCTGCTTTGAACGTAAGAATTAAATTCCGGAAATACGGCTGTCTGAAATTCATCGGCCATCTGGACGTCATGCGTTATTTTCAGAAAGCCATGAGAAGGGCGGAGCTTCCTGTATGTTATTCGGAGGGCTACAGCCCGCATATGATCATGTCCTTTGCCTCCCCGCTGGGCGTAGGGCTGACCAGCGACGGGGAGTATCTGGACGTGCGGATGGAGAACCCGCCCGCTTCCCAGGAAGCCCTGTCCCGCCTGAACGCGGTGATGGCGGAGGGAATTGAGGTGCTGAGTTTTAAGGCGCTGCCGGAAAAATCCGGAAACGCCATGGCCAGCGTGGCCGCCGCGGATTATGAAGTACGGTTCCGCCCGGGATATGGGCCGAAAGACGGCTGGCAGGAACGGTTCCGTACTTTTATGGAAAAGACCTCCATTCCGGTGATTAAGGAAGGGAAGAAGGGACCGCGGGAACTGGACATCCGTCCCATGGTCTACGGCTGGCAGGTGCTAGGAGAGGTCATTTGCCTCCAGGTATCCGCCGGGAGCGCAGGCAATCTGAAACCGGAGCTGCTTTTGCAGGCGTTTGCGGACAGCGAGGGGGTGGAGCTTCCGCCCCATGCTCTGCTGGTTCACCGGAAGGAACTCTACATGGACCAGGGAGAGGAAGGAACGCGCAGCCTGATTCCTCTGGAAGCGCTGGGTGAAGAGATTGGAAGGGCGTAGGGTACTCACGCTTCTCCGGGAAAATGTCCTGGCGGACGCCTGCTATGAAGACGGCATCCTGACGGAATTGTCGCTGATCCCCCGTGAGGCGCAGTCCCTGCTGGGGAATATCTATGTGGGAAGAGTGAAAAATATTGCGAAAAATATCAGCGCCGCTTTCGTGGAGATCGAAGGCGGCCTGCTGTGCTATCTGCCCCTGGAGGAAGTCCAGAATCCAATCTGGGCCTGCGCCAAGAAAGGGGAGCGGCTGGCGGAGGGGGATCTTCTGCTGGTTCAGGTTTCCAGGGAGGCCGTGAAGACAAAAGCCCCGTCAGTGACCGCCAATCTGAATCTGACGGGAAAATATCTGGTGCTTACGTCAGGAAACCGCAGGATCGGCTGTTCGTCCCGGCTGGAGCCGAAGGAAAAGGAGAGGCTGCGGACGCTTGCGGAAGGCTTCGCGGAGGACGGCGTGGGCTGGATCGTCCGAACTAACGCGGCGGAGGCATCAGGAGAAACCCTGCTGGAAGAGCATGACCGGCTGATGGAGCAGTACCAGAATTTAAAAACCAGGTCTATACACGCGGCGGCCTGCACCTGTGTGCTCAGGAGCCGTCCGCCCTATCTGGACGCCATCCTGGGCAGCCGGGACGGCGTACTGCAGGAGATCCTTACAGATCAGGCGGACATCCACGAAGAGATCCGCCGGTTCCTGGAGGAGCAGATGCCGGAAGATCTGGGAAAACTGCGGCTGTATCAGGACCGGATGCTTCCTCTGAAGGCGCTGTGCCGGCTGGAGAAGGGGCTGGAAGACGCCTTAAGGGAAAAGGTCTGGCTGAAATCCGGCGCGTATCTGGTCATTGAACCCACGGAAGCCCTCACGGTCATCGACGTAAATACGGGAAAATTTACCGGAGGGAAGAAGAAAGACGACACCATCCGAAAGATCAACCGGGAAGCGGCCGCGGAGATTGCCAGACAGCTCCGTCTGCGCAACCTGTCCGGCATCATTCTGGTGGATTTTATCGATATGGCCCGTCCGGAGGACAGTCAGGAGCTTTTGGAGGAGATGCGCCGCCTGCTGAAGCGGGATCCCATGAAGGCTGCCGCCGTGGATATGACGGCTCTGGGACTGATGGAGCTGACCCGGAAAAAGAAGAAAAAAACACTGAGAGAACAGGCAAAGGAGTGCGGAATATGATACGGGTAAACGTGGAAAAAAAGCATGGAGAATACCGGCGGTTCAGTATCGACGGCCATGCGGGGTATGCGGAAGCGGGACAGGATATTGTCTGCGCGGCGGTCTCCGCGCTGGTGATCAACGCCATCAACTCCATTGAGGAGTTTACGGACGACGCGTTCACCTGCGACTGCAGGGACGGCATGATCCAGAGCTGGGAATTTACTTCCGAAGTGTCGGAAAAAGCCGCGCTTCTCATGGACTCCCTGGTGTTGGGGCTGAAAAATATTGAGAAATCCTACGGCAGAGAGTACCTGGCCGTGACGGAGCCGGAGGCGTAAGCTCGGAAAACCAGGAGCAGACATTTGCAAAATTCCGGAATTATTGCTTGACACAGAAAATCCTGTATGCTAGTATATAACAGATGCCGCATGGCGGGGCTGGAAGTCTGCTTGCCGCAGCGCCGAAGCCAGCGAGTAAATAACAGGAGGTGCCATATGTACGCGATTATTGCAACAGGTGGTAAACAGTATAAAGTATCCGAGGGCGATGTGATCCGCGTTGAGAAACTGGGTGCGGAAGCTGGTTCCAATTATGTATTTGACCAGGTTCTGGCCGTTTGCGACGACACGCTTACCGTGGGTACTCCGGTAGTAGAAGGCGCTACCGTAGAAGCATCTGTAATCGGCGACGGAAAAGCAAAGAAAGTCGTTGTTTACAAGTACAAGAGAAAAACTGGATATCATAAGAAAAACGGTCACAGACAGCAGTACACCGCTGTGAAGATCGAAAAGATTTCCAAATAACTGATTGATATTTCCACATTGTGATCACAGGGAGGTGTAGACCTATGTTTAATATGAACCTTCAGATGTTCGCACATAAGAAGGGAGTCGGCTCCACCAAGAACGGCAGAGATTCCGAGTCCAAGAGACTGGGTGCGAAGAGAGCTGACGGACAGTTTGTGAAAGCCGGCAACATCCTTTACAGACAGCGCGGAACCAAGATTCATCCGGGCGTGAATGTGGGACGCGGCGGAGACGATACTCTGTTTGCACTGGTGGACGGCGTGGTTCGTTTCCAGAGAAAGGGCAGAGACAAAAAGCAGGTATCTGTCGTTCCGGTTGCTGCTGTAGAATAATCCGCATTGGCAAAGGCTTCAAATCATAGGATTTGAAGCCTTTTTGTTCTATAGGAAGGTTCTTTTTTCGCATACCGCTTGCGCGGCCGGAAGACACCCGATATAATAAGTTGTAACAGGAGGCAGAATATGTTTGCAGACAGAGCGAAGATTATCATTCGTTCCGGAAAAGGCGGCGACGGCCATGTGAGCTTCCGCAGAGAATTGTTCGTGCCGGACGGCGGTCCGGACGGCGGCGACGGCGGAAGAGGCGGAGACGTCATCTTTGAAGTGGACGAAGGTTTGAATACACTGACCGATTACCGTCACCGGCGCAAGTATAAAGCGCAGGACGGGGAAGAGGGCGGCAAGAGAAACTGTCATGGAAAGAGCGGCCAGGACATCGTGCTGAAGGTTCCGGAGGGTACGGTGATCAAAGACGCGGCCAGCGGCAAGGTGATCGCCGACATGTCCGGCGAGAACCGCCGGCAGGTGGTCTTAAAGGGCGGTAAAGGAGGTATCGGCAACCAGCATTTTGCCACCTCCACCATGCAGGTGCCCAAATATGCAAAACCGGGACAGCCGGCTCAGGAGCTGGAGGTGTTGCTGGAGCTGAAGGTGATTGCGGACGTGGGACTGGTAGGATTTCCCAATGTGGGAAAATCCACCCTGCTTTCCAGGGTCACCAACGCACAGCCCAAGATTGCCAATTATCACTTCACTACGCTGAGCCCCAACCTGGGCGTGGTGGATCTGGATGGGGACGGCTTTGTGATCGCCGATATTCCGGGGCTGATCGAGGGCGCTTCGGAAGGCGTGGGGCTGGGACTGGATTTCCTGCGTCACATCGAGCGGACGAAGGTCATCATCCATATGGTGGACGCAGCCTCCGTGGAGGGCCGGGACCCCATCGCCGATATCTACGCCATCAACAAAGAACTGGAGGCCTATAACCCGGAGATCGCGGCCAGGCCGCAGGTGATCGCGGCCAACAAGATTGACGCCATCTGGGATACGGAACATGATCCGGTGGAACAGATCCGCCGGGAGTTTGAGCCGAAAGGGATCCGTGTATTTCCCATCTCGGCAGTCAGCGGCCAGGGTCTGAAGGATCTTTTATACTACGTGAAAGAGCTTCTGAACGGCATGGACGACAAGACGGTGGTCTTTGAACAGGAATTCTTCCCGGAGGATATGCTGATACAGGAGAATCTGCCCTATACAGTGGAAAAATCCACGGAGGAAGAAAACACTTATATTGTGGAAGGCCCCCGTATCGAAAAGATGCTGGGCTACACCAACCTGGATTCGGAGAAAGGCTTCGCCTTCTTCCAGCAGTTCCTGAAAGATACCGGGATCCTGGAGGATCTGGAGAAAGCCGGAATACAGGAGGGCGATACCGTCCGCATGTACGGACTGAGTTTTGAATACTTCCGTTAAGAGATCAGGAGGAGAAGATGACAAGTAAACAGAGAGCTTATTTAAAAGGGCTGGCCATGACCATGGATCCCATCTTCCAGATCGGGAAAAACAGCCTGACGCCGGAGTTCACAAAAGCGGTCCAGGAGGCTCTGGACGCACGGGAACTGATTAAGGTCAGCGTGCTGCAGAACTGTCTGGACGACCCGCGGGAGCTGGCGGATATGGTGGCGGAGCGTACGCGCGCCCAGGTGGTGCAGGTGATCGGCAAAAAGATCATCCTGTACAAAGAAGGAAAGGATGATAAGAAAAAGATTGTTCTGCCGAAAGCGTGAGTGATATGGATCATAGACGAAAACGGATCGGTATCATGGGGGGGACCTTCGACCCGATCCACAATGCCCATTTAAATCTTGCAGAACAGGCATACAGGCAGTTTTCCCTGGATGCGGTCTGGATGCTGCCCAACGGCAATCCACCTCATAAAAGCGGAGTCCGCCAGGAGGATGTCAGCCACCGTATCCGCATGATCCAGCTGGCCATAGAGAACCGCCCGTATCTGAAACTCTGCAACCTGGAGACGTCCAAAAAAGAGTTCCATTATACTTTCGAGACGCTGCAGCATCTGAAAAACGCTTATCCCCATATGATCTTTTATTTCATTATGGGCGCGGATTCCCTTTTCGAGTTCGACGCCTGGAGGGAGCCCGAGGCCATCAGCCGGGACTGCGTGATTCTGGCTGCTGTCCGGGACAACCATCACCAGGAGCAGATGAGCGGAAAAGTGGCGGAGCTGAAAGCGCGTTTCGGCGCGGATATCCGTCTTCTGGACACGCCGAACATGGATATTGCGTCCAGCGAGATCCGAAAAAGGATCTGCCGGGGAGAAGATATCTCCGGCATGATGCCGCCCAGGGTGGCGGACTATATCAAAAAAAATGCTTTGTATACGGGAGGAAAAGGGAGGATGCGCAGAGCGGATGCACTTAGTATCAGGGATCTGAAAAACGAACTGGAAAAGGAGATGGACGAAAGCCGTTTTGAACATACCATAGGGGTCATGTATATCTGCGCGGCGCTGGCCATGAGGTACGGCTTCGATCTGGAGCGGGCCATGCTGGCGGGGCTGATGCACGACTGCGCCAAATGCATGCCCAACGCCAAGAAACTGAAAACGGCGGAGAAAAACCATCTGGAGATCACGGAGCTGGAGCGCAGGAACCCGTTCATGCTCCACGCCAAGCTGGGCGCGTTCATCGCCAGAAAGAAGTACGATATCGAGGATCAGGAGGTACTGGACGCCATCCGCTGGCACACCACCGGAAGGCCGGGTATGTCGCTTCTGGAGAAGATCGTCTATGTGGCGGACTATATTGAGCCAAAGCGGGACAAGGCCCCCAATCTGTCCCAGATCCGTCAGCTCGCCTTTGAGGACCTGAACCTGGCGCTTCTGCGTATCCTGGAAGAGACCGTGGACTACCTGGATCAGAGCGACGACGAGACGGACGATATCACCAGGCAGACGTATGAATACTATAAAAATCATGTATAAGCAGGAGGGATTCTATGACACCAAAAAATTCTAAGGAGACTGCGAAATTAGCTGTCAGTGCGCTGGAAGAAAAGAAGGCAAAGGATATTCGTATCATTGACATCTCGGATGTGACGGTCCTGGCAGACTACTTTATCATTGCATCAGGAAGCAACCGCAACCAGGTGCAGGCCATGGCGGACGAAGTGGAAGAAGCGCTGTACAAAGCGGGTATGGAACCGAAACAGGTGGAAGGCTACCAGACCGCCAACTGGATACTCCTGGATTATCAGGATATCATCATCCATATTTTTGATGAAGAAAACCGCCTGTTTTACGACCTGGAACGCATCTGGAGAGACGGCCGCGAGACGACGAAGGAAGAACTGGAGGCATAAGGCCCATGAAAATATTGTCCGTGAAAAAAGCGACAGAAAATCCGTTCCTGAATATGTATGACGTGGAGTTTGAGGACCGGCTGGGAAACCGCAGAATGTACTATCTGGCCTCCCGTGCAGCCAGGACGGAGGATCTGAAGCTGAAGACACATGAGAACCACCCGGAGGGCGTCATCATCTACTGCGTGTACGGGGAAAACAAAGACCGTCTGGTGCTGGTGCGCCAGTATCGGGTTTCCATTGATGATTATATCTATGAATTTCCGGCGGGGCTGGTGGACGAAGGCGAGACCTATGCCCAGGCGGGCATCCGGGAATTGAAGGAAGAGACGGGCCTGGATTTCCGGCCGCTGGAAGTGGACGAGATGTATCACAAGCCGTTCTACACCACCATCGGCATGACGGACGAAGCCTGTGCCACTGTCTACGGCTATGCGGACGGGGAAGTGAGCAGAGCAGGGCTGGAAGACAGCGAAGAACTGGAGATCGTCCTGGCGGACCGGACAGAGGCCGCCCGTATTCTCCGGGAAGAGCGGGTATCCATGAACTGCGGATATCTGATCATGCATTTCCTTCATCACACGGATGAAGATCCATTCTATTTTCTGAAGTAGCCGGCAAAAGGGCTGGGATTATTCATCCCAGCCCTCATAAAACCGGATCGTGACGGCGATATTCCGCACCACGTCCCCTTCTTCCAGTTCCAGATCATGCACATCGCTCACAGGGGGGAGTTCCCAGTCGTCCTCCTCCAGTTCGCCGGTGAGCCAGCAGCGGGCCGCCTCGTTGGCGTCGTCCACCGCTTCCTCTAATGTATCCCCTTTTGCATAACAGCATTCCAGATCGGGGAAATAGCCCTGGTAGCCCCCGTCCTCCGCTTTCCGGAAAACGGCCGGATAGATAAATTTCACGCGCATTTCCTCCTTGCATTTCTGCGGCCAGTTCATTTGGTGCTGCCGCCAGAAACAGTATATAATATTTTTTCCAAAAGTTGAAGACTTTTTCTCTTTTCCCTCGTTATAATAAATGACCGGCATCGCAGGAGGTATCCGCGGCGTGCGGGAAGACGAACGGTTCAGAAAGGGGGCGGATGGTATCCAAGCAGAAGAGCAGTTTTCTGTATTTCTGGAAAACTATGAGAAACTGGTATATACACTTTGTCTGAGGATGTCAGGCAATCCGTTTGATGCCCAGGATCTGACCCAGGAGGCGTTCCTGTCCGCCTGGCGCGGCTGGGAGGATTTTGACGGACTTCATGAACGGGCATGGATCTGCCGCATTGCCACCAACAAATGCCTGGATTTTCTAAAGAGCAGAAAGCACAAAGAGGAAAATCTGGAGGAAGAAACGCTGATGGCGATTCCCGATCACAGAAGCGGGCCGGAGGGCCGGTACCTGGCGGAAGAATCGCAGGAGATGGTCAGAAAGCTGTGCAGGTCTTTATCTCCTCCGTACGACGAGATCGCCGAGGCTCATTTTTATGAGGGGAAGAGCGTGAGAGAAATCGCGGAGGAAAAAGGACGCAATATGAAGAGCGTCCAGACACAGGTTTACCGAGCCAAAGCTCAGCTGAAGAAACTATTGAAAGGAGGAGGGGGATTATGAAAGAACATCAGGAGCATCTGACCAGAGAAGAACTGGAGGAACTGATGGCCGCCGACCTGTCCGGGGAGGGCTGCCGGAGTATGATGGAACACATTGCTTCCTGCAGTTTCTGCGCGGAGCGTTTTGCCGGATTACTGGAAAACGAGACCGTTCCGCCTCCTGCGTATCTGAAGGATGAGATTCTGGAACGGACGCGGTCACTGGAGGTGCAGACAGCGAAAACCGTATATACCCTGTCGAAAAAAACGAGATTTTATCTGTACAGCCTGAAAGTGGGCTTTGCCCTGGCCGCATCCCTGTATCTTTTGTTTTTCCGGGTTCCCGGGGGATTTTCGCTGGCCGGGACCGTACAGGAGCCGGTATCTTTTACAGAGACGGTCAGGGAGAAGGGTTCCCGGGCAGGGGAGTACCTGAGAGATTTAGGCATCCGGATATGGAATATGGATGATAAGGAGGCAGACAATGAATAGACGAAAAAGCAGATTTTGGACATTTATCTGTTCTTTGATTCCCGGAGCGGGAGAGATGTATCTGGGATTTTTGAAGGAGGGGGTCAGCATCATGGTACTGGGATGCGTGCTTCTGGCATGCGACAGCTGGCTGGGGCTGTATCCGCTGAGTTACGGCCTGCCGATCCTTTGGTTTTACAGTTTTTTCGATACGCACAACAGGGCGGGGCTTTCGGACGAGGAGTTTTATGCCCTGGAGGACGACTATCTGTTCCATTTTGACCAGGTGTTCTCGTCCGGCTGGCTGGAGGGCAAAAAGAGAACCGTAGCTGCCTGGGTAATGATTTTTCTGGGGCTGTCCATCTTCTGGAGGCCGGCAGTCAGATGGCTCATATCCATGACCGATCTGTGGTTCTCCCACGTCTTTGCGGAAAACCTTTCCGGCTTTTTGTATCAGATTCCCCGGTTTATTGTGGCGGGCGCGTTGATCATAGGCGGTATCCTGCTGATCCAGGGTAAGAAAAAAGAGTTGAACGGAGATGTGGAAGATTCAGAAATCGAAAATTCTTAATTTTTATGAAACTTTTCTGATACAAACAGCGTCTAATATATAAGATGATACAAATGACAACATTCAGCTATAAGGAGCAATCAGATGATGTACGCTTTATTAGACGCCCTTCGCAGACAGCAGATGGAACAATACGAAGACCAGACGATCTATGAGCTGGATTATCATAATCCCGTTGTCAGGGAATCCGAAGTGCTGCTGATCAATCTGGGTGCGGAATACCTGGGGCTTCAAAAAACAGTGGAACTGGCACTGGCATGCCACGCGCGGATCGTGTCGCTGGTGCTCTGGGACCCGGAAAATCCTTTTGCCATCCCCAGCGGAGGGCACTGGCCCCGGCCTTACCGGTCGATCTCGCTGGAAGAGGCCGTGATGGAATTCCAGGCCAGAGATATGGACCTGTTTTATATGAGGGATCCTCAGGATGAAAAAGGGAACAGGCTGATCCGTCTGGATTTCCGTCTGGAGTACGCCTGACAGCCCGATACAGGAGGATTCCTCGCAGTACAGTAGATTTTAACGACACAACAGGATATTCACAGTACAATACCCCGATGCATGCGTCACCGTCAGCTGACGTCTCATATGCCTGCAGCGGGGTGTTTTTTTGCGCCGTCACGGCGCGTGAAACGGGCTGGGCCGCTTTGGAGTTTCCCTGAACTGGAAATTTACCTGAGGATGCAAATATGATACAATCCTGTTGGATAATAGCTGTAGCGCTACGAGGGAGTGAACATATATGTTGAAAATACTGATTGCGGAGGATGAGGAACCCATTGCAAATCTGATCCGGATGAACCTGAAAAAAGCGGGCTATAGCTGTCAATGCGTATACGACGGAGAGGCGGCGTCCAATCTTCTGGAAAAAGAACGGTTTGATCTGCTGCTTCTGGATATTATGCTTCCCAGGATCAGCGGCTATGAGGTGATGGAGTACGCCAAAAGCCTGGACGTACCGGTGATCTTTATCACGGCCATGAGTTCCATCAGCCAGAGGGTAGCGGGACTGAAGATGGGGGCGGAGGACTACATCGTAAAGCCTTTTGAGATTGTGGAGCTTCTGGCCAGGGTGGAGGCGGTTCTGCGCCGCTGCCAGAAGATCGGGAAGCAGATCCACGTGCTGGATGTGGAGATCGACCTGTCCAGCCGGATCGTCCTCCAGAACGGGCAGCAGGTGCTGCTGACGCCGAAGGAATATGAACTGCTTTTGTTTTTCGCCCGCAATCCCAATATCGCCCTGTACCGGGAGACCCTGTATGAACAGGTATGGGAGCGGGAATACACCGGCGACAGCCGTACCGTGGATCTGCACGTACAGAGGCTGAAGAAGAAACTGGGCTGGGATGACCATATCAGCGCCGTATATAAAATCGGATATCGTCTGGAGACCTGAAGATGAAATTTTTCTGGAAAATCTATTTTTCATTTACCGTACTTTTTTTAGTTTCCTTCGGTCTCTTCGGCGCCTGGATGATCCAGGTCACATTTGAGAAATCCTATCAGAAAGTGCTGGAAGAGGGGGAGCGGGACAGCCGGATGTTCCAGCTGGCATTCGAGATGAACATGAACGCCATGGCGGACGCGTACCAGAACGACGGCATGATCTCCGTTGCCGCCGGCTCCGTGATAGAGAACCTGGCGGGGAGCGGCGATATTTACCGGATCTACGGAAATTACAAGCTGATTTATGAAAGTCAGGAGTCGGACGTCCAAAGTGGTCTGTGGCTGGAACTGACGGAGGAAAAACCCAGCGGGTATACCCTGGCGCGGGATGGGAACCGGACCTGGCTGGTATATGCCTGCCGTTCCGATCTGGGTCCCAGGGTCTTCTATCTGGAAAATCTCACGGATATCTCGGAGATTTACAGGGATCGGGAATCCTATTATGATATGTATACGGTTGTGGTTCTGATCCTGACGGCGGTCACGGCCGTGCTGGTCTATCTGATCACCCGTATCCTTACCCGATCCATCCATGAACTGTCCCATACCGCCAGGGGATTTACCGGAGGAGATTATACGGCGCGCGCTCTGGAACAAGGAGGGGACGAGATCGCGGGACTGGCCCACGATTTCAATGAGATGGCGGATACCATCTCGGAGAAAATGCAGGAACTGGAGGACCAGGCCAAACGTCAGGAGGATTTCACGGCTTCCTTCGCCCATGAATTAAAAACGCCCCTCACTTCCATCATCGGCTATGCGGACATGCTCCGCACGGTGGACTGTACGAAAGAGGAGACCTTTGAAGCGGTCAACTATATCTTCTGGCAGGGGAAACGGCTGGAAAGCCTTTCCTTTAAGCTGCTGGAGCTGATCGTGGCAGAAAAACAGGAATATGACTTCCGTACGCTGAAAGCGGAAGAACTGGTGCAGGATGCGGTGGAACTGACCAGGACTGGCCGGGAAGAGAAGAACATCCGGCTGACCATGAACCTGAAAGAAGGGACGGTGACCGGCGACCGCGATCTGCTGGTCTCGGTGTTTACCAATCTTCTGGATAATGCCAGGAAAGCCGTGCCGGAGCAGGGGCGCATCCACATCCGGGGGCGGGGGCATGCGGGCGGCTACCTGTTCAGCGTGTCCGATAACGGATGCGGCATGGAGGAAAAAGAACTTTCCCGCATCACGGAAGCGTTCTACATGGTGGACAAATCCCGCGCCCGAAAAGAAGGAGGCGCCGGGCTTGGCATGACGCTGTGCAGCCGGATTCTGGATCTCCACGACGCACAGTGGAAAATATCCAGCGTACCGGGAAAAGGGACGACGATTGCCCTCTGGTTTCCCGGAGAAAAGGGGGAAGAGCAGGCATGAAGAAGAATATTTTTGCCGTTTGTCTGGCAGGGACCGTCCTTCTGGCGGCGGGCGTTGTATTTCTTCCCCGTTATATCAGCCGAAGCCTGGATCTGCGCAGCATCAACCGGATCGTCCTGACGGACCGTGACATGTTTTCCTATATGGAACCCAGCGCTTATGATCTGCCGGGAAACGACGCGGGATTCAAAAGCCTGCAGGACGGGACGGGGGAGCTGACCCTGATCGCATCCTTTGACCGTCAGACGGTGAAACTGAACGAAGAACTGCTGCAGGGGATCGAAGAAGAAATGTTCACTTTTTCCGAAGCTATGGGATATGATATATGGTTCCCCTACGATACGTCGGCGCAAGCTTATTCGGATGCGGAAGCCTATTCGGGCGGAAATGCCTATTCGTATAGCAAGATATCCTCCGGCTACGAAATTGCGTCGCCGGATCAGGCGGAATCTGCGGAATATTATTCGCTGGTCTATCCGTCGGAGGAAGATTCCCGCGTGAAACAGATGCTGAATTTCTGGGTGGTTCATTATACGGACGCATTGAGCATGGACAGTTATTTTCTGGTCAATGAGGATAACTATAAAATCTATTATGCATGGATCTACAATACCCGTACGGAGGAGATCTGCTCGCTTCTGGAAATGGCTTCCGAGGAACAGAATCCGAAAGAACTGGAAAGGTACGTATGGGACGCGTTTTCTCTCGCTACTGCCGCTGAGGGATGCCTGTATTATTATGAAGCGGAATTTTATGACGAGATCTCCTGGCCGGAAACGCTTTCCATGAAAAATCCTGCTGCCGTAAGTATGGTCTTTGGCGCAGAGAAAATTGTGGCGGAGGAGCGGCCCCTTCCGGCAAGCCGCAGAGGCTGCCGGGGACTGGGGATCGGGCTGCAGAGCGCAGGCGCCGCCCTTTCTCCTGATGAAAAGGAAACGAATGATAGAGGATGATGGATATGGGCAGATTAAGAGAACGAGAAAAACGGAAAAAACGTGCCAGAAGGCTGAGAATTCAGAAAGCGGCGACCGCAGCCCTGGGCGTCCTTGTGCTGGCGCTGGGATGGAAGGTGGTCACGCTGGCGATACATATCCTGCCGGAAAGTTCAGATGGAGAAATCCGTACGGCAGAGAGCGGTCAGACAGAATCTGAATGGTCGGATTCCCAGGAGACGGACGCGCAGGAGAGGCTCCGAACGGAGCGCACGCCGCTGTCAGACCTTTCGGAGGACATCCTTTTGGTGAATAAGGAGAATCCTTTGCCGGATACCTACCGGCCGGAGCTGGTGAAGCTTCGCAGCTATGGAGTGGAAGTGGCTCAGGAGATGTACGAGGATCTGACGGACATGCTGAACGATGGAGAAGCGGAAGGGCTGGTGTTCTGGGTGGCTTCCGGCTACCGGAGCATGGAACGGCAGAGAGAACTCCTGGACGAAGATATCGAGGCTCTGATGCGCAGGGGCAGTTCACCTTCTGAGGCCTATGAGGAAGTGGTGCAGGAGACTATGCCTGTGGGCTGCAGCGAGCATGCCACCGGTCTGGCTGTGGATATTGTGGCGAAAGATTATCAGATATTGGACGAAAAGCAGGAGCGCACGGAGGAGATTCAGTGGCTGCAGGAAAACTGCAGCCGGTACGGATTCATTCTCCGTTATCCGAAAGGAAAAGAGGATATCACAAAAGTCTCCTATGAATCCTGGCATTTCCGGTACGTGGGAAAGGCGGCGGCAGAGGAGATCATGGAGTCGGGGCTGACCCTGGAGGAATATCTGGAGGGGAAAGCGTAAGTTATTGATACTGGAACTGATAAAAAATCCCGCAGAGGTTCATGGCCTTAAAAACATGAATCCTGCGGGACTTTTCTGCAGATATCATTGTTTTAGAAAATCCTCATCACACCGAAGACTTTGCCCAGGATCGTCACCTGATCCACGATGATGGGGTTCATGGAGTCGTTCTCCGGCTGGAGGCGGTAGTGTCCATCTTCTTTATAAAAAGTCTTGACCGTAGCAGAATCGTCAATAAGCGCCACCACCTTGTCTCCGTTGTTTGCCGTGCTTTGCTGCTGTACCAGGATCTGGTCGCCGTCGAAGATACCTGCGTTCACCATGCTGTCCCCTTTTACTTTCAGCATAAAGCAGTCCGCGTTGGGCATGTATTCCGCAGGGATGGGGAAATAGTTCTCGATATTCTCCTGGGCCAGGATCGGCTGTCCGGCCGCCACGGTTCCGATCAGGGGAACATTGACCACTTCCCGGCGTGTGAGCTGGAAGGTGTCATCGATGATTTCTATAGCTCTGGGTTTGGTGGGATCTCTGCGGATATATCCATTCTTTTCCAGGGTCTCCAGATGGGAATGGACGGAAGAGGTGGACTTCAGATGCACCGCTTCGCAAATATCCCGTACAGCGGGAGGATATCCTTTATGTAAGATCTCAGACTTGATAAAGTCGAGAATTTCCTGCTGCTTTGCCGTAATTTTTCCATATCCCATAAAAGATCCTCCTGTGAATCGAACATTCGTTTTCATCAGTATAGCACAAGTGTTCGGGAAAAGCAAATGATTTAGAAAGCGATTCCCGCGTCCGCGGAATACCTTGCCAGGGTATCCTCGTTGGCTTCCTCCAGCAGATGCAGAAGGGCCTTTGTGGCGATGGGAAGTTCTTTTTTGGGGTTCTGCACGATGCAGATATGCCGCCTGGGTATCTGAAGATCCAGGGAGAGCTGGATCAGCCCGCAGTTCAGAAGATAGGAACGCGCGAACTTATAGGGCACAAACCCTATCCCCAGGTTATGGAGGACTGTAGGCGGGATCAGGTCGTTGGAGTTGACTTCTATATTAGGGTGAAGCTCCAGTCCCTGTTTCTGGAAGATATCGTCCCAGAACTGTCTGGAGGTGGTCCCCTGCTCCATGCATACCAGCGGATATTGCAGCAGTTCTTTCAGAGAGAGCGTGTGATCCAGAAGATGAGTGAAATGATTGCCTGCCACCACAATATCCTGGAAATCGGATACCTGGGTGATAAACGCGCCCTTCTGTTCCTCCAGGGGCGTTGTGAGCAGGGCAAAATCCAGCGTACCCGCCATCAGGGCAGAGATGGACATCTGGGCGGAGAAGGAGTGTATCCGGATATTGATATTGGGATAACGGTGCTGGAACTGCTCCAGGTAAGGGAGCAGGAAATACCGCATGGTCAGCTCGCTGGCTCCAATATTGATCTTACCGCTCTGACCGTCCACATACTCTTTCAGCATCCCCCTGGCCCGTTCCATCTGCTGGCAGGCGCGGCTGACCTGGCGGAAGAGAAGCTGTCCTTCAGGGGTCAGCGTGACGCCTTTCTGGGAACGAAAAAAAAGCCTGCAGTCCAGATCATGTTCCAGATTCTGAATGCATTTGCTGATGGTGGGCTGGGTCAGGCAAAGCTGCTGAGCCGCCAGCGTGATATTTTTTTTCTTCGCGACCTCGTAAAAAACTTTGTAATAGTCGAAGCTGATGTCCGGTTTATGTTCTGGCATGTTATTCAAAGTGATCATTCCTTTTTTCTATGGAGATTCCTAAAAAAATTGATTATACATTTCTTTTTTTCGTATTATAATAGACTACGGGATTTCAGGCAAGTACAGATTGCATGAAGTACTGAATTTTAAGAGAAAGGAAGTGCAGTTATGGGTAATTTGGCTGAGAACCTGATGGAAGAGCTGCAGTGTGAGACGGTCTTTTCCATCGGCGGCATCGGGATATCAGAATCGGTTGTGGTCACATGGATCATCATGGCTGTGGTTCTGATCGCCTGCCTTCTGGCGACCCGCAGGCTGAAGGTGGAGAATCCCGGACGGGGTCAGCTGCTGCTGGAATTCGCGGTGAGCTGGATACAGAATCTGTGCGGAGGCTTTATAGGCGAAGAAGGGAAGCGCTACGCGCCTTATCTGACGTCGGTTCTGATCTATCTGGGCATTGCCAATCTCATTGGTATTCTGGGATTCAAACCTCCCACAAAGGATCTGAATGTGACGGCGGCGCTGGCCATCATGAGCATTGTGCTGATCCAGTACGCGGGCATCCACAAGAAGGGCGTGAAAGGCTGGCTGAAGAGCTTCACCGAGCCTGTGGCAATTGTGGCTCCCATCAATATTCTGGAGCTGGTCATTAAACCGCTGTCGTTATGTATGCGTCTGTTCGGCAACGTACTGGGCGCGTTTGTTATTATGAAATTGATCGAGAGCGTCATGCCGGTATTTCTTCCGGTGGTATTCAGCGCATATTTCGATCTGTTCGACGGTCTGATCCAGGCGTACGTGTTCGTATTCCTGACGGGCCTGTTTATCAAAGAAGCTATTGAGTAAAATAAGAGAAAGAGGAGAAAAATTATGAGTACAATGATCGCAATCGGCGCGGCAATCGCCGTTCTGACTGGTATTGGCGCAGGAATCGGTATCGGCATCGCAACGTCCAAAGCTACGGAGGCTGTGGCGAGACAGCCGGAGGCCGACGGAAAGATCACAAAGATTCTGCTTTTGGGTGCAGCCCTGGCGGAGGCGACCGCTATCTACGGTTTCGTTGTCGCTCTGCTGATCATTATTCTTCTGGGTTAAGGAAAGGCGGATGTTTG
The DNA here is from genome assembly GCA_944381625.1 of uncultured Lachnoclostridium sp. Lineage (GTDB taxonomy): Bacteria > Bacillota > Clostridia > Lachnospirales > Lachnospiraceae > Hominiventricola. The sequence continues at coordinate 190,633 of CALWLW010000001.1, forward strand.
CATGTTAAGACTTGATATAAATCTGGTTTTTACGATTATCAACCTGCTGGTCTGGTATGCGGTGATCCGGATTTTCCTTTTTAAGAGGGTCAACAAGGTGATCGACCAGAGGGAGCAGGCGATCCAGTCCCGTTATGCGGATGCCAGGAAGCTTCAGGAGGAAGCTGCCGCAGAGAAAGACAGATACGCGGTTTCCCAGGCGCAGATTGAAGAAGAAAAGACCAGAGTGCTGGACCAGGCAAGAGAGGATGCCAGGACAGAATACAGCCATATTCTGGAGGATGCACAGAAGAAAGCGGAGCAGATTGTAGAGCACTCCAGGAAAGAAGCTGTGATGGAGAAAGAGAAGATCGTATCCAAAGCGGAAAAGGAAATCCGTTCGATCATCCTGGATTCAGCAGTGAAATCCATGCAGGCTTCCGGAAACGAAAGCACTCTGTATGATGAATTTTTAGCAAAAGCAGGTGAGACGGGGCATGGAGAAAATGAATAATTATTTGGAATACCTGGCAGAGAAGCAGATCCGGCCCGACGTGCTGCAGCATGCGCTGGAGATTCTGCAGGCAGTTCCGCAGATTCAGGATGAACTGGAAAACCCCACGGTTCCCCCGGAAAAGAAAGAGAATCTTGTCCAGAAAATATTTCCGGGAGCAGTACGTGAATTTATACTGAAGCTGTCGGCAGACGGCAGCCTGGGTTCCCTGGAAAAGATATGGACAACATATATGGAAAGTCCAGAGGAAGACCGGACTCCCCTGGAATGTGTTCTGGAATATGCGGCGGCTCCCAGCGATTCCCAGCTGGAAAAGATAAAAGAATTTTTAAGGCAGAAATATCCGGGGCGGCCCCTGGAATTCCGCCAGAAGGAAAATACGGCTGTCGGCAGCGGATTTATCCTGCGTGCGGGAAATCAGGAATATGACTGGAGTACCCAGGGAAGAAGACGGCTTCTGGAGAAAAAACTGGAATCCATAACATTGACAGACAGTGAACTGCTGGCGCAGAAAGGTATTATCAGCATTCTCAAAGGAAGCCTGGACGGCGTGGATATCGAGAGCCAGGAAATCGGTGTGGTCAGCAGGGTCGGCGACGGGATCGCTTACATCGACGGTGTGGACCACGCCATGTATGGAGAAATTCTTGTCTTTGACAATGGCCTGAAGGGCATGGTGCAGGATATCCGTTCTGATGAGGTGGGCTGCATTCTGTTTGGCAGAGATACCGGCGTCGAAGAAGGCTCGAAAGCAGCCCGGACCGGACGGATGGCGGGTATTCCTGTGGGTGACGCGTTTATTGGCCGCGTAATCAATGCCCTGGGTGCGCCCATAGATGGAAAAGGAGAGATTGAAGCCTCCGATTACAGGCCGGTAGAACATAAAGCACCGGGTATTGTGGACAGAAAATCTGTAGATACGCCTCTGGAAACAGGGATCCTTTCTATCGATTCGATGTTTCCCATCGGCCGCGGCCAGCGGGAACTGATTATCGGGGACCGTCAGACCGGAAAGACATCCATTGCCATTGATGCCATCTTAAATCAGAAAGGGAAGAATGTGGTGTGCGTTTATGTGGCGATCGGCCAAAAAGCATCCACTGTTTCCAAACTGGTGCATACACTGGAAAAACATGGGGCTATGGACTATACGATTGTGCTTTCCTCTACGGCAAGTGAGCCTGCGTCCCTGCAGTATATTGCTCCTTATTCAGGAACTGCCCTGGCAGAGTACTTTATGTACCGGGGACAGGATGTGCTGATCGTCTATGACGATCTGTCCAAACATGCGGTGGCATATCGTTCTTTGTCCCTACTTCTGGAGAGATCTCCCGGAAGAGAGGCGTATCCTGGCGATGTATTCTACCTCCATTCCCGTCTGCTGGAGCGTTCCAGCCGTCTGAGCGACGCGCTGGGCGGCGGCTCGATCACCGCGCTTCCTATTATAGAGACACAGGATGGCGATGTGTCCGCTTATATACCTACCAACGTTATTTCCATTACTGACGGGCAGATTTTCCTGGAGAGCGACCTGTTCTTCGCGGGCATGCGCCCTGCGGTCAATGTGGGACTGTCCGTGTCCCGTGTGGGCGGCGCGGCTCAGACGAAGGCCATGAAGAAGGCAGCGGGAAGCGTCCGTATCGACCTGGCCCAGTACCGGGAGATGGAAGTGTTCACCCAGTTCAGTTCAGATCTGGATGCGGTGACCCAGGAACAGCTCCAGTACGGAAAGGGCCTGATGGAGCTCTTGAAACAACCGCTGTGCCAGCCATTGTCCCTGCATGAGCAGGTGATTACTCTGTGCGCGGCGACCCACAGGCAGCTTCTGGACGTGCCGGTAAAGGAGATCAAGTCCTTCCAGAGAGGGCTTCTGGACTGGATGGATCAGAAGCATCCCCAGATCAGTCAGGAAATTGAGCAGACACATGCCTTAAGCGACAGTCTGACAGATAAAATCATAGACGCGGTCAAGGAATACAAGAGTCAGGTGGTGAAGTAATATGGCAGGCCTGAGAGAGATCCAGAGCAGGATAAAGAGTATCCAGGATACCAGGAAGATCACCAACGCCATGTATATGATCTCTTCTACCAAGATGAAAAAGGCCCGCCAGGCGCTGGAATCCACAGAGCCGTATTTCTACGCGCTCCAGTCGGCCATGGCCAGGATCATGCGCCATGTGCCGGAGCTGGACAACCAGTATTTTGAGAAGGAAGGGGAGACCCGGTCCCGCATTGGGCTGCTGGTCATCTCCGGAGACAAAGGGCTGGCGGGTTCTTACAATCATAACGTCTTAAAAATGGCTCAACAGTTCCTTGATGATACAGATAAAGAAGTGGAACTTTTTGTGGTGGGCGAATTGGGGCGGCAGTATTTCAGCGGAAGAGGCGTTCATATTGAAGAGAATTTCCAGTATACCGCCCAGCATCCCACGTTCAGCCGCGCCCGCTGGATCCGGGAGACGCTGCTGGAAAAATACCAGAGCGGACAGATTCAGGAAATCCACGTGATCTACACGCGTATGGAGAACAGTTTCCTGAGCGAGACGGAAGATTCCATGCTGCTTCCTCTGCGGAAGCCTTCGCTGGCGCAGATACCGGCGAACGTGTACCAGGAGGATTTTCTGCTGCAGCCGTCTCCGGAGGAAGCCATTGACCGGATTGTACTCAGTTATATGACCGGTTTTATCTACGGCGCTTTGGTGGAGTCTTTCTGCAGTGAGCAGAACGCGCGCATGGTGGCCATGGAAGCGGCCACGAACAACGCGGACGAGCTGCTCCATGATCTGGGCATTATGCTCAACCGCGCGCGCCAGGCGGCCATCACGCAGGAGATCACGGAGGTCTGCAGCGGGGCCAGGGCGCAGAAGCAAAAAACCAATCAAGCAAAGGAGATGCAGATTTGATGGAAAAGGGAAAAATCATACAGGTTTCGGGCCCGGTCATCGATGTGCTGTTTGAAAAGGGCGGTCTCCCCCATATAAAGGATGCGCTGACCGTGGACAATCACGGAACGCTGTGCGTCATGGAAGTGGCGAAGCACCTGGGTGGAAACGTGGTGCGCTGTATCATGCTTTCCGCCAGCGAGGGTCTTTGCCGGGATATGGAAGTAACCCAGACCGGAGAAGGGATATCTGTTCCGGTGGGAGAAAAGACGCTGGGCCGTCTGTTCAACGTGCTTGGGCAGCCGGTGGACGGCAGGGAAGAAATCGCCGGTGCGGAGCAGTGGTGCATTCACCGGGATCCGCCGTCCTTTGAGGACCAGAGCCCTGTGGTGGAGATCCTGGAGACCGGCATCAAGGTCATCGACCTGCTGGCCCCCTACGCCAAGGGCGGCAAGATCGGCCTGTTCGGCGGCGCCGGCGTGGGCAAGACCGTTTTGATCCAGGAATTGATCCGCAACATCGCCACGGAGCACGGCGGGTATTCCATCTTCACCGGAGTGGGCGAGCGTTCCAGAGAAGGAAACGACCTCTGGAGCGAGATGAAAGAGTCCGGTGTACTGGAGAAAACAGCCCTGGTGTTCGGACAGATGAACGAGCCGCCGGGAGCGCGTATGCGCGTGGCGGAGACCGGCCTTACCATGGCGGAATATTTCCGGGATGTGGATCATCAGAACGTACTGTTATTTATTGATAATATCTTCCGTTTTGTGCAGGCGGGCTCCGAGGTATCGGCGCTGCTGGGACGTATGCCGTCCGCGGTTGGATATCAGCCCACGCTGGCCACGGAGATGGGCGAGCTTCAGGAGAGGATCGCATCCACGAAAAACGGTTCCGTCACATCCGTACAGGCGGTTTACGTGCCGGCGGACGACCTGACCGACCCTGCCCCGGCCACTACCTTCGCTCACCTGGACGCGACGACCGTGCTTTCCAGGAAGATTGTGGAGCAGGGGATCTATCCGGCGGTGGATCCGCTGGAATCCACCTCCAGGATTCTGGAGGCCGATGTGGTGGGAGAGGAGCACTATGAGACCGCGCGGAAGGTGCAGGAGATGCTCCAGAAATATAAAGAGCTGCAGGATATTATCGCGATCCTGGGCATGGAGGAACTGTCGGAGGAAGATAAGCTCACCGTCAGCCGTGCCAGGAAGATTCAGCGTTTCCTGTCCCAGCCGTTCCATGTGGCGGAGAATTTCACCGGCGTACCCGGAAAATATGTGCCGCTGAAAGACACAATCCGGGGCTTCCAGGCAATTATCCGCGGAGATATGGACGCCTATCCGGAAGCCGCGTTCTTCAACGTGGGAACGATTGAAGAAGTGGCGGAAAAGGCAAAGGCCATGATGGAGAACGCTTAAAGAAAGGGAGTGCAGGATGGCCAGTTTTTCTTTGAGAATCATATCCAGCAACCGGATCTTTTATGAGGGTCCCTGCCGCTGCCTGATCGTGCCCGCCCCGGACGGGGAGAGGGCGATCCTGGCGCACCATGAGGAGATGATCCTGGCGCTCCGGGAAGGCGAGCTGCGCATGCAGACAGAAGAGGGCGGCGAGTGGAGTTATGCAGTCATAAGCCCCGGCTTCTGCCAGGTGGCTCATAACCGGGTTACTCTGTTGGCAGACACGGTGGAACGCCCGGAGGAGATTGACGCGGTGAGAGCCCAGGAGGCCCTGGAGCGCGCCCAGGAAAAGATGCGCCAAAAGCAGAGCATCCAGGAATACCACATCACCCAGGCAGCCCTTGCGAGGGCGCTGGTGCGTATCCGGGAAACAGAAAAATTCATCCATTAAACCGGACATTTTCCGGGATTTGTCCCTATCATATTTATGCATGGCATATTATGATAGGGATATATTTATGTGGAAAAGAGGAAGCGCATATGAAGCAGGAGATTCTGGCAAGGACGATCATCGAGACGATGATCAACAAGTCTCTGCGGGACATCGAGAGAGATCCGGACCGCAGCATCCGGAATCTGATCGATCTGGGCATCAATTTTGCAAAGGGAAGGTTCCAGAGAGAATTTCTCCAGGTGCTGCAGGAAATGATGCAGAATGAGCAGAGCGCCTATTATACTCTGGTTAAGAACCTGGTGTCCGGCACAGATCACCGGCGGCTGAAGACCATGGGCATGAATATCGGCTTTCAGGCCTGCACAGTGGGAGCTACCATGATCCGCGAGTATGAGGACCGTTTCCTTTTTAATATTCCATGGATCTATCAGGTAGATTTCGGAAGCAGCGGGCTGCCCTGCAAGGATCTGGACAAGCTGATCCGTCAGGGAAAAGAGCTGGGGACGTTCGTCTATCTGCTGAACAGCGCCGGACCGGCCACCGACGCCCATATTGCCGTCATGAAAAAGCATGGGGACTGCGCCTTTGTCCTTCTGGTAACGGCGGAAGAGATTCTGGGCGACCTTATGGACAGTCTGAAGAACATCCATAATTGTCTGATACTGGTGGAAAATGACGAAGACCTGGTGATGGAAGCCGCGGATGAACTGAGAAAACACGCGTTCCTCTATGGAACCTACGCCCTGTGCCCGGATGCCGGCGGGGAGCGTTATTTTACCCCGGCGTACCTGGATCAGACGGCTGCATCGGGAGCCGCATTTCTTCTGCTGATGCCGGATAAACGCTTTTCCTTCCGGGAAGATCCTTTCCGCAGGGATGAGACGGGCCGCATCCGCAGACAGCAGGAATATCCCTTTATCCCGATGGATTTCGCTTCCGACGTGCAGCGGATCGACAGGGTGATTTCCAACGATTCCTGCGCTGTGGCCTTTGACGCGGAGGGGTATGTGTATACGGAGACGGGAAAATGGCAGGACAGTTCCTGCAATATCCGCAGCAGTGATCTTAAGGATATTCTGAATAAGGTGACGAAGAAGTCAAAGAACCCGAATGGAAAGGACAGCGTCTGAGCCGGCGGGAATGGTGCATTCCGAGCGACCCAAGGCGCGACGCAGTCCGTGCTGCCGGGGCCGCTTTAATTGGAACGGCTCCCCAGCATGCCGCCGCAGCAGGCCCGGAGCTGTTCCACATAAATATCCGGTTCCAGACAGTCCTTCGCGGAGAGCCAGCGGACCATGGATACGATCAGCGCGTCGGAGATGAAGGTGATGAAAAAGTCCGGAGGATTGTCAAAATCGAACATTTCCGGCGAATACTGCAGCAGGATCGGTTCCAGGATCTCCTGAAAATAGTCTCGAAAAGAATTCTGTCCTGTAATCTCAAACGCTTTTTTGTAGAAAGTATGATTGGCATAAAAATAACGGCAGATTCCCAGGATGAACGCCCAGCCGTCTTCGGACGGTTCAGAGCATGCGGCCTGAAAAAATTCCGTGTGGAAGATCCAGTTTATTAGATCGTATTTATCACGAAAATGATAGTAAAAGCTTTTTCTGTTCATTCCGCAGGTATCACAGATATCGCTTACGCTGATCTTGGAAAACGGCATATCTGCCAGCAGCGTTTTCATGGCTTCTGCCAGCGCTTTTTTGGTTATATTCGAGTCTGCCAAAGATTCTTCCCTCCATTTACCAGTTTCAGTATATCAAACCATGGCCGGAACTGCAATGAAGATCCGGAAATCTTTATACCGGTGTTTTCGGACAAATTTCCGGAACTGGGTAAAAATGAGACGGATTTTGATATTGTGGAATGTGCCGGAAACGGCGTTTCAAGTATAATGCAAAGGATATCATAGAGCTTAAGGAGTACAGGTATGAATATACAGGGATTAAATGACCTGGAGGTAAAAAAGTCCAGGGAAACTTATGGAAGCAATGAAATTCCCGATTCAGAACCTACCACATTCTGGAAAGAATTTAAAGAAACGTTTAAGGATCCCATGATTCGTATCCTTCTGGCGATCTCAGTACTGATGATTGTCATGTTTTTTCTGGGATACGCGGAGATTTTTGAACCGGTGGGAACGTTGACGGCTATACTGATCGTGGCTACGGTGACGGCGAAGACCGGCGTCGCCAGCGATACGAAATACCGGGATCTGAAGCACTCGGTGAAAGAGGAAGAGATCAAAGTGTATCGTAACGGCGGTATCCGCAATGTGGCTCTCCATGAGATTGTGGTGGGCGATCTGGTTCTTCTCCAGGCAGGGGATAAGATCCCCGCGGATGGTATCCTGATCGATGGACATTTGAACGTGAACAACGCTGCCCTGAACGGAGAGGCCGAGGAATGTCCCAAGACAGCGGCGGATTCAGACGCGGCGTTTCCGGAAGAGATCACCGGCGACACCTTCGTGGACGAATCCTCCCTTTTCCGTGGGGCGATCGTTTTTGACGGCGAAGGCGTCATGGAAGTGAAAAAGGTCGGAGTGAAAACCATGATGGGACGCATGGCGCTGGAGATGCAGGAGGAGGAGCCGCCTTCTCCCCTCCAGGTAAAGCTGTCTATTCTGGCTGGACAGATCTCACGCATCGGATATATTGGATCCATCTGTATCGCTGTGTTTTATCTGATTCATTTTGTTATGCTGGCAGGCGGGATCGAGCCGTATCTGCAGATGGGCTGGGAATATATTCTGATGGATCTGATCGATGCGGTGACCATTGCCATTGTGATCATTGTCTGCGCGGTGCCGGAAGGTCTTCCTCTGATGATTTCCATTGTGCTGATGCAGAACACCAGCAAGATGCTGGATCATAATGTGCTGGTACGCAAAGCGGAGGGGATTGAGACAGCGGGCGCGCTGAATATCCTGTTCAGCGATAAGACCGGAACCATCACCAAAGGGGAACTGGAAGTGGTGGAATTTTTTACGGCGGACGGAACCGCGGTACCTTTTTCAGACCTGAAACGCTATCCGGATCTTTGCCAGGCTTTGGACATCGCCATTGGACGGAATTCCTCGTCCATGTATGACGGAAATCACCGTGTCATCGGCGGGAATGCCACGGATCAGGCCCTGATGAAGTTCCTTGGGGAGGAGTCCTATCGGAAACTCCAGGAGGACGATACTCTTCAGGTGACGGAGGCACAGAAATTTAATTCTGCAAACAAATTCAGCCAGGCGCAGATCGGTTCTCGGACTTACTATAAAGGGGCGCCGGAGCGCCTGCTGCAGAAAGCCGTCCGTTATCTGGGAACGGACGGTCAGACGCATCCCCTGGATCTTGCCCTTTTAAACAGCAAAATCGATATGTTGGCGGGCAAAGCCATGCGGGTGCTGGCGTTCGGATATGCTGACTGCCCCATGGAAGCGGATGTGGTTGGCGACGGGCTGGTGCTGATCGGCCTTACCGCTATTCGGGATGACGTGCGCCCGGAGGCAAGAACTGCCATCCGCGAGGTGCAGGATGCGGGCATCCAGGTGGTCATGATCACTGGGGACCGTCTGGAGACAGCGAGAGCCATCGCTGAGGACGCGGGACTTGTCTCGTCCAAGGATGATGTGTGTTTGACGTCCTCGGAGCTGAATTCCATGAGCGACGACCAGATAAAGGCAGTTCTGTCCCATATCCGTGTGATTGCCCGTGCGCTTCCCACAGATAAATCCCGTATGGTACGCATCTGCCAGGAACAGAACCTGGTGGTGGGTATGACCGGGGATGGCGTCAACGACTCGCCTGCCCTGAAGCGGGCGGATGTTGGCTTCGCCATGGGAAGCGGGACAGAAGCGGCCAAGGAGGCCGGCAAGATCGTGATCCTGGACGACAACTTTAATTCCATTAAGGACGCCATCTGGTACGGAAGAACAATCTACCACAATATCCTGAAATTCTGCAAATTCCAGCTGGTTGTCAATGTGGCCGCTGTGCTGGTCAGCGCTGTCGCGCCATTCCTGGGCGTAGAAGAGCCGCTGAAGGTGACGCACCTTCTGTTTGTGAACCTGGTTATGGACGGCCTGGGAGCCATGATGCTGGGCAACGAGCCGGCTCTGAAGATTTATATGAAAGAAAAGCCCAGGCGCAGGGACGAGAGCCTGGTGAGCAGGGAGATGATGGTTCAGATCTCCATCATGGGAATCTGGCTGACATTGATGAGCCTTGTCTACCTGACCTCTGACTGGACTCGGTCCATTTTTGCCACGGAAGAGCAGTTTTTAAGTTCATATTTCGTCCTGTTCATAGCCAGCGCGCTGTTCAATGGTTTCAACGTCCGTGACGACGGCTTCGGCATCTTCAGGAATTTAAAAGAGAACCCGGATTTCCTGAAAGTCATGTTGATGATCCTGGGCATCCAGTTCTGCCTGGTCAATATTTCCCTGATCCCGGCCGCTCCCGCCGCCTGGATCGGCAATATGTTCAGCTGCGTGCCCTTCGGCGTGTCCGGATGGATTCTGGTATTGACGCTGGCGTTTACGATGGTGCCCGTGGATATGGTCAGAAAAACGATTTTTTGCAGGCTGAGAAAACGCTGAAAGGACGTTTCCTCTGCTTGATCAGCAGAGCCGCCTCTTCCGGTTTACAGAGCTGACCGTGAACCGGAACGATTCTTCGGAATCTCTTAAGGAAACTTAAAGATTCTTTAAGGGAATCATATTCTAAATATGATATAATGAGCACAAGCGAGTCAGAGGGAGCGTGCTCACTCTTGACGAGCGGCGAAATTATTGAGTGATGAAAATCACGATATGATAATTGCAGGAACCCGGAATGGATTCACAGGATGATTCCTTCCGGGTAAAATTGTGAGGTACGAAGAATTATGAGAACAGAGGAAAGACAGCAGTACAGAGAACGGAAAAGAGAAAAAGAACGCAGGCGGAGGATCAGACGCCGCAGGAGGCTTCTGAGGCTTTACAGCCTGGTATTGGTTCTGTGTGTATTGACGCTGGGCGTCTGGGGCGTCAGCAGATGGATGCAGAAGGACAGCCCACTGTCCTACGAAATCTCCGCACCAGTGGTGAGGTCGGAGGAGGAAGCACTGGAAACACTTCAAAACATGGCAAAAGGCAGCCGTGATCTGCAAAAGATCCTGGACAGGGCAGAAGAGTACCCGCCGGAACTGCTGGCCGCCCTTGCAAACAACCTGGAGATGCTGGAGTTTGTATCTGGCTATCTGGAGCAGAGCGGATCGGCTCAGGATGGAGCCTCTTCCAGTCCGCAGCTTACGGCAAAAGAAGAGAAGGAGCGTTATCCGCTGTTCCTCCAGTGGGATCAGCGGTGGGGATATCTTCCGTATGGGAATTCCAATATTGGCATGTCTGGATGCGGCCCCACCTGCCTGTCCATGGCCGTCCATGCGCTGACCGGCGATAACTCCGTCACGCCGGCGTCCCTGGCCCGGTTTTCAGAGGAACAGGGATATTATGTGGAAGGAACCGGCACGTCCTGGTCGCTTATGACGGACGGGGCTGCGGCCTGGGGGCTTACGGGAAAGGAGCTTTCTCTGGATGAATCCATCATGAAAAGAGAACTGGATGCGGGACGGCTCATCATCTGTGCCATGGGACCGGGGGACTTTACCACCGCAGGACATTTTATCCTGATCTATGGATACACAGAATCAGGCTTCCAGGTCAACGATCCCAACTGCCATGCCAGAAGCGGAAGAGTGTGGACTTATGAAGAATTATCTTCTCAGATCAGGAATCTGTGGTCTTATCAGGTGTGAAGAGTATTAAGAGGAGTTTGAAAATGTGATTGAGAAGTCAGAAGCTGTGTGTTATACTTAATGATACGGAAAGACAGAGCGCATAAAGGCGGCCTACCCTCCATCATCGGAGGGGCTAACCCTCCAGACGAAAGAAAGGGGGGCGATGCCAATGTATGTTACATATCAGGATCTGATCCAGATTGGAATATTCATTGTTGCCCTTGTAAGTCTGCTTTATCAGATTTTCAAGGGCAAGAGATAAGCCGCCACTACTGCAATAGTGACGGCTGACGCTGTAAAGCGTTAAGTAAAACACTATTAAGGGTAGGCCATGTGTCTCTGGCTTTCCTTTTTCTGTTATCAATATAGCATATTTGACGGCATGGTGCAAGAGAGAACAGTAAATAAGTGGTGTTTTAGGAGTGATGAATAATCTTACGTATCTTTTTCCCTGAGCTGGACAACATTAGCCGCTTTTCGTTTCCGTTCTTCTTTCATGGCAGCGTAGTGTTTACGGGTGGTATTGACGTTCTTATGTCCCAGGACGTCAGCCACCAGGTAGATATCGCCGGTTTCCTGATACAGTGCGGTTCCGTAGGTACTCCGCAGCTTGTGCGGGGTGATCCGCTTGGCGGTGGCGGTAGAGGCATACTTTTTCACCAGACGCTCCACCGAACGCACGGTGATTCGGGTATTGTTCTGGCTAATAAATAAGGCGTTTTCGTGCCCCGGCTCCGGCTTCATCGTCAGACGTTCCTCCAGGTAATTCCGGAGCATTTCTTCTGTTTCTTCTCCAAAATAGACAATATCCTCATTCCCGCCTTTACGGATTACACGCATGGCGCCGTTGTCAAAATCCAGATCTCCCAGATCCAATCCCACAAGTTCTGTGACCCGAACACCTGTTCCTAGGAGGGTGACAATGATCGCCAAATCGCGGGCACGGGTTTTCTCATGCCAGCGTTTCTGGGCTTTGGAAAGCTTTTCGCCGGATTCCACCTGATCGATCAGCAGAGCCACCTCATTGGCATCCAGGCGGATGATATTTTTTTCTTTCACCCTGGGAACGTCTACCGCAGACGGTGCATTTTTCTCAATCATGCCTTTTTTGTGGTAATAACCGAAAAAGGTATTGAGAGCCGCCAGTTTGCGCGCTTTGCCTTCCTCATGGTTCCGATGGAGCTGACCGTCCTTTTCATAATAGGTAAGGAAGGAGAGATATTCCTCGATGTCCACAGGCTGGATGTCGTCCAGGATGGAGACCGGAAGCGTATGGATGTCTTTATCGCGGAAATATGGATTTTGAGTACGCAGGAAATAAAAAAAGGTACTCAGGTCATAGGCATAATTACGCCGGGTGTTCGTCGCCTTTTTGATCTCCATGGCGCGGAAGAAGTCGGAAGCGAACGCAGGAAGTTCCTTTAATAATTCCTTTATTTGCTTTGCATTTTTCAAATCCAGCTGTTCATGATAACTTAATTCCATAAGAAGCCTCCTGATGTGATTAGGGGTTATATCGCGTCGTAAAATTGACATTTTGCGACGCGTTCAATATCTATGAGTGTACTACTATTCTGGCCAATATGCAAGTCTTGATTTTTCAATTATGATTATGTTAATATGATTTCATAATTGAAAAGAAGGCAGATAAGGATGCTTTTCTGGTACCCTCTAGTCTATAGGGGGTGGTGCCATGAACACGATGGAAGTCTTGACTTTAGTGCTCGTGATTTTTGCTGTTCTGACTTACATAGACAACAAAAAGAAATAGCATCCCCAGCCCAAGGTAGATGCTATTTCTTTTTATAGAAACCATTTACTGAGGGTATCGGACTTGTGTCCGACTACCTTTCTGAGTAGATTATACTACAGGGTGCTTGTTTTTTGCAAGTACCCTTTCAGTTTTCCTGTTCGGAGCTTTCGCCCGCGATGGATTCCTGGTTCAGCACTTCTGTAATCTTGTTGATCATCTCGTCTTCTTTCAGGCGGAATTTAATCTCCACACGGCGGGACGCCGCCATATCCACTTCGGTGGAATTTATCTGATAGACGGGCTGGGTGTAAGAACGGCCGTTGACAGTCATGAGCCCCTGCAGCTGTTCGATCTGCGTTTCCGTAAGCCCGTTATCGGCATCCAGGCAGAAATTGGCCACTGCATTGGCGCGGTTGAAAGACAGGGTCATATTGCTCTGATATCCGCCGTCTGTGTCCGTATGCCCCTCAATGATGATTTCCGCAATATATGGACGGAAATTATCCTGAAGGAGTACGCCCAGGTACATGGGGATGATCTCCTTCAGCGTATTCTTGCTGTTCTCCGTCAGGACGGAGCTGTTATACCGGAACAGGACGTCGGAAGAAAAGGCGATGGAGCCGGTCTGGGGATCCACCTGCATGGTTGAATTGTTAAAACGTGTCTGAAGTTCACGGATGATGTCTGTACGGATGCCCACAATGTCTTCCAGCTCGCTCTTGGTAGCGCGCAGCTCCGCCTGCGCTTCATCGATCTCCCGATAGGCCGCGGCCAGTTCCTGTTCGGTCATGGTGGCCTGTGCGTATGCCTTTTCCAAAGCGTCCATGGAAGCCAGGAGTTCTTCCTGGGACATCTCCAGTTCACTTCTGGTGGCGTTCAGGCTGATCTCGGCATTTTCCAGATCTGTCTGCTTCTGCTTATAAATCGCCAGTGTAATGGCGATCATCAAAATAAAGATCAGGAGCAGCGCCGCCATCATATCGGAATAGGACTGCCAGTAGCTGGGAGCTTCAAACACAGCTCTGTGTTTCCTGTTATTTCTCATATAAATCCCTCATTTGATGAAAGGTATACAGTTCGTTGCTCAGATCGTCGCAGGTGCGGGACAGCTTCTCTTCTATCTCCCTCTGGCGGTCCAGTGCCAGAGCAACTGTCTCGTTCATTGTCCGGCTGGCTTCCAACAAAAGCCGGGTACTCTCTTCCAGGCGCTGAAAGTTTCTGGCATACGTTCCCTGCGCTTCACATGACTGCTGAAGTGTCTTTCCCATCTGTTCCAGGTCAGAGCCCATGGTATCGGACATCTGATTTACAAACTGCTGTACGATCCGATCCAGCCCTTTGGTCTGCTCTTCTGCTCTTCCCGTGAGCAGTTCGGATATCTTTTTCAGAGACGTGGCCATGTTGGCCTGATAGATCAGCATGGCGCTGGTATTCTCATCCACGGTGGAGGGAACCGGCGCCGCGCATTCCTGGAATATCATCAGGAACTGGGACAGCTTTTCATAAGCGTCCGCCATCAGACTGCGGTAAACAAAATTAAATACAATCGAGAAAAAGATGCCGTACACAGATGTGTGGAACGCCACTTTCATACCGTCCAGAAGGGGCGCTATATTATCGGAAATGGTGAATACATCGCTTCCCGTAAATGAGATCATGCCCAGAGAGAGGCCGATGAAAGTACCCAGGATACCAAGTCCTGTCAGCGATCCAGCAACTGCGGAATTGAAATGGGCGCTGACAACACTGTCCAGAAGATTTTCATTGATGTATTCCTCCAGTGAGCATACCTGGGACACCATGCCTTTTTTATTGGTAGATGTTCTGATCCTCTTCTGGTACCGTTCAAACTGGCGGTTCAGGATCTGGCTGGTGAAGACGTCTTTCTTGTCCCGGTATTCCGGCCAGAGGCTTTTCTGCACGGATTCGTATTTGGCGCTCATCTCTTCCGCCGCGTCCATGAGGGAATCTGTAACCCGATTCAACCGCGCGAAATTCACAAATGAAATAATGAAAAGAATCCCGATCAGCACCAGGAACGATACGTTGATGGCCAGATTGCTGATGGAAACGGAGCCTCCGGAAAACGCGCCGTTTATGTACAGAATGACAACAAATACCGGCACATAGAGTACGGCCAGCAGATAATAAAGTCTGTTTCTCATGAGTAACCTCCTCTTTAGTTAATGGAGCGCAAGTATACCGACCGGCTCACTGCCGCGGGAATAAATGCACCTGAATACATTTAATGTAGCACATTTTGCATCATCCTACAATCCAGTGCGGTGAATCTTAAAGGAATCTTTAATCTTTCTTTAAAAAAAGACTCCAGGCCATGGGCGCTGGAGCCGGTTTAGAGCAAAATGATTTCAGGAACAGAGTTATTTTTTAAACAGATCATTTTGGGACTGTTGAATAGTAGGGAACGATCAGACTCTCGCCGGAGATCAGGCGGTCGGAAGTCAACCCGTTAATCGCCATCACTTCGTCAATATATTCCGAACGGCTCCTGTAATGCTCCCCGTCCATATGCGCTTCCGCCAGATCCCACAGCGTATCGCCGGACTGGATCTCGATATTGGAATAATATTTGTACAGCGGAGCGCTTTCCGGCTCTTCCGCCCTGGCCATCAGCGCGCCGAATCCAAAACCGATTCCGAACACAAGGATCAGAGTCAGGGCTAAAAGAAAAATAACTGCCCGTCTGGTCTTCTGCTGCCGGACTGCTCTCTCCCGGCGTTCCTTTCTGAATTCTTCTCTTGCTAAAGTTTCTGCTGCGTACATTCTGACACACTCCCCTCAAATGCAAAACCAAACATTTGTTCTCTTGTATGATTCTATTATAGTGTTCGAACGTGTGTTTGTCAATAAACAAATCGAAAGTTTGTTCGATTTTATTCAGAGAAGTAAAAAAGGATTGACTTAAAGCGCACTTTCAGTTGTATCATGAGAATAAGAATTATGAACAGGAGGGATTTGAGATGAGCAGTCAGAAAATAGTTCCCGGAACGGGCGGGGACCGCTATATTCCGTATTCGGAGCGTACCGGCGAAGAAGCCGTCGTTTATTTTACCAGAGATTTGTCCGCGGAGGGCCTGCGGCGGATTTATGAGTGCGTCAAAGGGAATATGACCGGACGGATCGGCGTCAAACTGCATACAGGAGAACAGCACGGTCCCAATATTATTCCACGCCCCTGGGTGGAGGCATTGATAAAGGACGAGTTGCCGGACGCGGCGATTGTGGAGACGAACACTTATTATGAAGGGGATCGTTATACCACGGAACAGCACCGGGAAACGCTGCGGGTCAATGGATGGACTTTCTGCCCTGTGGATATCATGGATGCGGACGGAACTGTGGAACTGTCGGTGAAAGACGGCAAATGGTTCACCGGTATGCATATGGGGAAAAATATCCTGAACTATGATTCCCTGTTTGTCCTTACTCATTTTAAGGGACATTCCAAGGGCGGTTTTGGCGGCTCCAATAAGAACATCGGTATCGGATGCGCGGACGGGCGGATCGGCAAGGCCATGATCCATACCACGCCCGGCTCCGACGACATGTGGGATATCTCCGACGAAGAATTTATGGAGCGCATGACAGAATCCGCCAAAGCGGTTGCGGACCATTTTGCCGGACATATTACCTATATTAATGTGATGCGCAATATGTCCGTATCCTGCGACTGCGAAGGAACTGCCGCCATGCCGGTGGTGACGCCCAACGTGGGTATTCTGGCTTCCAATGATATCCTGGCAGTGGACCAGGCTGCCGTGGATCTGGTCTACGCCATGAAAGACGATGAGCATAAGGATTTGGTGGAACGGATAGAGAGCCGTCACGGACTGCGGCAGCTCACCTATATGAAAGAACTGGGGATGGGCTGCGACCGGTACCGGCTGATCGATATTGATCACGAAGATGCACGGATACAGCCCCAGGATGCGGTGAAGGATCTGGTTCCGTTCGGAATGGAAAAATAAATACAGGGTCAAATATCCTAATACGGGCGAGTGATAAAAGGAACCGGAATTCCGCCAGAATCCCGGTTCCTTTTAAACTATATCTGATTATTTCACGGTTATCACGATGAACAATTACATTCTGCGGAAACGGTCATAACGCTGGACGGCAAGCTCTTCGCCTCCCATGGGACTGTATTTTTCCAGAAATTCCCGGATCTTTTCGTCCATGTCCTTTGCCACGTCAGGAAGGGTGTCTGCGCTCACCGGCTCTTTCTCTTCGATGACCTGCTCGATGATTCCCAGATCCTTCAGATCCTCCGCCGTCATCCGCATCTTCCCGGCAGCTTCCTGTGCCCGGCCGCTGTCTTTCCAGAGGATGGAAGCAAAACCTTCCGGCGACAGAATCGAATAGGTGGAGTTTTCCAGCATCCAGACTTCATTTCCCACGGCCATGGCCAGCGCGCCGCCGCTGCCGCCCTCTCCGATCACGATGGAAAGTACCGGAACCGTAAGGCCCGACATCTCCAGAAGCGAACGGGCGATGGCTTCGCCCTGGCCCCTCTCTTCCGCTTCCATTCCGCAGAACGCGCCCGGCGTATCCACAAAACAGATGATGGGACGGCCGAATTTTTCCGCCTGCTTCATCAGGCGCAGCGCCTTGCGGTACCCTTCCGGATACGGCATGCCAAAATTACGGCTGATGTTCTCTTTGGTTGTCTTGCCCTTCTGCTGCCCGATGACAGTCACCGGAGTCCCGTGGAAAGATGCGATGCCGCCCACGATGGCGCCGTCGTCCCGGAACGCCCGGTCTCCGTGCAGCTCCATGAACCCGTCAAAGATCTGTTCGATATAATCCAGGCTGGTGGGCCGCTCTGCGCTTCTGGCCGCCTGTACTCTCTCCCAGGCGTTCTGAGGGCGTTTCCGCGTTTCTGCGGTATTTTCCCCAGCCAGAGTTTCCGGCTCTTCCTGAGCCTTTCCGGGGGTTTTGACAGCCTTTCCATTATGCAGGCAGATCAGACGGTGCAGCGTCTCTTTCAGTTCCATGCGCTCCACAATCCCGTCGATGATCCCATGCTCCAGCAGGAATTCAGAGCTCTGGAAGCCCTTGGGCAGTTTCTGTCCGATGGTCTGTTCGATGACGCGGGGACCTGCAAAGCCCACCAGCGCGCCGGGTTCCGCCAGGATAATGTCTCCCAGCATGGCGAAGCTGGCCGTTACGCCGCCGGTGGTAGGATCGGTCAGAACGGTAATATAGAGAAGCCCTGCGTCAGAGTGGCGCTTCAGGGCTGCGCTGGTCTTGGCCATCTGCATCAGGGATACGATTCCCTCCTGCATCCTGGCGCCGCCGGAGGCGGTAAACAGAATCAACGGCAGGCGCTGCTCCGTCGCCTTCTCGATGGCTCTGGTCAGCTTCTCTCCCACCACATAGCCCATGCTGCCCATGAGGAAACGCACATCGCAGATCCCGATTACGGCTTCTTCTCCGTTGATCCGGATCTTTCCGGTGACTACTGCTTCATCCAGTTTGGTCTTCTCGCGGAGGCCCTCCAGCTTCTCCTCATATCCTTCATAGTGCAGGGGATCGGGCGTCTTAAGTCCCTTATCCCACTCTTCAAAGGACCTGGGATCTGCCACCATGCGGATGCGGTTGCGGGCTTTCACGCGGAAATAACCTCCGCACCGGTAACATACGTACTGGTTCCCCACCACATCTTCCTTGTAGAGAACCTCTCCGCATTTCGGGCATTTGATCCAGAGACCCTCCGGAACGGACGGCTCCTGCAGTTTTCCCGGCAGATGGATATGCCCTGTTTTCTTAAACATTTCCTTCAACATCTTCTATCCTACTCCCCGTAATGCTCCTGAATAAAATGTGTGTTTACGTTTCCGTTCTGAAAATCCGGATCGTTCAGGATCTCGAACTGAAAATCAATATTGGTGGTGACGCCTTCGATCACCATCTCGCCGAGAGCGCTCTGCATCTTGCGGATGGCGTTGCGGCGGTTGCGGTCATGAACGATCAGTTTGGCGATCATGGAATCATACACCGGAGGGATCGTATATCCCTGGTAGAGCGCTGTCTCCACACGGATACCATTGCCGCCCGGTATATGCATATTTTCAATGGTGCCAGGACAGGGCATGAAACCACGGGACGGATCTTCCGCGTTGATACGGCATTCGATGGCATGTCCCTGGATATGGATATCGTCCTGGGTCACGCTCAGCGGAAGCCCGGAAGCGATGCGGATCTGTTCTTTGATCAGATCCACGCCCGTCACCATCTCTGTCACAGGATGTTCCACCTGAATACGGGTGTTCATCTCCATAAAATAGAATTCGCCGCTTTTGTCCAGCAGGAATTCGATGGTACCCGCGTTTTCATAGCCCACCGCTTTGGCGGCCCGTACGGCTGTTTCGCCCATCTTCTTGCGGAGCTCGTCCGAAATCACGCTGCAGGGACTCTCTTCGATCATCTTCTGGTGGCGGCGCTGGATGGAACAGTCGCGTTCGCCCAACTGCACCACATTGCCCAGGCTGTCCGCCAGAATCTGGAACTCAATATGCCTGGGTTCCACAATGTATTTTTCGATATACATGGTACCGTCGCCGAAGGCTTTCTCAGACTCCTGCTGCGCCATGTTAAACTGAGCTTCGAATTCACCGGCGCTCTCCGCGATGCGCATGCCTTTACCGCCTCCGCCCAGGGCGGCTTTGATAATCACCGGATATCCGATGCCGTCCGCCAGTTCCAGCCCCCGCTTTGCGTCCAGCACAGGCTCTTTCGTTCCAGGAACCACCGGAACTCCGGCTGCCATCATGGTGTTCCTGGCTTCCGCCTTGTCACCCATGCGGTGGATCAGCTCCGCGGAAGGACCGATGAAAGTCACATGGCACTTCTCGCACATATCCACAAATTTGCTGTTCTCGGAGAGAAATCCGAATCCCGGATGGATGGCCTGGGCGCCGCTGGCAATGGTGGCGCTTAAGATCTGTTCCATATTCAGATAGCTCTTGGCTGCCGGAGCAGGGCCAATGCAGATGGCTTCATCCGCAAGCTGCGTGTGCAGCGCTTCCCGATCGGCTTCAGAATAGACGGCCACGGTCCGGATTCCCATCTCCCTGCAGGCGCGGATGATCCGCACCGCAATCTCTCCTCTGTTTGCAATCAACACCTTATCAAACATATCTGTCATCTCCCGATATTCCTGTCAGATTTCTCAGCCGATTACGAACAGCGGCTGGCCGTATTCCACCATCTGCTCGTTCTTCACGAGAATCTCTTTCACGACTCCATCGTACTCGGAAGTGATCTCATTCATCAGCTTCATGGCCTCCACGATGCCCAGGACCTGTCCTTTCTTCACCGTATCTCCCACGCGGACAAACGGATCCGCATCCGGAGACTGGGCGTTATAGAACGTACCCACCAGCGGGGATTTTACCACGTCTCCCTGGGGCTGTTCCGGCGCAGGCGCAGCTGCCGGCGCTTCCACAGCCGGTACGGGCAGAGGCAGCGGAGCCGCTCCCGGAGCAGGCACTGCCGTAACCTTCATTCCGCGGTCTGCTTTCATCGTGATTTTGCATCCATCATACTCAATGGAAAAATGAGTAAGTTTTGAAGAAGATACCGTATTGATCAGTGTGATCAGATTTTCAAATTCCATCATACTCTCCTGTCCCTTTTCCTATTCTAAAACTTTGAAATTCAAATATTTTGATATTCAAAATATTATAGAATATGAGCCCATTTGTCAAGTTCATTTTTTCGACGGGAGTCCTTTCTTTGCATGATTATTTACATAATATTTTTATGTAAAGTTATAAATAATTTCCCGATGTAAAAGAAGAAAGCGGACTCCGAAGAGCCCGCAATCATGCTTATCATTCCTTATGCGATATTCAAAGTTCCACTCAGCGTCCCGCCGCTTTCTTTCCGCCCTTCAGGGCACAGTAGAAAATAAACGCCAGGAAGATCACGGCCGCGGCCATCCAGCCCCACAGCATTACAGGGCCTTTTCCGCTGAAGAAATCATAATATCCCTTCAGATAAATCACCGCGATGATCACCGGGATGCCGTACGCCACGTACGCTCTTAAGCCTCTGGGGAATTTCAGCCCCTCTCCCGCGTTCGCCTCATCCATAAATGCGTCCCAGCCCCAGCCGTTTTTCCGGGTACAGAACAGTACATAACCCAGGCTTCCAAGGGGCAGCAGGTTGTTGGACACAATGAAGTCCTCCAGATCCATAATGGTGGTGCCTGCGCCCAGTGGCTGGATGCCGGAGAGCAGGTTATAGCCAAGCACGCAGGGCATGCTCAGAAGGATCATCAATACTGCGTTGACCAGAACGGCTTTCTTCCTGGACCAGCCCAGGCCGTCTATATAAAAAGCAATAATGTTTTCAAATACGGCGATTACCGTGGTCAGCGCCGCGAATGCCAGGAACAGGAAGAACAGGCAGCTCCATACGGCTCCTCCCGGAATCTGGGCAAAAATATTGGGCAGCGTCACAAATACCAGGCTGGGGCCGGCTCCGGGCTCGATGCCGAAGGCGAAGCAGGCGGGAATGACGATAAATCCTGCCGTCAGCGCCACAAACGTATCCAGAGCCGTGATGCTGATCGCTTCGCCGGTCAGGCTCCTGGAACGGTCCAGATAGCTTCCGAAGATCAGCATGGCGCCGATGCCCAGAGACAGGGTAAAGAAGGACTGGCTCAGAGCGGCAAACACTGCCGTGCCGATGCCGTTCTCCAGCATTCTCTGGAAGTTGGGGATCAGATAGAACCTTACGCCCTCTCCCGCTCCCTCCATGGTTACAGAATGGACAGCCAGCACGATCATGATCAGCAGAAGAGCTGCCATCATAAATTTACTTACTTTTTCAATACCGCCGTTCAGGCCGAAGTTACAGACAACAAAGCCCAGAATGCAGACCAGTATGGTCCAGAAGGTCATCAGCGGCGCGTTTCCCAGCATCTCGTTAAATGCGTTCGAGACCATCTCGGAAGACGCTCCGACAAAATCGCCTTTCAGACTGCGGAAACAGTAATACAGCATCCACCCGGCCACCGTGGTATAAAACATCATCAGCAGATAGCAGCCCACGATACCGATATATTTCAGGCGGTGCCATACGCTGTCCTTTGGTTCCAGTTCCTCAAAGCTCATGGCCACGCTCTTGCGGCTGCCGCGGCCCACGGAAAACTCGCAGACCAGTACCGGGATGCCCAGGATTACCAGGAACAGCAGATAGATCAGGATGAAGGCGGCTCCGCCGTATTCACCGCATATGTAAGGAAATTTCCATACATTTCCCAGGCCGACGGCGCATCCTGCCGATACCAGGATGAACCCCAGCCGGGAGCCAAAGGTTTCTCGTTTCATTTTCTCCCTCCGTAAGTAGAATATTATTTCACACGCTTTTCTATTATAAGCGCGCGTGGGGAAACTGTCAACGAGAAGCCGGAAATCAGAACTCCTTTTTCGCCATAATCCGTACCGCCAGACAGTAGCAGGCCAGAACCAGGGCCGCATACAGGAGTAAGCCGGCGGCCCAGGCGGCAGTCTGGTACCGGGTAAAAAGAAGCACAAGCCGATCCATACCGGAGGACAGAGCGGCTTTGCTTCGGAGGAGCAGGAGCAGTCCTCCGAACAGCCCCATGAATACCGCCGCCAGGGCGATACGCCCTTTCTCCTGTCCGAATTTCAGGATCAGCGGCACGGACACAAAGTTGATCATGGGGAAGACGGCAAGACCGCCTGCGGCCATAGGCAGCAGATCCGTAAGATCCGCCGGGTCGTGTTTAATGGCTGTGAAAAATACGGCGATCAAAACGGATAATGTCCACCCGGCGGCTGTCATCAGCATTCCGAAACAGAACTTTTCCCGCACGTAAGCCTTCCGCCCCGCCGGCAGCGTCATGAGAAAACACATGCCGCCGTTTTCTTCGTCCATGGACATGGTGTTCACGACAAACAAAGCCTGAAAAAGCATCAGATAATATCCAAAATACGCATAGCTTCCGTCGAAAACTCCGCCGGCAATAAAAATCAGAATGACCGTAACGGCGAAAAACCTGCCCTGGCTCTTCAGAAGCATCAAATCCTTGATCAATAATCCTTTCATAAAGCCTCCCCCTGAATCATGATGGTGATCACATCGTCTATGCCGCCCTTTTCCACTACGATTTCCGGCGCGTTTTCCATATAAAACTGCCGCTGGCCGGTGAGACAGCTGTAGCCGAACGGCTCTTTTTTCACGTTTAAGATCCAGCTTTTATCCAGCGCCTGATACTGCTCTTCCGTCACCTTCAGGACCCCGTACCGTTCCAGCAGCACGTCCGTCTCCTCATGGAGCAGAATATTTCCGTCGCCTATGAGGTAAAAATCGTCGCAGAGTCCCTCCAGGTCGCCGGAGATATGGGAACTGATCAGGATACCCCGGTTCCCGGGGATCATGTATTCCCGCAGAAGATCCAGGATCTGGTCTCTGGCCAGCACATCCAGTCCCGCCGTGGGTTCGTCCAGAACCAGAAGTCTGGCTTTGTGGGAGACAGCCGTGAGCACCTTCAGTTTCGCTTTCATACCCGTGGAAAAATCCTTGATCTTCTTATCCATGGGGAGCCGGAACTCTCCGCATTTTTTTACAAAGTATTCTTCCTGAAAATCCCGGTACATATGCCGTAATATGGGCAGGATATCGCGGATGGACAGACTGCCGCAAAAGCCCGCCCCCGGCAGGACCGCGCCGATGTCCGACCGTTCGGCGTCCGTAAGGCTCCCGGCAGGCAGGCCCAGTACGGACACCTCTCCGGCGTCGGGGAAGATCAGATTCAGCGCCAGCTTGAATACGGTGCTTTTCCCGGCTCCGTTGGGGCCTACCAGACCCGTGATATAGCCCTCCCTGGCTTCCAGCGAACAGCGCAGGCAGAATGGATCATAATGTTTTTCCACTTGATGTAATTGAACCAGCATTTCTACTCCTCCAAAATAATGTGAAATAAATCCGCAATCTCCTGATTGCTCATTCCGCAGCTTCGTCCTTTCCGGATGGCCAGTTCCAGATCAGCTTCCACTTCTCTTCTCTTCTCTTCCAGCAGGGACTCCTCGCCTGCGCAGGCTACAAAGCTTCCTTTCCCGTGCACGGTGACGATGAAGCCTTCCTGCTCCAGCGTGTCGTAAGCTTTTTTCACGGTCAGCGCGCTGACCCGCAGATCCTTTGCCAGAGAGCGTACCGAAGGAAGCCCCTCTTGTTCTTTTAATTCCCCATGCAGGATCAGCGCTTTGATCTGTCCGCAGATCTGCTCGTAAATCGGCTGCATGGAGGAATGGTTGATGATCAGCTTCATATGATTCCTCCTTCGTTATAAACAGTATATAACAGTATACAACTGTTGTCAACTGTTATATACTGTTTATCTATAATTTTACATTTTGCAGGAGTTTCCGCCTAAGAATGGAAGCGCTTGGAGCGATTGTCCGGAGAAGTTTGGAGAAGTTTCCTGAAAAAACCGCCCTGCCGGAATTTCCTGCAGGACGGTCCTGGATTCCGCCGTGTTTTCAGCGGAACATGTCGTTAGAAGATGTCGTTATGGTAGTCATTGGTTTCTTCGCCTGCCGGCTCTTCCGGAATCTCACGCCACTGTGCTTCCGGCTGGGGATTGCTGTAGCGCTGTTCGGAAATCTCCCGGTAGAACGCCGCCCTGGAAGCCTCAATGTACGGGTTCAGGATCAGAAGTCCCACCAGCAGTAAAATCACGCCCAAGGAAAGACCGGCCAGATTTCCGGTAAGGATACTGGTCGCCATTAAGAACACAAAGCCAAAGGAAATCAGCAGGCTCCATCCGAAGAATGAAAATTCCAGGCAGAACAGTTTCCACTTATAGCCTTTCATCATTATCTTCGATTCCCGGAAGGCATCTCTGGCCCGAAGCTCCGGATGCTCCGCCATAATATAGGGCACGAGCGCATAGCTGTAGGTGGCGATAATGCCGGGAATAAACAAAAGCAGCGACCACAGCGTAATGAACAGTCCCCTCCAGAACCACATGCAGAATCCTGCTCCGATCCGTCCCATGTTGGAAAAAATATCGCCTACCCGGGCCTGGCTACCGTCCACCAGATTCAGGTTGAACTGCGCGTAGCCCAGCGTAACCGCTCCGCCGATAATGATGCAGACCACGGCATAAATCAAAAGTATAACGAGCAGTGTTCCCAAAAAGGCCATCATGGGCATGAAAAAGTCGCTCTGTACAAACCTTTCCATGACTTCGTTGTCGTACTCTGCCGCGGCGTAGGGGTCATATGTGCCGGTTGAGGACATGTAACTGGTGTCCTGGGTAAAATAGGACAGATTGATCCAGCTGGCGCCGTACATGCTGCAGCCTAGAAGCCCTGATACAAATCCTGCCAGAACAGCCGTGGGCCAGAAGCCCCGTAAGCTCTCCCGTCCGATTCTTCGGTAATCTCTTGCGTACATCATAGTTGTTTTCTCCTCCTGAAGAACAAAGTTCTCAGGTGCATTATATCACTAATACAAGTTTTTTACATCTTAATTTTTTTGGAATATGAAAGATGTATGGCTGAACAGTTACAAAATGGTCTCTACCATAGATCGTCGTATTCGCTCCGATAGAGGACGATCCGGCCTTCCCGGCGGCTCTTTCCCAGGTCAATGACCCGCTGGTTGGAGCTGCCCCGGTACGGGAGCGTCAGATCCCGCTCTGCCTGGATATAGGGGCCGTCCACCAGGATATCGGTCAGTTCCAGAAGTCTTTTCACATGGCTGTCCTCCATGGACCAGAGATCCTCCAGAAGATACCCGGTATAGACCATCAGATGTTTTCCCATATTTTTGACTGTTTCCGCCAGGGGAACCAGCGCCTCCGCCTGGGCAAAGGGTTCGCCGCCGGAAAAGGTGACGCCGGAAAGGACGGGATTTTGGGAAATCTGTTCCAGAATCAGCCCGGTATCCGCCTCTTTTCCTCCCTGGAAATCGTGAGTCTGGGGATTGTGGCAGCCAGGACAGTGGTGGGGACAGCCCTGGGTAAAGACCACATAGCGAAGACCGGGACCGTCCACGATGGAATCCTGGACGGTCCCGGCGATCCGAAGCGGCTTAGGACAGGGTGTGTTTGACACGGTCCCGCTCCTCTGCACGTTTTGCGTTGTTGAAACGGTCTGTGGTTCCCACCAGGTAACCGGTGATCCTGCGGATCCGGTCAAACTTTACGTTTTCTCCTGCCATGCCGTTTTCTGCGATAACTCTTCCTGCCATAAATATTACCTCCTGATTGTTGTGAAATGATAGGCTCCCGGGACATCCAGCCCCGTTCCTCTGAATTTATCATCTGCCGGATGACGGCTCTGGACTAATGGTTGGCGTCCAGATAAACCGGTACGTCCGGATATTTTTTGCGAAGCTCGTTCAGCCGTTCCAAAGATACGGCCTCTCCTTCTCTCCTGCCGCAGCGGGGGCACACGTCGTCGATGACGCCGGTAAAGCCGCACACAGGATCCCGATCTACCGGATGGTTTACGGAACCGTAGCCTACGCCGTTCTCTTTCATGCAGCGGATCACCGCTTCGAAGGCCTCCGGGTTCTTGGCGGTATCTCCGTCCAGCTCCACATAGCTGATATGCCCTGCGTTGGTCAGGGCGTGATACGGTCCCTCGATCTGGATCTTTTCAAATGCGCTGATGGGATAATACACCGGTACATGGAAGGAGTTTGTGTAGTATTCCCGATCCGTCACGCCGGGGATTTTGCCGTAGCGTTTCTGGTCCATTCGGACAAATCTTCCGGAAAGCCCTTCCGCGGGAGTGGCCAGCAGCGTGAAATTCAGTCCCGTCTCTTCAGATTTTTCATCCAGATATTTCCTCATATGGGAGATAATCTCATATCCCAGCTTCCGGCTCTCTTCACTCTCACCGTGATGATGTCCGGTCAGAGCCTTCAGGGTCTCAGCCAACCCGATAAAGCCCACGCTCAGGGTGCCGTTTTTCAGGATCTCGCCCACCTGATCGTCGATGCCCAGATGGTCGGAATCAATCCAGATTCCCTGCCCCATCAGGAACGGATAATTTTTCACGGTCTTCTTCTTCTGGATCTCGAACCGGTGCAGCAGCTGACGGCAGCAGAGCGCCATGCGCTTGTCCAGGTTTTTGTAGAAGGCGTCCAGATCCCCTTTCGCCTGGATGCCCAGACGGGGAAGGTTGATGGACGTAAAACTCAGGTTGCCTCTTCCGCAGGTCACTTCCCTGGTGGGATCGTAATGGTTCCCCATGACACGGGTACGGCATCCCATGTAGGCTACCTCCGTGTTATAATCCCCTGCTTTGTAATACTGCAGGTTGAACGGCGCGTCCAGGAAGCTGAAGTTGGGGAACAGCCTCTTGGCGGACACTTTGATCGCCATACGGAACAGGTCGTAATTGGGATCGCCCGGATTGTAGTTGATCCCTTCTTTTACCTTGAAGATCTGTACGGGGAAGATGGCCGTCTCGCCGTTTCCAAGCCCTGCGTCCGTCACTTTCAAAAGATTGATTATGGCCATGCGCGCCTCCGGCGTGGTACAGGTTCCGTAGTTGATGGAACTGAACGGCACCTGGGCGCCCGCCCGGGAATTCATGGTATTCAGGTTATGGATCAGTGATTCCATGGCCTGATAAGTAGCCATATCCGTCTTTCTTGTGGCGATCTGCACGGAAGTCCTGTGGCATCTGCGGATATCTGCCTCGTCCGGCTGAAGACCCAGCATCTGCCCGCCCTCTCCCAGCATCCAGCTCACCAGATTCTCTCCGTAGGCATCCACATTCCCCATATGGATCCGTTCCGGCATGGCGGCTTTAAGCGCCACGCGGAAGGATTCGTCCAGAGCCTTCTCGCAGTCGTATTCCAGCCAGAAATACCGCTGTACCGCATCGTAGTATTCTTTCCTGTATGTACACGCCACGCCTTCTGCCATGGCATAATCAAAATTCGGCACCGACTGTCCGCCGTGCATCTCGTTCTGGTTCGCCTGGATGGCGATGCAGGCCAGAGCCGCATAGCTCTGGATGGACTTGGGCTGGCGGATGTATCCGTGTCCGGTGGAGAATCCGTCGTGGAACAGCTTCAGCAGGTCAATCTGGCAGCAGGTCTCCGTCAGCATGTAGAAGTCTTTGTCGTGGATATGGATGTCGCCGTTGATATGGGCCGCCGCAATATCCTTGGGCAGGATATAGTTGTCCACAAAATAATTGGCCCCTTCGGACCCGTATTTCAGCATCGTCCCCATGGACGTGTCAGCGTCGATATTGGCGTTTTCCCGCTTGATGTCCGCGTCTGCGGCGCTGGTGAAGGTCAGCTCCCGGTAAATCTTTACCAGGTCAGCCTCTGTCTTGCGCAGCTTGGTGTGCTCTTCCCGGTACAGGATATAGGCTTTCGCTGTCCTGGCAAATCCGTTCTGGATCAGTTTCTCCTCCACAAGATCCTGGATCTGCTCCACGTTAGGCGTATCCCCGTCCGGGATCGCCTCCACCACCTCGTCAACCAGCTCTTCAAACTGATAAGGCGAGATCGCCTCCATGCGGGCGGCTTCATTCGCTTTACGGATCGCGTCTCTGATTTTTTTCACATCGAACGGCACCGGAGTTCCGTTTCTTTTTTTAATCATCTCCGGGCACGCGATGGCAGTTCCCCTCATAACTTTCCCTCCAAATCTATATCTGGTGCTTCATATCATGTCTTGCGCTAAATATAGTACCACCAATGGAGGAAAGATGCAATAGAAAAATTCACGATTACAGTTCACTCGTCTGCCAGAATCCGTCGGATGTCGTGCTCGCACGAACAGACGACGGACTCTGAGCAGACGAAGGGAGCGCCTGGCTATGAGCAAAGGGAGCTGCAAAGCAGCGGGAAGCGCGAAAGCGCGGCTTTGCGAATGGCGCGGGTGAACTGTAATACTTTGCCTTTTCAAAGCACGTCGGCGAACAGGTCTTTATACCCTTCTCCATAGATCTCGCTGGCGCTGGTCACGATCATAAAGGCGGAAGGATCCTCTGTTTTCACGATTTCTTCCACCTGGGGACCCTGGGGACCGTGGACCGCGCAGAAGACAATTTCTTTTTCTTTTCCGGTGAAGCCGCCTTTTCCCTGCAGGTAAGTGACGCCGGCCTCAAGGTTCTGCAGCAGACGGTTCCCGATTTCCCTTGGCCTTTCCGTGATAATGTAGAACATCCTGGCTTCGTCGCCGCCATAGAGCACATAGTTCAATGTTCTGCCGGACACGACCACGGTAATCAGAGCGTACAGGGCCACGTTCAGATCCCGGAAGATGAGGCCGGACAGGGACGCGATCACCAGGTCCGTACACAGGAACAAAAAGCCGGTCTTCAGATGGCGGTAATGCCTGCGCAGAAGCTTGATGATAATATCCATGCCGCCGGTGGTGGCTCCCGCTTTAAAAGCCAGGCCGATCCCGCAGGCGATCAGGACGCCGCCGGACAGGCCGGCCAGAAGCGGATCAGTGGTCACGGGGCCTTTCCCGGACAGGATGTCCGTGACCAGGGAGGACAGAGCTACCACATAGGCGGTCTTCAGGATGAAGCGTCCGCCGAATTTCCAGGCGCCCAGGGCCAGGATGGGGATGTTCAGCAGAAAGAGGATCGTCCCGGTGCCGATGCCGGTCAGATAGCTTAAGATCACCGAGATGCCGGTCATCCCGCCGGGAGCCAGGCGGTTGGGATCCAGGAACAGGCTGACGCCCGCTCCGTAGATGACAGACGCCGCGCTCAGCGCTGTGAATCTTCCAGCTGCCTTTTTCCATGCTCTTTGTACCATGTTCGACCTCCCTGCGTGCCTGCTCCCGGGACTGTCCGGCCGGCGTCCCGTATGCTTATACCGGGGTGTCCGGACCGTCCAGCAGGCTTCCCATATAATAAAATCCCCTGCATTCGTCCAGCCTGACGTTCACGATCTGCCCGATCAGGCTCTCCGGGGCGCAAAAATGCACCACATGGTTGTTGCTCAGCCGTCCGGTCACATACCCTTCCATCTGGCTGTTTTTCTCTTCCACCAGCACGCTCTGACAGGAGCCGGTGAACCGTTCCGCCATCTCCTTTGAGATCTCCTGCACTTCTTTTAAAAGCCGGTCAAAACGGTCCTTCACCACATCCTCCGGGACCTGATCCTCCATGGCCGCGGCAGGGGTTCCGGTCCGCTTGCTGTAAATAAACGTAAAGGCGCTGTCGTACCGCACCCGGCGCACCACATCCAGGGTCTCCTGAAAGTCTTCTTCTGTCTCTCCCGGAAATCCCACGATAATATCGGTGGTCAGGGCGATATCCGGGACTGCCGCCCGTATCCGCTCCGCCAGCGCCAGGTACTGCTCCTTGGTATATCTCCGGTTCATGATTTTCAGGATCCGGGAACTGCCCGACTGCAGGGGCAGATGCAGATGGCGGCAGATCTTCTCCGATTCTGCCATCACCCGGATCAGATCGTCGGACAGATCTTTGGGATGCGACGTCATGAAACGGATTCTCTCAAGGCCGTCGATTTTGACCGCTTCCCGGAGCAATCCGGCAAAGGACATGGGGGTGTCCAGATTTTTTCCGTAAGAGTTCACATTCTGCCCCAGCAGCATGACCTCTTTCACGCCGTCATCCACCAGATGCCGGATCTCCTTTAAGATCTCCTCCGGTTCCCGGCTGCGTTCCCGTCCCCGCACATAGGGCACAATGCAGTAGCTGCAGAAATTATTGCAGCCGAACATGATGTTCACGCCCGATTTAAACGGGTACTTCCGTTCCACCGGCAGATCCTCCACGATCTGATCCGTATCTTTCCAGATATCGATGATCGTCCGGTCTGATTCCTGCATGGCCGCAAGAAGTTCCGCAAATTTAAAAATATTGTGGGTGCCGAAGATCAGGTCCACGAAAGAATAGCTTTTTTTCAGCTTTTCCACCACGTCCGGCTCCTGCATCATACAGCCACAGAGAGCGATCTTCATATGCGGGTTTTTCTTTTTGTATCCGTGAAGCACGCCCAGGCGGCCGTAGACCCTCAGATTGGCGTTTTCCCGCACCGTGCAGGTATTGTAGATGACAAAATCCGCTTCCTCGCTGTCCGTCTCCTCATATCCGGCTTCCTTTAAGATGCCCAGAAGTTTCTCAGAATCCCTGGCGTTCATCTGACACCCGAAGGTGGTCACATGGCAGGTCAGTGGTCTTCCCAGTTCTTCTTCTTTCTCTGCGGTCCATGCCCTGGCCCTTTTCAGGAAATAATACTGACGCAGGGGTTCCTGTAAAGGCGCCGGCACGGACAGATCCGCGCCCTGGATCTCTTCATGCATATTTATATCTGTATTGGTAGTATTCACGGTTTTTGATCCTTTCATTCTTTTTCAATAGTAAATCCGGTTTTCAAATACCAGGTCGAACCGTCCGTTCTCCACGTGCAGGCAGGTCACGCCGCAGTTTTTATGTACCAGGCCGCTCCAGGTCCCGCCGTTGGCGTAGGGCCAGATCCCGGCCAGAAGCCCCCGGATCGCCGCTCCATGGGAGGACAGAAGGATGGTCTTGTCCGCATTGGTCGGATCGTTCATAAGCTCCAGGACAAAGGAAGAAGTGCGCTGTTTTAAATGCTCCATAGTCTCGCCCTTCGGGGGAACACGGTACTCGGCCATGTTGTCAAAAAATTTCATAAAATCAGGATCAGGCAGATTGTAGTGTTCGCCTTTGCAGATGAGGCCTTCATACTCTCCGAAGCTCAGTTCCAGGAGACGGTCCTCCGGAATCACCTGGATGGGACGGCTGCCCCTGATAATCTCCGCCGTCTGGAATGCCCTGGAAAGGGGGCTGGAATAAATGGCGTCAAAAGGAATGTCTTTTAATCCTTCCGCCGTCTTTTCCGCCAGCTCGACGCCGTATTCATTGAGCGGAATATCGATCACTCCCTGCAATTTTTTATTTTTATTAAAATCCGTCTGTCCGTGCCGGATCATGTAAAGCTCCATATTTTTTCCTCCTTGTCAGTCATCCATGCCGCCAGGACGGCAGATGTTCATCCTCAGTCATGTTTCTTAACGATTATTATATGATACAATACTTTAAACTTCCGGTCAAAATATATTTTTCTGGCACAGTCCGACAAAAATTGAAACTATTGACAGTGTATCCTGTCCGATCATGCACATACTAGGGATGTAACAAACAACAACAAATTGCAGGGCGGCAATCTTTCATACCCTGCAGTAAGGAGGAGTTTATTATGTCTAAATCTACAAACAAAGCTGCAGTACCGGAGGCCATGGGCGCACTGGAACGTTTCAAGTACGAGGTGGCAAGCGAGATCGGAGTCCCGCTGACCGACGGCTACAACGGTGACCTGACTTCCAAACAGAACGGTTCTGTGGGCGGCTATATGGTCAAGAAAATGATCGAGGCCCAGGAACGTCAGATGGCCGGGAAATAATCGATAAAAAGCACGGAGGGCTGCCGCGTCTGCGGCGCCCTCCATTTTTTAACGTTTAAAGGTTCAGTTGTTCCCCGCCTTTTTCCAGGTACTGTTCCAGCCGTTCCCGAAGGGGCAGGTGAGCTTCCTGCTCCAGTCCCGGATCTTCCTCCATCAGTTTTTTTGCCGCGTCACTGGCCATCTGCAGGACGCCCGCGTCCTGGAATACGTCTCCGATACGGAACTCCAGGATGCCGCTCTGACGGATGCCGAACAGGTCTCCGGGACCCCGCAGCTTTAAATCCTCGCTGGCAATATAGAACCCGTCGTTGGATTTGTTCAGCACTTCCAGACGTTTTTTGGTCTCTTTGGCCTTGCTGGCGGTCATGAAAATACAGTAGGACTGAGCCTTTCCCCGCCCCACGCGGCCCCGGAGCTGGTGAAGCTGGGCCAGCCCGAAACGCTCGGCATTCTCCACCATCATCACCGTGGCATTGGGCACGTTGATCCCCACTTCGATGACTGTGGTGGACACCAGGATCTGGATCTGCCCATTCGCGAACCGTTCCATGATCTCATTCTTCTCTTTGGGCTTCATACGGCCGTGGAGGCAGGCAATCTGCAGCCGGGGCATGAGTTTCTGAAGCTTCTGCGCGTAATCCAGAACGTTTTCCAGCTCCAGCTCCCCGTTCTCTTCCACCATGGGACAGATAATATAGATCTGGCGGCCAGCCTCAGCCTCTTTCTCCATGAACCGGTAAGCGCTGGGACGGTAGGATTCGTCCACCACGCAGTTTTTGATGGGCAGGCGTCCCACAGGCATCTCGTCCACCACGGAGATATCCAGGTCCCCGTAGACAATGATGGCCAGCGTCCTGGGAATGGGTGTGGCGCTCATGACCAGCACGTGGGGGAAACAGCCCTTCTCGGCCAGGGTCTCCCTCTGGCGCACGCCGAACCGGTGCTGCTCGTCTGTGACCACCAGGCCCAGGCGGTGGTAGATCACTTTCTCCTGGATCAAAGCGTGAGTTCCAACGATGATCTGTGCCGCGCCGCTTTCGATCTCTGCATAAGCCGCCCGTTTCTCCTTCGCCGTCATGGACCCGGTGAGCAGAATGGGGCGCAGGGGAATGCCATGGGCGGCAAAAAGCTCTGAGATGGACTGGAAATGCTGTTTGGCCAGTACTTCCGTGGGCGCCATGATCGCCCCCTGGAACCCGTTGCACCCGGCGGTGATCAGAGCCAGCACCGACAGGATGGTCTTCCCCGAACCCACGTCGCCCTGTACCAGCCGGTTCATGACCCGTTCAGAAGTCATGTCCTCCAGGATCTCGTTCCAGACCTTTTTCTGCGCGCCGGTAAGTTCATAAGGCAGCGTCTCGATCAGGCGGGACGTGTACGCCGTCTCTACCATCCGCACTTGGGACGTCAGCGTTTCCTGGCTCTCTTTCAGCCTGCGCAGAGCCAGGATGAACAGCAGGAATTCGTCGAACACCAGGCGCTTCCGCGACCGGAGCATCTCCTCCTCCCCCGCGGGGAAATGAACGCCCCGAAACGCGTCCCATTCTTTGATCAGGCCATAGTCTTCCAGAATCTGCTTTGGCAGGTATTCGGGAACATATACCATACCGCCGTCCAGGACCTGTCCCACGGCCTTGGAGACCATATGACCCGTAAGCCCGGACACCAGCGGGTATCTTGGCTGCATGACCCGCAGAAGCCGGCTGTAGGCGTCAGGCGTGTAACGCTCCGGCTGTTCCATCCGCCACTGGTCCTTCCTGCGGCTTACGGCGCCCCGGAAGATATGCCAGCTCCCTGGAGGAACAGACTTTCTCAGATAGGGCATATTGAACCATACTGCCTGTATCACGGTCCCGTCCTCTGTCTGGAGCTGAGCCGTGAAAATCTGATATCTCTGAAACCGGCGGATGCCGGACACGGAGAGTACGCAGGCGAAGACCGCGCTGCGGGTTCTCTCCTCCAGCATACTTCCGGGAACCGGTTCCGCGAACGTATCATAAGATCTGGGATAATATTCCAGAAGATCCCGTATGGTATAGATCCCTGCTTTTGCAAAAGGAACGGCCTTTTTCTCCCCGATGCCCTTCAGGCCGGTGATTGCATCTCTAAGCTCCATAGCACCTCCGCGAAAAGGCGCAGGACGCCGCGTACCTGCGGAGTTCCCTGCGCCTTGTATGATCGATTGCTGTTATTCTGCTGAAATCACATAGTAATAAACCGGCTGTCCGCCGCTGTGTACTTCCACTTCGGCATGGGGATGCTGTTCCATTACCCTGCGGCCCAGTTCCGCCGCCTGGCTCTCTTCCACACCCTCGCCATAATAAATACTGATGATTTCCGTGTCCGCATCCACCATATGGGTCAGCATATCCAGCGTCGTATCAGAAATATCTTTCCCCACCGACAGGATGCCCGCGTCGCCGATGCCCATGATATCGCCTTCGTGGATTTCTTTGTCGTCGATCCTGGTATCCCGCACCGCGTAGGTGACCTGCCCGGTCTTCACGTTCTGGATCTCCGCCTGCATACGTTCTTCGTTCTGGTCCGGACTTTCCTCGGGAATATAATTGATCATGGCTGTGATCCCCTGAGGAACCGTCCTGGTGGGCACCACGCGGATCTTTTTGTCCTTGGTGAGATACCCCGCCTGATTGGCTGCCAGGATGATGTTCTTATTGTTGGGCAGGATAAAGATATCGTCTGCGTCCACCTGACTGATAGCCTCCAGCATATCCTCCGTGCTGGGGTTCATGGTCTGGCCGCCTTCGATCAGATAATCCGCACCCAGGCTTTTGAAGATCTCACCCAGGCCTTCTCCTGCTGAGACGGCGATAAAGCCCATCTGTTTGCGGGGGCCTTTCTTTGCGGGAATGGTCTCCGCTTCTTTTTTCTTTTTCTCTTCCGCAGCGATTCTGGAAGCGTCCTTGATCAGTTTTTCCTCATGCTCCAGACGCATATTGTCGATCTTCATGCGTGACAGCGCGCCATACGTGAGCGCCCGCTGGATGGCCAGGCCGGGGTCGTTCGTATGTACGTGTACTTTCACGATATCATCGTCAGACACGACAACGATGGAATCCCCGATGGATTCCAGGAACCCTTTAAAATCCAGCTCCATTTTCTCATCGAAGGGTTTGTCAAGCATAATGATAAATTCCGTACAGTAGCCGAAACGGATATCCGCCTCTGTCTGGGCGCTGATCTTCACCACAGCTTCCCTTTTGGGAGCTTCAAAAGAGTAGTCCCCTTCTTTGCCCTGGAGAGCGTCCAGCGCGCCTCTGAGTACTTCCACCAGGCCCTGTCCGCCGGAATCCACCACGCCGGCTTCCTTCAGGACCGGAAGCATGTCCGGGGTCTTCTGAAGGACAGCCTCTGCTTCTGCCAGAACCTGAATGCAGAATTCTTCGATATCCTCCTCTGTCTGAGCAAGCTCCGCCGCCTTGTAGGCCGCGCCCTTTGCCACGGTGAGGATCGTGCCCTCCTTGGGCTTCATCACTGCCTTGTATGCGGTCTCCACCGCCTTCTGCATGGCGTTGGCCAGATCGATCACATCCAGTTCCTCATGCTCCTTGATCCCTTTGGTAAAGCCGCGGAGCAGCTGAGACAGGATGACGCCGGAATTTCCCCGCGCGCCCCTTAAGGAACCGGAAGAAATACATTTGGATAGGCTCTCCATGTTCAGGTCGGACAGCCCGTTTACTTCGGCTGCGGCGGCCGTGATCGTCAGAGTCATATTTGTGCCGGTATCCCCGTCCGGCACGGGAAATACGTTCAGTTCGTTGATCCACTCTTTTTTTGATTCCAGATTTTTTGCACCGCCCAGAAACATCTTCGCAACCATCCGGGCATCGATCGTCTTAATCACAATTAAGATCCTCCCTCATTAATCTATCACTCTGACACCTTCCACGAAGATGTCGATCTTGCCGATCTTCATGCCGGTGAACTCTTCCACCTGGTATTTCACCGAATCGATCAGATTCTCGGAAACCACCGGGATGTTCACTCCATAAGCTACAATGACATGAAACGCCAGGTAAATCTCATTGTCTTCGATCGCAACTTCGATTCCCCTCTTGATGCTGTCTTTTTTCAAAAGCTTCATGATTCCGTCGCGCATATCAAGCGACGCCATCCCTACGATGCCGGTGCAGCCCAGGGCCACGGAGCCTGCATAGGCGGCAACTACGTCGGCGTCAATCAAAACACTTCCAAGGTCTGTATTAATCTGTCCCTGCATACGAATACCTCCCAGTCAATCTGCATAATTAATATTTATTATACCCTAATAAACGCAAAAAAGAAATAAATTTTTGCTTTTTTCATTTTTGCCGCATATATTTAATAATAACTATTCAACCGCGCAAGCGGCGGCAGAGCAGCGTCAGCTGCGGGAATCCGAGATGCATGGCTGGAATAGTTGCATTTTATAAAAAGGCAGGAGGATACGGCAGTTATGAAAAAAACGGTGGGGTTTGTCCTTTTCTGGATCGGATTCGGCATCTTTCTTACGCTCTTCCTGCCGGAAGAAAACTTTTTCATCCGCATCCTGCTCTCCGCCGTGTTCCTGATCTGCGGATACCTCTGCTACTTCAGTTGTTAAAAACGTAAAACGGGGCTGCCGCATCTGCGGCAGCCCCTCGCGTTTTCAATCATAAGAAAGCGCTTACGCTCTCTCAACTTTACCGGATTTTAAGCAAGAAGTGCATACATACATTTTCTTTGCTCCGCCGTTTACTTTTACTTTCACGGACTTCACATTGGATCTCCACATTTTGTTGGATCTTCTATGGGAATGACTCACGTTGTTTCCAAAGTGAACACTCTTGTCACAAACTGCACATTTAGCCATCATTGCACCTCCTTAGGCTTATTTGAGCCTTGCAGACTCACAACTTCTGTTATTCTATCAGAACTTTTTCGGATTTGCAAGTAAAATTTTCATGTTTTCCATGTTTTCGCCATATTTTTATCCCCGCGGGCGGAGGACAGGCGGAGATGCCCGCATATACATTTGGCGGATGCCGCTGAACAGGGGCTGTTTCCCGCGCCCTCTCCCGCTTTCTCTCAAAAGACCGCCGCCCATCCGGCGAAGGACGGAAGGTTGCGCACAACGAAGAAAATTATGAGGCATGCAAGCAAAAGGTACAAAGCGTACCGTTCCCATCTGCGAAGCTCCGCGGCTCTGTCATATAAATACGCGGATATACATTTTCCTGTGATATAGACCAGAAAGGGACTCCATATGAGAAGCACCGGATGGGCACTGAACGCCCCCTTAAGATCACCTTCAGACAAGGCCAGAATCATCCGGCTGATTCCGCAGCCGGGACATTCTATATGGAAAAAGTACCGGAACGGGCAGGGGATGCCCATTCCGGTTTCTTTGACAAACATATAATATCCGAACAGAACCAGCAGCGCGGCCAGAACGTTCCATGCCCGTCTGCGGTTCATCATTTCTCAATAAGTTTATTCAGCTCGTGCTGAATCAGCGCGTAGGCAATCACTCCGCCGAACAGATACAGGATCAGGTAGAGAATGCCGCCGTTGGAAGCAGGAAGCCCTCTCATGGTCTTTGCCTTATCCAGCTTCTCTCCGCATCTGTACGCCCAGTAAAGGCCGTAGATCCCACAGGTAATGATGGTGAAAATCAGGGCCATCACTCCGGATGTCCCGGTCTCGCCAGCCGCCGCGTCCGTATCTTCTGTCAGGCATACGAACCAGTAAAGTCCGTAAATTCCGCAGGTAATGATGGAGAAGAGAATCCCCAGCGCCACGTTTCGTTCTTTCCACATAACACTTTTCCTCCTGTAAACGGTTGTTGATAATACTATATCATTGAAGGAGGAAATGTACAACTATTTTTATACATTTTAGCATCTGCTTAACGTTTTATGCCTCTTCCCCATTCAGGATATCGTTCACAGCCTTGTCCACTTCCGGATCAGAGGATTTTTTGCCTGCCCCCGATGTGAATTTGTCTACGAAATCCGGGATCATATCCAGAACTTTGGTCACGGCATCCTGGTTCTTCACGTTGACCAGGCGGATGTTGCCGTCTTTGATCACCAGCACAGCGCTGGGAGAGATCTTTCCGCCCAGGCCGCCGCCCCCGTTGTTCTTCCTGTCGCTGGATGCGGCGCCGGCTCCCACGCCGAAGGTGACGTCCACCAGCGGAAGGATGATGGTATTCCCCACGGTGATCGCGTCTCCCACCACCGTCTTGCTGGAAATGAAATGATCCATCCCCTTAAACAGTGAGGATACGGTAGCGTCAAAATTGCTGTTCATGTTTTTTTCGCTCATTTATTGCCTCCTATAAATTCTCATAATTCTTTCCAGTGTCTGTACATATTCCGAATATCCTTGTTGAACCATACCCGCAGGGCGATCAGGACAAGGACATACAGCCGCAGCCGTCCCCGGAAAAAGAGCTGCCCTTCCAGAATCTCCTGCTCAAAATCCGGCCTCAGCTCAAACTGGTCAGGATACCAGGCGTACAGGACGCTTGCCGCTCCCATACAGATACCGGTAACAGAAGGGTCCTCGAACCCAAAGTGAATATAACCTTTGACCTTTTTGGGGCGGAGCTTGTCGCGCAGATAGAGAAATTCTTTCCAGATCGCGCTCCTGGCCTGACGGTGTTCCTCCAGATCCCAGAATTCCAGGAACTGGTCCTTCCGGTCCAGAAGAGAACGGATCTTCCGGGGAATCTTAAGGCATGCGTTCCATATATGTCTGATTCTATCACAGAATCTTTGGATTGCATAGGCGGCTTTTCGGAAAACACTCTCCCGCTTTTGGTCCGTTCCATCTGCCGCCTGGGATGCCGCTTCCCGCTTCCAGCTGTCTCCGTCCGACGCCTGGAAGCCGCGTCCCGTTTCTGCTTCTGTCTCTGCGTCCCGCTCCAGCTCCCGCGCAGGAAACTCCGGCGGCGCCGGCTTATTTTCATCCGGCATCCCTGAGGGCGGCGCCGTCCTGTCTTCATCCGGCGGCCATGAGGATGGCTCCGGCGGCTGTTTCTCCCTTTTTGCCGCCTGCTTTCGCGCTTTTTTCTTTTCCTTCTTTTTCTTTCCCTTCGGTTTCCTGGCCTTTTTTTCAGCCCAGGGCCGGTAGATGGGAATCCCGAAGAGGCGGAACACCAGATCCCGCTCTTCTCCTTCCAACCGGTAATGGACCGACAGCATGCGGAACATCCAGCCTCCGACCGCGCGGATTTTTACTGCTTCTTCTTTCTCCGCCTGAACCCGGTAAGTGACCGGCACGAAAAGTACCGCGGCGAGCAGAAGCAGGATCAGTCCCAACACGGATAACAATATGATTCCCACTATTTTCAAGATCAGCAGTATGATATGCACCATTATGATTCCCCAAAATCCTGTTCTCTGAAATAGTTTCGGACATCCAGCCCTCCGGTATTCCGGTAAATATCTTCAATAATGCCCCGGATCAGTTCCACCGCTTCCAGCTTTCCATAAGCAATGCCCACAACGTCTGTGCGCTGCAGGCTGGAAAACAAAGGCTCTGTCAACATTCCGTTATGGAACATGTCCAAAAGCCCTTCCGGCGCGGAGGAGAGCGTAATATAATAGACGCCGGCCATGAATTTTCCTTCCCCGGCATTCCTGCGAATCCTGTCGATCTGCCGGGCCGCCCGCGGTCCCAGATACAGTTTCCGATACCATCTCATTCTATCCAACCTCTTCTGAAAAAGAGGCTGTCGTTTCCAACAACCTCTTTTCTCATCTGTGATTTCCCCAAAGATTATTCTTTTTCATCTCGATATATTCGTTGTACGCTTTTTCCAGAATCTGTTTCTCATTCGGGAACTTCAACAAATGATACGCTTCATGGTACTTGTAATACCCGGAATCTACAAAGTATTCTTCACGCTGTGGCTTGCTGTAATAACTGTCCGATATCATCAGATACCAGTGTACGTCCTTCTCCACCACATCCTCGGGTACGGTGAACGAATACTGGCTCTTGCCGATATACTTGACGATCCTTGCATTGACTCCTGTCTCTTCCCTGACTTCCCGGGCCGCTGTCTGAGGAAAGTCTTCGCCAGGTTCTACGGTTCCTTTTGGAAGCACCCAGCCCTCGTATTTGTTCTTATAATTCTTATACAAGAGCAGAATCTTACCACGAAATATTACCACACCGCCGCAGCTCGTTGCCTCAATCACTGCAATGCCTCCTGTCGTATGGTGTGTCGCTTTGACTACTGATAGCATACCATTTTTTCGTCAGGTTGACAAGGCTGACTGTTGCCAGGTTATGATTTCTCTGCCTGGCGGTACGCTTTCGTCTGGATTTCTTCCAGGATAGAGGCAATAAATTCATCCAGCGGCCTGGAGCCTTCGTCGCCCGCGGCGCGGCTCCTGACGGATACGGTTCCTTCTTCTTCCTCTTTCTGGCCCACTACCAGCATGTAAGGAATCTTGGCCGTCTGAGCTTCCCGGATCTTGTAGCCGATTTTTTCGGAACGCTCGTCCAACTCCACGCGGATGCCTGCGTCGTTCAGTTTTTTCTCAACGGCCCTGGCGTATTCCATATGCTTTTCGGAGATGGGCAGGATGCGCGCCTGCACCGGAGCCAGCCAGGTGGGGAAGGCTCCCGCAAAGTGCTCGATGAGGATTCCGATGAACCGCTCGATGGAGCCAAAGACCACGCGGTGGATCATAATCGGGCGGTGCTTCTCGCCGTCGGCGCCCACATATTCCAGTTCAAAACGCTGGGGAAGCTGGAAATCCAGCTGGATCGTACCGCACTGCCAGGTACGTCCGATGCAGTCCACCAGATGGAAATCGATTTTCGGGCCATAGAAAGCGCCGTCGCCTTCATTGACCACATAGGGAAGACCCAGCTCGTCCAGGGCGTTTCTAAGCGCGTCGGTGGCCATCTCCCAGTCCTCGTCACTGCCCATGGAATCGTCCGGGCGGGTGGAAAGCTCCACGTGATACTGGAACCCGAACAGGGAGTAGGTATCGTTGATCAGCTTCACCACGCCTTTGATCTCATCCTTGATCTGCTCCGGCGTCATGAAGATGTGCGCGTCGTCCTGGGTGAAGCAGCGCACGCGCATCAGGCCGTGAAGCTGTCCGGACTTCTCATGGCGGTGAACCAGACCCAGCTCGCCCATGCGGATGGGAAGATCCCGGTAGGAACGGGGTTCCGAAGCGTACACCAGAACGCCGCCGGGACAGTTCATGGGTTTAATTGCGTAATCCTCTTCATCAATAACCGTGGTGTACATGTTGTTTTTATAGTGATCCCAGTGGCCGGAGGTCTCCCACAGGCTGCGGTTTAAGATCACCGGCGTGGACACTTCCACATAGCCTGCTTTCTTGTGGATCTCCCGCCAGTACTCCAGCAGCGTATTTTTCAGCACCATTCCTTTGGGAAGGAAGAATGGAAAGCCCGGTCCGGCTTCATGCATCATGAACAGTCCCAGTTCCCGGCCCAGTTTTCTGTGGTCGCGCTTTTTCGCCTCTTCCATCATGGTAATATAGGCTTCCAGCTCTTCTTTTTTGGGGAATGCGGTGGCGTACAGGCGGGTCAGCATCTTGTTGTGCTCGTCGCCGCGCCAGTATGCCCCGGCCAGGCTCAGGATGCGGAACGCTTTGCCCACTTCCTTCGTGCTCTTCAGATGGGGTCCGGCGCACAGGTCCACAAACTCTCCCTGCTGATAGAAACTGATCTGGGCGTCTTCCGGAAGATCCTGGATCAGCTCCACTTTATACGGCTCGCCCTTTTCCTGCATGAAGGCGATGGCCTCCTCGCGGGGCTTCGTGAAACGGACGATCTCCAGATTTTCTTTGATGATTTTCTTCATCTCCGCCTCGATCTTGCCAAAATCGTCGGAGGTCAGCGGCGTCTCAAATTCCATATCATAGTAGAAGCCGTCTGCGATGGACGGGCCGATGGCCAGCTTTACACCCGGATAGAGGCGTTTCACTGCCTGCGCCATCACATGGCTGGCGGTATGGCGCAGCACCGGGAGCGCCTTCTCATCCTTCAACGTAAGAATATTGAGCTGGCAGTCTCTGTCCACTATGGTACGGATATCCACCACCTCCCCGTCGATCTCCCCGGCGCAGGCCGCTCGTGCCAGGCCCTCGCTCAGATCCAGAGCAATATCGTATACGGACATGCTCTGCGCGTACTCCTTAACGGAGCCGTCTTTTAACGTAACTTTCATATTCACACTCTCCTTTTTAATACAAAATTTTGATACTTTATTCTGCAGGGAAGTTCAAAGGACTTTCCTGGAGAATAAAAAATCCCTTTCCGTCATCACTGACAGAAAGGGACGATAGTTCTCTTATCGCGGTTCCACCCTGTTTGCTCCATTCTCCGGCAGGGCCGGGAATGAAACCACTCGTTTCAGACGGTAACGGTGTCACCGGGCCGGATTAGGGCCGCTCCGAGCTGGTCTTCGGTCCTGGATCCTGCGGGGGTGTTTTCAGCTTCCCACCCTTCTCTGGCGCATTCTTCAGCCTACTCGTCTCGTCAACGCTTTCTTCCATATGGAACTGCTTACAGTATTCTCCGCCGCACAATATGCCCCGCGGAATTGTCACTGCACGTTTATTATAAGCACAGGAAAGCGCTTTGTCAATATCATTTGCCGGCAATCAGCATCGGCCGCCGGTCAGTAATCGTAAGTGAGCCGCATCTGCTCCAGATACCGGAGCATCCAGTACGGATTCACCGCCATCTCCCGGTCGGCCCCCAGGGGCAGATAGATTCCCAGATGAAGATGTACGGGAAACTGTCCGGTGGTTCCTTCCGGGCCGTAGCCGGAATCTC
This sequence comes from uncultured Lachnoclostridium sp., assembly GCA_944381625.1. Classification (GTDB taxonomy): domain Bacteria; phylum Bacillota; class Clostridia; order Lachnospirales; family Lachnospiraceae; genus Hominiventricola. The sequence goes on from CALWLW010000001.1 coordinate 233,639, forward strand.
CCATATAGCCCAGGATCTCCCCGGCGCGCACAGGATCCCCCGGCGCCCACTCCCCGGCATAAGAATGGAGGTGGGCATAATAATAGTAATTGCCGTTCCCGGAACGGATTCCGATCCGCCATCCGCCCTTCTCCAACCAGCCCACCTGTTCCACGGTTCCGTCCGTAATGCTCACCACAGGATAATAACCGGCTTCGTCCACAGACGCCATAATGTCCGTCCCTTCATGCCGCCGGTCGCCCCCATAGCTTCGTTCTGCCAGCCAGGAATTTTCAAAGGCCACCTCCGCCTGGGGATTGGAGCCGGATACCGGCACGGGAAACCACTGAAGCTCCTCCCACACGGATTCCATGGCTGTCTGGTATTCTTCAAAAACGTCCCCGTCGCTTAGCTCCTGCGGCATCCGGCTGTCCAGGGCTTCCCGGATCATGAGCATTTCGCCCTGGACCAGACACGCCAGGAAAAGTACGGCGGTGAGATAAACGGCAATCTGACGGATGGGATTCATATTTTACGGCCTGCCCCATAAACTGTAGAGAATCAATTCATTATATGGTGGCTTTTTGAAAAAGATACTCTTTCTCTGTTCGGCCAGCGCCGTACTGATCCTGATTTTCAGTCATCCCGTCCTCGTGGCGGCCGGATGCGCCAGGGGCCTCAGCCTGTGGTACACCTCCGTGCTGCCCTCCCTGCTGCCGTTTCTGATCCTGTCCGGCCTGCTGGTACGCACAGGGCTGTTCCATGTGCTGAACCGGGCCTATGCTCCGGCGCTGAAAAAGTTGTTCGGCGTCTCCGACTCCGGCTGTTACGCGGTGCTCACCGGGTTCCTGTGCGGGTTTCCCATGGGCGCGAAAGTGACTGCCGACCTGGTGCGTTCCGGGCACATCTCCGAAGACGAAGGCCGGTACCTTCTGGGATTCTGCAATAATGTGAGCCCTGCGTTTTTCCTGAACTATCTGTGCGCCTCCCGCCTGGGCTGTACGAAACCGCCCTGGGGACTTTTCCTGGGGTTCTATCTGCTCCCGGTTCTGTACGGGTTCTTGAGCCGCCCGTTTTTCCATTTCACCGTCCGGGAAAACAAAAAAGAACAGACAGCCATGCACCGGGTGGATTTCCCGATGCTGGATGCCTGTATCATGGATGGCTTTACCACCATCACCCGCCTGGGCGGGTATATTATGCTTTTTACTATTATGGCGCAGTTTCTGGACCTTCTGTGCGTGCCTGCTCCAGTGCGGATCTTTCTTGGCTCTGTCCTGGAAGTGAGCAGCGGCATTGATTTGATCTGCAGCGTCAACGGTCTGCCATATGTATGGAAAGCAGCGTTCTCCTGCGCCTGCGCCGCTTTCGGAGGCCTGTGTATCTGTGCCCAGACCCAGAGCGTGCTCACGGAAACACCTCTCCGGGCGGGGGACTGGCTGAAAGGACGTTTTATTCTTGTTCTTCCTGCTCTTCTTCTGGTTCTTCTTCTGTGCCCGCCTGGGGCGCAAGCTCCTGGCGGTTGCTGGTGATGACGTTGTAGAAATCCTGGAAGTTGTTCATCATGGCCGTATAACGGCTGTTGGATGTCTCTACCAGGTTCTGGACCATGTTCTGAAGGTTGGCCAGCATATCGTCCGTGTAGCGGATCGCGCCCAGACGGATCTCGTTGGCGTCTCTGGTGGCGTTGTCCAGGATCTCCTGAGCCTGGTTGGTGGCCATCTCGATGACCTGGTTCGCCTGTTCGTACGCCTGCTGCATGATCTCATGCTCGTTCACCAGCTCCTGATTCTGGATATTGGCCTGGGCGATGATGGCGTCGGCTTTGGCCTGGGCGTCCGCCAGGATGGCGTCTTTGTTGGCCAGCACCTTCTGGTAGCGCTTGATCTCTTCCGGCGTCTTTAAACGAAGCTCCCGCAAAAGCTCCTCCATCCGCTCCCGGTTCACCACGATCTTGTCCGCGGAGCCCAGAAGCGGCCCTTTGCAGGTGTCGATATAATCTTCAATCTCTTCAATAATCTGTTCTATACGGCTGTTACCCATACTACATCTCCATTCTTTCCTCAGATTGTGCAACTATTCAGCCATGCATCTTGGAGTCCCGCCGCGGGCCTGTTCCTTCTCCCGGATTTTCCGGCGTATCTCTCCGACTACGCACTCCGGGACAAATTCCTGAAGATCGCCTCCAAAATAAGCGACCTCCTTCACCGTTGTGGAACTTAAGTACGCATATTCCAGGCTGGTGGTGAAAAACATGGTGTCCACTTCCGGGTTCAGCTTCCTGTTTGTCTGGGCCATCTGCAGCTCATAGTCAAAATCCGATATGGCGCGCAGTCCCCGGACGATCACCGTGGCCTGGGTATGTCTGGCAAAATCCGCCAGAAGCCCGGAAAAAGACATCACCTTCACGTTGGGAAGGTCCCGGGTTACTTCATTTAACATATTAACACGTTCGTCGATGGAAAACAACGGAGTTTTTCCGCCATTATTCAACACGCCGACGATCAGCTCTCCTACTGTGCGGGAAGCTCTTGTGATGATGTCCAGGTGCCCGAGGGTCACCGGGTCAAAGCTTCCCGGGTAAATCGCACGAATCATTCGCTGTCCTTTCCAAACCGCAGCTCCCATCAGGAGTCTTTCTGTATGAACAGATGCTGGTTTGTCCTGTATTTTTTCGTTTTGTAAGCATGGTACCCCAGTTCGCCCAGCCAGGAAAAATCTGTCTCCAGCGAGGCTTCCACCACCAGCACCGTGTATTCGTCCGCCAGGGTACTGTCCGCCAGATACTCCAGCACCTGCCGTTCCAGATCCTGATTATAGGGTGGGTCCATAAAAATAATGTCGAAAGGCTTCTGCCCTTCCAGCCGGTGCAGCGCGGTCAGCACGTCGCATTTGTGCAGCTCCGCCCGGTCTATCAGTTTGGTAAACGTAAGATTGTCCCTGGCGCATTCCGCCGCTTTGGGGCTCTGTTCCACCAGCACGGCGTGGGACGCGCCCCGGCTCAACGCTTCCACGGCGATGGCGCCGCTTCCGCTGAACAGGTCCAGGAAACGGCATCCCGGCACATCCTGCTGCAGCACGTTGAACAGGGTCTCTTTTATCTTATCGGTGGTGGGACGGACATCCATCCCTTTTACTGTCTTTAACGGCATACTTCTGGCCGTTCCCGCGATCACTCTCATCGAATCTGTCCATTTCCATAGATAATGTATTTGTATGAGGTCAGGGCCTCCAGGCCCATGGGGCCTCTGGCATGCAGCTTCTGGGTGCTGATGCCGATCTCCGCACCGAAGCCGAACTCAAAGCCGTCGGTGAAGCGGGTGGACGCGTTCACGTACACTGCCGCCGCGTCAATCTCGTTCAGGAATTTCTGGGCGTTGGCATAATCGGAGGTGATGATCGCTTCGGAATGCCCCGTATTGTAGCGGTTGATATGGGCAATGGCCTCATCCACGCCGGATACGGTCTTTACGGAAAGGATATAATCCAGATATTCCGTACCCCAGTCTTCCTCCGACGCCGGGATGATCCCTTCCGCCGCGGCCATGGCCTTCTCGTCGCCGCGGATCTCCACCTGCTTTTCGTCCAGCTTCTGCTTGAGCGCGGGCATGAGCCGGTCAAGGATCTTCTCATGGACTACCAGGGATTCGCAGGCGTTGCATACGCCGATCCGCTGTGTCTTGGCGTTGAAGATAATGGGAACCGCCATATCGATATCCGCGCTCTCGTCCACATAGATGTGGCAGTTGCCTGTGCCGGTCTCGATCACCGGAATCCGGCTGTTTTCCACCACGCTGCGGATGAGCCCCGCGCCGCCCCTGGGGATCAGCACGTTCACGTACTGGTCCATCTGCATGAATCGCTGGGCCGTCTCCCTGCTGGTATCCTGGATGAGCTGGATCGCGTCCTCCGGGATGCCTTCCATACCCAGCGCGCCCCGGATCACGTCCACGATGGCCTGATTGGAGTGGAACGCGTCGCTGCCGCCTCTTAAGATCACCACGTTGCCTGCCTTGAAGCACAGGGCGAAGGCGTCGGCGGTCACGTTGGGGCGGGCCTCATAGATGATGCCGATGACACCCAGGGGAACTTTTTTCTGGCCGATCAGAAGCCCGTTGGGCCGCTGCTTCATGGCCTTAACCTCTCCCACCGGGTCCGGCAGCGCCGCCACCTGACGGATGCCCTCCGCCATGCCTTCGATACGGCTCTCATCCAGCATCAGGCGGTCGATGAGCCCCGGCTTCATGCCGTTTTCCCTGGCGCGGATCACGTCTGTTTCATTGGCTTCCAGGATATCCGCCGTTTTCGCCAGCAGCTCCTCCGCCACCTTTAAAAGCGCCTGATCCTTTTTGCCGGTATTCAGTACGCGGAGCGCGGGTTCCGCCGCCTTCGCCAGTTTTCCAATTTCCTCCAGTGTCTTCATTCTGCCTTCTCCCCTTTCAAAATCCTGTTTTCTGTGACGATCTGCTCCGGACAGATGTCGTGTTCTTCATACGGCACCTCCGGAAAGATCTGGAATTCAAACGCCAGCGCGATATGTACCAGCCGCGGATGCTTCTCCAGGTAACGGTCATAATAGCCGCCGCCGTACCCTACCCGGTGGCAGTGTTCGTCGAACGCCACCCCAGGCATCAGCAGAAGCCCTTCTTCCGCTTCGCAGAGCGGGCAGTCCTTACGGGGTTCCATGATCCCGAAGCTTCCCGACTCCAGGCCGTCAAAGCTGTCCAGATAATAGTAATGCATGACGCCGTCCCCGTCCACTCTGGGGGCCGCCACTTTTTTTCCGTCCTCCCAGGCTTTGCTCATGAGCAGGCGGGTTTCCACCTCCCGTTTGGCGTCCACATAAGCCAGAAGGAGCGAAGCGTCCCGGTATGCGGGAAGCGCGGTGAAGCGCTCCAGGATCCGGAGGCTGTGCTCATGAAGCACGGCCTCGTCCGCCTCTTTTCTTCTTCTCTTTACCTCTGCCCTAATGTCCTTTTTTTCCGGTATTTCCATATTTCTCCCCCAGATTCACGATGCTTCCGTCCGCTTCCACCATATCGATCTGATCCAGCTGACTCTTCAGGTTCTTGCGTACGTCCGCGATAAACTCCTGGCGCAGAAGCTGCTGCTCCTTTTTCTCCGCCTCCGTCAGCCCCTCGGCCTTGGATTTGCGCGCCAGTTCATTGATTCTTGCAATCTTTTCTTCTGTCATAGTATTGTCCTGTTCATCCTCCTCCAGATAATCCTATGTCCATTTTATGGTGTTGCGTGCCAGCGGCACGCGGTTATCATCTGCCTCAGTATGGACTAATCCTCCTCCAGATAATCGATCAGATAAAAATCCTCCGTGCGGTTGCCCTTGAACAAAGTCCCGATGGGCTGGCCGTCCATGATCCGGTGGATGATCCCCATGTCCTTTCCATTGGCGATGATCATCTCCGCCCCCGAAGCTGTGGCGATCTGCGCCGCGCGGAGCTTGGTGGACATGCCGCCCGTCCCCACGTCGCTTGTCGCTCCTTTCGCCATCTTCTCCAGGCTGTCGTCGATGTGCTCCACATAACCGATGAACTCGGCGTCCGGATTCCGGTTGGGATCATCCGTGAACAGCCCGTCGATGTCCGAAAGCAGGATCAGAAGGTCCGCCTCCACCAGCGCCGTCACAATGGCCGACAGCGTATCGTTGTCTCCGAAACGGATCTCGTAGGTGGAGATGGTATCGTTCTCGTTGACGATGGGGATCGCCCCCAGAGAAAGCAGCGTCTCGAAGGTGTTGCGGGCGTTGATGCGGTTCTCCCCATTGATAAAGGTATTCTTCGTCATGAGGATCTGCGACGCGATCTGGTTATATTCCATAAAAAGTTTCTGGTAGATCATCATCAGCCGCGCCTGCCCCACGGAAGCGCAGGCCTGCTTCAGCTCCAGCCGCTGGGGCCGTTCCTTCAGTCCCATGGTCTTGCGCCCCACAGCGATGGCCCCGGAGCTGACCAGGATCACTTCCTTGCCCTGGTTGTGCAGGTCCGACAGCTCCCGCACCAGCTTCTCCAGCTTGATCAGGTCCATCATCCCCGTCTCCGGGTGGGTCAGGGAAGACGTCCCCACTTTAATGACCACGCGTTTTTTATCTTTTAAATGTTCTCTTAGGTTCATATGTTGTTTCCGCCTGTCATGTATATTGCGTCATATCAAAAAGAGCCTTGATACAGTAATTTATATTACCATAGAAAGGCTCGTTCGTCAAAAAATTCATTCCTTAACTGGTATAATTCTCCAGAAAATTATACAGTTCCTCTTCGTCTCTCAGGTATTTCCCCTCCCGGATCTCTTCCTGCAGTTCCGCAGGAAGCACATCCAGGATGACGTCCGTGTACTCGTAGATCTCATTTTCCGGGAGCTGGTAGACGGCCACATAATTATTGTTGTTGACCAGGAGAAACCGGTAATCTTCCGTCAAAGGCTCCTCCCCGCCATCGGCAGCCTCTTCCTGGGCGCCCTGCCCGGACGCCGTCTGGGACGGTTCGCTTTCCGATGGAAGGGATTCTACCAGCTCCGTTCCGTTCTGTTCTTCCGGGGGCGTTCCTCTGTCCTTTCCCAGGTACCAGTATCCGAATATAAATACCGCCAGTATGACTGCCGCCGCCAAAAGTATTCCAATCGCTTTTCTGGACATGACAAAACCTCCTTTTTCTCTAGTATGAACTGGAAAAAAGAGGTTTATTCGTTAAAATCTGTCACATCAGATGAAGTTTTCTGGAAACGGCCACCAAAAGATGTCCCTTGGGGAAACGGCGCAGCTCTTCTTCTGTCAGACCCCTGAACAAAAGCATGGCGATTCCGTAGACCAGCACGCCGGCCCCGCAGGAGATCAGCGTGGCTGCCGCGTTGTTTTTCACCGCCAGCATCAGGCCCTGATAACATCCATAGCACACCGCGCCCATGAGCGCGGACGCCGCCGCGGGAATCACGAAGGTACGGCGGATCTCCTGCCGGTACCGCATATACTTGGCGATGGACAGGGAATTCAGCACGCACATCAGGAAGGCGAAGAAAATATTGGCCCAGACCACCGCGTAAATATGCAGGTCAAAGACCTGAAGCAGCACCACCAGAAGCACCACATGGGCGGCCAGCGCCACCGCCGCGTGAATCACCGGCAGGCGCATCTTGTTCATCCCCTGGAGGATGCCATTGGTCAGAGTGGACATGCCGTACAGCACTACAGAGACGCTTCCCATCTGCAAAAGGCTTGCGGACAGGGCCGTATGTTCTTTCGCGCCGAAAAGGAGCGTGAGGATCGGTTCTGCCAGCACGGACATTCCCACCGCGCAGGGAATGGAGATCACCATCACAAAGCGGATGGAATTCTCCGTCTTCTTCCGCATCTGCTTACGGTCCCGGTTGACCCTGGCCCGCGTCAGCTCCGGAATCACCGAAGACGCCATGGCGGACGCCACAGCGATGGGCACGTTGGTCAAAAGCTTGTATTCGCCGCTGAAGACGCCCCACAGCTCGTCGATCCGCATGCTGTCATATTTGCGGAATTCCAGCAGGTGCTTGAAAATCCCCTGGTCGATGATGCCGCTGAGATTGTATACGGCCGTGCTTAAAATCACCGGCAGGATCGTGGCCACGATCAGATAGAGGATCTGGCCGGTGGATTCGGTGGTCCCGTGGTGATCCTTCCGCATACGGTCCTTCATCACCCGCCGGAACACCAGGGTCAGGAAAATCAGGAACAGAAAGCCCGCCAGAGCGCCCATCCCGGTTCCCAGCGTGCTCCCGGCCGCCCCGTAGGCGTAGGCCGCAGTCTCCGTGGACAGAAGCGCGTCCAGCTTCTGCCCGTACCGGAACAGATACCAGGCGGCTCCGATGCTCACCCCCGCGTTGATGATCTGTTCGATGATCTGGGAAATGGCGGTGGGGACCATGGTGCCCAGTCCCTGGAAATAGCCCCGCAGGCATCCCATCAGCGCCACAATCAGGATGGTGGGAGCCAGTACCTGCAGCGCCATACGGCTCTCCGGCGTGCTGACCACTACTTCACTGAAAAATCCCGCTCCAAAGAAAACCAGCAGCGCGGCGAGCCCTCCGGAGACCAGGGCAAAGACAAGCGTACAGCGGAACAGCTTATCCGCGCTTTTGGCCCGTCCCTTTGCCATCCTGGCCGACACCAGCTTGGACACGGCCAGCGGCAGGCTGAAAGACGAGATCAGCAGCATCATGGAGTAGACTTCGTAGGCCGCCGAATAATAGCTGTTGCCCACCGGCCCCAGAATCCTGGTGACCGGAATCCGGTACACCAGCCCGATCATACGGACAAGGATGGACGCCCCTGCCAGGATGCCGCCCTGTACAATATAGTTGGATGACTGTTTTTGTTTATTTGTACTCATCGGCATATTCCAAGCCCCTCTAGGATGGCGGCCTGCTTCGCCTCCATAACGGCGGCTTCCTGCTCCTCCATATGGTCGTAGCCCAGCAGATGCAACATGCTGTGGGCGATCAAAAACGCAAATTCCCTGCGGCAGCCGTGGCCGTACTCTTCCGCCTGCTGTCTCACATGATCCAGGGAGACCACAATATCCCCCAGGACCAGTTCTCCGCTGTCCGGATCGAAGCAGTCGGCCTCATGGGCTTCCGCCCAGGAGAAATCCGCAGGTTCCGGGTACTCTGCCTGCGGAAAAGACAGTACATCCGTGGCCCGGTCGATCCCCCGATACTCCCGGTTCATCTGATGGATCTCGCTGTCTGAGACCAGCAGAAGGTTCACCTCCGTCTCATAGGGACAATGCTCCTCCTCCAGCACCCGGTCCGCCACCAGGCGCGCCGTCGCTTCGTAATCAACGCCCAGATCCAGAGCGTATTCCTCTTCTACGTTTAATGTCATCGCGTTCCTTTCTCTGCGCCGTCTTTTTCTCGTATTCCTCGTACGCAGTTACGATCTTCTGTACCAGCGGATGACGGACCACGTCCCGGCTGGTCAGCCTGCAAAAAGAGATCCCCTCCACCTTCTGCAGCACCTTTTCCGCCACATCCAGACCGGAGGGCGTGTCCGCAGGCAGGTCCTTCTGGGTGGCGTCCCCGGTCACCACAACCTTGGAGCCGAACCCTATACGCGTTAAGAACATCTTCATCTGCGCCTGGGTGGTGTTCTGCGCTTCATCCAGGATGATGAACGCATTGTCCAGCGTGCGGCCTCTCATATAGGCCAGGGGCGCCACTTCGATCAGTCCTTTTTCCATGTTCTTCTGAAAACTCTCCGCGCCCATGATCTGATACAGCGCATCATACAGCGGCCGCAGATAAGGATCCACCTTGCTCTGCAGGTCTCCCGGGAGGAATCCCAGCTTCTCGCCCGCCTCAATGGCCGGACGGGTGAGGATAATCCGCTCCACTTCATTGGCTTTGAACGCATTGATCGCCATGGCCATGGCCAGATAGGTCTTTCCTGTTCCCGCAGGCCCGATGCCGAAAACGATCATGTCCCTGCGGATGGCGTCCACGTATTTCTTTTGTCCCAGGGTCTTGGGCTTGATGGATTTGCCGCTGATGGTATGGCAGATCAGATCCTCGTCTATGGAGAGCAGCGCGCCGCTCTCCCCCTCCTGGTCCATGGCAAGGGCCAGGGCATAGTCCACGTTCTGCTCTGTGATCTGATTGCCTCTTTTGGACAGCTCCGCCAGCTCTGACAACACCCGCCCCGCCTTTCTTACCTGCTCCTCGTTTCCCACCAGCTTCAGGTTCCCGTCGCGGGAGATCACCGTCGCGCCGGTGGTTCTTTCAATCTTTTTTAAATATGCGTCAAACTGTCCGCATACATTCTGCTCATGTTCCGATGGAATATGAAAAATCTGTTCTTCTAATGCCACTTATGTCTGTTCCCTTTCTTCGACAGTTTCATCCTGTACAGGATCTGTCATATCTGGAGCCTGTTCCCTGGCCCCCTCCTTTTCCAGTGTCCAGGTGCCGGCCGCAGTACACAGATCTCCATTAACTTCTATTTTAACATCATTTTCAATAATTTGAAGTCCCTTATTCATCATTTTTTTAAAAAACAGGTTCAGCTCCTCTTTGGCCTTCTCTTCCGCCTCTTCCCGGGAGTACACGCTCGGCTCCAGGACATATTCTTTTTCCGTGTTTTTTCCGAACACAATGGGAAGATAATAATTTTCCGTGATCTTCAGCGGGTATTCCGCCGTCAGGGTGTCGGACCGGGCAAAGGCGTCCCCTGTCCTGCCCGCATGGATCCGCCTGCTGCCCAGAATCAGGTAAAAGGAGGTTCGTTCTTTTCCGGTGTAGACCTTCTTTTCATAATTCATGGAAAAAGATTCCTCATAATATTCCGTTTTCCGGATAAGGATATCCGCGTCTGCATGGACAAACTGCGTCCTGGCCACTTCCCCCGCGTCGTCCAGGACCTCAATTTTGCCGGATACCAGAAGATCCCCTTCCTGCACCTCCATCCCCTCCGAGACCAGCGGAGTGCCGCTGCGCACGATCATGGAGACAATCGTCCCGCTGTCCGCCGCCGCCAGATCCGCCGGTTCGTCCTCCGGCACTGTATCGTACGCCGCGTCCTCATTCTCCTGTACATGGACAATGAGCCGGGTGCCTTTTACCTCCACCGACGTCCAGGTGATCTCCGGAAAATATTCCCGGAGCAGTTCTTCGATCCGCTCTCCATGCACATCCCGTTTTTTCATCCCATGCACCACGCCCACGCTCTCCAGATAATCCAGCACCACCTGGTCGCTGAGGCTGTAATTGCCTTCCACATGGATATTCCAGATAAAAAGGGACATGAGGTACAAAAGGATGATCCCGGCCGCGGCTCCCACGGCGAACAGCTTCCGGTTCCGGTACCGGTACAGCATAAAAGGAAGGCCGTGTCTTTCCAGAATCACGACCTTCGTCCTTGTCTTGCGTACTAAAGGGCGCAGCCTGCGGAAGCCGCCGACGCTGATGCACATCTCATAGCCGGTTCCCACAGATATCATGCCCCACAGAATGATATGATGATGGCTGCAGAGGTTCAGGAAGCGTTCCGGCGCGTAGCCGTCCAGACGGATCACCACGTAGCCTTTGAGCCATTTTAAAAGTCTTGTCAACAATAGCGGATTTCCCCTATCTGCCCTGATATTTTCATCTCGTCTTCCGTATAATAATCAATATGCAGACACTCTCCGCACAATGTCATCTGGCAGGTCTTGGTCTGCAGGCGGATCTTTTTGTCCGTGTACTCTATGATCCCCCGGTAATTCTCCACATACGCCTCGCTTCTGCCGGTCACCGTCAGCACGGCGGCCCCCATCACCAGGTCTTTGGGCAGCTTCAGTTTTTCCGCCATCCGTTCCCGAAAGCTCATGGCAGGCCTCCGCCCGAACATTTAGTATACTATATGCCCGAATCCCGGCATTATACCTGCGCCGTACCGTCCTCCCGGTACAGGATCAGGCTGAACCAGGTCACGACGCCCGCCCCGTTCATAAAACTGATGCCGCATTTTTCCGCCAGCTCCGTGACCAGGATTCCATAGCTTTCCACACAGGGAAGCATCTGTTCCGGGCGCCTGCAGGGGGCGTCCGGGTAAGTGCAGGTTTTACACAGGGCACAGGATTCTGTGGACAGGGTTAGGACTTTCCCGCACTGCTCCATAAAAAGCCGACGCACCTGCTCCGTGATCTTTTCGTGTTCCATGCGGGTGTCCAGCATCTCTTCCATGTTCTCCATATCGTTTACTTCCGCCAGGGTCGTGAACAAAAATCCGCTGTCGAACCGGGCGCACCGTTCCCGGCACTCCCGCACTGTCCCCACCGCGGGCGGACAGGACCAGGATCTGCCATACTGCGGGCACTCTGTCTCGCAGATATACCGCACCTTATCCCGAAAGGGGATTTTGTCCGCCTCAATGAACGCGTACTCGAAAATCGGGTACTGCGCGATCTGTTCTTCCAGCTTTTTCCGGTCCATCCTGATACCTCCGCCCATCTTCTGTCCTGTTCCGGACCTCAGAATCAGGCGTTCCTCTGGCAGCAGGGAGCGCAGGCTTCTTTCCGGCCCGGTATTTTTATATTATATATGGGTTCGCTTCTTTCCGCAACCACCCGCGTTCCCAGCCGTTTTCCCAGGCGGCTCAAAAGCTCGTTGGTGATGGTGCCGGCCGCCTGAGCCATCTCTTCGGCCCGGATACGCTGTCCCAGGCTCTCTCCGATAAAGACGGCTTCGTCCCCGGCGCACACCCCCGGGATCTTTGATACGTCCAGGAAAAGCTGGTCCATACAGATCCTTCCCACAACAGGCGCACGAACGCCCCTCACCAGCGCATGCCCTTTCCCGGACAGCGCCCGTGGGATACCGTCCGCATAACCCGCCGACGCCACCGCAATCCGCTTTTTACCGTTGGAATGAAAGGCAAGGCCGTATCCCACGCCTTCCCCGGCTTCCACTTCCCGGACGCAGGCGATCCTCGCCTTCAGGCTCAGCACCGGATAAAGCGCCGCGGGTCGTTCCTGCCTCCGGGCGTCGGCTTCTGAGCTGTGCACTCCATATAGCAGGATGCCGGGCCGCACAGCGTCAAACGCCAGTTCCGGATAGCGGAGGATCCCATAGCTTCCCAGGAGATGTGTCTGGAACCGGGATTTCGCTTTTCCATACAGGCAGTCCAGCACCTGCCGGTATCTCCTGCCCTGTTCCAGGGTAAAACGCCGCGCGTCCTCCGTATCCTCGTCGGAGACGCAGAGATGGGAAAAGACTCCGGTCACCGCCAGATTGGGCTGTCTCCAAAGCGCCAGGATACGTTCCGGCTCCGTCCAGGAAAAGCCCAGCCGGTGCATGCCCGTATCCACCGCGGCCTGGACCCGGAAGCGCCCCGGCCCACCCGCCAGCATTTCCGCATACGCGCCATCCACCACGGTCTGGGTCAGCCCGTAGGCCGCCAGTTCCGGCAGACATTCCTTCGGCGTATATCCCAGGACCAGGATCTGTCCCCGGATTCCTGCCGTCCGAAGCTGTATCCCCTCATCGACGGAGGCTACGCAGAAATCCCGGATGCCCATGCGGGCCAGTTCCCGGGCCACCGGCACGGCGCCATGGCCGTAGGCGTCCGCTTTCACCGCTGGCATCAGGCGGCAGTCCGGCGGCACCATCTGTTTTAATTCCCGCACATTGTTTCGCAGATGGCCAAGATTCAGTTCCTTCCAGGCCCGGCCTTTCTTTTCGTATGTTTCCATCGGAATCTACCCTCTTTCTTTTTTCGTGCGTTCCATTCTCCGGCGCCGGCCCCTCTTTGCGGAAGCTGCCCGGCGGCCGGGCGGATATGCCTCTGCAACCCGGCGTCCGCGGGAGTAAAGCGCCGCCGCGGCCAGGCTGCCGGCGCAGACTGCCAGATAGTGAACCATCGGGTTTTCCACCAGGAGCGCGGCGGTTCTAGTATATTTTGCCGCCCCTCTCACCAGAATGATCACCAGCGGATGGATGACATAGACGCACAGCGTGCCGTCCCTGAGCCAACGGGGAGCAGACCCTTCCGCCGACAGAAGTCCCTGGTACCATACATACATGGCCGCCGGCAGGGACAGGTACATACTGTCATGCCGCGCCAGACCCAGACGGAAGACCAGGAACGCCTCCGCCATGAGGATTCCCGCCGTCAGCGCCATGGGAACGCCTGCCGTAAGCGTCATGGAAACGTCTGCTGCCGTAAGCGTTTTTCTGCCAGCGTTCTTGGATACCCGGCCCGTCCGCCGCCCGTCCTTCTCAGGCTTTTTCATATAAGCGCCCAGAAGCAGGAAAAGAGGGGCGAAGAAAAAGCCGTTCCTGGTGTATCCCATAATCTGAAAAAGCGCTTCATAGCCCGCCTTCAGGAGCGGAATCTGTGCCGTCAGACCATAATAGCTGTCGCCCAGCAGTCCGGCAAGATACAGCCCTCCCGCCAAAGCCAGGGCCTTTTCCTTACCCAAGCGGCCCAGCCCCCGCGCTATTCTCCCACCCAGCAGAAGCGCCGGAAAATACCAGAGATGGTAGAACGTGCCGTCAAGCAGTACCATCTGCATCAACTCTCTGGGGGTCTTGGGCAGATTGCCCGCGTACCAGGCCACAGGCAGGTAAAGGACCGACGACGCCCCGTACAGAATGAGCATCTTGATTTCAAAGCGGCCATAGCGTTCCCGGCTTCCTTTTTTGCCCGGCAGGCACGGCCCGATCAAAAAATATCCGGTGGTCATGAAGAAGAAAGGAACGGCCATCCGTCCCAGGCCATAGGTGACCGCCGCATCCAGCCCCGGCGAGATCCCGGACAGCGGCGCCGTATGGATGGCAATCACCAGAAGGGCGGCGGGCAGGCGGAACCAGTCCACGCCCGCGTATTCCCCGCTACGCATACCAGCCTCCCCAGCAGGTTAATACAAGCCCGCCTTCGTTGGTTCCCGACAGCAGGGCCGGGAACGTATCCGGCCAGGTAAGTTCCCTGCCCTCCCACTCGTCCAGAGGCAGATAGCATATATGGATCCTGACGCCGTCCTCTTCATAACAATAGGGCCGGTCCGGGGATGTCTCCGTTTTCAGAAACTGTAAATATTCTTCCAGTACCATGCCGTCCCGGGTCATGATCATGGAATGGGGATACCCAACATACCGGAAATGCCAGGGCTCCGCGCCGATCCCGGTCACACGCTCTTTTCCTGCAGGATACCGTTCCACAAATCCCCGGAACGGAGCCGCCCTGCGGAAGCGCTGGCAGATGCCCGTCCGCGGGAACGCCGGGCAGATAAAGTCGATGGACTCCCGCTGCTCCGCCAGATCGATGGCCAGGCCGCTCTCGTGCTCGCTGTGCCCCGGCTTCGCCACATAAGTTCTGGTGAAGGTTTCCCCTTCTTTCTGCAGGGTGTCTTCCCAGATATCCACCTGTTCCTGATGAGGGCGGTAGCCGCTGACCACCGCGATCCTGCCGCCCGCGCCCACTTCCGAAAGCGTCTGCTTCAGCATCCGGGCCGCTGTGCGTTCCAAAAGAATATCCGGACAGTTCTCCACTGCTGGGACAAGGCTCCTGCGCTCCGGCTGCCGATCCAGAGCATGCTCCGGCGAGATCAAAAGCAGCGTTCCCTGAAAACCGTCTTCATGGGTAATCTTCTTCCTGCTCATGCCAGCCCTTCCTCCAGAATCATGCGGACTGTATCCTGAAACGGGATCCCCGCCGCCTTCAGCATACCCGGAAAACGGCTGTGAACCGTAAATCCCGGTATGGTATTGACTTCATTGAACCAGATCCTTCCGTCTGGAGTCAGGAACATATCCACCCGGGCAAAACCGGAACATCCCAGGAGCCGGTAAATCCGGCAGGCGGTTTTCCTGACCTCCTCTGCCAGCGCGGACGGTATCCGGGCCGGCACATGGATCCGGGAGGTTTTCAGCGTGTATTTCTCCGTATAGTCAAAGAAATCGCCGGACAGTTCGATCTCGTCCACTTCTCCGGTGATCAGGCGTTTTGTACCCACCACGGCGCATCCCACCTCGAAGCCCTCCACCGCCTCCTCGATCAGAGCCTGGGAATCATAGACAAGCGCTTTCCTGACAGCTTCCGCAAGTTCCGATTCTTCTTTTACACGGGTGATCCCGAAGGAAGAACCGGCCCGCACCGGTTTTACAAACACCGGATAGGACAGGGATGACATGGCCTGTCTCAGTTCCTCTTCCTGTGCGGATTCGATCAGTACCGAACGGGGGCACAGAATCCCTCCGCTTTCCGCCGTCCGGTGAGCCAGAAGCTTGTCCATGCAGAGGGCCGAACTGAGCGTCCCGCAGCCGATGACCCGGACACCTGCCAGCTGAAGCGCTCCCTGAACGGTGCCGTCCTCCCCGTTGCCGCCATGCAGGATGGGCAGCGCCCCGTCCAATGACAGCATCATCTGCCGCCCGTTTTCCAGATAGACGAGCCCGTGTACGCCCCGGTCGGAGGATAAAAATACCGGCGTGCAGACCTGCTCCCGGCACCAGTTGTTTTCCGGGATTTCGTCCAGATCTCCCCGGTACCAGAACCATTTGCCCGTATGCCGTTCCAGCCCTATGGGGATCAGATCATATTGTTCCCTGTCCATGTGGGACATGACCGCATGCGCCGACTGCAGGGACACCTGATATTCCGGGGAACATCCTCCGAACAATACCGCAACTCTTTTTCTTCTCATAAAAAATCACTCCTTCTGGTATGAGCATACCAGAAGGAGCTTTATAAACTGTTGGGATAATCCTAAGGTCCGCGAAAAAAATTCCTAAGGAATTCCAAAGATTTTCCTAAGAAGAGCCGCCGGCGCTTTTTATGGGCAACTCCACCCGGAAGACGGTGACGCCGTCCTCGCTCTGCGCCGTAATCCGACCCCCGTGGAGCAGTACGATCTCCCTGGCGATAGCCAGGCCGAGGCCGGCGCCGCCGCTTTCTGTCTGCCTTGCCTCGTCCAGCCGGTAAAATTTCTCAAAGATGGCGTCCAGCTTCTGTCTGGGGATCGTCCTGCCCTGGTTTTCAAAGCAGACGAATACCTCCCCGTGGGACTGTCCTGCCCGTATGCGGATCAAAGTTCCCGGACGGCTGTAAGCCACCGCGTTTTTCAGGATGTTGTTGAACACCCTTGCCAGACGGTCCGGGTCGCCAAAGATACGCAGGTTCTCCGGTACGTCCAGTTCTATTTTATTGGCGTGATCCTCCAGAATGGGATAAAATTCGTCGGCCATCTGGATCAGCAGATACGAAAGGTCTATCTCTTCCTTTTCCAGAATGATCTGCTGAAGGTTATAACGGGTGATCTCGAAAAATTCATTGACCAGATGTTCCAGGCGGTACGCCTTGTCCAGCGTGATATGGACGTATTTCTCTCTCTGGGTTTCCGGCATATCCGGCGCTTCCTCCAGAAGGCTGAGATACCCGATCACAGATGTGAGCGGCGTGCGGATATCGTGGGCCAGGTACATGACCATATCGTTTTTCCGCTGTTCGGACAGCAGGGTTTCCAGCTTTCTTTTCTGCAGGGTATGGCGCACCAGATTCAGTTTCTGTTCCATCTCGGATATTTCCGGAGAGAGGACGATCTCTTTGTCGTCCTCCAGGAGAAGCGCGTCCAGTCCCCGGTCTATCTGGCGGAAATATTTCATAAACCAGGACAGGGCGAAACGGAACAGGAATAAAAACAGGAACGCGAAGACCAGCCAGAAGATCAGGTCAAAGTTGCCGCGCACATAATAATTATAAAGTCCCAGCGCCTGCTCGTATTCCACAAAAAACAGGCGCTGGATCAGGCCCACGGCCCAGTCTGCCAGCCGTCCGGAAAATACGCCCACATACATAGCCCAGATCAGGATGATCGTTCCCAGCGCCATCAGGGAAAGCTGCAGAAAGATGCGGGTCTGCAGGCGGAGGTATCGGGATTTTTTCGTTCTACTCTTCAAGCCGGTACCCCACTCCCCATACGGTGCGGATATATCTGGGCCTGTCCGCCGTGTCCCCCAGCTTTTCCCTGAGATGCCGGATGTGGACGGTGATGGTATTGTTGTTTTTGTAATAGTATTCATCCTGCCACAGCTCATGGAACAGTTCCTCCGAGCTGACCACCTGGCCCTTTTTCCGGCAGAGGATGGCCAGGATGCCGAACTCCGTGGGCGTCAGTTCCAGCCGCTTTCCGTTCAGCGTACATTCATGGGTCTTCAGATTCATGGCCAGGCCCCAGCGGAAGATCATCTCATCCTCCTCCGGCTGGGCCGCGGCCGGATTGTATTTTTTGTAACGGCGCAGCTGGGCCTTGACCCTGGCCATCATCTCCAGCGGACGGAACGGTTTGGTAATATAATCGTCCGCACCCAGGGTAAGCCCGGTGATCTTGTCCGTCTCCGCGTCTTTTGCGGTAAGCATAATGATGGGATAAGTATGCGTTTCCCGGATCTTCTGGCACAGGACAAATCCGCTCTGTCCCGGCAGCATCACGTCCAGGATCGCCAGGTCCGGTTCCTCTCTCCCGATGTATTCCGCCGCGTCCTCAAAGGTATAGCATTTAAAAACCGTGTACCCGTCGCTCTCCAGATAGACGGCGATCAGATCCGCGATCTCCTTCTCGTCGTCTACCACCAATATTTTTTCACCCATAGAGTTTCCTCCTTCATGGCGGCTTTTGTCCGCCGCCTCCAGCATAGCATACCCATATGGGGAACTTCTTTCATAATTTCTTGAATTATTCTTAAGATTTTCCTAAGCGTTACCGTTCACACCGTACTCAGGAGCGGAAAAATGCAGCGTCATGCTTGCATGTAAGAGGCATTTTTCCTGCTCCTGGGTGTGAGTGGAGGTTCGGTGTGAACGGTATTTAAGCTTTATCCGCCATCGCTTTTTTCAGGATCAGGACGGACGCCAACCCAGTCAGAAGCTCCGAGATCCAGAACGCGTGCCAGACCCCCTCCGCCCCAAAGGCCAGGCTCAGAAGATAAGCCGCGGGAATCATAATCAGCGTGTAGCGCAGCAGGGAGATGCGCAGGGACGGCCCGCCCATTCCCAGGCCCTCCAGCGCCCCGCAGGTGGTCACCGATACGGAAGACACCAGGAATCCGGCGCAGATGGTGCGAAGGGCCCGGCTGCCCGCTTCCACAGTCTCTTGATTCTCAGCAAAGAGCCCCATAAGCGGACCGGGAATGGACAGGCAGAGAACCGTTCCCAGAGCCATGATGACCGCAATCGCTGCCAGCGCCGTGCGGTAAATCTTCCGCACCCGCTCCCGCTCGCCCGCGCCGTAATTGTAACCCACCAATGGGCGCATACCCTGCACAATCCCGTTGGCAGGCAGGTACAGGAACGTCTGGAGTTTGTAGTAAACGCCCAGGACCACCACATAAATCTGGGAATATCCCGCCAGAATCCCATTCAGCGCCGAGGTGAGCAGGGATGGAAGGGCCAGGTTCAGAACGGCCGGAATACCGATCCCGTACAGCCGCCTGCACATCTCTTTGGTCAGGCTCAGCTGGCGGACATGTACCCGCACCTGGACGGGCCGGAGCCTGTCGGCGGCCAGATAGAGAACCAGCGTCAGCACCTGGCCGATGCCTGTGGCCAGCGCCGCTCCTTCTATGCCCATGGCCGGGAACGGACCGTATCCGTAGATCAATACCGGGTCCAGGATGATATTGGCGATGCATCCGCACATCATACAGGACATGGACACGGACATCCTGCCCACGGACTGGAACAGCTTTTCATAGAACAGCGTCATGGAAATAACCGTGGAAAACAGAAACACCAGGCCGGAATATCTGAGCCCCAGGCTGATCACCTCTTTGTCTGCGGTAAACATGGGCAGGAAAAAAGGCATGACCAGTATGCTCGCCCCTGTAAGCACCACGCCGTGGATCAGGCTTAACAGAAATCCCTGGGACGCCGCCTGATCCGCCTTTTCCTGCTCCTGTGCACCCAGATGATAGGAAATCACCGCGTTCAGTCCCACGCCGAAGCCGATAGTGACGGCGTTGACCAGGTTCTGCACGGGATAGACCAGCGAGAGCGCGGTCATGGCGTTTTCACTGATCTGCGCCACATAATAGCTGTCCACGATGTTATACAGGGAATTTACCATCATGGAGATCACCATGGGCAGTGACATCTGCCAGAGCAGTCTGGTCACCGGCCGTTCTTTCATAAATGTCTGATCGTTCATCATTCTGTCATAATCCTCCTTATATAAGCCTCATGGCGCGCCCCGCCGCAGTGCGATCCCGCCCGGAGGGCTTTTTATTCTATGGGAAAGTTTGCAGAACTTTCCCATAGAATAAAAAACCACATAATTGCCGGTATGGCAATTATGTGGCGAAAAATAGACGATACTAGAAAAATCCACATACCCTTCATGGGTTTTAGCGATTTATTCTATCATTGAAATATGAAAGATGTCAATAGGCGGACGGGATGATTATGTTTCTTGAATTTCTGCATCATACCCGGTTATCTGTAGTAAAATGCGTATCGTTCCATAGCATCCATTACCGCGCGAACATTTTCCACAGGCACGCCCGGATATAGTCCGTAAATCATCATAAGACCGCCTTCCCGGCATCCGACCTTCTCAACTTCTTCACGGATCAGAGTATCGATCTGCTCCGGCGTTCCGTATGGCGTCACAGACTGCCTGTCAATATCCAGGTCTACGCAGACACGTCCACGGAATTTGCCCGCAATCCAATCGATGCCGTTTACCAGATCCTGCAGATTTATAATATCCACTCCGCCGTCGATAATTTCATCGATCAGCACATGGAGATTCCCATCTGAATGCATATGTATAATTTTCCCGGCTTCTCTCACAGGCTTCAGCAACCGCTGATAAGAAGGCTTGATATATTTTACAAAATTTTGATAATCGATCATCGGGCCGGTCTGCATCCCCAGATCTTCGGGAATTCTGACCACATCCACGTCTGCTTTTAGAAAATGCTTGATTTGCGCCATATTGAACGCTTCCAGCTTCTCAACCAAATCGTCCAAAAGCGGTTCTTCATCTACCATGTCACAGAGCAGATCCTCGTAGCCGCGCAAGTCAACCATCTGCTGGAACGTATGTCCATGCCGTAGATCTCCGTAGAGGATCTCTCCATTTGCCCGGTTTTTCGCACACAGTTTTTCAAATTCATTCCAGTTAACAGGCCCCAGCCCGTTACTTTTTTCCGGATCCGGGAATTTATAATTCTTATAATTTTCCCAATCCGACAGCGGATGGTCATGAACGGAACCGACGATACCGTTCATGCTGGTTTTCCAGACACATCCGAAATCATCTGTATAGGGCACATCTTTTCTCGCATTTACTGCGTATGTTTTTTCAAAATGGGCAGGTTTCTTGAAACCTGGAAATAAAAATGGATGTTGTTCCATCAATTCAAATAGGACATCCGGCTCGTAGTAATCAAAACACGCTTCATTGATATGAAACGTCATTGGAATATAATCCGGCGTTTCAAATCGTATAGTTCTCATAAGATTCTCTTTTGTCGCCGATGTTGTTGCAGCATACATAATATTTCCTCCAAGTCTTGTATGTAGTACTTCTCACTCTTTTATTTTTCCAAGGAAGATGTTAGTTTGTTCCGGTATTCGCTGGGCGTATCCCCCGTATATTTTTTGAAAATTTTAGAAAAATAATTTTGGCTGTTAAATCCGGCCGCATATGTGATTTCTTTTATACTAAGATCGCCTTTTTGGATCATTTCTTTTGCTTTTAAAATGCGGTAATAGGTCAGATAATCCGTAAAGGTTTTGCCTGTGTGCCTTTTCACCAGCCGGCTTAAATAAAAAGGCGTAATGCTAAAATGATCCGCAATCTGATTTAAATTGATATTTTCACTATAGTGTTCTATGATATATTCTACAGCCTGGGCCGCCAAGGTCCCGCCTTGGATTTTCCCTGCTGAAAGCTCTGAAATTTTCATGAACTGTCCGATCATTTTATCGCAGAGAATACAGAGATCCGCACAACTTTGGATGTCCTCCGGCACAAAACCTGCGAAAGCCTCTTCTCTTTCTTCCTGAATGGAGGATAGGACGCGAATATAGAGGGTGTATGCCACAGAATCCACCGTTTCTCTCGGATAATCCAGCAACATCATCTGAGAAAAACATTCTTTCACTTCTCTGGATATCCCTTCTTTGTCCTGAAGAGCCATCTGTGCGCAGATCCGTTTTACCGCCGTCTGAATATCCAAGGTGTTTTTTCGCTCCTGCAGAAGCTCATCGCTGTACATTACCAGCTTTTTCCCCCCGCTGCCCGTATAGGACAAAGCTTTTAAAGCCTGTTCATAAGAGACATGAAGCTCATCCACGGATCCACTGCATTTTCCCACACCAATATAGTGTTTCGCATGAGCTTGGTCTAATATCAGCGTCAAAAAATGCATCAGGTTTACGATCTGTTTTTCTTCAAAGAAATTTTCGCTAAGTGCAATAAAGATACAAAGGCCGTTTAAGATATCCCCGATACATGCAATTCCCATTGTCTCCATGCTTGATTTCACATTGATGATAACTTTTCTCAGTCCGTTTTCCGGCTTTACTGCAAATACAAATCCGCTTTTCACTTTTAAGCCCATAAACTCAAACATTTTCCGGAGAGAAGTTTCATTTCTCATGGAAGCGATAGTATAGATGCATTCACTTTCTAAAACTGGGCGGATAGAATTTAACTTTTCTTTAAATGCCTGGCTGCTTTTCCCGGAATCACGGGTTTCCTCCAACGTGCATATAGCGGACTGTACTGCGGCAACCAGTTCTTCCGTCCTGCAAGGCTTTAGCAAATACTCATGCACTCCCATTTTCAGGGCTTTTTGCGCATAGCTGAAAACATTGTAGGCAGACAAAATGATGTACTGTGTATCTTCAGACAGTTTCTGCATCTCGCTGATTACTTCGAGCCCGCTGATTCCTGGGAGATCTACATCTACAATGACAATATCCGGAAGATGCATACGAAATAATTGAAGCGCTTCCGCTCCATTTTCAGCGGAACCGACAATATCTGTCTCCAATCCTGACATCTGCAGGGTCAGAACAGTCGCCTCTCTTTCGATTCTTTCGTCTTCCACAACCATTACACGATATTTCATTATTCTTCCGCCTCCAGAGGTATTTCCAGAGAAACAATCGTTCCGCATCCAGACTCACTTTCTATGATAAATCCCAGCTCTTCTCCGTAATACATGACCAGACGCCTGTACACATTGTTCAGGCCAATATGGTTTCCCACCTGCTCTTTGTGTATGGCATCCACACGCAGTGAAACCAGGAGCCTTTCAAGCTCTTCAGACTCCATTCCCAAGCCATTATCCTCCACCTGGATTTGCAGCATATTTTCTGACCTAAATACTCTCAAAATCACCTCTGCATCTTCCAGGACGTCTTTGATGCCATGAATCACAGAATTTTCTACCAAAGGCTGTAGCGTCATAGCCGGCATAGGTATATCAGGAATATTTTCCTGTATGTCCAGTGAAAAAGAAACCCGTCCTTCAAATCTTTTCTGCTGAATGAAAAAGTAATGTTCTATACAGGACAGTTCTTCTTTCACAGTGGAGATTTTATTGGCTTTGTCAAGACCGTAACGCAGCAAAGCGGATACGTTTTCCATCAAAAACGTTGTCTCATTGTCACCGTTCAAAGCTGCCTTTTTCGCAATCATATTCAGGGTGTTGAACAGGAAATGAGGATTGATCTGAGCCTGCAGGCTTTTCAATTCCGTGCGGTACAGCAGATTTTTCATATTCAAATTCTCATTTTCCCGTTCCAGCAGCTGTTTATCCATTTCCATATTATATTTCAGCAAACGGATATTGTTCTGGATGGCTCCTGCCATCTGAATAAATGCGTCTCCCAATATTTTTATCTCTGCAGGACCGGAGTTGACCGGCTGTATATTATAGTCTCCTTTCTGAATCTGTTCAATATTTTTCACCATTTCCTGTATCGGCCTGGTTATCCGCTTGTTGTACCTTACAGAAAAAAATGCAGCGCCTGCCAACAATAGGAAAAACATCCCAGTGATGCCCATTATCTGCAGAAACCACGTCCGTTCCATGACTCCCATCTCCCGACGTATACTGTCTACAAGAAGTTCGTGATATCTTCCCTCTGTGTTCTGAAGCAGCTGGTTTCTGTACGTAAGTTCCTGGTAGCATTCATACCAGTTGTTCCCCGACTTCAGTTCGTTAAGACTTTCATTGTAAGTTTCAAGCATATTTCCAAGGAAAGAAATTCTGATAGATGTTTCTCCGGGAAATAACAATGCAAGACGGGATAGTTCTTCCTCCGCCTCTTTTTTCGCCTCTTGATATTTTAAATAGTCTAGTTCATTTTTGTCCGATATGTAGGTTCTGGCTGCACTGTCCATCTCGCCTGCCGTTTTATAAAAATCTGATAAGATTCCCATACTGTCCAGGAAACGGCTGTTTTCATTTATCAGGTGTGTACTTGCCAAAATGCAGAGCATGATAACGAGACAGCTGGTAAGTAGTATTCCTGCCATAAAATCCCGTAATTGTTTTTGAATACTCTTTTCTGCTTTTTTCACGGTATTGCCCCCTTATCAGGAAAACGGCCTTTGGCCGTTTTCCTGATCATAGCATACCTTATTCCGGAAGGTCAACTTTCTGCTTCAGCAGTTCTTCATAAGTATCCACGTTTTCTTTTGTTACCATATAAGTTCCTGCATCGTTCGATTTTTCAGCCGGAACTCGTCCTTCTGTAATGTTCTGATACAGCCAGTAAGCCGCCTGATAACCATAGTTGTAAAAAGAAGTTACTACGCTTCCTGCGATGCCGTCATTTTCGATATAATCCAAGGTTTCGTCATTATCGTCCACTGCAAGAACCATCACCTGATCTGAGATTCCCAGTTCATTCACAACCCCGGCGCAAGCAGCTCCCGCCTCTCCAGCCAGGTTAATGGCTACGTTGATTTCCGGATAAGTGTTAAACGTATTCTGCCATTCTGTAGTAGCGGTTGCTTTGTCGCTATTAGACATAGTCACATTTACCAGTTCAAATCCCCCCGGATGCTGAGAGAAAACTTCCTCAACAGCATTATTCTGATCAACATAAATCTGTGCATTCAAAGCGGCACACTGAATCGAAGCGACGATTTTCTCATCCTGTCCTACGTGTTTACATGCTTCCTCATAAAGAAGTTCCGCCTGCTTGTCTAGATCTTTTCCTAAGAATGCCAGTTTATCCGCCACATCTTCCAGATCGCCGTCTACCAGAATTACAGGAATTCCTGCTTCAATCGCGTTGTTGATAGGCTCTGCCGGACAGATCGACTGTGTGATAATCCCGTCCGCTTTCTGAGCAACGGCCGTATCTACTAACTGAGCCATTTCTTCAGCAGAAACTCCTTGCGGCCCTACCCAGTCCCCGGTAATTCCCAACTCGCTGCATGCCTGGTCAAAGCCTTCCTTTGCTTTGAGCCAGGTGGGATGTGACAAAAGGGGAGAAACATATACAAAATGTAAGTTCTCTTCCGTGGCTGTCTCAGTTTCCTCAACCGTTTCAGTTTCTGCCGCATCTGTGCTCTCTTTCTGCGCTGTTTCCCCTGTAGTAGTTCCTGTAGAGCTTTCTCCACATCCTACCGTTCCAAATGCCATGGCTAACGCCAACATCCATGCTACTGCTTTTTTCATACTTCTTCTCCTTTTCTTTTATTTTTATGTACACGAAGCCGCCCGCATAATGCTGACTTCGTCTGCATCTTTTTTTGAAAGTTCCGCTTGTACAACTCCTTTCCCCAATACAATAAACCGATCGCACATGGCTATTAATTCCGGAAGTTCTGAGGATATCATAATTACAGCAATTCCCTGGGCGGCCAAATCATTAATCAATTTATAGATTTCCGCTTTCGTTCCCACATCAATTCCTCTGGTGGGCTCATCCAGGATCAAAAGCTTTAATTTAGTCATCAACCATTTTGCAATAATTACTTTCTGCTGATTTCCTCCTGAAAGGCTGGTAATTAGCGTTTTTTTATCCGGCGCTTTGATTCGCAGCCGATCAAAATATTCATCTGAGATTTTATCTTCGCGGCTTTGATTGATAAATCCACCCTGGCTGATTTCTTTTAAAATAGCCAACGTCATATTTTGCTCAATATCCATTGTCCAGACAAAGCCGTTCTTTTTCCGGTCTTCTGATAAAAATCCCATTCCCATGCGAATGGATCGTTCCGGAGTCGGATGCGTTATTTTTTTGCCGTCAAAATACAGCGTTCCACCGATACTGTCTGTCAGGCCATAGATTGCGCTGACCAGTTCCGACCGGCCTGCGCCGACCAAACCGGCTAATCCTAAAATCTCTCCTTTCCTCACGGAAAAACTGACATCTTCTATAATATGTTTACCATAGGCGAAGGGATGTTGAACGCAAAAATGTTCGATTCTCATGATCTCTTCCCCAATCTTTTTTTTCGTTTTAGGATACATGACGTCCAGCCGCCTGCCAATCATGTCTTCGATAATCCGTGTACTTTGATAGCCCTGGGATTTTGAATACTCGCTGATCCATTTCCCATCCCTTAGGATTACCATGCGGTCGCATAATTTGAAGACTTCATCTAATTTATGAGAAATATAGATGCAGGCAATATTTTGTTTCTGGAGCCCATGTAAAATCTGCATCAGCGTTTCCGTTTCTTTTTCTGTCAGTACTGAGGTTGGTTCATCTAAAATCAAGATCTTGGGATTGCAGTACAACGCACGGGCAATACTGACTAATTGTTGCATGGAGGGGCTTAAGCTGCGCACCGGAGCATGGACATCTATTTTTACTTGCAGCCTTTCCAGCGCCGCCCCTGCATCTTGATATACCTGTTCCCAATTTATGAGTCCCATCTTGGTTTTCGGGTACCGCCCCAGTAAAATGTTCTCCGCCACTGTCAGATCCAACTCCAGATTTAACTCCTGATATATCATAGCGATGCCTGCCGCCTCAGAGTAGGCGGGGCTTTTAAAGCGGCATAACGTATCCTGAATCTTTATTTCGCCGTCATAACTCCCATATGGATAAATCCCACTCAGGATTTTCATCAGCGTGGATTTGCCGGCTCCGTTTTCTCCCATAACAGCCAATATTTCCTGCGGATACAGTTCCAGCGAAACATTATCCAATGCCGTTGTTCCGGTAAAACGTTTTGTTATGTGGGATACCGTTAAAATAGGATTTTGCATTATACACACCTCCCCACTATTCCTTCACTTTCACAGACTGGCGCATCATTAATGCCCTCTTATACTGATCCAGCAATACGGCTGCTATCAAAATTACACCAAAAAACAAGTTTTGCCAGTAAACGGATATTTTCATCAGAGTCAGACTGTTCGTAATTACTTCCATAAATACTGCGCCAAGGGCAGCTCCTAGGACGGTTCCCGTACCGCCAAAGCTGGATGTGCCGCCAATAATACATGCGCAGATTACTTTCATTTCAAATCCCGTGCCGGTGGAAGGTTCTGCTGATCCCAACCGGGAGGCCATCATAATCCCTGAAAATGCTGCAAGGGCAGAAGTCAAAGAATAGACGATCATTTTGGTTCGGTCAATATTAATGCCGGAAATTTTAGCGGCCTCTTGGTTGCCTCCAATCGCATAAACAGAACGTCCAAAGGTTGTTCTGGACAGTACAATATGTCCTGCCACAGCGATCAAGATGGAAACCGGAACAATAATCGGAATGATGCCAAAAAGACTGATTTTTTCCAAACTCGTGAAACCATCCGGCAGTGGGTACACAGGAACTCCTTTTGTGATTGCCGAAACCATCCCACGTCCAATGTACTGCATACCCAGAGTAATCATCAGGGGAGGGATTCCTGTCTTTACAATCGTAAAGCCGATCGTCATACCAAATAACAAACCTACTCCGGTTCCAATCAGCATAGACAGCCATACAGAAATGCCGGCTGTACAGCAAATGCCACACACAATGCTTCCCATGGCGAACACAGAGCCAACGGACAAATCCAAGCCTGCTGTGATCAGCACCAGCGTCATGCCGACAACGACAATCAGCGTAAAACCTGTGGACCGAAGAATATTTACAACATTATTTGCCGATATAAATACCGGATTTACAATGGTTACTATGACACAATATAAAATCAGTACTAATATCACGCTGCTTTCTTGCTTCCTGAGAAACCATTGAGAAAGCCTCCCAAATCTTTTTTTCTCACCTTGAGATTCCATACCCCATCCTCCTTTGGCGTTTTTTGCTTGTTAATCGTATTTTATTCCACGAAATATGTGCAAAACAACCATCTTCAATATCCCTATTTCATATTGTTTTGTGATATTTCCAAACTTTTTATATTTTTACTCAACTGTTTTTAGTAATTTTTTGCGCTTAAAGGACAAAAAAAGACAAATACTTTCATCAAGTATTTGCCTTTTGAATCTACCCACTAATTCACTGTTAAGCAGGAGTTATTTCGATCATGACCAGCTCCGGCCGGTTGTATATCCTGGGCAGTTCATTCCTGCAAAGGCCCCGGCTTACGATCATCGCCGTATCCCCCAAAAGGTAGCGGCCCCCGGCATAGGAGGGGAACCAGCCCTGGTTGGGGGCAAACAGTCCGTTTAAGATGAGGGGAATCCGGATCTGGCCTCCATGAGCGTGACCGGAGACTACCAGGTCAAATCCACTGTTTTCATAGTCCTGCACCAGCTCCGGCCGGTGGGACATGAGCACGGAATATATGCCGTCTCTGCGGGCGGCTTCACAGGCGGCGAGCTGTCCTTGCCATTCCGCGGAGGACCCGTCCGTCAGGCGCGCGCCCCCTCCGAAACAATCCGGGTCGTCCACGCCGAAAATCTGGAGCTTCGTTCCGTTTATCTCCAGCGTGCGTCCCTCTCCTTCCAGGACTTCCACCCCGTATTCTTCGATCTTCTGCTTCAACGCTTCCGCCCTGCCGCTCCAGAATTCATGATTTCCCGATACGTAAAAGCAAGGGTATGCGCCGCCGATCTCCGAGAGCAGCATCCAGACGCCGTCGTCCGGCACCTCGTCGTCCGCAATATCTCCCACCAGCAGGATCACGTCCGGGTCTTCCTTTTGCAGCGCGCCGAGAAGCTCATCCTGTCCGTCCCCGTAGATTCCCGCATGCAGATCCGTGATTACAGCCATCCGCACCGTATTTTCCAGAAGCGGGGAGGTCTCTTCATACCTTCGGATCACCAGCCGTTTGCTGAACGCATGGGCGAGGAGCAGGCAGAGAAAGGCGGCGGGCAGGAGGTATTTGAATATTTGTTTTTTTGTATGTTTTAATATGCTTTTACCCATTGTCTTTATCAGAAAGAGTTGTTTCGCTTCCTCAGCTTCTCCAATATTGCCATAACATTCGGCTGAGTTGGGGTAAATTTGATACCTCTTTTCAGCATGCCTAAAACTTTTTTTGCTTTTTGTTCAATCTCCCTGACGGTATGTTCACTCGTCAACATTAAATGATTCCCGCCGATGGTATACTCCCGTTCTATGTAATCTTCCGTTATCGGGAACATGTCTTGAATCAAAAATGCGCTTTCCTTGTTATTATCCAGTTTGACAATATGTAAAATATCACAGGATTTTCCGGTTTTTTCCTTTTTCTCCATAATCCGTCTATATTTATCAATCCGGCTGGATAATGGTATCATCCAGTATATCCCCGTATTTTTATCTTCAAAACAGTAATAATGCGGTCTGCTTTCTCTTTTGTTTTTCTTGAGATATGGGTCTGACATATCTTCAAAAAATTTGTCTTTAATAACATAAAATCCTGTTTTCTTCATCCGCATGTCCTCATTATGGAAAAAGTCCCCCGCCTTACGGCGAAGGACTATACTTTCAACCCAACTATTTATATACCGCATATTGGTCAGCGGTAAACTTTCAACCCGACCATTTATATACCACATATCGGTCAGTGGTAAACTTTCTTTGTGTTTACATTTTAGCAACCATAAAGGGAAGTGTCAATAGAATTTCCTGTTAAAATTTTATGTCAATCTTCCCAAAAATATTCTTCCATTTTTACATCGTCTAAATGTAGACTATTGTATCACTGTTTCCTCCCCCGTACACTCCGCCATCACCGCGGAGAATGGCTGGAGCGTGCATACCAGCTCGTCCTCTTCCATCCACAGCACGCATTCATCTTCTCTGGTGCTTCCGCCGAACCGCTGCCAGTCGCTGTACAGAAGCACTTTCCCTGCTTTCAGCCCGGACAGGCGGATCCGGTATTCTTCCTGTCTCTGTTCACTGAAATTAAAGACCGCCGCAAGCCGCTCTTTGCCGCTTCTCCTGAGGACCGCATAGATCCTCCGCTCTTCCTGATGGCAGTCCAGCCATTCAAATCCTTCATCCTGGTAATCCCAGGCCCAGAATGCCGGATGGGACAGATACAGCCCGTTCAATTCCGATATATAATGAAGGAAAGCGTCGTGAACCGGATAACGGAGCAGTTCCCAGTCCTGTTCCCTCTTTTCATCCCATTCCCGGAAATGTCCGATCTCATTCCCCATAAAATTCAGCTTTTTCCCCGGATGGATCATCATGTAAAGGTACATGGCCCTGGCCTGCGGGAATTTCTGTTCATACCGTCCGTTCATTTTCTGCAGCACCGTCGCCTTGCCGTGCACCACTTCATCATGGGAGAACGGAAGGAGAAAATGTTCGTCCCGGAAATACATCATGGAGAAGGTCAGCTTGTGGTATTTCTCCGTCCTGTCCTCCGGATTGCTCTGGAAATATTCCAGGGTATCGTGCATCCATCCCAGATCCCATTTGTAGTCGAAGCCCAGCCCGCCCTGATCCGTGCTCTTCGTAACGCCGGGGAAATTGGTGGAATCCTCCGCCGCCAGGATACAGCCGGGGTGAAGCTTTTTCAATCCCTGATTCATATGTTTCAGGAACGCCGTCGCGTTTCCGTTGACGCCCCGCCGCTCGTCCCCCTGCCAGTAGATCATACGGCTGATGGCATCCATCCGAAGGCCGTCGAAATGATACTCTTTCAGCCAGTAATTGGCCGCCGACTGCAGGAAGCTTTTCACCTCTCCGCGGGAATGCATGAAATTGCAGCTTCCCCACTCGCTGACACCCACATCCTGATGGGGATATTCATACAACGCCGTCCCATCGTACTGGGACAGTCCATAGGCGTCCAGCGCAAAATGCGCCGGCACAAAATCCAGGATCACCCCGATCCCGTTCTGATGCAGAAGGTCAATCAACTCCATCAGTTCCGCCGTTGTACCGTACCGGCTGGTGGGCGCGAAAAAGCCCGTCGCCTGGTATCCCCAGCTCTCATCGCAGGGATGTTCTCCCAGAGGCAGGAATTCCACATAATTGTATCCTCCTGCCTTCAGATAATCGATCAGGGGCTTCGCCAGTTCGTCATATCCGTACCAGGACCCGTCTTCCTTTCTCCTCCAGGATCCGGCATGCATCTCATAAATGTTCAGAGGCCCGTCCTGGCGCGCCGTCCTGCGTTTCATCCACTGCTGGTCATGAAATGTGTAGGCGCCCAGCGAGCGGACTACCGATTTATGGTCAGGACGCAGTTCCATGCCGAAACCGTAAGGGTCGCAGTGATCCTGAAAATTGCCGTCCCTTTTCCAGATCCTGTATTCATAGACGCTCCCCTCTCCGGCTTCCGATACCATGGCCTCATAGAAATTTCCGTCGTGAACCCGGCGCATGGGAACCGCCCTGCCCCCAATGAGAACCTCGATCCGCTCCGCGCCCGGCGCAAAGGTGCGGAAAATCGTCCCCTCCGGCGTGATATGAGCGCCCAGATATTCGTAGGCGTCGAAGATTTCCCCTGTATAAAAACCATACATGTCCATAAAAATACCTCCATCAAATAATTGACAGTCGTCTAATATTTTCGTATCATTATGGTAACAGCTCAGGGAAGAAAAAACCATTTACAATTTTTCCCGATGGTAAACTAATGGACACATTTTAAAAATCGTACAGGAGTTTTTATGGATTTGAGAGAACAAAAGACAAAGAGAAGCATACGGAACGCTTTTTTAGATCTGAGGGCGCGCAAACCCCTGGAACGGATCACGATAAAGGAACTGGCGGAGCTGGCTCAGATCAGCAAAGCCACCTTTTATCTCCATTACCAGGACATCTATGATCTCTCCTCCCGCATGCAGGACGATGTGATCCGCAGGATCCTGGATAGCATCGAACGGCCAGACCTGTTCGTGGAAGATCCGACCCGTTTCACGCTGCAGCTGTTTGAGGCGTTCAACGCGCAGCAGAATATCATTGATATTCTCTTTTCCGGGACGCAGGCGTCTGTACTGCCCATCCGCATTGAGGCGGCGCTGAAAGAACATATTTTCAGCATCCTGCCGGACACGCGCAGGGACGCCCGGTTTCAGATCTCTCTCACATACCAGGTTCTTGGAGGGTATTATGCCTATACAGAAAACCGGAAATTATTCGGGGATGCCTGCGTGAGGGAAGCACTGGAGGAGATTGTCGGCCTGCTGCATCCTGATGCGGGGAGGGAAAATTGAAAGTACCTTCTCAAAAGGGACCGCATCCGCAGCCCGGACCGGTCCCTTTCCATTTCCGTCATTCATGCCGCTGTAGGTACCACGACTACTCTGCCGCGCCTTGCCAGCGCCACCGCCACGTTGCACACTTCCAGAACGGCGCATACCTTATCGGCGATCGAGATGATCACCCCTTCCCTGTTGGTGGGAACGGGACCCAGCGGGAACATGTGCGTCAGGATGGCGTCACATTCCTTCTGGCTGAGTTCAAAATACCGGCTGCTGTTTTTCGCCGCCGCTTTCGGATGATAGAACACCTGCCGTTCCCCGGTAGGCGTCTCCTCGCTGAAGTCATACGGACAAAAATCATGCAGAAGCCCCGCCCTTGCCGCTGCTCTCGCATCGCATCCCAATCGTCTCGCTATCTTCCAGGAGAAGTAGGAAACATTGAGGCTGTGCAGGAGCCGGTTGCTCCTCTGATGATGGCAATACTGGCACAGCGACAGGAATTCCTTATTTCGGAGTATCTCCCGCACCTCATCCAGGTACTCTTCGGAGACCTCCGGTGAACAATGTATCTCCATTGGTATCACCCGCTTTCCTTGTATGTTACTTATATTATGAGAGCTTTTGACGGAAAATACAAGTGATTTTCTGATATTTTCTGGTTTTTTAATGAATTTCATTACAGTTCCTGCGAGTCTACCTTACCACCGCGTCCATCCCCTGATCCTGCGCATACTCGATGACCAGACGGTTGGGCAGGCAGACGATGGGCGCCGCGGAGGAGAGCCAGCCCATATGCACACAGGTCTGGTCAGGACATTCGGCCCGCTCCACCCGGATCCGGCCGTCCTGGATCTGGATAGTATTGGTACTGCCCTCATATTCCACATCAAAGGTCTGATCCTCTGCGGACGCCAGATCGATAGTATATAAGATCCGGCCGTCCTGAGAGATCTGTACGGCTGTGCCTTCCGGCTTCTCAAGCAGACGCATGCCGCCCAGTATCCCCGCCAGTATGGCGGCCAGCAAAAGTGCGGCCGCCGTCAGCTTTTTCTTTTTCTCCGTCATTATTTCCATTTTCCTTTCTGTGCCGGTCCGTCTCCGTGCCTGCCTGTTTCTGTGTCAGTTCAGTTCAAACACCTGCGTCGCTTCAGTTCAAACATCCGCGTCAGCTCAGTTCAAACATACCGTGATAGAGCTGATAGTATCTGCCCTTCTGGGCCAGCAGATCCTTGTGGTCCCCTCTCTCCATGATCTGCCCCTGCTCCAGTACCATGATAGCGTCCGCGTTGCGGACCGTGCTGAGCCGGTGGGCGATCACAAAGACCGTGCGGCCTTCCATCAGCTGATCCATGCCTTTTTCAATCAATGCCTCCGTGCGGGTGTCCACGGAGGAGGTGGCCTCATCCAGGATCAGCACCGGAGGATCCGCCACGGCGGCCCTGGCGATGGCCAGAAGCTGCCGCTGCCCCTGGGACAGATTGGATCCGTCGGCTGTCACCATGGTGTCGTATCCCTTGGGCAGACGGCGGATGAAGGAATCCGCATTGGCGATCCTGGCCGCGTGTTCGATCTCATCCTGTGTGGCGTCAAGTTTGCCGAAACGGATATTATCGGCGATGGTCCCTGTGAAAAGGTGGGTATCCTGCAGCACGATTCCCAGAGAACGGCGCAGGGCGTCTTTCCTGATGTCCTTCACATCGATGCCGTCGTAGAGCACGCTGCCGCCCTGTACATCGTAAAAACGGTTGATCAGGTTGGTAATGGTCGTCTTCCCGGCACCGGTGGAGCCTACAAACGCGATCTTCTGGCCGGGATGGGCGTACAGGCTGATATTTTTCAGGATGGGGTGTCCTTCCTCATATCCAAAATCCACATCCACAAACCGCACGTCTCCCTGCAGGGAAACCAGCGTCCCGTCCGGCTTCTTCCAGGCCCAGTGGCCGGTCCGCTCTTCACAGGCGGCCCATTTTCCATCCACCTTACGGACACGCACCAGATCTGTCTGTCCCTCGTCTGTTTCCGGTTCCTGCTGCATGACATGGAACACCCTTTCCGCCCCGGCCAGCGCAGACAGCAGGAAATTGCTCTGCTGCGTGAACTGGTTGATGGGCAGAGCGGCCTGGCGGACGAAGACCAGATAACTGGCCAGGCTGCCCACATCCGTCATGCCCTTCAGAGCCATAATGCCGCCCAGGACGGCTACGGCCGCATAATTGATGTAGGATATACTGACCACCGCAGGAATCATGGTCGCCGCATAACCCTGCGCGCCGGTGCCCGCTTTTTGGAGCTCTTCGTTTTTCCGGCGGAAAATTTCCAGGTTTGCCTCCTCATGGTTGAATACTTTGACCACCTTCTGGCCGCTGACCATTTCCTCGATGTAGCCGTCCAGGTCTCCCAGACTCTCCTGCTGGCGGGAATAATACCGCTTGCTGCGCCTGCCGCTGAAACGGATGTACAAAAACATCGCCGCATATCCCAGAACCACCAGCAGGGACAGCCGCCAGTTCAGGACAAACAGAAGGACCAGGGTTCCCACAATCTGGATAAAGCTCTGGATCACCATGGCAAAGCTGTTGTTCAGCGCATCGGAGATAGTATCCACGTCGTTGGTAAAATAGCTCATCACATCCCCGTGCCGGTTCGTATCAAAAAATTTCAGAGGAAGCCCCTGCAGATGGGAGAACAGATCCCGGCGGATATCGAACAGTATCTGCTGGGACGCCCGCACCATCCCCTGGGTATAGCCGTACGCTGCCAGCGCGCCCGCCGCATAGATCAGCGCCGTAAGGGCAACGCCCCGGATCAGCGCCGGTACGCCGCCGTCCGCCAGGTGGTTCACAATGGGACGGATCATATAGGTGCCCAATAGATTGGCCATGGCGCTGACCGACACCAGCACTGCCACTGCCAGAAGCATGAATTTGTGCCGCCCCATATAGGCCAGCAGCATGTTCACTGTATATCTCAGATTCTCCGGCTTTTTGCCGCTGAACTGCCGTGCCGCCATTATTCCGCGCCTCCTCTCATCTGCGAATGGTAGATCTCCTGATAAATGGGATCGCGGGCCAGAAGCTCCGGATGCGTTCCCACTGCGTGTATTTTGCCGTCGTCCAGGATCACAATCTGGTCTGTATTCATGACGGAGGTGATCCGCTGTGCGATCACGATCTTGGTCACCTGTGTCCGGGCGGCCAGCTCCGCGCGGATCTTTCCTTCCGTGGCGGTGTCCACCGCACTGGTGGAATCGTCCAGGATCAGTATTTTGGGATGCTTCAAAAGCGCCCGCGCAATACAGAGCCTCTGCTTCTGCCCTCCGGAAAGATTGGCCGCGCCCTGCCCAAGATCCGTATCCAGCCCATCCGGCATCCGCTCCAGAAATTCGTCCGCGCAGGCTGCCCGGCAGGCGTCCAGAAGCGCGCTGTCGTCCGCGTCAGGATTGCCCCAGAGAAGGTTCTCCCGGATGGTTCCCGAAAACAGCACATTTTTCTGCAGAACGATTGCCACCGCGTCCCTCAGCGCTTTCAGGCTGTACTCCCGCACATCCTTTCCGCCCACGCGCACCACGCCTTCCGTGGCGTCGTACAGACGCGGAATCAGCTGTACCAGCGTGGTTTTGGAAGAACCGGTCCCTCCCAGGATCCCAATGCTCTGTCCCGCTTTTATATGCAGGTTCACGCCCGACAGAGCGTATTCCCTGGCATCGGTGCGGTATTTAAAAGAGACGTTTTCAAAATCCACGCTGCCATCCGGCACTTTCTCATCCGCATGCTCCGGCGACGTGAGGACAATCTGTTCGTCCAATACTTCGTTGATCCGGACGGCGCTGGCCAGAGACCGGCTGAGCAGCAGGAATACGTTGGCGATCATCATAAGAGAGTTCATCACCTGCATCACATAGCTGAGAAACCCGGTCAGATCCCCCACCTGAAGCGTCCCCGCCAGGATCATGTTCCCGCCGAACCACAGCATCAGTATGATCACCAGATACATGGCTGCCTGGAAGACCGGAAGGTTCAGGACCGCCACCCGGAAGGTGTCCCTGCTGGCTCCCGCCAGTTCCGTATTCACTTCCTGGAACCGTTCCTCCTCATAGACGCCCCGGACGAACGCCTTGACCGCCCGGATTGCCGTAAGGCACTCCTGCACGACGCTGTTCAGCTGATCCACCTGTTTTTGCAGCAGCGTGTATCTGGGGCCTACCCTCCTGGTAATAAAGAACAGGGCGACGCCCAGCGCCGGCGCGCAGACCACGAAGATCAGCGCCAGCCTGGCGTTCATCCAAAAGGAAAGCCCCACGCCCATAATCAGCATGAACGGCCCTCTGACCAGCGGACGGAACCCTCCGTTCACCGCATTCTGAAGCACGGTCACATCCGTCGTCATGCGGGTGATCAGTGAGGAGGACGCGAAGTGGTCCAGGTTGGAAAACGAATAGTTCTGTACATGCTGATACTCTGCTTCCCTGATCCGGGCGCCCCACCCATAGGAGGCCCTGGCCGCAAAGCGGGCGTATAAAAGACCCGTAATCAGCGCAAACACTGCGCAGACGCCCATCTGCAGCCCTTTGTGGAAGATATAGGCCGTGTCCCTGCCGGCGACTCCAACGTCAATCAGATCCGCAGTCAGTACGGGGATAAAAAGCTCAAAACAGCTTTCGATCAGTACCAGTATGACTCCGATGCATACATCTTTCCCATATGGTCCCATAAGTTTTAAAAGTCTTTTGATATCCTGCATGGTATCCCCTCTATCTCCTGCACTCCGGATAATCCAGCTTCTCCTGGCTGGACGCCGTGGCCCGCGTCAGCTGCAGGACGATCTCGCTGAAATACCTGGGCGGGACCTGATCCAGCCTGTACTGGTGCTCTTTTTTCACCGTATCGTACACGTAGCTTCCCCTGGCGACGGTTCCCGCCTGATAGAACAGCGCTCCGTAGACCGTCACCTCGTCGTTTTCATCTGCCACATAGCTTCCGGAAAATTCCAGTTCCACGCCCATGGCCCCGTCTTCCCGGTAGAACGTCGTATAGACGCCCGCATCCTGGACGGAACCCCGGTACCAGCCCATGCCCTGCAGTTTTCCGGACAGGGAAAGCCCGTTCAGCACCTTGCCGCCGAACCGGGTCAACTCGGCCTTCCCGCGCTCTTCTTCGTCCATCCGGAAGATGGGACGGTCCAGCTGTTCGATGGGCTGGATCACTTCGTAATCGGCAAGCTGCTCCTTCCAGACCTTCCGCTCCTCCTCCGGCAGTTCGATGGGATGGACAAGGCCGATCTGTCCGTCCGCCGGGAATTCATATTCCTCTTCGTCCATGGTATTGAAGCTGCCGTCCTCCATATAACGGAACGTGGCCGTCAGCGCGCCGTCCTTGTAAAGCCCCCAGATCAGCCCGATGGCAAACTGGTGCATCACCGGATTTTTCACAAACAGGGCCTTCCACTGCTCCGCATTCCAGAGCCGTTCCGCGGACAGAGCCTGTTCCAGACGCAGTTTCTGGTTTGCCGCCACGGTTTTCAGCTGTTTTTTCACCTGTTTGAACTCTTCGTAGGAGGCTTTCGCTTTTTCGGGATCGTCTTTCTTGCCGGGCGCGGGCATGCTTTTCAGGCGTTTTTCGTTCTCATCAAAGACTTCCAGTTCCAGGGCCGGCGTGAGATAGACATGGAAGGATCTGGCGCCATAGTCAAAGGTACGTTTCATGCTCTCGTCAAATCCCAGATCCGGCACAATCCGGTCTTCCAGCTCCGCGCGGCTGATGCCCAGGGAGGAGGCCGCATAATCCAGCGCCTGGGCGGCGGCCGCCTTCACCTGACGGAATTTGAATTTTCTGGAAATCTGATCCACCAAGAGCAGCGCTTCGGAGCTCCCGTTCAGAGCCAGCGCTTTCACCGCCTCCGCAGCCAGCGCGCCGCGGGCGTGCTGGGGCCACTCCTGGATCTGATGGCGGAACAGCGGGACCGCCTCTTCCTGTCCATGGATGGAGGCAGCATAGAGCACCCATTTTTTCTTGGCTTCCGCTCCCGTATCCATCCATTTGTCAAACAGCTCCCTCACGTACTGCCCCAGTTCTTTTACGTCCAGTTCCTGGGCCAGCCTCTTCGCCTCGGGACTGACTCCCGGCACGGACATGTCTGCATAAGCGGTGAGCAGGGCCTGAAGATACTCTTCCGGTGCGGGGCTTCCGTCTGTTTTGTGGACCGGGCTGAACGGAGTCTCATATGCCCAGGCCACCTTTCTCTTCTTTCCGCCCTTCAGGATATCCGCCGCCAGCTTTTCCACTGTCACAGATCCGGTCAGGGCTTCGGCGGCCTCTTCACTGTCCGCGCCCAGGCAGTCCTGGAGCAGCGCTTTTACTTTCTTACTCTTTTCCTTTTCCAGAGCCGCAGCCAGTTCTTCCCTGTACCGATCCACGCCCCACTCTTTCATGATCCGCACCGCCAGTTCTCTTTCCTGGGCTTTCCCGGAGCCCAGAAGCGCCCGGATCCTGGGTTCCCATTCCACATGTTCCCCGCAGATCTCCACAAGGGTTCCCTGCACCTGACGGGAACTGTCCAGGGCGCAGGAAAAGATCGCCTCTTCCTCCCGCTTCCAGTCCGTATCCAGCACGCGCAGGCAGATGGCCCGTCCTATGGAGGTACTGCTCTTCAATGCCTGGTAAAATTCTTCCCTGTGCTCCTCCAGACTGTGGGACAGGATTTCCACCGCCGCGTCCAGAAGCTGTTTTTTGTCGTACTCCTGATAATAGGAGGAATAGATCCCTTCCAGGGCGTCCGCCTGGTACTGTATGGAAACACCCTCTTCCTCCAACAGCCGCAGCAGACTTTCCAGGTTCTTTTTCAGATTTCCGGTTTTCAGTCCTCTGACGCCTTTCCTGGGCCAATAACGCGCGGCAAGAAAACCTCCATGCATCTTCAGTGCATTCAAAACCACATTTCTTCGGTAGAGCTGCATGGCCTTTCCGTCCCCGTCTTCCGGCAGTTCCATATCCTTATAATAGTAACCAAGTCCTCGGAAGGAATTGACAAACGGAAGGAGCTTCTCCAGGGGAATCTCGCCCAGCAGATACTGCCGCGCTTCCGTCCGCCCCGTGGTCAGCCCTCTTGTCATTTCTTCCGCCATCCGATCAAAATAACTGCTTTCGGAGAGCTCCGCCAGCTTCTTATACAGTGCGCGATCCTTTTTCCGAACCTGTTCCGACAGATATTTGTAACTGTCCGTGGTCAGAGAAGCGTCCTGCGCTTCCTTCAGCACCAGGTCCGGGTATCGGGCAATCATACGCTGGAGATTCCCGTTCATCCGGTGTATCACGTACCAGTGGATGAAAAATGTTGTGCTGGCCGGAAATGTCTGTTCCAAGGTCTCCGCCTGATCCTGGAACCAGGCGTCCTCCGAGATCAGCAGGCAGGCCGACAGGGTATCCTCAGGCTTTGCCGCCGCCATGATCTGGAGAAAGGCCAGAAAGCTGTCCGAATAAGGCAGAGCCAGAAACGCGCTGCCGCAAAACAGCATCAGAAGATAGTCGTCCGTCTGCTTTCCTTCCAGTATTTTCAACAGGGACGCAGGAAATGCACCGCGGGGATTTCCGTTATTTATGTAATTCTCAATCTCTCGTTTCTCCTCTTCTTTCAGCGTCCCTCCAAACACAAGAGGGATATTTTTCGTCAGATTCCTTTTCAGGAAGTCCGCGGTCTCCACACAGGCGGCGTCCCCGGCAGGACGCCCTCCCAGGAGCTTCTGAAATAATCCTTTACTCTTCTCCTCTTTTTTCTTTGCGAAGAGATAGAGGGAGGCCAGGAGGATTTTGGCGTTGTTATATTTCTGGCAGCAAAGCCCCATGCTTTTTCGCAGGATCTCCGGATCGCCGGAAAATACCTGGTATAATCCATCCATATGGTACCGGGAAATCTGGAATTTATTCCAGACCAGTGCCTCCGCCCGGATCGCCGCTTCCTGTTCCGGCCGCAGATACTCCTGCATGTCCCTGGGGATCCAGGCTCCTCTGACCATGACATATCCGGCGGTGGAACCGCCCAGCCCCGCCACAAAACGGACATATCTGGAAAATGCTTCCGTTCGTCCCCTTTTATTCAGATTCGCCAGATAACGCATACTTTTTATTTTGGCCTCTTCTGAAAGCCCGGACAGATCCTGGAGTCTAAGCCGGGCCAGAAGCGTTTCGTCCGGCTCCCCTCTCTCTCCAAAATATGCATCCGCCGTCTTCTGGTTCTCCTCAGAAAGTCCCAGCCCTTCCAGCACATCCAGCAGTTCCTGATAATTTTTTTCATCACTCAGCTTCATATGTTTTTTCCCCCTTTGATTCTCCGGCGGCATCCGCCGCCAGCATATGTGCCGCCGCCAGATCCAGCTCTGTTTTCTTCATTCCCAGTTTCACATATTCTGCCAGCCTGGCCCACGACGCCAGAACCGGTTCTGCTACCAAAGCCCCCCGGTGGCGTTTTTCCTCCAGCGCTGTCCCCAGCACTCCCAGCTCCTCTTTTGCCAGATACAGCCCCAGCGCCCCGGATTCATTTTCCAGCACGGACATATGCTCCAGAAGTTCCGGCTGTACGGACTGGAGGCCGCTTTGGAACAGGTCCGACAATAGTCCGCGGATGTCCCGCAGGCATTGTTCCGCGGCCCGCACCGCCCGGGCTCCGGGCGCGCCCCCTGCTTCCCCGCCGGTTTTTTCTTTAAAAACACCTGACCCGATGGCCTTTTCCTCCCGAATCTCCCCGCTGCCGGAATCCCTGACCGGCGGCGCAAGCCCTTCTTCCTCAAAAAAATCCACCGGATAGAGGCACAGCCGCCCCTCGTCCAGATAAGGAATGCCGAAAAACACCATGGGCGCGTCTTCCCTGCGTTCCAGGCGGCTGCCCAGCCGCTCCAGCGTCTGTATGGTCACGCGTTCTTCCCTGGAATAACGGACCGCCACATGGAGCGCCCTGCCGCCTGTATCAAAGATTTCCATATCAAACCGCTGGCGAACCGTATCAAAGACGCCCTTTTTACAGCGGACCGCCCCCGCCAGTACCGGCTCCCTGCTATCCCCCGGCGGTTCCAGAAACAAGTCCCGGTAATCCCATACCACCATCGACCGGATCTCCTCCCGGCCAAGGTCCCGGCCACCCACGATCTCGCTTCTGGTTTCCTGGCTTACGGACAGCCTGCCGTCTTTCGCGGCCTTCGCCCGGGTCAGATAAAATTCCAGTTCCATCATCTTTTCCCGGCTGCAGTTCAATCCCCAGGGCGCCTGAGCATGCTCAGAGCTGCCCGGCGGACGCCGTCGGACTCCTTCATAGAAGGTGGGTCGGGCGTCCACCCAGGTGTACCACCTTCGCTGGTCTGTCTCCAGGAAATAATATTTCTCTCCTTCATACCCGTTTTTGCTCTTAAAATGGCTGCTCCCCATCCCGGTCAGATGCAGGCGGGGCGTCTGTTCATAAGCATCCCGGAAATTCCCTGCCAGGGCGCGCAGCTCTGCCGGTTCTTTTGCGTGCTCCAGGCGGCAGGCGTCCCGGTACAAAAGGACCAGCCGCTCCATCAGTTCGTTCTCCCTGAAAGCCGCGGAACGGGTAAAATACAGCCGGTATTCGTCGGCTGCGCTTCGGAACCCCGACTCAAATCTGGGCAGACCGGCCCCATGGCTGATCACTGCCAGCCGCTCCATACTTTCTTCCGCCTCCGGCGACAGCCGGGAAAGGCCGGTGAGAAGCTGCAGCCGGATTCCTTCCCGCATGGAGCCGGCCGCCTGGGCGGTCTCCTCCAGGTTCCAGGTCTCCCGGCTGTCCTCCACAGCCGCAAGCTGCTCCGGCGTAACCGCCTTTTTGCGGAGCTGGTACGCCAGGACAGCCATCGCCTTATGGCCGCACAGCTCTTTGCTGTGGCAGGTACAGGTGGAATAGGCAAGGGGGCTTAACAGCTTCACCACTGTGCGGTCCCAGGGGAAACGCACCGTGACCGTACTGCCCTCCTCGATCTGGGGGAATTCCCCTGCCTGTATATGAGCCAGGAACCCCCGGAATTCCCGGGCGCCGCAGGCTTTCCTCAGCCTGGCAGCAGGGACGCTCAAAAGCTCCTGCTCCAGCGCCGCCGAAAAGGAAACTCCATTCGGGGGCAGCGTGCCGTCTCTCCCCGATGCTTCCCCGGACGGTGCCGGGCTCTCCTGCTTTTCTCCATGTCCTTCTGCCTTAGCCGCCTCATCCGGCGCGGACGCTTTTGCTGTCTCCCGCTTCAGGCAGAGCATGGCGGCAATCCGGTGGCGGCACATGCTCCGGGAGGGACAGCTGCAGACGCTGCTCCCCAGAGGAGCTTTGATCCGGCAGTCCGCGTCCTTCCATTTTACCAGGGCCTCCTCACCTTCCCAGGATATCTCCGGAGCGTCCTGCTCCAGATCCTTGTAGGCCCGCTTGACCATACCCTTGTTGGAAAGACCCGTCAAATATTCGTCGTCCGCCTGCATGAGCAGTCTTTTTAATTCTTCCATGTTTCCTGCCTTTCCTCCCTGCTAACCCATGACCTTTCCCATAAAGTCGCCCAGCGCCTCCGGCGTCATCGCACCCACAAAAGCCCCCAGATCGGCCAGGTATCCGGCTGTCCTGCGGTCATAGGCAGGATTGGCGTCCCTGTCCAGAGCGGTGAGGCAGACCAGCTTCGCCCCGCTCTCGATGATCCCCCTGCTCACGGAAAGCAGGCCCGATATGCTGCCGCCTTCGCACAGGTCGGATACCAGCACCACCATCGTCTTATGGGGATTTTCCACCAGCGACGCACAATATTGCAGCGCGCCGCCGATGTTGGTTCCTCCGCCCAGCTGGATGCTCATGAGCGTCTCCACCGGATCGTCCAGGTGGGCGCTCAGATCCACCACCTGGGTGTCAAAGATCACCAGCCGGGTATCCAGCATGGGCAGCCGGGCGAAGATCCCTGCCATCACTGCGCTGTGGATCACCGAATCCAGCATGGACCCGCTCTCGTCTACGGCAATCACGATCCTCCACTGGCTGTACTTATGGGTACGGCTGTGAAAACAGATCTGCTCCAGGCAGAGCCTCTGGTTCTCCATATCGTAGTGGCGGAGATTTTTCTGGATGGTCTTTTTCACGTCCAGGTTGCGGATGGATTTCACCTGGCTGGGGCTGTTCCGGTCCAGACTTCCCAGAAGGGAACGGCGAATATCCTGCCTCAGCTTTTCCCCGATCTCTTCCGCTGTCTTTCTCACGATCCGCCGCGCCGTCTCCAGCACCTCGCCCTTCATCAGATGCTTTAACTGCAGGATGGTTTTTAAAAGTTCCTGATTGGGCTCCAGCTTCTCCAG
This sequence comes from uncultured Lachnoclostridium sp., assembly GCA_944381625.1. Lineage (GTDB taxonomy): Bacteria > Bacillota > Clostridia > Lachnospirales > Lachnospiraceae > Hominiventricola. Next base: position 276,965 of record CALWLW010000001.1, read on the forward strand.
CACCTCTTTGTCGGTCAGAAGCTCGGTGAGCTGGTAGCGTTCCAGCGCGTGCCGCTCCAGGATCTCCACTGTCTCCCTGGGAAACAGGCGGCGGATCTTCGTGATCCAGGAGGCGGCTGTGAGTTTGCTCGCTCCTGTCCCGCCTTCCCGGCGCACATCTTCCCCGTATTCTCTGGAGTAGAGAAAGTCCAGCGCATCCTCCAGATCCGGGCAGGAGATGCCGCCCTCCAGCGCGCCGTCCGCCCCGAATGGGATCTGATTCCCGGCCTGTTTCCCCAGAATCAGACGCCACCGGTTCAGCTGTTCCGTATGGTTCATGGCTGCCTCCCTTCCATCCGCTCCCGGATATAACGGTCCAGCGCCGAGCCATAGGCATATTCCTTCGGCCCGGCCGCGCTTCCTTTCAGAATATCCCGGCCCTTTTTCCCGTGGAACGCCGCCGCCCGCCCTGCGATCCGGTCTGTCTCCATGGGAGTAAAATAGCTGAATGCCAGCCGGAATTCCGGCAGGAGCTTCAGAAATTCTTCCGTGGAAAGATTCCCCAGAAGTCCGTCGATCAGTTCCAGGAAATTTCTGCTGACAAACACAAAGTCATGAGCGGTAAAAAACAGTCCCCGCAGAAAAGAGGCGCTCTTCTGACGCATCTGGTCCGTTCCCTGCATATACCCTTTGGCGGCGGTCTCTATCCTTTCTCCAAAACTGCCGTCGCAGCCGTAGAGAATACCCAGCGCCGCGCCCTCCACGCCGGGGTTCATGGGCTTCCTCTCCAGCATCCGTTCCGCCGCTTCCCGGAAGAGAGGCCGGTATGGACTGCAGGAAGCTTTTCCCGTGGCCTGATAGAGACTGCGCAGGCACTCCATACATGCCTGCTGTTCTTCCTCCCCCACCTGGCCCATAAACGGCAGGAGCTGCAGGATTTTCTGGAAGCAGTCTCCCAGCAGGGCGTCCAGGTTCAGCATATCCCTGGCCTGGTACAGATCCTGTAGCTCGCCCAGCATGGCCAGATGGGAAAATCCCCGGCTCAGGGAAAAGAAATCCCCGTCCTCCGCCAGAATCCGGGCGAACTTTTCTCCCAGCCGCGCCTGCTCATCCGCCAGTCCCATCAGAAAGCTGTTTACCAGAAGCCCGGCCGCCTCGCCGCAGCCCTTACAGGCGGCCATGCGCGCCCACAGCCGGGCACGGGCCGCCTCCTCCACCGTCCCGCCGGAGACGCTGGCGTCCACAAGCGCCGCCGTGACCTGCGCCGACCACCGGTAGGTCCAGATCTCCCGGATACGGTTCCTGTCCCTGCGCCGGACCAGATCCGATCCTTTTTTCCTTTTGGCAAAGCCGCAGTCCAGAAATTCTGTCCGGCTGAAGAACCGGCTGATCTGCAAATGTTTTTTCCTGGAAAAAATCTCCAAAGTGCACTCCTGCTCCGCAGTGGAATGAATCTTCAGACCCAGAAGCGCGCACTGCCTTTCAAAGTCGTCCAGAAGAGGCGGGCGCGCGGCATCCGCGCACAGCGTCCCCGCCTGCTCCCCGGTGGTCAGCCGGGCGAGAATCCGCACCGGCCCCTCCGTGGACAGGCTGTATTCCCCCTTTACAAAGGAGGAAAGGACGCTGTCCCTCAGTTCATAGAGGCCGGGGGCCTTTTTCCCCCGGAGTCTGGCCAGCCCTTCCGCCATGGAGAACGCGCAGGTCTCGTCATAGACGGACAGGCTCTCCCCTTCCTTTCTGGCGCGCCTCCCGGCCGCAGCCAGAAAATGAAGCACCGTCTCCCGGTAAGCCACCGCCCCGCTTTCCCCCGTTTCCAGCCGCTGAAAGACCCGATCATAAAACCCGGGGGACTGCATACCGCTGGCGTACCCGTTCAGAGCATCCGCCGCTTCCATGGAATAGGCCATAGGATAGACGGTCTGGAGCGGATCATCCGTTCCCCGAAGCCGCACCGGTTCCCCCAGGAACCGCACGCCCCCGCCGGGAGCCTGTTCCAGAAGCTCCATCAGGCCGGGCGTGTGGAACCCGCCAGTGACCACCAGGAGCCTTTTATATTCCTGGGACGCCTCCGCGATCTGCCAGGCCATGTACCGTTCCCGAAGGAGACAGCCGTCCGCCCCCATCTCCTCCCTGGGCGTATGCTGCCGGGACAGGCTGCAGTAACACAGCATCTGCCGGACAAACGCCGGCGTCTCTTCCTCCAGCCCCTGGATCTCGAAATATTTTTCCCAGAACTCCTCGAAATCCCTCAATCCCGTCCGCTCGCATAAAAGCTGCAGATAGCGGCTGCGGCTCAACAGATAATCGTCGTTATAGGTCTGTTTTTCCTCTTCCCTTCGGATTCCCCGGTTCTTCGCCGTCCCCGCCAGGATTTCCATGTACGGAAGGTCGATGAACCGCGCCATGATCCCCCTTTTGTCCGCCTCCCGGAGCGCCGTAAGCTCCGGCGAACAGTCCAGAAACGGATAATAGCATTTGTACTCGCCTTTCCGGTCGTCGATCCGTCCATTCTGGTCTTTGTAAGCATAATACAGGGCCAGGGGCGGCCGGGTGTCCGCATGGATCAGGGTGGGGATCAGATGCTCCGCGTTTTTCGGGCCTTCGATCAGAATCCCGTCGGGGGCATAGTCCTCTATGGCCTTTTTTAAATGAAAGGAGCAGACCGGGCTGTGGTGCCGCACCGGGAAAAAGCGGACGCCGTCAAAGCCCGTTTTTATCTCAGGTATTTCCTCGCTTCGTAATAGCTGTTCCATAAGCCGCCCTCTTTTCCTCCCCTGTCGCGGACCACTGTCTGAAAATATCCCCGCAGTTTTTCCAGGTCGTCGCCGTTTTCCTTCTGCACCGCTCCCACCAGGTTCTGCACCAGGCATCCCATATCCATGCGGGAGTCCCCGTAATAATACGCGGTCAGCATGGTCTGATAATAGACGGAAACCGCCTCCGCCGTACTCATCACCGCCGAGGGACGGTCGATCCTGTGTCCCATGGAGGACACTCCTTCCCGCAGCTCGTGGAACGTGGAAGCCAGGATCTGGGCAACATCCTCGTCCGGCTCCATCTCGATGTCATTCTCTCTGGACAGCTCCGCCACCTCGTTCAGAATGATCTGCTTCTCCATGGATACGTCCCGCACCGGCCTCACCGTCTCAAAGTTGAAACGGCGCTTCAGGGCGCTGCTCATCTCATTCACGCCTTTATCTCTGGTATTGGCCGTGCCGATCACATTAAATCCCGGCTTAGCAAACAGGATTCCTCCGTCCCCCAGCTCCGGCACGTTCAAGACCTTGTCACTGAGTACGCTGATCAGGCTGTCCTGGATCTCCGCAGGGGTCCGGGTGATCTCCTCGAACCGGGTCAGAATCCCTTTCTCCATGCCGGTATAAAGGGGAGAGGGCACCAGCGCCTCCCGTACCGGGCCTTTGGCCAGCAGAAGCGCGTAATTCCAGCTGTATTTAATCATGTCCTCCGTGGTGCCCGCCGTACCCTGTATGGTGTTGAGGCTGGTCCCGCTGATCGCGGCGGAAAGCAGCTCCGACAGCATGGTCTTCGCTGTCCCCGGCTCCCCCACCAGCATCAGCCCCCGGCTCCCCGCCAGCGTAATAATACACCGCTCCACCAGGGCGTCGTTTCCCAGATACTTTTTGCGGATCTCCACCTTTCGGCCATTCCACTCCAAAGGCTCCCGGCTCCCCAGGATAAAGGTGCGCACCGCCCTGGGAGACAGCTTCCAGTTCAGGGGCCTGCGCCCGGTATCCAGCGCGCTTAACGCTTCCAGTTCCTCTTTGTACCTTACCTCCACCGGAGGCTTTAATTCCAGCTTGTTGTCCATGGATGTTCTCCTTTTCTTTTCTACCTGAATGATTCAGCTTTGTATCCTGAGCTGTGGATCTGTTGAAATTTCCTGATAATCCCGGTATTTTTTCCCGCACTGCCGGATCTCAGGCGGAAATCAGAGATGCCGTCTGCTTCATGCTGTCACCTCTTAATGCTTTGCGTACATTATACCCTTTCAAAAAGAACAAAATCAATATTATTCGGAACAAATACGCAGAACTTCATGAAGTACTCTGCATTTACACAAATAGAGGACGCCCTCTAAGGACGCCCCGCTCGCCAGGCGGCACAATCAAGTGTTGCCGCACTAATAATTTAGTTCGATAGCCCCAAAAGGGTTACAGCCGGAGCAGACTAGAGCCAGGACGCAAAACAAACGGCGTGATATGGAATTGTGATTGCGCCATAATAGCGAGATTTTTGGGATATTGCTTTTCAGAATTGCGTATGCTATAATGCCAGTAGGCAAAGGAATGTGACGATATTCCATGCAGGCAAAGAACGAAGCCCCCAACCGTGTTGCAGCACAGTTGAGGGCTTCTTCTTTTCTTTTATAGTGGCAAAGCACCCACTCGGCTATTTGTTGTCCTTATCGTGCCTGTCAAGCCATTTGCTGATGAGGTGGCAAACCACACCCGCTGAGACAGACACAAGGAATGTGACGAAAAACTCCACGCAGTTTCACCTCCTCCCGTTGCCGGGTATCGGTTGGACAACGTCTAAATTATAGCATATAAACGCCTGGATGTGGAAGATTTACTAACTCCCGAAAAAAATATTTCACAAATTGAGCACGAGCAGTTAAAGCAGCTGAAAAAAGAACGTAAAAAGCTGATACTTGATGAATAGCTGATCATTTTCCCGACATCGGGAAAATGATGAAATCTTAGTACATAGCCGCCTGCCAAAAAGCAGGCGGTTTTTACATGCAAAAAGTGTGAAACTATTTTATTATTTACGACTCCATTTCGTCCATTCTTATACTCCCCGCTCTTTAGGCATATCAAGCGGCACAATCAATAGTGTTTTTCCCATTGCTGTCAGCAGCTTTAGAACTGCGGATCTGTTTTTCCACTTTCCATCCTTGCAATCACCGACTGCTTTACCCCTGTTATGCTTTCCAGCTCTCTCTGTGATATGTTCTTTTCTTTTCTGGCTCTTATAACTTCCCCTATCAGAGTTACCATCAAGTCGTTTTCTGCAAGCTCTTCTGCTGTAAAATGCTCTTTCCGATAACTGCTCCAGTTTTCTCCCAAAGGAGAAACATTCTTTTTATTCATAGTCTCTACTCCTCTCCTTAAAATCTTCCATCATTTTTTTGCTTTCTCAATTTCTCTTCTGGGAGTTTTTTGTGTACTTTTATTCTGGCATCCTTGCTTTTTAAAGATTTTTCTCCAATTTATCAAGATATTCTTTAACTGGCTGTTTCCCGTTTGTATCTTGGTAGAAAAAGATCTCATACATTCACTTATCCCCTTTACTTGATATTATGATGGCTTATAAGCTATCATTTGTCAATGTAAAATAAAAAGGATCTAAAACCGGTTGTTTTCAAATTATAACAAAAAGAAAGACCTTCAAAATCTATCAGAAAAATTACTGATGTCAAATTGAACAGAGTATGGTACAATTCATCATGTCCGCTTCATTTCAAAAGGGCATTTTCTGGACAAATGGTGTGACAGTCCTGGGGTTGTCACAAAGACGTTCCGCAGGACAAAAAGATTTTATGGGATATTGCTTTTCAGAATTGCGTATGCTATAATGCCAGTAGGCAAAAGGTAAACAGAGTATCGGTAACTCAAAGAGCGAAGCCCCCGACCGTGCTGCAACACAGTCGAGGGCTTCTTCTTTTCTTTTTACGGTGGCAAAGCACCCACCAGGCTATTTGTCGTCCTTGTCCTTTCTGTCTAGCCATTTACAGATGAGGTGGCAAGCCACACCTGCTCCAACAGAAATAACAAAGGTAAACAGTAGTTCGATAACTCTCACCTCCTCCCGTTGCCGGGTATCGGTAGGACAACACCCAAATTATACCACAGCATTTTCGACACCGCCATATCTTTTCCGCCAAAGGCTCCTGACAAAAAAATCAACCCCATTTTCTTTATTTCCTCGACAAAACACTCTGCCGCTGTATGATACCTATGAATCCTGCGCGGGTAATTATTTATCCAGTCCTCCACTGCCTGTATCTCCTTCTCTGTTTTTTTATCAAAATTCATATCCTAACCAAAAAAATTCCGGAAGCCGCTCGGACTCCCGGAACTCTATTACTTCACAAATGTAACATTTTGTGTCAAATTATTAACATCGCATCTCCAAAACTGAAGAACCGGTACCGTTCTTTCACCGCTTCTTCATAAGCCGCCATGATCTGATCTCTTCCCGCGAACGCCGACACCAGCATCATCAGCGTGGATTCCGGCAGATGGAAATTGGTGATCAGGGCGTCGATCATCCGGAACCGGTAGCCCGGATAGATAAAGATATCTGTCCAGCCGCTTCCTGCTTTCAGGACGCCTTCTTCCGAAGACGCCGACTCCAGCGTGCGGCAGCTTGTGGTGCCTACGGCGATCACGCGTCCGCCCTGTGCCTTGGTCCGGTTGATCAGTTCCGCCTGGTCCTCTTCCACCACATAATATTCCGAGTGCATATGATGCTCCTGGATATTTTCCACTTTCACCGGGCGGAACGTCCCCAGACCCACATGGAGCGTCACATGGGCGATATGCACGCCCATCTCTTCAATCCGGCGTAAAAGCTCCGGCGTGAAATGGAGACCCGCGGTGGGCGCTGCGGCGGAACCGTCATGTTTGGCATAGACGGTCTGGTAACGGTTCTTATCCTTCAGCTGGTGGGTAATATAGGGAGGCAGCGGCATCTGCCCCAGCTGATCCAGAATCTCCTCAAAGATTCCTTCATACTCGAAGCGGATCAGCCGGTTGCCGTCCTCCACCACGTCCACCACTTCCCCTTTCAGGAGTCCGCCTCCAAAGAGAATCCTCGCGCCGGGGCGGGCTTTCTTGCCGGGTTTCACCAGCGTCTCCCAGACATTTCCTTCTTTTCTTTTCAGGAGCAGCACCTCGATTCCTGCTCCGGTTCCTTCTTTTTCACCCATGAGACGCGCCGGGATCACCTTTGTGTCGTTGACCACCAGGCAGTCTCCAGGCCTCAGGTACTCCACAATATCCCGGAAGATCCGATGTTCCCGCTCCCCGGTCTCCCGATTCAACACCAGCAGACGGGAGGAGGAACGTTCCTCCAGGGGATCCTGAGCGATCAGTTCCTGTGGAAGATCGTAATAAAAATCATGTAAATTCATTGTTTCCCTCTGTCATTCTAATGTTCCGTATGAAATGTGTATGCCGAAAAGCTCCTGCAGCTCCTGCGCGATCAGGGCGGGACGCCTCTCAACAAAATCATAGATCACTTCTTTGTTCTGCTCCACTTCGTCCATATCCAGCGTATAGGTCTCATCTACGCTCTGTTTATAGGCAAAGCTCTCTTCCAGTTCTCCGTCCCGCTCCGCACACAGCTGTTCCATGGCGGCGCGTACTTTCTCCGGCGTAAAATAGTCCTGAATACAGGTTTCCATGTATTCTGCAAACTTCTCCTGCATATCCTGTCTCCGCATGACGGCTCCGAACAGGCTGGCCTCGTCCATCACCTGAGCGATGGTAAGCCAGTCCTCTTCCGGTTCATTGTAGATATTGAACCCCGCCTCCATATCGTAATACAGATAGCGCCACCGTCCGTCCATATGTCCCGGACCGTAGCTCCCATTAGAGCTGTAATAGCGGTACAGTTTCACATTGTTCAGCGGCCAGTCCCAGTTGCCGATATAGGTCTCGATGGCGTGGTACTGGATCAGGCTCTCCATGTCGATCAGACTGCACAGCTCCTGAAAGATTCTGTCATCCGTCAGATCCTTCTCCGCGTAGGCGGCCACATCCCGATAGTCCATGGCGGCTTTCTGCGCCTCCAGATCCGTATCCGCCGTTTCCACGCCGCCTTCCGGCTGTGACCCCTCCGCAGCGCCGGAATACCGCTCCCTTCTCGAAGCAATGACACTTGCCGTAGGACTGTCCGCCCGCAGGGTCACGATCTCATAATGATCGCTGTACTGCAAAAGCCCGTAATTTTCCTCCATGTAGAGATCATCGTAGACCTCCTGCAGCCATTCAAAATTATAGTAGGAACCGTTCAGCCATACGGAAGCCGGCGCTACGGATTTGGAGTCGATGCCGTCGATCTGGCTGCACAGACGCTGAAACAGTTCTTCCCGGAACAGGGTCACGCTTTTATCGAAACCGTGGGCCCTGACCACCAGCCGCTCATAGCTGTCCTGCAGTTCCTCTCCCCCGGCGGGATAGTTGTCGGAGAACAGCGGATAGTCAAATACGTCCTCTCCGTATTCGTCCCTGGCATATAATTTGAAGGATTTATAATAATACTGCCGGCTGGCGTTTCCGAAGATACGCATCCCCGCGTCCTGGGACACCAGCACTTCTCCGTCCGGCGACAGGATCTCCACATATACATCCCGCTCCCAGTCTTTTCCTCTCTGGGTGAAATTGGCCGGCTGGGTCAGCTTGTTGGATATATATTCTTCACTGTTCCGGTATTCGTCCCGTATCTTTCCCTCCACCATGATCCCGTACTCATAATCATACAGATTATAGGGGTCGCTGGTCAGACATACAATATAAGTACTGAACCTGTCCCGGATCGTCTGCAGATTCTCCGCATAGAAATAAGTGCGGGTAAAGATATCTCCCCACACACCGGCTGCTTCATTGTATGTACCTGCCCTCACCACACAGCACTGTACCTCTTCCGAGGCCTGCATGGTAATGGCGCCTTCATATAGAGAACTGTCCAGGGTCGGAATACTCCCATCCAGCGTATAATAGATGGGCAGGCCCGCCTGATTGGACAGTTCCACTCTCAGATCCCCTGCCACAAAGGAATTCTCTTCCGAAACAGCGATGCCAGCCATGGTGGATACGGCATCCGCCTCCCGGGAACTCTTAAACGCCAATATCAGAAGCATCCAGGATGCCGCCAATAGAAGCAGCACCCTGGTACTTTTCCAATGATTCATTATTTTCTCCGTATTACTGGGTTCTCAGTTCCGCGCCCATCTTCTTTCCAAGCTTTTTCATCACCTGGTTCGCCGCGCTCTCGATCTCCTGGGAGGTCAGCGTCTTTTCATCCGAACCGATGGTCAGACGGATCGTCACGGACTTTTTGCCTTTGGGAATCTGTTTTCCCCGGTACTCGTCCACGAAGGAAGCGTCCTTCAAAAGCGCGCTGGCCTTTTTCTGACCCACGATGGCGTCGTAAATATCGTTCCACACCGCGCCGGAATCGAACAGCATGGAGATATCGTAATCGGTCTCCGGGTACTCCGCCAGATGTGCGAACTTATTGGTTCTGGATTTCAGCGGCTTCAGTTTCGTGGCGTCCAGCTCAAAAAGCATGACGGAAAGGTTCTTGATGCCGCATTCCATGGAAACCTTCTTGGCCATGAGCCCCATATCGCCGACTTTTTCCTCTCCCAGATAAATATTCAGCCAGACCACGTGATCCGCCCACAGGGGTTTTTCTTCTTTCCGGAACGTGAACGCCTCCATGTGGGTGTAACGGGGCATATATTCCAGCACGCCTTTGGTCTCCCGGAAAAGCCCACTCACATCTTTTACGCTGCTGGCGAACGCCGCTCCGATATGCCTGCGCTGCTCCGGCAGAGACTCGGTGCTGTCATAGGGAGAGCTGTAGTTTTTGTCAAAAAATACCTGCGCTTCTTCAAAAATTGAGAAGTCATTGAAATAGCGCTCGTTCTTGGCCACCGCTTCGCACAGGTTCGGAAGCAGGGAAGAACGGATACAGCTCAGATCCGGCGCCGGCGGCGTGGACAGCTTCAGGACGCCCTCCGTGCTCTGCAGAACCGCGTTCACATACACGTCGTTCATCCAGGGGTAGGTATAGATTTCCTGCAGTCCGCAGCGGACGGCAAGATACTCTTTGATATTTCTTATAAGGCTCTTATCCTTCTGGTTGATAGCGCCTGTGAACGCTGTGGTGAACGCCGTGGCCTGGAAATTGTCATAGCCGTACATCCTGGCCACCTCCTCCATCACGTCGTCCTTGATGGAGATGTCGCCGGTGGACCGCCAGGACGGCGCGGTCACATGCATGGACGCCCCGTTCATCTCCACCTGGAAGCCAAGCCGTTCCAGACAGCCCCGGATCTCTTCGTCTGTGAGATGCTTTCCGAGGCGTTTCTCCAGCCAGGTCAGATCCACGTCGATCTCAGAATTCTCAAGCTTTTTCACATACTGGTCGCAGTATCCCGTCACCTGAAGCTCCGGGTATAATTCCTGGAAATACTGCATGGACAGGGCCAGCGCCTGGTCGCAGCGGTCCGGATCAATGGATTTTTCGTATCTGGAAGACGCCTCTGTACGGGTATCGTAACGCAGCGCCGCCCTGCGGATGCCTGCGGCCTCGAAGTTGGCCACCTCCAGAATCACACGCGTGGTCTTGGGAAGGATGGAATCCTTGGCTCCGCCCATAACGCCGGCCAGCGCCACCGGCCCTTCGGAATCGGTGATGACCAGATCGTCCGGATTCAGGTCGATCTCTTTCTCGTTTAACAGCACCAGCTTTTCGCCTTCCGCTGCGTGCCGGACCACAATATGGTCCGTGATGTTGTCCGCGTCAAAGGCATGGGTGGGGTTTCCAGTGGCCAGCATCACATAGTTCGTAATATCCACCAGAGCGTTGATGGGACGCATGCCCACTTTCCAGATTCTGCTCTGCATCTGGTACGGGGACGGCTTTACCTCCACGCCGGACATCTCCACGCCGATATATCTTCTGCACCGGTCCGGGTTCAGGATCTCCACCTTAAAATCAGACTGCACATCCGTCTCAAAAGGCTTGATTGCTTTCAGCTCCAGATTGTACAGCGCCGCGATCTCCCGGGCGATCCCGTAGTGTCCCCACAGATCAGGCCTGTTTGTCATGGATTTGTTGTCGATCTCCAGCAGGACGTCGTTCATGTCCAGCGCGTCGGCCAGCGGAGTACCCGCGGGAACGTCAAAATCCGACAGATCAAGAATCTCCGCTTCCTGGGACGCCGGGAACAGATCTCCCAGTCCGATCTCGTCGGAAGCGCAGATCATGCCGAAGGATTCCACGCCGCGCAGTTTGGAATTTTTAATCACCACCGGCTCTCCTTCTCCGTGCCAGCGGACTACCGCGCCCGGACAGGAAACGGCCACACGCATGCCTTCCTCCAGGTTGATGCCGCCGCAGACGATATCTTTGATCTCCCCGTTCCCGATATCCACCTTGCAGACTCTTAACTTGTCCGCGTTGGGATGGGGCTCGATCTTCTCAATCACACCCACAACCATATGATCGAAACGGCGGGCCAGGAACTCCACATCCTCCACTTCCACCGTGGACATGGTCAGGTCGTATGCCAGTTTTTTCAGATCCATATCCTCCGGGATATTTACAAAATCTTTCATCCACGATAATGATAATTTCATCTTTTCTCTCCTATCTGAACTGTTTCAGGAATCTTAAATCAGCGCTGTGGAACAGTCTCACATCATCCACGCCGTAGCGCATCATGACCAGCCTGTCCAGACCAATATTTACATAGAAACCGGTGTATTCATCCGGATCAAGTCCCGCCGCCCGCAGTACGTTGGGATGCGGCGAACCGCCCGGCATGACCTCGATCCAGCCCACATGCTTGCACACGCTGCATCCTTTCCCGCCGCAGACCTGGCACTCCATGTCAATCTCAAATCCCGGCTCCACAAACGGGAAAAAGCCGGAGCGCATCCTTACCGGCACATCCGTTCCGAACACTTTGCTCAGGATGCTTTTGATCATCACTTTTCCCGACGTAAACGTAATGTCCTTGTCCACGATCAGCGCCTCATACTGGAAAAACGCCCTCTCGTGGTGGGAGTCTGTGGTCTCGTTCCGGTAAACCCGGCCCGGATATACAAAACGGTACGGCGGCTTATGTGTCTGCATATAACGGACGCTTCCCCCGGTCAGATGCGGGCGAAGACAGAGCTTTTCGTTGGTGCTGCCGCTGTCATGCCCTTCGATCCAGTAGGTATCCATGCTCTCCCTTGCTGGATGGTTCTGAGGAAAGTTCAGCTTGTCGAACGCGTACATCTCGCTGGTAATCTCGTCTTCTTCAAAGATCTCAAATCCCATGGACCGGAACGCGTCGTTCAGATCATAGCACATCTGGGTGATGGGATGGAGCCCGCCTCCAGGCGGCAGCGTTCCCGGAACAGAGCAGTCAAAATCCGGGGATACCTCCGAAGCCTTCAGCTTCAGTTCCATCCGCTTTGCGTCGATCAGTTCCGTGACCTGATTCTTGGCCTGGTTCAACAATTTTCCCATCTCGGGGCGGAGCGCCGCGTCCAGGCTGGGAAGCTCCTTCATCAGAAGACTTAAAGATCCCTGCTTTCCGATATATGCGCTCTTCACGTTCTGCAGCTCGTTCTCGTTGGCCGCTTCAGAAATTTTTGTTTTTACTTCTGATAAAATGCCGTTGATTTTATCTTTCATTATGATTCTCCTTTCGAAATGTAAAAAACATCGCCACCTGCTACTTGCAAGGGACGATGTAAATCGCGGTACCACCCTATTTCAGAGTATCTTCCAACCATACTCTGCACTCCATTTGTGTATTTGCCTGTTACACGGACATCCGGCTTAACGCAAAACGCTTTTCGTCGGAAGGCTCCCATACTGAAACTTCCAGAAGATTCGCGCGGAATGCTTGCAGCCGGCGGCACTCCGTCTCTGGATCGCTGGTTCTCCTGTACTCACGTATGTTCACTGCCTGAACTTAGATGATTATGGCATAAAATATGATTTTTGTCAATAAATACGCAAAATTCCTGCTTTTCATTGACAGGCCCGGGAAATGGTTTAAAATAAAAGTCAGTGCTGATTACATATAGATAAGGGGGACGTCCGGATGGACAACGATATTCTTTCATTGATTCAATACTTACTGGCCACGCCTTTCCCGTCTCTGGAAGATATGGAGAAAGCGGCCGGAGTCACCAGACGCCAGTCGCTCTACCGTTTTGAGAAACTGAACCGCATCCTGAAAAGCGAACATGTCCCGGCTGTTACCTTCAGTTCCACGCCCGACAAGAAGGTTCTGCTGTCCCAGGAGGCTTCGGCCGCCCTGCAGAAACTCCTTCAGAGATCGGACGGGAAAGAGGCATATTTCTTCAGCAGGGATGAGCGGCTCATCTATATGTACCTGCTGCTCTTCATACATATGGATTATCTGTCGCTGAATCATTTTATTGACGCGCTGAAATGCAGCCGTTCCACCATTCTGGCCGATTTCAAGGAACTGAAGACGGTTCTTTCCGAGAGCGGCATCGAGATCTGCAATAACCGGAAGCAGGGTTATTATCTGGATGGACCTGAGGTGGAGATCCGGCGCTTTATGATCCAGGACGTGATCCGTACCCTGGCCGGACGTCAGGGGAACCAGTTATTTGACACTTTTATCAACGACTGGAAGCTGGACCTTTTCGGCTATGCCCGGCGGATCATCGCGGAACTGGCCCAGAAATGGAATATCCGCATGATTGAGGCGCGCCTGACAGAATTTATCTATATCTTTATCTTTTTAAAGACCCGCCTGAAGAACGGCGTCCAGTACACCATGCCCTTCCCTGCCCAGGTGGAGACCGAGATGATCCCGTCTCTGAAGGAATATGATTTCACCACGGATCTTCTGAAGCAGTATCCGGAGGCCGGGCAGTTCGACGAACCGGACGTCCGCTACCTGACCTCCTGGGTGATCGGCATTTCATACGGAAGATTTAACGAGAATACCAAAGACCGGCTGCTCATCGGCCGCATGGCCAAGAATATTATGCTGCGGTTCGAGGCGTTAAGCGGTGTGCATCTGACGGGCAATAATAAAATTTTCGTACAGCTGTATGCCCATCTCAGACCCGCTTACTACCGGCTTTTGTTTCGTCTGCCCATCTATAATCCGATCTGTGAAACGATCAAAAACGAATACGGGGAACTGTACCAGCTGATGACGGAAGCGCTGAAGCCCTTCTCCGTCATGTTCCACGGCGGCATTCCCGACGATGAGGTCGCCTATCTGACGATCCATTTTGCCGCGGCCTTTTCCAAGGCCCGCGCGGAAGCGCCGGTGCGCCGGAAAAAAGCGCTGGTCATCTGCATCAACGGTGTGGGAAGCTCCACGATTCTTTACAACGAGCTGACGCAGATGTTTCCGGAGCTTCAGTTTCTTCCTCCCTGCGATACTTCCCACTGGGAAGATCTCAGTACGGAGGCCGACATCATCTTCACCACCAATCAGACGCCGCTGCAGGCTGCTGAGCTGTCGATCCCTGTGATACGGGTGAACCCGGTCATGTCGGTGAATGAGAAAGCGGGAATCAATCGAAAGGTGCACCAGTGGCTGGGCACCCGGGTACCCAGCCAGCCCGATGTGGACGCTGTGATGAGCATTATCTCCAAATATGCGGAGATCCGCAATTATGATCATCTGTACCATGAACTGCTCTCCTATTTCAGCGAGGCAGAGCTTCCGGATACGCCCATGGAAATCCGGCTCCATCTGACCGATATGGTCTGGCCTGAGATCATCAGCCTCCATCTGCACGCCGGCAGCCGGGAAGAGGCCATCCGCATGGCCTACGCCCCCATGCTGCAGCAGCACTGCGTACTGGACAAATACGTGGACGAGGCCGCCCAGACAGAAAGCGGCTATATGGTCATCGCCAAACATATCGCCCTGCCCCACACCAAGCCGGAGGCAGGCGCCATCTCCTGCGCCCTGGGCATCGGCGTCCTGGACGAACCCATACGTTTCGGCAACAAGGAAAACGATCCGGTGAAATATATCTTCGCCCTCAGCGCCGTGGACAACTCCACCCATCTGGCCGCCATGGCAGAACTGATCCGTCTGTTCAACGATCCGGATTTCTTCACGCTTCTGGATACGTCGGACGATCCCCACGAAGTAATGGCCTATATCCGCTCCCATCTGTGAGCGGATACAGGCCATTTGGCTGTTTCTAAGGTTATTTTTTCATTTTTTCCGTCTTCACCAGGTCGATCCCATGCTTTTTCAGGCAATCCACCGTTTTTTGCTCCACCTCGTCCAGTTTTCCGCTCTGAAAGGGATAGATCACCCCGGCATAGTACCAGCCTGAAGGATGTTCCACGTTATCTCCCCGGAAGAAAAGTTTCAGTGTGAAGCGGGTGCGAATTCTTCTGGCCTCCTTGACCTGACGGTATTTCATTTCCCTGGGCTTTCCAGGCAGGTAGTAGATCGTCAGACCGTCCCGTCCGAACTCGCAGACCGGTTTCTTCCGGATCAGCTTGCTCCCGTACCGGAACATTGCTTTCACATCGAACCAGAGTCCTGTGATTCCCAGAAAAGAAAACAGATACCACCCGACGGCGAAAAAGGCAATAGAGGCAATCATCAGAAGGATCATCAAAAGAAGGAGCAGCCCCGTGTACAGAGCCAGCCTTCCCCGGTCTTCCTGAATGACATATTCCTTCATCCTGTCCGTCCCTTTCTATTTATACAGATTGTAGTATCTCAGCATCTCTTTGATCTTCTCATCATCCTCAGCGGACAATTTCTGTACCGGCATTCTGGCCGGTCCGATCTGGGCGACACCGGAAAGCTCTGTGGCGCGCTTCATGACGCTGGGCACCGTCCCCAGTCCCAGGACGCCGCGCAGGACGTCGATATCTTTCTGAAGCTTCTCGGCTTCAGCGGTATTGCCCTCTCCCAGCGCCTTGTCCAGGCCCACCAGCGTGTCCACGATCACGTTGCTGGTGCCTGCCACTGCGGCTACGGCGCCGATGCTGTACGCATAGGAGATCTTGGAGTCAGATCCAACCAGGAGACAGAAATCTTTTTTCTTTGCGATGTCCGCATAAGCGTTCAGAGTATCCACGTTTCCGCTGCTGTCCTTGATACCCACAATGTTGGGGATGTCGGCCAGGCGGTCCACCAGCTCCGGATCCAGCGGGCAGCCGGTAGCCTTGGGAATATTGTAGAGGATAATGGGGATCTTCACGCTGGACGCCACCTTCTGATAGTGTGCGTACAGATTTTCATTGGTGGGTTTCAGGAAATACGGAGTGATCACAGAGAGCGCGTCCACTCCCGCTTCTTCCATCTTCTGCGCCAGGCGCACCGTCTCCCTGGTAGAACAGCATCCTGCACCTGCGTATACCGGTACTCTGTGGTTCACGATCTCTACTACTTTTTTCGTAAACTCGATCTTCTCCTGCTCGTCGATCACATGGAACTCTCCGTTGCTGCCAAGGATGAAGATTCCTTTCACTCCGTGTTCGATCAGATGGTTGATCAGTTTTTCTGTGGCTTCATAATTGATGTTCTGATCCTCGTCGTCATAAAACGGGGTCACGATTGGTGTGATGATTCCTTCGATTTTCATTTTATTTTCCCTCCGTATCTCTGATGCTCTTGCCAAGGCTTCCGCCCGGATGCCACTTCACATACTGCTGCGGCGTCAGGTTCCTCTCGTTCTGGAGCAGTATGCTCAGGCTCTGGAGCATGATAATCTCCACCAGGATCGACGCGCGGGGCGGTTTGTTCATGGAATCGCCTTCCTGATCCACGCCTGCGGTCAGCGCCACGTCGCCTTTCTTTGCCAGCCAGGACTCCGGCTTTCCTGTAAGGGAGATGATTTTGGCTCCGTTGTTTTTCAGCGTCTCCACCGTCGCCTTCAGTTCCGCAGTCTCTCCGCTGTTGGAGATCGCGATCACCACATCGCCCGGCATTACCTGCCCCGCGCTGCCATGTACGCACTCCGTACCGTGAAGCTCATAGGTGGGCGTTCCTGTGGAGGAAAGCAGGGAAGCCGCGTAGCCCGCCACATGGCCCGGCTTGCCGATCCCCGTCACATGGACGCGGTTATGATTTTTCTCTGCCTCCAGGATCAATTCCTTTGCTGCGGCCAAAGCTTCCGTATCGATGCTGTCAGCAAATTTCTTTACCTCTCCCAGTTCGATGTCCAGAAACTCTTTCACCTGTTCTTCTACTGTCTTCATAAAAGACCTCCTTCTTTCTGTCTACTCTTCACATGCCTTTACCGCATGTTTCATGCCGTCTCTCAATAGATTGGTATCAATGGCGGAAACGATCAGATCCACATTCTCCCAGAAATATCTGATCAGCTTCATGGAACCAATGATTCCGAATGCCTTTCCATGACGGCGGCAGGCCTCTGCAATCTGCCCGATCACCGCCAGCTCCCTTTCATCCATAACATTATCGGGAATCCCCATGGAGATCCCCAGGTCGCACGGTCCCACAATCGCCGCGTCTACCCCTTCCACAGACAGGATCTCATCTGCATGCTCCGCTCCTTTCATCGTCTCAATCTGAACGATCGTCAAAGTACGGGCATTCATCTTTTTCATATTCTCCTCATGGTTCCCGCTGGGCCCATAGTGTGTGTTGGCGCCGCCGGAGTAGCTTCTTTGCCCAACTGGAGGATATTTACTCCAGGACACCAGCTTCCTGGCGTCCTCCCGGCTCTCGATCATGGGAACCATCACACCGGACGCCCCATAATCCAGGATCTTTGACACATCCGCCCTGGCAAGCTGCGGCACCCGCACCACAGAAGGGATCCCGGAGGCGTTGCCCAGCACCATAAGGTCATGAATCTGCTCATAGGAGAGCGTCCCATGCTCACAGTCATAAAAAAGGAAATCCATGCCGGCCTCTTCTGCCATCAGCACCAGGGACGGATGTCCCAGCGCCTTGACCAGGATGCCGCATGCTTTTTTGTTTTTTATCGTCTCTTTGATGTCCATAACTTCGTCTGTCATTTTCCTTCATATGACAATGACAAGGGAGAGAATCCCTTGTCATTGCCGGTATCATTCAACTATTAGTGGAAGATTCCAAGAATCCAGTGCATGATTGCGCCGATGATATTGTAGTCCACATTCGGGAAGGATGCGCCTGCAATACCCAGTGCAGAGAATGCCGGATACAGGATCAGCGGAAGTCCGGTCAGAGCCATACCTACGATGAAGGAGCCAACCAGAGCGCCTTTCCATCCGCCGTACGCATTTCCGAACACGCCGCAGGTACCACCGGAGAAGAAGCAGATACCTGCTGCCGGAATCATGATCGTAGGACTGTGGAATGCAACCATCAGAGCCATTGCAGCCAGGCCACCCAGGAAGGATCCGATGAATCCAACCAGCACTGCGGTCGGTGCGAACGGGAAGATAGCCGGGCAGTCCACGGCCGGTTTGGAGTTCGGGATGTACTTCTCAGAGATGGCAACGAATGCTGCGGTAATCTCTGCGATGAACTGACGAACACCATAGATCAGGACGCTCATACCTGCTGCAAACTGCAGACCCTGCAGGATCGGATAGAGGAACCAAACGTCGTTTCCTGCGTACTCCAGAACAACGTCCATGTTGCCGTTTACTACGCATGCAACTACTGCGATGTAGAACAGTACTACCATGAACAGAGCCACAGAGAAGATGAAGTCTCTGAACAGTTCGAAGAATTTCGGAAGATGCAGATTGCTGGAATCATCAGACTCGTTCTTGCCAACTCCCATCTTGGAGAACAGAAGTCCGACATAACCGGAAAATGCATAACCGATACAGTTAAAGTGACCCATAGCCAGGTTGTCCGCGCCCACGATCTTGTTCATGAACGGCTGGCAGAGCGTCGGAAGAGCAGCTCCGAAGAATCCAAGCAGGATACCGCCAAGAATCACCGTCACCACCAGCGGCATATCGTTGGCAATGAAGATCAGCGCGATTACGCATGCAAAATACAGGAAGTGCTGGCCTGTAAGGAAGATAGCCTTAAACTTCGTGAATTTTGCCACAATCAGGTTTACTACAAAACCAAGTACCATAACCAGCGCCACCTCGGTGCCGTAAGTGTCCAGCGCAAGGCCGGTAGCAACCTCCACCTGAGTGGTAACGCCTTCAATACCGAAAGCAGTGTTGAACAGAGTCGTAAATGTGGTTACGCATGCGGACATCGCATTGGAACCGATATTGAATACCATAAAGCCGATCACCGTCTTCATGGTTCCGCTGATCACGTCCGTAGCCGGTTTCTTCTGAAGCAGAAGGCCGACCAGGGCGATCACTCCCATAATCAGTGACGTATTCCGACACTGGGCCATAATTGCATCTAACATTATGTACTCCCTCCTTGTATTATTTTATAGTGTTCGATGCTTTGTCTTTGGATTATTTTCCTTCTTTTGCAGCCAGGAACTCTTCCATCTTCGCTTTCATCTCCGCTTTGTCCATGATGTTGCGGATGCCGAGCGCGTATGGAACCTTGTCCTTCAGCTCATTGGAAAGGTCGTCCATGGTAATTACCAGGTCGCCGTTGAATCCCATGAGGGAATCCAGGTTTCCATGCTCCGTCTGAATCGGGAAATTATTCTCGCTGATCACCTGATCCGCTTTGATCTTCAGCAGCATGCTGGAACCCATCCCCGCGCGGCAGCAAACTAACGCTTTGTACATAATTCAATCTCCTTTCTTTTACTCAGCACTTATTTTATTGATATAGGCCATAACCTCAGCCGGGTCCGTCGTCTTGTCCAACAGGTCGAAAAACTCCTTGTCTTCAAACAGGCCTGCCAGTTCGGCAAGCGCGTTTAAATGCTCGGAATTGCCTTCGGCACAAAGACAGAACATATATTTCACCGGATCATTCTCTTCGTTCCCGAATTCCACCGGCGTTTTTAAAGTAGCCACGCCAATGGCATTTTCCAGAGCGCCTGATTCCGGTCTGGCATGAGGCAAAGCCACGTGCTTTGTCAACACAATATAAGGCCCCATCTCTTTGACTCCCTTTACAATGTCGTCAACATAGGACATCCTGGCCTTATGTTCATCCACCAGCGGCTGGGCAGCCTTACGCACCGCATCCTCCCAGTTATCCGCCTCGATCTGCAGTCTGATCAGCTTCTCATTGACCAAATCCTTCAGCATTTCCTATCACCTCTCCTCTCCATTCCTCATATAGAATGTCTCATTTCTTAAGCTATATTCATCATAATCTATAGCCTTAAAATTTTCAATTCTGTTTTGGTTCAACTTTTGTCATCAAAGCTTACAAAAGCCGTACCCAATTCAACCGCTCTATATGTCAATTTGCACGTACTGCTCTTTCAGCCACTGATTAATCTCCATCCCGATCAGCACAATATACATGACAAAGTACAGCCAGAACATGAACAGTACCAGCGTAGTCAGACTCCCGTACATGTTGAACTGCCCGTTCCTCCATTCGATGTACACGGAAAACCCGAAGGAAAACAGGTACCAGCCCACCGCCGCGAATACGGCCCCTGGAAGCTGTTCCAGAAAACCGGCTTTCCTGTCCGGCAGTACCTTATACAGCAGGGCGAAGAAAAGGATGAACACCGCCAGCATCAGCACCAGGCGGAAGGAAAGAAGGATCCGGGTAAAGATGGCCAGAAACGGGAAATGTCCCTGGACAAACAGGTGGATGGAATGTCCAAAGACAATCAGCAGCAGGGAGATCACCAGCAGCGCCACAAAAAACAAAGCGTAAAACGCCCCTCTGAGGCGCATGAGAATATAATTGGGATTCCTCTCCACCCGGCAGATGGAATTCATTCCCCGGTTCAGCGCCATAAAGCTCTTTCCCGCAGACCAGGCGGTGACGATGGCGGAGAGGGACACCGCCGCCATCGTATGGCTGTACATCTCGTCCACAATTCCCAGAAGCCAGCTCTGGAACCCCAGCGGGACAATCTCCCGGATCAGGTCATAGATATCCGCTTTCCCGATCTGTGTATACTGCACCAGGGACAGCAGCATGATCAGAAGCGGCAGAAAAGAAAGCATGATAAAATAAGCGGACTGAGCCGCATAAGCCCCCACATGGCTCCTCTCCATATTTCGTTTCATCTCCAGCGCCGCCCTGATCAGCCGCATCATCCGTCCACTTCCTCTCTTTGTCTCTCATCTTACTATGTTTCCCCCAGCCTTGCAAGCCGGATACCGTCGTAGAAATATTCCAGGATCTCCTCATATCCGCCGCCCTGTTCCGCCATAATCCGCGCCCCGTTCTGGCTCATCCCCGCGCCGTGGCCCAGGCCCCCTCCGTAGATCCGGTATCCGGAAAGTTCCCCGTCCTCTTCCTGGGGTTCCAGCACAAAATAGCCGCTGGGCAGGAGACTGCCCCCTTCGTCGTCTGTCCCGTCATTTTTATGGATCCTCCCCCCTGGAAGCCCCAGCATCAGGCGGATATTGTATTCATATTTAATCTTCAACGTCCCGTCCTCTCCATGAATCAGTATCTGCTGAACGGCTCCGCCTGTGTTCCGTTCTATGACCTCCACGCTCTCCACGGCTCCTATGGCCGCTTCCCCCGGAAATACATAGTCCTCCTCTTTCTGAAACAGGATGCCGTCGGCGCTCCTGGCTGCCCGGGCCTTTGCCCAGGTCTTTACATTTTCCGTGATCTGCTCCAGCGGCACATAGCAGTTCCAGCGGTACCAGGGTTCCCCGATCTCCAGATCCCCCGCGTGTTTTGACATGATAAAATCCGCGAAATCCTCCTCGCTGGTCAGATCCTTGCCGGTGCCCTGATCGCCCACGATCCGCCCGGCTATGTACGGAGTCAGCGTCCTGTCCCCCTTTTCCCAGATCATTTCATCCGTGGTGCTTCCGCAGGAGGTGGCAAAATAATATGCCTTCACCGGCATGTCTTCATACAGCATGATCTGTCCCGCTGTCTCCCGCACCGCCTGATCCGTCGCTTCCTGGCTCTCCAGGTTGTGGTACACCTGGAAAGATACACTGTCGTCCACATGGGCCTCATACTCCGGATACGCGTACTCCTGCATATGCCACACCGCGTAGGTGCGCGCGCAGACCGCCTGGGCTTTCAGCGCCTCCATGGAATAGTAGGCCGGCATCTCGCTGGGGACCACCCACCGCAGATACTCTTCCAGGGGAAGCTCATTGACAATCACCCAGCCGCCCTCCTCCTCATAGTAATCCAGTTCTCCCGCATAATCCGTATCCAGCTCCTGATCCTCATGGATCAGTCCTCCGTCTTCTGCCAGGAGCAGCACCCGGATCACTGCATTCTCCCCCGGAAGCTGCCACACCTCCTGCGGGCTTTCCAGCGGCTCATCTTCGGGGATTTCCAGGATCTCCGCCTGTTCCCCCCGGTGCTTCTGCTCTTTCTCCCGGCCCATCGTCAGAAGAGCCAGCAGTACGCCCGTCATGAAAAGCAGCAGGACTGCTTTCTGCCGGATATATTTCCGATCCATGTTCCTTCCTCCCGGTTTCATGCCATTTATGCTGAAATAGAATCCTGCTTGGCAGGATTCTCCGCCTGCGGCGGGTAAACCAAAAACGGGTATTGCGTGTCCCGCAATACCCGGTATCTTTCTTTTCCCAAAGTGCCGTTCCCTATATTTTGACGCCTAGCCACAAGCTAGGTGGGTAACCTCAACAAATGTTCAGCCTTCCACTGGCGTCCATAAGGACGGAGGCATGACATCCGATTTGCGATTTTGGAATCCCATAAACGTAAATGTAGGTTCAAAATAACAGGGTTCTCGAACACCCCAGGAAATCTGTAACTTTAGTATAACCCATTTTTATTGTTTTGACAACAGGCCCCGTGAAAAACATCTGCCAGGACCGCCATCTTTTTCCTGTCAGAAAAGCGTCTTCAAAATCGCAACTGTTTTGCGCACCTCTTCCACGTACACTTCCGGCAGAAATTTTCCATGCTCCATTCTATGTCCCCGTTTTCAGAAAAATACTTCTAAAAAAATCTTTGCATGGCTTTTTTTACTTCCATGGCATACCAGATCAGCACCACCAGGAAGCCCACGAACATCACCCAGAACAATCCGGTAATTTCAACCAGATATGTATTAATCATGGAGATGGCGCCGTACGCTACCATGGCGCCGCCCAGCACCCAGAGCTTGGGACTCATAAAATTGGCGTAGCCCTGCAGATCCCTGCAGTCGTCCACATCCGTCTCCTTAAACACCAGGAAGGTGCGGATAATCTTTCCTTCGTTCCGCAGCACATAGGCGCTGTACATGGCGTAAAATCCATATCCCAGCACAATAATGTCAATCAGATTAAATATTCCGTCAAATCCCATGCCATTCTCCTTATTCTATCCCAAGGAAACCTTTTACGGTCTGTTTCATATCCTCCGGCTCGCATACGGTCCGGTGGCGCACCGGCGCGGTGCGGATCTCTTCAATGGCGGCGGGCACCGGTGTTCCTGAAATCTCCTCCAGGCAGTCCACCAGTTCAAAATCCGACATGCGGCCGTATTTCTCCTTGTCCACCGCTTCCATCACGCTTCTGGTGAACTTATACGGGCTGGCTGTGGAGGCGATCACGGTCTTCGTCCCGTCTCCGGTCTCAGAACGGTATTTTTCATATGCGCAGGAAGCCACCGCCGTGTGGGGATCCAGCACATATCCGGTATCAGAGTATACCCGAGCGATCTGCTTCGCGCACTCTTCTTCCGTGGCATAATACCCCCGGAAGTCTTTCAGCTGCTCCTGCATGTCCCCGGTGATCCGGTATTTTCCCTCCCGGCTCAGGGCGTCCATCAGCTTCACATCCTCTCCGGCGTCCTCCCCGGCGATCCGGTAGATCAGCCGTTCCAGGTTGCTGGAGATCAGGATATCCATAGACGGAGACGTGGTCAGGATAAACGGACGGTTCCTGTCGTACTCACCCGTCTGGAAGAAATCATACAGGACTTTATTCTCATTGGACGCGCAGATCAGCTTCGCGATGGGCACGCCCATAAGCTTTGCATAGTATGCGGCCAGGATATTGCCGAAGTTTCCGGTGGGCACCACCACATTCATGGGTTCGCCGTCGGACAGTTCTCCATTCTCCAGAAGCTTCGCATACGCATAAACATAATATACCACCTGGGGCACCAGACGGCCGATATTGATGGAATTGGCGCTGGAGAACTGGAAACCGGCCCGATCAAGCTCTTCGGCCAGCGCGCGGTCGCCGAATATGGCTTTCACACCGCTCTGTGCGTCGTCAAAATTGCCGTGGATCCCCACTACCAACGTGTTATCGCCCTTCTGGGTCACCATCTGCTTCTCCTGGATGGGGCTGACGCCGTTCTTCGGGTAAAATACGATGATCCTGGTGCCCGGCACATCAGCGAAACCTGCCAGCGCCGCTTTTCCCGTATCCCCGGATGTGGCGGTCAGGATCACGATCTCATTGCGGATCTGATTCTTCTTCGCCGCGGTGGTCATCAGGTGCGGCAGAATGGACAGCGCCATATCCTTGAACGCGATGGTGGCGCCATGGAACAGCTCCAGATAATAGGCGTCCTCCACCTTCGCCAGCGGAGCGATCACTTCCGTGTCAAATTTGCCGTCATACGCGCCGGCAATACATTTCCTAAGCTCTTCCTCTGTAAAATCCGTCAGAAAAAGCTTCATCACCTGGTACGCCGTCTCCTGGTACGACATCCCCGAAAGTTCCTTCAGGGAAACATCAAGCGCCGGAATCTTTTCCGGGACAAACAGCCCCCCATCCTTCGCCAGCCCTTCCAGGATCGCTCTGGAAGCAGGTACGCCGCTCTCGCCGCCTCGGGTGCTCTTATATAACAATTCCATCTCTTCTCATTCCTCTTTCAACAAAATATGATTCAAAATCTACTCTATTCTAGCATAAGGGTCAAAAAAAAGAAAGAGGCATTCTGCCTCTTTCTCAGGTATCAGGTATTACAGGGTATAGAAGATATGGTTTCCATGCTCCAGTACCCGGTTCAGCGACTGGTCAAACCATCCGCTGCTGCTTCTTACTGACCGGAAGAAAAGCGCTCCGCCGGAACAGTCTTCTCCGTTCATCACTCTTGTCACCGCGTCCACTGTATCCTGGGACACGCTTACCTGATCAATCCTTCCGTCCACAGTGGGGGAAAACTGTGCGTACCCGTCCTGTTTCTGGTAGACCACCTCGGTAACCGTACTCGGAAAAATCCCGCTTCTTACACGGTTCATAATTACGTTTGCCACCAGCATCTTGCCGGTCGTGTCTTCCCCGCCGGCCTCTGCCTCCACAATTTTAAGGAGAACCTGATACTCCTGCTCCTCTAAACTAAAACTGCTTCCCGCCACCTCGTCTGGCACTGGCGCCGGTTCTGCCGGCGCCGGCTCTGCGGCTGGCTGTTCTGCTGTCACTTCTGCTGCTTCTTCTTCCGGTACTTCTGTTTCGACGTTCTCTGCTCCTGTCTGAACTTCTTCCTGAAAAACGATTTCCATCTCTTCAGCAAGGGCGTTCTCCGCGGCGTGCACAGTCAATGTGCCGGCCCCGCCGAAGCCTAAGGATGCAAAGCCTGATATCATAGTTCCCAATACAAGCGCCGCACCCAGATAGCATCTACGCATACATACACTCCTTTACTTTTATTTAGTTGTTTGACCGTAGCCTGTGGGCTTCCGGCCTACGAATTGGCATTATAGACCCGGTCAGGCCTGTAAGTCAAGATAATTATTACAATTTTGTTAAGTATTATGAACAGTTTTTTTCATTTTTATGACAGCAAAACAAAAAAAGAACGCTTTTCACAAAAAAATGTGAAAAACGTTCTCCTCTTTTGTTGAGATGTTATTTGATGGAATGATTGATGGCTGTCAATAATGCATCGATGGAAGCACGGATAATATCCGGGTCAATAGCCGCTCCCCAGTGTACTTTGCCGTCCGGCGTCTGGATTCCCACGTAGGCGATGGCGCTGGAACTGGAACTTTTCTCAAGCGCATGCTCCTGGTAGGTGACCAGATTGTACTGGAATCCATAGGCTTTCTTCAGCGCGTTGCTCACGGCGTTGAGACGTCCGTTTCCGGCCGCGGAGGTTACTTTTATCTCTCCCTGGTATTCGGTGGTCACCTCTGTGGTGATGCCGCCCACCTGTTTAAAATGAACCTCTTTGATGTGGTACGGTTCCTGAATGCCCACGAATTTCTCCATGAACACGTCATAGATCTCATCCGGCTGCAGCTCCTTGTTCTGGACGTCCGAGACGGCCTTGGCCGCATAGCCCATGACCTCCCGCATGCCGGCCGGCATCACGATGCCGTAGTTGCGCTCCAGGATGTATCCTACGCCGCCCTTTCCAGACTGGCTGTTGATGCGGATCACGTCCGCGTCGTAGCTGCGGCCCACATCCGTGGGATCGATGGGCAGGTACGGCACGGTCCAATGCTCCGGCTGTTTTTCTTCCATCCATTTCATGCCCTTTGCAATGGCGTCCTGGTGGGAGCCGGAGAAAGCCGCGAACACCAGCGCTCCGCTGTACGGGTTTCTCTCGTTTACCTTCATGCCTGTGTAGGCTTCATATTTATCGCAGATTTCCGTCATATTCGAGAAATCAAGCTGCGGATCGACGCCCTGGGCGTACATATTCATGGCAACTGTGACAATATCCACGTTTCCGGTTCTCTCGCCGTTTCCAAACAGCGTTCCTTCCACACGGTCCGCGCCCGCCAGAAGGCCCATCTCCGTATCGGCCACCCCGCATCCGCGGTCATTGTGCGGATGAAGGGATACCAATACGTTTTCTCTATATTTTAAGTGTTTGCTCACATACTCAATCTGCTGTGCGTAGACATGGGGCATGGAATGCTGCACCGTCACCGGGAGGTTGATGATTGCCTTCCGGTCCGCCGTGGGCTGCCATATATCCAGCACTGCGTTGCACACCTCCAGGGCGTATTCCGGCTCCGTCCCCGTGAAGCTCTCCGGGCTGTATTCAAACCGGTAGTCCGCGCCCGCTTCCTCCGTCAGTTCTTTCAGAAGCTTCGCTCCCTCCACAGCAATCTGGAGGATTTCTTCTTTTGATTTACGGAACACCTGCTCCCTCTGGGCCAGGGAAGTAGAGTTGTATACGTGAACAATCGCATTTTTCACCCCTTTGAGCGCTTCAAAGGTCTTGCGGATAATATGCTCCCTGGCCTGGGTAAGCACCTGTACCGTCACATCGTCAGGAATCAGGTCACGTTCGATCAGCGCGCGCAAAAATTCGTATTCCGTGTCGGAAGCTGCGGGAAATCCCACCTCGATCTCCTTAAATCCGATCTTTACCAGAAGTTCAAAAAAGTCCAGCTTCTGCTGCAGCGTCATGGGTACTACCAGCGCCTGGTTGCCGTCCCGCAGGTCCACGCTGCACCACACAGGCGCGCGGTCCACATAATCTTTTTCCGCCCAGTCCATGCATCTTTCCGGCGGCATAAAATACTGTCTGGTGTACTTTCTGTGATCCATCATTTTTCTCTTTCTCCTTTACCCATACATATAATATGAAGAAACAAAAAAGGAAATATTATTTGCAGAACACTTTTTATTCTGTAAGATTTCTTAATAGAATAAAAAAAGCCTTCCGTCCCGGATCTATAAAATCCTAGAGACGAAAGACATCTGTCCTGCGCGGTACCACTCTAATTTGTGAATATGCTCACACACTTAACGGATACGGAATCACTTCTTATATCCTTCCCTCTGTAACGGCAGGGTCCCGTCTGTGTCTACTCTCCCACATTCTGCGCAGGATTTCGGACAGCCGCTCGGAGGCGAGTTCCAAACATCCTCTCCACTGTCTCGCACCGCCCGACAGCTCTCTGAAGTCAAGTCCGAATGTACTATTCCTCTTCATCGCATTTCCTATTTGTTTCACTGAAATAGATGATAACAAAAAACACAGGTGCTGTCAATCCCTTTTCCGCTGAGTTTCCCCAAAACAGTTTTTCATCGGCAATTGTTTGGCGTTTCGTCTTCCCTTTCCCTATTTATGCTGACGATTTGGAATAGACAAAAGCTTGTACACCCGGCTTTCCAGATGTTTCTCAATCGCTTTCAGATGATCTTCCGGAAGATTAAGGCTGGGATGCCTCTGAAACCGGAATCCAATCATATGCCGCAATTGCTCCTTCTGCCTGGGTCCCATTACCTCCTCACATACCTCCTCATAAGAGATATTATAAGGATTGGAGCGGGTCATGGCGTATTCATCCAGGTTTCCGTAATCCTCCTTGCCAGCATAGCAGAACAGCGATAACCCATTATCAAAAATGGGAGCGGGCGCGATAATCTTACCACTATGATTATCCCGCAATACACCAAAGTTTCCAAAATGCCTGTCTTCGTTGTAAATTAATGCGTCAAAAACCAACATACTCCGGATCTGTTCTGAGAACTCTGCCCCCATCTGATCATAATAAGCAATACAGGCCGCAATTCCCCCTTTCCGGACAAGATGCCCGATGGGAATATAAGAGGTGTCAATACTGGTAAAGAGCGCACATTTAGATGCGGTGATCCCCTTCCAGTTTTCCAGGTCATAATGCACGGCATTTAGCCCCATGGATTCTGCAATCTGAGAAGCATAATACTCGCAGTACGGCTCACGCCCGGTATTGGATGCACCGGTAGTCCCGCCTTTGTAAAGGTAAATTCCATCATGAGCAACGTATCTCCATGCCTTCGGAAGCATACCACCCGTGGTCAGCTCCGGGGATGTGGTAAATGCATGCCGGCTGCCGCCTGCACCTGTATAGGCCACCAGCGCCAAAATTTCTGAAAAACGATTTTCATACAGATTATATTGCGCAAATGTTCCTTTAAAATCTTCCGGAACCACCCAGTAACTGTCATTTAGAGAGAGGCCTTTGCAAACGTCAATAATACCTTTTGTGTCATTATGGCTAAGCCCCAGAGTTTTTAAAATTTCGTCTACGAAAGCCCTATTTTTAGGTATTACTCTGCGTTCCATCCAATGGATGATGCCTTCTCCGGATAATTCCATATCCATCGGTAAAAGGTTCGTCCGCTCTTGATTGATATAAAGAATCTCGGCTACCAGGCCGTACAATCCGCGCTTCTCCATAACGAAACGTATTAGTTCCGTATCGTAAATACGGAGACTGTAAATATTGTTCATAGGCTCCTCCTTATCCTCCCCTGTAAAAAATATGTTAGCATACAACAAATTTCTTTACAAGGATCTGCCAAAGACAATTTTACAACCCCCTTTAACAGCCTCGTTGAAATTCACCAATAAATTTCCCGTTCAAATCCCTTCTTTTTTCCTCAGGCGGCTGTAAAAAAATACTGCGGCCGCCAGGGAAACCGTGTCCACCAGGGGCTGCACCCACATGCATCCATAGAGGCCGAAGATCCCGTCCATGAGAAACAGGAGCGGAATGTCCAAAACGCCTTTTCTCATCACGGAACAGACCAGAGATTCCCTGAATTTTCCCATGGCCTGGAATTGTATGATCATGGGATAACAGACAGACATGGCCGGCATAGCCGTCACCATCCTGCGCAGGAACCCGGATCCATAGCGGACCGTCACCGGGTCGTTGATAAACAGCGCCAGAAGCCCCGGCGCAGTCGCTTCGTATACCGCCAGACAGGTCACGGAAAACAGAAACGAGACCGTGCATCCCAGACGGAAAATCTCCCTTCTTCGCTCCTGGTTCCCCGCCGAATAATTGTAGGACAGAAGCGGGAGCAGACCATTGGATACACCGATGGAAAAATACAGCGGGAGCTGATCCAGCTTCTTCACAATCCCCAGGGCCGCCACGGCCTCCGTCGTATACCTGGAAACGAACCGGGACTGAGCCCCCACAGCCATAACCGTCAGCGCGTACTGTACTGCGGAGGGCAGGCCCGCGGACAGGATCAGTTTCATATATCGTCCTGCATGCCGGAGCGCATCCGGATGAATATCTACCACTCCCTTCCCGCGCCTTATGAGAATATAAATCAGGAAATACGCCGCGGCCGCCAGGTTGGAGATCGCGGTAGCCATACCGGCGCCCGCCGCGCCCATCCCCAGAAACCGCGGGAGAACAAAGAAGGGATCTAACAGAATATTCAGGATTCCGCCCAGCGACACGCCTGTGGAGGCGGCGGCCGCATTGCCCTCCCCTCTCACCAGATTGGCCAGGAGCGCGTTCAGAACCGTTCCGGGGCCGCCGGCCGCCACAGTCCAGAACGCATAGCTCCTGGCCGCCTCATACGCCTCCGGCACCGCTCCGCACAAAAGCAGCACCGGTTTCATGAAAAGGTAAAACAGGATAGAGAATATCACGGCACATATAAGCCCGCCCCAGAAGGATACGGCCGCAATCTTCCCGGCTTCTTCTCTCTGCTTCCGTCCCAGAGCGGCGGACAGGGCGCTGGCCCCTCCCACACCGAACAGATTTGAGACAGCCGTCAGAAGCAAAAACGACGGGTACGCCACCGTGATGGCCGCCGTCTGCGCAGGTTCGTTCAGCATCCCCACAAAATATGTGTCCGCCAGGTTATAGACAAGGGCAACCATCTGGCTGGCGACCGCGGGAATCACCTGCATGGATACGGCCCGGCCTACGGGGAGGGTCTCAAACACTTCTGTTTTGTCTGCCAAACCTTTCACAGCCGCCCCTCCCCTGAAATCTTTTTCCTTTTATTAATATATTATCCCAGGCTATCCTTTGAAATTCATCCCATAGCAATAATAGACAAAAAAGGAAGCGGCGCCCCAGCAGACCGCCAGCAGGATAAAGATCAGCGCGCTCTCCCACTGCTGAAAGCTTTCTCTGATCAGCCACATATTTGCGGTGATGAAAATGAGAACCATCGGCAGGATGATCGAAATCAGCCGGTATCTGCGGTACTTTTTTTCCGATATCCCGTCCGGAAGGTAATCTTCCGGATGGGTCATCTCGCAGTGAACCACGATCCCGAACCGGCTGGATGTACGGTAGGCCCGGTACTCGATTCCATCAATCTCAAAACGGGGCGAAGTTCCCTCCCTGGTGATCACCATATCCAGATCCGCCTCTTTCGCGTATTTCAGCAATTCCTCCGTGAATTCCTCCGGTCTGCCGCAGGGGGTATCCGGCATAAAAGAAAATGCCCGCTTCTGCTCAAACCGGTTCACAGCCGCGTAATCCCTGGCAATCTGAGCGAATACCGAACCTTTCTTCTCCTTTTCATCCATATCCTGCAGATAAGCATCCACATCCATGGATTCAAGA
The DNA here is from genome assembly GCA_944381625.1 of uncultured Lachnoclostridium sp. Taxonomy (GTDB): domain Bacteria; phylum Bacillota; class Clostridia; order Lachnospirales; family Lachnospiraceae; genus Hominiventricola. Next base: position 307,966 of record CALWLW010000001.1, read on the forward strand.
GAAGGCTCACGGATGGAGCGGCAAAAAACAAGCGCCGCATCCAGCCGCTCTTTTTCTGATTCCAGCCGCCGCTCCAGGGCATCCATCGCCTCCGAAAGCGTCGTCTCTCCGTTAAAAAGCTTCCGGATATCCGCAATGGGCATATCCAGCCTGCGGAACAGGCAGATGAACTTCAGACGCCGGATATCCTCCTCCGAATACTCTCTGTAATCATTTTCCCGGTTCCTCTCCGGAAACAGAAGCTTCTGTCTCTCATAATAGCGGATATTCTGTTCTGTAATCCCCGTAATCCCGGCAGCTTCTTTGATGGACTTCATAGTTCAGATGCACCTCCTGCTTCCCTCTTTTCTTCTATATATAAAGGATATACCAGGTATAAGGTCAAGGGTTTTATTAAAAGCCGCCCTTATTTATGATACGGCTCATGATTCCTGATCCGGAAGCTCCGGTAGATCTGTTCCAGCAGAATGACCCGCATAAGCTGGTGAGGAAAAGTCATACGGGAAAAACTGAGCCGGTAATCCGCTCGGCCGAGCACTTCCGGAGAAAGTCCCAGGGAACCGCCGATCAGAAATACCAGGTGGCTGATTCCGCCCACGTTCCAACGCTCCATCTGGGCGGCCAGTTCTTCCGAGTCCAAAGCCCTGCCATCGATGGCCAGCGCTATCACATGGGCATTGTCCGGAATTTTCTGAAGGATGCGCTCCCCCTCTTTTCTTTTGATCTGAAGCTCCAGACCTTCTCCCGCGCCGTCCGGCGTCTTCTCATCAGGCACCTCCACAAACTCCAGCCTGCAGTAGCGTCCCAGTCTTTTGACATATTCTTCTATGGCCGCGGAAAAGTATTTTTCCTTGATCTTTCCAACTGCAATTATGGTTATTTTCATGATTTTCTCCCCTTTGACATTGATTATAACATGTTTTTCTACTATAATAAAAGGGATTTCAAATACGGACGGAAAAAGGAGGGCTGCTTATGCCACGATACCCTGAATACAGAATGGACCCCAATATGTCTGAAGAGGACCGCGCCGACATCCAGGCCCGGCAGGCAGCCGCATCCCAGATGCATACATATACCTCTGCAAAAGAACGGTACTCGGAAGCAAAATCTTCCGCCTGGACCTTTCTGGTCATCGGCTGTGCCGGATTCCTGGCAGTTACCGCCGCCCTGACGGGCGTCTTCCATCTTCCACTCAGCCATTTTTCCCTGTTGGTTCTGGACGCCGTTTTTCTTCTTTTTATCGGCATCGCGTTCCTGTCCTTCCATCATGCGGCAAGGCTCACCGGCGAGGTGACAGGGGAGACGGATCTGAACACGCGCATCCGCAGATGGGCCACCGACAATCTCCGTCCGGAGGAGCTGATGGTGGATCTGGACGCCAACACCTCCGAAGAGATGAAATATTTTCTGATCTCGGAAATGGTACGGGAACGGCTCATGAGGGCTTTCCCGGAGATCGATGACGCATACGCGGAAGAATGGACCGAGAATTATTATAACGAGAACTTTTACAACGAATATTAATCTGCGGCAATATGGCCGCATCCAGATCTTCGGCGGGAATCTTCCCGCCGTTTTCTTATTCTATGAGAATACTCTGCGGACTTCCCCCTAAGACAAAATTTATCCAGGGACACCAGACTTCTGTGGAACATAGTTTTGACAAAAAAAGTTGTCAAAACTATTGACAAATAAAGTTGTCAATGTTATCTTATATATGACAAGAAAAGTTGTCAAAACGCATGCGAATTTCATTGAAAAGGAGTGATACCTTGCCGTTGCTCAACCATCTGAAAGAACACCGTTCAAAACTGGGCATCAACCAGACGGAGCTGGGAAAACTGGCCGGCGTCTCCAGGCAGACCATCAGCCTGATCGAACGGGGAGATTATTCTCCGTCGGTGACCCTGGCCCTGAAGCTGGCAAAGATCTGCCACGCTTCCGTAGAAGATCTGTTTATTTATGAGGAGGATGAATCATGAAAGCAAGAAAATCAAATAGCTATACAAAAATACTGTTCATTATGCTGATCGCCGGCATTGCAGGAGGCATCCTGGGAACTGGCATGTACCTGTTCCTGGGGCATTATGGGCAGGGAATCGAAGGAAACGCCGCCCGTCTTATGGAAGTCCTGCAGGCAGCCATCCTGCCTGTACTGGGTGTAATCACTGTTCTCTCCGTCATCGCCGGCGAAACGGTATTGAGGAAGCTTCGAAGCATTATGGCCCGTCTGGCAGAGGCCGAAGATGAGGAAGCCGACCGCCTGGATTATGAAGAAGAAAAATACGCGGCCCTTTCCACAAACATGAATATCCTGTCCCAGATCGTCTGCCTTATGGTTCTTTCTCTGGGCTACTCGTCCAACTATATCGGAAGCTCCGATTCGGCCAGAGGCAGTTTCCTGCTCGCCTGCCTTGTCTTTCTTGTGTGCATGGTCTATGACAGTTTCTGGCAGATCCGGTACCTAAAGATGGTTCAGAAGCTCTATCCGGACAGGAACTTTGACCCGGCCTCCAAAAGCTTCCGCAGACAATGGCTGGAGAGCTGTGACGAAGCGGAACGGGAAATTATTTACAGAAGCGCATACAAGGCCTATACCGTTCTGTCAGGGCTTCTGCCTTTCCTGATCCTGACGGCCATGCTGGGAAATCTGTTCTTCAATACGGGGATCTTTGCGGTGATTCTGGTGGCGGTGATCTGGCTGACCTTGTCCCTCTCCTACTCCCGCTCTTCCGTAACGCTGAAGGGAGAAAAAGCGCTGATGAAATAATTGTTATCGTATTTATATGCCTGCGCAGTAAACGGCGGTATGCCCTCTTTTTGAGAGCATACCGCCTGTTCTCTGACTAAAGGTTCCGCGCATAATATCCATTCAATATTTCTGCCAGAGCCCTGGGATTTTCTTCATTTACTACATGACCTGTGTTTTTTATCATCTTCAATTCCGCGTTTTTCATATTTTGGGAAAAATAACTGGCGGATTTCTTATTTGCCCCATCCTTTTCTCCGCACAGGATAAGCGCCGGGCATTCCACGTGGTTTACCCTGCCGCTGAAATCCAGGTTTTTCATGGTATTTCCCAGAGCAAACGTGTCTTTTTTGCCGAAAGCCATATTCTCAAACACAGACTCCGGCAAAAGTCTGAAGACCATATTTTGAAAAGCGAAGGCCGCCCTGGGAACTTTATGCGGCGTTCCGATTAAGACCAGTGTTTTTACTTTCTGCGGGAAATCCAACGCATAATTCAACGCCAGAATACCGCCTAAAGAAAGGCCGCACAAATGAATCTGCCCATCTATTCCGCCGCAGTATTTTATAAAGGAAGCATAGAGATTTTCATAGCTTGCTTCCTTCCCTTCAAGGATGGAAGACAAATCCGGGCACATAATATCGTCCTTGTCCGTCATATGGGAAATAGTCTGATTCCAGCTTGCCGCTCTGTGGCCTGAACCATGAATAAAAACTTTTGCCGCCATACATGACTCCTTCTAATTCCATATCAAAAAAACAGAAAACAGGAGCCGACGCCCCGGCGGAAGATCCTCCTTCCATTGCAACAACTCCTTTTTCGAATACCTTCGACGCCATCAGGCCAGCATCACTGCCCGCCTGATGGCCGCAGGCCTATATCGGGGTATTTTATTTCTGGCTCAGGTACTCATGGATACCCTTTGCGGCCGCTTTTCCTGCGCCCATGGCCAGGATCACCGTAGCCGCTCCGGTCACCGCGTCGCCTCCGGCATATACGCCCTCTTTCGAGGTCGCGCCGGTATCTTCCGTAGCCACGATGCATTTTCTGCGGTTGATCTCCAGACCTTTGGTGGTGGAGGAGATCAGCGGGTTGGGAGAGGTTCCCAGGGACATGATCACCGTATCGCAGTCGATGCGGAACTCCGATCCCGGAACTTCCACCGGGCGGCGTCTTCCGGATGCGTCCGGCTCGCCCAGTTCCATACGGATACAGGTAATGCCGCTTACCCATCCGTTTTCATCCTCATGGATCTCCACCGGATTGGTGAGCAGGTTGAAGATGATGCCTTCCTCTTTTGCGTGATGTACTTCTTCCACACGGGCCGGAAGCTCTTCCTCGCTTCTTCTGTAAACGATGTGGGTCTCCGCGCCCAGGCGCAGCGCCGTACGGGCAGCGTCCATGGCCACATTGCCGCCGCCTACCACCACGACCTTCTTGCCGCGGACGATGGGCGTATCGTAATTCTCATCAAATGCTTTCATCAGGTTGTTCCTGGTCAGGAACTCGTTGGCGGAGCATACGCCGTTGGCCTGCTCGCCCGGGATTCCCATGAACTTGGGAAGTCCTGCGCCGGAGCCGATGAATACGGCGTCAAAGCCTTCATCCTCCAAAAGCTCGTCCAGCTTCACCGTCTTTCCGATGATCACGTCCGTCTCGATCTTCACGCCCAGGGATTTCACGTTCTCCACTTCCGGCCCTACCACGCGGTCCTTGGGAAGACGGAACTCGGGGATTCCATATACCAGCACGCCGCCGGCTTTGTGCAGAGCCTCAAAGATGGTCACGTCATAACCCATCTTTGCCAGATCCCCGGCACAGGTCAGTCCTGCCGGGCCGGAACCGATCACAGCTACCTTTTTGCCGTTTTTCTGAGCCGGCGCTTCCGGCTTGATCCCGTTCTCTCTTGCCCAGTCAGCCACAAAACGCTCCAGCTTTCCGATGGAGACCGGATCGCCTTTGATGCCGCGGATACATTTTCCTTCACACTGGCTCTCCTGGGGGCAGACACGTCCGCATACTGCGGGGAGGGAGGAAGATTCGCTGATAATCTTGAACGCTTCCTCAAACTTTTCTTCTTTTACCGCGCCGATGAATGCCGGGATATTGATGGATACCGGACATCCTTCCACACATTTGGCCTTTTTGCAGCCCAGGCAGCGGGAAGCTTCTTCCACTGCTTCTTCTTTATTATAGCCGTAGCACACTTCTTCAAAATTCGTCGCACGGACCTGGGGATCCTGCTCTCTAACCGGTACTTTCTTTAATACATCAGCCATTATTTGTCACCTCCGCAATTTCCGCAGCCGCCGTGGTGGGTGTCCCCCTCCTGGAACGCCAGAAGACGTCTTCCCTCTTCCGTCTTGTACATGGCCGCTCTCTTCATCGCCTGATCAAAATCGATCTTGTGTCCGTCAAACTCCGGACCGTCCACACAAGCGAACTTCACCTCGTCGCCCACCATAATCCTGCAGGCACCGCACATGCCCGTGCCGTCCACCATGATGGGGTTCATGCTGACAATCGTGGGGATTCCCAGCTTCTTCGTGGTCAGACAGGCGAATTTCATCATGATCATGGGACCGATGGCCACGCACAGGTCGAATTTCTGTCCTTCCGCCACCAGCTTCTCCAGCATGGCGGTACCCACGCCCTTGAAGCCGTAGCTTCCGTCATCGGTGCAGAGGTGAAGATTGCCCACCTTGCTCATCTCATCCTCCAGGATCAAAAGATCTTTCGTCCTGGCGCCCACAATGATGTCGCACTCGATTCCGTGGTCATGGAGCCATTTGGCCTGGGGATATACCGGCGCGGTTCCCACGCCGCCCGCGATGAACACGACTCTTTTCTTTTTCACTTCCTCAAAATCTCCGGTCACAAGCTCGGACGGATGTCCAAGAGGTCCTACAAAATCCGCAATCTCGTCGCCCGCCTTCAATGCGACCAGTTTGTATGTAGACACGCCGATAGGCTGAAACACAATCGTAACCGTCCCCGCCTCTCTGTCATAGTCACAGATCGTCAGCGGAATCCTCTCACCGGTTTCATCCACCCTTACAATGATAAACTGTCCCGGCTCGCAAGACTTTGCCACTCTTGGAGCAAGGATCACCTGTTTGTAGACATTCGCAGAAAGCTGCTCTGCCTCTAAAATCTTAAACATATGTTTCCTCCTATCCTTTCTGCAGTCCGTTTCCGCCTGCAAATCATCATTTTAATGATAATCCAAAATATCTCGTATTTCAACACAAATTTACGGATTTTCTGCCGCTGTTCCCGGCATTCCTTCCGCTGCCGCGTCCGCGGGGACGGTATTTTCCTCCACATTGTAGATTGCTTCCATGATCCCGCTCATATCTCCCTCTTCATTCATGGATACTGCCCGCAGAACGGTAAATCCAGAGGGAATATATACCGGCCCTTTGTACACGGAAGAGAGATGGTCAGGATCAGATCCGTCCATGGTATAGTGTATGGTGCAGTCCGGTTCCGCGGAAATCGTCACATGGAAAGGCGCTGAATATTCTCCGCTGTCCACGCTGAATTCCGGCTCGTCCGGGAACTCAAACACCACCTGATAAGTGCCGTCCGCCTCTTCGCTCTGCATGCCGTCCGAACGGATAAAAATGGCGCGGACCACCGTCTTTCCTTCCCCAATCACAATCGGTCCGTTGAACACCTGGCTGTATTCATTGGGCGTACTCCCGTCCGTGGTATAAAAAATCAGGCCCTCTTCCCTCTGAGGATGGCTGATGGTCAGCGACGGCATATAGGAGTATGTGCCGGAAGGCAGACTAAGTTCGGGCTTTTCCAGAAGCAGGATGGCTTCCGCTTCCGCCTCCCTGGAGGGCCCCATGATCATGCGGTAGCCTCCGTGATAGATCAGCACGCCGCACAGAACCGCCAGAATACCCAGGCCAATATATCTTTTTCTCCTGTAAAATGGGATCGAAGCGACTTCTCCGGCCTCCTCGTCCGAAGAAGGAACCGGGGGTCTTTCGTCCCCGATCCGGATATCCTCCACCGGGTTGTAATCCGGCACCATCTGGATCGGCGTCCCGCATGTTTCGCAGTATATTTTGTTTTCCGGGATCTCAGCTCCGCATTTCCGGCATTTCATGTCCAATCATGCTCCCTTTCCATCCGCTATACATACTCGTCCACGTACTGCTCGAATTCTTCCATGGACATGAGAACCTTCCTGGGTTTGGTACCTTCCTCCTCTCCCACGACGCCGGCGTCCGCCAGCTGATCCATGATCCTGGCCGCACGGTTGAATCCGATTTTAAACCATCTTTGCAGCATCCCTATGGAAGCCTTGTCTTTCTCAATAATGAATCTGCCGGCGTCCGCAAACAGTACGTCCCGGTCGTTTCCTCCGCCCGCAGCCGGCGCGGCGGCGCTTTCGATGGAAGCCTGCATCTGCTTCATTTTTTCTTCCACGTCCGCCTCCTGCTCCGGAGACCTCTCACTCTGGTTTTTCAGGAACTCCACCACAGCTCCCACTTCCTGGTCGGAGACGAAAGCCCCCTGCACGCGCAGAGGCTTGGGCAGGCCGTACGGCGAGAACAGCATATCCCCTTTGCCCAGCAGCTTTTCAGCCCCGTTCATATCCAGAATCGTCCTGGAATCCACGCCGGAAGATACGGCAAAGGCGATCCTGGAGGGCATATTCGCCTTGATAAGACCGGTGATGACATTCACGGACGGTCTCTGGGTGGCGATGATCAGGTGAATGCCCGCGGCCCTGGCAAGCTGGGCCAGACGGCAGATGGCATCCTCCACTTCTCCCGGAGCCACCATCATCAGATCCGCCAGCTCGTCCACGATAATCACGATCTGCGGCATCTTTTCCCGGGGAGCCTGTCCTTCCATCTGAGTGATGGTCTCAATCTTCTCGTTATAGCCTTCAATATTTCTGACGTTCAGTTCCGCGAATTTCTGGTACCGGTCCATCATCTCCACCACAGCCCAGTTCAGCGCCCCGGATGCTTTCTTGGGATCTGTCACCACCGGAATCAGCAGATGAGGAATTCCGTTGTATGCGCTCAGTTCCACCACCTTGGGGTCGATCATGATCAGCTTCACTTCATCCGGTCTGGCCTTATACAGGATGCTGATAATCAGCGTATTGATGCAGACGGATTTACCGGAGCCGGTGGCTCCTGCGATCAGAAGGTGAGGCATCTTCGCAATATCCGACACCATAATATTTCCGCCGATGTCTTTCCCTGCCGCGAAGGCCACCCTGGACGGATGATTCTTGAATTCCGGGGACTCCAGAAGCTCCCGGAGCGGAACCACGGAATTCTCCTTATTGGGCACCTCGATGCCCACCGCGGCTTTGCCCGGGATCGGAGCCTCAATCCGCACGTCGGGCACCGCCAGATTCAGTTTGATATCGTCGGCCAGGGCCAGGATCTTGCTCACCTTTACCCCGTGGGCCGGCTGCACCTCGTACCGGGTCACCGCCGGTCCCTGGCTGGCATCAGTGACTGTGGCGTTCACGCCGAAATCCTCCAGGATCTGCTGCAGGTGTCCGGCTGTCTCCTGAAGCCTGGCCGAAGAAGCCTTTTTCCCCGAAGCCTTTTTCGCTCCTTTAAGCAGGGACAGAGGCGGGAACTGGTACTCCTCCAAAACCGGGGCGCTCTGCGGCTCCTGCTCCTGTCTCTGCTCTGCGTCCGGCTGCGGGGGCTGTACGGAAGCTTCCCTGTCCTTCTCCCGTTCCTGCGCCCTGGCTCTTTCTTCCTCCAGTTCTCTCTTGCTCAGCGCGTTTTTCAGCAGGTCTTCCTCGTCAAATTCGATCTCCCGGATTCCTCCCGCCAGAGAAAAGGCTTCTTCAGGCTCCTCTCCGGCCTTCTGAGCCGACGGACGGTGCAGCGGAAATGTAAACACACGTTCCATCCGGCTTTCCTCCGGCAGTACCGCCTGCTCCGGAACCGGTATGGGCGCCTCTGCCTCCGCCGGTATCTCCGCATGTACTTCCGCCGGAATCTCTTCCGGTATTTCTTCGGATATTTTTCCTGCGGCTTTTTTCGCGGATTTGGGAATGGTCAGATCTGTGGATACGCCGGTGACCTTCCGTTCCCTTCTCTGTTCTTCCCGCTGTTCCCGGCGCACCTTCGCCTCCTCCCGGCGGCGCTCCATATCCTGCTTCGCCGTATCGTACACTTTCCGGCTGCCTTTGGACATGCCGCGGACGAAGGAAAGTCCTGTCACCACTACCGCACAGATGATCAGGACGCCGATCAGGATCAGCACCGCGCCCGGCAGGCCGAACGCGCCGCGCAGGCCGTTCAGGATGCCGCCGCCGATCAGACCGCCGCCGCTTCTGTGTTCCCTGCAGAACTGGAAAATCTCTCCAAGACTTTCTGCCTGCCCGCTTCCCGGCGGGATCAGATGCAAAAGGGCGCAGAGCGCCACACAGGCCGCCAATGTGCCGCCGATCTTCACAGAAGCCACCCAGTTTTCCCGGTTTGCCAGGGAGAACAGGATCAGCAGCATCAGGATAATGGGAAACACGTAAGCGAACAGGCCAAAACAGCCGAACATGAAACCGCTCAGCAGATTTCCCACTGCTCCGCCCACGCCCAGGTTGCTCACAAACAGAAAAACAGTAAGCACCAGCAGAACCACCAGCCCCACCTCGTCCCAGATACCGTTTTCCCGCTCCGCCGCCCGGCTCCTGGCCTGAGCGGACGTTTTCTTTTTCGTATTCTTCCCGGCGGAAGCAGTTCGTTTCCTGCCGCCCACCGACTGATTTTTACTCATAAATAATTCTGTCTCTCCTTTTCTGTCAAATCTATTATAAAACAGCCTTTAAAAAGGACTCGTCCCATGGACCAGTCCCTTTCTTATCCCCTATGGAATGCCGCATCAAAGATTCTCTTCAAAAAATGCCTGAAGCTCCTCTGCCGCCACATCTTCATCCGGACCGTCGATCGTCACCGTCACCGTGTCCTGATATTTGATATCCAGATCAATTACGGAAAACAGTCTTTTTAAATTGCCGCTTTTGTCCCCGTTGGTCACGATGATATCACTTTTAAATTCTTTGGCAAGCTGAAGAATCAGGCCTGCCGGACGCGCATGCATCCCCAGTTCTTCTCTGATGGTGTACTGAAACGTTCTCATATTCCATTCCCCTCCCCGAACTTTTCTATATTTTAGCATAAAAGTCCCTGGAAGTAAATGAAAAGCATCATTTTACAGCTTTTCCAGCAGTTCCTGGAAATACGCCGGCAGCGGGGCGTCCACCTGCAGATACTGTCCGGTAACCGGATGCTTAAGGCCCAGCGTCATGGCATGCAGTACCTGGCCTTCCAGACGGCCCTTGTCCCGGCCCGGCCCGTAGACCGTATCTCCCAGCAGGGGATGATGGATGGACGCCATGTGTACGCGGATCTGATGGGTCCGCCCTGTCTCCAGACGGCACTCAATATACGTATATTTTCCGAAACGCTCCAGGACCCGGTAATGGGTCACGGCCCGCTTCCCGTTCTTCTCATTGACCGCCATGCGTTTCCTGTCCGTGGGATGCCGTCCGATGGGCGCGTCCACCGTCCCTTCGTCGTCTCCGATCACTCCATGGACAATGGCCCGGTAGACTCTGGTGATGGAATGAACCTTCAGCTGTTCCGCCACCGCGCGGTGAGCCTGGTCCGTCTTGCAGACCACCAGCACGCCGGTGGTGTCTTTGTCGATTCGATGCACGATGCCGGGGCGCAGGATCCCGTTGATGCCCGACAGTTCCCCTTTACAATGATACATCACCGCGTTTACCAGCGTGCCGGAGAAATGACCCGGCGACGGATGCACCACCATGCCTTTGGGTTTATTCACGAATAAGAGGCTTTCATCCTCATACAGAATGTCCAGAGGAATATCCTCGGGGAGAATCTCCGGATCAATCAGTTCCGGAAGCTCCACCCATATCTCATCTGATGCCTCCAGTCGGGCCCCCGGCTTGGAGCCTTGTCCATTTACCTGCACCAGGCCCTCTTTGATCAGCTTCTGAAGATAAGACCTGGACTGATCCGGCAGCAAAAGACTCAGAAACTTGTCCAGCCTTTCGCCCGCCATCTCCTGCTCCACTTCCAGATAGATCCTGCTCATTTTCCTTCCACCGTTTTCTGTTTTTTCTTCAGCATCCGGTCCAGGTCCTCCTCTTTGTAATAGAAAATCACCAGAACCGCCAGCACCGCGGTGCCCACGCTCACATAGATATCCGCCACGTTGAAAATGGGAAAATCTATCAGTTTAAAATAAAAAAAGTCCACCACATAGCCCAGCCGCAGCCTGTCAATCATATTTCCCCAGGCGCCTGCCAGGATGCAGACGGCAATCAGCCGTATGGGCCAGTAACGGGCTTCCCTGGACATATGGGAAAAAAGATACAGGCATCCCGCGAACACCAGAACGCCCACCAGCACAAAATACAGCTGCTGTCCCTGGAGCATGCCGAAGGCTGCCCCCCTGTTTTCCAGGTAACGCAGTTCAAACACGCCGTCCCAGATCACGAAGGGGTCCCCGCCCTTCAGAAAACCCACAGCCAGCGCTTTCGTCCATTGATCCAGTCCCGTCAAAGCCAGCACCGAAAGCGCAAGCCCCCAGGGGCGGCATAAAAATTTATTCATGTCCATTCTCCTCGCACACATACCGGATGGCTTCCAGAAGCTCCTGATCCTCCACATCCCTTGCAACAAAGGCCTCTCCGATGGATTTCAGAAGTACGAACTTAATCTTCCCGGCCTCCATCTTTTTATCCAGTTTCGTCGCGCTGAGGATCCTCTCCGGCTCCAGGCCGGATACCCGCACCGGCAGTCCGTACCGGCGGAATACGTTTTCTATCTCCAGCAGCTCTTCCCGGGTCAGATACCCCCTCTTCCAGGAGATCCAGGCCGCCGCTACGCTCCCCACCGCCACGCACTCTCCATGACAGAGGGAAAATTCTTTTAATTTTTCAATGGCATGTCCCGCCGTATGGCCAAAATTCAGCCAGGCGCGGATCCCCTTCTCCGTGGGATCCTCCTCCACCACATGCCTTTTGATCCGGCAGCTTCCTTCCACCATGGGCAGCAGCGCGTCATAATTCCGGGCGGCAACCTCCTTTTCATGGCTCGACAGCCATTCATAGTAATCCCGGTCCTGGATCAGCCCATGCTTGATGATCTCTCCCATGCCGGAAGCGAACTGGCGCTCCGGAAGGGATTTTAAGGTTCCAAGATTCATGTACACCAGACTGGGCATGTGGAAAGCGCCTACCATATTTTTATAGGAATCAAAATCCACGCCCGTTTTCCCGCCTATGCTGGAATCCACCTGGGAAAGCAGCGTGGTGGGTACCTGGATAAAACGGATTCCCCGCAGATAGGTGGCTGCAGCAAAGCCGGTCAGGTCTCCCACGACCCCGCCGCCCAGCGCTGCCAGAAGGTCTTTCCGGTCGAATTTTTCCAGAATTAGATGTTCATATAACGCCCTCACTGTATCCAGCGTTTTATGCTCCTCCCCCGCCGGGAAAACGAAGCTTGTCACTCTGGCGCAGCAGCCCTGCAGCGCCGCTTTCAGCGGTTCCAGGTACAATTCCGCCGTCGTGCTGTCCGCCACAATGCAGATCTTTCTCTCTTTGGTCTCCAGATCCGCCAACGCGTACCCAAGCCCCTGAAAATCCGGCTCCAGATATATGGCGTACCTGTCCTCTCTTCCCTGGTTCACTTCTATCTTCATACTTCCTGTCAAACAAAATTCTGCCGCAAAAATCCATCCTGACAGCCTGAATTTTTGCGGCAGCCCTTTGCCTCTTCCTCTCTAAATGGTTGGGATATCGAACGCGCCCGACAGGATATCCTGAAAATCTCCGGAGATATCCACCGTCTTCGGCGTTACGATAAATATGTAGTTGGAAACCTTCTGGAGATTTCCTCCGATTGCATAGCAGGATCCAGAGGTAAAATCAATGATCCTCTGGGCCACTTCCACGTCCAGCCCCTCAAAGTTCAGCACCACTGTACAGTTATTCAGCAGCGTGTCTGTGATCTCCCTGGCCTCATCAAACTGTGTGGGCTTGAATACGCATACTTCCATTCCGTTTCCGCCTTTCCTGGACCGCATGGGTTTGATCTTCGCCTGCTGTTTCGCGGGCTTTATCTTGCTGGATTCCTCCACCAGATCATCCTCCAGGTCGTAATCGAAGTCTTTTTCCTTTTTCTTAAAAACGCTTCTCTTCCTGGGGCGCTCGTCCTCGAAATCGTCATCTTCGAAATCGTCGTCATAATCGTCGTAATCGTCTTCACTGCCAATATGCATCGTATCTATCAGTTTATCAAAAATACTCATACATACACTCCTTTACACCGAATAATTGCGCTCCCCGAAGATCCCGGTACCCACACGAACCATCGTCGCTCCCTCTTCGACCGCCACCTGGTAATCGTTTGTCATACCCATGGAAAGCACATCCATTCTTACATTATCAATGTTTTTCATTTTGATGTCAACTGCCAATTTCTTTAAAGTACGAAATATTGGACGATTTTCTTCCGGATCCTCCACATATGGAGCGATGGTCATCAGTCCCTGCACCCGGACATGGGGCAGTTTTGAGATATTTTCCACCAGCGCTTCCGTCTCTTCCACGCTCACGCCGAATTTGCTCTCCTCTCCCGCCACGTTCACTTCTACCAGGATCTTTGCTTCCACTCCCTTTTTTCCCGCCTCTTTGTCAATCTCCTCCGCAAGCCTTAAAGAATCCACCGAATGGATCAGCTCTGCCTTGTCCACGATATACTTCACCTTGTTCCGCTGCAGATGGCCGATCAGGTGCCAGTGCAGCGTTCCGGGAAGCTGTTCGTATTTCTCGCACAGCTCCTGCACCTTATTCTCACCGAAGGTATCCGCCCCGGCTTCCATCGCCTCGCGGATCATCTCCACCGGTTTTGTCTTGCTCACCGCGATCAGCGTCACCTCGTCCCGGCTGCGCCCGCTCTTTTTGCAGGCCTCGCAGATTTCCCGCTCCACTTCTCTATAATTTTCAGCAACCATTTCTCTCACTCCTAATAAATAATCTCATCTTCATCCACCGTCGCGCCGTTCAGCACAATATGATCATACACAGTCAGTCCATAGCTGGTTCCCTCTTCCACCAGGGTGTATTCTTCATTCTGGCTGAGAATACTGATCTGACGGAACTGTGTGTATCCCTTATTGATATTATAGACCCCCTGCAGGGTATCTGTCATCCCCACCTGGAAACGTTCCTGGGAATCCGTCAGGATCAGGTAGCTGCCTATGGGCATCTTCTCCTCCCCGGTTACATAATCTTTCTCTCTGGGATCTATGTAATAATATTCTTCATCTTCATAGTACAGGGTCATGCTCACAAACTGGGCGGAGGACTGTCCGTCTTCACCCACAGTTCCTTTCAGGAAGCCTTTATCTCCGCCTTCTTCCACCAGGAAGTTCTTCGGAACCAGATAAAAGTTTTTCTCCACAATCGCCGTATTGGGAATCTTCAGTCCGCTCTCATCGTCCACCAGGAATTTCACTTCCACATACCTGAGATCGGCAAACCTGACCATGGAATTGTTGAAATCCAGCCTGGCGCAGGTGGTCTCTCCCACCTGCATCAGGGAGAAATCCGCCCAGGCCGTGGTATGGTCTCTGGTAAATTCCACCTCCATGTATTCAGTACCGTCCTCCTGGTACCCGGCCGCTTCCTCCTCCGTAAGTGGGACGATCAGCGTCCACTTCTCCGATGTGGCCAGTTTATAGACCGGCTCGTCTACCTGAACAATCTCCTTCTTCAGATCCTGACGGCTGTAAGAGTCTTCATCCAGCATCTCTTCCGTCACGCCTTCCGCGGTAACCGACTCATAGCCGTCCATATAATATTCCAGAATCCCGATTCCCCCGGAATAAACGCGGGAAAACATGGCCGTCTCTCCGGCTTCCTCCAGACTCTCCAGCATACTCTGGTTCTGCAGGTCCATCACCGAACTCTCCACAGAGGACTGGAAGGTATAAACATCCCAAAATTCCAGATCGCTGTAACTTTCCGTATAGCTCTTAATCTCGCTTCGGATAGATGAGAAATCCGCATCCGACAAATCCACCTCCTGGGCATTCTGCTGGATCTGCTCGTTTGTCTCACCCCGTTCATCTATGGTATAAATCAGGGAAGACCCCGATACACGCTCGTTGGCCCGGGCATAATAGCTCACATACCCTGAAGTAGACGCATAATAGACCGTCTCCGGCCTCACGGCAAACCCGGTATAGGTGTGGTTCTCCGCCAGCGTCCCAGCCTCCACCTCGTACCCGGCAATGTGTTCGGAAGTAAGGCCCATATAGCAGACCACGCAAATATATACTGCCACAGCCCCGAAAAATATTCGGTCAATATTGATGGGCCTGCGGCTCCTGACACTGATAACTTTATTCTTCTTCCGGCTCGCCATGCGGCGTTTCCTCCTTCTTCCGAACTCTTAAAAAGCCCCACCGGAAGGTGGGGCTTATGTAATCTTATATCTGATTAAATGACCTGAGCTTTCATAGTTTCCGGAAGAGCATCCTTGCTCATAGAAATACTCAGCACCATATTGACATGAAACTGTTCGCTGATATGGTTCAACTGATCAAGTACGGGAGCAACATCCTTTCCTTCCAGCTTCGCAATCTTTAAAAATCCGTCCAGATACATCTCCTCCAGATCATAATCCTGGGAACAGATACCGCAAATAAAGCCTACAAACTGATCAGAATTCTGAATCGGATACTCTGAAACATTGATCAAACGGACTTTGTTGTCCAGCTCATGCATATTCTGTGACGATTTATCCAAATATACGATATTGCCGTTTGCCGTCTTCACTGCTTCATGCACATGATCCAGCATCCTTTTTGTCTTGCCCTCGCCTTTTACTCCTGCAATAATTTGTACCATATCGATGCCCTCCTTAGGTTCCTGTCTTGTTAGTAAGATTATACCATTCAGGGGGGCAGAATACAAGGTTTAATTGTTCAAAGAGGACAAAAAGCTCTGCATCTCCTGATACAGAATAGCCCGCTCTGAACATCCCAGGATAATCGCCGCGTAGCTTTTACCTTCCGCATCCTCAAACAACTGCACCAGGCAGGACATGGCTGCCGTCGTCGTACCGGTCTTGCCTCCCACCGCGGTCACGCCCTCCGGCACTGTTACCTCGCCCTTGGTAAACAGATTGGAGCTGGACCAGGATGCCTCCACCTGGGAGCCGTCGGCCGACAGATAAGAAGTCTCGTATACAGGCGTCTCAAGGATCTCCCGAAACAGATCCTGCTTCAGCGCCTCCTGAAACATAAGGTACATATCGTACGCTGTTGTATAGTGTTCTTCGTCATGCAGACCGTGGGGATTGGTAAAATGCGTGTTCGTCGCGCCGATGCGCGCCGCTTCCTCATTCATCATATCCACGAAGCCTTCGATGCTTCCGCCCACCTGTTCCGCGATCACATTGGCCGCGTCGTTGGCGGAGCAGACCAGAAGTGCATAGAGTAACTGGCGGAGCGTGAGCATATCCCCGGTCTTCAGGTGCGCTGTAGTGACGCCGCTCTCATGGAACGTGACCGCCGTCTCGCTGACCGTAGCCTGGGCATCCAGATCCCCGTGTTCCAGCGCCACCAGCGCCGTCATAATCTTTGTGGTGCTGGCCGGGTACATCCGGTCATGCACATTTTGGGCGTATAGAACCTCCAGGGAGTCCATATCAAAAAAGCAGGCCGCCAGGGCTTCCGACGTATCTGCTTCTATGGCTTCCACATTCTCGTCCACAACGCAGAGATCCTCCGCAAAATAGGAAATCCCCTCTCCGCCATCCAGGGACGCCGTGACGCCAAGTCCCGGCCGGTCCGCCTCAAAAGCATTCTCCAAAGCCGGAGCGGCAGAACACCCTGCAAGCGGCAGAACCAGCACAGACGCCAGCAGGGCCGCCACAATTCTTTTTTTCTTATTTGTACATCTCACGCCACTCCAGATCTCCTCTTTCCAGTGATTTTATCAGGAGCTCTGCAGTCGCCAGATTCGTGGCAATGGGAATATTGTGCACATCACACAGCGTCACCACATTGTACGCGTCCGGTTCATGTTTCTTCGGCTGAACCGGATCCCTCAGAAAGATCACCAGATCCATCTGATTGTGTTCGATCTGCGCGCCCAGCTGCTGCTCGCCTCCCAAATGGCCGGCCAGGAACTTGTGGACGTTCAGATTGGCCACCTCTTCAATCAGCCGCCCGGTAGTTCCTGTGGCGTACAGCTCATGCCTGCAGAGAATTCCCCTGTAAGCGATGCAGAAATTCTGCATCAGTACCTTTTTTGCATCGTGTGCAATCAATCCAATGTTCATGTGTGTTCAAACCCCCTGTTAATATTTTTTGGGCTGTAGCCCAACATTTAATACAATCCCTATCCCCATATACAACATAACCAGAGACGTAAGCCCGTAACTGACAAACGGAAGCGTCACGCCTGTATTGGGCATCAGCCCCGTAGCGACGCTGATATTGACCATGCTCTGGAATGCAATCAGTCCCCCAAACCCGCAGCAGAGGATCATCCCCTCCTGCTCTCTTGCATTCCTGCCGATCAGCAGGCATTCTACCACGATCAGAACCAACAGAAGAATAATCGCCGCGCAGCCGATAAAGCCCAGCTCCTCGCCCGCTACCGCAAAGATAAAATCTGTCTGCGGTTCTATGATATAGTTACTGTTTTTTACAGAAGACGGGTCCGTATTGTAAAGGCCCTTGCCATAAAGCTGACCGGATCCTATGGCGATGATAGAATTAATCTGCTGGTAGGCCGTATCCGCATACTCTGACGGATTCAGCCACGCCATAATCCGGTCCAACTGATATCCCCTCAGGATCGTCTGCCCCTCCTGCATGATCAGCGTCAGGAAAATCAGCGCGGAAGGAACTGTGACCGCCAGAATACCGCCGATAATCTTATAACTGAGCCCTCCTGCAAAAATCAGGATGCAGAAAAGCACCGCAATGGTCAGCGTCGTTGACAGATTCGGCTGTTCATACACCAGGAACAGCGGTATCCCCACCAGCACAACGGACAGGAAGATCATCTTCCAGCTGTTGATCTCCTCCCTGTATTTGGAGAAGAAATGTGCAAAAAACAAAATCAGCGCCAGCTTCGTAAGTTCCGACGGCTGGAAACGGATTCCCAGATTCAGCCACCGTTTGGCGCCGCCGGAGGATTCTCCGAAAAAATGCACCGCCAGCAGCAGAGCCAGGTTCACCGCATAAATCACCCAGTATAAATTCATCCATATTCGATAGTCGATCAGGGCAAGTACGATCATAACCGCCGTACCCAGAACCATTCCCAAAATCTGCTGATCCTGATATTCCGCGTCTGCGCTTCCCACAATGAGAATACCCAGAATCGTGATGGCGAACACATAGATCACCAACCGCAGTCTGAAATCCCTCAGATGATATTGTTTGAGCATATTTCACCTGATTCCTAAGATTTTTTCTTTAAGTCCTTGACTGGTATATTGGCGCAGAGTACCGGAACGGTCCCGTTCCTTCCCTCGGACTCTGTCTGCGTGATCTGAATATCCAGTCCTTCGCTGTCTATCTCCATATATTTTGTGATAACTTTGATGATATCATTTTTAATCGCCTCCATGATCTCCGGAGAACAGTTGGCCCGGTCTGAGATCAGGAGCAGCTTCAGGCGGTCTTTCGCCACCTCGCCGGAGCTTTTTCTACGGAAGAAATCAGTAAATTTCATAATTCTTCCCCCCTCTTTAACGGAACAGTCTTTTCAGTTTCCCGAAAAATCCGCCCTTAATCTTTAAATCCAGAAACGGCACTTCTTCCCCCATGATCCGGCGGCAGATATTCATAAATGCCCTTCCTGCCAGAGAATCGTCTCCCACGCATGGTTCTCCCTGGTTAGTGGAAATTACTATATTTTCATCATCCGGCACCGCGCCGATCATGTCGATGGCCAGGATCTCCACCACGTCGTCCATGGACATCATATTGCCGCTTTCCACCATATCCATACGGATACGGTTGACAATCAGATCCGTCCTCTTGATCTCGTTGGCCTCCAAAAGACCAATGATCCGGTCCGCGTCGCGGATGGCGGACACCTCCGGCGTCGTCACGATCAGCGCGCGGTCTGCGGCCGCAATGGCGTTCTTAAAGCCCTGCTCGATCCCTGCCGGGCAGTCCAGCAATATGTAATCGAATTCTTCCTTCAGCTCGTCGATCAGCTTGATCATCTGCTCCGGGGTAACCGCCGTCTTGTCCCTGGTCTGTGCGGAGGGAAGCAGATACAGGTTCGGGTACCGTTTGTCCTTGATCAGCGCCTGTTTGATCCTGCAGTTTCCCTCTACTACGTCCACCAGATTGTAGACGATACGGTTTTCCAGCCCCATCACCACATCCAGGTTCCGAAGCCCTATGTCTGTGTCGATCAGAACCACCTTCTGGTTCAGTTTCGCAAGGCCGGTTCCCACATTGGCGGTGGTCGTCGTTTTACCGACGCCTCCCTTTCCAGATGTAATCACAATTACTTCACTCATTTTACTTCCTCCAATTTCTAAGTATCCGTCCTCCCGGGAATTGCCGGGGGATTAGTCCACTCGAATATCGTTAATGACTTCTTTTGTAATCGGCTCCATATAGATGTTGCCATCCTCCGTATAGGCGATCATGGGGCCTGTCCCATTCCCTTTTGCCGCCAGAGGACCGTCGGCCGAACGGGCAATGGAATCCGCGATGCGGATCTGCATGGGATTCATGTTCAAAGCTGCCACAAAAGCATGCTCATTGCCTGCGGCTCCTGCATGGATCGTTCCCTTCAGGGAACCAAGCACCACCACATTGCCCTTGGAGACCACCGTCGCTCCCGGATTCACATCTCCAAGCACGATGATACTGGTCTCAGATTCAAGGACCTGGCCGGAACGCAGAGTCCCTTTATAAAAACGTCCATCCTCAGAGGAGGAAGCGTTTTTCCGCTCTTCCAGCGCTTTTTTCATATATTCTTCTTTCAGGGCGTCCTGTTCCAGCACGCACAGAATCTCCACAGATGAATTGGACTGGATGGTCTGGATCACCTGTATCTGTTCCTCCCTGCTAAGGTATCGGCCTTCAAAAGCCAACGCCATCTTCGCGTCTTTAAAGAACGCAGAGGAAGCTTTGAACTTCTCCGCCACATCTCCAAGAAGTTCCCGGAAAGAAATATCCTTGTCCAAAAACAAGGTAATCCCATACTTGTTGCTCTTTATCACAACTGTCTGTTGTTTCATAACTTTCTCCCTAGTCGTTGATCACTTCCGTCGTCGCCTGGGACGCCGTGCCGGTCAGAATCTCATCTTCTTCTGCCAGGCCGAAGTAATACTTGAAGATATCAGCCGCCATCGTCGCCGCATTGGCCGAAGTATAACCGTTGGCAATACGGATCGTAATGGCAATCTGCGGATCCTCATACGGAGCATAACCCATGAACAGCGCGTGGTTCGGATGGCTCTTGGACTGCTGGGCCGTACCGGTCTTGCCGGCGATGCTCAGATCCAGGCCTTCAAACGCGTCCGTATCCAGCGCAACCTGGTGCATACCTTCCTGGATCACATTCCAGGTGGTATCCGCGATATCCATTTCATTATATACTGACGCAGAATATTCTTCAATAGTGTTTCCTTCCGAATCCGTCAATTTATTCAAAAGGGTCAGATTATAGGAAGTCCCCCTGTTGGCAATGGTGGCCGCGTATCTGGCCAGCTGTGAAACGCTGAACAGATGCGTGCCCTGCCCGATGGAAGAGCGGACGCCGTCCGTATCGGACAGGTGCGGCTCATTCTCCGGTACCTCGATACCTGTGGTGGCATCCAGTCCGAACTGCCCCGCGTATTCCGCCAGCACAGCCAGCGCGCGGTCGGACGAGTATCCCGTCGTCCTTCCTCCGCCCAGCCGGAAGCCCATCTCATAGAAATAGTAGTTGCAGGACACCTTGATCGCTTCTACCATATTGATACTGCCGTGGCTTCCATGGTACTGGTTGTAGATCCAGCAGGTGGGCGAACCATAGGCCTCCGTAAACACGCCTGTGGCATGGATCGTCTCAGAAGGAGTGGTTACGCCTTCCTCCAGAGCAGCGGCTGCCACCACCGGTTTGAACGTGGATCCCGGCGCAGTCTGTTCCTGCGTCGCCCTGCTGTACAGAGGCGAGGATTTATCCCGGTTCAGTTCCGCATAATAGGCCGAATCCATGGTGTTGGTCAGACGGTTATTGTCATATCCCGGATAACTCACATCGGCCAGCGTGTCTCCCGTAACAGGATCCACGATCACGCATCCGGCGCTGCAGGGTTCCAGCGCCAGCTGCGCCGGAGTGATCTCCAGGCTGCTGATCTTGTCGATCATAAAATTGTACGCGGAATATGTGTTATTCTGCAGTCTTCCAACCGTTTCCTCATCATACTCCAGAACGCCCTGTTCGTACAAGAGCAAACAAATCTCTTTTCCCGACACCACATCGTCCAGGATCAGATATTTATACAGCATGTTCTGAAAGTCGACGTCATTCGCAAGTTCTGTCGAAATATAATCCAACAGCACGGCATAGATCTCCTCGGAACTCAGATAAGAAGATTCCACCTCCAGGCCGGAGACGTCCACCCAGTTCATGGAGATGGCGTATTCCAGGTATTCCTTGAGGCTGATAACTTCTTCCTGGGTCCAGGCCAGATAAGTAGGATCTTCCCTGTCGATGGCGCTGCTCATCAGGACGCCTGAACTGCCCATCAAAACGTCGGAGACGATATAACTCATGTAGTTTTTCATCTCCCTGCTCAGATCCCGATAGGCGGTGGGATGATCCGACTGCAGTTCCGCCATGATCTGCCCGATCATGGCATCCAGCCGCGACTGCATCCTCTGGTAGACAGATTTTTCCAGCTCGGAGGCATCCTCCCGGGCAAAATCAGACGCATCAATCACATGATTATCGATCAGCGCGTAATATACGTCATAAATGGGGATCACAATATCCGACGCCGAACCGTTCGCTCCTGCCGTGTATTCTTTCATATTCCGGATTTTGGACACCAGAATACCCGCCAGCCTCTGTTCGATGATATCGTAGACGGCCACCTGCAGATCCCTGTCAATAGTCAGATAGACGTCGTTTCCGGACTCCGGCTGTACCTCTTTTTCCACTTCCAGCACGTTTCCCATATTGTCCACGTAGATGATCTGGTAGCCTTTCGTTCCCTGCAGCTCCGCCTCCATATACTGCTCGATGCCTGCTTTGCCCACGATATCGTTCAGCTTGTAGCTTCCGCCGCCTTCATTCAGGGCATCCAGCTCCTCCTGGGAAGCCTTCCCGATATATCCAATGATGGAGGCAAAATATTCCGCGTCATTGTAAACTCTCAGGCTGCTCTGTTTGATGCTCACGCCCTGAAGGCTGTCCAGATTCTCAGTGATCTCCGCCACCGTCTCGTCGCACACATCCTCGGCAATGGTGGTCGCCACGTACCGCTGATAATTGTTCAGCCACATGGCGTAGCGTATGGTCACCAGTTTCAGACACTCCTCCGGCGTATAATCTTCCATGGGAATATTATAGCGCTTCTCGCCGCAGAGATATTCCATCATCTCCCCGGCGGTAGAAGTATACTCCTCCGGTGTCAGCTCGTCGATGGAGCTGTGCCCGTAGACGTCCGCCTTAAAACGATTCAGGGCGGTTCCCTCCTGGCTGTAGACATATTCTCCATTCTCATAGAGGATGCCGAAATCGCTGACCACACTGTCCCCGTGGGATTCCACTATCTCGATCACCCTGGAAATGGTGCTGTTCAGCGTCTTCGACTTCTGGCTGGAGGACTGGTCGCTGTCCTCAATGGTCACTGAATACGAGAGTACGTTATCCGCCAGCACTTCTCCGTCCCGGTCAAAGATCCGGCCCCTGGTGCTGGGAATATCCACCTCTTTGCGGATCTGCATGGTAAAGTCTTCTGCATATTCCTCTCCCTTGATAATCTGGAGATAAAATATCCTGGCCAGTAAAACGCCGAAAAAAGCCAGAAAGACTATCAGCAGAACAAATACTCTCGATGTGACAAAATTTAATATGGAATCTTTCAGATCGTCAAACAAAATATCCGCTCCTTCAGGTACTGCTGTTTTCCAGGCGCCGGTTCACCGTGTAAATAATACGGTAGAACACCAGCGTCAGGATGATCGTGTAAACCAGTTCCGGCAGGATGATTCTCCACAGATAATAGAAGAACGCGAAACGGCTCCTCATGAGAAACATCACCGCATACGTACCAAGTCCATATGCCAATTCACTGACTGAAATGAGAAAAATCGGAAGTTTGATATCTTCTTCGTAGAAAATCCGGTTGAAATATCCGTTCACATACCCTATGTACATATACATGACGGCATGCATGCCAAGAAGCCTTCCATAAAAAATATCTTCCAGAAGGCCGCAGAAAAATCCTACCCAGAGTCCTTCCTTCTTCCCTCTCATAAATCCAAAAGAAGAAGTGAGGACCACCAGTAAATTGGGGCTGATGGAGCCGATGGACAAAGCCTTAAAAACTGTACTCTGCAGCAGAAAACTGATCAGGATCATAAGCGCTGTGACAATTTTCCGTTTCATTCGGCCTGTTCCTTTCCTTCTTATTCTGATTCTGTCGCCTCCGCGTCCACCTGCTGTTTCAGGTCGGTGATCACCAGCACCGTAGTCAGGTGCTCAAAGTCCACCGCCGGAGTCAGGCTTCCGGATTTGGTCAGGTTGTTGGCGTCCATCGTTAATTCATTCACATAGCCGATCAGAATCCCTTTGTGAAACTTCGCGCTCGTATGGGATGTGACCACTTTATCTCCCTGTTCCACCTCGTCGTCCGCGTCCCTCAGTTCATTCAGCTGGAGCGTCCCTTCCGTCATCATCTCCAGATCTCCGCGGACATAACAAAGATCGGAATTCTTCAGTATCATGGCGCTCACGTTGCTCATATCGTCGATGATGGATCTCACCTGCGCCCAGTCCGGGCCTACCTTGGTTACGATCCCCACCAGGCCTCCGTCTGCGATCACGTTCATATCCACCTGGATTCCGTCGTTGGAGCCCCTGTCGATAATAAACATGTCGAACCAGTTTCCGCTGTCCTTGCCGATCACATTGGCGGCCATCGTATTCAGTTCAGAATACTCTTCCTCCAGATTCAAAAGCTCTCTCAGGTCCTCCAGCTCGTATCTCTCCTGCAGAAGCGTATTATTTTCCAACGTCAGCTCCGCCACCTGAGCCCGCAGCGCTTCGTTCTCGCTTCTGACCGCCCTTAAATCTTCCAGGTCGTCCACACGGCTCCTGCCCCAGGCGCCCGCCGCGTTGATCCCCTTCTGTATGGGAATCAGGATATAATTGGAAACCGTGTTCAGCGGCCCGCCGTCAAAGTCTGTAAGGAATGACAGAAACATCGTCCCAATACATAGAAACGTAAGCGCCGCCAGGATATACTTGCTGGGAATATGGAACCGGTCTCTTCGCTTCATATTTCACCGCCCCTGCCATCAATCATACTTCTGCTCTTTGGTAATGAATGCCAGAGAACGGAAATCCCTTTCATTGATCACTCTTGCCAGTCCCCGGGCCACGCTCATCTCCGGTTCGTCGTCCACAGTCACGCGGATACCGGACCGTTCCTGAATCAGCTGATCCAGCTTCTTGATCCTGGCCGATCCGCCCGTCAGATAGATGCCGTTGCGGATAATATCCACGCCCAGCTCCGGCGGGGTCCTCTCCAGAATGGATTTCACGGCGTCCATAATCACATTGAGCTGTTCTTTGATGGACTCATAAACAAACGCCGTGGTGATCTCCAGCATCTGCGGCAGGCCGATCACCATATTGCGGCCGCAGATCTGCATACTGCCCTCCTCCGGCTCCACGGCGTAAGCCAGCTCTTTCTTGATGGTCTCGGCCGTCTTGCTTCCGATATAGAAATTATATTCTTTGCGGATCGCACCCTGGATCGCATCGTCGATGGAACGCCCGCCAGTCTGGATCAGACGGCTGATCACGGTTCCTCCCAGAGAAAGCACGGAGATCTCCGTGGTCTCAGCCCCGATGTCGATCACCATCACGCCCTGAGCCTCTTTCACATTGATGCCCAGGCCCAGGCCAGCCGCCACCGGTTTGTCCACCAGATACACTGCTTTGGGTTTCATGGCGGAATCCTGGATCAGCATGGTAAAGCTGCGCTCCTGCATATCTGTGGGAAGCGCCACGAAAAACTCCGATCCCCTCAGCTGGCCTTTTGTATTCCTCTCCAGCAGGTTTTTCAGGAATGCCTGCATATAGCTGATACTGGCCAGGTTTCCATATGACATGGGGCTGGATACCTGAATATTGGCCGGCGCTTTCTCATACATGGCGTACGCCTCGTCCCCATAGGCCAGCATCGTCTTCTTATCCTGTACAGCCACCATATTGTGCTGCATCAAATAGCCATCCGTGTCTTTGTGGTAGATTTTCAGATGGTAAGATCCGAAATCACAGCCAAAGCAATGATTGTTCATGGTATTTTCCTTCTTTCTCTGCAACTACTACAGGTAATTTTTTTCTTGGAAGCTCACGTAAGCATGCTCCCCGATGATGATATGGTCCGTCAGATGGATTCCCAGGAGCTCGCCCGCCTCCTGAATCCGCCGCGTGGTATCCAGATCCTCCCGGCTGGGCCTTGCGTCCCCGCTGGGATGGTTGTGCAGCAGTATGATCTGCACGGCTCTGGCCGAAAGCGCCTCCAGGAATATCTCCCTGGGCGAAACGATGGACGCGTTGACCGTTCCCCGGAATACATACTTTTCCTTCAGGAGCCTTCCCTTCTGGTTCAGCATCAGAAGCAGAAGGACTTCCTGTTCTTCGTGGCGGAGGTCTTCCATATAATAATCCGCCACCTCCTCCGGCGTGCGGAAATAAGTACCGCCTCCCGCCTCTTCCCTGGCCATCCTTCTGGCGATCTCCAGCACACATTTAAGCTGGATCGCCTTAACCCTGCCGATGCCCCGGACAGTGGACAGTTCCTTAAGGCTTAATCTGCGGATGCCTGTGAATCCTTCCTGCCCCGGCGTCAGCCGAAGAAGCGTACCGGCCAGTTCCAGGACGCTCTGCCCCCTCGCCCCTGTGCGCAGGATGGCGGCCAGAAGTTCTCTGTTTGTCAGCGCCTGCACGCCATACCGCTCGCATTTTTCATAGGGGCGGTCTTCTTCCGGCAGGCTGTTCCATTGTTCATTCATATGCGGTAACCTCCGTTTCCTGTCTCTCCAGACACCCCATCGGTTATCCGTATCTCCTTTAGTATCTGCTTTTTCCCGTCCTATATCCAGCGATATACCAGAATCGCCAGAACAATTCCGACAATACTTGCAATCGTGATCCGGATCGTCATCCCAAAGGTCAGCACCAGGATGCCCAGATCCAGGACGATCGGCGTCTCAATCCCGAAAACCTGTCCATAATCCAGCCAGTTCAGGCCGGCGACTCCCGCCGTCAGGTTCCCGATAAATCCGCCAAGCACAACGCCGGCCAGCACCAGCAAAAGCAGCGTCCAGCCGTTTTTTGCACTTCTCATATGTAGATTACCTCCAAAAGCGATTCATTTAATCATACCATGGAGCATATTTTTTTGCAATCGCTTCTGCTATTTTTAATCCGTCCATGGCGGCGGAGGTGATGCCGCCCGCGTATCCGGCTCCCTCTCCGCAGGGATACAGACCTTTTACCGGGCTTTCAAAATCCTCTCCCCGCAGAATCCGGATGGGGGAAGATGTCCTGCTCTCCACGCCTGACAGCACCGCGTCCGGGCGGTCAAATCCCCGAATCAGCGCGCCGCACCCCCGGATGCCTTCTTCCAGCGCCGCAGACAACTCAGGCGAAAAAATATCCCGCACATTGGAAAGGCGGTACGCGCCTTTCATGCAGGGCTCCACCCCGCCCAGGGCGGCCGAAGGCTGTCCTGTGAGGAAGTCGCCGAAAAGCTGCACCGGGATCTTCCCTTCCCCGGCCCTGTACGCGGCATGCTCCAGCTTCCGCTGGAACTCCACGCCCGCCAGCACGCCATGCCCGCCGAAATCCTCCGGGGTCACAGTGACAATCATGGCGCTGTTGGCGTTCTTCCCGGCTCTGGCCTGATAACTCATACCATTCACCGCCAGGCGTCCTTCTTCCGAAGATGCGTTGACCACATAGCCGCCCGGACACATACAGAAGGAATAGACGCCCCGTCCGCCGCCTGTCCGCCTGGTTACTTTGTAGGACGCAGCAGGCAGGCACCCGGGGTACTCCTCCCCGTACTGGCTCCGGTTGATCATCTCCTGGGGATGCTCCACACGGACGCCCACGGCAAAAGCCTTTGCCTCCATGGGCACGCCCAGCTCATGAAGCATCTGAAAGGTATCCCGCGCGCTGTGCCCCACCGCGAGCACCACCTGATCCGCTTCCAGAAAGTCTTCTTCCGTCTCTCCCCTGCGGCGGATGCGCACACCCCTGACCCTTCCTTCTTCCAGCTCCAGGCCGGATACCTGGGTGTCAAAATGCACGTCTCCGCCCAGGCGGATGATCTCCTCCCTCATATGGGATACAATGTCGATGAGAAGATCCGTACCCAGATGGGGCTTGTGGACATACAGGATCTCCTCCGGCGCCCCCGCCTCCACAAAAAGCTCCAGAACCTTCCGGTTTCTGCCGGACACATCTTTGACCAGTGTGTTCAGCTTCCCATCGGAAAAGGTACCGGCTCCGCCTTCTCCAAACTGGACGTTGGACTGCGTATCCAGGACTCCCAGCTTCCAGAAGCGCTCCACCGTCCCGGCGCGGCTCTTCGCATCCTGGCCCCGTTCCAGAAGAACCGGCGCATACCCAGCCCGCGCCAGCATAAGCCCGCAGAACAGTCCCGCGGGTCCCATCCCCACAATCACCGGGCGGTGAGCCAGCTTTTCTTTCCCGGAAGAAGGGAACCGGTATCTGACCCGCTCCGCCTTCCCCACCTGTTTGAGTCCCCGTCTTAATATGGAAGCTTCTCTTTTCACTTCCGCGTCCACCACATACACGTATCTGAGATCCCCTCCCCTGGCGTCCAGGGACTGCTTCACGATCTCATACCGGATCAGATCCTCTGGCCGGATGCGCAGGGTTTTGACAATCTTCTCTTTCAGTTCCTGCTCTGTATGAGGGATTTTCAGCTTCAGCTGCTGTACTCTCAGCATAATGATACCACTCTTTCCGCCGCGGCGCGGCCTGCCAGGTATCCGCTGGTCCACGCCCACTGAAGATTATAGCCTCCGCACGCCCCGTCCACATCCAGCAGTTCCCCTGCCAGATACAGCCCCGGCGTCCGGTCTGATTCCATTGTGATTCCTTTTAATTCCGCCAGCGGGACACCGCCGGTACAGACCTGCGCCTGTTCATAGCCCCGGCACCTGGTCACGGTAAAACGAAATGTCCCGATCAGGGCCGTCAGCCGTTCCTCTTCCGCCCGCGTCCAGTCGCCCCTCTTTTTGGCCAGGCTGATCCCGGCGCGTTCCAGAAGCACCCGGGAAAGTTTTTCCGGGAAGATCCCCAGAAGCGCCCCCGCGCCGCTGCGGTCTTTGGTATACTGCCTGCTTTTTTCAAATACCGCTCTCATCCGGCCGCTCCCCCGGCCCGACCACAGATCCAGGCAGATCTCACAGGTTTTCTTCTGTTCCAGCGCCCTGGACACATACCGGCTGATCTGGAAGATGGGGATACCGGACAACCCGTAAGAGGTAAACTGCACCTCCCCGGTCTCCTCCGCACAGATCTGCCCGTCCACCAGCAGCACCACCCGCGCCTCCTGGCGCACGCCGGCCAGCTTCCCGCAGTCTTTTTCCGCCGCATACACTCCTGTGAGCGCCGGAAGAGGAGTCTCCACTGTATGTCCCAGGCTCTCCGCAAAACGGTAGCCGTCTCCGGAAGCGCCTGTCTCCGGAGCCGCCGGGGAACCGCAGGCCAGGATCAGTGCCCCGCCTTCGTATTCCCAGCCTCCGGTTCTGGCCAGGAACCGCCCGTCCCTGTATTCCACGGAAAGAATCTCCGTATTACAGCTCATCTTCACCTTCAGCCGGCCGGCCTCCAGACGGAGGGCGTCCGCCACGGAAGCCGCCTGACCGCTGGCCGGATAGAGATAACCGTCCCGGTCTCTGGCAGGAATGCCCAATTCCTCAAAGAACGCCACCGCATCCTCCCAGCCGAAAGCCTTTAAAGCCCGCTCCACAAACGCAGGACTGCCGCTTCGGTATTTTCCCTGCTCCTGGTTCCGGTTGGTAAAATTGCAGTGCCCGTTTCCCGTGACCAGGAGCTTCCTTCCCGTCTGTTTATTTTTCTCCAGAAGGGTTACCTTCGCCCCCTGCCGCGCGGCTGCGACCGCCGCCATCAGTCCGGAGGCTCCGCCTCCGGCCACAAGTATCTGTCCCATACGCCGTTCCTCTCAGGCTTTCAGCTTATCCAGATCCACCAGTCCGGCGTCTGCCAGCTTCTGCAGAGATTTCAGGATACCGAACTTGGCGTGCTCCCAGGTCAGGCCGCCCTGGAAATAGACTGCATAAGGCGGCTTGATGGGGCCGTCCGCGGAAAGTTCGATGGATGAACCCTGGACAAAGGCTCCCGCCGCCATGATCACGTCGCTGTCATATCCCGGCATGGCCCAGGGTTCCGGCTCCACGTAGCTGTCCACCGGAGCCGCCGCCTGGATGCCTTTGCAGAATTCAATCACGCCCTCCGGGGTGCCGAAGGTAATGGACTGGATGATATCGTGCCGGCTCTCGCTCCCGTCCGGAAGCACCGAAAATCCCAGCCGTTCATACACATTGGCCGCAAATACGGCTCCCTTCAGAGCTCCCGCCGTCACAGTGGGCGAAAGGAAAAAGCCCTGGTAGAAAGACTGCATGACGCCCAGCGTCGCCCCCACCTCTTTTCCCAGTCCCGGCGAAGTGAGACGGTACGCGCAGTTCTCCACATAGTCTTCCTTTCCCACGATATAGCCGCCGATGGGCGCCAGACCGCCGCCGGGGTTCTTAATCAGCGACCCCACGCACAGATCCGCTCCCACATCCGTGGGCTCCAGCCGTTCCACAAATTCTCCGTAACAGTTGTCCACCATACAGATCAGATCCGGACGGATGGATTTTACAAACGCGATCACCTGGCCGATCTCTTCCACCGACAAAGTCTTTCTGGTCTGATAGCCCTTGGAGCGCTGGATATGGATCATCCGGGTACGTTCGTTCACCGCCGCCCGGATGCCCTCCAGGTCGAAGCTGCTGTCCGGCAGGAGATCCACCTGACGGTATGTGATCCCGTATTCTGCCAGGCTTCCTTTGGAGGGACGGATGCCGATGACTTCCTCCAAGGTGTCGTAGGGCTTGCCTGACACAGCCAGCAGTTCGTCGCCGGGGCGCAGGTTCGCGGCCAGAGCAATGGCCAGGGCGTGGGTCCCGCAGGTGATCTGAGGCCGCACCAGGGCCGATTCTGCGTGGAACGCGGCCGCATATACCTCCTCCAGGGTATCCCGGCCCAGGTCGTTGTAGCCGTATCCGCTGGTGGCGGCAAAATGGATGTCGCTGACCCTGCACGCCTGCATGGCTCCCAGGACTTTCAGCTGGTTGTACTCCGCCATCTCGTCGATGGCGGCAAACCGTTCTCTTAATTCTTCCTCTATTTTCTGCCCATAGGCCCAGACTTCCCGGCTGATGCCCATGTTCCTGTACATTTCTTCCAGATTCATCAGATAATTTCCTTTTCCTGTAATATTTCCAGCATGCGGGCGAGGATCCTGTCCTCGCTGCACGCGTATTCTTCTTTATTCAGCCAGATCACGTCCCGCTCCCTGCGGAACCAGGTCAGCTGCCGTTTGGCAAAATGGCGCGTATCTCTTTTCAGGATCTCCACCGCCTCGGGAAGCGTGTATTCACCGTCCAGATACGCCAGGATCTCTTTGTAGCCCAGTCCCTGCATGGATACCATCCCCCGGCGGCAGCCCATGTCTCTGAGCCGCATCACCTCGTCCACCAGACCCTCTTCCAGCATCCGGTCGATCCGTCTGCCGATCCGTTCATACAGTACGGCCCGGTCCTCGTTCAGCACAAAATAAGCGTACTGGTACGGAGCCTCCTTTTCATGCTGTTCTTCGTTGTGTTCTGAGATCTTTTTTCCCGTCAGATGATAAAATTCCAGCGCGCGGATCACCCGCTTCACATTGTTTTCATGTATGGCCGCCGCCGATTCCGGGTCCACTTTTTCCAGCTCCCCATGAAGCCAGGCGGCTCCCCGGCCGGCCGCCAGTGCTTCCAGCTCCTGCCGGTACGGGCTCGCCTCATTTTCAGTAAAATCAATATCGTAGAGCAGGGCCTGGATATAAAAGCCGGTCCCTCCCACCACAATGGGGATATGACCCCTGTGGCGGATCTTACCCGCCGCCTCCTTCGCCATCTGCTGGAAACGGACCACGTGGAATTCTTCCCAGGGCTCCAGCTCGTCCACCAGATAATGGGGCACGCCCTGCATCTCTTCCGGGCGGATCTTGGCGGAGCCGATATCCATATGCCTGTAAACCTGCATGGAGTCTGCCGATATGATCTCTCCGCCCACCGCCTTCGCCAGCGCAATGGAGAGCTTTGTCTTCCCCACCGCCGTGGGGCCGGTCAGAATAATAAGCGGTTCCTTTTCCATCTGTCACACAATCCTTTTAAATTTCTTTTCCAGTTCATATTTGCTCATGGAGATGATCGTCGGCCTGCCATGGGGGCAGTTGTACGGATTCTCCAGCGTCAGAAGTTCGTCGATCAGAGCCCTGGCTTCCTCCCGGGACATGCGGTGGTTGCCTTTTACCGCCGCCTTGCAGGACATGGTGGCCACACGGTCCAGAAGGGACTCCGAGCTGATATTTCCCGAAATATCCGAAAGGCTGTCCAGCAGTTCCATGAGGATGTTTCCCTGTCCGATCCCCGGCAGGTCGGAGGGCACGGCCCGCACCGCGTACGCCCGCTCTCCAAAGTCTTCGATCTCAAAGCCCATATCCGAAAAACTGCTCCGGTACTTCAGAAACAGCTCTTCCTCCTGCATGCTCAGGTTCAGGATCACCGGCGGCGAAAGGAGCTGCTGCTGGAATCTGCGTTCCTTCAGGCTTTTCATCAGCCGTTCATAAAGCACCTTCTCATGTGCCGCGTGCTGGTCGATGATGTACAGCTTATCCCCGTACTGCACCAGCCAGTAGGTGTCAAAAAGCTGTCCAATGATCTCGTGGCGGACCGCTGCCTCCTTGGACAGAAGTTTCCCGTCAAAGAGAGTCATCTGCTCCGGGGGCTGGGAGGGGGCTCCGGCGGCTGGGGCCTGAGGTGAGGCTCCTGTGGGGAACTGCACGGCGGCTCCCTCGGCGGGGTTCTGTGCGGCAGTTCCTGCGGCAGGATTCTGCGGCGCTTCTCCGACAGGACCCGCCCCGGCGGGCGCGGCATAGCCGCTGTCCTCTTTCAGCATATGACGTTCTTCCACCCGCCTGCGCATCTGGGACATGAAATATTCCAGGTTCCGGTCCTGGGGCGAGGGCTGCTCCTTTGCAGGCTCCGGCGTTCTCCACAGCGCTTCCAGAGGCGGACGGTCGGACTTGGTTTCTTCCTTTTGCAGCTGGGCAGCGGGGATCTGTCCTGACGCTGTACCGGGCCGGGCCACGGGCGCCTGCTCCGGCGGGGCCGGGGACTTCTGACTGGATGCCAGACCTGGCTGGCCCGCCGCAGGGTTCTGCGACGACTCCGGCCTTGGGGCCGCCGTGTGTTTCGGACGCTCCCTCCCCAGTTCCACCTCCGGGATCAGTTCTTTTCCCGACAAAACATCCTTCACGGTCCGGTACAGAAAATCGTAGACCAGATTCTGGCTGCTGAAACGGATCTCCATCTTGGTGGGATGGACGTTCACATCCAGAAGCTTTCCGTCTGCCTGAAGCTCCAGGCACACAAACGGATACCGGTGCTGCATCATAAAGGTCTTGTAGCCGTCTTCGATCCCTTTGGATACGATCTTACTGCGGACAAAACGGCCGTTGACAAAATAATTTTCATAATTCCGGTTTCCTCTGGAGAGCTCCGGTTTTCCCAGAAAACCACAGACCCGAAGCGGGCCTTCCGTCCGGTCCACCGGAATCAGGCGCAGCGCCACGTCCCTTCCATATACATGGTAGATCACATCCTTCAGGCTTCCGTTCCCCGGCGTCTGCAGCTTCATCTGGCCGCCGATGATCACCTTGAAAGAGATCTCCGGATGGGACAGGGCCAGATGGGTCATGATCTCATACACCGCTGCCGCTTCCGCCACATCGGATTTCAGGAATTTCTTCCTGGCCGGAGTATTGTAGAACAGGTTCCGGACAATAAACGTGGTCCCGTCCGGCGCGCCGATCTCCTCCAGGCTTTTCTGTACGCCGCCTTCCACCACACAGCGGCTTCCCAGCATCTGCTCCCTGGTCTTTGTGATCAGCTCCACCATGGCCACCGCCGAGATGCTGGACAGCGCCTCTCCCCGGAATCCCAGGGAGCGGACGCCCACAAGATCCTCCGCGTTCCGGATCTTGCTGGTGGAATGGCGCAGAAAAGCCAGCGGAATGTCGTCCTTCTCCATTCCGCTGCCGTTATCCGTGATTCGGATCATGCCGCTCCCGCCATCCCGGATCTCCACTGTAATCTGGGACGCACCCGCGTCCACTGCATTCTCCACCAGCTCTTTCACCACCGAAGCGGGGCGTTCCACCACTTCGCCCGCGGCGATCTTGTCTATGGTCTGCTGGTCCAGCACTGCGATCTTACCCATCTTCTGTAGTCTCACCACCTGTTTTTCAGTTTATTCTGCAGACGGTACAGGGTGTTCAAAGCGTCCATGGGCGTCATATTGGTAATATCCAGTTCCTGGAGCTCCTTCACCACGTCGTCGTCTTTTACCGTATCGAACAGGGAGATCTGTTCCAGATCCACCTCGTCGTATTTCTTTGGTTTATTTTTCTGCCGTGCCTTAGCCCGGTTCTCCTGGGCGATATCCTTGGCCCTGGCGGAGATATCTGCCTGACTTAATTCCTCCACCAGTTCTTTCGCCCTGGCAATCACGCTGTCGGGCACGCCGGCCAGCTTCGCCACCTGTATTCCATAGGATTTGTCCGCGCCGCCTTTGACGATCTTGCGCAGAAATACGATATCGTCGCCTTTTTCCTTGACCGCGATACAGTAATTGTTCACCCCCTCCATGGTGCCTTCCAGCTCCGTCAGCTCATGATAATGGGTGGCGAACAGCGTCTTCGCGCCCAGCAGACGCTTGTCCGCGATATGCTCGATCACAGCCCATGCAATGGAAAGGCCGTCGAAAGTGCTCGTCCCCCGCCCGATCTCATCCAGGATCAAAAGGCTTTTGGACGTGGCGTTCCGAAGAATATTGGAAACCTCATTCATCTCTACCATGAAGGTACTCTGGCCGCTGGCCAGGTCGTCCGACGCTCCCACGCGGGTGAAGATCCTGTCCACGATCCCGATGTCCGCGCTGTCCGCAGGGACAAAGCTCCCCACCTGGGCCATCAGTACCACCAGGGCAGTCTGGCGCATGTAGGTGGATTTTCCGGCCATGTTGGGACCGGTGATCACGGCAATGCGGTTGGATCCGTTATCCAGATAGGTGTCATTGGCGATAAACATCTGGCCTGGAAGCATCTGCTCCACCACCGGATGGCGTCCGTTTCGGATGTCGATGACGCCCCGCTCGTTAATCTTCGGCTTCACATAGTGGTTCCGGTCCGCCACATAGGCCAGGGAGGCGAACACGTCCAGTTTCGCGATGGCCTTCGCCGTCTTCTGTATCCTCACCACCTGAGCGGCGATGCGGTCCCGGATCTGAGTGAACAGTTCATATTCCAGCGCGGTCAGCTTCTCTTCCGCGCCCAGGATTGTATCCTCCAGTTCCTTTAACTCCGGCGTGATGTACCGCTCCGCATTGGTCAGCGTCTGTTTGCGGATATAATCTTCCGGCACCAGATCCTTGTAGGAATTGGTCACCTCCAGATAGTATCCGAAAACTTTATTGTATTTAATACGGAGGTTCTTGATCCCCGTCCGTTCCCGTTCCTTGGTCTCGATCTGAGCCAGCCAGGATTTTCCTTCCGTCTTTGCCTTCCGAAACTTGTCCACGTCCTCATGGTATCCGTCCCGGATGATATTTCCCTCCCGGATGGAAATGGGCGGATCCTCCTGGATGGACTGTTCCAGAAGCTCCTGGATATCCTCCAGCGTATCCAGTTCGTCATAAATCTCCTGCATCAGCGGGCTTCGCAGCTCTTTCAGCAGAAGCCGGATGGGAGGAAGCATCTGAAGGGACGTCTTAAACGCAATCAGATCCCTGGGGTTGGCCGTCTGGTAGCTGATCCTGCCGATCAGCCGCTCCAGGTCATAGATCGGGCTTAAATATTCCCGCAGTTCTTCTCTGGTGATAATCTGGCTGTTCAGCTCCTCGATGGCGTCCAGCCGGCGTTCAATCTCCCCGCGGTCAATCAGCGGCTGTTCCAGATATCCCCTCAGAGTCCTGGCGCCCATGGCGGTACGGGTCTTGTCCAGCACCCACAGAAGGGAACCTCTCTTCTGTTTTTCCCGCAGAGTCTCCACCAGTTCCAGATTCCTCCGGCTGGAACTGTCGATCACCATAAAATTGCCGGACACATACGGAACCAGTTTGGACATATGGCTCAAAGAAGTCTTCTGGGTCTCCGTCAGATATTTAAGAAGCGCTCCCGCCGCGATGACCCCGCAGCCAAAATCAGCGATGCCCAGGCCTTCCAGGGATTTCACATGGAAATGTTCCAGCAGGCCCTGCCTGCACAGGTCGTCGTCAAAATACCAGTTCTCCAGCGGATACATGGTCAGGTTCAGACGTTCTTTCAGCTCCTGGAATTCAATCCCGCTCATCATCAGCGCCTCGTTGCAGACCACTTCCCTGGGAGTAAACTTATACATCTCGTCCGTCAGCTTCCTGGCCGAGTCCACTTCCGTCACAAAATAATCGCCGGTCGTTACATCCGCAAAAGAAATGCCGAACCGGTCGCTGACATAGACAATGCTCATAATATAGTTGTTCCTGCTCTCATCCAGGGACTGCTCGCTCAAATTGGTCCCCGGCGTCACAATACGCACCACTTCCCGGCGCACCAGCCCTTTTGCCAGGGCCGGATCTTCCATCTGTTCACAGATGGCTACTTTATAGCCTTTGGATACCAGACGGCTCAGATACCCCTCCACCGCATGGTAAGGGACTCCGCACATGGGCGCCCGCTCCTCCAGACCGCAGTTTTTCCCGGTCAGCGTAAGCTCCAGTTCTTTGGACACAATCTTCGCATCCTCAAAGAACATCTCATAAAAGTCACCCAGGCGGTAGAATAAAATGCAGTCCTTGTACTCCTCTTTTGTTTTCATGTACTGCTGCATCATTGGTGTAAGTTCTGCCACAAAATTACCTCTCTTTGCCATATCGGCTCATGGCGTCATTATAGCACAAGGGGAAATTTGCCGCAATCATGACTTTGACCGGGACAGCGCTACTCCCTGTCCGGTTGCGCACAGGGATGAAAAAATATATCATTATGAAACAAAACCTTCCGCATCTTCGTATTGCCTAAAGAGGAGGATATGATTTATGAACGAACAAGAACTGACCCGGCTTCTGGCCGAATACGGCGGAGCCGTGCGCACCGTCTGCCGCGGAATCCTTCCCGGCAGGACACAGGATGCAGAAGAAGCGGAGGCAGACACATTTTTCCGGATCTGGCGCAGCCGCAGCCTGCCGGAAGATGAACATCATCTGCGGAATTACATCATCCGCACTGCCCGATCCTGCGCCATCGACAAATACCGTTCCCTGTCCCGGAACGGATTCACCCTGCCTTTGGACGAGCGGGAAGACGCCGCTTTCGCCGTGGAACTGGAGAGTTTTCTGGAAAGCCGGGAGCTGATCGATCTGATCCGGACGCTGCCGCCGCCGGACGGAGACCTGTTTCTCCGCCGCTACCTCTACTGCGAGCCCTGCGCCCTGCTGGCAGAACGCTATCACATGCCGGAGAATACCATCCGCACCCGGATTCACCGTGCCAAAGGAAAACTTCAAAAGCTGCTCAGAAAGGAGAATTTCTATGATTGAACAACAGAAATACAGTGAGGAACTGGAAGTATGGATGACGGCCCATGAGACATTTTCCCCTGCTCTGGACGATACAGAAACGGAGAGTCTGAAAAAACGCATACTTTCCAAAAAGATTTCCGGCAGGCGTCCCGTGCGTATGTTCCTTGTTCTGGCCGCAGTTATGTGCCTTCTCGCAGCCTGCGGAGCCGCCGCCGTTGGACTCTTTGATTCTATGGCAGAGACAAACCGCACTGAAGATCTGGTGGAGGCATACGGGCTCACTCTGGATGATCCCCCAAGCCTTACGGCAGACGGCCGTACCCTTACGGTGCAGTCCATTATCCGCAGTGATACCACGGCCAGAATCATTTATGATGTAACGGGAAATTCAAGGCAGGTCACCAATTGGAGTACCATACGACAGGAAGACGGAACGGTTCTTCTCCGCACTCAGTTTTTGTCAGGACAGACTCCTTATGATGAAAACGGGACATACACACACCAGAACCTCCTGCGCCAGTCCGGCCATATGGGAAAGACGGAGGACGGCCATGCAATACGCTGTTTTGCAGATATCGACCTTCCGGAAGGAACGGAACATGTGGATCTTTTCCTCCTGTCAGAAGAACACGAAGCAGAATCGCTCACACTGGAGCTGCCGGAACCCATACCGGATCTTCAGGCGAAGCTTCCCGACGCGCCGGTCACATTTTCACCGCCGGACAAAAATGGCAGCGATGTGGATGCTGTAATCTGCCGCATTCAGGTCACCCCGTTCCGTCTGGTTTTGGAAGGGACCTTCCTCTCTCCAGTGGACTCTCTCCAGGGCACAGGCCTGGAATGGGAAAACCAGATCACGCTCTACGATGTCCATGGGCAGGAAATTCTCGTGGGCAAAGACGGTTCCTACTATTCCGGCGGCGGATCCCTGGGCTCCCAGGAACAGCCGGATTTTCAGATCGAACTGAATTCTTACGATCTGATCGATCCTGCCGAAGTATATGAAGCCGAGATCGGAGGAATACGGTATATTTTGCGGTGAGCCTAGAGCCGCTGCACCCCACCCGTAAAACGGGTGGGGCGACTCCGGCTATCGTCTCAAACGGTCTTGATACCACTCATAAGTAGGTTTTGTTCCCGTCTGCCGTTCATATTCGTCCTCTAAAGTGCCATAAAAATACAACTCCAATAATGTTTTCAGATCTGGCAGAGCCTTGTGTCCATGAAGCAGTCCATCTTCACCGAGATACTGTTGATCCCAATCAAATTCCTCATGGTCAAACCAGACCAAAGACCAGGTACTTTCGTCCTTTTCATCAATTTTATCCTCTGGTTGTGACAGGTCAATGCACAGAGGCCCCCAACCGGCACCCCAATCACCAATGGGAATCAGGTTTTGAAAGCACCCCTCAGGTAGTTCACAAAAGTCCCGGATTTCTTGTAAAATCTCCATTCTCCGTGATATTTCACTCATATCTCTGGGACTGTCAATTTCCAACCAAAGTACGCCAATATCGTCATCCTCATCACCAACAACAGAGCAAATCTGGCTGCTTCCATGAGGAAAACAGAAAGAAGTCAAATAAGTTTTGTAGAGAGAAGGGAGGGTTAGTTGATGTTTTTCCTCAAAAGCGGTAATCTCCTGTTCCGAAATGGGAGAAAGTTCAAATTCCTCCCCAAAAAACCAACCGCGTTCTTTTAATTTTTGAAACGCTCCTGCAACAAATTCTTTTTCTTCCTGTGGTGTCATTGAAATCTCCTCCTCCGGGTTCAGTTCATAACGCCCTTCGTCTTCTTCCAGTGTAATCTGAAGGGCGTTTTGAAACGGCAGATGCCACTATCTTCTCCGTTTCTTCAATTTTTCACCGGCCGGTTCTGATCCGGCCTACTCCTTTTGGGGGATAATCGGACCGAACCGGTCAGATCGTTGATAGACGTTTCTTTGAATTAATTATAACTTACAGTTGCTAATTTTGCAACATCTTTTTCAAATACCAAACTCCTTTGCATAGACCACAGAACCATGAAGCGGCGGCGCGTCCTCCCGGAGTTTTAAAGCCATAAAATTTGCAGAAGGAAAACCTTCCGGCACTTCAATTCCGAACTGCTCCGCCGGACGGTATCCGGCGCGGGGATAGTAGGTCTCGCTTCCCAACACCAGGGAATACGGGTATCCCAATGATCCGGCAGTCCTGTGCGCCTTCTCCATAAGCGCCGTGCCCACTCCCTGCCGCTGATACTGCGGCCTGACCGAAAGGGGCGCAAGCACAAGCACCGTAGTGTCGCCCACCAGGGCTTTTGAGAAAAGAATATGCCCCGCCAGCTTTCCGTCTATTTCTGCCACCAGCGACAGCTCCGGCACAAATGCGTCGCCCTTCCGCAGGGCTTCCACCAGATCCTGCTCATTTCCATCCGCATGCTCTGCCGATGCGAAAGCCTCCTTTACCAGTTCATATACTTCTTTGTAGTCTTTTGGCGTCTCCTGACGGATGATCATCATAGTGCACTCCTTTAATACTATATCCATTCTCTTTCTGACTCGATTGTCCCCATAGCGTTCAGGATTATTTGATTCATGTTATCATATGATTTCCAATCAGAGTCTTTCAGTTTATCAGAGTCCTGGGGTTTGATTTCCGCATAATCAAACAACTGTTTTATTTTTTCAAGAATTTGTGTACTTGAAAAACCTGTCAATTTTTTTATTTTGTACTCTGTGATTGATACAATTTCGTGGGCTGCAAGATTTCTGATATTCTTCTCGATATGTCTCATTTCATCAACTGTCTTTTTCAACCGGGTATCACGGGAAAAATGTTTAATCAAAATCCGAAGATGATCAGAATACACATCTGTTCCTTTAAATTGTCCGGAATAGCCACTGTCAAGCGCCTCCAGTATCTTTGTCCCTTTCAGTTTCTCTGAACTCCATTTCCAGGAACTTGTCTTATTGTCGTAGAAACAGTATCTTTTTATGTTGATACGAAATCTCCGTTTTAATATTGTCTCAAAAAGATCTACCGTTAAAGGTGTAATGGCACGTACAAAATCCGTATATTCTCCTCTGTTCAGCTTTATTTCCAGCAATAACGCATACTCAAAACATTTCCTGTCTTCCTCCTCACGGACAGGAATACAGTCGATACCGCTTGTTTCCAGTACCGAATCCACTTTCGGGAAATCCAACAGCATTCTGCTTTCTGCCATCTGCAGCAGGTCAAAATATCTTTTTCGATCTGTTTCAGGAATTCCCCTCGCAACTGTTACCGCAGCCCGGTAATCATACACAGAAATATGTCTTTTTATGATCTCCTCTCTCTGGAAAATCGAAAGTGCCGGACATTTCACTTCATGGCACCGGTTTTCTGAACCCGTGTTATTATCCTCATTACATTCCCACAACATCTTAATATCATAATTGTTGTGAATATGTTCGTTCATCTTTTTTTCTGGAGTAATGACCTGTATCGCTTTACAAGGGAATTCTCCCAATGTGTAAAGCACCATCAATGCACTTTTCATCGCGGGAGTTCCGGAAGACACATTCAAGATTAGCTGATCTGACGGATCCATCTTCTGAAATATGTTCACGATAATTTTCCTGAACTCCTGATAGAAAAAATCATATTCCTGAACATTTTTCAAATCCGGACGTTCAATAGTTTCACATGATATCTGTCTGTTTTGGAGTTTCCCCAAACACTCCAAGCTATAGATATATCGATTATCTATCCTATGGTTTTCTAAAACCTCGGATGACATATATAGTATTACCTTTGTCGCGCTGTACCATCTTGCAATATGCAGCATAGAGCCATCTCTATGATTCACTAAAGCAATCGGATCCGTCCCCCCAACAGGTGAAAACAAAATTGTTTCATTCATAAGCAACCCTCCTCTTAAATAATAATGACTTCTTCATTTTCAATGGAAACATTTGTGCCAAATAATGTCACTTCTCCATGCCCTATAATTCTGTAAACTCTTACACTGTCTTCCGTCTTATCAATATACCTAGGAATTTTTTCCAAAAGTTTTCGGTAGAGTTTCTCTGATATCATAGCCTCGAATGCCGATTTTTGAACTCGAAATCCATATCCGCTCATCTTTTTGGCAAAAGCATTCCGCCTTTTGTTACTTACAATATCATAAATCACAAGAATGTAAATCCTTTTCTCGTGTATCGTTTCCGTATTCCAAAAATAATTTTCCATTGTCTGTTACCTGATCTGTATTGGGGTATATTTGGATGCGTCTCCACGTTCCATGGCGTCAATCAACCGCAGTATCTGCAAATCCAATGCATTTCTAAACGAAACGCTGTAGTCTACATAGGTAAGATATTTATTTTTAGTCCTGAATTTGTTTTCCAATTTTAATATATATTTCCTAAACGCATCTTTCTCAAGAAAAACTCCCGGTTCCTCAGTCCCGTTCACAAAGTCTTCCTTAGATAATTCATGCCCATTGAGCATGCTCAGCGCTGTGGAATCGATCAGAACCGCTCTCCATTCCTCCATCAAATCACTTGCCAGCGTAGGATGTTTTTCCCTGTCTTTATGCATCAACCCAAAATATGGATTCAATCCTTTTGCTTCCAGTTTCCCATAAATTTCATTCAAAATGACAGAATATCCCAGGCTGATCATGGAATTATAGGGATCGAGCGGAGGTCTTTTTGTCCTTTTATTAAATTCAAACTCTGGTTCAATCATTTTCCCTATACTCTGAAAATAAATTCTGGCCGCATTTCCCTCGTATCCCATAATCTGCTCTACTGTATTTCCCCGCCAGACTTTTTCCTCCATAATCTTCATCTCTATTATAGAACGCTTCACATCACTCCCTGTCGTTCTGGAATATCTCCGCAGAATAACCATCTGATTTTTTATTTTCGCACTGATGATCTGTTTCGAGAATGCCAGTTTAAATTCTTCATTCTTGCCAATCTCAGCCTGCATGCGCTGCCTTTGTACGTTCACATGTGAGGTGGAAATCAGTCTGCCAAAATATGCCCCTTTTGTAGAGTAGAAGATCACATTAATTCCTCTTTTCAGACATTCTTCCATACTTTGCGTTGTGAGCTGTACGCTTCCAAACACTTCTATGACTTCCAACGTCTCTGCCGGAATGCTTTTCAGCATACCGTCTTTGTATTTCACTTGGAAACGGTTCCCTGAAAAATTGATCACGGCTCCCTGCTCACACACATATAAGTAGCTCATTGATAATCTCCTTCCATTCAAACTCATAAAAAAGCCAACGTGTACATTATGGAAATATTGCGTTTGTCCCCTCTCGGGGTTCACTGTATCCAAATTCAGTTTGGCAAAAACAGTGATTTATGTGAGGTAGTTCCCGTCCCCTTCCCGGGTTCTCTATGTCCCAATAGACCATCAGCGATGTGTCCGGTATAGCGTAGCCATTGTTCTTGTCCCCTCTCGGGGTTCTCTATATCCAAATGATACAAGATTAAACGTTAAGACATTAAGGTGACTCGTTCTCGTCCCCTCTCGGGGTTCTCTATATCCAAATGTTAAAAGACAAGGGCTACAACACTAGCAATTATATTGTTCTCGTCCCCTCTCGGGGTTCTCTATATCCAAATTGATCCTTACAATGCTATGGTGTTTGCCATCATGGTTCTCGTCCCCTCTCGGGGTTCTCTATATCCAAATATTCTTATTTTGGCGATCATGTCGCTATTATCGGTTCTCGTCCCCTCTCGGGGTTCTCTATATCCAAATGAAACTTGATGAGATGTTAAATGACCTAAAAGATGTTCTCGTCCCCTCTCGGGGTTCTCTATATCCAAATGCAAGAAATTTTTGC
The DNA here is from genome assembly GCA_944381625.1 of uncultured Lachnoclostridium sp. GTDB lineage: Bacteria > Bacillota > Clostridia > Lachnospirales > Lachnospiraceae > Hominiventricola. The sequence continues at coordinate 350,775 of CALWLW010000001.1, forward strand.
AATGGCGACTATGGCCGCGTTCTCGTCCCCTCTCGGGGTTCTCTATATCCAAATGTTGACGCACCTCAGAATGAAATCCTTGAGGGTGGGTTCTCGTCCCCTCTCGGGGTTCTCTATATCCAAATGAAGAGTTATGCAGACCTATCGAAGCGGGTATGTTCTCGTCCCCTCTCGGGGTTCTCTATATCCAAATACATCTTAGAGATATCTTATAAAGAGGAGGTAGAGGGTGTTCTCGTCCCCTCTCGGGGTTCTCTATATCCAAATCAAATTATGATGGATGATAACGAATGGAAGTGATTTCATGTGTTCTCGTCCCCTCTCGGGGTTCTCTATATCCAAATCCCATCCCGTGTATCCTTTGATTTTTCTTCATGAAATCAAGGGTTTGCGGCGGAAAATTAAAAATTGGTTTTTCTAATCTTTTCTATCGCTGTGAAAGCCGAATATGGCCTTTAGAATACGACTGCGGCGCAAAATTACCGCAGCCATTCAATTCGTGCCATACCCATGTCATGCAATGTTCCGCCATAACGTGTGCATTTGCATACATGGGGAGCGATTCCAAGCGAGAGATCTTTATTATGTTTATGTTCCACATACTTTTTCCCTAATGTATTGCGAAGCACCTGATCTGTTACCCGGACGGCGTCTTTTCCAAACAAAGGGTACAAAACTGTTTTTGACAAAAAGCCGGTACCCCCTCCCAGCCAGACTACATCCTTGTCCCTGCTTCCTCTGCGAAAACGAGAGTAAAAAGAATCATAGCAGATACTCTGAAACTCCGATAATGCGTTCAGAATATCTTCTATTCCATATGGGCACATACTGCTGTCAATTGTTACTTCAAAGAAAATATCAGTTTCTGGAGACAGCGTTTCCCGCAATATGGGCAGCGGTTTTTCTCTGCCGTCCAGGGACAAATCGATTTTCTGGCTCAATGCCAATGACTTCAATGGCACAGGCTCGCTGTCGCTCACGCGAAGTCCCGCCAAAGAGTCATTCACAGCGTCTTTTAACCGTGTCTCTTCTCTTGCCACATCCGAATAATACTTGTGAAATGCTGTTGACTCCATCTCTTCCGTCTCTCTGGAGAGAAAAACCGTTCTTCCTGCTGTCTTCCTGACGTTTTCTTTTATGTTAGCCACAACTCCTCTGTATTTTTCAGGATTGTGCCTTATCTCATACGCCAGGAGAGCAGTCCGGAACATTCCTTTTATACTGCTCCCAGGAACATATGGCAAGCCATAAGCGTCTTTTATAAAACTGGCAATCTCTTTAGCTTTTACACTTCGGAACTGGTCACCTGTCAGCGGGATCTCCCCTGCATCAATCTCGTATTGCTTCCACTGGTCATATTCTCTTTTGGAAATCCCCTGCTGTTTCAGCCATACAGATAAATCTTCCCTGCTGTTTTCCAACATATATTTTTCATAGGCATTCCTTTTTCCAGCTTTTGAAAGAGCTTCATACATCTTTCCCAGGTCAGGTATGATAATCCTATGTTCCCATGGAAGGTAGATATATTCTTTTTTTCCAATTTTACTGCCGTCTCCTATGAATACAGGTGCAAGCGTATGTATTTTCATTCTATAATTTTTTAAAAATGCATTCATTCCTACACCTCCAGGAAAAATGATTTGCCATACCGGTACACAGGATGTCTTCCGCCTTCCGACACATCGAAGATATCTCCATGGAACGGACGCAAAAAACAAGAACCTGCAGAAAACATATAAAGGTCTTTCTTTTTCCGGATCTCATCCGCATAATGATCAGAAAAAATAAAACCAGAATGTTTGTCCAGCAAATACGACGCGCCCTCCAGTACTGCGTCCAGTTCCTCATCTCTGGGGAGAGCAGAAGAAAGCAGCATATATCTGCCCGTTTTTTTCTGAAGACGATTCAGCAGTAACTCTGTGCCGGTTCCATGTTTCAAAGTAAATTTCCCCAGCCCATCCGATTTTTTCCCTCCAATGCCAGTATAAGACAGCATCTCCAAAAGTTCTTCCAGGAGTCCAAGCTGCCGTTCTTCCTTCCCCGCCGCCAGGACATAAAGGCCATTGCCCTTCTGATAGCGGAAAACGCCCACGCGATATGGCAGGGTATCTTCTTCTCTTCTCACCGAAGTCAAGGTACGCTGCTCGAATTTTCCAAATTCATTCATGGGATTTTGATCCGGATTCAGTGTTCCAGCCAAATAATCATCCAGTTTTTCTACCGGAAGGTACTTCATTTTTTTAAATTTTTTCTTTTCCTCGGAATCCCCCTGTCTCGCATGTTCCACATAGACGCACGGCTTGGGCAGTAAATACTGTTTTCCAACGTAAGGAAGCGCATCCGAAAAGAGCAGGTTTTCCTCTTTTATCTCCTGATAGAATACATCCTGCATCCCATTTTTCAACGCTTCTATGTACAGCGCAGAAAACAGAATATCCGCTGTGAATGTATCCTGGCTGTCATTGAGCAGCCCCTTCCCAAAATGGACTCCTGTGGAAAATTCCAGCTTAAAAATCGAATACTTCATATGTTCCCCCGCTAAATTCCGTTCAGAAGTTCTCTGCACTTTTCCATCACTTCATCCGGAAGGTCTCCAATGACCGGTTCTGCGTACAAATCTTTAAATTTAATCTTTCCATACCCTCTGGAGCCGCTGCCGCCAAGATAATCATATTCCAACAGCCGGAATCCTTCTGCCAGGATCTCAAAATCTTTTATGGTTGTCTCATCGTCCTTGACCTCATAGATCAGATTCAGCGGAAATTCTGAACCTCTTACCACTCTTTCAATCTGCCTTGGATTCGCGACTGCCGTCGTTCTTTTAATGGAATTTTCAAATTTTATTTCCGTTTTACTGTTCAGGCCCTGCTTTTTTAATTCTTCCCAGTTTCCCAGAACCGCATCCGCAAAAAGAATCCGGCTTGTTTTTACATGATTCTTTTTTGCGCTGCCAAACAAATCAGTCAGGAAGTCCTCGTCATCATCCGGCGTATTCGCAAACGATGTATTATATCTTTTTGCAAGCAGCGTCCTCATCTTTCCTTTCAAGCTGCTGCCCGGTATCATCGGGCTCTGGGTTATCACATCTTTTATCACCGGAGCATCCACAGACCCAATTGCGGAGAAAGCGTCGGATCCGCCTATATGCATCCCTGTCCGTATTTCAATCGTCCCGGTAATCTCTATCTTTGCAAACATCTCATTCCCTCCCTAACTGTCTTTCCCGTCGTAAAATCTGTGATATGCTACCAGCGCTTCTATATATCTGCTGAAACGGATAAACTGCTGTCGGTTTCCTTTAATATCGTTCAAACATTCCAGAATTTTAGCTTCTTCGACCAGGTCTTTTACCCTTGCATCCCGGCCCGCCTCATATACAAAACGTACTTTCAGGTAATTGATCCGGCCTGTGATATCCTCCGGAAGCTTTTCCCCTTTTACTGACAGCACTTCATTGTACAGATCTGCCGTGATCGCAAGAAGATTGCGGATTTTAGAGGTTGTTACCATCTTAATCACATTTCCTCTTTTATCCTTCCTGTTACTTAGATTCTTGATGGCTGATTCCGCCAGCTCCACGTAATTATTGTCATCCAGCTTCATGTTCTTCTTGTCCCTCCCTGTCTCTGTTCAGATAAATGTATAAATACATGGCAGTAATGGCCTGCCTTCTGTCCTCCGGCTCCTTTATCCATTCGTACATTTTTCTGGAAAAAATCTTATATGCATCCTTCTGTTCCTGCCCTTCCTCCGGCTCCATACGGGAGAGCAGATAGATAAACCTGGCAGTCTGGATACAGTCCTCACTGTCGCGGAGCAGTTCCAGCAGATGGTACAAAAATGATTTCCCATGATCGTCCGACTGATCAAAAAACGTCTGGATTACTCTGAATTTTTCTCCCAGTACCTGGTCGAGAAATACTTCCCAGGCGTACATACTGTCCTCTTCAAATAATGCGACTGCATTTTTCCCCGGATTCTCCTTCGCTGCATCCTCCAGAAGTCCTGTCTCCTTTGCCATCATATTGATGGGATAACCGGGCTGGTACAATCCAAGCCCTCCGGAAATTGTCAGCGTCCCCTGCGTAAATCGCATGAATGACTGTCGGAGATCTATAAACGCCGCTGCCACATCATTCCAGGCGCCAACAAGGAAAACATCGTCGCCTCCGGAATATACAATCGTTACATTCCTGCTGCCGCTTCCTCCAAAACGGCCCTCCACACCATTTTCCAGAATATGATTGATATAATTTTTGAAAAACAATGATAATTGTCTCGATAGCGCCGCCGTCCGTGAAAGCGTCGCGTACCGGTCGCTTCCATCCGGCCTGCGGAAACCATAAATCATGGTCTTTCCAAGATTATCCACGTCCGCCCTGAGAATCCCAATCCGTTGGATACCTTCCGCTTTTTCCGCAAATTGTTCAAACGTGTCTCCCGTCGTATAGCTTCCTACCCATAACTTTGTAGTAAGATGTCTGCCGGTAAAAATATTATTTTTCCCGTAACTGCGGACATAGTTGTCCTCTTCCATCCTTTTTTTCAGGCTGTCCCGCGTATCCGCCGCCAGATATTTTCCTCCGGGAAGCGGCAGCGCATCCTCTTCGGGCTCTCTGATCACGGTGAAAAAATCCTGGTAAAGAACGCTGCCTGAAATCTTTTCCAAAGCTGCGCAGATATGACATTTCCCGTTTTCGTCCGTCTTTCCGGTCCGTCGGCAGACCACGCACTCTCTCTCACCGGAAATGTCCCTCTTATTGAGCCAACGGATCTCATCCGCCGTATACCGATGCGATTTTTTACCGCTTATCATTTTTGATATCTCTTGATATAGACTGGCATAGCTTCCTTCCGGTTCATTTTTCAGATCGTCTGCACTGCACAGTGCGTAACCGCCTCCCACATACAGTGCAATCCCAAAGGTATCCAAAAACCACTGGTTTGTCTTCTTTTCATGTTTATCCAATATCGTAGCCGTTTCTGCCGTATTGGGAAGCAGAAGGTAACAATGCCCGCCTCCTGAATAAATCAGATTCGCCCTGGACAGCGACAGATTCTCCAGAAGTTCATCGATCATGTGCTCCATGACAATCTCCAGATAAAAACTTCTCGCACGCAGTCCCCGCAGCGCCCCCTGTGATCCCACTGTATAAATAAAGCTTTGTATACCGCTTATGTCCATGGAATACAGTAAAAACATTTTTTCTGCATACATAGCCCTGCCGTCCTGAAACAGAACTTTTTTGTATTCTGTAATTTTACGGTCTTCCAGATAAGCGGCAATGCAGGAGGCCACTGCCGCCGTAATCTTCACATGGTCATACAGTGAAATATCTGCCAGCTCTTTTCTGGAAGTGGAAGAAGGAATATAGGATAAATTAGCTTCCAAGACCGACAGCAGCGAATTAAGATACTCTTTTGTAAATGTAATCCCTCTGAGATTGTCCGTAATCTGCGCTGCAATTTCTCTATAAAACGATTCCGTCAGTTCCAGGGCTTCTTCCGTAGGATAAAAAAGCCCTTTTCTGGTATCCAGCACCTGCTGCTGATAACGGGATTTCCCATTGTTGCCATTGAGAATATTAAATACACTGAAAAGGGGCACTTTTTTGTCAAAGCCTGCCTCCTGTTCCATTCCTTCTCTCCGGTCAACTGCAGAAGCTACGTTGTCCGCATAATAGGTGATATATGCAAGTGCATTGTCCGGTATTTTCGCATCCTTCAGCCGCATCCCATGATGATATCTGACACAGTCCAGAATCTCTCCATCCTCAATCCCTGCTTCATTTTTCAGATACTCATATCCGCTCTGGCTGTGATTTCTGCCGTCTCCGCTTCGATATACAACTTTTCCAATATCATGCAGAAGGCTGCCCACAATCAGTTTTAACTGTCTTTCGTTCACCTCGGTCACTCCCCTCATCTATCATTTTGAACGCTCCCATTCCCAGAGCTGATTTGATTCCTACTCCGGAATATGTTCCAAAGTGGAACAGTAAATTTCCAAAATCCGCCATGGTCTGCGTCCCTTTTATCCGAAGCTTGATCTTCCCGATAAACGATGGAATTCTTACAGCTCCCATCTGGTATTTAACGCTTTTCAGATCATATTGGAGCACTTCCGTGTTCGCTGTAAGATCTTCCAGCGTATCTTCATCAACCATACTTTCTTTGCTGACAGAAGCGTCATATTTATTCATCAGACTTTGGTAAATGCAGCGAAGATCCGGATAAAACAGATATTTCCCATTTTGCTTGAAGGCTGTCGGCGTCACAAAATGTAGCTTGACATATCTGGAAGCTCTGGAACAGTAAAATTGATCCATCAATTCTCTCTGTGAGATGGAACTGCGCTTCTTTTCCTTCAACACAACCTTGTATCCTAATTTTTTTAGTTCTATACAGTCCATGGGTTCCAGTGCGCGGTCTATGATACATTCCGCTGCTTCCCGGTTCATACAGTTGACAATCCAGTACCATTCGCCGTCTCTCCGCTCAAGATGCTGCGCAAACGGGTGCAACTCCGGCCGGTGTAAAAAGGAAGCATAGTCCTCGGAGATTTCTTCCATCAGAGCGCCGTGAAACAGCGCCCCCATTTGAACCGAAAGTTTTTCGTCACAGTCAATCTTTATTTCGACTCTTGCAAGCATATCTGTTTCCATAGACGTTTCACACTCATTTCCATAATTATTTCACGTACATTTATATATATTAAGATAGCACACGTAGTTCATCTCCTGCAATCTTTTTCGACAAAAAAGACCCGCCCGGCTCTTAGCCGGGCAGGCCCGCTGTTTTCCACTTTTTCAATGATTTAATTCATCCTCAGCGCCTCGATGGGATTCATTTTGGCCGCTTTTTTAGCCGGGTAGATTCCGAAGAAAATACCCACCGCAGATGAGAAAAGCGTCGCGCCCACAACGGCTCCCATACTGACAGAAGGGGAGAATCCCACCATGGGGAGCGAGCAGATGCCATAAGCTCCCGTAATGCCCAGAATGATCCCGATCACGCCGCCGATGCAGGTGATGATCGCGGATTCTGCCAGGAACTGGATCAGAATGGATTTGGTCCTGGCGCCCAGCGCCTTGCGGATGCCGATCTCCCTGGTACGCTCCGTCACGGACACCAGCATGATGTTCATTACGCCGATTCCGCCCACCAGAAGGGAGATGGCGGCCACCAGCATAATGAAAATGGTGATCATATCCAGCACCTGGGACACGGCCGCCATCTGGCTGTCAAAATCCTGCATTAAAAACGCGTCCTGCCCAACCATATCATGACGGCTTTCCAGAAGCCGGATCGCAGCTTCTGCCACCTGGGTGGTATAACCGGTCTCTCCGAAAATATATATGGAATCCATATCATTGTATGTGGCCCAGTAAGAGTCAGAAGTCAAAGGAAGGGAAATGTCCAGATATCCTCCGGTTCCCATGGACACAAACGTGCCTTCCATGTTTTTTTTCACACCCACGATCCGCATATCCTTGATCTCGCTGCCGTCGTCCATCTCAAAGGTCATCCCCACCACGTCCGCAGTCCCGTACATCTGGATCGCAGATTCCTCGGAGATCACCGCCACATCAAGCCCCGCGTCATAATCATCCCAGGTAAACCATTGTCCGTAGAGCATGACCGGATTGGTGGCATACCGGTAATCCGGGTTGGCATAGTCCACCAGCGCATCGAAAGTCCCTTTGGGCGTTGCCACGCTGTTCAGCATGTTGTATACAGAGCTGGCCCCTTTCACATGCTCCAGCCCCCGCAGAGCTTCCCGGTCCTCCTCCGTGATCACAGGGATCTCTCCCTCCAGATTGCTGTTGGCATAGAGATAGATCTGGCCGCCGGCGACGGAAGAGAGCTCCTCCTCCATCTCAGACTTGGCTCCGTTGCCGATGGACATGATCAGGATCACCGAGGATACTCCGATGATGATGCCCAGCATGGTAAGAAAGGATCTTCCCCGGTTCATCCGGATATCGCTGACCGCCATTTTCAAGTATTCCCAAAGCTGTCCCATGCATCAGCCCTCCACTGCCATGACCGGGCTTCCTTCTTCCAGACCGGTGCCGACGCTCAATACCACCTGCTCCGTCCCGTCCAGTCCGCTTACAATCTCCACTGCCTCTGCGGAAGAGATGCCGGTTTCCACGTCCCTGATCCCCAGGATTCCATCTTCCACCACGTAGACAAAGCTGCCTTCTTTGCCCACGTTGACCGCCTCGATGGGCACGGTGACCACATTCTCCGCCTTCACGCCTTCAATCTTCACTTTTGCGTCCACGCCCAGGAAAATGTCCTCATCCGGATTGTCGATATGTATCTCGCCTTCCACCACGGAAGCTCCTTTGTCATTCTTGGTCGCGGACTTGCTGACCCTGGTTACCGTCCCCTCATATTCTTTTCCCACCACGGTGACGACCGCTTTCTGGCCTTCCTTCACTTTTTCCAGGTCGCTCTTGTTCAGGGAAATCATAACACAGACGTCCTCGTTGCTCTCCACCGTAAGAAGCTCGCCGTTCTCCTCGGTGACGCCGCCTTCCACGGCTTTAATATCCGTAACCACACCGCCGAATTCTGCTTTCAGACCGTCCTTTACTTCTTCTACAGCGCTTTCCACCTTATCCGCTTTCATCTCCGCCAGGTCTTTGGTGGCCGTAGCCTGCTTTCTGGCGCTGTCAGTGAGCACCGCGTCCTCAGAAGCCGACTGTATGGCTTTCTGCTCCGCCAGGTCGCTCTCGAACTCAGCCAGTTCCTCCTGCTTGTCAGTCAGGTCGTTGTTCGCCTGGTCGATCATGGACTGCAGCTCCGCGGAACGGTTCTCATGGCCGTCCTTCTGGGCGTCTCTCAAATGGCACCCCAGGTCGGTGATATACTGCCGCAGAGCGCTAACGGTAGCTTTCCAGTCTGCCACCTGCTGTTCCAGGATCTCCACATCGTGACTGGACCGGCTGTATTCTGCCGCTTCTGACGCGCTTTTGTTTACAGTATCCTGATAGTTATAGTAGGCCTCGTCATTCTGCAGAGAAGCTTCCTGCCTGCGCTCCTCCAGATCCTCCGCATCGTAGAAAAGCAGGATATCTCCCGCCGTCACAGTGTCGCCCACTTCCACCTGAAATTCTCCAACCTTTGCGCTGAGCGGAGAAAAATAAGTCTTCTTTACCTCCGTCTGTACGGTTCCGCTGGTGTCCACGGTCTGTTCGATGGTGCCCACCTGCGCGCTCCGGACTGTCACGATGGGAAGGGGCGCCGGCGCGAACATCCGGCTTACAATATAGAGTACCAGGCAGGCTGCCACGGCGCCGGTGATGATCCTTTTGCGCTTTTTCTTTTTCTGGGCCGGGGTCAGCAAAGTTTTTTCCTTTTTCTTCCGTTTCCTGCCGGGAGCCGGAAAGGACGGGCCGTCCTCCAGGGATACCAGCTCCAGTCCGTCCTGTCCTCCTTCGGATACTACGATCTCCTCTTTTTTATGATTTTTCCAGAACTTTTTCATTCCCTTTCGCTTCTCCTTCATTCATATAGTCTGCTTCAATTCTTCCGTCTTTGATGCGGATCACCCGTTTCACCTGGGCGGCGATATCGTTGTCATGAGTGATCAAAATCACGGTCCTCCCGCTTTTGTGCAGTTCCTTCAGCACATTCATAATATCCTGGGTAGAATGGGAATCCAGGTTTCCTGTGGGTTCGTCCGCCAGGATCACCGGCGGCCTGGCAGCGATCGCCCGGGCGATGGCCACCCGCTGCTGCTGACCTCCCGACATCTCGCTGGGCTTATGATCCACTCTGTGGGAAAGCCCCACCGTCTCCAGAGCATCCAGCGACAGTTCCTCCCTTTCCCTGCGTCCAACTCCCCGGTAAATCAGCGGCAGTTCCACATTCTCTCTTGCCGTCAGATTGGGGATCAGGTTGAATCCCTGGAAGATAAACCCGATCTCCAGGTTCCGGATATCCGAAAGTTCATCATCGGTCAGATGGGACACATCCTTCCCGTTAAGATAATAACTACCGGACGTGGGGACGTCCAGACATCCCAGCATATTCATCAGCGTGGACTTTCCCGAACCGGAATGACCGATGATCGCCACAAATTCTCCTCTGTCGATCCTAAGGCTCACATGGTCCAGCGCCCGCACTTCATTCTCGCCGGGATTATAAATCTTGCACATATCCCGCACTTCCACCAGCGTATCCAAAGTGCCATACACTCCTCTCTGTATATCTGTATCAATACATTATTGTTTTAATCACTTAATACAATAATATATTTCCCGCCGTCTGTCAAGCCGGCCTTTTTATAAACCATATATAAAATAGCATACTTTTTTTCAAAAATACGGAACTTTGGAAATTCTTAAGAATTCTTCACCTTTCTTAAGCCCGGCGTAAGGTGGAAAAAAATCAAATGCAGGCTTTCCCCCTGCGTCGGTTTTTGGTATAATAAATGCGGTAAAGAAATGAAACACTAATACAAAGAAGATGGAGGTTTTATCAATGCCAAACATTACTGAAAGCATCCGCTATGTGGGTGTCAACGACCACCAGGTGGATCTGTTCGAGGGACAGTATGTGGTTCCAAACGGCATGTCCTACAATTCCTACGTGATTCTGGACGAGAAAGTCGCCGTCATGGACACGGTGGACATCAACTTCACCCATGAGTGGCTGGACAATGTGGCCAACGTCCTGGACGGGCGCAAGCCGGACTATCTGGTCGTACAGCACATGGAGCCGGACCACGCGGCCAACATCCAGAACTTCGTGAATACTTATCCGGAGACCGTCGTCGTCTCCACGGAAAAAGCCTTCGCCATGATGGACAATTTCTTTGATATGGATATTGAGAACCGCAAGCTGATCGCAGAAAACGGCGGTTCCCTCTCCCTGGGCAGCCACGTACTCAACTTCGTCTATGCTCCCATGGTTCACTGGCCGGAGGTCATGGTAACCTATGAAAGCACGGAGAAAGTCCTGTTCTCCGCAGACGGCTTCGGAAAATTCGGCGCCCTGGACGTGGAAGAAGACTGGGACGACGAATCCCGCCGTTACTTTATCGGTATCGTGGGCAAATACGGCGCACAGGTACAGGCGCTCTTAAAAGCCGCCTCCGGCCTGGATATTTCCATCATCTGCCCGCTGCACGGCCCCATCCTCACGGAGAACCTGGGACATTATCTGGAGAAATACGACATCTGGTCCTCCTACTCTGTGGAAGAAGAAGGCATCATGATCGCCTACACCTCCGTCTACGGACATACCAAAAAGGCTGTGGAGATCCTGGCAGACAAGCTGAGAGCAAAGGGATGTCCCAAAGTTGTGGTCTATGACCTGGCCAGGGACGACATGTCCAAGGCAGTGGCGGACGCGTTCCGCTACGGAAAACTGGTGCTGGCCACCACCACCTACAACGCGGGCATCTTCCCGTTCATGAGAGACTTCATCGACCATCTGACCGAGCGCAACTACCAGAACCGCACCATCGGCCTGATCGAGAACGGCTCCTGGTCCCCGCTGGCCGCCAAGGTGATGAAAGAGATGTTCTCCGAGAGCAAGAACATCAACTGGCTCAACACCACCGTCCGCATCATGTCCGCAGTCAAGAGCGAGACCAAGGACCAGCTGGAGGCTATGGCGGACGAGCTTTGCCGCGAATACATCGCCCAGTCTCCGGACGCCGCCAACAAGAACGACCTGACGGCTCTGTTCCGCATCGGCTACGGCCTGTATGTGGTGACCTGCAACGACGGCAAGAAGGACAACGGCCTGATCGTCAACACTGTAACCCAGGTGACCGACACCCCCAACCGCGTGGCGGTCAATATCAATAAGGCGAATTACTCCCACCATGTGATCAAACAGACGGGCGTACTGAATGTGAACTGCCTCTCTGTGGAAGCTCCGTTCTCCGTATTCCAGAACTTCGGTTTCCAGAGCGGACGCGCGGCGGACAAGTTTGCCGGCTGGACGGAAGTGCGTTCGGACAACGGACTGCGCATCCTTCCCAAGTACATCAACGCGGTACTCTCCCTCAAGGTGGAACAGTATGTGGATCTGGGCACCCACGGTATGTTCATCTGCTCCGTGACCGAAGCGCGCGTCATGAGCGACAAAGATACCATGACCTACACCTACTACCAGAACAACGTGAAGCCGAAACCCCAGACTGAAGGCAAGAAAGGCTTTGTGTGCAAGGTATGCGGTTACATCTATGAAGGAGACGAACTTCCGGAGGATTTCATCTGCCCGCTGTGCAAGCACGGAGTGGTGGATTTTGAACCCATCCAGTAAGCCGTAAATATTTAAAAAAATCCTGTCTCGCAGGCTTCCTGGCCTGCGGCAGGCTGCGCAAAACAGTCGCCCCGGCAGTCCGGGCCATACATTTCATGGTCCGCATACTGCCGGGGCACTTTTCGTTCTCGTTATCGTTTCGTTTTCACAATCTCCAGGATATACCGCCACATCCGCTCCACCGACGGGATGCTCATGCGCTCTTTGGTGGTGTGGATATCCAGGATATCCGGACCCATGGAGACGCAGTCCAGATCCGGGATCTTAGAAGCCAGGATCCCGCACTCCAGTCCCGCGTGGATCGCCTGTACCTCCGGCTTCCGGCCGAACATTTCTTCATAGATCCGCACCATGTCCTCCCGAAGCCTGGAATCCCTGCGGTATTCCCAGGCCGGATACACACCGCTCACCTCCATGCTTCCGCCCAGATATTCGGTCAGGAATTTCATACGTCCGGTCAGCCGTTCTTTCGCCGCCTCCACAGAACTGCGCAGGGCGTAGGAAAGGCAGATCCCATCTTCCCTGGTCCGCACAATGCCCAGGTTCAGAGACGTTTCCACCAGTCCGGGTATCTCCCGGCTCATGGCCTGTACGCCGTCCGGCAGGGCCAGAATCAGGGCCAGCGCCCTCTCCTGGCTCTCCTTACAGAAAGCATCCGCTTCCCACGCGCCTTCCCATTCCAGCCGCAGCCGGAGGGACGGCTCCGCGGCCGACAGCTCCGTTTCCAGTCTCTGAGCCCGTGCCGCGCACAACTCATCCGCCGCTTCCCTCTGCTGCTCCGGGATCAGCAGAACCGCCTGGGCCCGCACGGGAATGGCATTGTCTTTCTCCCCGCCTTCCAGGGAGACGATCCGGCAGTTCACGATTTCGCACAGCGTCCCCAGCACTTCCGCCAGCAGGCGGTTCGCGTTTCCACGGCCTTTGTGGATCTCCGTGCCGGAATGTCCGCCCTGCAGTCCCTCCAGCGTCAGAACCGCCTTCACGCCGTCCCCGTGGGATCTTTCCACGGGCAGGCAGACTTCCGCGCGGCTGCCGCCCGCGCAGCCGGCCAGCAGGATGCCTTCCTCCTCAGAATCCAGGTTCAGCACGGTATGCCCCTTCAGCATGGAGACGTCCAGCGCCGAAGCCCCCTCCATGCCCATCTCCTCACAGCTGGTAAAGACCACTTCCAGCCTGGGATGGGGGATATGATCGTCGTCCAATAGCGCCAGCCCATAAGCCACCGCGATGCCGTCGTCCCCGCCCAGGGTCGTGCCGCGGGCACAGACCCAGTCTCCTTCCGTCTGCAGATCCAGCCCGTCTTTTTCAAAATCCAGGGCGCAGCCTTCCTCTTTCACGCAGACCATGTCCAGATGGCCCTGCAGGATCAGCGGTTCCGCGTCCTCATATCCAGCGGAAGCCTCCTTGATGATTACCACGTTCCACGCGCTGTCCTGGTGCACTTCCAATCCACGTTCTTTTGCGAACCGGACGCAGTAATCACTGACCGCCTTCTCGTTGTGGGAACCGTGGGGAATCCCGCACAGTTCCTCAAAATAATTCCACACGCCCCTGGGCTCAAGCCCCTGCAATATCTTCATCTTCTTATCCTCCTGTAAATACCTGACCGATTTGCGCGGCGTCCGCCTTACTGCTCCCCGCAGCTCCCCGGCGGACATGCGGCGGCGTCCGCCCGTCTTTTACCGCTCCGCCATCATCTGGTGCAGCATCTGAAACGCTTCCTTGATGCCGCCCACTTCGTCGATGATCCCCTCCTGAACCGCCTGTTTTCCCACCAGGACACTTCCCACATCCTTGGTCAGCTCCCCGGTCTCCAGCATCAGTTTCATCAGCCGGTCCATGCGCACCCGGCTGTGTTCCACAATAAAACTGCTGATCCGGTCCTGGATCTTCTGAAAATAGTCAAAGGTCTGGGCCACCCCGATGATCAGACCCGTCATCCGCACCGGATGGATCATCATGGTTCCGGTGGGGACGATGAAAGAGTAATCCGTGGATACCGCCAGCGGCACGCCAATGGAATGGCTTCCGCCCAGCACCAGCGACACGGACGGCTTGCTCAGGGACGCGATCATCTCCGCGATGGCCAGGCCGCTCTCCACATCGCCGCCCACCGTATTGATCAGCACCAGAAGGCCGTGGATCTGAGGATTCTCCTCCACCGCCGCCAGCATGGGGATCACATGCTCATATTTCGTCGTCTTGCTGTTAGCCGCCAGGCACTCGTGCCCTTCGATCTCCCCGATCACCGTCAGGATCTGTATATGCGACCCTTCCCTGCCCAACAGCTCCTCGGGCTGCCCGTATTTCTCCAGTTTATCCTGTTCTGCCATAAAAAAACCAGCCTTTCTTCCATACTGATATCAGTATGGGCAAAAGGCCGGCCTTCTATACCCGCGAGCAACGAGCCGAGCGGACGTGCTGGCATCTTCAGCGCCAACCGCAGCGCAGCCCGCTTACACCTGCTCCAGCGCCTGCTCCAGGTCCTCGATGATATCCAGCGGATTCTCGATCCCCACGGAGAGACGGATCATGCCCGGCGTCACGCCGGCCTCTTTAAGCTGCTCCTCGTTCATCTGCCGGTGCGTGTGACTTGCCGGATGGAGGACGCAGGTACGGGCGTCCGCCACATGGGTGACAATCGCGCACAGCTTCAGGCTGTCCATGAACCGCACCGCGTCTTCTTTCGTCCCCTTGAGGCCGAAAGACAGCACGCCGCAGGTGCCGTTCGGCATATATTTCTGCGCCAGTTCATAATACCGGTCTCCCGGAAGCATCGCACAGTTGACAAATTCCACTTTCGGATGATCTTTCAGGAACTCAGCGACTTTTTTCGCATTGCTGCAGTGTTTCTCCACCCGCAGAGGCAGCGTCTCCAGTCCCACATTCAGCAGGAAAGAATTCATGGGAGACGGAATGCTTCCCAGATCACGCATGAGCTGCGCCGTCGCCTTGGTGATAAACGCTTTTTTCCCAAACTGCTTCGTATATACAACGCCGTGGTAGGTCTCGTCCGGTGTGGTCAGCCCCGGGAACTTCTCCCCATGGGCGTCCCAGTCGAAATTTCCGCTGTCCACGATACAGCCGCCCACTGCCATGGCATGGCCGTCCATGTATTTGGTTGTGGAATGAGTCACAATATCCGCGCCGAACTCAAAGGGACGGCAGTTCACCGGTGTGGCAAAGGTATTGTCCACGATCAGCGGAACTCCGTGGGCGTGGGCCAGATCCGCAAATTTCCGGATATCCAGCACTACCAGCGCCGGATTGGCGATGGTCTCTCCCACTACGGCCTTCGTATTGGGACGGAACGCCTTCTCGATCTCCTCCGCAGGCGCGTCCGGGTCCACAAAAGTACATTCAATCCCCATTTTGTGAATAGTGGCCGCATACAGGTTAAAAGTGCCGCCATAAACCTTGGCGGAGCATACGATGTGATCTCCTGCCTGGCACAGGTTGGCGATGGTATAGAAGTTCGCCGCCTGTCCGGAAGAGGTCAGCATGGCCGCCACGCCGCCTTCCAGCTCCGCAATCTTCTGGGCCACCGCATCGTTGGTGGGGTTCTGGAGGCGGGTATAGAAATACCCCTCGGCGGCCAGATCGAACAGCGCGCCCATCTCCTCCGAAGTATCGTATTTAAACGTGGTGCTCTGATAAATGGGAAGCCCCCTGGGTTCCCCGTTCCCGGGTTTCCATCCTGCCTGTATGCAGATGGTATCCGGTCTGAATGGTTTTTTCATGTTTGTACCTTCTTTCTGCCGTTCTCTGCCGCCGGAAGCCTCAGTTCTGGCTCATATACCGATTCTTTAGTTCCAGGACCATGCCCTGGTAGGTGTCTTTGCACGCCTCGTACTCCTGTGCCCGGATCATGCGGATACAGGGTACCAGATAGTCTTCATATAATCCAAGATAAATTTCCCGGCTGTTCTCTTCTTTTTCGATCCGCTTCACAATGGTGGGGGCGATATCGTAATATTCGTCCACCATGGCGCGGCCTTCCTCCGTGGCCTCCATGTACTGATCCCTGTACGCCTTTAAAAGCGTCAGTTCCTCACAGTCCGTGCCCTTGCCCAGTCCTTCGCACACGGCGGTGGTCACATAGCAGAGCTTCCTGCGGAAGCCTTTGTTGATCTCGTCGTAGGTGGCTTTCCCCAGGTTCGTCTGGAATGTCTCATTCCAGTGACTGATCAGGCAGTCGGCAAACGGTTCGGAAAAACCGGCCGGATATTTCATCACCGACGGCACCAGATATACGCTGACCAGGAAATTATAATCCAGCTGGCGTTGGGTACGGCGTCCTTTAAAACGGATTCCATCCAGTTCTTCCCGGGCCGTCCGGGTCAGATGTTCCGCCAGCTCCTTCAGGCTGTCTTCCGGGTTCTCCCCGTACTGGTAGATCTGATCCAGCGCCTCAAACAACTCCCTGCGCGCGGCGTAATAATTCTCAAACTCGCCTTCGTACAGATTCTTTTTGAAATTATCCATGGGATTGTAGCAGGTGCGGATCACCTGCTGAAGTTCCTGCCTTGCTTTGTCAAAGTATTCCTGCCAGGCCTCCTGGCCCAGCTTCTTCTTCTCTTCTGCGGCTCCCAGCGCCTCATCCACGCGGATCTCCTCTCCGCAGTACATACAGATCACCTTTTCCCGGTCGTCGGGAACCTGGATCACCTGCCGGCATTTGGGGCATGTTCCTTCTCTAAACATCTTTTCTACTCATCCCAGTTGTGGTAGACCGCCTGGACGTCGTCGTCATCATCCAGAAGATCCAGTGTACGGTTCAAAAACTTAATATCATTCTCATCGGTGAGAGACACATAATTCTGAGGGATCATCTTCACCTCTGCCTCCGCCATGGGAATCCCCTGGGTCTCCAGCGCCTCGCGCACCGCCGAGAAATCATCCGGCGAAGTCAGGATCTCGAAGCTGTCTTCCTCCTCGGTGAAATCCTCCGCTCCTGCGTCCAGAGCCGTCATCATCAGATCGTCCGGGTCCGCATCGCATTCTTCCCGGTCAATGATAATCTGTCCCTTCTGGTCAAACATATAGGAGACGCAGCCCGTGGTTCCCAGGCTGCCGTTGCCTTTGGTAAAAGCGTTGCGCACATTGGACGCCGTCCGGTTCTTGTTGTCGGTCAGCGCCTCCACGATGATAGCGATGCCTCCCGGTCCGTATCCTTCATATGTAACATGCTCGTAGTTGACGGCGCCGGCGTCCCCGGCCGCCCTCTTGATCCCTCGCTCAATGGTATCGTTGGGCATATTGTTGGCCTTCGCCTTGGCGATCACGTCGCGCAGGCGGCTGTTATTGTTCGGGTCCGGGCCTCCTTCTTTGACCGCCACAGCGATCTCACGTCCGATAATCGTAAAAATCTTTCCCTTCGCCGCATCATTCTTCTCTTTTTTATGCTTTATGTTTGCGAATTTGGAATGTCCTGACATAAATTCACTCCTTTTCCTTCTTTCGTTCTTTTGTAATATAACACGCTGAATCAGGGTTGGCAAGCCTATGTATCCAATTCCAGACTGATTTTCAGAGCGTAATCAATTTTCTCCAGTATGGATGCATCCAGATGGCAGACCTTGTCTTTCAGTCTTTTTTTGTCGATGGTGCGCAGCTGCTCCAGCAGTATGACCGAATCCTTCACCATATGGTGGGAAGCCGCGTCCAGTTCCACATGGGTGGGCAGCTTCGCTTTATTCATCTTGGATGTGATGGCGGCGCAGATCACCGTGGGGCTGTGCCGGTTTCCCACATCATTCTGTATAATCAGCACCGGGCGGATGCCTCCCTGTTCCGACCCGATCACTGGTCTTAAGTCTGCATAATATACGTCGCCACGTCTGATTGTCACCATGTTCACTCCGATCTGTTAGGTAATGTCAGTCAGAGTATTTCCATCCTAATTGGGTTCTATTCCAGTTGTTTCAAAATAATCCTGCGTCGCCGCCACCTTTCCGTTCCTCCAGAAACGCCGGGGCACCCGTTTGCCGATGTCGCAGGCCAGTTCATAATTGAAGCGTCCGGACAGTTCTCCCAGAAACTCCATGGTGATCTCCTGGCCTCCCTCGGAGCCGATCAGCGTCACCATATCGCCCTCCCTGGCGTCGGGGATATCCGTCACATCCACCATGAACTGGTCCATGCAGACCCTGCCCGTAATGGGCGCGCGCCGTCCCCGGATCAGCACATATCCTTTGTTGGACAGAGAACGGGGGTAACCGTCCCCGTATCCCACCGGTATGGTGGCGATACGCATCCGATGCTCTGCCACGAACATGCCGCCATAACTGATCGCCGTCCCAGGCTCCACGTCTTTGATAAACGCCACATGGCTCTTCAGGGACATCACCGGCGTAATCGCCACTGCGAATTTATTCACCTCGTCCGACGGGTACAGCCCATAGATGGAGATCCCCGCCCGTACCGCGTCCAGGTTGGCTTCCTTCAGGTCGAAGATGCCCGCCGTATTGGAACAGTGGCGCATCGGGATCTCAATTCCCCGCTCTTCCAGCATGCGGGAAAAATCCAGGTAACGGGAAAGCTGCTGTCTGGCAGCTTCTTTATCCTTTTCGTCCGCACGGGCAAAATGAGTGAACAGACCTTCGATCTGTACCTGGGGCAGAAGGCTGATCTCCTTTACCGCATCCGCGCTGTCCCCGTCGTCCGGAAACCCGATGCGTCCCATGCCCGTATCCACCTTGATATGCAGGTACGCAGTCTTCCCCTGGCGCACCGCCTCCTCCGAGAGCTGCCTTGCCATGGACAGCTTGAACACCGCCAGCCGGATATCGTACCGGACCGCGTCCTCATACCCGTCCGGAAAGACGAACCCCAGCACCAGAATCGGCTTTTGGACGCCTTCCCGCCGAAGCATCACCGCTTCCTCGATGGTGGCCACGGCGGATCCCCAGATATAATCCAGTTCTTCCGCCATGCGGGCGATGGGAACCGCCCCGTGGCCATATCCGTCCGTCTTCACCACGGCGATGATCCGGGTCTCCTTTTCCAGATTATTTTTCATGTTTTTTAAATTATATGCGGCGGCATCCAGATTGATCTCCGCGCACACCCGTAAAT
This sequence comes from uncultured Lachnoclostridium sp., assembly GCA_944381625.1. Lineage (GTDB taxonomy): Bacteria > Bacillota > Clostridia > Lachnospirales > Lachnospiraceae > Hominiventricola. Next base: position 370,143 of record CALWLW010000001.1, read on the forward strand.
ACAGCTTCATATATGGTTTTCTCCTTTATCTTCCATGGCGCCCGGCAGACAGCCGATCAGATGGCGCGCCATCAGTCCGTAAGTCCCTTCCGTCCCGGCCGCCAGATCCCCGGCCCGTCCATGGAGCCATACGCCCAGAAGCGCCGCTTCCAGAGGCGGCGTCCCCTGGCCCAGAAGCCCGGCAATGATGCCGGTCAGCACATCCCCGCTTCCGCCTGTGGACATGCCGTGGTTCCCCGTGGTGTTGACCCAGTTCCTCCCATCGGGAGCCGCCACAGCCGACGGCGCGCCCTTCAGCACGCACACGCAGCCCATGGACGCGGCGAAGCGGGAAGCAGCCTCAGGAAGCCGCCCCGCAAAATCCTCTATGGGCAGACCCGTCAGCCTGGAAAACTCCCCCGCGTGGGGCGTCACAATCACCGGACCCTGATGGGCGCGCAGAAATTCCGGGGCCGCGGCCAGATGGTTCAGCCCGTCCGCATCCACCACCAGCGGCCTGTGGTATTCCTCCATCACGGTCTCCACCAGCGCCGCCGCCCAGGGTTCTCTCCCCAGGCCGGGTCCCACCGCCGCCGTGTCCGCCCATTCCAGAGCTTCCCTCCACACAGACCGGTCCGGATCCGACGGATCAAAGGTGGTCAGCACAGCCTCCGGCAGAAGCTGCTGTAAGATCACCCGGTTGTCCTCCGGGGTCAGGATACGCACCAGCCCGGCCCCTGTCCGGTACGCCGCGAAAGCGCTCAGGTACGCCGCTCCCGCCATATTTTTACTTCCCGCCGCACACAGCACTTTACCGTAGGTACCCTTATGGGAATCCGCCCGGCGCTTTGGCAGGGCCTTCAATATCTCACGATCCAGCCGCATGGTACTCTCCTTCCTTTCTGTTCTCCCCGTATACGCCCGAAAGGGGCTGCCGCAGCAGCCCCTCACTTTTCTTTTTTCTCATAGCTGGTGATCCGGTACGAAAGCTGCATCAGACTGTCCACCAGATGCACGTTCTCCACCACCACATCGTCCGGAACGTCCAGATCCAGATGCGCGAAGTTCCAGAGCGCCTTGATGCCGCAGGCAATCAAACGGTTCGCCACCTCTTTCACTTTGCTCTTGGGCAGCGTAAGCACCGCAATCTCTATATCCTCTTTCTTCAGGTAGGTCTCCAGCTCGTCCATCATCAGGACCGGAATCCCTCGCACCTGCGTGCCGATCAGATCCTGACGCACGTCAAAGATGGCCTTGATCACAAATCCATTCTTCTCAAAATCCGCATAATTCGTCAGCGCGTGTCCGAAATTGCCGCCGCCGATGACGATCATGGGATGCACCTGGTCCACACCCAGGATTTTTCCGATCTCATCATAGAGATACTTCACGTTGTATCCGTATCCCTGCTGGCCGAATCCCCCGAAATTGTTCAGATCCTGCCGGATCTGGGATGCGGTCACCTGCATCTTGCTGCTCAGCTCCCCGGAAGAGATCCGCTCAACCCCGCTGTTCAGTATCTCGCCCAGATACCGGTAATACCGCGGAAGCCTTTTGATCACTGCTTTTGAAATCTGCCGCTCTTCCATTAAAAAGCCTCCTGATTTTTTTATCTAATTTATTATAATTCCCCGTCATTTTTTTGTCAAACAAATCTTGCCTTTTTCCCGGATTCCTGTTAGCATCAGATAGGAAGCAACACCCAATAGAAACGGAGAATGAACATGATACTGGCATGTCAAAATATAAGCAAAGCGTTCGGGGAGCATCAGGTGCTGAAGAACGCTTCTTTCCATGTGGAAGAATACGAGAAAACCGCCGTCATCGGCATCAACGGAGCCGGGAAGTCCACGCTTTTGAAAATTATCATGGGGGAACTGCCCGCTGACGAGGGGCAGACGGTCATTACCAAAGGAAAGACCATCGGCTACCTGGCCCAGCACCAGGAACTGTCCAGCGACCACACCATCTTCGACGAGCTTCTGACCGTCAAGCAGGACGTGCTGGATCTGGAGGAACGCATGCGTCAGGCCGAGCGGCAGATGAAGCAGGCTTCCGGGGAGGATCTGCAGGCGCTGATGGACAGCTACGCCCGCATGAGCCACGAATTTGAGCAGAAAAACGGCTATGCCTGGAAAAGCGAGATCACCGGCGTCCTCAAGGGCCTGGGATTCTCGGAGGAAGAGTTCGGCAAACAGGTGGACGCCCTGTCCGGCGGCCAGAAGACCAGGGTTTCCCTGGGCAAGCTTTTGCTCTCCCGCCCGGACATCATCCTGCTGGACGAGCCCACCAACCATCTGGATATGGCTTCCATCACCTGGCTGGAAACCTTCCTCATGAACTACCAGGGCGCCGTCATCATCGTTTCCCACGACCGTTATTTCCTGAACCGGGTGGTGACGAAGATCGTGGAGATCGACCAGGGAGAAGTGACCACTTTCCTGGGCAACTATTCCGACTACGCCCAGAAGAAAGCCATGCTGCGGGAGGCCCGCATGCAGGCGTGGCTGAACCAGCAGAAGGAGATCCGCCATCAGGAGGAAGTCATTGCCAGACTGAAATCCTTTAACCGGGAAAAATCCATCCGCCGGGCGGAGAGCCGGGAAAAGATGCTGGAAAAAATGGACGTGCTGGAAAAGCCCACAGAGGCAAAAGCGGACATGCGTATAGAACTGGAGCCGCGCATCTTAAGCGGCAGCGATGTGCTGACCGTGCGCGGCCTGTCCAAGGCATTCCCCTCAGAGGATCTTTTTTCCGATCTGGATCTGGATATCCGCCGCGGGGAGCGGGTGGCCCTCATCGGCAGCAACGGTTCCGGCAAGACGACCATACTGAAAATTATCAACGGGGTCATCCCCGCCGACGCGGGGGAAGTCCGCCTGGGGTCCAGGGTGCATGTGGGCTACTACGATCAGGAGCATCACGTGCTCCATATGGAAAAGACCATCTTTGAAGAGATCTCCGACGCCTACCCCGGCCTTACCAACACGGCCATCCGTAATGTGCTGGCGGCGTTCCTCTTCACCGGGGACGACGTGTTCAAGCGCATCGGCGACCTGTCCGGCGGCGAGCGCGGGCGGGTATCTCTGGCAAAGCTGATGCTCTCCGAGGCCAATTTCTTGATCCTGGACGAGCCCACCAACCACCTGGACATTGTTTCCAAGGAGATTCTGGAGCAGGCGCTGAACCGTTACACCGGCACCGTACTGTTCGTCTCCCACGACCGGTACTTCATTAACGCCGCCGCCACAAGGATCCTGGACCTGTCCGGCCGGAAGCTGACCAATTATGTAGGCAATTACGATTATTATCTGGAGAAGAAAGAGGAACTGGAAGCCGCTGCGGCGCCTTCCGCGGACGCGGCTCCTGAACGGGCCGAATCGGAATCCAAGCTGGACTGGAAACAGCAGAAGGAACAGCAGGCCAGGCTGCGTAAGCTCCAGAACGATCTGAAACGGGCAGAGGACCGGATCGAAGAACTGGAAAACCGGGACAAGGAGATCGACGCCCTGCTGGAAAAAGAAGAGGTCTTTACGGACGTGGCGGAAGTCACCCGGCTGTCCAAAGAAAAAGAAGCCCTCCAGGCAGAGCTGGAAAGCCTCTATGTCCAATGGGAAGAACTTCAGGAAGAGCTGTCGTAACCGGCGGCTCTTCTTTCACATTTCCCGCCCGGCAGCTTGTTTTTCATGTTCCCCGCTCCAGAAGCTTGTAAGTGAGCAGCAGATACAGGAGCTGATCCGGATTATCCAGATCCAGGGAGACCAGCTCCCGGATATGGTTCATGCGGTACAGGAAGGTACTGCGGTGGATGAACAGCGCCTTGGCCGCCTTGACCGCGTTCATCTGGTTATACAGATAGATTTTCAGCGTCTCATAATACTCCGTCCGATGCTCCTCGTCATATCTGCGCAGTTCCAGCACCGCCCGGCTGCATACCGCCTCCGTGCCCAGCTTTTCCGTGCATTTTCCCATCAGATAATCCAGGGCGATATTTTCAAAACGGTTGACCCACCGCAGCGGATACCGTTTCATCCCCTCCTCCATGGCGACCCTGGCCTGGAAATAATACCGCTTCAGGGATTCCAGTCCTTCAAACTCATAACTGATCCCCGCTTTCAGATAACTGCTGCGTAAGAAACCGGAGACCAGCTTCACCGCCTCTTCCATGCCGCCGCCAAAATGCGCCAGATTGGTGTAAACCACGATACAGCCGTCCAGAAAAAAGGCGCAGCTTCCTTTGATCAGGCTCTCAATCCGGTTGCAGATGAAGCGGATCACCGTAAGGTTCTGCCGGTCCACCATGGAGATGTAAATATTCATGCAGAAATATGTATGGTGTTCTTTCCATCCAAAACTTTCAAATCGAGGCGCCAGAGCCGCATGCTCCAGGCTCTCGTCCGTCAGAATGTTGGAGAGCAGCCGGTCCAGCGTGTAGCTGATATCCGACTGGGCCACCGTATATTTTTCCAGCATCTGGTGGACGTATTTGGCCAGGTGCAGCAGCAGATATTCGTCATAGAACTTCAGCTTCCTGGAAGCCTCCACCACAATGATCCGGTACACGTGGCGGTTCATATCGCAGATATCCACGAACAGGTTGTTTTTCCTGGTCTCCGGGTCCAGGTAATGCTGCACATAGGGTGTTTCGCCGGCCCCGTCCCCGGGATACACCGTCACCTGGTTATGGTGCAGGATCTCCTTCATCTCAGGCATCATATCCATCAGGCTGCTGTAATCGATCACAAATCCATCCGTGGTGCAGATCAGGATGGGATTATGGAAGATCCTGTGGGAACCGTCCAGCAGTTTTTTCAGCGTGCGCTCCGACATGGCCAGATTCTGCATCTTTTCATCCCAGGCGTCGTAAGTGTCAAAAATCCTCTGAACGGTATTGAACAGAGCTTCTGGAAGGACGGTATCCGGAAAGAAACAGACGCCCGGAATCCCGCTGTGTTCCCGGCAGCAGCCGTCTCCCACCACCAGCACCAGATTGTCGCCATGTTCTTCCAGAAGACGTTCCGTCACGTCGGATTCCCTGGCCACATAAACTTTATTCTTCTTAAATTCCATCCCGCTCTGATAAAGAAGCGGCCTTTTCAGGTTCATCTCCTCCGCCATCCTGCCCGCAGAAAAATCGGGATAATTCTGGCGCAGCCGGTCGGCCAGTATCTGCATGCTGATTCTCATTCGTCCACCTCTTTTGTTTTCATGATACAGATTGTACGAAAAAAATGTTCACCTGTCAATGCTTCTGCTCCGGGTGTATTCTGATCCGGGCGAAAAACGGGAAGACCCGTCCGCCGCCCCAGGCCGCTTTCAGGTCTTCCCGCCATTTCTAAAACACTCAGGTTCTGTGATGCAAAAGATATCTTGTATAAAGCCTATGCAAATTTTCTCATGGCCGCTTCCACCACATGTCCCACCAGGACGGAGGTGGTCACGCTGCCCACGCCGCCGGGTACCGGGGTGATGGAATCCACGATGGGCTCCACAGCCGCATAGTCCACGTCGCCGCAGAGCTTGCCTTCCTCGTTCACATTAATGCCCACATCGATGACGATCTGGCCCGGAGCCACATAATCCGCGCCTACCACGCCGGCACGTCCTGCCGCCACGATCAGGATCTCAGCCTCTCTCGTCACAGAAGGCATATCCACGGTTCTGGTATGGCACACCGTCACAGTGGCGTTCTTCTTGATCAGCATCATGGCAGCCGGTTTGCCTACCACCAGAGAACGGCCGATCACCACTGCCTTTTTGCCTGTGCAGTCGATGCCGTAATGATCCAGGATCTCCATGCAGGCCTGAGGCGTGCACGGCGGGAATCCCACTTTCTTGCCAGTGAACACGCCGCCCAGGGATGCGTCGGTCTGGCAGTCCACGTCCTTCTCTGCGCAGAGCGCATTCTCTACCAGCGTCTGGTCGATATGTTTCGGAAGCGGACGGAACATGAGTACGCCGTGGATGTTGTCGTCATTGTTCACTTCATCGATCACTTTCAGAAGTTCTTCCTGGCTCACATCAGCCGGAAGCAGGTATTTTTTGTATTCCACGCCCAGCGTCTCGCAGCGCTTGGTTGCGCCTCTTTCATAAGAAAGGTCGTCCGGTCTCTCTCCCACGCGGATGATACCCAGCGTCGGTTTTACTCCTTTTGCGTTTAACGCTGCCACATCCGCCTTGATTCTCTCATTCAGAGCGGCAGTCACTTCTTTTCCTAATAACTGTCTTGCCATATCCGTTTTCTCCTATCTCAATCTTGCGTTGACCGCGGCAAAAATCTCGTCTGCCTTCTTGCTGTAGTCTGCAATCATTTTGTCCGCTTTTTCATTCAGGGATGCTGCGTATTCTTTGTCCGCCATGGATTTTGTGTTGATATAGACGTTCAGGGACGCGCCCAGAAGCGCCGCTTTGCAGAATACCACACCCACGCCGGCATCGGAAATGGCCAGCGCGGATCCTTTGGCCGCGAACTCCTCGATCACGTCGATGGCTTCACAGCATTTCTCCATGATCTCCATGGGCACTGCGCAGGCATCTTTGAGGACGATCTCCATGACTCTCGCTTTTTCAGCCTTCTGCTCCTCTGTCTCTCGGGGCATGCCGTATGCTTTGGACAGCGGCTCAAAAGCCTCCGCGTCCGCATCCACCAGACGGATAAAGTCTGCCTGCAGAGCCGTCGCCTTCTCCTTAAGGGCGATGATGTCCGCCTCCACGTCCGCATATTTCTTCTTGCCCACGGTCAGGCTTCCCACCATGTTGCCCAGAGCCATACCGATGGCTCCCACCAGTGCGGAAGCTCCGCCGCCGCCCGGCACCGGGGCCTTGGACGCAAGCACATCCACAAATTCTTCACACGTGTTTTTCGTAAATCCCATAAATATCCTCCATGCATGACAGCGAGCAGGGGACGGAAGTTCCCTGCTTGCTGCATGATATATTTTTTACTGTGAAAGTTCCGGGGATTTACCCGGCTTCCACTTCTCTGTCTTCTGGCCGCGTTTTCTACGCTGTCAGCAAACTGTCTTAGAACAGTCCGGTAATCTTGCCGGTCTCGTCCACGTCGATCTTCTCCGCAGCCGGAACCTTGGGAAGTCCGGGCATGGTCATGATCTCGCCGGTCAGGGCTACGATGAAGCCTGCGCCTGCGGAAATCTTCAGGTTACGCACCGTTACCTCGAAGTCCTTGGGAGCGCCCAGCTTGGTCTGGTCGTCCGTCAGGCTGTACTGCGTCTTGGCCACGCAAATCGGGCATTTGTCGAATCCGAGAGCGGTCAGCTCTGCTGCCTGCTTCTGAGCATTTGCGGTCAGCACAACTCTCTTGCCGCCGTATACCTTCTGAACGATCTGGTTCAGCTTATCCTCGATGGTGCCGTCCAGGTCATAGGAGAAGGTGAAGGAATCGTTGGGCTGCTCGCAGAGACGTACAACTTCTTCTGCCAGAGCAACGCCGCCTTCGCCGCCTTTTGCCCATACTTCGGAAAGAACCACGTTCACGCCCAGCTCTTTGCACTTGGTCTCTACCAGGTCAAGCTCTGCCTTGGTGTCGGTGGGGAATGCGTTGATGGCAACCACGCACGGCAGTTTATAAACGTCGGTAATATTGCTTACATGTTTCAGCAGGTTCGGAAGTCCTTTCTCCAGAGCCTCCAGATTCTCGTTGTTCAGGTCAGCCTTGGCAACGCCGCCGTTGTATTTCAGAGCGCGGACAGTAGCCACGATCACCACTGCGTTGGGTTTCAGGCCTGCCATACGGCACTTGATATCCAGGAACTTCTCTGCACCCAGGTCAGCGCCGAAACCAGCCTCGGTTACCGTATAATCAGAAAGCTTCAGAGCCATTCTCGTAGCAGTCACGGAGTTGCAGCCATGTGCGATGTTTGCGAACGGTCCGCCGTGTACGATGGCCGGGGTTCCTTCCAGAGTCTGTACCAGGTTCGGCTTCAGGGCGTCTTTCAGAAGAGCTGCCATTGCGCCCTGTGCGTTCAGATCGCCTGCGGTCACCGGCTTCTGCTCGGAAACCTTGCCGTATGTATATCCAACGATGATTCTTGCCAGTCTGTTCTTCAGGTCGGTGATGTCGCTTGCCAGACAGAGCACTGCCATGATCTCGGATGCAACCGTGATATCATAGCCGTCTTCTCTGGGCATGCCGTTGGTCTTTCCGCCCAGGCCGTCCACGATGTTGCGGAGCTGGCGGTCGTTCATATCCACACATCTTCTCCAGGTGATCTTTCTCGGGTCGATGTTCAGAGCGTTGCCCTGGAAAATGTGGTTGTCAATCATAGCTGCCAGCAGGTTGTTTGCTGCGCCGATTGCGTGGAAGTCGCCGGTAAAGTGAAGGTTGATATCCTCCATCGGCACTACCTGAGCGTATCCGCCGCCTGCCGCGCCGCCTTTTACGCCGAAGACCGGTCCAAGGGACGGCTCACGCAGAGCAACAACTACTTTTTTGCCGATCTTCTGCAGACCGTCGGCAAGACCTACGGACGTGGTGGTCTTTCCTTCTCCTGCCGGAGTCGGGTTGATAGCGGTTACCAGGATGAGCTTTCCATCTTTCGCATCGGTCTCTTTCAGTAAATTGTAATCAATTTTTGCTTTGTACTTTCCGTACTGCTCCAGATACTTGTCGTCGATGCCGGCTTTTGCAGCGATCTCGGTAATCGGTCTCATCTCGCATTCCTGTGCGATTTCAATGTCGGATTTGAATCCCATAAGAATTACTCCTTTCCCGGTCTCCGCGGTACATTCGGAAACCTGCGCTCTGCGCTTTTGTTTAATTTTTAACAAAGGTTTTTCGTTCCTTTGACTGTACCCAATTATAGTATGATCATCCCAACCTTGCATCCTACAGTCTGTACTATTCTGATAATTTTTTCACAATCGTGATGGATAAATCACCGGCTACCACCAGGTCTTCCGCGTGGAAGCCGAAAGGAAAATTATCGCTGTACAGGATCTGGGCGGAAGGCGGAAACTCTTCGTCGCCGGCCCAGAACAGGAACTGCATGCGGTAACCGTTGATCAGCTCGAATTCATATGCCGTATCCGCCGCAGACAGTTTCACAACCCCCGGAATCTTCTGCATGGCCCGGTCAAAAACATCCAGCTTGTACCCGAACCCATAGGTAAGACGCTTGATACAGCGTCCGGTAAAGGGCTGAAGGTAAAGCTCTCCGTAGGTGGGAACTTCCCGGAAAGTGATGAACTTTCCGGTGCCCTTCACATACTGCCCTTCCAGCAGATACCGCAGAACAAAAGTCTGCGCGGGAAGATGGTTCATCAGAACATCCTTCCCGCCGTCCTCCTCATCCATGGCATGTATCGCGAACTTCGGATAATCCGCCTCATACTCATGTCCCATAAAACGGAAACGGAATCTGGCCGTATTTGCATCATACAATATGTTCAATCTTTGAGCCGCTTCTTCCGGATCCAGGGACTGGTATTTTTCCAGATAGTAGGCAAATGGGACTTCTTCTTTATGGTTCTCGATTTCCATCTATACCTCCTCCTGCTTCACGCTGGGGAACAGGGATGTATCCGTATGGGGTATGAAGCAGGCCGCCACAAACTCATCCATATAACTGGGATCTGTACTCAGCTCCATGTATGTCATATTGTGGGCGATCTCATGTACTTTCTTTCTGGCCTCCTCCGACATGGCGATACAGTATGCGCCGGTCAGGGAAGAATTGCCGATGTAATGGAATTTCTCCAGCTCAATGTCGGGGAACATACCGATTGTCACCGCATTCTTCATATTGATCCCGCTTCCGATACCTCCCGCCACATAGACGTTCTCGATCATGGACACGTCGAAGTCCAGCGAACGGAGCATGGTGCAGATGGCCGAGAAAATGGCTCCTTTGGCGCGGATAAAGTTATCGATATCCACCTCATTGATCACCACGTCCTTATGGCCTCCGGCCTCCTCCTTGAACGCCAGCACATAGCTGCCGATGCCGTACTCGTCCTGGAGCACCCGCTTTCCGTCGCGGATGAATTTGCCTTTGGGGCTGATGATGTTGCAGCGGAAAAGCTCCGCGATCACGTCAATGATACCGGAACCGCACAGACCCACCGGTTTCTGACCCTCGTCCCCTACAATCTGGAAGCTGGGCTCCATAGTCGCTGCGTCAATGGTGCAGGCTTCGATGGCCCCGTCCGTAGCGCGCATACCGCAGCTGATATCTCCGCCCTCGAAAGCAGGCCCTGCGGAGCATGCACAGCTCATCATGAAATCCGAGTTGCCGAACACGATCTCACCGTTGGTTCCCAGGTCGATAAACAGGTTGAACTCCGGCTTGTTCCAGATCATGCTCACCAGCGTACCTGCAGTGATATCGCCTCCCACATAGCTTCCGATATTCGGAGCGATCACTACAGAAGCGTCCGGGTGCACATGCAGCTTCAGGTCATAGGCGTTGATACTGTCCGTCTCAAAAAACGCGGGAATGTATGGCTCCATGCGGAGGGGATCCGCATTCACTCCCGTCAGCAGATGGTTCATAGTGGTATTGGAAGCGATGCACATATGATAGATGCTGCTTCCATGGATCCTGGCCGCATGACACATATTGTGCAGCATGGGATTCAGAGTTTCTTCAATAATGGCTTTCTGAAGCTTCTCCTGGCCTCCCTCTTTTCTCGACTCAATGATACGGTTGATCACATCGGCGCCAAAACGGATCTGTCCGTTGCCGGAAGACGCTTTCGCCAGGATCTTGCCGTCTCTCATATCAAGGATTACGCCGGACACGGTGGTGGTTCCAATATCGATGGCCGCCGCGCAGAGTTTTCCGGTTCCTGCCGGAAGCACATCAAAGACCACGGTCCTTCCCGCTTCCTGCTTCAGCACCGCATCCACATGGAACTGCTGTTCCCGCAGTACGTCCGGAAGCTTTTTCAGCGCCTGGTAGGTGATCCCCACCTGTTCTGCCCCTACGGCCTCCTGCACCGCGCGGATCAGGCGTTCATTGTCCGGCATGGTATCGTCCAGGGTCGGCTCATCCATCGTAAGCTCTGCCACAGAAAAGACATTCTGGAACGTAATACCGGACTCTTCCACCTCTCCTCTCGCTTTATCAAATATAGCCACTTCCTCCCGGGAGCTCAGATCCGCCACTTTCATCCGGCTCTTGTATGCCGATGCGATATCCGGGACCAGCACCTCCACATCGCCGGTCACTTTGGAAAGACAGGACAGACGCCAGCCCTCCGCGAACTCCTCGTCGGAAATATGTCTTGATTTTTCTGTCTCCAATTCGCCACTGATATATTTTACTTTACATTTTCCGCAGGAACCGTTGCCTGAACAAGGTGCATCAATGGCCACATTCGCTTTGCGCGCCACCTCCAACAGATTCTCTCCGGCCGTGACTGCCACAGTTACTGCAGTCCCGTCTTCATATCGAAAAATTACATTTGGCATAGTGTTTAATCTCCGTACTTGGTTTCAGGATTTTCTTGGAAATTAAGTGATAGTAAAATACTGCCAGCAAAAGCTGCTGGCAGTATTAGAAAACAACCGCCTTGTGATATTAGATCTCCAGATAGGAGTCCGCATACAGGGTATTGTTCTTAATAACGTCACAGGATTTGATCGTCTCCATCAGACGAAGGTCATTCGGGTTTACGATCGCGGAGGTCAGACCGTTCATCATAGCCATGGCAACCATAGCGGAGTCCATGATCGGACGGATATGCTTCGGCATACCATTGGAGTTGTTGGAAAGTCCACCGGTGGAATTCAGTTCCATGTCGGACAGCATCTTGATGAACTCAAGCACCTGCATCTGCTTGTCCTGCATACCCTTGATAACCAGGAACAGCGGGTCAAACCACATATCCTGCGGATCCATGCCCAGCTCCATACCTCTCTCCAGCATGGTCTGGCAGTAAGTCATACGCTCGTCGTTGTCAGCCGCGATACCTTCTGCGTTGCACAGAGCGATAACGATGGCATCGTTTGCTGCCGCAAGATCGATGTACTCAATTCTTCCGCCTGCGTCTGCAGAGTTCACAATCGGTTTTCCTTTTGCACGGTTATAAACAGAGATACCTGCTTCAATTGCCGCTTTGTTTGCGGTATCAAGAGCCAGCGGAACATTGTCGAACTCGCTCTGAAGAAGCTGTACAGCCCATTTCATCAGTTCCGGTCCATCATTCTCTGCCGGTCCGATATTCACATCAAGATAGACAGCTCCTGCGTCCAGCTGCTGTTTTGCACGCTGAATGATCGGTTCGGGGTCTCTGGTGGTGAAAGCCTTATTGACAGCCGGAGCCGTCGTAGATAATCTCTCGCCAATCGTTACGAATTTTGCCATCGTAGTGTTCTCCTTTTACATTGTTTATTTTGGGCGGCTGCCCAAAAGGACAGCCGCTGACCTTTTTAGATCTCGCCGTTTGCTTTCAGATCCTTCAGGAACTTCACAAGCTGTACTGCCTCGTTGGGAGCGACGATTACTTCCCATCCCGGAAGCTTCGCCTCGATATCGCCCTTCAGAACGGCTACTTTACCGGGGATCACCAGTTTTCTGCATTTTACCTTCGGCTCCACGTTCTCCTGGATGAACTTGGATACGGAAGTGGAGGAAAGCTTTCCTGCAGCCCATGCGGTCAGAACGGAAAGTCCGCCTGCGTCGCTGATTACCAGGTTGCACGGAACGCCGGATCTCTCCAGCTCGCCGGATACTACGAAATATGTAAGTGCAAAGTCTACCGTGGTCAGTACCAGGGAGTTCTCGTCTCCGCCGTTGATCGGGTAGATGCCCGGCTCCACTTTCATCGGCTTCTGCGGATCGGTGAAGACATTCTGTCTCAGTCCGTACAGCGGAAGCGCTACGGCATAGGTCATCTTGTCCATAACCACGATGGAACCGTATTTCAGAACGAACAGGGAAGCCAGAGCGATCTGCATGGGCTCGTCGCCAGCCGCCAGTTTGCTCAGGTTCACCAGGGACGGATATCCGCAGGTTCTGTCCGGATTCTTAGCCAGGCAGGCACGTCTAACCTGTACGGTAGCCGCGAAAGTATCCTTCACGGTAGCGCCGGTGGTATCCAGTACCAGATCCTTGTATCCCAGTTTCTCGATAGCCGCCGTGGTATCGTACAGCTCGTCCAGGCTTGCCCCGGATACGCCAAGCACTACGCCTGCGCCCTTTGCAATCTCTACCATTTCTGCATAGTTGGAAGCGTCCGCCCCGTTCAGGACCGGCTTCTCTGCCTTGCAGATTTCCAGAGCAGCTTTTGCAGCCTCTGCGTCTTTGCAGCCCAGGATGATAGTCTTGCCTTTGCCGCTGACTTTCTTCACAGCCTCTGCATATGCTGCCGCGTCTCCGGTATACTCCACATATACCATCTCAGCGTGCATGCGCTCGCCGATACGCTCGTAATCCACTTTGTTGGACTCAGCCAGCACAGCGTCCACGTCCATATCCGCCGTTACATTGACTGCGAATCTGGTCTTGCTTACAAAAGTTTTCTCATGTCTTGCCAGTACGGTCTCGCCGCCCAGCGTGTACTCAGCTTCTCCGGTTCCTACCTTGATGGATTTCATAGGCGGAGCGGTTGCCTCGGATAATGCTGCAAGAGCGTCCTCAGACATATGCGGACATTTGGAAATGTCTACCGCGCCCTGAGCCACTTTCATAGAGAAAGCCATACAGGTCGGGCTTCCGCACTCTTTGCAGTTTGTTTTTGGTGTCATTTTGAAAATATCTAAACCTTTTAATGCCATCGTATTTTCCTCCTCCCTGCGATTACATCAGCTCTTTGATCATTTTAGAAATGGTAGCGACAGAAGCCGGGTGTTTCAGAATGACTGCGTTGGAACCGGAAGCCAGCACAGATGCTGCGGTAGATACTTCCATACCGATTCCACGGTCTTCCTGCGGACCCCATTCCGGCATATCCTCTTCAGAAGCCATTGCCTCTTTCACGTTCCATGCCTCGTCGGCAACGGGAGTGATGATCGGCATCTGAAGCTGTGCGTCGTTCTGTCCCAGAGCTGCTGCTTTCACACGGTCCATGGTGGATACCACGTACTCGAAGCCGTAGCCTACTGCCGCGGTACCTACGTTCATCACGATGTTGGCCGGAGCCACGCCCAGCTGGGAAATCAATACGTTCAGCTGTTTTGCAAGGTTGATATCCACTGCGGACTCTGCGCCTACTTTCTGGCCGTATGCCAGGCCTGCGGCAGCGCCCACACCCTTGTAATCCTCTTCCTTCGCGGAAAGGATGATGACATTTTTACCCTGAGCAACCTCGGAAGCTTTCGTAAGAAGCTCCGTGTCTTTTGCCACGTTCTTGCATCCGGCAATAACCAGCGGCACATCGATGGCGTCAACAACCTCTTTCACTGCCTTCATGCATTCTTCGATGGACTTGTCCTCGCCGTTGGGATCTGCTCCCTCCAGCTTCAGGCATACAAAATCTGCACCCGGCATCTCAGCCGCTTTCTTGGCGATCTCGCCGATGGTGGTACAGCCTTCATAGTACGCCTTCACGCCTGCCGGTTCGTTTTCCAGACCAAGGTCGGAAATCATAACACCGATCTTCGGCGCGTTCTCGATCGGAGCGTCGAAGGTGTAGAACGGTAATACGTTCTCGCCGCCGATCTTAATTGCCTTCTCGCCACAGCCGACTTCAACTGTATTGATGGAAGCATTGAATTTTCCTGATTTTCCATTGAATGGCATTGGTTTATCCTCCTTAAAACTCTTTCTAATATATTATAACACAGAAAACGCCTGCGGGGAAGCATTTTCCTGCGTACATTCCGAAAGGGCATGCCTCAGGATGAGGCTGCCCTGCGGAATCATATTTAGGTTAGGGACTGCGCTTCACGCGGCCCGTTAGCTCCAGAATTCGTCCGTGCTGTGCACGTCCGCCGCGGCTCACGCCGCTCCCGATTCTGTTGCTATCAGCTCGGGTGGCAATTTCAGGGTTAGGCTCCAGAAACGCTATGCGTTTCCGGAGCTAAGCCCCTGCCCCTTACGGGGCTTGCCGTCCCGCGCTTTGCGCGGCCCGCAAGTTCCAGAATCCGTCCGTGCTGCGCACGTCCGCCGCGGCTCACGCCGCTCCTGATTCTGTCGCTATCAGCTCGGGTGAAATCAAATGCTCCCTTCGGTCGCGCTTGATTTCCTTCCTCGCTGTTACATCATCGGCTCGAGTCCGAGGGCGGGATGGCCTTTCTCGGTCAGGAACTCCAGCAGCGTCTCCGGATCGGTTGCAATCGTCTCGTCTCCGATCATATCCGTGAAGTTATCGATGTCGTACAGTTCTTTTGCGGTCTTGTTCAGACGCTCTGCCACCTGGTCCTTCAGATCCTTCGGCATCCATACGATTCTCTCCACGCCGCCTTCTGCCTTCATGAACTTCTTGGATGCGATGAAGTGTTTTCCATGGCCCATGAAGCCCGGTGTCTGCACTCCGCCGCCCGTCATGCTGGCCAGCTCTCCGAAGGTCATGCCCAGCGGGGTCATGCCCGTGTACTCACGGTTCGTGATCGCCACGCCGTTGGAGAACGGCTCAATTCCGCAGATACACTCGAAGCATCCGCAGGACGTCATCGGGTCTTCCATGATGGAGTACAGCGTTACATGCTCCAGCGCTCCGCGGGAGAACTTCGCCACTGCCTCATCCACATCTTCGTAGCGGCCCAGGTTCTCGTCGATCACTCTCTCCTTCGTGATCACCTGGCACGGTCCCTGCGGATCCAGCTCGTTGGTTGCTTTCGCATCCAGCCACGATACCGCTCCGCACAGGCCGAGACGCTCCGGCGTTACCACGCATACGTGGCTCGGGGAGAATGCCTGGCACATGATGCAGCTGTAGTATACCGGTACGGACTCGTCGGTCAGCGACGTCAGTCTCTCGTCACGGCGGTCATATGCCGGTACGGCCAGCTCATGGCGCAGCTTCGTACACTCGTCAGCGTCCGTCACGATGGTCACCGCACATTTGTCCACCACGGCGTCAAACTCGTTCTTGATATTTGCGTACAGCACTTCCGCCAGGTCTTTGGCACGGAAGCCTGCCTCATATGTATTCTTGCTCACACGGATACGGATCATATCTCTCTGTCCCGTATGCATCACGCCCTCGATACAGTTCACATAGCTGTGGAACTTACGCTCGAATACCGGCTCGAAGTCGGACTGCATGCTCTTGCCCGCCACATCCACGATGTATGCGATCTGCTGCTTGCTTCCCACTTCCATCTCGTCGAAGTCCGGTCCGATCAGCGTGAACTTGTGATCCTCCACTTCCGTCAGTTCCTTCGTGCATACCAGCTCGAAGCAGTCTTTTCTGGAACCGTCGAACTCTACCTGCATATCGCCCTTGCGGATGATCTCGCCTTCGAATGCGGACGCAAAGGATACCGGGATGTCGATCTTCGTGATCTTGATCTTGATGTCCCGCGCTTCCAGGGACGTTGCGTTGAATTTGGATACGTCCTCCTGCACGATCAGGCTCTTCGGCACGCGGAAGATGTTCTCGGTCTCGTTGGTCACTACCGGGAAGCCCAGCGCGATAGCGCCTGCACCGCAGGCTACGATCACGTCGTCCAGCGGAGCGAATGCGTTTACGAATGCCGGCACACGCTCAAAGGTGTATTTCATCAGGTTGCCTGCGTCGCCCGGCGTAATGTTTCCAAAGATCAGGGCTGCACGCAGAGCCACGGATACTACATGGATCACAGAGGTCACGTCGCGGCCCAGCGGGATGATGCGGACTGCGGCACCCATGTTCAGGCCAGCCTCCAGGCACTGGTCGATCACGCCGCCTACCAGCGTTACCAGGATACCCTGTGCCTGATAGCTCTTCACCAGCTCCACTGCCTCTTCCTTCGTCGGGGCAGAGCCAAGGACAACTGCCACGCCCGGGATATCGCCGGTTACCAGCGGCACGCCCAGCTCACGGATCGTAGCGTCCATCAGATGTCCGCTGCACGGCTCTTCATACGGAGCCTCGTTGTTGATGTATTTCAGAACTTCGATGAACTCTGCGCACAGCGCCGTAGCCACGCCGCTCATGAACGCGTCGTTCAGTCTCTTTTCTCTGGTCATCAGGGTCTTCACCACGCCCAGGGCTTCTTTCAGCTCTCCCAGGTTGGATACCTTCGTGCCGGTCACTGCATAGTAGCAGGGAAGGCTGTAAGCGGTATGCGGGAAAGCCACGGCCTGGTCTGCGCCGTACTGCGCGATTGCGTTGTCGATGGCAGTCTCGGTCAGGCCATAGACTGCGTCGTTACCGCTGAATACTCTGTCAAATAATGTCACGGTATTGTACCTCCAATTTCTAATTCGATTGATCGAGGATCTCCTTGATCCTGCGGATCTCCTCCGTCGCGGACTGGCTCACGTCAAAGGGCGACTGCCCCCGCCGGTCCGCGTCTATCACTTCCGTATTGTAATGTATAAAGCCAAGCAAATCTTCTGCCGGGATCTTGGAACGGACAAACTCTTCGTCCTCCGCGCTGCGCACCTTGTTGGCCACCACGCGTACCCGGCGGATTCCCAGATCTTCTGCCAGGCGCTTCACGTTCTTGTAAGTCTGAACGCTTCTTGCGCCGGGCTCGATGACAACGATGAACTGTTCCATGGATTCGCAGGTCCCGCGCCCCAGATGTTCCAGTCCGGCTTCCATGTCCATGATCACCACATCCGTGCTGCGCAGCATCAGATGGCTGATGATCCGGCGGAGCATCACATGCTCCGGGCACACGCAGCCGCCGCCGCCCGTCTCCACAGTCCCCAGCAGCAAAAGCTTCACGCCGTTGTAGGTCTTACTGTAGGTGTCCGGAATATCGTCCACCTTCGGGTTCAGTTTATAAAACTGATTGTCGGCTCCCGCGCCTGTGCGCTCTTCCACCAGCTTCCTCATTCTGGAAATGGGGATAATAGAATCCAGGATCTCTTCCGGAAATCCCAGCGCCAGCCCCAGATTCGCATCCGGGTCCACATCGGCCGCCAGCACCGTCCTGCCCTCTTCGGCGTACAGCCTGGCCAGCGTTGCCGCAAATGTGGTCTTTCCGACCCCGCCTTTTCCGGTAATTGCTATCTTCAATGTTGTCACCCTCCGGTTCTTAGATTTTTATATACCTTTTTAGATACCGATGGCAGCTCTCTTCTCTTCGATCCGGTCGATCATCTTGTCTACCAGTTTCTCGATATCGGTCTCAACGGTATAAGCCGCTTCTACCCAGTCGCGGACACCTTCCGTCAGCCAGTATCCCATCTGATCGGAACCGCTCACATACGGATCTACGCCCAGGAACGTATCAATACCAGTGGATACCACGTAGTTTCCGATGGACACTGCCTTCTCGGACATCCACTCGGGAGCACATCCCACTACCGGGAGCTGGGAAATGTTCAGTCCGGAATCTTTCGCCAGTTCGGATACCAGGATCATCATACGGCTGATATCCACGCAGGAGCCCATATGCAGTACCGGCGGGATGTCTGCCAGTTCGCACACGCGCTTCAGGCCGGCGCCGCACAGATCCTTCGCGCTCTTGTCCATCAGGCCTGCTTTTGCCGCAGCCTGAGCGGAGCATCCGGATGCCACGACGATGATGTCGTTTGCAAGCAGTTTCTTCATCAGCTCGATATGAGCATAGTCCGGGCGGATCTTCGGGTTGTTGCAGCCTACCATAGCTACAGCGCCGCGGATAACGCCGGAAGTAATACACTCGATGAGAGGTTTGGTGGTTCCCAGTTCGTCTACCTGGGAGTTGGTAACGCCGTCCAGAGTCTTCACGATCGCCTCTACGGAGTAGCCGACCGTTGCTTTCTGCTTCATATCCGGAATGTATACCAGCTCAGGTTTACGGTTCTGGAAGTTGTCGATTGCCATCTTCACAATCTGTTTTGCCTTCTCAGCGGCGGTTCCCACATCAAAGCGGATGTAGTCGGAATCCGGCATCTGCGCTACCGGAGAAGTGGTGATAAATTTGGTATGGAAGCATTTGCTCAGAGGCCCAAGAGCCGGGAAGATACACTGTACGTCCACGACAATCGCCTCGCAGGCTCCGGTCAGTACCACGTTTTCCTGCTGCAGGAAGTTGCCCGCCATGGGGATACCGCGGCGCATAGCCACCTCATTGGAGGTACAGCAGACGCCGGATACGGTGATGCCTTTTGCTCCTACGGATTTCGCATATGCGATCATCTCCGGATCATCCGCGTATTCGCATACCATCTCGGACAGGGACGGATCATGTCCATGTACCACGATGTTTACGTTCTCAGCGTTCATAACGCCCAGGTTTGCCTCAGTGTCAATGGGCTTCGGAGTTCCGAACAGCACGTCGGAGAACTCGGTTCCGCACATGGATCCGCCCCAGCCGTCGCAAAGGCCTGCGCGCAGGGACTGGCGCACCAGAGCTTCCGGTTTGGAAGAACATCCCATATGGGTCATATGTAAAGAGCAGGCAACCTCGCGGTCGATTGCTCTCGGAGCGATCTCCGCTTTCTCCCACAGATCCTGGGTATGCTGCGGAGCACGTTTCAGCCAGCGCTGATATCCGAACGGTTTTCCGTACTCCAGAAGAGCCATCTCTGCGATCTCATGAGCCAGGTCGTAGATATCTTTCCCTTCAGTCTCCACGCCCCATTCTTTTGCGATGCGGATCAGCTTATCCGGATCTTTTACTTTATAAGCGCCATCTGCCGCGGCATGATACAGGGTGTGGCAGATCTCGCGTCCGTGGTCGGAGTGCGTAGCTGCGCCGCCGGCAGTAAATTTCAGATAGTTACGTCCCACGATACCATGCGCGTCGCATCCGCAGATTCCTCTTGGAGCCTTCGGGGTGATACGGCACGGACCCATGGAACAGATACGGCAGCAGATACCCTGCTCGCCGAATTTACAATGCGGTGTCTGGTTCTTCACACGAATCTGCCATGCGTCGGCGCCTACTTTTGCGCCCGTCTCCAGCAGTCGGTTAGTAGCGGCTTCAAACTCTTCTACTGTTGTTAACTTAAAGTCTCCCATATAAATCTCCTTTTAAGCAGCCTTCTTACAGGTTCAGGCTGTCTATGATCTTGTATAAAGCCTGTCTGACCGGGTTTTCCGGCGGAAGCTCGGTCGTCGGGGTTCCGGCGCTGTCGTACTCATAAACGCCTTCATTATGGGGAACCACTCCCAGGAGTTCAAGACCCTGCTTCTGGATCTCCTCCTGGATACCCTCGCTCAACACCCCTTCCGGGGCACGGTTCACGATCAGGCCAACTTTTTTGGGCTTCAGTCCACATTCCGGAATCAGGCGGGCGATGCGCCCAACGGCCTGGATCCCTCTGCGGGAACAGTCGCTCACCAGGATCACGATATCCACGCCGGGCAGAATCCCTCGGCTGATATGCTCCATACCCGCCTCGTTGTCTACCACAACGTAATTGTAATGCTGGGAACGTCTGGCTACCTGAGCAGACAAAAGGCCGTTGACAAAGCAGTAACACCCTTTGCCCTGGGTGTGCCCCATAACCAGAAGATCATAATCGTCTTCCTCGGTCAGCGCGGCGTCGAACTTAAATTCGGCATAGTCCTGCTTGGACATGCCCGCCGGGATCGGGCTTTTCTCAGCTAATTCCGCCTTTGCGATCTCCTCGCGGATATCGCCCAGCGTAGCTTCCACCTCCACGCCCAGCACTTCGTTTAAGTTGGCGTTCGCATCCGCGTCAACTGCCAGGATCGGGCCTTTCTTCTTTTCTGCTAAATACTGAATCAGCATGCCGGTCAGCGTAGTCTTTCCCACGCCGCCCTTGCCTGCCACTGCGATTGTCTGCGGCATATTGTCATCTCCTAAAAATATAATTTGCTTTCAGACCTGTCCGGGTCGTATTCACGCTCGCCTAGGTCATCGGGGGAGACACCCCGGAAGAGAGAAGCCCTCTGTCTCTCACAGCTTCCGACTGTTTCATATCTCATCACCCCCTTTTTCCCATTTTTATTGTATTTCCAAGATACAATAATCTTATTCAGCACAGTCGATCTTCACAATGGAATTTGCCAGATCAACCATGACGATGGTCCCTTCTACGGTGACCTCCTGCCCCATGATGTCCCGGATACGGACCAGAGTCCCTTCCACATCGATGCGGCTGGCATTTCTGATCAGGATGGTCTCATCCTCATGCTTTTTGCCATATACTGTTGCAAGACACATGTCGTCCGCCTCCTATTGCAGCAGGGAAAGTGCGATGGACAATCTCATATTCCCTTTTTCAAAATCTTCCACGCCCCGCTCCACCTGGGCGGCCGCTTCTTCCTTGCCCTGTTCTCTCAGATGCTTCGCGATCACCGCCAGTTCCTGCGCGTGATGTTTGTTATGATCCAGCATATAAGCCAGGACCGCCGTATCTTCATCTTTGGGCTGCTCGCTGTGGGCATGCTCACAGTGTCCGTGGTCATGGGTGTGTTCATGGGAATGTCCGTGTTCATGTCCATGCTCATGGCAGCAGCCGCAGTGACTGTGATCTTCATTCGTTACGTGCATCGGCAAAACCCTCCTTTCCGCAAAAACACACCGCTGTATCCTGATGTGTTAATTTTTTGTCATTCTCTTATGTATTATACCCCCTGGGGGGATTTTTGGCAAGCACATTTAACAATAGCCAAGCCGAAATTCTCATTTCTTCTTGGCTATTGTTTTAAACATTAAATCTCAGCCAGTTTCAGAAGATCCGGGACCTTGGACTCCCAGCCCAGCGCCATAATATGTACGCCCTGGCAGTAAGGTTTGCATTCTTTGATGATGCGCGCTGCGATCTCCACGCCGGTGACGCCCGCTTTCGTCTTCTCTTTATCCTTTTTCAGTTCCTCGATCATCTCGTCCGGAACATGGATGCCGGCCACATTCGCATTCATGAATTTTGCCATGCCCGCCGACTTCGGGATGATGATACCCACTTGTACCGGCTTGCCGAACTGCTTTGCCTTCTCCATGAAACGGATGAATTTTTCCGGTTCAAAGACTGCCTGCGTCTGGAAGTATTCCGCTCCCGCCTGCACTTTTCTCTCCATCTTGGCAAGCTGAGCATCCACAGAATCGCTGCAGGGCGATACCACTGCGCCTTTTGCGAATTTGGGCGGCTCACCCACCAACTTGTTGCCTCCCAGATCCTCGCCTTCTTCCAGCTGTCTGATCGTATGGAGCAGAGAGACAGAATCCAGGTCGAACACCGGCTTCGCCTGAGGATGATCGCCCAGACTGGTATGGTCGCCGGTCAGTGCAAGCACGTTCTCGATCCCGAACATCGCCGCGCTCAGAAGATCCGACTGGAGCGCGATACGGTTGCGGTCGCGGCAGGTGAGCTGATAGATGGGCGTCAGCCCTTCGTCCTTCAGCGCTTTACAGACTGCCAGGGAGCCAAGACGCATTACAGAAGACTGGTTGTCCGTCACATTTACCGCCGTGATGCCGCTCAGGTAAGTCTTCGCTTCTTCTATTACATGCTCGGCGTGACATCCTTTGGGCGGTCCCACTTCCGCTGAAACTACAAATTCACCACGTTCAAATAACTCAGTAATTTTCATTATATTTTTGCTCCTAATCCTTATATTTTTTGAAGGTTTATCTGTTCGATCCGGCCGTTTCTTTGTCCGTCGCGTAATTGCGCACCTGCGTCGGGCATTTCAGAGCGTCCAGCCGCCCGATCTCTTTCAGCCTTCTGTAAATACGTTCCCATCCGCACTCCATGTCCGGATCCACCTCGCACATACCATTCTTGGCTCCGCCGCACTGGCCGTTGACCAGGCTCTTGGAACAGGCCGTAATGGGACAGATGCCTCCGGTCAGGTTCAGATAGCACTCGCCGCACTGGCCGCAGTCGTACTCCAGCGGAGTCACGCCCTGGAAGCCCGGCAGACGGCAGGTATCACAGCCCGCGTACACCTTCTTGTCCTCCAGATATGCGGCGACGGTCTGCACGCCCACGCCGCAGGAGAATACCAGCACCGCGTCGGCGGCTTCAATCTCTCCCATATGGGTTTTCAGGCGCAGTTCCATATTTTCCGGGTTGCATATGTAATCGGTGGTCATGATCCCGGTGACGTTTCCAGAGGCCGCAAGCTCATCCTGAAGGGCCTTCGCCTCTTTTTCCGGGAAATAGACTTCCTTGCACCCCTGGCAGTTGATGATAAAAACTTTCTTCCCGTCTACCAGTGATACGATCGTTTCCTTATCTTTTAACTGGGTAATTAACATATCACTTCATCCCCCTTACAGCGTTCTTTCCGGCTTTGATCTTGGCGACCAGCGGGATCTTGGAAGAACAGATGTATTCGCAGCATCTGCACTCGATACAATCCATGACGTTTTTATCTTTCATGCCCTGCCAGTTCTCTTCATCCGCGTATTTTGCGAAATACAGCGGGGAGAGTTCCATGGGACAGACATCCATACAGCGTCCGCACTTGATACACGGCTGCTCCACCGTATGATCGGTCTCCACAGCGATGATGCCGTTGGATCCCTTCATAATGGGCACGTTCAGATCAGAGAGAACGAATCCCATCATGGGGCCGCCTGCCTTCACCGTAACCTCGTCTTCCTGGGTCAGTCCGCCGCAGTAATCGATCAGGTCTTTGGTGTTGGTACCGATCTTCACGATGTAATTGCCGGGGTTCTTAACCTTCTCGCCGGTCACCGTCACCACGCGCTCAATCAGAGGCATACCCGTCCGGATCGCGTCGGCAATCGCCTTCGTGGTGCTGATATTGCTTACCACGCATCCCACATCCGCCGGAAGTCCGCCGCTGGGCACCTTTCTTCCCGTCACGCGCTTGATGAGCATCTTCTCAGCGCCCTGAGGGTATTTGGTCCTGGCCACAACCACTTCCATATTGTCAAAGCCTGCCGTCTTCTCTTTCATCAGTTCGATGGCGTCCGGCTTGTTGTCCTCGATGACGATCACGCCCTTCTCGGCGCCCACCGCCTTTAAGATGGCGCGCAGGCCGTAGACCACGTCGTCCGCGAACTCCAGCAGCACCCTGTGGTCCGCAGTCAGAAGAGGCTCGCACTCACAGCCGTTCAGGAGGATTGTATCCACCGGTTTTGCCGGTTTTAATTTTACTGAGGTTGGGAATCCGGCGCCGCCCATACCTACGATGCCCGCCTCGCGGACAATATCCACGATCTCGTCCGGCGTCAGGTCTTCCACATCTTTATGAGGCTTCACGGATTCATGGAGCGTATTTTTGCCGTCGGAACGGATCACTACGGAGAGGCACTCCCCTCTTGTGGCATGTCCATGGTTCTCGATGGCGGTCACGGTTCCGCTGACGCTGGAGTGTACCGGGCTGCTGATGAAGCCTGCGGATTCTCCGATTACCTGGCCCACCTGCACCGTATCGCCCACCTGCACCACCGGGTTCGCCGGCGCGCCTGCATGCATGGACAGCGGAATCACCACCGTCTCCGGCTCCGGGAATCTCTGAAGCGGGATATGCTCCGTAAATTCCTTGCGCTCTGTGGGGTGCACGCCGCCGTAATAGCCGTCCAGTCTGTTCTCACGGACAGATTTCACATATTCGGTCACGAACTTGTGGTCAGCTCTGGAATAGTCGCGCATCTGCACCGGCTGGTTTAAGAACTCTTCCAGGCGTCCCTGCTGCGCCAGCTTCTGATAGATCTTCTCCCATGCGCAGTCTCTGTCTGCGTCCACTTCGCATTTTCCGTTCTTTGCGCCGCCGCACTGGCCGTTCACCAGGCTCTTGGAGCAGTCCACGATGGGGCAGATTCCTCCGGTCACGTTCAGATAACACTGTGCGCACGCATCACAGCTCTTCTTCGTCAGCGCCATGCCGTGATGGCCTCTGTAGTTGAGGGAATCAGCCGCCGCGTATACCGGCACATCCACCATATCTGCGACGGTCTGCACGCCCAGGCCGCAGGAGATCACGTATACATGCTCCGTCCCTTCCGGAATCATATCCTGCAGCTTTCTCTCCGTCTGGATTTTGTTGCACAAAAAATCGACCTTTGCACTGCCAGTAATTGTTTTCCCTTCTTCTGAAACAAGTTTTTCAAATTCGTCGCAATCTGGTTCGTCAACGGTCTCAAATTCCTTGAAGCATTTGTTACAGGCAACAACAAACAGCTTATCCGTGCCGGCCAGTAATGAAGCCAGTTCATCGCGCCCTTTCAACTTATACTTGGTATAGTTTTCCAATTGCTCACCTTCCTTATGTAATTGATTTTTTAACCTTCAAAAAGTATAACATATAATATCTAAATTATCCAGCCCAAAACATATTTTTTGGCAGATCACATACATCATGCACAAAAAACAGCGGTTAATCCCGAAAATACAAGGATTCTGCCGCTGTTTTTACGCTTATCCCAATATGTAATTCTCGCTGAGCACCACGCCTCCGGCGTCTCCCAGTTCCGGCACAGACAGGCAGCTGTTCCGGTCCAGATAGCAGTGGGCGTCCATATGGCTGTTCCAGTCCAGCATCACCACGTTGCAGTACATGCCGAAGGGTGTAAAATCTTCCAGGAACCCGGCCAGTTTTTCCCGGGATACCGGTTCTCCCCGCTCCATCATGTCCACCATCACGGTAAAAGTGTCCTCCCTTTTCCCGAACAGGCGCTCATACTCGTCCAGAAGCCCCCTGCTGTTCTTCATCCAGTCGTGCCATTTGAAATGCTCCACAATGCCCACGCCGCGTCCGCCCGCAGCCAGGCGCGCCATCATCTCCATCACCGGCTTCGTCCCTCTGCCGGACTGGATCTTCTGCAGGTTCCGGATCAGGTACCGGATCTGCGCCGGCGTGAACTCCGAACTTCCCTGGCAGCCTCCCACCCACCGGAAGAACCGGTACAGGTTCCCGTCGGGAGAGAGTTCATAGTCCAGATATTCCGGAAGGCTGTCCACTTCCCTCTCCAGGTCTTCGTACATGCTCTGCAGGGCCGCCATGTAGCGCTCAAAGAAAGAGTCCCTGCCTTCCTCCTGGTATATCTCCGGAAGATATTCCGTAAAGCTCTGCCAGGGGAACTCCGCGTGATACCCTTCCAGGCAGAACCGGCTGTCCCCGGACGCTCCCGTCACGCCCACCATCACCCACAGATATCTGCCGGTCAGGCTGTGGAGCAGCATGTCGTCCGTGTTCACCCTGCGCACCCAGGTATACCGTTTCAGGATCGCCGTCCAGTCCGCCGGAGTGAGGCCGCCGTCCTCCAGTTCGCCGGAGATGTCCGCGTCCGTGGCCGCCGCCAGGATCTCATATTTACAGTTTTCAAAGGTTCCGGACAGGCATAATCTGTGCCAGGTACTCCCCATGTCCATGGAGTCGAACACCGGGGCCAGCCAGGCAGAATATCCGCTCCCTGCGCCCTGCAGGCAGTCGTCTTCCGTCAGTTCCATCCGGTACCGCCGTCCTCTGCCCAGCGCCAGACGGTACATATTTACTTTCTTTGCTGTCTTCACCATCGCCGGCCTTCCTCCTTCTATCTATCAGTCTGGCTGAATTCCAGATCTATCCCTTCCAGATAACCCAGCGCGTCCTCCCTGAGCAGGACATCGCCCTTTTCATTCTTCACCGCCGCGCTGCCGGTGCGTTCCAGCGTCAGCTCCCGCACCCGTTCCACCGCGTCCAGCGCTTCCAGCGCCGAAAACAGCTTCCCGCAGGATACCGCGGCTCCAAAAGGTTCCTTCACCCGGTCGTAATCGATCAGGTCTCTCAGGCAGGCTTCCACCTGCTTTCTCGCCCCGGGCGTATCGTCCCTGAGGCTGATCCTGCCATGCACCGTGATCCCCACATAGGAAGGCTCTTCCACGGTCACTTTGGTGTTCAAAAGCCGGTACGGCTCCATATAGTCCTCGATGCGTTTTCTGTAAGCGGAGCTGAGGCGGGCCCTCTTCTCCCGGCTGTAAGGCTTCACCACCACCGCCACCTCGCCGTCGCCCCGGACCCTTCCGGTGATATTTCCATAGATCCAGCCCGGGATCACATGCACCTTTTCTATCATCAGTCCCGGCGTCCTGCCGATGATCTCCTCATAATCCGCCGCTGAAGCCATCCGCTGCTGGGCGAACAGCTCTTCCTCCATGCGGGCGATCATCTCCCGGACCGTTTCCCTGCTCCTGCCGCCGGCCGCCGGTTCCGGATTGTACACCCGGCAGGGCAGGCTTTCTTCTGTGTCCGGAGCACAGATTCTGCCCGCAAGCACGTTGCCGTGCTCATACAGGGACAGAGTGAGCCCCGTCACATACACCGGGCATTTCTGCGGGGGCACCGCCCCGTGTATCCCGTCGCCGAACCGGACAGTCCGCGCGTCCCCGTCGAAAGCGAACACCCGGTCCCGGTAGCCGGCCTGATCCAGATGCTCCGTACAGTCCCAGTATTCAAATGTCCCCTCCGCCGTCTCCAGCGCCAGGGAAAAATGATAGATATCGGGGTAATCGAATAAAAGCTCCTGACCGGCGCAGCCGTCCGTCGTACCAATGTGCAGCTCCGGAAGGATCTCGCCTTTCCGGCATACGGTCTTCTTCTGTACCACGCCCAGAGGATTCACATAGATCATGCCCACGCCCGGCAGTTCGTCATAAGCGTCTTCCTTCAGGACACAGCGCAGATAATACGCCTGCCCCATGCCCGCCGGATGGCGCATGGGCTCCATCCGGCACACGTCCTTCACGCATATCACGCCGCTCTTTAAGAACCCGCAGGTTCCGTCCTCCACGTCTGCGCCGCGCCATCCGTCCCCGTCCCAGGCTTCCCAGTCAAGTCCGCACAGGCTGAAATCCTCATGGAACGGATTGCGCCGGTCGTTTTTCTCCACGGACACGTACAGCCGGTCGCCATTTCCCAGCGGCTTTTCAAATCCCAGGTACAAAACCGAAGACTCCCTGAAATCCCGGGCGAACGCGGCGGCATACTCCCCGTCCGTCCCGGCAAAAGCGGTCAGGTCCGCGGCCGTCCCGTCCGTCTCGCTGATAAAAGAGCAGAACCGGTTCACCGTCCCCTGATAATCCTCTTCCGTCTCAAACGGGATATCGTCCGCCAGAAAACGCGTCCCCGCGGGGATCCTCAGTCCTTCCGCCTCCCCGTCCAGGACCAGATATCCCCTGGCCGCCCGGGCGGGCCGGGGTTCGATCCCAAGAAGCTTCAGATATTTCTCCACATGCACGTCGCCTGTGGCGTTCAGATAGTAATTCAGCATATCCGTCAGCCAGGCGTAAGTCTGCAATACGGTGATGCCCGGGTCATGGCTGTTAAAATCCGTCCACTCGTCCGTCATGGCCGGGACCCGGCTGACCGCCCTCTGAATGATCTGCTCATAGGATAGGTCGTCCAGTTTTGGTACCTTTAACATTCGCTCACCTCGATATAAACCATATGTTCCCCATTCACCGCCATCAGGAACGGATTCTGCACAGTTTCATAAAATTCATCCGTCACCGTCACTTCCCTGCCGTCCATCTGCGCCGTCATCACCAGCTTGGAGACGGTACAGCCGGGGATCCCGGCGCGGAGCCTTGCCGACAACTGGGAAGCTCTGGGCAGTTCTCCGATCTCCCAGCCTCTGCCTCCCATACCGCCTTTCAACGGGTCGATAAATTCTTCGATCAGGTCCTGGGCCCTCTGCTGCATGTCGTAGGCCTGGTCCAGTTCCTCTTTCTCCAGCCATACCCTCACGCTGAACCGCACAAAATGGGGCTGTATCAGAATCAGTTCCCTGCCGGCGGGCGCCAGGGCGCTGTCACTTGTCAGGCGCTCCCGGATCTCTTTTTTGATCTCTGAGAATACGTGCGCCCCCTTCTCATATTCTTCAATCAGGATGGCGATGGTCACGCAGCCGGTCTTTTCCTTCCCTTCCGCGTCCACATGGTTGCAGCATTTTACCTTCCGCACCCCGTAGGAGATCTGGGCGATCATGTCGAAGAAATCCCTCTTCGTCACCGCCCGGTTCCTGGTCCTCAGCATTCCCGCAGACATGCGTTTCACCGATTGTTCCGTATAGCCGTCATATCCTCCGTAAGTGGGGAACGGATTGTCCACGCCGGAAATATACCGGATGGCCGTCCCCATCACCCGGATGGCTCCCGCGGGCAGGTTCGCTTTCACGCCGCTGTAATTGCAGTGGGACACCCGGATCTGGGGGCCTTCGTCGGGAATCTGGAAATTCACGAAGGTATTTTTTCGGAAATGCAGCACGCCGTCCGCCATATCCAGAAGATATGTGCGTCCGCCTTCATAGGCTCTGCCCGCCTTCTTCCACGGCACCCACGCCGTCCCGTTCTCCCCTCTTTCCAGGACCTCCACCGAAGCCCTCAAAAGGTTCTGCTGGGAGAGCTGGATATCCAGTTCATCCTCCATGCTGTCCAGGTAAAATTCCTCCGTGACCGTATTCACGTTGACCACCCTGGCCATATTAGGATAGACGCCGCGGATCAACGGCAGCGCGTACTCCGGATTTTCCTTATTATAATTGATGAAGCGGATAAAATACCCCTCTTTCCCGAACATGGTCCTGCGCTCCATATCCTTTGGGATCACCAGCAGCATATTTCCGGAGCCGCAGAAACCCTCCGTGTGATCGGCCACCCTCACCGGGACAAACCCCCGGCCGGACCAGTATTCCACCTGGAAATTCACAGGCCGGTCGCTGTAATTCTCGATATCAAAATACAGGCTGAACGGGGTGCCCCATATGGGAGCGTCGAACCCCAGGTACATGGTCCTGCGTCCGTGTTCCGTCTGACGGAACAGGCTGGTGCTTCCGCCTTCCTTCAGATCCCTTGTCACATTTTTTTCATCGAAATTATTCCTGCTCAGAGCATAGTCGGCTCCCTGCTTCTCTTCCATGTAAGAATAAGAAAGCTCCAGTGCGCTGATCAGGGGACAGCGGTACACAGCCGGCATCTTGTAGATATTTTCCGCCTGCAGAAGCCTTGCGCGGATACGTCCTTCCCTGCGGCCCTCTTCATAGGCCGCCATATCGGAGGGACAGATAAAGTCCAGACTGATCTCCCCTTCCGCGGAACCGTTGAACATGGCGTTCACATGCTCCTCTTTGAAAAGGCGCTTCCAGCCCACGTCGCTTAAATATTCCCAGCAGACGTAGTCCGCCCCCACCTCCGCCGAACGGACGGACAGCGGTTTTTTCGGCTTTTTCATGATTGCCTTGTATTCCGTATCCATCTCCGGCATCTCCAGAAGCTCTTCATGGATCCGGTAATCCAGGCGGAAGCTGATCTGTACTCTGGCTCCTTTTCTGCTGAGGGCTTCTCTGTCGTCAAAGGCGAATCCGCTGTAAAGCCCCAATGGCTTTCCAAAAGGATAGAAAGCGCCCGCACTCTCGTCCACACCGTTCACATAGACCTCTTCCGGGATGATATGCTCCTTTTCAAAAGCGGCTTCCACCGTATCCACATAAAAAGCCGGCATCTGCCCCACGCAGGTGAGGACCAGACTGTAGCACTCCCGCTGTCCCACCATGGCTTTCCTGGGCGCATACCCTTCCATTCGGATCCGTATATGGCCATCCTCTGTCTCAACCGCAAACCCTGTCTGTTCTTTTCCTTCCGGCTCCAGCATGGACCAGCGGACCTGATCCGACGCCAGATACAAAAGGAGGGCGTCCTGATCCCCTTCTCCGGCCGCTTTCACAAAAAGCTTCAGGTCTAAATCCCTGACCTGGTCGAAAAACTGGTCAAAGCACAGGTAAAGCCTATGCTCCGCCCGGTTCTCTCCCCGGGTACCAAACGCGGTAAACGACGCGTTCTCTCCTGCTTTGCACTCATGGACCACGATCCGGTCCTCCTCCCGGTCCGTCACCGCCGCCAGGATCAGATTCGCGTCCGTCACCGTCAGACCGTGCTCCGTCTCAAAGACCACATCTCCTACCTCCGGGACCTGCGCCATGGTCCTGGTTCCTCTGGGAACCGGCACCATACCCTCGTATCCTTTCACCGGCTGGAACTGCACATATCCTTTGGATGCGCAGACCGGCTCTTTCATAAGCGGTTCAAACAGATTCAGGTACTGAATATAATGTTTGTCCAGCACCCTGGCGTAACGCTCCGAACATTCCTCCAGCATGCTCCCGCACAGATCGGTCATGACGGACCCGGGATCGCTTCCCCCATGCTCGTAGGCGAACTCCGGAGCATAGGAAGCCATCATCTTTTGCAGTTTTTCATATGTATTCTCAGTCATATGCATTCCTTCCTTTCCTCCGGCCCGCTACAGTTCCCCGATTCCCTCCTCTAAATAGTACGGAAATACCAGGTTGTTGGGATTGTTGGTGGCCCGCACCGTATACTGGATATTCAGGTAAACTTTCCCTTCTCCGCTTCTGCTTCTGTCCATGTCCACTTTCACACCCCGCACCCGCGGCTCGTATTTTGTAAGGGCGTCCTCCACTTCGCGGATGATCTTGACTTCAAAGGAAGCATCCGGAAGGTCGAACACATATTCCTGCAGATTGCACCCAAAATCCGGGAGCATGGCCCGCTCTTTTTTTCTCGTCATTAAGATAATATAGATGGACTGGCGGATGTCTTCTTCATCCTCCGTCATCTCAAAATGGCCCGTGGCCGGGTCGATCCTGGGCGGAAATGCGAATCCGCGCCCTAAAAATGCCTTTGCCCTGTCCATATGTCTCCCGCCTTTCCCGGATGCCTTCAAAACCGCGCTTCATCCTGCGCTTTTGACGCCCGTCAATTTACCTGTACAATGGCGCCTTTCAACGCCAGCGGCCCCGACGCCTGCACGTTCACCTGCGCCTGCCCTTTCATATCCACCTGCGCCCCCTCCAGCTTCATGGCCGCGGAAGCCTTCAGCCCGATCTCATTGTCGGCGGATGCTGATATCTTGGTCCCTTTCAGCTTGATCTCCCCGCCGTTTCCGTCCATGGAAAGCTCCGTGCTTCCCGCCTTCAGGCTGATTTTCTTGTCCGCCTGCACGGAAACCGCGCCGTTTTTATAATCCAGCTCCAGAGTGTTTTTGCCGTCTTTATCCGAAATCCTCACACACTCCTTCTCATCATCCGCAACGATGACATGGCCCTTGGGCGTGGTGAGCGTGATGTTCTCCTTGCCCTCCTCCTCCGTGATGAGGATATCCAGGCCGCCTTTTGTCTTCAGGCGCTTTTTCAGGTTCTTGTCGTCGAAACTGTCGTTCACCACGGCGGCGCCTTCAGGATACAGGCTCCCCAGGAGGAAGGGCCTTTTCAGGCTTCCGCCGATAAAGCCCACCAGCACCGTCTCGTCGATCTCCGGCACCCAGTAGAAACCGTACTCATTTCCCGTATAGGGGGCGATCAGGCGCACCCATTCGCACATATTTTTCCCTGTCTCCCAGACCGTGAACTCCACCTTCACCATGCCTTTGAAATCCGGGTTATTGTTCTCCACCACGGTTCCCTGGACAAAGCCGGGCACCTGCTGGCTGTCATAGCGTTCATTCTCATTCTGGAGCAAATCGGTTATGGAATTCACAGACTGTCCACCTCCGCTTTCAGGAATGTGCGGTATCCGTCCCCGTCTATCACGTGGCGCACATACGTTATATAGTATTTCCGGTTCATCCTGGAGGACAGCTTATCCAGCGTGACATATCTGCCCGGCGAAAGCTCCGGGATGCCCACGCACTCGCACTCCAGCGTACCGAACCGGGAAAGCCCCGCGTCCAGACGCGTCTTCGCCCGGCCTTTCGCCTCTTCGCTGTCCTTGACCCCCGGCTCATAATACACCTGCCTGGAGTCCCCCATCAGCTTTTTGGGGGCGGAGCCGCTGCCGTAAGAGCCCGTGGGCGACGCTTCCCCGCTGATCTGTCTGCCGCTGGAGGCGTCGATGCTGCGCACCTCGATCTTTTTCACCAGCTCCTGGCCCGACAGGGAGAATCTGGCGTTGATCAGGCCGGAACCCGGCGTGAGCGTCATGATGGGCGTCGTCACCTTGCGGCGCTTCCGGAAATATGCTTTTCCCTGTATGATGAAAAACTCAAACCCATGTTTGGAGGCCTGTTCCACGATCAGGTCGTAATCGGACATCATGTGGCTGCGCAGGGGCACCTCCTCCTCGGCGCACGCGTCCAGCTCCTTCCCCGACAGATAGCTGGACACCGGCGTATCGGAGAGGATTGCCGACACCACGCCGTCCGCGCTCTTCTGGGTGAAAAATTCCATCCGGCGCGTCTTCATCAAAAGCCCTTTGGCGTCCATACACTCCACGAAAATATCGCAGCCCGCGCCGTCTGTGCCGAACCGGTACTCGATCCGGCTCACATAGCCCTTGAACACCAGCTCCAGGCGCACGTAGCCCACCGAGACCTCCACCGTCTCACCCAGCTGGAGAATATCCACTTTGCTGGAAAAATCCGTATTCTCCTCCTCATACGCCCCTGTCACCAGGAACGTGCACCCGGAGGCTTCAAAGCCGCTGGTCAGCTCCAGATCCAGCTCCTTCACATGAAGCTTTCCCCGGGACACCAGTTTCTCATTTCCCACCTTGATCTCCATGTCCGGCGCGCGGAAATCATAATATTTTCGTTCCAGTTCCGCATAGCTGGCAGTGCCGTTCATCATGTCCATACGCCGCTCTCCGTTTCTGTCTTCACACCGTTTCTATCTTTACAGCGCCGGAACCTTCAGGCGCCTGGTATGGTCTACTTTCCGCGGGTTCAATATCCCGTTCTCCTGGGCGATCTCCTTCCAGCAGGAGGCGTCTCCGTACTCCGCGTCCGCCAGCATCCACAGTTCTTCCTTGGGACTCATCCTGCGGATCTTCGTCCGGTCCGGAGACTGCCTGGGGGATGATTCCATGGTGTTCAAAAGACCTTCCTCTTCACCCAGAATGCTCATATCCATCTTCACCCGCACCGGATAGCCGCTGCGGTTGAACATCTGATAATTCATGGACAGGGATTTCAAAATCCCCTTAAACTCCATCGCTCCCCATTTGAAGGTGATGCAGTTCTGGGTATGGGAATCCGGGGCCAGCTTCATCAGGTAGGCGATATCGTGGCAGATCTGGGACAGTTCTTTGTCGTCATTCAGATATTTGTGCAGCCCCTCCCCCGCTTTATAATCCGCCATATAGGTGGAGGTGTCCAGGATCAGGCTGACACTTAATGTGGCAAGCTCTCCCTTGGAAACCTGCAGGTTCTCAGGATTGCTGTTCTCCCCGTTTCCTGTGGTATCTTTAGAGTCGCTTCCTCTGCTGATGGTATACTCGGTGGGGTTGAACTGCACCGTTATGGTGATCGATTCGTCCGTATTCAGGGGGTCGGGAAAGATCAGCGCTGCCCTGGTCAGAGGCCCGTCCCCATAGATCAGATTCTGTCTCTCATTTATCGAACTCATTTACCGAAGCCCTCTCCTTTCCCTCTCTGTCTTCAATCTGTCCTCCAGCCGCCGGTAGACCTGGTTCACGATCCTGCCCACGCTCTCGTCCAGCCTGGCGTCCATGGTTCGCTCGATCTGCTGGGCCAGCTGCATGCCGCTCTTCCCTTCCGTCAGCAGGGACGGCTGGCTGGAGATCACTTCTCTTACGATCTCCTGTTGGCGCTCCACCAGCTTTTCCTGGCGGATCACCGTCTTCTCCCGCTCCGTCCGAAGCTCGGTGACGATCTCCTCCACCTCTTTTTTCAGGCGGCGGTTCTCTCCCCGGTCTCCTTCCGGAACAGGCTCCTCCGCGTAGAGGATGGAGGCAGGCTCCCCGCGAAACGCCTGCGCTGCTTCCATCCTGACCCGCTGCAGCCTTCCGGCTGTCCTGTACTGGCCGGAGCCACGGGACACCCCTCCGCGGGACTGATAGGCCCGCAGGGCCGTATCCAGCGCCGTCCTGGCTTCCTGAATGGAGATGCTGCCCTCCGCATAGCGCTCCAGTACCCTTCGGACCTGCTGGACGGCCACCGTACGCGCCGCCGTATCCGGCAGCGGCCTGTCCCTGAAGGACACGTCGACTCTTTGCACCAGTTCCTCCGCATTCCTGACCTGGGTCTTACTGCTCTCCCGATTCTCAGGGACCGGAAAACCGGATGGCCCCGTCCCCTGCCCCGCAGAGACCGGAGCGCCGGATGACCCCGTCCCCTGCCCCGCAGAGGCCGGAGCGCCGGATGATCCCCTCCCCTGCCGGGATGAAAGAACTGTCTCCAGGATCTCGCGGCGGATACGCTCCGCCTCGTCCGGCGCATATTCCAGATCCACGGGATATACCTGCCCGGAACCGGCGGATAACGGGACGCTGTCTGCCCGCGCAGAACCAGTGGGCTGCAGGACACTGCCTGCCCGCGCAGAACCAGTGGGCTGCAGGACACTGCCTGTCGGCATCGTTCCGGCAGTCTCCTGTCCCGAAGGTTCCTGGCCCGAAAACAGCGGAAACAGGAACGGCTGAGCCGTCAAAACAGCGGCGGGAGGCAGGATGTTGTCTCCCTGCGCTCTCTGCGCCGTCCCGGCTGCCTCCTGTCTCAAAACCAACGGGCGCAGCGGCGGCTGAATCAACGCGGCGGCGGGAGTAAAATCACCAACCGCCTGCGCTGTCCTGCCGGACGATTCAGAACTGCCAGACGGTTCAGAACTGCCAGCTTCACCGGTTTCCACCCGGCCCTGGCTGCGCTGCATGGCGTCTCTGATCGCCTGGGGAACTGCTTCTGCCCGGTTCGTCCCTGTATGCTCAGGCGCAGGTTCTTCCGCTTCCAGATATACCAACGGCACACCGTTCTCCATGCGGACCCGCATTCTCACGGGAGCGGTTTCCCTCATACTCTCCGTTTTCGGACGGAACATTTTCCCGTCCGCGCGCGCTTCCACATCCCGGATAAAATCCCTGCTGCGCTGTACTATCTCATCCCACAGCAGGCGCAGCGACTCTCCTTCCCGGACTTCTCCGCTGTCCCGGACAACATCTTCCTGCACCTGTCCGGCAGCCTGCTCCCGGTCTGCGTCCGCCTGTGTCTGTCCGGCAGCCTGCTCCCGGCCTGTGTCCGCCTGTATCTGTCCGGCGGTCCGCTCAAAGCGGGCAGCTTCCTCTTCCTGACGGGCAGTTTCCCGGCGGGCCGCTTCCCTGGAATCTCCGTTCTCCGCCTCCCGCCGGGCGGCCTCTTTGCGCCTTTTGGTTTCTTCTTCCTGATGGGCGGCCTCTTCCTGCCTTCTGTTCTCTGCTTCCTGACGGGAAGCCTCTTCCCGTCTCCTGGACTCTGCTTCCCGGCGGGTGTCCTCTTCACTCTTTCTGGATTCCGTCTCCCGGCGGATCGTCTCTTCGCGCTTCCCTGACTCCGCTCCCCGGCGGGCGCTTTCTTCCTGCTCCGTCTGTTCCGGCGTCCGCGCGCCCTCCTCCAGATAATCCAGGCGCAGTGCGTCCCGGCGCTCCGACGGCGTATATCTCTTCCAATATTCTATATTTTGAAGCTGAACTCTTGCTTCCTGAAGCGCCCGCTCCAATATCCCTGTACGTCCTTCCTGCGCCGTATACGGCAGGGGACTTCCCTGTCCGTTCCGGACGCCCGGTTCGGAGTATGAAACTGACACAGCGTCCTGAACAGCCGGTTCAAAATGGGAAGCCCTCCGGGTATCCCGAACAGTCTGTATGGATTCCTCAGAATGCAGGGCTGTCTCAGTGCCCTGGACGGATTCATTCCCACGCGGGGATGCCTGGGCGTCCTGGGCCGCGTCCTCCTGGCGCAGCCGCCGCTCCAACTCCAGGGAGAGCTGCGGCGTATTCTGGGACGTTCCTGGTTCCCCCATGGGCGCAGGCTCTTCCAGATAATCCATCTGAGCCGGTTCCAGACCCTCCGTCCTTACGCTCTGTTCCCGGACAAGCTCATAGGACGTTCCCTGCGGAACCGCCATGTTCCCCGGCAAAAATGCACTGTCCCCCTGCGGGACTGCCGCCTGTCCTGGCAGAACAGGCATACGCCCCGTCGAAGCTGTCATATACTCCGGCGGAACAACCGTGCGCTCCATGGGCGCGGCCGGGCGTCTTTCACGCCTCCTTGCGTCCCCATAAAAATGCTGGTGGACGTCCCTTCTATAATATTGATAATCCGCTGTGGCGTAGATACTGCTGTTATATATATTTTCAAGTTTCCGGAACAGAATGAGCTGTTCCTTCTTATCTTCATTTTCGTCTGTCTGTGCCGGCAAAAGACGTTCCCTTAAAACCTCGATCTGCCGGAATCCGCCTTCTCTCATCAGGCTGCGGATCTCCGTGCTGAATTCCCGCACAGTCCGCTCCCGGACTTCCGGCATCTGCGCCCGGACCGTCTTCTCGATCTGTCTCTCCAGGCTGGGATACAGATTCCGGCTGACCCGGCTGGCAAGGATCTGCGTAAGGAACGTCAGATTCTGCCGGTAAATATGGTTCTCTTCTCTCAGATTCGTGATCTGATACAAATTGGTGATATACTGTCTCTGTTCCCGGAGTCCTTCCGGTTCCGGCGTTTCTTCCCCTTCCAGATATACCATGGGCGCGGATTCATAGTCGTAACCGAATCCGCTGTGTCTTCTTATGATAATATTCGCAAAATCCAGAAAGCGGCTCAGAGTCTCCATCGTCAGGCCCCCGTCCTATTAGTCCCAGCTTACATCCATGCTTCCGTCGTCTTCCAGCGTCCGATAAACCAATTCCACCGTCAGTGACATAATCCCGCTGCTTTCTGCGTTCAGTTCGCTCAATGCCGCCTTTCTGATTGCGCATCCTCTCAGATAATAAGCTTTCACCGCCGCGCCGTTTTGCCCCAATACGTAGATTGCCACTTCTTTCCGCATCTGGTAACCGGGCTTGTACCGGGCAAACTCTCCTTCTTCTTCCAGGAGGCCTTTTTCCAGCGTGAGAACACGTTCTTCCTCCACGGGCCGCAGCAGACTGTAGACCATGTTGTTCAATCCGCCTTCCCGCAGGACTTCTGTTGGCCGTGACTGCTCCAGTCCCGATACTCTGCGGAACGGGATCATCTTTCCTTCCAGATAAACCGCAAAATTATATCCTCTGCGGAACAGTTCTGCAGTGTCCCTGGTCTTTCCGGAAACATTTGTTTTCTTTTTTTGCTCTGTCCGGTTCCGCCAGATGATCGCGTTTGCCATAAGCCATGCCTCCTGTTACAGTTCAAATATATTCTTCGGCTTTCCAGCCACCTTCTTGTGGATCTCCGAAATCTCCGCGCAGAATCTCCGTCTGGTCCGGTGGTCCATCTGCATCACCGTCTCATAGCTCCAGTGGAAATAATAAGCCAGGAAGGATATCTCCTTGTACAGCTCATCCTCCGGATATACGGCTATTCCGCCCTCATAAAATTTACCGGCTTCTCAAACTTCTCTCCACAGTGGGGGCAGACGCAGGTCTCCGTCAGCGTGTCCATGGAGTTGATGGTCTGGTACATATTCTGCAGAAACGCCAGATCCGCGGAGAACAGTTTTTCGATGGTAGCCGGACGGATATGCTGCACCGTCCCCAGCGAAGTGATCACGCGGGACAGCAGGATAATCGTCAGATATCCCGGATTGTTCACCACCCGCGGGTCCCGCAGGGGAAGGATCTCGTCCGCCGCCGTCGCCAGCCGCATGACGCCTTTTTTATGCACCTCTCCGTTCTCGTCCACATATCCTCTGGGAAGTTCAAATTCAAATTCTGTGATCAGTTCCATAGCTGCTCCTTTATCCAATATCCGCCATCAGGGGGCCGCGCCTGGCGGCTGCGAGCCGCCCCGCGCCCCGTCCGGCGGAAAGCTCCCGCGGCCCAAAGCCGCGGGACGCATCCCGTTGATATATCCGTCTATCAGCTCTCTCTGTCCATGGACTCGTATACCAGCTCCACGCTCTCAAACGCGATCTCGCTGGAGCTTGCGTTGAAGTCCGGCGCGGTATATTTGCTGGGCCATGCGTTGTACAGGTTCCACACTGCCAGAGCCGTCTCCCCGTCGTCGTCGAACAGGGTGATCGTCACATCCTTGTTGTGATCCTCTCCAAGAGAAGTACCCTGGGAGATGGAAGTCACCCACTCATAGAAGCTCATGGAACTGGTCATGCCCCATTTCAGCGTTACGTTGCCAAACTTGGTCAGGCCGTTCATCTTGCGGGACCAGTTCACGCCCTCGTCGCCTGCCCTGTACTCGATCACGTCGATACTCGCGTCAAAACCGCTTACCTCAGAAAAGCTCGCTTCGGTGATGCCGTCGATCTCGACTTTATAGTTATATTTTTTAAATGGATATGCCACGCTATTGTTCCTCCTTTACTATTCTTCTATCAGACTTATGACTCTTCCATGAACTGCGTGATTCTGAAGATTACGAACTCAGCAGGACGGCTGGGCGCCACGCCGATCTCGCAGATCAGACGTCCGTTCAGGATATCGTTCTGGGACATGGTATCTCTTCCGATATTGACAAAGAACGCCTGGTCTTCCGTGGAGCCTACCAGAGCTCCGCTCCTCCACATGTCGCGCAGGAACGCACGGATGGTCCTTCCCACTCTTGACCACAGCATCTCGTCGTTGGGCTCGAATACCGCCCAGTTGGTCTGGGATTTGATGCTCTCCTCCAGATAGATAAAGAGACGGCGCACGTTGACATATTTCCACAGGCTGTTGCTGGAGCAGGTCCTTGCGCCCCATACGCGGATGCCCTGTCCCGGAAGGGCGCGGATCAGGTTCACGCCTGCGGGGTTCAGCACATCCTGCTCTGCCTTGTTGTACAGGCTGGACAGCCCGATGCAGTTGTATACCACTTCGTTGGCCGGAGCTTTATGTACGCCGCGCTCCACGTCGGTCCTTGCGTAGATACCGCAGACCGCTCCCGAAGGCGGAATGTACGCCGGTTTCTTGTT
The DNA here is from genome assembly GCA_944381625.1 of uncultured Lachnoclostridium sp. Classification (GTDB taxonomy): domain Bacteria; phylum Bacillota; class Clostridia; order Lachnospirales; family Lachnospiraceae; genus Hominiventricola. The sequence continues at coordinate 409,909 of CALWLW010000001.1, forward strand.
CAGGGCGTCGTAGATCTGGATCCACGGATGATACATCGCCGCATAGTCGGAATCGATCTTCTCCCTGTGGGCCAGTACATCCTGGGGTTTCACCAGATCCTGAGGCACATCCAGCACCGCGAAGCTGGCTCCGGTATTGGTACAGTGTGCCACCAGCGCAAGCTGTACTGCCGGGCTGGTCACGCCGGGGATCGCCATGATGCTCACGTTGTTCAGCTCCTTGAACGCCGCCAGTCCGGTCCTCTTGCCGGGGCCGCCGTCCACACCCATGAATACGTCGTCGGTGATACCCTTCCTGCCGCCGTCGGAACCGCCTGCCAGGAAGACCACCGCCTTCTCCGCGTCCGCTGCCGCCGAGAATACGGAGAGCGGATTCACCGCTTCTTTCGTCTCTGCCGCCGTCACGTCCACCAGCTCGGATTTCGCCATCGCCTTCGCGATATGGGAAGCGGAAGAGATATTCAGGGAAACGCCCTCATACAGTTCCACCGTGTCTTTGTAGGTAACTTCCACGTTCATCTCGCAGACGGAAAGCACCTTCTTGGGAACCGGGTTCTTGTCTACCAGGTCTTCTTTCGTTGGGTTGGCCAGGGTAATGGTGTTGCCCTGCACCATGGCGATCTTGTTGTAGCTGGTCACCTTGCCGTTGTTGCGGATCATGACCGTGTCGCCCTCTGCGAAGATGGATCCGTTTGCCACCGTGTAGACTCTGCCCGTAGCGTCGTCGCCGGTCACTTCCACCACCGACGTCTTGCCCTTGGGAGCGGCCACAGCCGTCACCTTGATCTCGTTGCCCCACTTGCCGGCGTTCTTCGCCTGGATGGAAATGCCGTTCGCGGATACGCCCGCCACAGCCGCGTCAGCCGCCACGGTACGCATCACGTAACATCTGGAACCGCCGTTGGCAAAGAACTGCTCTACGGCGTAGGCCAGATAGCGGTACTCTCCGTAGGTATTCTCCGGCAGGTATCCGCCGAACTTCCGGTTAAAATCTGCAAAGCTGGTCACAAATTCCGGCGTACCGATGGTTTTGCCTTTTTCAGCCATACCGATAAAGCCGGCGGTACTGGTACTGACGCCCTCCATCGGTCTCATACCGGATTCAAATTCCTCTACGTATACTCCTGGGGATAAATATTCTGCCATGTTTTTGTTTGGTTTTGAAGCAAATGCTTCTCACCCATCCTCCTTTCCATTTGGTTGACATTTTCTTTTCTTCTACGCTATGGCACCATAGTCGTAGTCGCTGGTCCGGGCGATACGATCTGTATCACGCCCGCCCAGGAACACATGCATTTGCATGTATTGTTTACTGCAGGTTTTCCTCCCACCAGTACGGTCGGAGAGCCCGGTGCCCAGGGCGATGCAATCACCGGTATGCACGGCATCGGAGTCAGGACTCCGAGCGCGGCTGCCGTCGCCGCCGCCACCTGCGGATTAGCCAGGGAAGTGCACATTCCAAATGGCATAATGTTTACCATGGGTACATTGTCCATGATGCAGGCCGCAGGCATATTGCTGCACAAAACCTTGCCTGCCGGGAGTACGTTCAGTACAGACGGCGCCATTCCAAAGCTGCACATGAGCTGGGCTCCCGACGTCACAATGATCGACACGTTCGACCTCCTTTCGCACTAAGATGGTGATGTATGTTGAAGTATCCTTACTTCCGTGATATGGTCCTCCTCCCCCGCGTCCACGGGGATGGCGTAAGCGCCCCGGCGGTCCGTCACCGAGCGGTAGAGCCTCACCAGCGGCGTTCCTGCCCTGATCTTGTCCGGCGGTATTCCCAGCGGTTCGATCCGGTACTCGTTGATCCCGCGCTTTTCGACAATGACAAACGGAGCCTGCAGCTTTCCGTCGTCCAGGACATAGGTTCTGCCTGTCAGCTTCTCTTTGGTAAAGCCCTGGAAACTTGCCCAGCAGCCGCCTTCCACATGCTGGCATTCCCGGAAGGCAAGCCCTGTGGGGCTGCTCTTCCTGGCGTACACTTCCACAGGAAATACTTCCTCCGCTTCCATGGACACCGTTTTCATGGACGCCGCCTCGATGGAACCGGTCAGCCACCCCCGCAGCCGGGAATGTTCCCTGCCCGGAAGCAGATGCATCCGCACGTCCGCCACCGGCTCCTCCGGGTCCAGAAGCTCCTTTTGGACCAGCACGCTGCAGGCGTGGTAGTCCGGCCCTTCGATGAAGACCCGCGTCTCCCTCTCCTGGGGTTCCAGAAAGATGTAGAGACCCTCCGCCTTTTCCACCGGATGGACCACTTTCCCTCCCGAGGAGAACAGTATGCCTCCCTTTCGGATGCACTGCCCGGAGAAATCATCCACCAGGCGCAGTGCAAACGCGATCTTCATCCGGATCATACGCGCCTCCTGTCCGCGGCACGGCTCTGCGCTACATCAAAATCAGCTGCAACCACACGCTTGAAGCTGCGGATCCTTCTGGAGGACAACAGCACCGGCGCCACGCTGAAATAGATACCCAACTGATAGGGGAGGGACAAAACGGACCAAATCTTCGTCTTCTCCTCAAAGCTCAGCGGCAGCAGCGTAATCGACGACGCGGCTTCGTCTTCCTCGGATGTCCCGTACAAGATGGAATGGTCCATCAGCACCTGCATGGATCTGCCCAGAATCCTCTGCTCATTTTCCACACTGGACATCAGCTGCGACCTGGTGTTGATAAAAAGCGCAAAAAACAGATTCAAAGGCTTCGGCGGATACTGTGCCTGATTTCCCTTCATGCGAATCATGTCAAGCTGCTGGTACTCTCTGAGTTCCTGGATGTCATACAAGTACAGTCCCAGCTGGAAATCCGCGTTTTTATCGGCCGGCGAGGCCAGCGCGATGGACTCCTGCGACTGAATCAGCTCCGGGCAAATATTCTCCCGCAAGAGCTTTAAGACTTCGTTGCTCACATCCGAGATGATGGAAAAATCTGCCATTCTTATCAACCTCCTCTCTTAGTAATTTTCTACTGTAACGAACTTGAGCTCTCCAGGATCGTTCATCTGATAGCACAGCCGGTACCGGACGCCCTCCAGGTCATAGACCTCTTCATAGATCGCGTCGGCCAGGTTGATGCCGCTGACCTGCAGGTAGTTCCTGTTCAGCGTCGTCACTTCGTAATTGATGCTGCTGAAAGCCGTGGGGTCGGTCAGCCGGATACGCTCAATCGCCACACATTCCTGCAGCGCCGCCGCCCCGTTCTCGGGCGTCATCTCATATCCTTCCAGAAAGCTCACATCCGTGCCTTCCCGGTAAGCCGTCACCCCTGTGATGTTGACGGCACCTTTATCCAGGTCTTCTTCCCTCTGCCACTCATCTGCCGCCAGATAATAGTAAATATGGAATATATTATTAACCGGAAGCGCTTCCAGTTCATCCTCTTCCTCCGCCGTAACGCCCTCCATGGACTGACGCATCTCCTCCAGCTGATCCGCCACCGGGTCCGCCGCGGCCGTATCTTCCTCTTCCCCGCTGTCATCCAGACGGCTTGCTTCCGTCTCCGCCAGCGTATCGCCTTCTTCATCCGGCAGGAACCATCCTCCGCTGTTTCCCGAAGCATCCTCCCGGATCTTCAGTTCCACCAGGCAGTCCGTCTTCAGGATCACCTGCGCGTTGGGAAAGAGGAAACTGGTTCCCCCATCGCTGAAGTAAACCACCGGCGATTCATGAAGCATCGCCTCCGCGTCCGCCAGCGTCAGACCCAGGAGGGCTTCATAGTGGATCTCATCCCTGGCAAAAGGCCCTTCGTAGAGCGTCCTGCCCGACGATGCGTACATAATCCCCTGCCCCTGGGCCTTTCCCATATAAAACTCGCCTTCATAACGCTTGATACCGCTGTTATAATAGCTGACGCCCGAACCGTGGTAGCGCCCGTTCTGGAAACCGCCCTCATAGATCATGACGCCGTCCTCGTTGTACAGCACGCCTTCCCCGGAAAACGCGCCGTTCTCAAAATCCCCTTCATACTGAACGGTTCCGTCCGTATAGTACATGACTCCCGAACCGGAAAAATTGTTGTCGGAAAAGTCTCCGGTATACTGGGCCTTCCCGCCGGGATAATACAGTGTCCCCGTCCCTTCGAACTTGTTGTTGGCAAAAGCGCCTTCATAGATCAGGGTACCGTCCTGGTTCCAGAGCGTACCGTTGCCGGTACACACTCCCGCCGAGATATCCCCGGTATATACGACCTCCCCATTGGCGGCGCGGATATTGGCTTTCCCGCTGTACTCGCCCAGGCTCATATCGTCATAGTCATAATAGACAGATGTGATCAGGTTTTCTGATACGGTGGTGTCCTCAATATCCGGCGCAAACCATCCAAAATAAAGGAACACCGCGGCGCAGGCAGCCAGGATCACCACAAAAACCAGCGCTTTGGAGATCCAGAACCGGCCGACGGTATAGTAATCCTCCGGCGACTTGGCCTCCGCGTTCATGATGCTGCGCACTTTCCTGGTGATCGGCGCGATCAGCTTCGCCGTGATCAGGTTCACATTGAACATCTGGCCCACGCGCCGGGTCAGCCTGCGGAACGGGCTGGTAACCGCTGTCTTCAGCCTTATGAATGTCTTGCCTACCAGGTTGAAAGCAAAGGAACCCTGCATGCCTCTGGTAATACTGCGTATAATACTTTTCAAAAACCCCAAAGGATTCATGGTCCTGATTCCTCCAACTGGTTACTTATTTTGTCTTCTGAAGCTCCTCACAGCGGAATATGTAATACCTGGCGGCCATATCCCGGGGATTTTCCCTGAGAATCATGGCGTACATGTTCTTTGCCTCGTAATAATAGCCCTTTTCATAGAGATCCATGGCCTTGTCAAACACATGCTGCGTCTGCTTCATCACGCGGATCTGATCCGCGCTCCTGTCATCATAAATATCGTACAGTCCCAGATCCATATCCTCCGTCTTCAGGCACCCGATGTAGCGGTGGGCGTAAGAGCCGATGCCGGCCGCGTTCCTGTAGGCTGCCGCCGTCATCAGGAAGCGGCTCCCCATCTCTTTTAAGAACGGGCCATGGGACAGCAGTTTTTCAAATTCAGGAGCCAGCACCACCGGTATGTAGCGGTCGTCGTCCCCGCAGATGCCGAAATAGACGTCCGTCTGATCCAGCACAAACACCACATGGAGCTGCTCTCTTTCCTCATACAGCTTGTTGTCGGCGTCGATCCTGGCCAGGATGGTCAGAGCCGTCACAATGGCCGATTCCACGCCGTTCTGGCAGATCAGCATCATACTCTGCAGGTTCGCGTCGTCCACGATGGAAATGATGCCTCCCTGCTGTCCGAACCGGTTGACCGTATTGAAGAACCGGTTCACCAGCCGTTCGTTGCGTTCCATGTCCAGAGCGTCCTCCAGGTACACCCGCACATTCAGCACCGGGAAATCTCCCCTCACATTGCTCCCCAGCGTCAGGCTTCCCAGATTGTTCTGCCCCAGACGGCTGATGATGCTGGGCGGCACGAAACGGTAATAGGTCTCGCTCATGCGCTGCAGATTCAGGATCTGCACGTCGATGTCGTCCGCCATCTTGTTGAACACCTGGGCGATGCCGGTCAGCTCATCCTCCGAAGCCATATGGATGCGGATGCTGCGGTCCCCGTCGGCAAAAAGCTGCATGTTCCGCTTGATTTCCCCGATGGGCGCCAGGATGTTGTAGAACAGCACCAGCAGGGCTACCATGACGATGACCAGGAACGCCGCGCAGACGATGACGAAATCCTTGACAAAAGTACCTGTATAGCTGGCGATATTCGCCGTGTACACGCCGCTCTCCAGAAGGTAGACCGTGTCTCCCGACAGGCCGCCCACCGGCGTGATGCACACCATGCGCTCTCCCAGCTGGTCCCGGATCGTCCCTGTGACCGCCTCGCCGGTCAGCGCCGCCCGGCGGTACAGATCTTCGATTCCTGCATTCATCAGAATATCAAATGGATAGAAGCAGGGGCTGTGGGCGTCCACGCCGATGTACAGATCCCCGTTCTCATAGTAGACCACCCGGCTGTAAAGGTCGCGGGTCGCAAGCTGCTGGCTTAAATAGCTGTACGCCTCGCCGGAATAATCGTAAGGATACTCGATCTCGTTGAAGGATTCCTGGCCGAACAGCGCCGACAGCATGTTTCCCTCGTCCACCACCTGCTTGACAAAGTTATCCTCGATGGCTCCTTTATAGTATTGGAAGGAAATCCATCCAAACAGCGCCATGGTAAGCGCCAGCAGCGGGATCGTGGCGCTGACCAGCCGCTCCATGATGGTGTGCCCGCCGCGGATACTGAACATGAAGAGGGCCAGAAGTCCCACCAGCAGTTCTCCTGCCGCCGCGGTCACGATCCAGTTCCTCAGGAATTCCCCCGCCACGGTCAGTCCGCCGTACTTGACGGTACGAATGGCATGAACCGAGCCTTCCTGGGAGACCAGGAGCAGGAAGCCGCCGTCCGACGGATCCTTGATCAGCGCCGTAAACGTGTTCAGGTTGGACATGGACATGGATACCACATCCCTGGGCGTATAGAGGCTGGAGCCTGCAAAGGGGCTGCTGCCGCTCAGCACCGTCTCTTCCTCCCCGTTTTCCAGATTCAGCCGGATCACATTGCCCGTCTCGTGCTCTTCCAAATAGATGTAACCGCTCTCCGCGTAGGCGATCCAGGTGGGATACATCAGCGTCTCCAGCGTCCTGGCCGGATAGACCTCCTGGACGCTTTCCTCATCCGCCCGATAGATCTTACCGGAGTCGGAGATGTAGACCAGATCCGTGCTGTTGGCCATCGCCTTATAGACGCCCTCTCCTGTTTCCAGCGGATAGGTTCTGGTATTCTTCAGGTTCAGGGTATTCTCCAGCACCGCGCCGAACTCATAGCTTTCCCGGACCGCCGCCGTCCCGTACTCGTCGGAGGCGATCAGCGTGATGGTGTCGCCGGAAGCGTTGAGCCAGCCGTATTCGTATCCATCCTCACAGGTCAGTTCAAAGATCTTCTCCGTCTTTCCCCAGAGCCCGCCAAAATCGATCACCATCAGTTCCTGTCCCTGAAGATCCCCGTCGTACCGGTCCACCCGGTTCCTCAGCACATAGACGTAAGAACCTCCGGAGGCCATACCCACCATATTGTACATGGAGTCCTTCGTCTCCGCGGAAAACCGGACCGTTTTGCCCGCTTTCCCGCCCGGTCCCACACTGGCGACCACAATCTGGCCGCTGTCGTACCAGCTTACGATACTGTTTCCATTATCTGCCGCACAAAAGGCCAGAAGAGAATCCAGAGACGCCGTGCTGTCCTGTATGCTCCGGTATCCTGCCGCGATCCCGGCTGTCACCAGCACCGCCAGCATCAATCTTTTCAATACCCTGCTCATCAATCCGTACCCTCGTTTCTCTTGGATTATTCTTCATTGCCCAGATAGACATTGCCGATATATTCAATGCCGTAATAGCTTACATTGCTCTCGTACGCCCTGCGGGCCCTCATGCGGGTATAGATCTGCACACCCGCGTACACAACCGTCACCGTCACCAGCACGGTCAGGAAGGCCGACATGGAATTCCGGAACAGGAACCCCTTCGCCCGCCGGAAGCGGCTGCCGATCCACCAGAGGATCCCCCTGCGCTCCACCGGTTTGTCTGACATGGCGCGGAGAGTGGAGATCATGTGCCCGATGGAGGAAAATCCGGTGGTCCGCATCTTCAGCCAGAACAGGCGCAGGTCGTCGGGATAATTTTCCGGCGAATCATATCTGCCTTTATAGTTCAGCTCCAGAATGCCGAAGACTGTCTCCGCCACCTTCTTGAGATAGACGTCCTCGCCCACCCCTTCCTGCATGCAGGACAGGTCCAGAAAATAGTTGAACTGGATATCCCCGTCTCTGGTCACATTGATATTCCTGCCGTCCAGCAGAAGACATCCCAGGTCCGGCCCCGCCCCGCACTCCGCGCAGGCAGCCGCCAGGTTCAGCGCCGCCCGCCTGCAGTCGGAAAACTCCGCCAGATACACGCCGCCCAGCAGGGACAGCAGATTCTCATGACAGTACCGGAAGACCAGGTTCAGGCGGCTCTCATAGACGAAAGACCCGATAAAATCCTGATTGGAGAAAAACATCCGGTCAGTATTCAGTTTTTCTGCCATGATCTTGCGCCGTCCGGTATCCCGGATGGAGATCATGGTGTAAAATACGCCGGTGTCCTTCAGCAGATCCGAGCAGACGTAAATATCGTTGACGTCGTTTTCCAGGACCGTCCGGACAATCTCCAGCTCCATATTCAATGCAGGAAACATGGTTTCCTCCTGTATCTCTATTTTCTGTCAGTTTCCACTCAGGTTCAGGCTATTCTTCTGTTTTCTTCTGGGACACAATCACAAACGCATGGGTGAAAATCTTCGGATCGCCCAGCACTTCCGCCCTGATCTCGTAGACGCCTTCCTGGGCGGGCGCTGTATAGAGGCCCGTATTGTCGATCTTGCCGCCTTCCGGATCCAGCAGTGTGAAGGTGAGCGCCTGCTCCGGCATGTTGATGAAAACCGGGGCGATATGTACGCTGCCCTTGGGCGGAAGCACGATGGTATCCGGCTGGATCATGATGCATCCCTTCTGCTCCCCGCGGTCGTAAACCCGCTGCTCCAGATCCTCCGGCTTGAATGCGTACCAGCGGATGCGCAGGCCGATCCGCCCCATCTTCACTCTGGGACGCACACCCACGATAAAAGTGCCTCTGGCGGGCAGGATCTTCACCGCCTGGTCCACCTGGAAAATCTTTTCATCCGTCACCGTGGCGTCCGACTCAAAGATGCTGCCGTCGCCCAGGATGATGGATTCCCGGTCTCCAGACGCCTCCGTGTCCCTGCTGATATATTCGATGCCGATGTCCACATATACCGGGCCGTTCCCCAGCCCGTGCATGATCTCCTCCGAAAAATATACCTTGCCCACTTCTCCGCCGGTTCCCAGGGACATCTCGAAGACGCCGCTGGAATTGGCCCGGCGGCCTGCCGGCCCGGACGCGCTGCCGGCCTCCGTCGATCCCTGGATGCGCGCCGGCTGGACCGCGCCCGCCTGGTTCTCCGGGATCAGGTATTCCTCCAGTTTTTCCAGGATCATCAGCTGCACGCTGTTGTATACATACTGATCGAAGGGGCAGCGCTCCACCTGGTCGATGATGGAATGATGCTCGGAGCGGATCAGACGGATCCTGGCAATCCACAGCTTCTCATCATATTTCTGGTCCAGATCCACGTCCAGATTGCCCCGGTAGCTGTTCTCCTGCACATAATCCAGCGCGGTGCCGTACACCGGAGCCACCGTCATGGTCACCTCCGGCGCCCCTTCTTTCACTCCCGATTTCTGTACGGTGATCTCCCCGAAGCGCACATTCAGTTCTCCGTTGCCGAACACATATTCCTCCGGACGGAACGTCTGCTCCAGCATCAGGACCTCCCCGTACTCCTGGCTCACGTTGTCCGCGCGGATCTCCAGTTCTGCCGGCTCCATACCGTCCACCGTTACCCTGCACGTGAACGTACCCACAAAGGGCATCCGGCTGGTCTTGACGATCCTGGTGCGGCCCTTCACCGCCATGCCGGGCACCGTAAACGCCGGCAGGTACTGGGTGACGCACCAGTCGTCGTCCTCATACAGCACCTTCTGGGTGATAAACGCATCCTCCCTCCTGCTCTCACGCACACAGTCCCTGCTGTCCATGAGGAAAAGCTCATAGCCTTCTTTCAGATGGTTGTACTGGTGCTCTGCAGCGTCCGCGTCTTTTTTCATCACCGCGTACACGGGCTCCGTCTTCTCCTCCGCGTAGGCGATGCCCAGACACGCCGAGCTGGTCTTCAGATCTCTGTAGCCGCGGACCGTGGACAGCTTCACCACCTGGGTATTCTGCACCACGATCTCCCGCCCGCTGGCGTCCAGCGCCATGCCGGACTGGATCACGATGGAAGATTCGTCCACAGGCACCACGTCCAGGCCGTACACGACCCCGGACCCGTGCAGGACCCGGTTGACCAGTCTCCGCTTGTTGTTCATATAGTTCTGCTCATCCTCGAAATCCCTCGATGTGAGCAGCTTTCCGTAGAAATAGTTGTTGCGTTCAAACGAATAATATCTCCGGTTATTCATCCTGCCCTCTGCCCTCTCTCTTCATTTTTTTCGACCGGTATAAGAGGAATATCCCCGCTCCGGCCAGCGCCACGGCCGCCGTATAGGTCACCGCCGTCCATGGAAACTGTCTCTGTCCTTCCTGGAATTCCACCGGCGCGGCAATGGAATATACGCTCAGATGATCCGTCATCACATAGGCCACGCCGCCGGACCGCCTGGTTGCGAACAGCTCCACCGACCCGTCCTCCTGCACGTGGACCACACGGATCAGGGAATTCTCATACTCCACCGGAATCGGCAGCCCGATCTCGATCTCCCCGGACGGCTGTACCTCTTCTCCGTCCTCCAGAAGCTTCACATCATAGCTGGCCACGATGCCATAATTGTCGCTGAGCGTCTGCCGGACCATATTCTCGGTGGTCTCGGTCACCTGGGTGCGCTCCACCTGGAGCTGCGCGTTCTCTGAAAGGCTTCCTTCCCCGGCGGATACCACCACCCCGTAGACGGCATTGCGCAGCACCATATCCGTAAAACTGGGACCGGACTGGGTATCCGCAAAGCTCCGCCGGCTCTGGAGTCGTCCGCCGGACCCGGTGACCATCTGCGTCTCCTCCGTATCTTCCACCTTCGGCGCTTCCGGTTCCCTGACCGTATACCCCACGTTCAGCACCCGGCTGTCCCGCATCTTATCCTTCACCGCGATCACCTTGAAATTCGTCGCCTTATTCACCGTGACCGGTCCCGTGTAGACCTGCAGGCTCTGGATATCGTCCGTATCCGGCTCCACGCCGTCGGTGCGGTAATAGATCGTCGCCCCTTCCGTGGCGCTGGCGAAGGTCACCGTCGTGCCCATCTCCAGCTCGCCGCTGGCGTAACTGGCTGTGGGCGCCTCCACCTGATCCGCGAATCCATAGGAGAAGGAGCTGATGCTGCTCTGCTCATAATCCTCCGCCACCGCTATGGCTTTGATCTGCACCGAAGTGTCGATCACAATCGGATCCTTATACAGCGTGCTGGCTGTGGAAGGATCGGCGCCGTCAGTGGTATAATAGATCCTTCCCGTCTCCGCGGTCAGAACCACCTGCCCTTCTTCCGTGAATACCGCCCCGTCCGGCACCGACGCGGAAGGCGCGGCAAGACGGTCCATGATCGTATAGGTGAACGTGGCTGAAGATATGGATCGCTCCGTCCCTTCCGCCACGGCAATGGCCATGACGATCACATTCTGGCCGGGATCGCCGTTTATGACGACGGCGCTGCCGGAAGCGCTGTTCTGGGTCGGGGTGGTTCCGTCGGTGGTATAGTAGATCACCGCGTCGGACACGTCCGTGTTCAGCTGAACCACATCACCGTTTTTCACTGTGCTGCCGCTCTCTGTATCGGCGTAAATACCGCCGTCATAGGAACTGATGCTGTAGCTGTAGTAGCCTGTCTCGCTGTCGCTGTAGCCGTTTCTGGCCGCGTAAGTCCTGATTACAAACACGTCTCCCGCCTTGCCGGTGACGCTGACCCGGTCGCCCACCAGAACTTTGGAATTATCGGAAGCCTTGGGGTCGCTCCCGTCCGTCGTATAATAGATGGTCGCGCCGCTGTCCGCTTCCAGGCTGATCACCGTACCCGAAGCCACCACAGACCCGGACGCGATCGACGGCTCCGGCGCGGAAAGTTTTTCCGAAACATCATAAGTAAAGGTGACCACCGCGCTCTCCATCCGGTCCTTGACCGCGAACGCCTTGATGGTCGTCTTCCTGGTGATGATAAACGGGCTGGAAGCGTCGTATACGCTGCTGTCCTCCGTGGGATCCTCCGGCGTATCGTTTCCGTAGGCGATCTCATAGTAGATGACCGCCCCGTCCGTCGCCGTCCGCAGCGTCACCTGGGTGTCCTCCGTCACCGAACCCGCCGACGGGGACGCGTAGGGCGCGGACACTGCCGACGGATACTGGAAGATCAGCCGGGAGATCTCGCTGAGCGCCAGCCCTTCCCGGTATGCCACCGCCGTCACAGTGAACAGGGAGGTATCCCCGATCTCCGGCACAGTGATGCCCTGAGAAGCGTTGTATTCATACGTGCTGGCATTGCCCGGCTCCAGCGTATCCTGGTCAAAGACCGGCTCCGTGCCGTCCAGCGTGTAAAAAATCACCGCGCCTTCCGTGGAGCTGTACAGATGGATCCTGGAACCTTCCTGCACCTCCGTCCGCTGGTCCGTACTGGTGGCCGGCACCGAAGTGACGGCTCCCACCGAACTCTGGGAATCCACCTGGTAAGTGAAGCGCACCAGAGGACTGTCCTGCATGACACGGCTGAGCGTCCCGTTATATTCCTGGAAGCGGGCCGCCTGGACCGTGATGGTTGCGCTGCTTCCGTATTCCGCAAAATCTTCCCCTATCACAATGGGGCTGTCTGTAAATTCATATGTATTTTCCCCCAGCATCAGCTCCGCGCCGCGGATATTGAAGACGGGGGCGCTGCCGTTTACGGTATAGAAGATCCTGCTGCCGGAGGTTCCACAGAACAGATTGATCTGGTCGCCCATGGAGACCGTAGACCCGCCTGCGGGCGTCGCCGTGGGCGCTTCCACCTGATCCCTCAGCGTCAGGGAATAGCTGAACCGGTCAGGGGTACTGATCAAGCAGCCGTTCTCCAGCGCCTGAGCGTTCACGGTCAGGTAATTGTTCTCATAGATGCTTTCATCCACCTGGATCCGCTCTTCGTACAGCTGTGTATCCGCGCCGCACTCATACCACAGGTTGTTCACCTTCACATATCTTACGCCGTCCAGCACTGCGCTGCCCAGACTGCCCGCGTACTGGGAATCCAGCCCCAGCTCCTGCCGCTTCTCGTAGGGCACTTTGGCAAAGGAAGGGTTGCCCGCGTTCAGCGTGTAGAAGATCAGCACGTCTCCCGTCTGTTCCTCCACATTCAGTTCGATCAGTTCGATCTCATCATTGTAATCTATACCGTCGCTGACAATCTCTCCGCCCGCGTAGGCGGTGGCCGACACGCTGCCGGGTTCCCGGGTAATGTAAGTAATGGCATACTCCTGAATCGCGCTGTCCATCACGCCGCTGTCTTCAGACACCGTCCTCACATAGAGATACGCCCTTCCATTCAGGGGCACGGACTGTCCCTCTGTCCATTCTGACCAGTAGGTATCGGGAACACTGTCCAGCTTCCGGCTGCTCAGATAATACTGGAACGTGCCGCCGGATTCTCCCGCCGCAGACACCGCGGTGATGCTGTCCTCTCCGGGCACTGCGCCGGTGATGGGCAGGCCGCTCTCCAGGGTCACCTGGGGCGGGGTAAGCTTCCTGTACCGTATTTCTGTGGGAGCATTTCCGTTCACTGTCCTTCCGTCCGCCAGCGCCCAGGCATAAATCACTGCATTGTTCTCATATTCATCCCGGCTGACCTCAACCGGCCCGTCGTAATACTCCACTTCCGCCGGGCACTTATACCACAGGTTGTTCACCCGCACATACTGTCCGTCATTGGCTCCATCTTCATAATAGATGGACACCGCCGCCGTACCGTTGGTCCGGCTGTCCAGCTGCGTCCGAAGCGCCGGATCGGCCACTTTATCGAACACTGCGCTCTGCTGGGTCCGGCTGTAGAAGATCAGGCCGCCGGATTCTCTGGTCTTCAGTTCCACCGAATCCGTATATTCCTCTCCCACCGCCGTACCTGCGGACAGGGACGCCGTGACACCGGAAGGCGGTTCTTCCATATAACTCAGCCGGTAAGCCCGGATTCCGCTTCCCACATGAACCGTCTCTCCCGCTTCCGCAATTTCAGGGATAAGGCGCAGATAAAGATATGAACTCCCGTCGTCTGCCGATACTGCCTTCCCATCCCATTTCGTCCAGGGAATGGAATCCAGTTTCGCATCCAGATTCTCCGCACTCAGGCAGTACTGAACAACTGTGCCTTCCGCAGCGCCTGAAAAGGACAATGCATCATCTTTGGGGATTGCTTCCTGTTCCGGATCCTTACCGCTCTCCAGCTGCAGGACAGGAGCCTCTAGCTTCACAAAAGTATAGCTGCTGCCGTCCGCATTTACCGTGCAGCCGTCTCGCACCGCCAGAGCTGAAAGGGACATGCGTCCGTCCGTGTAGGCGGCGGAGATGCTGTCCGAATACTGGCTCACTCCGGTTCCTGCGTTATACCACAGGTTGTTTACCCGCACATACAGATTCCCGTCCGTACCTTCCTTGAAGACGACGCCGCTGTCCGGTTGCCCGTCATCCAGATTCAATCGGATCCGGTCCCCATAGGACACTTTGCTCAGTGTGAGCGCTTCTCCTCCTGTTCGACAGAGGATCTCTGATCCTGCCTTATCTGCTGCAAGAGAAATGATATCTCCCGGATAGCCTTCCTCTGTCTCCAGGGCTGTACCCGCCTTGGCGCTTGCCGTCACATTCCCCGGCGATTCTGTTATATAGCTGATCGGATACTCCTTGACATCTCCCCCAAGGTATACCTTATCCGTTCCCCGCCATTCACCGGGTACCACTCGGGTATACAGATACGCCGCCCCGTTCAGCGGGATCTCGCCGCCTTCGGTAAAATCCTGCCAGTCCCCCGTATCCAGATCCCCATCCGAAAGTTCTGTACTGCTGAGCAGATATTGCAATGTTCCATTCGCATATTCTTCTTTGATACCTTCGTTCCCGTCCGGAACGTTCAGGCCGGTCAATACATCGTCAGGGGATACGTTGGTCTTTGTCCCCTCGGAGAGCACAGTCCTGCTTTCCAGCACCGGCTCCGGTGCTTCCAGTTCTTCGCCCGCGTAATCCAGTTCATAGCTGTAGGTCTGAAACAGAGCCAGGTCGTAGTGCCACTTATGTGTTCCTCCCCCATCATTACGGGTCAAAGTAAAATTAAAATCCACATAAGATACCGTCAGCATATCGATACGTGCGGCGTTACTGAAATCCTCCTTTTCTGTCTGAGCAAAAGTTTCATCAGTCTTATATTCAAGTTCAGGTACGTCTCCCAGCACTGTCTCTACCGCACTTTGGTAGGCAGTCCCTCCCTCGTCTACCTTGGTCATAAGTGAACCCACCGAATATCTTTCCCCGTTTGCTCCGATTCCTTCGACTGTTCCGCCTACATCTTCGGCGAATTGTCCTTTCACGCTCTCAAATAATCCATTAAAACTGGGGTCAGCCATTGTATCTTTCACAAGCTTATAATATGTCGCATATGACACAACATCCATGGATACATCGGACACCTTACTGGGACTGCCATTCATATTAATCCCCCACTTTGACCAATCATACTCCACCGTCGGTCGGGCGTCTTCCAGGGTAAGCGTCATATCTCCGACATCTTCCTTTTTAATCGGGAGCTTCAATGTAAATGTCCGGTTCTCCTGCGTATTGTAACCTGCCCCCGTGTCCCCGCTGATCTCTATGATCTCCATGTCCTCCATCATTCCGCCGCCCATATCCTGCAGAAGAGAAATTTCACCCGCATTCAGGGATTGTTTGATGGAAAGATTCTGGAACATTGTGATCCATACATCTATGCCGTCTGCGCAACTCCAAAGTCTGTTATCATAGTCTTCCGTTTTCCAGACCGGCGACCCGCCCGCCGCCAGGCTTTCCCCGCTGTCCAAGAGGCCATATACCAGCGCGGCAGCCAGCACCAGGCAGAGTGTACCTGTCAGGAACTGTCTCTGCCGCTTTCCCATATGAAGTTTTCCTCTCAGACGGTTTTTGTTCCTCATCCTAATAAGCCTGCCTCTCTGTATGTCATGGTAGCATACTTCCTCCAGGTCATCATTACTCGTTCGGGTAGTCTTTTATCTGCTGTTCTTATCTCTCTTATATTTCTTCCATTTCTGCCGGATCAGGTAGCCGGCTCCCAGCACCGCGATGATCCCTGCCGCCCCTTCCAGGATCAGCAGATATGGGAAGGTCCTGTCCGTGCTCTCCGGCGCTTCAAGACCCACTACTGCGTAATGGCTGAAATGATCGGTGCGGCCGTAGATCATGCCTCCGCTCCTTCTGGTCTCCAGCCGAGACACTTTATTCCCGCTGTCCACATAGATCAGCGTCACCGCCGCGTTCTCATAGCCTTCCGGCACCGGCACCCCGATCTCCACTTCCCCGTCGGGCTGTACCACTGTCCCGCCCCGCATCAGACGGATATCGTAAGACCCCAGGATGGTATACTCATCTCCGAACACCTTCTTCACATTGTTCAGCGCTTCCGACGCGTATTCCTTTTCCTCTGTCACCAGTACCACGCCGTCCGGGACGCTCTCCCGGTCGAAGCTTACCTCCGTGCCGCAGGTCTTCTCCTGCAGCGTCCGCCGTCCATAGGTCGATGTCTCAGCCTCTCCTGTCCGTTCCAGCGCGGAAGCGTCCGTATCGTGAAGCCCTTCCGCGGCCAGGCGTTCTTCCTCCGCCCGCTTCATCTCCACCGCCGGTATGGTCTCCACCGTATAATTAAACTCCGATACCTCCGACAGCTGCAGGTCCTCCCGGTACGCGGCCGCCTTGATGGTGACCGTGCGGTTGATCGTGATCCCTTCCTCCGTGAAGAGCTGCAGATCCTCCAGATTATCCGGATCCGGCTCTGTCCCGTCGGTGGTGTAATAGATATCGGCGTCCGCCGTCTCCGTACTCAGCACCAGCACCGTGCCCGGCTCCAACAGTGCGCCGTCCTTCTGGGAGGCTGTCGGCGCGGCCGCCTTTGCCGCCGCCGTATACTGGAACACGGCCACCTCACTGCTCTCCCCATCCTCCGACACCGCGATGGCTTTCAGTTCCGTCGTCCGGTTGATGAGGATGGGCTCCGCGTAAAGGCTGGAACTCTCCGTGGGGGTAGTGCCGTCGGTAGTGTAATAGATCTTATCCACCGATGAACTCAGTTCCACCCGGGCCGCCACCGTCAGCACCCCGCCGGAGGGAGAGGCATTGGGAGCCGCCGGTTTTTCCTTGATCCGGTAGGTAAAGGTGGCTACCGTCCCCGCTTCGCCGTCCACCACGGCCACGGCCTTCACTGTGAAGGTGCTTCCCGCGGCGCCGTCCACCGTCACCACCGTGCCGGCAATCCCGTAATCCGCCGGCGAAGAACCGTCCGTTGTATAATAAATTTCCGCGTCCGTCACATCCGTCATCAGGTTGATCTTGGAACCGTTGGACACCAGGCTTCCGCTGGCAACGTCCGCCGTCACGCCGGACACGCTCTGGCTGATCTGATAAGTGAAAGTCACCACCTCGCTGGGCGATTTCCCTTCTTTCCTGGCATATGCCCGGATGGTGATCTGAGATCCGGGCGTACCGTCCAGAACCAGGCTGTCCCCTGCGATCACCGCCGTATTGGAGCTGTCCAGAGGATCGCTGCCGTCGGTGGTATAATAGATGGAAGCCCCGCCGGACGCGCTCAGCGTCAGCCTGGTCCCTCTGGATACCATGGCGCCGCTGGCGATGGACGCTTCCGGCGCCGACAGCTGATCCATGGTGCTGTATGTAAAGGTCGCCACCGGACTGCTCACGCCGTCCTTCACCGCGAACGCTTTGATGACCGTAGCTCCCCGGACCACAATGGGCTGGGACTCTTCAAACAGCGCGCTGGATATGGTGGGATCTGCCAGCGTCCCGCCGTCGTAAGCCACCGTATAATAAATGTCCGCGCCCTCGGTGCGGTTTCTCAGGATAATCTCGGTTCCCTCATCCACCGCCCCGGAAGGAATATTTACATAGGGGCTCTGTACACCATCCGGATACGCGTAGACAAACTGTGCTTCCGGACTTGCTCCCAGATCGGGATGCACCGCCACCGCGCGGATGGTGAAGAATCCGCTTCCGTCCTCCGGCATGGCGATGCCCGTGCCCGCACCGTACAGCATCGTGCTGTTCCCGGACGCCTGCCAGCTTCCGTCATCCTTCTGCATCACCTGGGGTGCCGAACCGTCCGTCGTATAATAGATGGAAGCTCCTCTGGTGGTGGTAGACAGCAGGATCTTATCGCCGGGGATCACCGTCGTCGGGGCATCCGAAGAGGTGGACGGCGTCGCCGTGGGCGCCTGGGCCAGAGCCTGGTCCGCCACTTCAAACACAAACTGGACGGTCTCACTGTCCTTCATCTCTTTCCTGGTGTGGTCAGAATTCCACTTTACGGTCTTGATGCTGACCACAAACTGATTTCCATAACCGGCGTCCACCAGGATCCCGGTATCGCTGTCGTACAGGCGGGTCCCCGTCGCCGGATCCTCCTGATCCGAAACCGTCCCGCTGCCGATCACATAATACAGTTCCGCGCCCGGCGTCAAAGTCGTGAAAGAAAGATAAGTATCTTTCTCTACCTGGGCGATCTCCGCCTCGGAGCCACCCGGATAAAAACGGGTGGGAAGGGTGGATTCCGGAGCCGCCGCCTGGGTCGTGGGCTGTACGCTGTAAATATAGCTGACGCATGCTCCCGGTTCCAGCCCTTCACCCAACACCAGGGTATGCACATACTGGGTCACCGCGGTCTCCGTCTCGTTATACAGCACCAGCGATCCATCATCATAGGCTTTCACGCCTTCCTGAGCGGTATAATACCAGCGGCTGCCAATCTTATAGTAATGGCCGTCTTCCGTCAGTCCTGCGGTGCTTCCGCTCACCCTCTCCAGGGAAATACTGGTTGAAGAGGAATTGTTGACCAGGTAAAGGATCCGGGCCTCTTCCGAGGAAGCGTCCAGATAAACCGCTGTTCCCGATGACACAGACGCTCCCGACACATCTCCGGTCTCCGCCACCGTACCGGTGCGGGGCGAAGCCTCCGCGCTTCCGCTGTCGTCCGCATAGGTATAAATTTCTTCGGAGATTGCTCCATAAAGATCATCCCCTCCGTCGCTGCCCTTCATTCTGGTATAGACATAACAGAAAGCCGCTCCGCCCGAAGCAGGTATGGTCACCGGATCAGCCGCATGATACCCCGTCCAGGACGTCCAGGACGCCGAATAAAGGTCCCCACCGGACAGCTGAACATTGGAAATCACATACTGCAGCTCCGTCAACGCGGAGGATCCGTCCAGATCAAACAGTACCACGTCTCCCTGGGCCACCTGACGGTCCGTAATCTCGGTTCCTGAACTCCCGTCATAATCATAATACAATCTGACAGAGCCTCCCGACGGCGTATCCACGGTAAAGCTTCCAAAACAAAAGATGGTATCCGGATAGTTTTCTTTGCTTACCTTCAGGTACAGATAATTCTCTCCGCTTAAATCCTCCGGAATCCGAAAAGAAACCCGGCATTCTTCCCATAAGACGCTGTAAACGGTATCAAACGCTTCCGCATCCACGGTCACTTTGCCGCTGTCCGAATCTTCCCACGTGATACTGGCCCCATCGTCCGGTCCCATCGCCGACATAAAGAATGCATAGGTACATCCGTCCACCGTATTGCTCAGGTTCATGGCAGAACCTGCTTCGTAAATGCCGCCGTCCGCAAAATTCATGTGTATGGGATTGCCAGATTCATCGTAATACATATCGCTGCTTACGACAGGACCTGGCAGCGGCTCCCTGTCTGCCGCCGTATAGACCCCGGACTCCAGTTCCTCATATATTTTTCCATTCAGAGTCGGAACTGCCGTCACCTGTATCTCATTTCCTGTAAATTCAAATTCTGCAGTGCTGCTTTGTATGTTTACTTTTTCCTGTGTCGCACCGTCATATATTTCGACAGTTCCCTGGAGTCCTGAAACGAGCCTCAGCCGGATATAATCCGTCAAAGAGCCGTCGTCCGCGCGCGCAATACTCCAGGGATCATCTCCATGTGTAAACACCGGCGCATCGCCTGTATAGGGATATACCCGCATATAGCTTCCGTCCGTCAGGGCATAATCCTCCACATAATGGTAACTGCCGTCCGTGGCGTAAGCATGGACCGGATCATAGTATCCGCTCATCCCCAGATCCCAGAGGTATCCATCCTTTCCTTCCGTATAATAGGATGTTCCTTCCTGATCCTCCAGTTGTTTCCGGGCACGATAAACGGAGCGGTAAGTCAGCTCCCTGCCTTCCGCCTGAGCAATGCTCAGTTCCACCGTATTTTCACTGATATTTGCCGGATCTGTAAGCAGGAAAACGTCTGATCCGTCTATTACCAGCCACCTCAGGTCAAAAGACTCCTCCTTCTGCTCCGCGGATGTGTAATATGAGAATGTTTTCCATTCCGTCCACCCGGTGTCCGGCTTTGCATCCGCGCCGTAACCGCCGTCATCCACAGTGACGGCTCCCAGATCTGCAGGCCCAGACGCCGCTTCCGCGATCACCCGGCTTATCTGCGGATACGCTCCGTCCGCTTTTGCCGCCGCCAGCCCGGTGACGACATTATTAGCGCTGGATATGTTTCCTTTTAAATATACGTCGCTCATGTTGGATGCACCGGCCCGTCCGGCCACGCAGCCTGCCGCCATCTCCATGTCGTTTGTAACCGCCTGAGTGTCAGGCACAGCCGCGGCCGACGCGTTCAGATCCACATCCTGCCGGATCTCTTCCATCGTTCCGTATGAAGAGCCCGCGAATATACCGGTATAAAGGTGGTTTCCCGCATAGATGCTCGCCCCGGTCTTGGTGACGGTGGGATCCTCAGGATCTCCGGTGGGCGGCAGATCCACACCCTGTCCAAGGGTGTAATTTTCCCCCAGATATTCATAAGTCGTAATGTCTGTACTTGTTATCGTCTTGTAGGTGATTGGAAGTTTCATCTCTGCATTTGCAGCTGCATTTCCATCACTTATATTAATTGTTTGAGTTAACTCCACCACTTTACCGGCTTCGATAATCTGGCCTGTAATGCGCTCTGTCTCCGCCGCTCCGGACGACAAATATCCATCATCGTACCAGACAGACGTACTGTCCTCCTCTGGCCATTTCTCCAGATCCGTTGTGATTAGTACCGGAGTATTGCCGTTATTGGTAAGGGTCAGAGTATAGGTCACTGAACCACTATCCACCACATGATCAACATCCCTTTTCAGTTCTGCTTTGACCACAGAATCATTCCCTGTATTGGCACTGGAAGAAGACTGAGAACCGTAGACAACCGTGTTGACATCCGCTGTCTTTGCAGCGACAACTTTATCTGTATCCGTAACAGTACCCTGGAAGAAGGTTCCTACAGTTTCCTGGGACGAAGACAGAGACACCGTCCGGGTATAGGTGACTTCAGCAGGTTTTTTGGACGAGGGCACTGTAACGGTTGTTCCAGTTACAGGTGTGCTGCCGCTTTCAGATATGTCTCCACTCCAGGTTCCGCTTTCAGACGCGGAAAGCTTCGCCTCTTTTCCTAGGGAGTTAGTAATCTCCAGTGTATACGTAATCGTGGCTGTCTCTGAATCTGCAGCCGATGTACCTGTTGTCGCAAAAGCGGGCGCACTGGCTGTCAGCGTCAACAGACCGATTGAAATTTCGCTGTTTTTCGCCTCAGCTCCAGTAACAGGTGCCTGATCCACCAGCGTTGTGGACAGCATCTCTGTTTCTGCGTTCAGCACTGTGCCGTCAGTACCCGTTGAAGAAATCATAAACTTCATTTCAGCAGGTGAGGAAATCGACCCAGGGGACGAAAGCGTATATGTGTAGGTGTAAGTCAGATCCTGAGCTGAGCTGGCCGAGGATATGTTCACCGTATCCTCCTGTGTTTCCGTACCGCCGAAGGACGGTTTCCAGCTTCCGTTCCCGCTCATCCCCGTTGCCGGAACTGCTGTCAATGTCGCACCTTTTCCAGCCGGCACGGTGACAGTTACTGTATAGCTGAGGGCAGCTGAACTGGAAGTCTGGGAACTGTCATAGCCCACTGCACTGGCTGTATTCACATTCATATTAAGCGAGTTTTCCGTTATTGCCGCACTCGTCCCGGGCCAGGTTGTATCCGCCAATGTACTGGTTCCAGTACCTGCCGCTTGTACTAATACCGCAGTCTTGGCAGAAGCCGATACTGTCTGTACCGGAAAGCCATCTGTCGGACTGGTGTCTCCGGTAACAATGAACGTATCATTTGTTGTTCCAGTTGATCCCGATCTTTGAAAACTGATGTCCGCTGTATTATCAGATTCCCAGGAAGTAATTTTTATCCGTCTTGTCTGCGCATCATCCTGTTCCCAATTTGTATTCGTCTGATCCTCAGAGACGGGCCTTGAACCATCCGGATAGGACAGATAAACGGCACTACCATTTATTGCATCTGTCCTGGTTACCTTCACCGTGTATGTCCACTCTGCACCGGTCGCTCCGCTGGCCACAGTGACCGCGCCCGGACCCGTCACATCGATCTTAAGCGCTCCTGCGTCAACTCCCTTATTTGCCCCTGTTCCAGTCCCTATACTTGGCCGCGTCACTTCCGTGGACACGCTGGACGAGGCCGACACAGACTGTCCGCTGGACACATCAGTATTGACAGCCGTAAAGGTGGTGGTTACAGATTCATTATTAGATGAAGATGTGATTGTTCCGCTGCGGGTAAATGTAATTTTCTTTGATTCTCCTGCTCGAAGAGAAAATTCACTTTCAACCGGAGTCACACTGACGCTGCCGTTATCAGCACTGACTTTAATCTTACCTGTATCCGTCAGTGCTTCTACCGTTACATTATATGTAATCTCATAACTTCCATCATTTTCAGTCACTATTCCATCCGGTGCGGACACCTGAAGCGTAAACAATGCCCCTACTGCCGCATTGGAAGCTGTCTTGCTGTCCGTGGCTGAACTCTCATAATACTCTGGCGCTTTCAGGGAAACTTCCCCGGCGTTTGTGTCTTCTCCTAACGTGTATTTTTTTCCTTCCCCAACTTTGTAATAGTAATAATGGGGCGTGCTTACAGTCGTTGTCTCTTCAGTCGAATGCCCGTTCGCCGCCACAGACTGGCTGACGCTGATGCTCTCCCCGTTCACACTCACCTGGCTGATGGTTCCGTTTTTGCCCAGTGTTCCGCATATAATACCAAAGCTGTTGTCTGCGGCCTCATTTGCCGTATATGTTGTGACGGTAGTCTGCTCCGAATTACTGGTATATCTTTTATATGCAGCCGTGCCATTGGTTTCTGTCCCATATTCATCCAGACTGTCATATCCACTTATTATGTTATAGGCATCCAGATCCGTATCGGTGCTTGCCTCTGACACGATTTGACCGGCAGTCAGGGAAAGTTCAGGTTTTGCTTCTGTCGGCTCACCCTCGTCGGTAGACGCTACTTCCGTCCCTGCGTCCGACGCCCTGGTGTAAGACGCGTTTTTATCTGTAATATTCACCACCAGGTTTTTCACCGTCCCCGTCACCGTACCAAAGAGAACGCCTTCCGAAGCCTGCGTTTCGTCCTTCCCGGTGGTGATGGCAAGCTTTTCAATGGTAATGATATATCCGTTGCCGTCGAAGGTACCCGCGAAGGTGCCTGTGGCGGCGTCTGCGATGCTGTCCACAGTCAGATCCCCGGCCAGTTTAAATGTCTTGCCGCTGGTTTCGCTTTCCTGCGCCATCCCCAGAGCCTTTAAATCGTCCGCCGTCTCTATCAGATATGCCCCGCCGTCCGTATTCAGATCCAGCGACCGGCCGTTCAGCGTGACGTTCGCCGCCTCTGCCCGGTTCCCGGTTCCCAGGGCCAGCACTACGCCTGCCAGCAGGAGCAGGCATATGCCCGCCAGCGCATAGCCGCCGCCCTTTCTGTTCCATAATCCTGCGAGCCGTCTATTCTTTTTCATCAAACGTCCCCCTCTTTCTATAAAAATGCGTCCATCAGTTCCTTCTGGGAAGGACTGAAGGATTTGCCCTGTTTTCCATATTCATTCTGGACGCCGTCCAGGATGTGCCGCATCCCCACGGGCGCGCCCTCCGCCATGGCCAGAAGCGCCGCGTGCATGGCCGCGTTCTTCACCGACGCCCCGGACAGTTCAAACGCCTGCGCCAGCATCCGGCAGTCCACCTCCGGCGATACTGGCGTATGTTCCGGGAATATCCCTTCCCAGAGCTGTGTCCTCAGTTCCGCGTCCGGCAGGGGGAAATGCACCATATAAGAGATTCTCCTGCGGAACGCGTCGTCAAAATTCTGTAAAAGGTTCGTCGCCAGAATAGAGACGCCCCCGTACTGCTCGATCCGCTGCAGCAGATAGGCCGTCTCCGCGTTGGAGTAGCGGTCCTGGGCGTCGGATACGTCGCTTCGTTTTGCAAAGATGGCATCCGCCTCGTCGAAGAGCAGGATGCATCCGCACCGGTCGGCTTCATCAAAGATCCTCCCGATGTTTTTCTGGGTTTCCCCAATGTATTTACTGATGAGCTGGGACAGATCCACCCTGTAGAGGGGCGTCCCCAGCTCGTTGGCCATGACCTGGGCCGCCATGGTCTTGCCTGTGCCCGGCGCGCCGTAGAACAGAAGGGAGAGGCCGTTGCCGTAGGAGAATTTCTCCCCGAACCCCCACTGCTCCATTACATCCTCCCTGGCGGCGATCATGGCGCAGAGTTTTTTCAGAAGCCCCTTCTGCGCCGGAGGGAGTATCAGTTCTTCAAAGGTGCGGTTGGCCGCCAGCAGGTTCAGCCTGGGGGAGACGGAAGCCTTCCCCTGAGCCGTCCGCCCGGTTCCGCCCAGTTCCAGCTCCGCCCGCAGACTCTCCAGATAGCGAAGATACGCGCCTGTGGGCAGCTGCTGCCTGGCCGCATGGTCGATGCCCTGCCCTGCCGGAAAACGGCCTGCCAGGTCTCCCAGCACGTCCTCTGCCATCTGCTTTCTCAGGCGGCGGTCCGGAGCGGAGAGTTCCCGCACGATCACCGGGCATCCGGGGACGCCGCCCAGCTCTGTCCCCTGATCTTTCAGGATGCCAAACGCGCCAAAGCAGGAGGCGAAATTCTGCAAAATCCGCTCCTGCCCTTCTTTTTCCATTTTTACACAGGGGAACGCCCCGTAGAGGCGCACGCAGAGCACCGCTTCGTTCAGGCCGCGGGGACCGCACCGGAAGACGTCCGCGTCCGCCAGCAGCAGGGGAAGCTGCTCCGCCGCGCAGACCTGCTCCATCAGGTACTGCCGTCCGCTCCCTTTCACGCCGCTGATGCAGAAGGCTCTGCTGCCCTCTTCCATATCCGGCAGGGCAAAGAACGCTTCCGCGTCCTTTCGCACTTCCTCCTGCCCATATACTTTTTTCACTGATGGGAAGAGCAGTTCCAGTCCCTCCGGCAGATCCGGCGCGCGCCCCTCCAGCCATCCGTACACCGCAGGGGAAAGTCTTACATATCCGGCGTCCGCCAGTACCCAGGGCGGCAGGCTGTCGATACTCCCCGCATTCCCTTCTTCCAGTTCCGCCAGCAGGGAGCGCAGGACCGCCAGTTCCAGCCCCGCCTCGCCGGAGGCCTTCAGCGCCCACAGCGCGCACAGAAGGATCCGCTCCGTTCCTTCGGCTCCCAGAAGTTCCACCGCCTCCGTCCAGGGCAGGAAGGTGCCGGTCTGCGCCGCCTCCTCCCGGGCCTCAGAGAGCACGCCAAAAAACGCGTCTTTCCTCAGCAGCGCGTCCGAGCGCCCCCTGACGAAATCCATGCCTGCTTTTCTAATTCTGCGGTTTAGTACTTCTGTGTAATTCATGCGCGCCTCCCTGCGTCTGTTATCCTCAGTCCTGTACGGCTGACGCCCGCTCCTGTTCCACTGCTTCCAGCATCAGGTCGTAGGCGACCCCCATCTCAAATACCGCGTCCGCCACCAGCCCTCCGTCCAAAGGCTCCTGCGCGTCCCCGCTCACCATCGCCCGATACTGGATCATCCTGTTTTCTCCTTCGGACACTTCCCCATAAAAGTAATGTCCGATCCGCACGGTCCGGTTCATCCGGTTTACCAGACGCAGGATGTCTGGCTCCTCCATTCCATCCAGGCTGGCATGGATCTGGCTGTAAAAGGAAAGGTATTTGGTAATCCCCGGTTCTTTCTCCCCCTCATCCGGCAGGAGAAAACAGGCGCTGGCCAGATGCAGGCTGCCCTCCTCCATGTCTTCCGTCATGTCCGGCAGACCATGCACGGAAGGCAGGCAGACCAGCATCGTCTCCGCGTCAAAGCCGCCTCCCCGGGGCACAGTCTCGGTTATGATGCCCACGCTGTTGAGAAAATCTTTCAGATCTTCAAATTCCAGCCGAATCTTTTCATCTATATGATCCATATCGTCCTCCTGTTATCCTTTTCCATTATCCCTGGGAGAATGCCTTCGCCAGATTATCGCGCAGTTCCGCGCTGTTTCCGCTGGCATTCAGTTCCGACATTTTTGCATCCAGGCCCCGTCTCAGCACATTTTTCAGGTGACGTACATTGCGCCCCTGGCGAACTGCTTCCCTGACTTTATCATGCCTGACCATTCCCTGATCCATCACACCCGTCTTCAGATCTGTCTCCGCCTTGAATTTGTCTGTGGTCTGGTTCCAGACAACAGAATCTCCCACCTCTTTCATCCGTTCCATCAGGGAGATTGCCATATCAGTACGGGTAGTCTCCTTGTTGGCCCCCGTCCCAATTTTTTCCCGTATACCGTGATACGTCTTTGTGGCCGCCGTACGCCCCAGGCTGTAAGCCCCCGATGTAAGCTTCGTCACTCCGCTGGCACTTATCAGCGCCGCGCCCGCTACGGCGCCGATGCCTGTCATGCACGCGATCTCTCCTGCCAGATACAGTCCGTTGGCCGTCAGGGATACGCCTCCCTGTATAATGGCTTCCAGATTGTGCAGAAGCGCCTTCACCATTTTCTTATGAGATTTATCCAGCTCCCGGTACTCTTCCATCATCTCCAGGGCTTCCATACGCCTGAGTTCCGTCTTCGCCGCCTGCTTCTGGTATCCGTTTAAACCATTCACCTCTGCCCGCTTCCTGTTGATCCGCTCTCCCAATCCGTACTGGGCTTCCCGGTAACGGGAATCATTCCTGGATCTCAAATCGCCCGCTGTCACAATCCTGATCTTATCTGCCCCGGTCTGATTCTTTAACGCCACCTCTTTCATCAGTTCTTTGCGTTTGTCGTCCATATCCGTGGCCGTCCGCTGATACCATTTTCCATTTATTGTATATGCGCTTGCGGCGCCTGCGTCAGCCTGGTTGCCGAATTCGTCCTTCTTGGAATATTTTATCTTCTTTGCCTGGATTCTGTCATACAGGTCCTGTTTATCTTTTCTTATCTGGCCGATATGCACGGAACTGGTCGTCAGATCCATAACGTCCACTGTCATCCCGATCCCGTCCATAACAATATCCAAAGAACTTCCCATCAGCGGAACCATACCAATAAACGGCCCAAACAGATCTTTAAGTCCCCCTAACAGGTCCACGCCCTTATGCATGAGATCTCTTGCCGTCAGCCACCGTTCCTGATTATCCATTGTGGGTCTGTCCGCCGTACTGGAAGCCTCTGCTTTATGCGCCTCCGCTATTGCTTTTACCATGGAAATCGCGGCAAATATTGTGGAAACAATATTAAGCAGACCGCTGGCGATCCCTACCCCGTCTTTCTCAAATTCCAGTTCCTGTATCTCTCCCTTTTTCACCTCCTTAAGTTCGTCTGCCGTTTTCTGCACTTTTTTCAGATCTGACAGATCCGATACAATTCCCACAGAATCTCCTGCCGCGCCAAATATCTGTTCTGCCGAGTCCCCGAATTCTTCTGCAGTGGAGAACGCCCCTTTGAGCTGCTCCCATAAGGACTGTCCTCCCTTGCCCTTCTTCTCCGCCGCCGAGACTTCTGTCTGCTTTTTCGCAGCATCCGTCTCTTCTGTCCCTTCCGGCTTATACGCGGCGCCCCCCTGGCCGCCCATCAACGATTTAGTCTTCCAGATCAGGGTCTCCAAAGGCGTGTTTCTGTTTTCATTTAACTCCTTGAACACATCTCCCAGTTTTGCGGTCTGGGCCACCTGGTAGTCCACACGTTTTTTGGCGGCCTCTTCTTCCCTGTTCATATTCTCCTGAGCGCTGAGAAACTGTTCCCTCTCCTCTTTCGTGAAGGCTTCCTTCATCAGCAGCTTGCTTCCCTCCATCCGCAGTGTCCTGGCATTTTCGGATTGAGTTCCCAGATCCCCCTTATGTTCTGCCGTCTTCATGTCCTGAAACTTCGTTGTTGCAACGCCGATTTCGCTAAGAATCCGGTCTCTCTGGGATTTGTCAATCTTTCCCTCCGCCGCCTTCACTGCATTTGTCAGGACTCTCCTGGCCGCCGCTACTTCCTCCTTCGTGAACGTCCTGTCTTTATTTTCGATAATCATCCTCATGCGGTTCTGAACACTTTCCAGACGGCTCCGGTCAGCCTCCGCATTCATAGTGTTTACCGTTTCTTCGATTTTGCCAAAGTATTCATTGGCCGACTGGGCGCGCCGGCTTTTTTGGTCGCTGCTGACTCTGGCGGCCGCCTTCCGGATCTCCTGTTCCAGTTCTTTTCTCATATCCATAATCTCAGGATCAGCATCTCTTCCCACCTGGGCAGCCCTCTGCTTGGCCTGGCTGTATTTCTCCATCTTCTCAGACAGCGCCTGACTGTCGTCTTTTGTTTTTAACGTCTTTACCTCCGCCGTCAGATCCTGGAACGTCTTCTTCACTTCATCCCGTTCCGCCTGGGATACCCGTCCTTCCGCCTCATCCAATGCCGTCTCCAATTCCTGCAGAGCTTCCTGGAACAAAGGTTTGCTGTCCCCGTTCAGGCCAAGCCCCACGGACTGCGCCCCATTATAGGCGGCCCTGGCCGCTTCCAGAGCCGCCCTGTCCCTGGCAGAACCGAAAGTCGCCACACGGTTGCGGCGTTCAAACAGCTGCGCTGCCAGTATCTGCAGATTTTCTTCTTCCGCCGCTTTCCTCCGTTTTTCTTCCTCCTGCTGCGCCTTTGCCAGATCCTCCTGAGACGGCTCTTTTGAGGATTTTCGGAACCACCCTAAGAATCCCCCTGACTTTTCTTTCTTTTCTTTTCCTTTCTTTCCGGGCGGCATGCCTACCCCTCCTTCTCCATTAAATAATAATAAGGTCCAAAATCTTTGGCGATCATCATCTTCCCGTTTTTCGCCATCTCCCGCTTCACCGCTGTCAGCACATGCTTCATGCCCACAGGAACATGCTCCGAAGCCGCCAGGAACGAGGCCGCCACCGCGGCGTTTTTAATCTGGCTTCCGGAGAACTTGAATTCTTCCGCCAGGTACTCCACGTCCAGTTCCTCCACCGGCGCAGCTGCGGGAAATACGTTTTTCCAGATCTCTTTTCGCCGCTCCTGGTCCGTGAACGGAAATTCTATCAGGAACTTGAATCTTCTCAGGAATGCATTGTCAAAATTCTGCAGCAGATTGGTGGCCAGGATCATGATCCCCTCGTATTCTTCAATCTTCTGAAGCAGGTACGCTGTGCTGGCATTGGCGTATTTGTCATTGGAATCCTTCTGATCCGTCCTTTTGCCGAACAGTACGTCAGCCTCATCGAAAAACAGGATGCTCTGGCTCCGCTTTGCCTGGTCAAAAATATTCCCCAGCTTCTTTTCCGATTCGCCCACGTACTTGGACATCACGCCCGCCATATCCACTTTATAAAGCTCCAGCCCCAGCTCGCACGCGATCACCTGGGCGCCCATGGTCTTTCCCGTACCGGGCGGC
This sequence comes from uncultured Lachnoclostridium sp., assembly GCA_944381625.1. GTDB lineage: Bacteria > Bacillota > Clostridia > Lachnospirales > Lachnospiraceae > Hominiventricola. Next base: position 439,592 of record CALWLW010000001.1, read on the forward strand.
CCGTAAAACAGCATGGACACGCCCCTGCCATAAGCGAGCTTCCCTTCATAGCCCCATTTATGGTAGACCTGATGATGGTACATCACCTGGTTGCACGCGTCCCGAAGCAGCTTTTTCTGAGTTTCCGGAAGAATCAGGTCATCCCACCGGTACTGCGCGTTGATCCTCACCGCGTCGCCGCCCAGACGGTGATCGATCCTTCCCCTGCACGCTTCCAGAAGCCACTGTGTCCTGGGAGATCCTTCCTCCATGCGCGCACGGTTCCTGAAGTCTCTGGCACTGCCCGCGATGCTCCCCGCCGGCAGCCTGTACTTATCCGCCAGGAATTCCAGATTCAGTCCTTCGGGGCGGTCTTGCTCAGGCAGAAGGTTTTCCCAGAGTACAATCCGTTCTTCCGTCGTGGTCTCCGGGATCTGCAGTTTATGGACGGTTCTCCCAAAAACGGCAGTCTTCCCGTTCCATTCATATTCGGAGGTAAAAAACACGGTCCCGTTCCATTCTTTCATGCCTCCAAGCAGGGTCTCCATCAGTTCCTGGTCCGCGGCATCTTCCTGGCTTCCGCCCGGTATGTCATAAAAACAGACGGCCGCCTTTCCTCTCAGAAGCGCCTCCCTCATGATGCGGAACAAAAGCTTCGACAGCTGGTCTCCCCGCGCCCCAAGCCGTTTGGCGTCCACCAGAAGAAGTTCTTTATGCGCTGTCCTGCACCAGCAGGACACCTGATATTTTTTCCCGGCGCCCCGTTCCCCGCTGATAAAGACGCCGCCCGGCCGTTCCAAGCTTTCACAGATCCGTGCGATCTGCCGGGCTGTCTCCTGATGGATCAAAAGTTCTCCCGGATCAGAGTATCCATACTCCGCAATCTCTTCCAGCACGGGATCTTCCGACGCATAATCATACAGGTAAGCGACAATCCTGTGATCCAGCTTCAGCCCCAGTTCCAGCATCCCGCCTGCACAGGTCTGCACGGTTTTCCGGATCTCCTCATAGATCCCGTCAAAGGCGAAAGACAGTTGTTCCCAATGTCCTGTACAGTCTTTCATAAGCCGCATCCGTTCTTCTTCCGTCAGGCTGTAGGCTTCCAGGCAGAACGCCGTGGTAGGCAGCCGGATGCCCGTCCTTCCGTTGACAGCTTCCAGCAGCGTCCCGATCCTGGGATCGGCTTCGCATGCCCAGGACAAAATCACCATATATGCCTCGAATTCGTTCAGGCCAAACGCATGGAGCAGATACTCCATGGGAATGATCCGGCCCGCCCGGATGGTGTTCCGGCCTTTTTGACGGATGGCCATAAGATATCTCCGGCGCTCTTTCTTCCGCTGCAGAAGCTGGCCTCCATCCTCGTCTTCTCTCAGGAGGTGTTCCAGTTCGTCCACGGAAGCCAGCATGGCTCCAGTCTTCCTGATCAGTCCGTCCTTCCGTTCCGGAAGTCCTGCCAGATACCCTCTGAGTTCTTCTCTCACCCATCGCAGCAATTCTGCATAATACTCCTGTTCACTTCGGAACACTTCTTCCTGTCTGTTACTCATCCTCTTCCTCCGGCATATCTTCCTGCGTCTCTTCTGCCGCCGCCCTTTCCAGCGCCCTGCGGCGTTCTCTGTAGTATTCTTCTATGTCCTTTTTCTGAAAATCATAGGCATAATTGATCCGGCGCAGGAACAGTTTCGCCGCGGCGGACTTGCGGGCCAAAAGCGTCTCCAGAAGGCTCTCTTTTGCCAGGCTGTCCGTGGCCTCCCGGCGCAGGATACGGATCTCTTCCGAAGCCTCCTGCCTCCTGGCCGCCAGTTCTTCCGGCTCCTCCTCCCCGTCCCGGGCGGAGGTCTGTTCCTTTCCTCGCAGCTTTCGGATCTCCTCCTGGATCTCCTTCCTGCGGCTGTAGAATTCCTCCAGTTCTTCCCTCTCCTCCTCCCTGGAGAAGAAGGGCAGCAGCTTCGCCCCGGCCTCCATATTCGTCCGGTTCAGGTAGGTCTTCACCGAGCGGGCCGTCCAGGGCTTGCGCTCCTTTTTCTCGATGAGGATCGAAGCCATCTCGTCCCTGCGGGACACATAGGCGCGGTTCTCATTGTCGCCTTTTAAAAGGGAGCGCCTGCGGTAATCCCGCATCTCCTTCTGATAACGGCTGGCCACCGTATCGTACCGGGACGTCTTCAGGTTGGCGAACAGAAACGTCCGCTTCCGGTTGGGGTTATAGCCCAGCTGGATCGTTCCGAACTGATTATCCTGTTTCATCAGGCGGTCGCAGCCGAACAGATTCTCCGGTATCCGGTCCTCGTAATAGCCCTCGATCTTCTGATGCTCCGCAAAGTATTCCACCTTCACATGGGCGGCCGCCGTCAGACGGTCCATGGTCTCCCGGTAATGCGCCAGCTTTTTCTCTTCCATCTCCTGCTGCCGCTCCAATCCCTGCTGGTATTCCAACGCCGCGCCCCCTTCCGTATCCACATATGTTCTCTACTGTAAATCTTCCCACGAAAAAACAGGAAGCGCACTACCCGAACGGGCAGTCCTTCCTGTCTTCCCCTGATGGCCGCGGGCCGCCCCGTCAAAGTTTCCGGATCCTCTGTTCATTTCCCGATCTCCGGTTCAGATCAGACGGTACTCCGAGATCAGCTTGACCGCCTGGCTGCGGCTGTTCACATTCAGTTTCTGGTAAATATTTTTCAGGTGATATTTCACCGTATTTTCCGACACGCACAGGGTTCTTGCAATCCCGGCGTTTTTCTCTCCCTGGGCCAGCAGGCGCATCACGTCCTTCTCATAGCTGGAGAAGGCCTGCAGGGACGGGCCCTTTTTCTCCTTTACCAGATAATCGGGATAGATCAGCATCTGGGCACGGACTGCGGTCAGCACAGAGCGGAACCATGGGTCTTTCTTCCTTTCAGGGGACGATGTCTCCCGCAGGAGTTCATATACCGCCGCCCCCTCGTCGGCAAAGACCCGGATAAAGCGGTACCTGCGCGCGCGGACAAGGGCTTCCTCCAGAAGTCCTCTCCACTCCGCATTCCCCTCCCGCCAGAAGATCACCGCCTCCAGAATCCTGGCCTGTATCCCCAGGTAACGCATGCCGTAGGCGGACGCAAACTGCTTTAATGTCTGTAAAATCAGCCGCGCCATCACGTATTTTTCCTGAAGGATATAGACACGCACCTTCATCAGATACCGGTTGTAGTAGAAAGTATAGAAACGTCCGGTCTCGTCCGGCGCATGCTCCTTCATCCAGAAATCCACCTTCTCCCGGTCACCTTTCAGCAGATCATAATATACCTTGTGCGCCAAGTAATTCTCATAGTACACGCTGTCCGCCCCGCACTCCATCCCGTCTTCGATGTCCATCTGCCTCAGAAGGAAGATGCCCGCGCCCTCGGCCTGGTTTTTCGCCGTCAGAATATCTGTCAGCAGGACTCCGCACAGATGGAAGAGGCTCAGGTTCCCGCACGCCCGCGCTTTGGTCATGCTTCTGGAGAGTTCTTCCAGGGAACGGTCCAGCTGGTCGTATTCATAGGAAAGCTCCGCCATCAGGAATTCCAGGACGCCATTGGCGTATTCTCCCCGGATGCCGTCCATGAGTTCATTCATCACCGGCAGTTCCGGGCGGGAAAACGCCCCGTCCTCAGCGAACAGTCCGCAGTAATCGATATCCCCATGAAGAAGGGAAATCTGGGAATAAGTGAAATTTTCCACCCAGGCGCATCCGGCGTTGGCCCAGCATACCTGCATCTTTTCCAGATCTTTCAGGAACTTCTCGGGCTCCACCGGACCCGGCATGCACAGCTTGAGGAAATTCCAGCAGCTTTGATATTCTTTTAAAAGTCCCCCGTCCTGGCATCTGTCCATCTGTTCTTCCAGATAACTTTCGTATCTAACCGCCGCTTCCGGATTGTCCAGAAGCGCTTCCAGCATGGCGGCCGCGCAGATGAGCCGGGGATAATGGATCACGTACACCGGAGGAAGGTTCAGAAGGTACTCCTCCAGAAGCATAAAATCCATGTAGGACGAATGATGTTCCAGATACAGATCCAAAAGCTCTGCCGTCCTCTCCTCGTCATCCAGAAGGTCAGCGAACCGCAGCGCGGCCAGATATTCCTCCTGTTCCCGGAAGTAGGCCATGGCCCGCCGGTACATGTCCAGCTGATCCTCCAGATCTATATATTTGGTGACGATGCGGCTTAAAAATGCCCCGAACAGCAGACAGAACCGGTATACGTCCTTCCCGCAGGGTTCGATCACGCTGCCCGCCTCCAGAAGTTTCTGCAGGAGTTCTGCCGCCTTTTCCCTGCTGACCCTCAGCATATATATCAGCAGCTCCGGCGTCAGCGTCTCAAAGCAGGACAGCTTCAGAAGCGACTCCTGGATCTCCAGCGGGAAAGTCCTGAAATACGTCACATCCAGATAACTGCAGGTGTCTTTCAGGCACTGCTCCCGGACGACGCCCGTGTAGCCTCTGGCAGAATTGCGCAGGGGATTTTCCAGCATATACATATAGATTGGTATATTGTGCAAATCTTTTTCAATCTTTATAAGCGTTTCTTCATCCAGGAAAATCTCCCGCCTGCGGAAATATTCTCCCACCTCGTCCCTGGAGGGCTGAAGCTCCGCGTCTCCATAGACGATCATCCTGCGGTTCGCCACATAGACCAGCATCTCCTCCGGCACCTGGCAGGCAGACGAAAAGAGGAAACGGTCGTCCCTGCGCCGTCCCTCAAGAAGTTTATTGATGATTTCCTGTTTTCCCTGCCTCCGCAGTCTGTCCAGCCCCGGTATGACGATCAGCCTTTTCCCCGCCCCCTCCGAGAGCAGGTTCTCCACGTCCTCCTCCCCGCACGGTTCCAGCCAATGCACACGATACCCTTTGGCCCTCTTCTGATAATCCCGGAGAAACGTGTATTTCCCCCACCCGGAAGGCGCGTACAGATAGGCCATGTCGTACCGTTCCAGATCCCGGTCCAGCCGTTTCTCCAGCCTGCGGTTCTCAATATGAATCTCCCTCATGATGTCTTCCGTCCCCACTGTCTTTCGGCCGCTCCTGTTCCGTTAATTAAAAATTCCCGTTCATAATTTAGAAATATAATTTATTGCTTCCAGAATATCAGTTTGCCGTTTCCGGTACAAGCAACGTTGCCCCAGCGGTATCCAGCGTGGTGCAAACGGCAGAATATTCCGGGACTTGATGCGCCGGGATAATTGAGGTATGATAACAGGGAAGACCCCCGGCAGGCTCTCCGCCTCCGGGCACGGGAGGTAGTAAGACAGGTATGAATATGGCAGTTGTGGACGACAATCCGGAAGAAAGGGCATTCCTCTGTCGGCTTCTTAGTGAAGCCGCCGGGAAGCTGTGCATTCCCGCCGTCCTGTCTGAATATGACAGCGCGGAGGCATTTCTGGACGCCTTTGAACCGGAACTTTTTGATCTGTGTTTTATGGATATTTATCTGAAGGACGTGAACGGCATGGAAGCGGCCAGGCGCATCCGCAGTCTGGACGACGACTGTTTCGTGGTCTTCCTGACCAACAGCCCCGACTACGTCTATGAGGGCTATGAGGTGACCGCTTTCCGTTATCTGCTCAAACCGGCGAAAGCGGACATGCTGGAGCTGATCCTGAAGGCCTGCGCGGCCCGCACGGACCGGAAGCGTCTGGCCGTCTCCATCAACAAGAAAAATATGGAAGTCCCCTACGGGAAGATTCTGTACGTCATATCGGCAGGAAAGTCCATCGAGCTTCATCTGGATCAGGAGATTCTGACGCTCTCCGCCCGCCACACTTTCTCCCAGACGGTGGCCCCGCTTCTGGAAGACGCGCGCTTCCTCACCTGCGGCCGCGGCGTGGTGGTCAACCTGCGCCATGTAAAAAAGCTTCTGAAGGATGCTTTCCTCATGAAAAACGGAGATCATGTCCCAGTGAGCAGACGGCTTTACGCGAACGTCAGCAACGTTTACATGGACTATCAATTCGATCATTTGTAATAAGGAGCGCATACGCGAGATGAAACACAGCACCTTACGATTTCTGGCAGTTTTTTTCTTACTTTTCCTGCTGGCCCCCATACGCACGGACGCATCGGAGCCGGTATCTGGCGGAAACATCATTACCGGCGTTCAAAACGAACACCTGTATCAGGTCTGGCCGGAAGAAATCTTCTATTCCGACGACCCTTCCAGTGTGCCGGAATATCTGGAGAAAATGCTCTTCGACGCCTGCGGATATGTGAACGGAGATGCCGGGCAAAAGGTAAGCCTGGATACTGTACTGGATTATGGGGATGCGGATTTTTCCGTCCCCGGTTTCTATGAGGTGAAGGTCACGCTTGTTGCCCCGGAGGGGTATACTTTCGCAGAAGGCGTCCTTCAGGAATTCAAAGTCCCCATACGGATCAAGGATGCGGCCCAGCCTACCCTGATCACCTCTTTTTTCCAGCAGCACCTGCTGACCCAGGAATACCTGATCGCCGTGGATGATACGGAAAGCTGGAAAGAGACTTACGGTTATCTGGAGGATTACCTGACTTTACAGATCTACGGGATCAGCGAAGATGGGGCGCGGGCTGGAATCAGGCTGGTTTCTTTTGACGTCTCCTCCCTGGATCTTTCTGTGCCGGGCACGTATACGCTCACCGCAGAACTGGATATCGCAGAAGAAGACGCCTCTTTCTTCGTCCTGTCCGAAGATCTGAAAACCGTGGAAATCCAGGTCAAAATCAGCCGCCCCGGCGATTTTGACCTGGCCTTCACCAGCTTCCTTACGGATACCATTCGTTTTTCATATCTGAACCGGTACTATCCCCAGGTGCAGGTGCTGTATAAGGAAAGCGCCGCTCCCATTGCGGAAGAAGATCTGAACCTTTCTGACTTTCTTCCCTACCCGGACATGGAGTCCGTCTCTGCCCGGCAGGGGATGCTGAAAATCTCCCGGAGCGCCCTGACACAAAACTACAGTTATTACTTCTGTCTGTACGATGGGATCAAGTATTCTGCCATCGTCCATGTGATCGACGACGGCTCAACTCCTTCCTACACCTATATCGGGGGAGACCGGGACGGCGGGGACGCCGGCGGCAACCGGCCTTCCGAAGAACCTCCTGTCTCTGGAGGACTGCCCTCAGACCCGGACGTCTCCGAACCGGATACATCCAACCCTAATCCTTCTGATCCGGGTCTCTCTGATCCCGAATCTGGACGGCCCGGCCCTGGAAGCGGCAGGCCGGATGCGGGAGACGGCTCACAGGAAGAGACAGGAGGTTCCGGGACAGACGGCTCGCAGGAAGAGACAGACGGTTCCGATACGGACAGCTCACAGGACGCAGGCGGGTCGGACACGGACAACTCACAGGGTACAGGCAGTTCCGGGACGGACAACTTACAGGGTACAGGCGGCGCCCACAGCGGCGGAAGTCAGAACGGTTCTGACGGAACTGACACAGGAAATGGCTCTGACGTAGCAGGCACCGGGAACGGCTCGCAGGGCAGCTCCGGCAGTTCGGGGACCGGCGGCAGTTCTCAGAGCAATTCTGGCAGTTCGAGCGCCGGCGGCAGCTCTCAGAATATTTCCGACGGAGCATCGGCAGGCGGTGTTCAGGTGTCCGGTGCATCACAGGAGCGGGGCAGTATTTCTGACGGCGAATCCTCTCCCGAAGGCTTCACCATAAGCGAACTGCAGCGTCTTCTGGAAAGCGGCGGCGGCACTTTGCGTTTTTCCGAAAACGGAATCCTGGCCGTCCTTCCGGCGGATACCGCTGACATCCTCTCCATGAGTGATTCGGATACGCTGGCCGTCCAGCTCGACCGCACCAGTGAATCCACCTTTACCTTCCGCCTCCTTGTCAACGGCAAAGAAACAGGGACGGTGCCGTCCGTAACGGTCGCTGTCCCCTACGCAGCGTCCTCCCGGGACGCATCTGTATATCTGGTCAATGAATCTGAAGAAACGGTTGCCGAGGGCACGCCTGATGAGGACGCAGGAACCTGCCTTTTCCAGATCCAGGAAACGGGAGCCTTTACCATCCGTGAGCGCGGCGCTTCTTCATCTCAGGAAACCAGCCAGGGCAGCCGTACTGTGGCCTCATCCGTGCCTCCCCAGGACGCAGGCGGGATGTTCTCAGGGCCTGCGGGCCTGACCGCGGCTCTCGCCGCACTGGCGGCAGTGGCCGGCAGCATCTTATTGCTGGCAGTACGCAGGAAGGGGCACAGAACATGAATGCGCCAAAAAAACTGCCCCTTACCCTGTGGGTCCTGATCAGTTTCCTGTTGTCCTCCGCAGTCTGCGTCCTGCTGTATTTCCACAATAATAAATATACGGTTCCTGCCGCCCAGCCCCGGAACGGTTTTTTGGATCTGACCCAGGAAACCGCGTCTGAGGCTTCTTCCTTACGCTTTCTCCGGGACGGATGGGCCTTTTATCCTGATGTGCTGCTGGGACCTGCGGATTTTAACGACGGCGCGCCCCAAAGATACATGGTCTATACCAGCATCGGGGATTTTACCCGATTCAGCCGCGCCGAATCGCCGGATCTGCCCTACGGCTGCGGAACCTGGACGCTGGATCTGTGGCTCCCTGAAGGGACGGAATATGTGCTGGAGCTCCCTGAAGTCTTCAGCGCCTGCCGCCTGTACGTCAACGGACAACTGGCTCTGCAGACCGGCGACCCTGACCCGGAGCATTATGTGCCCCGCACGTCCATCCGAACAGTTCCTCTGAATGCATCCGGCCACGTGCGGCTGATCCTGGCAGTCAGCAACTATTCCCACTTTTACAGCGGAATCGTCTACCCTCCCGCTTTCGGATCTCTGCAGGCAGTTTCCCAGTACCGTCTTACCCAGTCCCTGTACACGGCTTCGTGGGTGATCTTTGCCCTGATCCTGTCCGGCATCATGCTGGGGGCAGCGCTGCGTATGCGCCACCGCAACGCTCTGCTCTTCATCTTCCTGTGCCTGTCCATGATCGGTTTCACTTCCCATCCGCTGATCCATCTTCTGGAACTGCCTGTCTTTCCCTGGTATGCGCTGGAGATATTCTGCGGTTATCTGCTGGCTTTCCTGGCCGTGACAATCCAGAACCGGATCTGTATGCCGCCCCGGATCTGTGTCCGGATCAGCCAGGGGACTACGTTAGGTTTCAGCCTGCTGGCCCTTGCCTACGGGCTGTCGTCCTCCCACCTGACCGTATCAATGATACGGTTGTTCTCCGGCGGAGCCGCGACCATCAAGTTTCTGACAGCAGGTTATCTGCTGGCGGTGTCTTTCCTGGGTATCCTGCGCCGTCAGCCGGAGAGCCGTATCCTTCTGTGCGGCAATGCGGCATACAGCGCCTTTTTCCTGTGGGACCGGCTGCTTCCGGTCTATGAGCCCATCTATGGCGGCTGGTTTCTGGAGAACGGGAGCCAGATCCTGGTGGTATTTCTTTTCTGGGCGCTGGCCTGGGATATTCTCCAGGCGTATTCTTTCCATCTGTCTTTCGCGGAGGAATACCGGCAGCTCTCCCGCCAGCTTTCCATCCAGCAGGAGCATTACCGGGAACTGACGGACCGGGTGGAGGAGAGCATCCGGCTGCGCCACGACGCCCGCCACCATTTTACAACCATATCCGCCCTTCTGGATCAGGGCAGGCTGGATCAGCTCCGGGCTTACCTGGCGGAATACCAGACAGAGCAGATTCCTCAGAACCGCACGGTCCTGTGCCGCTGTCTCACCGTAGACGCCATTTTGCAATATTACCGGAAGCTCTGTGCCGAAAACGGCATCCGGTTCGCTGTCCAGGCCGACCTGCCGCCGGATCTGCCGTTTTCTGACACGGACCTGACGATCCTGTTCGGCAACCTGGTGGAAAACGCCTGCGAAGCCTGCCTCTCCCCGGACGTCCCCTCCCCTTCTGTTTTGCTGAAGACCGCTTATACGGAGGAAGGACTGTATCTGCGCGTGGAAAATACCTATACCAATCCCATCCGCACCGCCCACAACGGCCGGTATCTCTCTACCAAGCACAGCGGCGTGGGAATCGGTACAGAATCCGTGCGGGCCGTCACCACGCGCCTGGACGGTCAGATCCGTTTTCAGACGCAGGCCGGGAAGTTCCAGGTATCAGTGATCCTGCCGGCGCCCGTCTCTGCCGGGTGAGGCGGTATCTATGTCAGCGTGGAGATAGCCGTTGGCGGACAGCACGGACGTCAACCGCAAAGAGAGAGTAACAGCGCAATAGCGCTGTTACTCTCTCTTTAAAGTCAGGAAAAATGCAAGTAAGAATTTAACAGATACCTGCCAGTATGATCATTTCGTGGTGGAAAGGAGGTCGGAACGGATGTAACCATGGTATCTGGTTCCGTTCAGGGTAAAGGCTACTTTCGTCCATTTCTTTCCGTCGTCACCGATCCGTTCTTTCCTGAACTCCACCCTGTCTCCTTTCAGAAGGTTGGCTACGATTGTGGCGTCATCCGAGGGTTTCTCCCTCACCCGCACTGCCGTGGCGCTCACATAACGGTACTCGCTGTCTTCACTGTTCCCGGAGGACTGACTGCTGCTCTGAGACGATCCTGAATACGTGAGAAAATCCGAACGGATGTAGCCGTGGTATTTTGTCCCGTTGATGTCAAAGGAAACCTTCGTCCACTGTTTCCCGTCGCTGCCGGTCTTCGTACTCTTCTGCTTTACCTTGTCTCCTTTCATCAGATTGGCCACGATCTCAGATGAATCCGAGGCATGCTTTCTCACCCTTACAGCCTCCACATTGACAGCCAGGATATCCCCGTCCTTGGTGGATGTGGACTGGGCGGGCGCAGATGTGCCGGACTGGCTGGAGCCGCTTCCCTCCGCTGTCAGCAGATCCGAGCGGATATAGCCGTAGGTCTTTGTCCCGTTATAGGTGAAGGAAACCTTTGTCCAGGCTTTCCCGTCGCTGCCGGTCACAGTCTTCTTCTGTTTTACCTGGGTCCCTTTGATGAGCCCGGCCACTTTCGCCGAGGTGGTGGATGCATCCTCCCGCACGTTCACCGAGGACGCTTTCACATACAGCACCTCCGTATCGCCAAATGTGGTCGTACTGCTCCCGCTGCTTCCGGTACTTCCGCTGCTTCCCAAAGCAGATGTCCCGGAGACAGTCACCAGATCTCCCCTCACATATCCTTTTACGCTTTTCCCGCCCGACGTACAGGTGATCTTATACCAGGTCATCCCGTCCGTCCCGGTCTTCTCAGACTCAATCGTCACGGTGTTCCCCTGGGACAGCTTGCAGACGATGGACGAAGAGGTGGAAGCCTCCTGCCTCACGTTCAGCACACGGTTTTTAACGGTTCCTTTCTTTCCTGCCGCCTGGCCCGTGATCGCCAGACACAGAAAAAGGACGGCAAACAGTCCCGTCATCAGCAGTCCTGTCAACAGCCCTTTTCTTAATTCCATCTGTCTTGTGGTCATCTCTTCTCCCTCCGTATTCCACAGATTTTATCCTGATTATAGCGTAGAGGATCGAAGAGAAAAATGCAAGATGTTCGGGAAACATTTAAGAAAATTTCAGAAATGTCCCCTCTCTAATACCGTTTGATTTTTCTTGAAGTATTCTTTTCAAACTCCGTGTCGCGCACTTTCAGGCTGTACACCTTCTTGTACGCCGGAGCGCCCTGGTTATACTCGTCGATGATCTCCTGCAGGGCCGCGCGCACGTCTTTCACATGTTTCTTTTTTATGTAATCGTAGTCCGGGAAGATCTCAGCTTCGATGACGCCTTCCTTCTCTCTCACCAGAATCTCCTGTACCAGCCGGTGCTCGCCGATCTTGTTCTCCAGCTCCTCCGGTGAAACATTCTCCCCGTTTTTGGTGATAATCAGGTTCTTCTTGCGCCCGGTCAGGTACACAAAGCCGTCTTCGTCCACATAGCCCAGGTCACCGGTCTTCAGCCAGCCATCCTCCAGGGTCTGCGCCGTCTCCTCGGGCATCTTGTAATACCCCATCATGACGCTGCTGCCCCGTACCCAGAGTTCTTCGTCCACTGTTTTTGCTTCACAGTTGGGAACCAACTGTCCCACGGATTCTCTGCGGATGTTCCAGCTCACGGTGGTGCTGATCACCGGAGAGCATTCCGTCATGCCGTAGCCCTGAAGGATCGTAATGCCGTAACGGTTAAACAGGTCGATCATGGCGGGCGGCAGATAGGCTCCGCCGCTGCAGATGGTATGAAACTGTTTTCCAAACACCTGCCATTTCACCAGCTTCGGCGGAAGTCCTGACACTTCCTCCAGCTTTTTCGCCATGGTCTCGATCATCAGCGGTACCATCAGGATCATGTTAGGCTGGAACAACTTGATGTTCTTTGCCACCCGGAGCAGAGAATCGTTGATGCAGATCACCGATCCCAGGGAGATCCCTTTGAGGATATCCATGCTCAGGCAGTATGCGTGATGGATGGGAAGCACCGACAGGATCACCGTCCGCGGTGGAATCTTCATATCCAGACAGGTGGCGTTCTCCGCCAGGTTGCGCTGGGTCAGCATTACGCCCTTGCTCTTGCCCGTAGTACCGGAAGTAAACATGATGGTACACAGGCTGTCCGGATCGGCCTCATACTCATATGCGCCTTCATTTTCTTTCAGCAGCTGCCAGAAAGACAGCATCTCTTCGTCGCTGGTTTCTTTCTGCATGGAAACCAGATGCTTCAGCTTGGGACAGCGGTCTTTCACAATAGCCGCCACGTCCTTGCGGATCTCATCCAGCACCAGGACAGTCACATCCGCCCGGTCCACCAGCTCGCACAGTTCCTCCGCCGGCAGGGAAACGTCCAGGGGCACCGCCACGCTGCCGCAGCCCACCGTGCCCAGATAGGTCACCAGCCACGGATAAGAAGTCGCTCCGGTCACCGCCACATGGCTTCCTCTCTCACCCAGAGCCTCCAACGCCCTGGAAAAACTCTCACTGTCCTGTTTCAGCTGAGTGTAGCTTTTGGACTCGATGGTATTTTTCTTAATCTTGTACCGGACAGCATCCTCCGGGCCGAACTGCTTCTCCGCACTTACCAATATATCGCGAATCGTCGAATATAACATGGGCTTTTCCTACTCCTCCGCCTGCAATTTTTCCAGATAGTCCACGGCCTCCTGCACGGTGCGGATATCCGCCACCTCCTGTTCGTCGATCTCCACGTCGAACGCATCCTCCAGCTCACCAAGCATGCTCATAAAGTCAAAGGACGTAAATCCCAGGTCCTCCATGAAACGGGACTCCGGATGGATATTCTCCGGCTCCACCTCCACATAATTACAGATTACATCAACCAACTGTTCAAACATTCTTCTTCCTCCCTATACCAGTTTCATAATCTCTCCGATGCTAAGATCCGGGTTCTCAACGCCCTTGAACATGATCTTGCACAGATAGTAATACAGATATTCCAGCTTCTCTCTGGAGACCGCTTTCACCTGATGCTCAAAATTGAAATCCAGACCGTTGTCCTCCGGCCGGTGCATGACAGTCAGATACATGGCCTGCGTCGTAGCTCCGTTGGGATACCATTTGGTCTTATACTGAATCTCACCCAGCTGATCCAGCCCCTTCTCCTTCAGCGTCAGCGGCTGATAGGTCAGCGCCATCGGCTCATAAGTCTGTCCCTGGGGGTTGGGATACAGGCTGCTGCGGTATGCAAAATAAGCCACCGGGTCATAGTTGGCATGGCGGAAATACTCGTTCTGCAGATCACGGATCATATGGATACCCTCCAGGAACGTGCGCTCCGGAGAGATGATGGTCCGGAACGGGAACGAATGGATCCTGGTGCCCCCGGATTTTTTCTCTTTGATCGTCGCCCTTCTGGCGATGGCCGTGTTGATGGACACGTCGTCATTGCCGTTCATCTTCTGATAATAAGTACGCAGTCCCATGAGCAGAAGGGTGGCCAGGGATACATGGTATTTTTCGCAGAAGTCCATCAGCCGTTTGGTCGGCTCCGCTTCCAGATGGAAAATATCCAGAGCCGAATCCACGGAATCGGATACGTTGATGGCTGCCCTGGCTTTCGGATTGCCGCTTCTCTTTCTCTCCGCTTCCAGTGCCTGCGGACCGTCGATACCGTTGTAGATGGGCTCCGAGCTTTCGATCAGTTTACGGAAATACGCCTCATCCCTGTCCTTCGCTTTGCATCCGGCCTCATAGGCCAGGTCTTTCTCCAGCTGCTCGATATAGGACGCCATATCCTTGGGGTATGCCACGCCTTCATATTTGGCGTTGCAGTACAGTTCAATGATGTCTTTCATAAAGCAGATCAGGGACTGAGCGTCCATGGTCATATGATCCACCAACAGGTAGAGTCCCTGGAAACCGTCCGGCATCTTGATCATCACGATCCGGTTCATGGGAGAATCATCCCGTTTGAACGGAACCTGCGTCCATGCTTTCATGGTCTCCTCGGCTTCTTCCATGGTCTTCCCTGTAAAATCCACAAACTCAATATCCCGCTCTTCTTTGTCCACCACGTACTGGTAATAGGTTCCCTCTTTGTCGTGGGCGAAACGCAGCCGCATGGAATCGCAGCGCTCATACGCTTTGTAAATAGAACGTTTTAATTCCTCAAAATCCAGATCCACGCCGATGGTCAGGCTGGTTCCAATATTCAGCACTTCTTTTTTCGGGCAGAAATTCTGATAGAAAAAATGGAACTTCTGTGCGGCAGTCAACGGATATACCGGATATCCTTTTCTCTTTTTCATCATTTTATGATACCTCCGATCAGCTCGTCCAGAGCATGCTCATATGTTTCCGGTGCTTTATAGTAACTTTCTGCATGGGCTGCGCCCTCTATGATCAGCTTCTTTTTGGGAGAAGCACAGTTTTCATATATCTTATCGCACATCCAGCAGGGCACAAACCCGTCCTCGCTTCCATGGATCAGCAGGATGGGAACCTTCGCCTTACGTACTTCCCTGGCCGCGTTGCAGTCGTCCAGCCCGTATCCAGCCTTCCTGCGGTTCACAAAGCTGGCAATCTGGATCATAGGGAAAGCCGGAAGATGATACATGGAATGAAGCACATGGGTAAACACTTCCTTCGGCGAAGTAAACCCGCAGTCCGCCACGATCCCTTTTACCTGGGACGGCAGCGAAAGTCCGCTGGCCATCAGCACCGTAGCGCCTCCCATGGAAGTTCCATGAAGCAGGATCTCCACATCCGGCCCGCACTTTCTGATGATCCACCGGATCCAGCCCATCAGGTCGTGCCGGTCCAGGCAGCCAAATCCCACATATTCTCCTTCGCTCTGCCCGTGCGCCCTGGCGTCCGGCAAAAGCATGGCAAACCCATGTTTCAGGTAGTAACCGGAAAGTCCGATATAATCGCTCATACCCTGACTGGTATAGCCGTGAAGGCATATGGCTACCTTTTTGCTGTCATGATTGGGAAAGTAAGCGGCGTGAAGCCGGAGTCCGTCCTCCGACCTGGCCCACACTTCCTCGTGGGGCTGAGCCATCATATATTCCTTGCGCTCCTGCATCATCTGTGCATACCTGCTCCAGTCTGTCCCGGACATCTTTATGGTCCGTTCCACACTCAGCCGGTTCCTTTTCATCGTCCTGCGGTAAAAATACGCCGACCCTCCGGCTTCTGAAACTGCCAGCAGTCCCAGCAGAGCCGCGGCGCCCTTTATCAGCCCTTTTCTCATCTTCTCAGCCTTCTTTCTTATTTCCTTTTGCTGTCAATCAACTCTTTAAAACGCAGAGCCTTGTCGATGTTTCCTTCCACCTTCAGCTTCAAAAGCCCCACTGCCGCCACCGGGTCCAGCTTGCCGTCCGCGATCTTCATAAAGGTCTCGGCACTTCCGGTAAACATGGCGTCGCGGTCAAAATACTCATAAGGTTCCACATGGAGTTCTCCATCCTTCACTTCCACATAAAAGATTCCTTCCGCCTCGCCGGTAATATTGAACTGATAAGCCAGATGCTCGTGAATGTCGCTCACATCCGCTTCCATAAAACGTCTTTTAAACTCTGCAAAAAAATCCGCGTATTTCATCATGTTTTCCCCTTTTTCATTTTTACTTTTTTCGACCGTCGGTCGATCTTCTTACAAAGATACCATACCACCTTTTCGACCAGCGGTCAATTTATCCTTCCCATAAAAAAAACCGGATTTCACGGCGTTTTCTGTCTATTATCCCCATTGTTCTCCCTCTGATGGCATGTTATACTGATTACCTACTATAAAGAGAAGATCAGGAAGTGGTGACGGACTTGCAGAATCAGAACAAACAGAATCAAATCCTGGACGCGCTCCAGGCTCTTCTGAGAGCCAAAAACATACAGAATATCTCCGTCAGCGAGATCGCTCAGGCCGCCGGGATTGGAAAAGGAAGCATCTATTATTATTTTCCGTCCAAGGATTCCATCCTGGACGCGCTGGTGGAACGCAATTATGAGAAACCGCTGGAGACGGCGAAGAACCTGGCCAGACAGACCGAGGTCTCGCCTTTCACCCGTATGGCCATGATCTTCCAGGCCTGCCGGAATTCTTCCTCCGCGTTCCGGGCCCAGGAGACTCCCGGCGCCGACGTCAAGGAGGACGCGTTCATCCGGCAGAAATACATGAAGCATCTGATCTCCGAGATGAAACCGGTACTGACCGAGATCATCCAGCAGGGCATCGCCCAGGGGCAGATCCGTTTCGATCACCCGGCAGCGCTGGCTGAGATTGTGCTGATCGTGCTGACTGTCAAGCTGGACAACGCCCTGGCCCCCTCCGATCCCAGGGAAACGGAGGAGACGATCCTGGGACTGATCTCCCTTCTGGAAAAAGGGACGGAGAACCCTGAGGGATCGCTGAATTTTCTGATGACGTGGTAAATTCCCGTTTGGGAATAAATCACTCCGAAGTTCATAAAAATTCCCATTTCGGAATTTTTCATTTTTAAAACCACAAAACATTCCCATTTTGGAATATCTTGTGGTTTATTTTTATTGTGGCACAATGATGATACTGGCAACAGGGGAATTCTCCGCCTCCGGCATTATCATAATCGTCTGATTTCGTCCACGATCATCTGGACTGTCTTATTGTTCGTATCAATTTTCATCGTGTCCAACTCCTCATACAGAGGAATCCTCTCCACGCTCCTTTCCATCACATCAGCCTTTCGGACGCCCCTCTCCACATCCGCCGCCAATCTCCCTCGCAGGTTGTTTTCGTCGGCAATCAGAGAGATACATTTTAGGTCACAATTTTCCATGTCCAGCCTTTCAACAATAGAATCAATGATGGACTGTCTGTGCATGACCCAGCAGAAAATGATATTTTCATAAGCCGAACAATGCTGAAAATTGTTGAGCAAATAGCAAATATTATCCACCACCATAGTCTTTGTCTCTTCGATCACCTGGAAGGGGCTGGAATCCCAGCACCAGTCGCCGTCAAGAAAAACGCTGTTGGGAAGTTCTTGTTTTAACCGTTGGCTCACGGCTGTTTTGCCAACTCCCATTGTTCCGCCGATCAAATAGAGTGTTTTCATCGTTATCTCCCATTCCCTTTTCCGTTCATCCGCTTTTCCGCTCATCCGCGGCGCGCCTCCATTTTAGTATAGATCCGCCGCAGGGTCAATCGGGCTTTGATTTTTGGAGGCTCCACGGAGCTAAATTTCAAAAACTTCTTGTCACACGGGCTCAAACATAGTATAATACAAAGGGTGTCAGTTCTGGGAGGAGTGCGGTACGCCGTATCGCCAGTGTCTAGGTTCACACACAGAGATTATCCCGTAGAACACTCGGCGGCTGATGCTCTTTATAAATACCGGATCATCTGTCCGGCATACATACACAAGGGGATATAGCTCAGTTGGGAGAGCGCTTGAATGGCATTCAAGAGGTCACGAGTTCGAGTCTCGCTATCTCCACTCATAAAAGGAACTGAACCGATATGAACCGGCAGTTCCTTTTTGTGTGAATTATTCTTGTTTTTGAAAATCAATTCCGTCAAGCTGGAAAAATATTTGATTTTCCCCCTGCGCTCTCACACTTGATCCCCAGCTCTTCACCAACAGACTTGAAAAATTCATATCCTGAGTTGGAATCTTCCACCAGGAATTTATCCGGCCTTACCGGAATTTCATGGATATTTGAGTAGATGTGATACATCTGCTGATATATTTTCCTGGTATTCTGGTATTTCCCCGAAGAGTTTAAACCATATATTTCTTCCACGCTGTACGGGAGATTATAAAGATTTTCCCTTGTGATCAGGACAAAATAATTATCCGCCCCCCGCACAACCGCGGCAAATTCTTCCGTATTTATAAAAGAATTTTCCTCATCAATAAATAGTATACACCCGGAAATTCCTGAAAGAATCAACTTCCAGTCTGTGCCTTCCAAAATCCTGCACGGGACTTTGCAGGACAGATCAATGCCGCTTGACGGACCCAGGTTTGTATACTGGCGGATCATGTTGATCAAGGTTGTTTTTCCTGTGGCGCTGTCTCCCTGAATGATGGTAATCAGCAATAACAATTCCTTCTTCAATCAATTCATTTAATAACCCAGTCCTGTGCCCAGCCGTTTATTCATCAGTACTCCAGCCCGGTCATCAATTTAAATTCATCGCTTTGGATGAATATGACAGGAGCGGTCCTGAGTTCCTCTCCACTGACAGGCGAACCGCCGCGCAGATAGTACCAGGAATTCTTCACCTGAACCGCTTTATCTTCTTCTAAAATCTGGATCTGCTGAACAAAATCGTATGAAAATTCATAGTTCCAGCCATCCGCTCCCACAAAGGAGAAATGTTCCGGCTCACCCTCCAGATCATATTCCAGCGACTCCAGCAGCGCGTACAGGCCGCCGTAGCTGATCTCCCCCTTCCGGTCTCTCTGTTCCCCGGCATAAGTTTCCAGCTCTTCCCTGGTAAATCCGATGTGGGACAGATTATAAAAAGCCGCGTATTCCAGAAGCATCTGCTCACATTTTTCCAGAATCCAATCCGGATCATCTTCTGGGAAATAATACAAACGTGCCCTGTTCACATAGCGCCCTTCCCAGGGCAAAACTTCCGGACGCAGGATACACTCCGCACACATATATTTCATCAGTTCTCCATGGGGCTGACGCTCCGCCCAGCGGCAGAATGCAGAATACTGCTTCACTGCCTCTTCTATCTGCATCCTGTCTTCGAAGAAAAGCTGCAGGGGAAAGATGATCTCCTCATCCGGCAGGTCTACCCAGGCATCCATGTTCCCTCCTGCTTCAGCGCAATAGACGCCGGCCATGTACGCGGCTATAGTATTTGCCGCATTATCTGTAAGCACATAGGTCCATATGGGAACCGGATCGCCTCCCCGCCGTTCAGCGCTCACCTGAAACACTGCTTCCGGCAGATCCGCAAAATAACAGTTCCAGGTCTGGTCAAGCCAGGAGCCGCCCTGGATAACCATTTCTTCCCCTGGAAATTCTTTCTCCAGATACTCCCTTACATCCCGTTTTGAATACTCCAACGGAGAATTGGTGGTACAGCCAGACAGCGTCAGGCACAGTCCCACCGTCAAAAAGATCTTTCCTGTCCTCTTTAAAATTTTTAACAGTTCACTGTCCATACGCTGCCCTCCTCTGCTCCTGCCGCGGCATCCCTCCATTTTCGCCGCACTCTTTTTCTTCATTTTAACATCTATATAGAAGTTTGGGAAGATCTCCGTCCTGCAGACGCCCTTGAAAAACCTCCTGCTGACATATATAATAAATAAGAATCCAAAAGGAAGGAGGCGCCCCCGTGTCCGCAGAATACGCCTATATTTCCATCGATCTGAAATCTTTTTACGCGTCCGTGGAATGCATGGAACGCGGGCTCAATCCCATGACCACCAACCTGGTGGTGGCAGACCAGAGCCGGACAGAGAAAACCATCTGCCTGGCCGTGTCTCCCTCCCTGAAAGCTTACGGCATCTCCGGCCGTGCCCGTCTGTTCGAAGTGGTGGAAAAGGTCCGGGAAGCCAATGCCAAACGCCGGAGGCTCGCTCCGGGACGACAGTTGTCCGGAGAGTCGTCAGACGACATGGAGCTGAAAAAAGATCCATCCCTGGCTGTGTCCTATATTGTGGCGTCTCCCCGCATGGCCTATTACATCGAATACAGCACCCGGATCTATAATGTCTACCTGAAATACATCGCCCCGGAGGACATGCATGTGTACTCCATCGACGAAGTAATGATCGACGCTTCCCGGTACCTGAAGACCTACGGGCTTACCGCCAGAGAGCTGGCCGTGAAGATCATCTGGGATATTTACCATACCACCGGCATCACAGCCACCGCCGGGATCGGCTCCAACCTGTATCTCAGCAAGATCGCCATGGACATTGTGGCCAAGAAAAGCGCCCCCGACCAGTACGGCGTGCGGATCGCGGAACTGGACGAATTAAGCTACCGCCGCCTTCTGTGGACGCACCGGCCCCTGACGGATTTCTGGCGCGTGGGGCGGGGCTACACCCGGAAACTGGAAGAAAACGGGCTTTTTACCATGGGGGATATCGCCAGATGCTCTCTGGGCTCCTCCTCTGATTATTATAATGAAGAACTTTTATACCGTCTTTTCGGCATCAACGCCGAGCTGCTGATCGATCATGCCTGGGGATATGAGCCCTGTACCATGGCGGATATCAAAGCCTACAGGCCGGACACCAACAGCATCGTCTCAGGTCAGGTGCTCCAATACCCCTACACCGCCGAAAAAGCCCGGCTGGTTGTGCGGGAAATGGCGGACGCCGTGGCCCTGGATCTGGTGGGAAAAGGGATGGTGACGGGCCAGCTGACCCTGACGGTGGGCTATGACATAGAGAATCTGGCCGATCCGAATGCCCGCAGACAGTACCAGGGAGAAGTGACCGTGGACCGCTACGGACGGCGGATTCCCAAGCACGCTCATGGGACAGCCAATCTGGAGCGTCAGACATCCTCTTCCATCCTCATCACCGATGCCGTCACGGCGCTCTATGACCGGATTATCAACCCCAGACTGCTGATACGCCGGATCAGCCTTTCCGCCAACCGCATCGTTCCTGCTTCCTCTGTTACGGTACAGGAAACCTATGAACAGCTGGATCTGTTCACCGATTATGATGCCCTGCAGAAAGAGCAGGAGGAAAAGGACCGGATCCTGGAACGGGAACAGAAGATGCAGAAAGCGGTGCTGGAAATCAAGAAAAAGTTCGGGAAAAACGCGATTTTAAAAGGAATCAATCTGGAAGAAGGCGCCACCGCCAGAGAGCGCAACCAGCAGATCGGCGGCCACAAGGCATGACGCCTGATCTTTCGGAAGGAGGCATTCATGCAGAAGACTGACGATCCCCACCGTTACGACGATATCATCCATCTCCCCCATCATGTATCCCCGACCCATCCGCCCATGTCCATGCGCGACCGGGCCGCGCAGTTCGCGCCGTTCTCAGCCCTCAGCGGCCACAGCGCCGCCATCCGGGAGACCGCCCGGCTTACGGACCGGCGGATGGATTTGGACGAATCCGAACTGGAGCTTCTGAGTGAAAAACTTATGCTCCTGCAGGAGCGCCTGGACGACAGGCCCTCCGCTGAATTTACCTGGTTCGTCCCTGATCCCCGCAAACAGGGCGGCTCTTATATGACCTGCTCCGGCAGGGTGAAAAAGATCCTGCCCTCTGAGAATGTGATTGTCATGGAAGAGGGGCAGCGGATCCCCATGGACGAGGTTGTCCATATACAGATTACCTGACCGGGTATCCCGCCGTAAATACAAGGAGACACACTATGCAAAATATCATCAGAATCACGGATTTTGCCGCCCCGGAGCTGGACATATACGCCCGCCTGTCGGAACGGCAGCTTTTGAACCTGGAAGGCACAGCAGGCGGGCTGTTCATCGCGGAGAGCCCCAGAGTCATCAGCCGCGCCCTGGACGCAGGGTATGTCCCCGTATCGGCGCTGATGGCGGAAGAAGCCTCAGATCCCCAGACCGGAGAACTGCTGGCGCGCCTGGGCTGTGTCCCTGTCTACACTGCGCCTTTTGACGTCTTAAAACATCTTACAGGCCTTCCTCTCACCAGAGGCATGCTGTGCGCCATGGAGCGGACGGCGCTGGCTTCGGTGGAAGAAATCTGTAAAAACGCCCGACGGGTGGCCGTACTGGAGCATGTGATGAATCCCACCAATGTGGGGGCTATTTTCCGCAGCGCCGCCGC
>CALWLW010000002.1 GCA_944381625.1 uncultured Lachnoclostridium sp.
ATCTTTTTTCCTGACGACATGAAATAACCCCTTTCATTAGACTTCTGTTTTGTCTAACAAAAGGGGTTCACTTCACAGTGATTTGCGGGAGCGGCTTTTAAAATACAAACTGCACCAGAAGCATGTAGCATATGGTCCCGCCGGCGATGGACAGGAGCATCTGCCGTTTCCAGAGATGAAGCAGGACAACGAGTACGATGGACAGCATCTCCGGAATGGCGTGATAACCGGTGAAAATGCTCACATTTTTCAGGCAGTACACGACCAGCATGCCGAATACGGCCGGAGGAAGCACGTTTCCCAGATACCGGATATATTTGGGAGTCGGCTTCCCCGCCGGGAATAACAGAAAGGGCAGGAAACGCGTCAGCATTGTGCCCAGTACCACCATGGCGATGGTGATGATCCGCTGTGTCAGCGTCATGAGGGTTCACCGCCTTTCTCCAGAGGTTTTCTAAGAAATGTCAGGACGCCCAGGATGGCGATCATGGACGGGATGATAAAATTGTCCGCTCCAAAAGCCAGGAGGCAGAGGAAGGAAAGGCCCAGACCCAGAAGAGAGCTGATATGCCGTTCTTCCTTCAGCCATTGATCCATGAAAATGACCACAAACATGGCGGTCATGACGAAATCCAGACCGTCGGTATTGAAGTTGATAAAAGAGCCGAAGACGCTTCCCAGCGTGGCTCCGGTGAACCAGTAGATCTGGTTGAGCATCGTCACGAAGAACATAAACCATCCGGAGTCCACATCCTCCGGAATATCGGCGGAGTAATTGATGGAAAAGCTTTCGTCGCACATGCCGAAAATCAGATAGAATTTCTTCCATCCGGTCCCCCGGTAGCGGTCCAGCATGGAAAGTCCGTAAAACAGATGCCGCGCGTTGATCATCAGCGTCATGGCCAGGGCCTGGAGCGGGTTAAATGCGCCCAGGAGCATGTTGACAGCCACAAATTCCACGGAACCCGCAAAAATAGTCAGACTCATCAGCATGGGATACCAGGGACTGAAACCGGATACCCTCATATAGATTCCATAGGTAATCCCCAGGAACCAGAACCCTGCGAAAATGGGGATGGTGTGGGGAAACGCCGCCAGAAACGCTCTTTTTATCCTGCCGTCTTTGGGTGCGGAGACGGTACCCGCACTTATGTCGTTCATATCTTTACACCTCGCGTAATGCAACTATTGTACTACAGAATCCTGTCTGGAATCAAGCGGTTATGAGCAAAGCTTGCAAGTTCCCCATGCCTGTTGTATGATGGAAAAAGCAGATTATACAGATAAGATTTGGGATCGGAGGGCAAGATGACAGCAGAAGAACTTTACAGAGAAATTGGAGCAGATTACCAGACGGCATTGTCCAGAATGATGGGAAATCAGGGCCTTTTGACGCGGATGCTGAAAAAGTTCGGCGCGGATAAGAGTTATGCGGCGCTGGAAAAGGCCATGGAAGAACAAAACTTTGAGGAGATTTTTACTGCCGCTCACACGCTCAAAGGCGTGGCGGGCAACCTGGAACTTTCGCCCCTTTTCAGGGCGAGCGCGGAACTGTCGGACGCTGTCCGCGGCGGGAAGCAGGACGAGCGCGTGCCGGAACTCTTCGCGGCGGTAAAAGACGCGTATGAGACGGTGATGGAGAAGATTGGGACGCTGGAGTAATACCGTAGAAAAAGGAGTATAAAGACAAGGCGGAATTCATACGCCTTGTCTTTATACTCCTAATGCGTCGTCCAGTTTTCTGCCAAGATCAAGATGCCCCTCAGCTATCAGCTTTATGTTTCTGTTTGTTTCATTTTCCAGCGTCAGCTGTATGGACTTTATTTCTCGCTTTAATTCTCCGATAGCATCCATTATCATTTTTGTTTCATCCGTCATAATTCTCCCCCTTTACGAAAGCCCTGATTTTATATTGGTTATGGTTTGATACGGTAAAAGATTCCCCTCTTGTATCGCAAAGCATAGCATTCCCCTGTAAAAAAGTCAAACATAAATATTTTATTTTTTGATCAGCTCAGACAATCTTTTGGAAATATAAAATGACGGCGTTTTGACAGAAGATTCGACTGAAAATTTACTTGCTTGACCTGACTATTTTTATATGTTTAAATTTACTTATCATATAGTTACAGGTATTGAGCGGTGCTGTCCCTGACGGCATTGGGGTTTTAACATTCTGGGAAAGAACTATGAAGGATTTTAACTACCGGGAATTATTTTTGCAGTGGAAAAAGAGACTGCTGATCCTGCAGGAGAAATATGCGGATACCCCTCCGGGTTTTTCATCGGAGGAAGAAGAAAAAGCCGCATGGAAGGTCTGGGAGGAAGAATATGAGCGCTTTATAGAGGAAGAGCGTCCTGCGATTGAAGATGTCGCTCTGCCTGCATTTTCTTTCCCGCTGATCGGGCGGGATGAGGAGCTTGCCGCCGCGAAAAGGATACTCGACTCTTACCACACTGCTTTCCTGTACGGCATCGGAGGCATCGGGAAAACGGCCATCGTCCTTTCGTATATCGCCGGCCACCGCTCCTCATATGACCATATCCTGTACATAGTGGCCGGCAAGGGAATCCTGGAGGCTGTCTGCGACGACGCCTTCCTTCCCATCTCTACTTTGCGGTATGACCAGAAAAGGTATTCGTCGCGGCGGCAGTATTTTCGGGAAAAGCTGGATGCTCTGAAAAAGATAAGCGAAAGCAAAAGGATACTGATCGTAATTGACAATATGAATGCGCCCGCAGACCGGGATCTCCGCCAGTTTCTGGAGCTTTCCTGCGATAAAATCATAACCACAAGGATAAATTATGAGGCTGTGCCGGAAGAGGAAAAGCTGGCGGTAGGCCCTCTGAAAACACAATACTGGCCGGAACTGATCGGGGTTTATTCCAACAACCTTGATTCGTCGAAAACAGAACGTCTTCTGCGCTACGGACAGCAGGTGAAAGGGCATACCCTGAGTATGAAAATGGCGTCCGCTCAGGCATCCTGCAAGGATGCGGCCGAACAGCCGGCCGGCAGCCATGACATAACTGATCTGCTTTCTTCCTTCCGACTGAAGAAAAAAGAACTGGAGGCTCTCCTGTACCTGTCCGTTCTTGCGCCGCAGGGCATGGAAAAGGATTTATTTTGTCTGGTGTCCGGCGTATCGGAACAAACGCTTACTTCTCTTCAGAATTATCTTTTGATCGACGTTTTCGGGTCTGTCCTGCGGGTACATCCGCTGATCGCCGAGGCAGTGAAGCGTATCCTGCCGCCCACATGTGTCCGCTGCAGCCGCCTGCTGCGCGGCTTCGAGGAATATTTATATGGGGAAACGGCAGGAATCGGTACATGGCACCGCACCTATGAAGAAAACCGCGCCCTTGAACCCCATGTGCTGGCGCTTTACGAAGCATTTCCCCGGCCTGCCCCGCGGCTTGCCACCGCTTTTGAGGAGATCGCAACCTTCCTGTGGGTACAGGGCTATTATGAGGAAGCGCTTTCTTATGCCATAAAGATATACGAAGCGGTTATGGGTTATTATGGTCCAGACCATGTACTGTCCGGCAGGGAAGCCCTGCGGGTGGCGGCTGTCTATCATAACAGCGTCGATCATGACAACGCGCTTTTATGGTACCAAAAGGGATATGAGCTTTTGAAGGCGGCGAAGCCCCGGAACTTTGAGGTTATGAAACAGCTCAGTACCGCTTGCACGAAGCTGGCAAGGGAATACAGTCATCGCAGGGATACGGAAGCCCAGAAAAAGTACGCGGACGAATACAGGCAGATCTTTCAGGATATGATGGGTCTGTACGGCGCGAATCTTGCCGGGCATGAGAAAGAGGCGGTTTTGCTTCAGCATCTGTATTTCCTGGTAGAGGAAGCAAAGCACACGCTGCGCGAAGGGCGCGTGGGGGACGCCCAGAGGATCTATGCGTCGATTGAAAAATGGATGGAAGGCCGGGAGGAAGACCTGGCATACCGAAAAGCGCCCGTCAAAGAGCTGCAGATCGAACTTCTGCTCCGTGAAAACCGGCTGGAGGAAGCGGAAGCCGCGGCCCGCGAAAGCGTACAGACCGCGCTTATGTACCGGGGCGAGAAATACAAGGACTATCTTGCGGGACTGGAAACCCTGGCGGATGTGCTTGCGCTGGAAAATAAAACGGCAGAGGCCTGTTCCATATACGAAAAGATACTGGTGCGCCTGCAGAGGGATTATCCATATGAGACAAAATGGTGCCGGAATATTGAAGAGAGGATAGAGAAAATTTAGCTCGTGAGTATTTCCGATGACTACAAGACACGCTTTCGGAGGCGATGTTGCAGCAATGCGGGGGGAAAATAGGATGGATAGACTTATAGACCATGGACAAAATATTTTTATGAAGAACTTTTCCAAGACAGATGATATTGTAAAAGATATGCGGAAAATTATCGAAACATCGAGAAATACCGCATATAAAGCTGTAAATACTGTGTTGCTGCAAAGAAACTGGATGATTGGCTATCGGATTGCAGAGGAAGGTTTTCAGGGAGCAGACCGGGCAGAGTATGGAGCGAGTATAATTGAAAAACTTTCCAGGACGCTTACCGCTGAATATGGGAAAGGCTTTACAAAAACCAATTTGTATCATTTCTATTCTTTTTACAGAGAGTATCCAGAGATTTTCCACTCAGTGAGTGGAAAATCTCTGCCGCTTCTTTCCTGGACACATTATCGTATTCTGCTACAGGTAAATGATAAGCAAGCCCGTGGCTGGTACGAAAAGGAGGCTATCAGCCAGTCGTGGAGTGCGAGAACATTGCAAAGAAATGTCTCTTCCCAATATTATTATCGTATGCTGAAAACACAAAAGAAAGATATGGTTGAAAGAGAAATGCAGGAATTAACAGCCGGATATCAGCAGAATAGACTGGAGTTTATAAAAAATCCAGTGATTGCGGAATTTCTGGGGTTTTCTTCGGATACCGATTATACAGAAAGCGATCTGGAAAAAAGCATTCTTTCAAATCTGCAGAAATTTTTGATGGAATTGGGAAAAGGATATGCTTTTGTGGCAAGACAGCAGCACATCCATACAGAAAAACAGGATTATTATATTGACCTTGTCTTTTACAATTATATTCTCAAATGCTTTGTTTTGATTGATCTGAAAACAAACAAAATTACCCATCAGGATGTGGGACAGATGGATATGTATATACGGATGTATGATGAATTAAAAAGGAGCGCGGGAGATAATCCAACTATCGGGATTGTACTATGCGCAGATACAGATGAGGATATAGCCAGGTATTCCGTAATGAACGGAAACGAACAACTTTTCGCATCCAAATATAAACTATATCTTCCGACAGAAGAGGAGCTGAGAGCAGAGATAGAAACACAAAAAATGATGTTTTATTTACAGCAGAATGAGCAGAAAGCATCTTCATAGATAATAGACTGCCAGGTCTGTACAGCAGCATGGTTAGCACAGTGGCGACGGCGCTTTTGTAAATGTAAACCTCCGTCGACTTATACCCTTTTCTGTGATATGATAGTTGGGACAATGATTATATTGCAGAAAGGGGTATTTTCATGGGAAATACGTCTGGAAATAGAGAAGACAGCACGAAAAATAATCGGCCGTTCAGCATCTGCCTGGGCATCCTGGCCCACGTGGACGCGGGCAAGACGACGCTTTCGGAGGCGATGCTGTACCAGTGTGGGGCGATCCGTAAGTTGGGGCGGGTGGACAACCAGGACGCGTTTCTGGACACCTATGAGCTGGAGCGCAGCCGGGGCATCACGATCTTTTCCAAGCAGGCCAGGCTCCCTCTGGGAGAAACGCAGGTGACGCTTCTGGATACGCCGGGTCATGTGGATTTTTCCTCCGAGATGGAGCGCACGCTGCAGGTGATGGATTACGCGGTGCTGGTGATCAGCGGGGCGGACGGGGTGCAGGGACACACCAGGACTCTGTGGAAACTGTTAAAGCGCTACAGGGTGCCGGTGTTTTTGTTTGTCAACAAGATGGATCAGCCGGGGACGGACCGGGAGCGTTTGATGGAGGAACTTCGCCGTCTGCTGGACGACGGGTGCGTGGATTTTGACGGAGGGCAGGACCGGGAGGCGTTCCTGGAGAATGTGGCGCTCTGCGAGGAACGCGTCATGGAGGGCTATCTGGAGACGGGGGATATTCCCCAGGCGGAGATCAACCGGCTGATCCGGGAGCGGAAGCTCTTCCCCTGCTGGTTCGGTTCGGCGCTCAGGCTGGAGGGGGTGGAAGAGTTCCTTCGGGGGCTGGAGACCTGTATGGAGCCGCCCCGCGGCCGGGAGGCTTTTGGCGCGCGGGTCTATAAGATCGGCAGGGACGAGCAGGGGAACCGGCTGACCTACCTGAAAGTGACCGGAGGCGTCCTGAAGGTGAAGGAGCTTCTGAAAGGGCGCAACAAGGAAGAACAGTGGGAGGAGAAGATCAATCAGATCCGCCTGTATTCCGGGGACAAGTATGAGGCGGTGCAGGAGGCGCCCGCCGGTACGGTCTGCGCCGTCACCGGCCTGGCCAGGACATATCCGGGAGAAGGTCTGGGGGCGGAAGAAGGCTCCAACCTGCCGGTGCTGGAGCCGGTGCTGTCCTGCAGCGTCCTTTTGCCCAGGGACTGCGATCCGGTGCAGATGCTGGGAAAACTGCGGCTTCTGGAAGAAGAAGAGCCGGAGCTTCATATCTGCTGGGACGAGAAACGAAGAGAGATCCAGGCGCAGTTCATGGGCGAGGTACAGAAGGAAGTGCTGAAGACCCTGATCCGGGAACGGTTCGATGTGTCGGTGGATTTCGGGGAAGGGAGCATCGTGTACAAGGAAACCATTGCCGATACGGTGGAAGGCGTGGGACATTTTGAACCCCTGCGCCATTATGCGGAAGTGCACCTCCTGCTGGAACCAGGAGAGCCGGGCAGCGGCCTGCAGTTTGCCTCTGTCTGCAGCGAGGATGTGCTGGACCGGAACTGGCAGAGGCTGATCCTGACCCATCTGGAGGAAAAAGTCCATCTGGGTGTGCTGACCGGCTCGGAGCTGACCGATGTGCGGATCACACTGACGGCAGGGAAAGCGCACCTGAAACATACCGAAGGCGGGGATTTCCGCCAGGCCACTTACCGCGCGGTGCGTCAGGGTCTGATGCAGGCCCGGAGTGTGCTGCTGGAGCCCTGTTATGAATTCCGTCTGGAGATCCCGCTGGAAAATGTGGGACGGGCCATGACGGATCTGGAGAAGATGCACGCCGTATTTGAACAGCCGGAGACAGAAGGTGATATGTCTGTGCTGACGGGCACGGCGCCTGTGTCCGCCATGAGAAACTATCAGCAGGAGGTAGTTTCTTATACCAGGGGCCGGGGACGGCTGGCCTGTATGCCGGGAGGGTACGCGCCCTGCCAGGATGCGGAAGAGGTCGTCCGCCGGATCGGTTATGACCCGGAAGCGGATGTGGAAAATACGCCGGATTCGGTCTTCTGTTATCACGGGGCAGGGGCGGTGATCCCCTGGTACGAAGTGAAAGAACATATGCATCTGGAGCATACGCTGGAGGACAGCCCGAAGCAGGACAGGGAGCCGGAAACGCCGTCCCGCCGCAGGGAGCGGGCACCGCTGGGGACCGTAGAGGAAGAAAAAGAACTGGAAGAGATCTTCGCCCGGACGTTTGGTGCGCCCAAACGGCGGCTGCCCGGAGGGGAGGAGAAAGTCCGCGTGTATGGGGAAGAAGGAACCGGGGAATCCCGGCGTCCCGCGTTTGCAAAGCCCCGGCCGTCCAGAACCAAAGAAGCGCCGGTGGAGTACCTGCTGGTGGACGGCTACAACGTGATCTTTGCCTGGGATGAACTGAGCGAGATGGCGAAGACCAATATCGACGGGGCCAGAGGAAAGCTTATGGATATCCTGTGCAATTATCAGGGCTACCAGAAATGCCGCCTGATCCTGGTGTTTGACGCTTACCGGGTGGAGGGACACGCGGAAGAAACCGTAAAATACCACAACATTTATGTGGTTTATACGAAGGAAGCGGAGACGGCGGATCAGTACATCGAGCGGACGGCCCATGAGATGGGGCGGAAATACCAGGTGACGGTGGCCACCTCCGACGGACTGGAACAGATCATCATCCGGGGCCAGGGATGCCGCACCATGTCGGCGCGGGAACTGAAGGAAGAGACGGAACGCATCAGCAGGGAGATCCGCGCGGAGTATCTGGAACGTCAGCCCAGAAACGGCAATTACCTGTTCGACGACCTGCCGGACGATCTGGCGGCGGAACTGAATGATGTGCGGCTGGGCAGGAAGACTCTGGGAGAGGAAGAGGAGTAGGTTATGGAACGGGAAATCAATATGAACGAGGTGTCGGACGGCAGGCTGTATACGGCCAACGACCTGGTGAAAGCAGACTGCCAGGGATGCGCGGGCTGTTCCGCATGCTGCAAAGGGATGGGAAGCTCCATCACGCTGGACCCGCTGGATGTATTTCGGCTGTGCGAAGCGGCGGGATGCGGCTTCGAGGCTCTGCTGGATACGAGGGTGGAACTGAATATTGTGGACGGCATGATCCTTCCCAACCTGAAGATGTCCGGGCCGGAGGAGCGCTGTACCTTCCTGGATGAGAACGGGCGGTGCAGCGTCCATCCGTACCGTCCGGGCATCTGCAGGCTGTTTCCATTGGGCAGGATCTATGAGGACGGAGATTTCCGGTATTTTCTGCAGGTGCATGAATGTCCGAAGAAAAAGACCAAGGTGAAGGTGAAAAAATGGCTGGACACGCCGGATCTGGCACGGTATGAGCAGTTTGTCAGGGACTGGCATTATTACCTGAAGGATCTGCAGAAAGAAACAGAAAAAGACCCGGCCCGGATCAAGGAACTGAGCATGGACGTGCTGAGACGCTTCTATATGCTCCCCTATGACCGGAACCGGGACTTCTATGAACAGTTTTATGAGCGTTTCCGCCGGTAAAACCAGGGCGGAACGATTCTGCCGCCCGGCGGCGGATCAGCCCTTCTGTCCGAACAGCTCTTTGAAACGTTCCATGGCTTCCGCTGTTTTCTCATAGGTGCCGAAGGACGTGAGACGGAAATAATTCTTTCCGTTTTCACCGAAGCCCGCGCCGGGCGTCCCCACCACCTGGATGTTTTCCAGCAGATAGTCGAAGCATTCCCAGGACTCCATCCCGTTCGGGCACTCGAACCAGATATACGGGGAATTGATGCCGCCGAAGAAGCGGATGCCAAGCTCCGTGAACGTGTCGGCGATGAGCTTCGCGTTTTTCTTATAATACTCAATATTATCCCTGCATTCCCGGACGCCCTCGCCGGAGAATACCGCCTCCGCGCCCCTCTGGACGATGTAGGATACTCCGTTGAACTTGGTGCTCTGGCGGCGGTTCCACATGGCGTTCAGGGACATTTCCTGTCCATCGGAGGCCTGGAAGACCAGTTCCCTGGGAACGACGGTATAGCCGCAGCGGGTTCCGGTGAAGCCTGCGGTCTTGGACAGGGAGCAGAACTCAATGGCGCATTTTTTCGCGCCTTCCACCGCGTAGATGCTCCTGGGAAGCTCCGGGTCGGACACGAAGGCTTCGTAGGCGGAGTCGAACAGGATGACCGCCTGGTTGTCCAGCGCGTAGTCCACCCATTCCTTTAACTGGGCTTTGGTGTAGCAGGCGCCGGTGGGATTGTTGGGGGAGCAGATATAGATGATATCCGCGTGCTGGGCAGGATCCGGCATGGGAAGAAAATCATTCCCGGCGTTCCCCGCAATATAGGTGACCTGATTGCCGCACATGATGTTGGAATCCACATAGACCGGATAGACCGGGTCCGGGATCAGGATCACGTTGCCGGGTCCGAACAGGTCGGTGATATTTCCGGTGTCGCTTTTGGCTCCGTCGGAGATAAAGATATCTCCCGGATCCACATCCACGCCGTTCTCTTTGTAATAAGCGGCGATGGCATTCCTGGTGGATTCATACCCCTGCTCCGGACCGTAGCCGCGGAACGTGGAGGCGTCGCCCATGGCGTTCACCCCATCGTGGAGGGCGTCCAGCACAGCTTTGCCCAGGGGTCTGGTCACATCGCCGATGCCCAGGCGGATGATGCGCGCGCCTTTGTCCGGATATTTCTCCGCGTAGGCCGCCGTGCGGTGGGCGATTTCCGAAAACAGATAGCTTTCTTTCAGATTCAGATAATTCTCGTTTAATCTTGGCATATGATCAATCCTTTCTCAAAAGAAGTATTTGTGACTGATATTCATGGGTATTTTAACAAAGGGCCGGCAAGAGTGTCAATAAACTTGCCGGAAAACCGTGCGTTCTGAAAAATTTTCTGTTATACTGGTCTGGGCGGCCGCCGGTTTTCATATTGTAACTATTCAGCCATGCGTCTATAGTTACTTCATATTTTGGCGCGCCGGTCCTGGAGGAGAGACTATGGAAAAAAATACAGAGAGAAACATCCGCCTGGTGGCGCTGGATCTGGATGATACGACCCTGGGAGCAGGGGGCGTCCTTTCGGATGAAACCCGCCGGGCGCTGGAGGAAGCGGATCGGGCGGGCATCCGCATCGTGGTGGCCAGCGGCAGGGCGTTCGCGGCGCTGCCGGAGGCGGTGATGAGCCTGCCGTTTATCGAATACGCCATCGCTTCCAATGGAGCCAACACCTATGAGGCGAAGACCGGGAAACGGGTGATGGAAAAATTCCTGGACAAAGAAGCGGCCCTGCACATCCTGGACATTGCCAGGGAGGAAGGGCTGCTGGTGGAAGGCTTCATCGACGGAATCCCCTATTCCCAGCGGGACTATATGGAGGATACGGACCGGCTGAACCGGACCGGGCGAAACGCGGCGTACGTGCAGAGCACCAGAAAACCGGTGGAGGATATTTTTGATTTCCTGAGCAGGGCGGACCGCCTGGACAGCGTCAATCTGCTGGTGGAAGATCCTGAGAGAAAACCTGCCGTCCGCAGGCGGGTGGAGGAGGAAGTGAAGGATATCTATCTGACCACCTCGGCGGACGTCCTGCTGGAGACGGCTCATAAGGACGCGGGGAAAGGCTCTGCCCTTCGGGA
The DNA here is from genome assembly GCA_944381625.1 of uncultured Lachnoclostridium sp. GTDB lineage: Bacteria > Bacillota > Clostridia > Lachnospirales > Lachnospiraceae > Hominiventricola. The sequence continues at coordinate 11,073 of CALWLW010000002.1, forward strand.
GCTGGCCGGGATGCTGGGCGTTCCCAGGGAGCAGATCGCCGCGTTCGGCAACGCGGAGAACGACATCGACATGATCCGTTTCGCAGGAACCGGGGTCGCGGTGGCGAACGCGGCAGAGATTGTGCGGGACGCGGCGGACGAGGTGACGGAATCCAACGTGGAGGACGGCGTGGCCAGATGGCTGTTCCGGTATTTGGAAAAATTGTAGTAAAAGGAAGGCGGCATACGTTTTATAGTTAGAATCACCACCCGTAAGAGAACGGGGCGGTGATTCTTTTTGCATAGCAGCCCGCCGCACATGTCGGCACGGGACATCTGAAGCGTATCAGAGGGGAGGATCAGACGATGAAAAATTTACGGGAAAAATGCACGGCGGCGGCTTTGGCGGCGGCCCTGGCATCGACGTTTATGCTGGGCGGATGCGGTGCGCGGCAAGGGGAGACAACCGGCGGCAGAGACGAAAGTCTTACAGAGGTGGAACTGCCGGAGGGCATCTCCTGGGAGGATACCAAAGCACAGCTTGCCTGGCAGGAGGAAAACCAGACACCGGAAAGTTTTGAGGAAGCGGTAAAGCAGTTTTCCTGGAAGACGGCGTCGGCGCTTCTGGCTGAGACGGAGGGGAACCGGAACTATTCGCCGCTGTCTCTTTATTATGCGCTGGCGCTGACAGCGCAGGGGGCTTCCGGCTCCACAGAGACAGAGCTTTTGCAGTTGCTGGGAGTGGATAAGAAGGAGGAACTGGCCGACGCCTGTGGAAAACTGTTCCGTCTGCTGTACAGGGAAAATGAGACCGGACGGCTGATGCTGGCGGATTCTCTGTGGATGCAGGAAGAGAGCCAGTTTAAAAAGAATTTTATCCGCATCGCCCAGGAGGATTTCTACGCGGACCTGTTCCGGGTGGATTTCACGGACGGAAGTACGGGACAGGCCATGGGCGAATGGGTGTCGGAACACACAGGAGGAACGCTGGCTCCGGAATGGGAGGATGTGGAAGAACTTGTACTGGCGGTACTGAATACGGTCTGGCTACAGGATGAGTGGTCGGTGAAATTTTCTGAGGACTGGAACACGGAAGGCCCCTTCGCCGCCCTCGCGGGAGGGGAGACGGACGCGGTCTATATGAACCAGGAATATGATTTCCTGCCCTGGCTGGTGGGAGAGGGATACACGGGAACCCGTCTGGGTCTGAAAAATACAGGGGGCATGGTGCTGATCCTGCCGGAAGAGGGGACGGATATCCGGGATCTGCTCACGGAAGAAAAACTGGAGGAGATCTTTGCCGGGCCGGAAGCGGACTCCGGGAAAGTGGAGCTGAAGCTGCCGAAATTCACGTTCGGGGACCGTATGGAACTGGTTCCCCTGCTGAAAGAGCTGGGGGTGACGTCCGCGTTTGGCCTGGAGGCGGATTTTTCCGCCATGACTGACGGGCAGGTGTTTATCTCCCAGATCCGGCAGGAGACGCATGTGGGCGTAAATGAAGACGGAGTGGAGGCTTCTGCATTCACAGAGGTGATGCTGGCCGGAGGCTCCGCGCCTGCGGCACCCGCGGATGTCCTGCGGCTGGAGCTGGACCGCCCGTTCCTGTATGGAATCGTGGACGACAGCGGGCTCCCGCTGTTTCTGGGAATCTGCGGCAATCCCCAGGGAGATGCCGGAGAGGCGTCTTTGACAGCGCCGCCTGCCGGGGACGGAGACTCTGAAACAGCGCCGCCTGCCGGGGACGGAGACTCTGAAACGGTGCCGCATGCCGGGGGAGAAGACTCTGAAACGGCGCTGCCTGCCAGGGCCGGAGACACCGGGGCGGTCCGGTTCGACTGTGAGGGCACGGCAGATCCGGCGGGCGGCGTGTTCCGGCTGTCCATGGAGGACGGCTTCGGAGAAGAAGCATGGTATTATGATGAATTTTTCCTGGTGGAACGGTACGAAGACGGGGAATGGCTTCCCCTCCCCATTACAGGAGGTTTCTGCGGCAACACCAGTTATTGGCGGATCGGGGAAGACCCGGAGCAGGATGAACTGCAGATTACCTGGGAATATATCTATGAAAAGCTGACGGCGGGAACCTACTGCCTGGTAAAAGAGGTATTCCCGGAGCAGGCCAGGGGCGGGCCGGATCTGGAGCGAGGCGAAAACGTATATGCCGTCTTTGTGGTGGAAGACCCGCTGGGGCTGAGTCTGGAAGTACGGGATGTGAGCCCGGAGGGGCTGACCATGCAGTTCCTGCGGGACGGCGGCAGTCCCACAGGGGAACTGCAGTACGGAGAAGAATACTGGGTGGAACGCCTGGAGGGCAGACGCTGGGTCCGCCTGGAAGGAGACATGGTCTGGGTGGCGGTTGCCATCATGATGAACGAGGACGGTTCGGCGGCGCAGACCGTGGACTGGCGGAATTATTATGGAACTCTGCCGGAGGGACGCTACCGCTTCTGCAAGGAAGTGATGGATTACCGGGCGCCGGGGGACTATGATACTTATGAATACCGGACGGAGTTTGAGATTCCGTAGAATAACATTTCCGCCATGCATTCATAATCTGGCAGATCTTGTAACACCGGCTGGTAATAGTTCCGCGGGGGCGGCTTGTGCGGGAAAAGGGATTGTAGTAAAATAGATGCCATGAGGAAGGTTCTTCAATCTTATAAAGAACTGCTTCTGACAAGGAACCGATTTTAATGAAAGAAAGGACGGATCATCATGGGACATCTGACCACACGGGACGCGTACAAGAACCTGGAAGACCGGATCAACTGGTTCACCCAGGGAGCGCCGCCCTCGGAAACGTTATATAAGATTTTGCAGGTACTGTACACGGAGAAAGAGGCCAAATGGGTGGCTCTGCTGCCGGTGAGGCCGTTTACGCTGAAAAAAGCGGCGCGCATCTGGGGGACGACGGAAGCGAAGGCGGAGAAGCTGCTGGACCATCTCTGCGAGAAAGCTCTGCTGGTGGACTCGGAATACAAAGGACAGCGCCAGTTCGTCATGCCGCCGCCCATGGCCGGGTTCATCGAATTTGCCCTGATGCGCACCAGAGGCGACATCGACCAGAAATACTTAAGCGAGTTGTACTGGCAGTATATGAACGTGGAGGAAGACTTTGTCAAGGATCTGTTCTTCGCCACGGAGACCAGGCTGGGGCGCGTGTATGTGCAGGAGCCGGTGCTGACCAACGAGCAGACCAATCACATCCTGGACTATGAGAGAGCCACGCATATTGTGGAGGAAGCAAAATATATCGGCCTGGGACTCTGTTACTGCCGCCATAAGGCCTATCATGCGGGGCATCCCTGTGAGATCGACGCTCCCTGGGATGTGTGCCTGACCTTCGACAATGTGGCGCGTTCCCTGAACGAGCACGGGGAGTATGCCCGGCTGATCTCCAAGGAAGAGGCCAAGGAGGTCCTTCAGCGCTCCTATGAGAGCAATCTGGTGCAGATCGGTGAGAATGTGCGGGAGCATCCGGCGTTTATCTGCAACTGCTGCGGCTGCTGCTGCGAGGCGCTGCAGGCGGCGAGGCGGTTCAGCCCCATGCAGCCCGTGGCCACCACCAACTATCTCCCGGATATTTCCCTGGACAAATGCATTGCCTGCGGGAAATGCGCGAAGGTCTGTCCGATCCTGGCCATCGCCATGAAAGAGGCGAAGGAGAATCCCGACGGGACGAAGACGAAGAAACATCCGGTGATCGACAAGGAGATCTGCCTGGGATGCGGCGTCTGCGCGCGCAACTGCCCCACGAAGGCGATTGAGCTTAAACGGCGCCCGGTACAGGTGATCACGCCGGTGAACAGCACCCACCGTTTCGTCCTGCAGGCCATTGAAAAAGGCACTCTGCAGAACCTGATCTTCGACAATCAGGCGTTTGCCAACCACCGGGCCATGGCGGCCGTCTTCGGCGTCATCCTGAAGCTGCCTCCCATGAAACAGGCCCTGGCCAGCAAGCAGTTCAAATCCATATACCTGGATAAACTGCTCTCCATGTATCAGAAGAGGAAAGATAAAAAAGAATGAGAATCATCATATCGCCCGCGAAAAAAATGAATGTGGATACAGACACGGCCCCCGTCAGGGGGCTGCCCTGTTTTCTGGAGCAGACCAGGCCCCTGATGGAATATCTGCAGGGACTTGACCGGGAGCAGTTAAAAAAGATCTGGAAATGCAATGAGAAAATCGCGGAACTGAACGACCGCCGCCTGCGGGAGATGGACCTGGAACGGCGGCTGACCCCGGCCATCCTGTCCTACGAGGGGATCCAGTACCAGTACATGGCCCCGAAGGTGATGGAGGAGAACGCGCTGGAATGGCTTCAGGAACATGTGCGGATCTTGTCCGGTTTTTACGGCATATTGAAGCCTTTTGACGGCGTGACCCCGTACCGGCTGGAGATGCAGGCCAGGCTGGGCGGCGAAACGCCGGGTGGCAGAACAATGGACGGTGGAACGCCGGGCAACGAAACGCCGGGTGGCGAAATACTGGATTCCCTGTACGCATATTGGGGCTCGAAGCTCGCAATGCGGCTGTTTTCCGAGACGTCCCTGATTCTGAACCTGGCGTCGAAGGAATACAGCAAATGCATTTCCGCTTACCTGTCCCATTTCCCGGAGAAACGGTTCGTCACCTGTGTGTTCGGAGAATTGTCCGGGGACCGGATTGTGGAGAAAGGGACGCTGGCGAAGATGGCCAGGGGAGAGATGGTGCGTTTCCTGGCGGAACGGCAGGCAGACCGCCTGGAGACGGTGAAAGCGTTTGACAGGCTGGACTACCGGTTCTGCGAAGAACGGTCGTCGGAGGACAGACTGGTGTTTATAAAGGGAAATTAGAGAACAGATTTTATTTAAAAAAGTCGAATTTTGTTTCCTAAAATTATTTTAGTGAACAGTTTTTTGCTTAAATCTTGATTTTTGTTCACTAAAATGCTATTTTATTAACAAAAGGAGGCGATATCATATGTTACCCTCAGAATTAGTGAACTTAGTTCAGGAAGTGGTCGGCCGCAGATGCGAGCGGCAAAATATAGAATTAAAACGGGCCAGTCAGGGAACGCCAGAAAGACTGTATGACACCTTGTCCAGTTTTTCCAATCAGGTGGGCGGCGGGATCATCTTATTTGGCATTGATGAAAAGAATGATTTCCAGATCACCGGCGTATATGACGCGCAGGATCTGCAGACGAAAGTTACCAATCAGTCGCTCCAGATGGAGCCGGTTGTCCGTCCTGTGTTTACGGTTGCGGAGGTGGAAGGGCATACCATTGTAAGTGCGGAGATTTCTGAATGCGACATTTTTGACAAGCCTTGTTTTTACAAGGGAGCGGGAAGGCTGAGAGGCTCTTTTATCCGTGTGGGCGAAGCGGATATGCCCATGACGGAATACGAGATTTACAGCTATGAGGTGTTCAAAAGGAAGATCCAGGATGAACTTCGTATCGTAGAGAGGGCTGATATGGACTCTTTTGACAAGGACACTCTGGCAGAGTATTTTATCAGATTGCGGAAAACCAAACCCAACCTGGCGAAACAGCCCAATGAGAAGATCCTGCAGCTGCAGGGCATCGTGGATCATGGGCGGCCTACGGTTGCCGGAATCATGATGCTGGGGGAGTACCCTCAGGCATATTTTCCCCAGCTCAGTGTGACCGCCATGGTGGTCGACGGAACAGAGATTGGGGAACTGGGCGTCAACGGTGAGCGGTTTATTGACAATCAGAGGATAGAAGGAACATTGACGCAGATGCTGGAGGATACCCTTGCCTTTGTCCGACGGAATATGCGAAATGCCACGATCGTGGATGCCGAAGGCCGGAGGGCGGACAGAAGCGAATATCCGATGGTGGCGGTCAGGGAAATCATACTGAACGCATTGATTCACCGGGACTATAGTATCCATACGGACCATTCTCCCATTCGGGTGGTTTTGTACCGGGACCGCCTGGAGGTGGAAAACCCCGGCGGGCTGTATGGCCGGATTACAGTGGATGACCTGGGAAAGGTATCCGCCGATACCCGTAATCCGTTTATTGCCGGCGGGCTGGAGGTGATGCTGGGAACGGAAAACCGCTTTTCCGGTATTCCCACAATCATGCACGAGATGAAAAAAGCGGGGCTTGCTCCGGCTGTATTTGAGAGCCGGCGCGGCGTATTCAAAGTGACGTTATATAACCGGCGCGAGAGTGAGCGGAGAGCCGAAGGGACTGCAGTGTCCGTGACGGAACCCATGCAGAAAATACTCGCCTTCTGTTCACAGCCGCGCAGCCGCAATGAGATTGCGGATTATATGGAGATTGAAACGCCTTCGTATGTTGTAAAAAAATATCTCCGGCCTTTGCTGGATATGGGAAAGCTTCGGTTAACGATCCCGGAAGCGCCTAAAAGCAAAAACCAGAGATATGTCGCGGCTCTCGCGTAAAGGCAAGGCAGCCTGAGCATGCGGCTGTTCACCTACGATACCCTCTCCAGTATCCTCCCCACAGCCTCCCTGGCCGTCCGGTTCTCCTGATCGGCGGGAAATTCTCTTAGGCGGGCGCCGAAGGCGTCCGCCTGTCTGCGGTAATCGTCCGCCGTCATCCGCGGGATACCATCGTCCGACCGCGTGTCGTCTGCCGTCTGTGTGCCGTCCGCCGTCTGCGAGCCACCTGCGGCCTCTGCAGGTTCCAGGTTTTCAGCCGCTTCCCTGGCGGCCAGGTATCTGCAGTACAGGTGCCAGGCTTCGGTCACGTCCCAGAAATCCTCGTATTTTTCATCGTACAGATCATACAAAACCAGATAATCGTACAGCCTTGAATAATCGTCTTCGGCGGTCAGCTCCTGCAGATGAGAGTCCCGATAGCTTTCATCGTCGTAGGAGATATCTTCCGCGACGGTGGCAGAGAAGAAGGTGAGAGTGAGATAATTCAGGCCCAGCAGGATGAGGATAAGCAGTCCCTTAATAAGAAACCGGGGAATATGGATATCAGGTCTGTTCTTCGACATAGCCGGCCTCCTTTAATCGATCTTTAATCAGCTCCATGAGCTGTTCCGAGTCTTCATAAGACAAATATCCGTCATTTTCCTCCGAGGGATACAGGATGGCGGCTTCCTCGCGGGTGAGATTCAGCGTTCCAAAAAGGTAAGCTTCGACCTCATCCCGATAGCCCTCCAGTGCAGCCTGGTTTTCCGGATAGGTCTCCGGATAGGCAGGCAGATCCGGGCAGAACAGATCCGCGGCCTGTCTGAGGGAATACTCCAGATAAAAATCTTCGGGGATCTTTCCGTTCTCCAGCGATTGTGTACAGTCCATACTGTACTGGACAAAATCCGCATAGTCGACATGGTACAGGCACATCTGCATATACAGGGGATAATCCTCCCCCTCGATGCCGTAGCGGCTCATATACCGGTACAGTTCTTCGTAGCGCCCTTCCGTGTAAAGGGTTTCCATCTGCGCCTCAAAGTCCGAGGGACGTCCCAGACCCAGCGCGTCCCGGTCCCTGAACAGACTCCACATCAGGCCCAGGGCGAGGGACAGAACCAGCAGAAGGGACAGAATTACAATGGACAGGTTCATGATCCGCTGCGCCAGGGGAAGACGCATCTGTGAGCGTACCTTCTGACGCAGGTATTCGTTGAGATTTCTCCGGCGGCGGAACTCCCCCTGGAAAGCGGCTCCTTCCGGGTTGAGACTGCCGCAGTACGGACAGCGGGTATCGTTGACGGAGACCTCTCCGCCGCAGTTAGGACATTTCATAGGCTACTCCAATCGCTCCAGACTTAACGACGCGTAAGGCAGGAATAAGGTTTCGTCGTAAATGATGGTGGTATTTTCGTAAAAAACGGACATTTCTTCTATCTCTGCTTCTGTCATTTTCAGGTCCTCCGTGAGCAGGCGGCGTGCCTGATCCTGAAGATCCTGAAGAGCCTCCTCGTTGCCCAGGTACAGGTCGTCCTCCAGGCCGTTTTCCGTCTCCACCACAACATTCATGGCGCTGCATAGTGCAAAAGAAAGGCTTTGCAGAAGATAATCCCCCAACAGCCCGTTCTCCAGATCCGATTGGAACCATTCCAGGTCCTGCCGTGCCCAGGTCAGGTTCTGAAAAGCGGTCTCTACCGGATAGTAAGGCTTATAGGCGGAATCATAGGCATCGATCTCATCCAGAAGCTGACAGAGACTATCGTAGTCCTTGTCCAGCAGATAAGCGTTCAGTGATTCCACGTTCCGGGCAAGCCGGTAAGATTTCCATTGCTTCCAGGCGAAGTTGCCGGCCACAGTCAGGATTGCTGATACAAGGACGCCGGCAAAAAGCCGGACCCCGATTCTGGCAGCGGTACGGTTGGCCTGCTTCATCACTCTTTCCGGTTCCCTGTGGATCGCTTTTTGTTCTTCTGTCAGCGCATGCAGGGCTTCCTGCTGGTGTTCCCTGGCTTTGGCCGTATTTTCCGCGCCGCAGTGAGGGCACCGCAGCAGGCCGTCCCCATATTCAAAGCCGCAGTAAGGGCAGATCATAGATGTGTTCCTCCGTATCTCCTGCGGAGCCGCAGCGCCGCGTGTGATAAGCATATTGTAGCAGAGAATGGGAAACAGGGCAATTGGATGATGCACCTGCAGGCCGGAGATTTTCAAAGGAACCCTTTGCATGCCCCGCGGGATGTGATATATTGGATGGAGAAAACAACAGGAAGCAGGAGAGATACATGGAAGAGAAGCATTTGGAACAGGGCGGGGCCGTGCGGCTGTATGAGAAAGACAGCCATCTGAGCGAGTTCCGGGCAGCCGTCCTGGCCTGTGAACCATATGAGAAGGGATATCGCGTGAGCCTGGATCAGACGGCGTTTTTCCCGGAGGGCGGCGGACAGTCCGGCGACCGGGGGTGGCTTGATGGCGTGGAGGTCTTCGACACTCAGGAAGATAAGAGCGGCGTGATCTGGCATCTGACAAAGGAACCGGTTCCGGTGGGAACGGAGGCGGAAGGACGTCTGGATTACGAGCTGCGTTTTTCCCGTATGCAGCAGCACACGGGGGAACATATTGTATCCGGGCTGGCGCACAGCCTGTACGGATATGACAATGTGGGCTTCCACCTGGGCGAAGAACTGACCACGCTGGATTTCAACGGGGAACTGTCGGGAGAACAGATCCTGGAGCTGGAGCGCAGGGCCAACCAGGCGGTCTGGGAGAACATAGAGGTTCAGGTGCGCTACCCGGATGGCAGGGAGCTGGAGGACATGGAATACCGCAGTAAGATCCAGATCGAAGGCCAGGTGCGTATCGTATCCATCCCCGGCTACGACATGTGTGCCTGCTGCGCGCCCCATGTGAAACGGACCGGCGAGATCGGACTCATCAAGCTCATTGGCTGTGAGCGCCACCGGGGCGGATGCCGGGTGACGATGGTATGCGGCGGACGAGCGCTGAAGGACTATCAGGAGAAACAGCGCGGCGTGGGAGAGGTGTCCGCGGAACTTTCGGCAAAGCCGGATCAGATCGGGGAGGCGGTGCGCCGCCTGAAAGAACAGCAGGCCCGCACTCAGGAGCATCTGAACCGCATCCAGGCGGTTTATCTGGCGGAGAAGCTGGAACAGATCCGGCCGGGACAGCAGAACGTGTGCATTTTTGGGGAAGATCTGGACAATATTGCCGTGCGGAACTTCGTCAACGGTGCCATGGAGCGGTGCCCCGGCGTCTGTGCGGCGTTTGTGGGATCGGACGGCGCAGGCTATCGCTATATCCTGGGAAGCAGGAACGTGGATCTGCGGGTATTTGTAAAAGAACTGAACGCCAGGTTCCAGGGCAGGGGCGGCGGGAAGCCGGAGATGGTGCAGGGCTCCCTGACAGGAAACAGAGACGAGATAGAAAAAATGATCATGGAGGAACAGAAGAGATGAAGAAACCGGTACTGGTGATTATGGCGGCAGGCATGGGAAGCCGTTACGGAGGACTGAAACAGATCGACCCGGTGGACGAACAGGGACATATTATCATGGATTTTTCCATTTATGACGCGGTGCAGGCCGGATTCGAGAAGGTGGTTTTCATTATTAAAAAAGAAAATGAAAAAGATTTCCGGGAGCGCATCGGGAACCGCCTGGAGGGACATATCCAGACGGAATACGTCTTCCAGGATCTGTACAATCTGCCGGAGGGATTCGCCGTGCCGGAAGGCCGCGTAAAACCCTGGGGCACGGGCCACGCGGTGTTAAGCTGCGCGGACGTGGTGGACGGACCGTTTGCGGTGATCAATGCCGACGATTTCTACGGAAGGGAAGCCTTCCGCCTGATCTATGATTATCTCACCACCCATGAGGACGGGGAAAAATACGCCTACACCATGGTGGGATATCTTCTGAAAAATACCCTGACGGAGAACGGTTATGTGGCCAGGGGCGTGTGTCAGGTGGATGGGGAGGATATGCTGACGGATATTCATGAGCGCACCCGCATCGAGAAACAGGCCGACGGCAGCGCCGCGTATACGGAGGATGACGGGGCGAGCTGGACTGCCCTGCCGGACGAAGCGGTGGTGTCCATGAACATGTGGGGCTTTACGGAGAGCATGCTGAAGGAACTGAAGGACCGTTTCCCCAAAGCGCTGGAGGAAGGGCTGCGTATCAATCCCCTGAAATGCGAATACTTCCTGCCCTTCGTGGTGGACGAGCTGATCCGGGAGGACAGGGCGGAGGTGAAAGTCCTGACCAGCAAGGACCGCTGGTACGGCGTGACCTACAAGGAGGATAAGCCCATGGTGATGCAGGCGGTGCGGGATATGAAGGCCCGCGGCCTCTATCCCGAACTTCTGTGGAACGGCGAAAAGGAGACGGCGCAGAGCGGCGAAGAGAAGGTGGCGCGGGACGGCGAAGAGGGGCCGAAAGCATGAGTTTGACACTTCGCACGGCTGAACCAGGGGACGCGCAGCGTCTCCTGGATATCTACGCGCCGTACGTACTCCGCACGGCGGTGACGTTTGAATACGAGGTTCCTTCCCTGGAAGAATTCCGACGCAGGATTGATAACGTCCTGAAAAAGTACCCGTACCTGGCGGCGGAGGAGGACGGGCAGATCGTAGGCTACGCCTACCTGTCGGCTTTCCATCCCCGCGCGGCCTACGGCTGGTGCGCGGAGACCAGCGTGTATGTGGACATGGACCGGAGAGGGCGCGGCGCGGGAAGGATGCTGTATGAGGAACTGGAGCGTATCGCCGCCGCGCAGCATCTGACGAACCTGATCGCATGCATCGCCTACGCTCCGGAGGAGGACACTCATCTGAGCAACGACAGCGTCCGGTTCCATGAGCATATGGGCTACCGCATGGCGGCCCGTCTCCATCAGTGTGGATATAAATTCGACACCTGGTACGATATGGTATATATGGAAAAAATGATTGGAGCGCATAAAAAGGCTCCGGAAACAGTGACGCCGTTTCCGGAGCTTTGGTAGAATGTGGACTGCACTTTGCTAAAACTAGCCAGCTAAAATTAAAAATAGCATTTACAGAATGTCAATTAGAAGTGAAATATGTAATATAATGAAGGCATGAAAAGCATAGGGGAACTAAAAGAAAAAAACAGAATGTTTAAGGAAGCAACATCCAGGTATGAGAAGAGACTGGCGCCGGGCTGGTTCTTGTCGATTCCTTTATCGCTGCTTGCCCTTATGCTTATCTGGATCTGGGGCTGTGGCTGGATTCGCCGCCTGTTGAGGGCGGTCTGCGACTATGATCTGCTTTATTCCAATCTGCGGAATAAGATGGACTTCCTGGGTACGGCGGTATGGACGCTGACGACGATCCTTTCTGCGTTCGTAACCTTGTATTATAGTTCCTTGGGCTCCAGGAATTACGGCCTACAGAACCGGAAGATTATTTCCTACTCCTATGGTTCTGTGTTTATTCCTTTTCTGGTCATATGGAATGGTATAGTCGCATGCGGAATGACGTACTATTATTATACAGGCGGTCTCAGAGGTTTTTATCTGTTGTCAGGGTATTCTTTTTTTCTGCAGGCGTACTTGATTTCCTTGTGCGTGTATTCTACCACCCGGTATAAGGCGTTTAAGACGATTATCAGGATCGAGCAGGCGGAGTTTGGCGAACTGTGTATGAAAGAGAGGGAAGCCATACTGGCGCCGGATTCCGCCGGAGCGGAGGCTGGGTTCCAGAGAGAAAAGGAGAGGTTCGTATACCATCTGGACAGCGTGCTGAGATGGAACGAGCCCATGACGGAGAAACAGGAGATGATACGCCATATTCTCCTCCTGCCCCTTGGGGATACGATGCTTGAGGTGCATCGCGTTCCGCGTGCGATGTATGCGTATCTCTATCATAATTTCCGTCTGATCGTGAGCCATATGAAAGGGAGAGTCAGGACAGACTCCGATATGAATGATATATTGGAGATTGAAGAAATCTATAACATTATATACAAAAGCCTTCCTCAGACGGGGGAGAACCCTGCGGCGGATCCGAATATGCTGAAAATAGCGGGCGTATATTATGGGGCGTTTTTTAACGCGTTTCTGGCGGAGAAGATGCTGAGTGACCGATGGAAAGCGATATCATATATTATGAATGAGATCGTGAAAGACGATGAGCTCAGGCGGTTCTTGATATTGGAACTGATCATAGCCGCCCAGCTGCAGGCATCCCTTGAAAATCTTTCGTTGGATGGGGATACGATGGAGGAGATGATTCTGGCTGTCAGGTCCATGCGGGGAGCGGATGCCGTCCGGCAGAAGGCCGCCCGGCTGTCTGAGGAGGAACATGCCTTTTATGGCTCGTTTGTGCGGATGGCTCTTGAGGAAACCACGGAAAATAGCCTCTCCCGGTATTCCATCTGGATAGAGATTGAGAAGGGACTGAGAGGAGAGGGCAGGCACGACGTTATGGACGTTCTGCTGAATCTCTGAGAGGAGAGATACAAATGATAGAGACACCAATGATAAAGGAACCAATGATAGCAAGGGTGTTTCACCTGAAAAATACTTATATGAGCCAGAAGTCGGAGACGGTTTCTGCTCCGTACAGCGTATTTGGATATTTCGATGGGCTGTCCATGGAGGTGTATCGGGAGAAGGACGGATCCCTTCAGGATGCCTTTAAGGATACACATCTTACGGAGAGGGGAGCGCAGGAGGATTGCGACTATTTCGATATCGTCGGGTTGCGGCGTGGTGAAAAGAAGGACAGCGAGTTCTGGAATACAAGACGGGAGCCCTACATCTTTGTTTCCTGTCTTCGTTTCGAGAAAGCGTCTTCCCAGCTGGAAGCGATGATGGATGAACTGGAGAATGAATATAGAGCAGTGACCTATACTACGCTGGACAACAGCGATCTGGTAGTCTGCACCCGCACAGATACTTATAAAGAAGGATACCTTCGCGCAGAGCGGTATTATGAGGTTCTCAAAAAACATGATCCGGATAATGAGCTTCGGAAGGGTTTTTCTTTTATGACGGTCTCCCAGGCGCTTCTCGATGCGATAGCCAGGAAGCGGACGGAGCAGCCGGGTGCGGAACAGGAGGAGCGGGCGGAGGAGGAGCTGGCGCTTCTCAAGAAAGAGTTGTTTTTCTGTTCCCTCAAAGGGGTCGTCGCCAATTGGGACAGAGTAGATGGGTTTCAGAGAGAGCTGTGCAGTGCGCTGGGTGTCCCTGTGAAACGGTACGGGATGCTTGGAAGCGAGGACGTCGCCTTCTTGATGACGGTTGACAGCAAGGAGTTCCTTAAGCAGTTCTGTACCGGCGGTCTCCTGACGCACGGCAATCCGGTGTATAAAGCGGCTCTGCTCAACATAAAGTCAGATATATTGGTTCTGGAGAGGGAGAGATGATGGAAAAACAGTCTGAAAAAGAGGTCCTGTATCATAGATTGTTGGCGCAGAAAGAGCGATGTAAGAATCTGAAGGAGTATACGTTGGAATACTATGTGGACTGTCTGCTGAAGCTCTACAAAGAGTTTGACAAAGTGGAGCGCACAGATCTGCTCTTTTATCTTAATGAGATGATCGATTCCGCGGTATCGCTGGTGATAAAGCATTTTCTCCACCGCCTGGATGAGTATTTCAACACGGAGGGCGTGAGCGAGAAAGCCAGGATCCTGAAGGACATCAAGATCTCCGTGGAGGATTTCAACGAGGTCTGGGAGACGCTGATCTTGTCTTCCAATGTGGCTGACCATATGCTAATTCAGTCGGCGCCCATCGAGCCCAATATTCGTACGGTTCCGATTAAGCTCTGCGCATATTATGCCCGGCTGCTGAACGATATGGCGGAGCTCTATCAAAATAACCAGGATGAGGGGAAGGGCTATGCGTTCTTCGTTTATCCGTCTCTGGGGATTCGTCCGGAAGCCCGTCTTTTATTTATGGGAATGCGCAAAAGAGGAAAGGTGGGTATTGTCCGTATCCCTGAAAAGGATATGGAGGACGTTTCCTACGTAAGATTGTTGATACTGCATGAATTTTTCCATATCCTCCCTGGGTCGGTGCTGAGAAGCCGCAGAGAGCGGGCGGTTTTTATGGCGAAAATTCTACTGTACGATATCTGCGCCCAGCTGCTGGCAGGAGTGGACCTGGGAAAAGAAATTGAGAGAAAAGATATAGAGAAATATTTGTTTGAGGGAGTCATAACTGAGATCGAAGAAAAATTCAGGAACAAAGGGCCGGAGGATCGGTGCTTCTACAGTACGGAGATTTCAGAGACATATACGGACTGCTTTATTAAGTGCGTTAAACAGCTGCTTGGGAGAGATGTAAAGGGGCTTCGGAAAGAACTGATTCCTGATGAGCGACTGGACAGCTTCGAGAAATATATGGAGTCCATGGACTGGACGCAGGACACATACAATACCATATCTAATAATATTTTGGATATAATGGCAAGGCGGACGATTTATAAGAACTGCTTATTTTACATGGAGATATTCAGAGAGGTCTTTGCTGACCTGCTCAGCATTTGGTGTCTGCGCTCCGGGCCTGAGGATTATTTTGCTTCCTTTCGCTACCGGCCTCAAGTGAAGGGCGATTTTTACAGGAAGCCCGACCTGTATCTGCGGGTCTGCCTCGTGCTTCAGATCATGAGCGAGGAGGAAGCTTCCGGCTATCTGGATGAGGATCTTTTAAAAAAATGGAGAAGTTGGAGAGTTGTTCAGCTGGGTCGGATGGATCAGACGAAGCTGGAGGACCAGTCTGATTTGGTGGTCTCATTTGTCAACGAGGCCTTGACTTTTTTGGGATATATACTCGGTCAGAGAAAGGCCGGGGATGAGCCTCCAGCCCTGGAAGGGCCGGAGGCCGACCGCCGTATCTATACGCTGCCCAATAAAAACATATGGAATAATTATATGGCTTATTTTCGGGTCTGCAGGAATAAATACCGGGAGTTTGAGCACGACCATGCGGATAAGATCGAAGAATTACGCAGTCGGTACTCCCTGACCCCGGATCGATCTAATGCGGAACTGCTTATGGAGATCAGCCAGAGAATCTGGGAACAGAGAAGCGGGGAGCGTGCTGACAGCAAAGCACCAATGGGGATGTATTGACTTAAAAATATCCAGGTGCTATAATGCCCGTAAAATGGGTGGATTTTAGCTGTGAAAGGAGGGGGCCGGAAAAAGTGGAAGCAACCAGGAGAGCAGAGGAACAGTACCGTGACAGTATCATAGAGAGGATAAGGCCGATAAAAGGACCGATCGTCTCTTTTGAACGGCAGAGGAGTGATATGTATCTGGATGAAACAAAAAATCTGGAATATTATTGTGACTGCAGATTCGATGACAATCCGTCAGAATTGTTTGAGAGTATCAGCTTTTAAAAGAATAAGCAAGCGGAACTGTGACACAGGCGGCGCGCTTGATCTCCATGATGGAGGTTGAGAACGCCGCCTGCGGGTTTATCTGAATATTTTTATTTTACTGCCTCTTGTCCACTGCCGCTTTCACAAACCCTGCGAACAGGGGATGGGGACGGTTGGGCCGGGACTTGAGTTCCGGGTGGGCCTGGGTTGCCAGGAAGAAGGGATGGTCCTTCAGTTCGATCATCTCCACGATCCGCCCGTCGGGGGAGAGGCCGGACAGGGTCATGCCCTTTTCCGTCAGCAGGGCGCGGAAATCATTGTTGACCTCATAGCGGTGGCGGTGGCGCTCGTGGATCAGCTCCTGGCCGTAGAGCTCATAGGCTTTGGTGGACTTGTCCAGGACGCAGGGGCAGGAGCCCAGGCGCAGGGTGCCGCCGATGTCCTCCACGCCGTTCTGGTCCGGCATCAGGGCGATGACCGGGTAGGGGGTGGACGGGTCCAGTTCGATGCTGTGGGCGCCGGCCAGTCCCGCCGCATGGCGGGCGTATTCCACGATGGCAAGCTGCATGCCCAGGCACAGGCCCAGGAACGGGATCTTATGCTCCCGGGCGTACTGGATGGCGTTGATCTTGCCCTCAATGCCCCGGTCGCCGAAGCCGCCCGGAACCAGGACGCCGCTCACGCCGTCCAGGAGTTCTCCCACATTTTCCGGTGTCACCAGCTCGGAATCGATCCATTTGATGTTGACGACGGCACGGTTGGCGATGCCCCCGTGCTTGAGCGCTTCCACCACGGAGATGTAGGCGTCGTGGAGCTGGATGTATTTGCCCACCAGGGCGACCGTTACCTCGGTCACCGGATGGCGCAGTTTGTTCACCATCTCGATCCAGTCGGTAAGATCCGGTTCGGGACAGGGCAGGTTCAGGCATTCGCAGACCACCTGGGCCAGATGCTCCTCCTCCATGGCCAGCGGCGCTTCGTAGAGATATTCCACGTCCAGGTTCTGCAGTACATGCTCTTTGGGCACGTTGCAGAACAGGGAGATCTTGTCCTTGATCCCCCGTTCCAGGGGCAGCTCCGTGCGGCACACGATGACGTCGGGCTGGATGCCCATGCCCTGCAGGGCTTTGACGGAAGCCTGGGTGGGCTTCGTCTTCATCTCCCCGGAAGCCTTCAGGTAGGGGATCAGCGTCACATGGATGAGAGCGGCGTTCTCGCGGCCCACCTCATGCTGGAACTGGCGGATGGCCTCCAGGAAGGGCTGGCTCTCAATGTCGCCCACCGTGCCGCCGATCTCGATGATGGCGATATGCATGTCGTCGGAGGTGTAATTGCGGTAGAAACGGTTCTTGATCTCGTTGGTGATGTGAGGGATGACCTGGACCGTGCCGCCGCCGTAGTCGCCGCGACGCTCCTTCTGGAGTACGCTCCAGTACACCTTTCCCGTGGTCACGTTGGAGTTCCGGTCCAGGTTCTCGTCGATGAAACGCTCGTAATGCCCCAGATCCAGGTCGGTCTCGGTGCCGTCGTCGGTGACGAAGACCTCCCCGTGCTGAACCGGATTCATAGTGCCCGGGTCGATGTTGATATACGGATCGAATTTCTGCATGGTGATTTTATAGCCGCGGGCTTTCAGAAGACGGCCCAGGGAAGCTGCCGTGATCCCTTTTCCCAGGCCCGATACGACGCCTCCGGTGACAAATACATATTTTACTGGCATGATGATCTCTCCTTCTTGGTTTGTGGTTTATATAAAAAGAGAGCAAAAGGCCTCGCGGATGGGAGCGCCTTTGCTCTCTTTCGTTATCTGATACAATATAATATAGGAAATGCTCCTGTGCAGGCCGCATCCGTCCTTTCCTGCGGGAACTGGCTTGCTTTCTCCTGCGGCGGGCGTTACCGGTGGTACAGCGCCTGGGACTGATAGGAAGGCTCGCAGGTCAGGTTCACGCCCAGCTTGCGGAAGACCCCGGTGTCCACCTGGGACAGAATCACGCTGGAATGGACCTCAGAACCCTGCAGGTTCTGCAGCTGATCCATGGCGCGCTTCGCCAGCTCGTCGGTGGCGGCGCAGATGGACAATGCGATCAGCACCTCGTCCGTGTGGAGGCGGGGATTCTTATTATGCAGATGCGACACCTTCAGAGCCTGGATGGGCTCGATGATGGTGGGCGCGATCAGTTTCACATCGTCGTCGATGCCGGCCAGTACCTTCAGCGCATTCAGAAGCAGGGCAGAAGCGGCTCCCAGAAGGGCGCTGGTCTTGCCGGTGATGATGCGTCCGTCGGGCAGTTCGATGGCCGCGGCCGGTTCCTGAGTGGTCTCGGCCTTCAGGTTGGCGGCGCTGATCACGGGCCGGTCGGCCGCGCTGATGCCCGCCTGCTTCATAAGCAGCTCGATCTTCATGATCTGCGCATCGGTGGCCGTTCCCTGACGCTTCAGGCACAGGGTCTGGTAATACCGGCGGATGATCTCCTGGCAGGCGGCCTCCTGTACGGCTTCGTCGTCGCAGATGCCGTAGCCCGCCATATTGACGCCCATGTCCGTGGGGGATTTGTAAGGGCATTCGCCCATGATGGTCTCGAAGATCGCCTTCAGCACCGGAAATACCTCCACGTCCCGGTTGTAGTTGATGGCGGTGCTGCCGTAGGCTTCCAGGTGGAACGGGTCGATCATGTTCACATCGTCCAGATCCGCCGTGGCGGCTTCATAGGCCAGGTTGACCGGGTGCTTCAGCGGGATGTTCCAGATGGGGAAGGTCTCGTATTTGGCGTATCCGGCCTGGATGCCCCGTTTGTACTCATGATAGAGCTGGGACAGGCAGGTGGCCATCTTGCCGCTGCCGGGTCCCGGCGCGGTGATGACGACCAGGGAGCGGGACGTCTCTATGTATTCGTTGCGTCCGTAGCCCTCGTCGCTGACGATGTAGGATACATTATAAGGATAGCCTTCAATGGGGTAGTGGCGGTAGACCTTGACGCCCAGGGCTTCCAGCTTCCGCTGATAGGCTGCGGCGCTGGGCTGCCCGGCGTACTGGGTCAGGCACACGCTGCCCACGTACAGGCCGTAGTCCCGGAAAGTGTCGATCAGGCGCAGCACGTCCATGTCGTAGGTGATCCCCAGGTCGGAACGCACCTTGCTCTTCTCGATGTCCGCCGCGTTGATCACGATGATGATCTCCGCCTGATCCTTCAGCTGCACCAGCATGTTGATCTTGCTGTCCGGCTTGAAGCCCGGCAGCACTCTGGAGGCGTGGTAATCGTCGAAAAGCTTGCCGCCAAATTCCAGATAGAGTTTGCCGCCAAAGCTCTGGATCCGTTCCCGGATCTTCTCAGACTGCATTTTCAGATATTTATCATTGTCAAAACCAGTTTTTTTCATGTGAGCCTCCGTAAAAAGCAAATATCTTTCCCTATCATACAAAAAATGCAGGGCAAAATCAATGGATTTATCGCCGAAATTTATATTTATTTAAGAAAATGGACTTCCGAAATTCACAAAGGCGTATTGATTTATATTTGAAGGTTTACTATAATAAAGTGTGCTATGCGCAAGGAGGAAAAAGATGAATAACAACATGACTCCAAATAACAATAATGGAGACAAAGATAATAAAGGCCCCGGTAATTCCGGGAACAGACAGAACATCCTGATGTTCTTTATTTTAGTGGCTGCGGCGTTTCTGGTGTTTACGTTTCTGCAGCAGAAATTCTCCGAGGCTACGACCCGGGAGGTTACCTACAACGAATTTCTGGATATGCTGGAGGCGGGCGAGATAGCCAAGGTGGAGGACACCTACAGCACCTGGAAGATCACCCCCAAGGATCAGCCTTTCGGGGAAAATGGCATCGAGCTTACTTATTATACAGGCAAGATGGACGATCCGGATCTGCTCGCTCTGATGGAAGAGCAGGATATTGAGATCATTCCGTATATACCGGATGCCATGTCGTCCATTATCTATCAGATTCTGTCCATCGTACTGCCCATCCTTCTGATGCTCCTGGCTTTCAACTTTCTCATGCGGCGTGTGGGCGGCGGAGGCATGATGGGCGTGGGCAAGAGCAAGGCCAAGGTCTATATCGAGAAGGAGACCGGCGTCACGTTCAAAGATGTGGCCGGAGAAGAAGAGGCCAAGGAATCTTTGGTAGAGGTGGTGGATTTCCTCCACAATCCGGGGAAATACACGGAGATCGGGGCCAAGCTGCCCAAAGGTGCCCTGCTGGTGGGCCCGCCCGGTACCGGCAAGACGCTGTTAGCCAAGGCGGTGGCAGGAGAGGCTCACGTGCCGTTCTTCTCCCTGGCCGGGTCGGATTTTGTGGAGATGTTCGTGGGCGTGGGCGCGTCCCGTGTCCGCGACCTGTTTGAAGAAGCCAAGAAAAATGCGCCGTGTATCATCTTTATCGACGAGATCGATGCCATCGGCAAGAGCCGGGATTCCCGCCTGGGCGGCAACGACGAGCGGGAGCAGACGCTGAACCAGCTTCTGGCCGAGATGGACGGATTTGACAGCAACAAAGCCTGCATCGTGCTGGCGGCCACCAACCGTCCGGAGATTCTGGACCAGGCGCTTCTGCGTCCGGGACGTTTCGACCGCAGGATCATCGTGGAGCGCCCGGACCTGAAGGGACGCGTGGAGATCCTGAAGGTGCATTCCAAGAACGTGAAGATGGACGAGACCGTGGATCTGGAAGCGCTGGGCCTGGCCACCAGCGGTGCGGTGGGCGCGGATCTGGCCAATATGATCAACGAGGCCGCGATCCTGGCTGTGAAGAACGGCAGGAAGGCCATCTGCCAGAAGGATCTGTTCGAGGCCATGGAAGTGGTGCTCATGGGCAAGGAGAAGAAGGACCGGATCCTCAGTACGGAAGAGCGGAAGATCGTCTCTTACCATGAGGTGGGCCACGCGCTGGTGAGCGCCCTGCAGAAAGACGCGGAGCCGGTGCAGAAGATCACCATCGTACCCCGTACCATGGGCGCGCTGGGCTACGTGCTCCAGACGCCGGAGGAAGAGAAATACCTGCTGAGCAAGAAGGAGATCGAAGCGCGGCTGGTGGTCTGCCTGGGCGGACGGGCGGCTGAAGAGATCGTCTTCGAGACGGTGACCACTGGAGCTTCCAACGACATCGAGCAGGCCACCCGCCTGGCCAGGGCCATGGTGACCCAGTACGGCATGTCGGAGAAATTCGGCCTGATCGGGCTGGAGACCAGAGAGAGCATGTACCTGAACAACGGCACCGTGCTCAACTGCAGCGACCAGACGGCCACGGACGTGGACAGCGAGGTCATGCGGATTCTCAGGGAATCCTACGAGGAAGCCAAACGTCTTCTGCTGGAGAACCGGGAATGTCTGGACAAGATCGCGGATTTCCTGATCGAGAAGGAATCCATCACCGGTAAGGAATTCATGGAGATCCTCCGCAAAGTGCGGGAGGATCAGGAAGAATATCATCAGGAAGAGCTGATATTCGCAGAATAGTACGTCGCTGCCGGCGGGACTGCCCGCGGACAGCAGTCATCATACAGGAAGAGAGCGGGGCCTGGAGCGGGGCCCCGTTTTTCACAGAGGGCAGCGGGTAGACATGCCCGCGCGACGGCAAGGATTTTTGCAGGCCCCGAATCCGGCGGGTCAGGAGGATATATGGCATTTGATATTGAAGAAGAACTGAAAAAGCTCCCGGCGAAGCCGGGCGTCTATCTGATGCATGACGAGAAAGACACCATCATCTACGTGGGAAAGGCCATCTCCCTGAAAAACCGGGTGCGCCAGTATTTCCAGGCCAGCCGGAACCGGGGCGTGAAGATCGACCAGATGGTGTCCCACATCGCCAGGTTCGAGTACATCATCACGGACTCGGAACTGGAGGCGCTGGTGCTGGAGTGCAATCTGATCAAGGAGCACCGGCCCAAGTACAACACCATGCTCATGGACGACAAGACCTATCCCTTCATCAAGGTGACCGTGCAGGAAGACTATCCCAGGGTGCTTTTCTCCCGCCGCATGAGCAAGGATCGGGCCAAATACTTCGGCCCTTACACCAGCGCGGGGGCTGTGAAGGATACCATAGACCTGATCCACAAGCTGTACGGGATTCGCTCCTGTTCCAGAGCCCTGCCCAAGACCATGGGGAAGGACCGTCCCTGCCTGAATTACCATATCCATCAGTGCCCCGCTCCCTGCCAGAGCTATATTTCCAAAGAAGCCTACGGGGAGTCGGTGAAGAAAGCCCTGTCCTTCCTGAATGGAAATTATGCCCCGGTGCTGAAGGAACTGGAAGAGAAGATGAACCAGGCGTCGGAGGCGCTGGATTTCGAGAAGGCCATCGAATACCGGGAACTTCTGAACAGCGTAAGCCAGATCGCCCAGAAGCAGAAGATTACCAGCAGTGACATGGGCGACCGGGATATTGTGGCGCTGGCGGCGGAGAAAGAGGACGCGGTGGTGCAGATCTTCTTCGTCCGGGACGGCCGGCTGATCGGAAGGGATCATTTCTGCGTGCGGATCATGGAAGATGAGAGCCCTCAGGAGGTACTGGGAACCTTCCTGAAACAGTTCTACGCGGGCACGCCCTACATTCCCCGCACGATCATGCTCCAGTACGAAGTTCCGGATCAGGAACTGATCCAGGAGTGGCTGACCGGGCGGCGGGGGCAGAAGGTGCACATCCAGGTGCCCCGGAAGGGGGAGAAAGAGAAGCTGGTGGAGCTGGCCTGCAAGAACGCCCAGATGGTGCTGACCCAGGACCGGGAACGCATCCGCCGGGAGGAAGGCCGGACCATCGGCGCCATGAAGGAGATCGCGAAGCTTCTGGGCCTGGAGAAACTGGAGCGGGTGGAAGCCTACGACATCTCCAATATCAGCGGCTTCCAGACAGTGGGCTCCATGGTGGTGTACGAAAAAGGGCGGCCCAAGCGTTCCGACTACCGGAAATTCCGCATCCGGGGCGTGCAGGGGGCGGACGACTACGCCAGCATGGAGGAGATGCTGACCAGGCGGCTGTCCCACTATGAAAATTATCCGGATCTGATCATGATGGACGGCGGCAAGGGCCAGGTGAACGTGGCGCTGAGGGTGATGGAGGCTCTGCAGCTCCAGATTCCGGTGTGCGGCATGGTCAAGGACGACCGCCACCGCACCCGCGGGATCTATTTTCGCAATCAGGAGATCCCCATCAGCCGGGACAGCGAGGGCTTCCGGCTGGTGACCAGGATTCAGGATGAGGCGCACCGTTTCGCCATCGAGTATCACCGTTCCCTGCGTAGCAAGGAACAGGTGCATTCGGTGCTGGACGACATCCCCGGCATCGGCCCGGCCCGGAGAAAGGCGCTGATGAAGGCGTTCCAGACCCTGGAGGATATCCGCGCCGCTGATGTGGAGACTCTGGCGTCGGTGGACGGGATGAACGCCAGGGCGGCCGCCCAGGTGTATGAATTTTTCCACGCGGGGGCGGAGGAATAGCCTCCAGTTCCTTGAAATCACCGCTGAAAAATGATATGATATTCCCAAATACGGCTGTCCGGGACGCAGACGGGACGGCCGGTAAGACCCCAGGGGAAAAGGAGAACAGAGCATGCAGAGTGTAACATTGAATAAAATGATCGAAAAGCTGGAACTGAAGAACCTGGTGCCGGAGGTGGAGACGGACGGGATCGAGATCACCAGCCCGGACATCAACCGCCCGGCGCTTCAGCTGGCAGGGTATTTCGCCCATTTCGCCAGCGAGCGGGTGCAGATCATCGGATATGTGGAATATACCTATCTGAAGAGCCTGCCCAGGGTGGAGAAGCTGAACAATTATGAGCGGTTCCTCTCCAGCGAGATTCCGTGCGTGATCTTCTCGTCCAGGACGAAGCCGGACGACGACATGATCGAACTGGCCCGCAGATACAAGAAGCCGCTTCTGCACAGCGGCCGCACCACCACCTCCCTGATGGCGGAAGTGATCCGCTGGCTGGGCGTGGAACTGGCGCCCTGCATCTCCATCCACGGCGTGCTGGTGGACGTGTACGGCGAGGGCGTGCTGATCATGGGCGAGAGCGGCATCGGCAAGAGCGAGGCGGCGCTGGAACTGATCAAGAGGGGCCACCGCCTGATTACCGACGACGTGGTGGAGATCCACAAGGTGAGCGACGACACGCTGGTGGGTACGGCGCCGGAGATCACCCGCCACTTCATCGAGCTGAGAGGCATCGGCATCATCGACGTGAAGACCCTGTACGGCGTGGAGAGTGTTAAGGAGACCCAGGGTATCGACATGGTCATCAAGCTGGAAGAGTGGGACAAGGACAAGGACTACGACCGCCTGGGCCTGAACGAAGAGTACACGGAATTCCTGGGCAACAAGGTGGTATGCCATTCCATCCCCATCCGTCCGGGCCGTAACCTGGCCATCATCGTGGAATCCGCGGCAGTGAACCACCGTCAGAAGAAGATGGGCTACAACGCGGCGCAGGAGCTGTACCGCAGAGTACAGGCGAGCATCGCCAAGAATAAGAAATAATATCGGGGGACGAGACTATGAAAGAGTATTGTTTTGGGATCGATATCGGGGGGACTACAGTAAAGATGGGACTGTTCCGCACGGACGGAACCCTTTTGGACAAGTGGGAGATTCCCACCAGGACGGAGAACGGCGGGGAGGCGGTTCTGCCTGACATCGCGGCGTCCGCTCTGTCCCGCCTGGGCAAGATGGGAATAAAGAAGGACGATGTGGAAGGCATCGGCATCGACGTGCCGGGGCCGATCAATGAGGAAGGCGTCGTGCCCCACACCGCCAACCTGGGCTGGGGTTACAAGGAAGTGACCAGAGAACTGGAGGAACTGACCGGGCTTCCCTGCAGAGCCGGCAACGACGCCAACGTGGCGGCCCTGGGCGAGATGTGGAAGGGCGCGGCTGCCGGGCATAAGAGCGGTGTCATGGTGACACTGGGCACCGGCGTGGGCGGCGGCATCATCATCGGCGGGAAGATCATCTCCGGCGCCAACGGCGCGGGCGGCGAGATCGGACACATCCATGTGGACGACAATATCCCCGGCGTCTGCGGCTGCGGCAACCACGGCTGTCTGGAACAGGTGGCTTCCGCCAACGGTATCGTCCGCCTGGCCAGATGGATGATGGAAGAGAAGGGCGAGATCCGCACCTCCATCGATACCGAGACCATGACCGCCAAGGAGATCTGGGACGCGGTGAAATCCGGAGATGAATTTGCCATGGAAGTGGCCGAGCGCTTTGGGAAATACCTGGGTCTGGCTCTGGCCAACATCGCCAGCACTGTGGACCCGGAGGTGTTCGTCATCGGCGGCGGCGTATCCAAGGCCGGACAGGTGGTGCTGGACTATATCCGCAAATATTACGTACAGTACACCTTCAGAAGCTGCCGGGACGCCAAATTCGTGCTGGCTTCCCTGGGCAACGACGCGGGGATCTACGGCTCGGCGAAACTGGTGATCGACGGCTGAGGTGACGGCTGAGTTAAAATACAGATCAGGACGTCAGGGCTGAAAAGAGGGACGCTTCACACAGGGAAGCGTCCTTTTTTTCAAAATACAAAATGTCAATAATATTATTGACACAGTAAAGAGGATGGATATACTTATTACATAAAACACTATATTTGGAGGTAAAGCCAATGCTGCTGATGTTTAAAGTAAAGAATTATACCTCATTTAAAAATGAATCTATACTTGACATGAGAGCCACCTCCTACGTTCAGCATCCAACCCATGTAATACAGGTGAATAATGATCTTGGCCTTTTAAAAACGACAGCCGTGTATGGTGCTAATGCGTCAGGAAAATCGAATCTCATTTCTGCAATGTTCTTTTTTGAACAATATATCTTTTCCCAGTTTATTAACAAGAAGGAAAATGAAAATTTCGAAAATGGTGAAATCGGAATGAAAATGAAGCTGGAACCGTTCAGCTTATCAGATAATATTAATGACGCTTCAGAATTTGATATTATATTTTTACACAACAATAAACAAATACAGTATGGTTTCGAATGCACTCCCGAAGAAGTCGTCAATGAGTGGCTGTTTATTGACGATATAAAGGTTTTTGAAAGGAATGGCACAGAACTTTCTTTTGGCAATAAATATCAGAAAATGCTGTCAAGTTACAAAAAGCTTCCTGCCGGAAGGCTCTATATCGCTGTGCTTGAGTATTTTCTTGATGATGAGGCAAAAGATATTATATTGGGTGACTTTATTGAGTTCTTCAATAAAGAGTACAATGTTTACACGGAGATTCTTTTTGAATCCACAGTAAAAGGTCTGGCCGGAACGGTTGGCCTTTCTAAAAAGTTAGTCAATGACAGGGCCTTCAGAAAAAGGATAGAGCACTATCTCCGCTTGATTGACGTAGGGATTAAGCGTCTGGATGTGCAGACAGAGACAATTCTTGATGAATATGGGAAAAAGAAGAAAGAAAAGGTCATCCGCACGGTACACGATATATACAATGAGGAAGGGAATGCGGCCGGCGAGAAATATTTTGACCTGCGTCAAGAATCCACAGGTACGCTTCGTTTTCTGGCCTATATTCAAAATATAGTTGATATGATCTCTAATGGAGGCGTGTTTATCGTGGATGAAATGTCTGCAAGACTGCATCCGCTGTTGACGAAGCTGATTGTGGACATATTTTGCTCAGAGCACAATAAGAAAGCTCAGCTGATTTTTACCACACATGATATTTCCTTGCTGAATAATAATCAGTTTCGCCGTGACGAGGTAGTATTTGTGGATAAAAACGAGAGGGGAGAATCCAGTTTATACGCACTTTCCGATCTGAAGGTGAAAGAAGGGGCAAGTTTTAGTAAGGAATATCTGCAGGGGAAATATGGAGCGATTCCCATTTTCCAATATGATAAAATTATGGATGGTGGACTGGATGGGTAGAACAGTGCTGTCGCCGCAGCGGCTCTCGGAGATAAAAAGGACCAATATAGGAAGGATTATCATATTCTGCGAAGGAAAAACAGAGAAATATTATTTTGACTACTTTGCGGAAATTATCAGGAAAAATAAATATACAGATATAGAAGTTATTTTGCAGACGGCCAGTGGAAATGCGCGGGCTGTCCTGAACTGTGCCAATAAATTTATGACTGAGGAGACACATATTCAGAAATATGGTACTTATGGGAAATATCTTGCGTTCGATTGCGATGCGCCGCCGGATGTTCAGTCCGTGATCTTAGAAGCTGAAGGATATGAACTGCTGATTTCCAATTATTTGTTTGAAACCTGGCTGTTGATGCATTTTGAGGATGTGGAAGA
Organism: uncultured Lachnoclostridium sp.; assembly: GCA_944381625.1. Classification (GTDB taxonomy): domain Bacteria; phylum Bacillota; class Clostridia; order Lachnospirales; family Lachnospiraceae; genus Hominiventricola. Next base: position 38,112 of record CALWLW010000002.1, read on the forward strand.
GAAGATCTCCAAAGGAGAAATATATCGGCGTTTAGCCATGCATATGGGCGATCCTTATATCAAAGGGCGTAAGGGAAAGATCCGCGAAATCATCCAGAAGGGTGAGATAGAAAAAGCCATTGACAATGCAAAAAAGTTGGAAGAACGATATGAGGCAGAAGGAAAAAATATTTTTGCGGATATAGAAAATATGAATCCATTTACTAATGTATATAAACTGACAGAACAGTTCATGGCTGAGATTTCCCAGCCATAAAGGAGCGAAAAGCGAAACATCCGGAGGAAGGGGCGCGCCCTGTACTTGACCGGTAATCCTGGCAGCAGGTTTGATATCTGAAAATACTGGCAATATTTTACTTTATTCCGCCTAATTGTTGAAAAGGCTGAAAAATAAGACAGAAAAAGATTCAGAACTTGTTAAAACGTATGTGTTTCCACTAAAAAATATTTGCTATCCTGCATTAGATTGCCATATAATACATACTAGATTAATTGGGTGTACTGGGCATGGTCCAGGAAACAATGGAAGGAAATTTTTCATGGGAGTAAAGAAGAGAAATCTGATGTTGGCCGGCCTTGCGGCCCTGGCTGCCATACTGGCAGGCGGCGTGATCGGATGGCAGGCCTGGCGTACCAGAAAAGGACTGGAACAGGACGGATACATAGACTGGGTCAGTGAGTCGCAGGAGTATGAGCAGATCCACGTTCCGGCAGGCCGGGGCTGGAAGTATGTATACCCGGACAAGATGACGGTCAGGGATCAGGAAGGGGTAAAGTATGTTGTCGATAAGGCAAGCTTTATCCATTATACGGATGGTTCCGTAGGTGCATTTTCCGGAGGAATCGTTCTGGATACGAACCGTATCGGGGCCGGGATGGTACAGCCCTACTACCTGCAGGAAGGGATCATGCTGGTCAAAAGGGACAGTTCCTATTACATAGAGAATAACGGCGCGGAGATTGAATTCCGCGATTTTGTCTGGAAGCTGTCAAAAGACCATTATCTGCTGTCCGGCGAATCCATGGCACTGGAGCTGCCGGAAGATACCGGGCTGGTGCCGGAGGAATATGTGGAACTGCGATGGGTGGAAGACGGGATCGTGCAGGTGATCACCGGCGGTCAGATGTGGCAGGGCGTCACCGGGGACGCGCGGGTTACCTGGGGCGGAGGCGTCCTGGATCTGTCGGACCGGATCCTGTCTGATGAAGACGGGAGTTTTCAGATATCCCTGGACGCCCTGTCTGTGGACGACGAGGACGTGATCCCGGTGGCCAGCACGGCGGAAAGCTACAGCACGGAACATCCCTCCTGGAATTTTACCGTGATAGACGGAACGGACGGCGCGGACGGCGAGGCCGGGGAAGCCGGTGAAGACGGCGCCGCGGGAGAAGCGGGCCAGCAGGGAGCCGACGGGGAGACCGGAAGCGACGGAGACGCCGGAGCAGCCGGGGAAGCCGGGGCTCAGGGAGAGCGGGGGAGCACCGCGTTTTCCCAGCTGGATACGGAAGCGGTGATAGACGCGCAGGTGGAGATGAACGCGTATGAGCCGGGACTCCATGGGATTGCGGGAGCTCTCCGGCTGACCGTGGGGGACTGGGAGCTGCGAAACCTCTCCCTGGCCATCCGCCGGGAAAGCGGCGGTCTGGAGGCCGCGTCGGTCTCCTTCGAGATGGAAGACGGTTTGTATCTGAACAGCGGCGGCTGGATACTGGAGGGGGCCTTCTCCCAGGAAGACGATGAAGTTTATGAGCTTGTCTTTTCCTATGGGGATGATCTGGAAGAGGACACCCAGTACCATCTGGTGCTGGCGGCAGATTATTATAACGAAGAAGTACATATGGGAAACAAGGTGTTCCTGAACCGTTCGTTCTATACGGATTCCAGGGGCGTGAACATCCGGCAGGAGGGCGTGACGGAGCAGACGGCTTCGTTCCTTCTGAGCAGGCAGGATACGGATGAGGCCATCAGCCTGACGCTGTATGACAGCGGCAGGAATGAACTGTACCAGATTCCCACAGACCTGGGAAAGGGTACCGGAGGGCTGAGCGCCGCAGTAGAGCTGGACGGGCTGGAGCCGGACAGCACCTATTACCTGGGCGTGCTTCATGACGGCGTGGAAGGAGAAGTATGGGAGTTCCTCACCCTGAAACGCCTGCCGGAACTGGGAGTCATGAAAGCCCAGCTGGGCGTGGGCCGGTATACCCTGTACTATGAAGGGAATTCCGATCCGGACGGCGCCATCGTGGGCTATACCTATGAGATATATGACGAGAACCTGGGCGACAGCGCGGTGAAGGAACTGTCCAGTTCGGCGAAGGACGGAGCCGCCAGGGCGATCATCGACAACCAGATCCTCTATTACAACACAGAGTACCGCGCAAGAGGGCAGGTGATCTGCTATGACAATGAAAAGTACGTGCGCTGGGATATGGAACTGGAGGACGATCCCAATACGGTGGATTACGACGAAGGGGTGCTGCGCATCGCGGAACTGGAGTTCCCGTCGTTTGCCCCGATAGCCGGACAGTATGAGCTGGAGCCGGATTCCTTCGGCGGATGGCTCCGCCTGCAGATTCCCGCGGATACCGTTTACCAGGTGTATTACGGGGGACGGGATGAAAATCCCATCTATCTGATGGTATTGTCCTATTCGGGCGAGTACCGGGAACCGGTGACCTTTACCTATACCTGGGAGGCGCTGCTGGATCCGGCGTCCGTAAAAATCGATTATCCCGCAGGCGGAGGCGGCCGGGTGAATCTGGACGTGTATGTGGAACTGGATGATCTGGATCCGGAGACGGACTATTATCTGTATCTGTATGGAGATTATGCGAACCTGGCCATGATCGAGCAGGATATGCCTTATGCCAGCGGCTTCGGGCTGCTGGGAAGCTGCAAGATCACCACAGGGAAAGAATAGAGGATTCCGGCAACGGAGAAGGAGGAAAGTATGCGGAAGAACAGAGGACTTCTTGGAATCGTGCTGCTTGGCCTGTGCTGTCTGATCGTTATGGTGGCCGGGGCAGTGTTCTTAAGCCGCAGGAGCGCGGCGGCGTTCCGGGCGGACGGATATGTGATGGCAGTGGATTCCCGGGAGGAGGAATTGACAGCCGTGATGCAGCAGTTCGCGGCGGGAAGCCCGTACCGGGATTATGGCCTGGGGACGGTGAGCCTGCGCGACCTGGAAGGGGATCACATCAGCACAAAAAGAGAAAGCTTTATCCATTACAGTGATGAATCGTTAAGTGCATTTTCTGACGGTGTGATTGTCAATATGGACGATGTGAACGGCGGCATCATGAACTATTACAATGTGGAAGCGGGAACCGTGCTGGCGGATTCCCCCAACGGCTACGTGACGGACAACAACACCTATGAGCTGGCGTTCGCCCATCTTCTGTGGAAGCTGGGAGACGCGGATTATCTGGCGGCTTCGGACACCCTGACCATCCATCTGGCCGGAGGTGTGGAAGAGACGGCGGAAGGATTTGTGGAGTTTACCTATCTGGAAAAAGGCATCGTTCAGCTGGTGACCAGAGACCGTGCATGGCAGGTGCTGGCAGAAGGCTCCTGGATCGATCTGGCCAACGGCGTCCGGATCTATCTGGATACCCAGGAGATCGCGGACCGCACCGGCAGTTCGCAGATCACGCTGGCGGAGATCCAGCCGGACAGCGCGGCGGCAGTCCAGGTGGCGGCTTCCGAGGAATGGGTGCCTCCGGTATTCAATATTACGACCATCGACGGTGAGGACGGCGAAGCCGGGGAACAGGGCGAGGCCGGGGAACAGGGAGAAGCCGGCGCCCAGGGTGAGTCCGGCGGCGACGGCGAATCCGGTGAGGACGGCCAGGCCGGTGAAGACGGCGAGACCGGAGCCACCGGGGCCACCGGCGGGAACCGCAACAACGGCCTCGGCAATTCCGGCGGATCTGCCGTCACCATGCCCACCATGAACCTGACGGATCTGGATGTGACCGCAGGCAGCGTCAGCTTCCGGATCGAAGTGGGCGAAGGCGGCTGGGAACTGGAAGACCCGGAACGGCCGGGCGAGGAAGCCGGTACCGTACAGCTGATCAATGTCCAGAGCGGGGATGTGATATATACCTGGAACGTGAATTTCAACACCGGGGACACCGTGTATCCGGAGGATGGGACTTATTATTCTTTCAATGAACTGTCCGCGGATACTCAGTACCGGATCGTGGTGACGTCGCCCTACCATTATGAGATCACGGTGGAAGAAGAGACCGTGACCCGCAGCGGGACCAAGGCGTTCATCGACCGGACGATCTATACCGACGCCACCGGCGTCTATCTGAACTCCGTGGCGGCAGAGGAGACCAGCATCACCGGAGTCATCGAGGTGAAACCCTACGCGCTGACCAGTTCGGACGCGGCGTATCTGATGCTGGAAGTGGTGGACGCCAACGGAGACGTGGTCAGCACCTCCATGCCTTTCGTCCAGAGGATCAGCGAGATCCCGCAGACGGCGGGGATCGGATGGGAACAGGCTGAGGACGGCAGCTGGCGGTATACCTTTACCTGCAGCGCGGCGGCCGGCGATACCATCACGGCAGATACCACATATAAAGTGCGCCTCTACACCAGCAGCTCGTCCTCCGCGCCTTCGGGGCCGGATGATCCGGGCGTGGTGCTGAAAGAGGAAAAAGAGGTCCGCACCCTGAAGACACTGCCCACAGTGGGAAGTCTGATCGCGGACGCCCATTCCGGATACTTCGACCTGTATATCGACAGTATCCAGGTGAACGGTGCCCAGGATACCAGCTCCGTGATTCAGTGGACCTACTACATATACAATGACAGGGGCGAACTGGTGAAGACGCTCACGTCCAGGACTGCGGACGCCGTGCAGCTGAGCGTGGACGGGGAAAGCATCCAGTACGGCCAGACTTATACGGCAAAAGCAGAGATCACGGTCTATGACAATGAGAAAAATGTGGTGCTGCCTTCCACGGAGGCCACGGCGGTGAACCTGATCCTGTACGCGTCGGGAGAATCCTTCGTCTACTTTACGGAGGATGAGGCCGCGGATACGGACGGCGACGGCACGGCAGACCTGCCGGGCGTTACGTTCAACAGCCTGTCCGGTGTTCTGACCATCATCCCCAACGAGAGGGAGATCCTGGTGGGAGACGGGCACAATATCTACGCCCAGGTGGAGAACACCAGCGGCACATACCGGAACGATCAGTCAGTGATCTATGAACTTCCCGGCAACGTGGCGGTGACGAGAACCGGAAATCAGACCATCTCCACCCAGATCAGCCTGCAGGGGCTGGCCCAGGGCTCCGACTATATCATCAGTGTCTACGGAGACTACTATGACAAGCACGGAGATACGGACAGCCTGACAGAAGGCGGACTGCTGGGCAAATATGTGGTGTCGACCCCGGAACCCATGCCGCTGTACATGATGCTGGAGGAGGCCGAAGGAGATGAGGTGGCCACCCACCGCCTGGCTCTGGCTCTGCGGCTGCCGGATGAGGATGCTCTGAAAGGGCTTAACTGGTACACGTCCGAGGACGAGGCGCAGGTGAACTGGGATGAGGAAGAACGGCTGCAGTACCAGTACCTGCTGTCCCAGCTGAGCCGGCTGGAGGTGACACTGTATAAAGGTGCGTCTGCCAACGAGAGCAACCAGGTGGGATCGGTCTGTGTGATCCAGGGAAGCCAGGCGGCGGCCCTGTATGGGAGCGGCGAGGGCCTGACGATCACAGAGACCTCTTTCGGCCTTACGTCCGACGCCATCAACGGCACCTACTATGTGAAAGTGACGGCGGTCTATGACGGCACCTATGACGACTACGGCCAGGAACCGAACCTGGGCTACCGCAACCTGATCACCGGCATGATGCCGGTGGATGAACAGGGCACCAACCGGTGGACCCTGACAGAGGAAGTGGCGATTACGACCACGGCGCAGGCGGCTGTGCCCGAACTCCCGGGAGCGGAACAGGGCGTCACGGCAGTGCCGATCTACAACGGACCGGGTACGAACGCCAACAAGATGTACGCGGCGGATTACGGGCTGAAGGTGGATACCGAACTGGCGGAGGATACCATCGTGGGCTATTTCCTGCAGGCACAGTATGGAACCACCTGCGAGCGGGTGGAGTCGGTGACCTACTACATCATGCCCTCGGAGACCGCGGAGGATTACTACATCGACAAGAGCAATTACGGCGTGGCGGGCGACCCCATCGCCATGTATGACAATGAAGAAGGTAAGATCCCGGTGAAATTTACGATCCCGGTGGGCAAGAACGCGTCCTGGACCATGCCCGCGCTGATCGTGTACTTTGGTGGACTGCCGGCCGACGGCCAGGGTATCGAGGGAAAGTTTGACTATGTGGATTTTGGCGCGACGACAGCATACAATGACGCGGAAAAGAGCATAGTGGACGCCTATGGCGGAAGCCGTACGGTCAACGACATCTACGGGGGGCTGACAGAGAATGAGAGGAACAACGGCTACCGCGGACTGGAGACGGAGAATGGGGAGTACCGGTTTTACCATATCAGACGGGATAATACGACCACGGCAGTGCTCTGTACGCCCGAACTCAGCCGGGGACATCACTATACCTTTGCCTACAAGGCACGGATCGATATGGAGACGGGAAGCGATTATATCTATCCGGACAGCGTTACTTCCTATTATCAGGGCGGAAACAGGAATTCGTTCCTGAGCAGTCCCGTCATCTCCGTATGGAAACAGCCGGTGTCGGTGAATACCTATCTGTACCAGTCCGGGTTATCGGGAATGGCCGGGGCTGATGGGCTGACAGTGAGCGGCGGGACGCTGGTGAAGCCGTCCGGCCTGCAAATGGAATACAACGGTGACAACTGGAATCCGCTGGGAGACTATGCAAATTATGACAACCGTATTGAGGTAAAGGACTTCTTCGTCTGGAAATACCATATCAACGACCCGGACAAAGCCCAGAGCGATGCGGGCTTTAAGAAGCCCACTACCGGCACCGGGGCGGATCTGATCGGATACTACGCAGACCCGGACGGGAAGACATATGGGGAGCTGTTCTTTGAATCAAGAGATGCTGCCAGCGCGTTGGAGACGGACTGCACCGTACAGGTGGACCAGATCCTGTTCCAGGAGGACGACCGGTATGTCGTGGATTATCTGGAGAATGATCTTTCCAGAGAAAAATGGAACTGCGGGGATTCCACCAATCAATATACCATCGCCTATTCGGCCTCCGGAGGGTATCTTGCGGCGCAGACGGTGGATCTGATCGGCGGGAATAACCGGACGCCGAAGATTACCCGGAAGATCGATATGGACGCGCTGGAGTGGACAGCAGAGATCAACAACAATATCGCCACGCTGACCGTAAAAATCGAACAGGATAAAGTCGATATATATTCTGCGCAATCGATCGGAGAATTCATGGAAAGGCTCCTGTATCTGGATGTGGAAGCCAGACTTACGAAAGCCAATGGAAGCACGGCGACAGCCACCCGGCGGTTCACCTCCAACGGAGGCGTCTACTCGCTGGAAAAGGCGGACGATACCAGCTACCGGATCCGCTGGGATGTGACCATGCTGCCGCAGATCAGCGTAAACGACAAGGTGGAGTTTTCGATCTACTGTTATTACGATACCGGATACGGGACGATGGATCTGGGACTTCTGGAGTGTGACACGGACGAAACCAACGGAGGAACAATCCCAAAAGCAGGAGAAGAAAAGGAGACCTTTACCGGCGCCTACGCCCTGCAGAATCTGGTGGACAACAGTTATGTAAGGCCGGTGAATGTGACGGATACGGACTCCTGGTCCACATCCGCCCAGACGACGCCCGGCAAGATATCGTTCTATGAATTGAGTGAACCGGAAGAGCCGGAGGAGAATGTCCTGCGCGTCCAGGCAGAGGGATGGACTTACAATAATTACGCGACAGGCGCGTCAGATCAGGAGCCGGAGAACGGTGTAGCCTGGTGGCACGTGAGCGATATCAATCCGCTGCAGATGGATTTCTACCGGGAAACCGGCGGCATGAAGCTGGTGGAAGGCGGGGATCTGAATTACGCATGGAAGAAGGTGGGTTACCATACATTTACATCGGATGCCAGCGTGGATGTGAAGACCCTGATCCCGTCCATGACGCATACCACCCACCGTACCGGACTGAATTACCTGGATTACTATATCTCGTGCGGCAGCTACAACCTGGTGACCGCTTCGGATTATAAGATTTATCTGAAAATCTATGAGATCGATGACTCATCGGATACTGAAACAGATGTCACAAATCAGGTGACAGCCCAGCTGAGAGGAAGCAGCACTGATAAGTTGCCAATAGTGACTATTAATGAGGAGAAATACATTGAGTGGACATTAAAAGAAAATCAGACGGATTATATCCTCCGGTTTTCCGGCCTGAAATCGGACACCCTGTATGCGCTGGCGGCGTTTGCTTATCCGGATGAGGTCGATGGCAATGATGTGGAAAGGGGAGACTGGACTTCGGTTGTAGACGGCGCGGCCGAGTCGGGAGATTCTCATCCGAATGTTACATCGGATAATGAAAATTTCCGGCTCCGTACCAACAAGGGCGTGACCCTGGACAGTATCCGGGTGAACTACATCAATGAATCTTATGATAAGAAGGGGCTGGAGATCCAGTTTGGCACGGATGTGTACGAGGGGTATGAGATCCAGTGTTTCATCTATCGGGATGTGGTGAACGGGAACCTGGAGGATGCAGAGCTTGTTTACAACAATCAGCAATTGATAGGTCAGTATACCCCAGAGAATAATAAAAAGTTTGATCTGAAAGAGGACTACAACTATCTGGAGCCTTCAGAGGATAAATCCTACAGCACCGGCACCAACACGTTTTATATTCCCTTCCCTCCGGGAACAGAGAACAGGCTGATCGGCGGTCATAACTATACGGTTGTGCTGAAGGCCGTGGATGCAGAAGGAAACCTTGTAAATAATCCGGCCGAAGGCGCGGATGATCCGACAGGCTGGGAATTCTTCAGCCAGCCGGTGGTGATCAGCGGAACAGCGGCTTACGCCATTACGAACCCGGCCAAAGCGTCTGTGACGGACGGAAACGATCCGGAAAATGTATTGACGATCAACCTGCAGGCATCGGACGAGATGCACCAGATTGTGAACGACCAGTATTCCCTGTTTGTGAAGTATGTCCGGGACGGGGACGGGAATCCGGTGGAATCCCCCAATATTCTGGGAATGGGATCAGACGAGAATCTGTACTGGATGGCTTCCGAGACGGCCGGAACCGGGAAGCTGGCAGAAGGGATCACCCTCGGAGGCCAAGGGTCATCGTTCTGGAAGCAGCTGATCAGCGTAGGAGATACGCAGATTCAGCGTGAGATTACACTGACCGGCCTGGGGGGCGGCACCTACGAGGTCTATACCATGGCGCAGATCGATCTGACCGCGAACGGCCCCGATACCGAGGTGATGGTGAAGCAGGAGCTGTACAGCCAGACGGTATACACGCTTACCGGCGATGTGATGGAAGGCCAGGTGTTCACGAATGCGGGAATGGAAAACAGCGTGTCCGTGATGACGTTGACACTGAAAAACTGGGAGAACCTGGACCAGGTGGGCAGCGTCATGTGTACGGTGACCAACGCAGAGACAGGAGCCCTCATCCGTACCTTCGCGGACGCCGTGATCACAGACGCGGACGGGAACAATCCTACGATCAAGCTTACCTTCGACTCGAAGCTGGATCCGGGCTTCTATCTGATCACGATGAGTATGACGGAGAAGAACGGCGCGCCGCTGGACCTGTCCGACAGGAACAGGAGCCTGACTGTGACCGTAAACTAGAAAGGCAGGGAGAGAGATGAGAGTTCTGAATCAGAAAGTAAAGAGATATATGCTCCTGTTCGGGGCGGCGGCCGTCGCGTGTCTGGCGGCCGTGGGCGCCTGCGTGGGCATGGTGGTAAGCGCCCAGAGCGAGCAGTACACCATCGCGGCGGGCAGCACCGTGTTCGACAACGCCTACAATCAGGTGGCCATGGACAACGAAGGCTATATCAGCCGCGGCTGGGACAGAGAGTATTCCCTGACAACAGAGGGGGACAAGAAGAGCCTGGGCCGGCAGACGGTGGTCTATGAGCCGTCGGGAAGCCTGGTGAAGATCTTCGGTTCCGGCTACCGGTTTTACCAGGACGGCACCGTATCCATGCTGGAACATTATACGCCGGTGGAGAACCTGAACGAGACCGCGTTCTTCAAGCTGTCCGACCGCATGTACCTGATCACGGGGAGCCGGATTTGGGACAATACGGGCGTGGTGAATACGGGGAATTACCTGTTTATCATCCTGGATGACGCCGGCAACGCCAGGCTTCTGAACGATGTGATGAACGTGGTGGCGGTGGAGGACGGCATGGTGCTGTACAGCGACGGCCTGGAATTCGCCCTGCAGGAACAGAGCGCGGTGGTGGGCGGCAATGCCGTCGACCTGACCACGGTGATCGGGAGCATCGGGGCGCTGGGCAGCAGCCGTACCACGGAGGCAGGCGGAGAAGTCTATGACATCACCGTCCGCGGCGGCGACGGCGGCAACGGCGGAACCGGAGGAACCGGCGGCGTGGGAGGAACCGGAGGAACCGGCGGCGTGGGCGGAACCGGAGGAACCGGCGGCGTGGGCGGCGTCGGAGGCATCGGCGGCGTGGGCGGCATCGGAGGAACCGGAGGAACCGGCGTCAGCGGCATGGGCGGCGGCCTGACCAGCGCGGGCAGGACCTACATGGTGCTGAAAAGTGTGGCGGCGGATCCGGTATCCCTGGATATCGATTATCAGATCGCCGACCCCTTCGGCAACTACGGCGTGGGCTACATACTGGTGTACGACGCGGCCGCGGGGCTGGACGGATACAGCGACACCCAGACCTATACCATGCCGGTGAGCCTGGACGACACCAGCATCCGGATCACCCAGTATACGGCGGGCGTGAACGAGGACGGCACGCCCAGGCTGGAGAGTATCCAGCCGAACACCCAGTACACGGTGGAGATCGGTTATTACAGCGGAGAGGACGCGGACGCTCCCTACCGTTACCTGGACATCATGAGGACGGCCACCACCAGCGTGGAATCCTCCCTCAGGATCACGCAGCTGCAGGTTTCCGGGCTGACCGCCCAGGTGACGCTGGACGCGGATACGTCCATGAGCGAAGTCTACCTGAAGGTGATTCAGGCGGATGAGAGCGGCGGCGCCATGGCCGAGGGGGTATATGCCCTCAGCGGAAGCGAGATCTCGGCGGCGAAATCAGGCGGCGGCCTGACCCTGGCGGTGGCTCTGGACGGGCTGTTCGAGGAAGAGACCTTCCAGTCCCTGAATAATGAGTCGTCGCTCCTGAAGCTGGAGCTGTGGGTGAAATATACAGGTACGGAGAGCGGATACGGAAGCCGCCTGAACAGCTGTACCTCATCGAACCCCTATACCAGCATCGAGGTGGGCGGATATTCTCTGTTCCAGGCCATGATGGAGGACGGGGAAGAGGATGCGTCCACAGACAGCCTGCAGAAGATCCAGGATTCCGTGAACGGGGTGCTGGAGCAGGTGAAGATCCTGTCAGAAGCCCAGCAGGTGACGAAAGGCCAGCTGGACAGCCTGCAGGCGGGAGGAAACGTCTCCGCGGACAGCGGGGAGGTGGCGCAGCTGCAGAGCCAGCTGGCGGAACAGCAGAGACAGAACCAGGAACTTATGGGTCAGCTGGAGAGCCTGAACGCCCAGCTGGAAGCCCTGAAACAGGGCGCGTCAGACTCCGGGGAGGAGGATGCGGGCGGAGAAGATGAGCCTGCGGAACCGGAGCCGTCAGAGCCGTCAGAACCGTCCGCGCCGGAGCCGTCAGAACCGGAGGCGCCGGAACCGTCAGTGCCGGAGCCATCGGAGCCGGAGCCCCCGGCGTCTTCAGAGGCGCCGGCGTCCGGCAGTGAGACAGGTACGGCAGAGACAGGGAGCAGCCAGACATCGGAAGCGGCTCCCGCAGAATAATTTCCCGGAGGGAAGAGTGACGAAGAACAGGAGGAACAGAACATGGAAAGTATTTTGAGCGCAACCATATCGGCGATTGGCTGGATGCTGGGCCTGGCATTTCTTGGGGCGGGCATCGGCATGGGAGTACTGGGAAGCAAGGCGGCGGAAGCCATCGGAAGGAACCCGGAGACGAAAAATGATGTGATCCAGGGCGTGATGGTGGTGGCCATCATCACCACGATCCTGCTGCTGATCCTTTTTGCCTTTATCTTTCTGCTGTTGTTTTTCAACCCCATGATTGTATAAGGAGGAAGCGGGATGGTGCAGTATGTGATTCTGTTCCTCGTCATCCTCGCGGTGATGGCGGTGATGAACGGATTCCTGTTCCTGATGCTCCGCAGTCTGGCCAGACAGTTGAAAGAACAGGTGGGGGCATGCTTCCTGCGGCAGATGGAATTTGCCGATGAGCTGTATGAGGAGAAGGCGGTCCGCCTGGCGAAGCTGAGAGAAGAAGAGGAGATGTATCTGGGCAGGGCCACCGCGGGACCGCTGGAAAAACAGCTGGCGAAAGAGGAAGCCGCGCCCGGGATGAGGGAAGTTCCCGCCCAGGCCCCGGCCCCGCTGCGGGTGCAGGGCGGCCGGAGGGCCGGGTATATCAATCCCAACCTGATCCGGGACTACCGCTATATCAAGGAGAATTTCCGGATCGATACCGGCAGGGCCTACGCGGATGTGATGAAAGAGCCGGTGGATCCCCGGGCGGTGCATTACGGGGACATATGCCGGCATATGTATGAGGTCCTGGATTTTGACACGGTGTACCAGGTGGGGCTTCTCCCGGTGGAGCAGCAGCATGAGATTCTCTATGAGATCTTTGACGACGAGGAGGATGCGGTGCTGAGGTCCTATGTGGAGCAGCACCCGGATTTCCTGATTGTGGATTTCCGCGATTATCTGCGGATGGAAGCGGAGATGTACCAGGACCGCACCGTGGTGCTGGCGGCGGACCCCGCGTTTGCCAGAGAGCATCCGGAGGCTGAGGTCCGTGTGGACGAGAGCCTGGGAGAAGGGATCCGTGTCCTCAGGGGAAGCAGGATGTATGACTATAGTATCTGAATTGAGGAATTGGAGATAAAGGTGAAGAGATGGAACAGTATGTAGAGACCATTATCCGGGATAAGATGGATAAGATCAACAGCAGGGGAAATGTATACGAGGTGGGCCGTGTCATTTCCGTCACGGATTATATTCTGGAGGTTTCCGGGCTGATCCAGGTGGGATTCAATGAGAAAGTGCTGATCGGGGGACATTCCACCGGTTATGTGAGCATGATCCGCAGGAATTCCATCCTGGTGTCGGTGCTGAAATCGGAGAAGAGCATATTTATCGGGGACGAAGTGGTGGCCACAGGCGAACCCTTCCGGGCCAGTTTTTCCCCGTCCAGCATTTCTCATGTGGTGGACATCTTCGGTACGGACCGGATGTGCGACGAGACCTTTGACGACTGCATGGAGCTGGAAGTGGAGAATGAGACGATACCCATCATGGACCGCCGGGCGGTCTGCCGTCCCCTGGAGACGGGCATCGCGGGCATCGACCTGATCTATCCCATAGGAAAGGGACAGCGCCAGCTGATCATAGGGGACAAGAAGACCGGCAAGACCCAGATCGGGCTGGACGCCATCGTGAACCAGAAGGGCAAGGATGTGATCTGCATCTATGTGCCGGTGGGGAAGATCAAGAAGAATGTAAAAGCCGTTTACCAGGAGCTTCTGAGAAGAGGGGCGATGGATTATACCATCATCCTGGCCGCGTTCAACGACGACCTGCCTCCGGCGCTGTTCCTGACGCCGTATGTGGCCGCGTCGGTGGCGGAGTATTACATGATGCAGGGGAAAGACGTGCTGATGGTGATCGACGACCTGAAACGCCACGCCAACGTACACCGGGAGATCAGCCTGCTGTCCGGGAAGGTGCCCGGCAGGGACGCGTATCCGCCGGATATCTTTTATGTACATTCCCGCCTGCTGGAGAGAGGCTGCCAGCACAAATGCGGCGGCTCCATCACCATCCTTCCCATCGTGGAGACCAAGGGAGGGGATATCACCGGTTACATATCCACGAATATCATCTCCATCACGGACGGGCAGCTGGTGCTCTCCAAGAAGAACTTTGACAAAGGGGAGAAACCCGCGATCCATTACGGCCTGTCGGTATCCCGCCTGGGCGGCGCGGTGCAGACGCCGGAGGTGAAGAAGCTGGGGGCGTCGGTGCGCAGGGAGCTTTTGTCCTACCTGGATACCAGGGAGGTCTATGAGCTGGCCAATGTGGACGAGATGGCGCCGGAGATGAAGAAGAAGCTGTTCCGCGGGGCGGATATCATCCGGGGCTTAAAGCAGAGCAAATACGCGGGACGTACGCCGGAGCAGATTATCCGGACTTTTACCGGCATCATGAAAGGCCAGGAGGAAGTATGAGTGTACGCAATATTGTGCGGGTCATGAATTTCCACGCGCTGATCCGGGTGGACAACGCCAAAAAGCAGGCGATGAAATACCAGCGCATGCAGGAAAAGCTGATGGAGATGATGTCCGCCATTACCAACAACCGGAATTTCCGGCTGGACAAGAAGATCCTGGAGCCGCCCGCGGACGGCAGCGTGCTTCATATCTATCTGGGCAGCGACTATGGCTTCTGCGGCAATTACAACTCCCAGGTCAGCGACCAGCTCCGCAAGGATACGGAGTCTCAGAAGATCGTAATCGGAAAGAAGCTCCACGTGCCGGAGGGGACGGAGGTGCTGCTGCGCATGTACCGCAAGGAGCTGCCGGAGGCGTTCGGACAGCTGGAGGAGGTTCTGACAGCGGCGATCAAAAGCCGGTCCTGCAGGAAGATCCTGCTGACCTACAACCATTATGAAAATACCAGTACGATTTATCTGAAAAAGGTCCAGATCTACCCGGTGAAGCCCGCGGAGGGAGAAGCTTACATCGAGGATTTTGCCGTGGAGGGCAATATCAACGATCTGTATGAGGATATGCTGTCCGCTTATGTGAACTATGAGATGCTGCTGGCGGCGGTGATCAGCAGCGCCGCGGAGAACGTGCTGCGGCAGAACGCCACCACGGAGTCGCTGAAGAAGATCGACGAACTGGAAGAAGAGAAGCTGATGCAGAGCCGCCGGGAAAAAAGGGATAAGGAATTCAGGAAGGTCATCGACAGCTTCGTGAAGAAACGCATGTACTGACGGAAGGGAGCTTATATGAAGATAGGAAAGATAATCGCAGTGTCGGAGGTGGGTGTGGAGATCCTCACCGACGGCGCGGAAGTCAGATACCGGGATATGCTCTACACAGAGCTGAACGGGAAAAAATACCGCTTCGAGGTACAGGCGGTGGAAGGAAGCATCGTGAACGCCATCTCTTTTGAACGGTGCGAGGGGCTGCGCAGGGGCCTGGAGATCTACAAGGAGGAGCGGGGCCTCTCCATAGAATATTCGGACCAGATGCTGGGGAAGGTGTTCAATCCCTACGGAGATACCATCGACGGGACTGTGGTGGAGGATCCCCATGTGCGCAGCGTCTATTCGGAGCCGCTGACCATGTCCCAGATCGACATCGACGGGGGCATCCTCTGGACAGGGATCAAGGTGCTGGACTTTTTTGCTCCCATGCAGAAGGGATTCAAGATGGGCCTTCTGGGAGGCGCGGGCGTGGGCAAGACCGTGCTGATCAAAGAGCTGATCAACAACGTGTACAAAGGCATGAGATCCAATTCCGTGTTCATCGGAGTGGGCGAGCGTTCCAGGGAAGGCAAGGAGCTGTACGACGAGATGCTGGAAGCGGACCTGCTGGACAAGATGGGCATGGTGTTCGGGCAGATGGGCGAGAACTCCGTATCCCGCGCCCACGCGGCGCAGGCGGGGCTTACGCTGGCAGAATACCTGCGGGACGAGAAGCATCAGGACGTGCTTCTGTTCATTGACAATATCTACCGGTTCATCCAGGCCACCTCGGAGATCAGCGCCATGATGAACAAGATGCCCATTGAGAACGGGTATCCCGCCACCATCGAGTCGGATGTGAGCGAGATCGAGGAGCGGATCAACTCCACCGGGGACGGATCGATCACGTCCTTCCAGGCGATCTATATCCCGGCGGACGATATCACGGACGAGGCGGTGCAGACGATCCTGGAGCACCTGGACGGGCAGGTGGTGCTGAGCCGTAAGGTGGCCGAGAAGGGACTGTATCCCGCCATCGACGTATTTCAGACCACATCCAGCATGGTGGACGCGGAGAAGATCGGACAGCGCCATTATGAGCTGGTGGAAGAGACCATCCGTTATCTGAACCGTTACAATGAGCTGGAAGAGATCATCGCCGTACTGGGTATCGAAGAGCTTTCCTATGAAGACCGCATGATCTTTTTCCGGTCCAGGAAGCTGCGCAACTACTTTACCCAGCCCATGTTCGTGGCGGAGAACTTCACGGGGGTTCCCGGCGAGTATGTGAAGATCGAGGACGTGCTGGACGACGTGGAAGCGATCCTGACGGGGAAATGCGACGAGATGCCGGAGGACGCGTTCTATATGGTCGGCAGCATGAAGGGGAAGAGATAGGAGAGCCTGATGGGAAAGATAAACGCGACGGTACTGGGCATGGAGGAAGGACTCCGGAATTTTACCGGTGTGGATATGATCCGGATCAAGAGCGGCGACTATACCATCCTGATCATGGAAGACTATATGCCGGTGATCGGAAGAGTGGACGGAAGCGTGGAGATCGTGGAGGGAGAGAAGGTCAGCGCTTTCCCCTCCATCCATGGTTTCTATACGCACCGGAAAAATATGTTTGAATTGTTGATAAAAGAGGATTCAGATGCTGAGTAATATGATATCGGTGATACTGCAGTTTCAGCGGTTTATCCTGCTGAACCTGGGAGTAACGCTGGCAGTGGGGATCATTCTGTGGTTCGGCACGGAGAAATTTGGTTTCCAGAGGAGGAACCGTTATATATTTGCATTTTTCATGGGCATGACGTCCAGGCAGATCCTGTGGGTCACCGTATCCTGGACGTGGCTGATGTTCGTCCTGTCCCTGGCCCTGACAGGGGAGGAGATGACGATGGTTCATCTGATCTTCCTGCTGCTGCTGGCTTTTGCCCGCCTGGGGATCCGCAGGGATGTGAAGGCGCTGCCCATGGATCTGGCAGGCGGCGTCCTTCTGTATCTGGCGCTTCTGACAGCGGGCGTCATGAGGGAGTATCTGAGGATGACCCGGTTCGACTGGATGATCCTTCTGGTATGTATCGCGCTGACGTTGACGGCAGTGCATTATACGCTGTATCAGTTTATGAAGGATATGCTGTATATCGCAGAGGAGAGGAGCAAAGCGCATGAAAAAACTGATGAAATATAAGTGGGCGGCCGGAGCAGCGGTCATCGCGGCGCTGGCGCTGGCAGTAACGGGAAGCGTGCTGTTCCTCGGAAGCGGACGCCGCATGCGGGTGGAGCATGCGTATTATGTGGAAGACGGAAAACTGGTGGAGAGCCAGGGCAGCTGGTCCCTGGCCTACCGGGAAGACAGAGGGACTGTCCTGAGCGGTTCGGGAGAGAAGAAGAATATGACGGAAGACGGGACGGTCCTCTACCTGAAAGAAGAAGACAAGGTCCTGCTGCCGCAGCCGTATGTGCTGCAGTTTGCGGCGGACAATTATATATACCGTATGGAATATTTCAGCACGGCGCAGAAGACGGAGGAGGGCATCCTGCTTCGGGACGGCGCGGACAGCGTCCTGGCGCCGGGCGGTATCCTGTATGACGGAAAGGATACCTATGTGTTTCTGGAGGACGTAAGGCTTACGGTGGACGGGGAGAGCAGGGAGCTTCCGGCGCTCTCGTCGGTCCACGCCGTGTACGCCAACCGCCTGGAGATCTGCAGCTACCCGGGGGGAGCGGAGGAGATACCGCTGTATGTGGACTCACAGGTGGAGATTTCCTTTTCCGAAGGGCGGCTGTTGATGCCCCTGACGGACAGGGTGCTTCTGGCAAACCAGAGCTGGCAGCTGATGGTCGGTTCTGCGGACTATCTGCCCAGGATCAACGCATGGAAAGAGTGAGGTGACGCAGGATGAAGAAAAAGAAGAAAGCGCTGGCAGGCGCGGTCCTGCTGCTGAAAAGCGGCTGGGGGAGATCGCTTCTGCTGGCCGCGGCAATCATACTGGCGCTGGCCGGTGCGGCCATGCTGCGGATGAAAGAGTGGTCACAGATCACGGAAGACGGCTATGTGGTGACGGAGGAAGTGGCGGATACGCTGAAAAACGGCATGGAGGACCCGGAGGCGGAGTATGTGGACCTGTACCCGGTCTCGGCCTGGGACGGGGTGTACAGCAGGCTGGGGAGCCTGTATGTGGGAGAAGACCTGCAGAGATTCCTGCAGGCGTATCCCCAGATTCTGGGAAGCGGCAGCGGCGTGCGGTTCCTGACGGACAGCATGGAGCTGATCGCGGAGGATATGACCACGCGCCTGTCCACCTATGACGGCCTCCGCATGAATGGGGGCATCACTTTCAATGAGGATGGAAGCCAGGCCGATGTGGAGAATTTTGTGCTGGTTGGGCTGCCCAACGGGCTTTATCTCAATGCCCGGAATATGGAACTGTCCTACGCGTCCGTGAGCACCGTGGTGCCTGCGGACAGCATCGTATATTTTGGCGAGAGCGAGGTGCGCTGTTATGTGCGCCGGGAGTCGGAACTGGTGTATCAGGAGATCGGGAGCCTTATGGCGGCCAGGATCCGCATCGGCAATCTGGATATGGATTACCGGGATTTCCTGGAGCTTCTGGAGAGCAGCTCCGGTTCCGGCGTGGATGTACCCAGGGAAGAACCTGCCCGCTGGGAGGAGATCCAGGCAGTGGAGAGCGTGGTGATCGATTCTCAGGGCGGCACAGGCGGACATACGGAGCAGGGCGGCCGGGAGGAAGGCGGCGCGGACAGTGAAGACCAGGCGGGAACTCAGGGCAGCGGCTCTGCTTCCTCCGCGTCTCAGGACGGCGCCCAGGCCGGCCAGGGAAGCCAGGCGGGAGCGTCTCAGGACGGCGCGTCCGCGGGCACGGACGGCAGCGCAGACGGATCTTCCGGCGACGGAGGCTCCGGCAGCGGCTCGGGAGGAAACGCGGACGGTACGTCCGGCGACCAGGACTCCAGCCGGCATCCCGAGGGAGGTTCCGGCAGTTCCGGAGAATCCAGTGACGCCGTGGCGGAGCCCGGCGGAGAGACCGGAGAGGAAGACGGAGATATCGTGGACGGCGGCGAGCTGGATCTGGGGGACCATGTCCCCGAGGTCACGTCCGGGGACTTCCGGGCGGAGGTCTATCATATCTACAGCGACGTGACGCTGGACGACGAGTACGGCCAGCTCTATAAACTGACTTATAAATTATACTGGGGCGGGGACCTGCAGACGATCCGCATGCGGAAATCCGTGCGCTCCAGCCAGGTGAATGAGGACGGGAAGCTGGATATCGACCTGTCCCTGGTTCCGCCCGGAAGTAAGGTGCGGATCGAGGCTACCTATACCTATTATGACAGCAACGGCGAGAAGATAGAGAAAGATTTCCTGCCGGAAGGCGGCGTGACGGTGGAGACCATGACGCTGGAGGAAGGCCTGGAGGCCGGTCTCATCGACCGGATCGGCGTGTCCTTTGACTCCGGCGCTGAGATCGTGCCGCGTCTGACGAACCAGCTGCAGCTCCCGGAACTGAAGCTGGAGGTATCGGACATCATGCAGGAATACCTCTACCGGACGGCGGTGCATGCACAGAAACAGGGAACGGACGATTTTCTGGACATTCCGTTCTCCTCCTCCGATCTGCGGAAGCTGAAACGGGGAGAGGGCGTTTCCTGGGTGTCGGAGAATACCGTGGCCAATACAGATTTCCTGTCCAGCGATACGGTCTTTGACTGCGGAATCCTGATCCAGGACAAATTCGGCAACAGCCTGCCGCTTAAGCGGCTGGACGGAACCGGGACCGCGGATATGGAAGCGTATCTGAGCGCTGTCGCCGGTACGGCGAAGAGGGCTCCTTCGGTGACGGTCACGGAGAAACGGGTGACGGATCCGGACGCGGAGACCATCGGTACGAAGCAGCTGACGCTGAAGCTGACCAATCCGGACGGCGCGCCCCTGCTCACCGAACAGGTGACGACTTCGGAGGGGACCGTGGGACGGAAGCTGTACCTGCGCGTCTTCGCCCTGAAGGCGGGGGAAGAGACGCCCATGGCCATCGATATGGTGGCCAACGGACATCTGGACACTTTATATGACGGAACCTTTATTGTCCTGGATCCGGAAGCCATGCAGGAGAGCGGCGGGCAGGAGCTGGTGATCAACAATCTGCCGGCTGACCGCAGTACCAGCTACAGCTTCCGTATCTACGGCAATTATAACCTGACCCCGGAAAATGATCTGGGGCTGACCCCGGAGGAGGACGTATGGAACGCCTCCGTGGGAACCTATCAGAGCGCGTCCATGGCCATCACGCGGCTGGGCTACGCCTTTGCCTCCCTGGAAGCGGAGGCGGCGGATACCACGGCAGTGGTGAGGGGCGGACTGACCAATTCCACAGGAGAGGCGCTCCGGGATCTGTTCACCCGTTTTGAGATCCAGCTTCTGGAAGGAAATGCCTCCAGCGTACGGGGCGGCGTGGAAAAATACACGGCGCAGCTTCGCAAAGAGGACTTTTATGAGAACGGATCCGCCAGGACATTCCCGGACAGCGGGACCTATACCCTGTGCAGGGAGAGCGGCAAGTACACAGTGACCGTGCAGGGAACCGCCGGGGAAGAGATCTGGAAGACGCTCTGCTACGGGGCGCAGCTGACAATCTCTTATGAAAACCTGAATTCGACCCTGTACTACCAGACGAAGCTCAGCGCTTTTGTAGAGCAGGGCTATACCGGACAGGGAACGATGGAGCACGATGTGAGCGGCTCCTCCAACACCTGTACCTTCCGTATGCTGAAGCTGACCCCGAAGGTGAGCCGGACGAACTTCTATACAGTGTCGGATTTTATCGAGATCCGCGGACTGCAGATCTACGACAAGGACGGCGTGATCACCGGGACCAGCTCGGACATCAACACGGGAACGTCGGGCAATGTGATCGTGCAGCTGCAGACCAGGAACGGCAGCGACTGGCAGACGACCCAGAGCCGTGTGGTGAACACCACGGCGGATCCGAACCAGCGTCTGGACAACATCCGTTTCCAGGGACTGGGCCGCGATCAGGAATACCGGGTGCGCTTTGTGGCGGTGTCCTATAATACCACCTGGTCGGCCATCAACGAACAGGCTTCCAGAGTGCTGGATGTGGCGGAGGCGGAATGGACGCTGACCACCGGCACCGGCGTGACCAGCAGCCTGGCGCTTCTGGGCGCTTCGGAGGCGCTGAACCTGGTGGAAGGCAGCGTGGACAGCCTGAATCTGATTGAGACGGATCAGGTGCAGAAGGGATACGTTGTCAATCCAGACGGAACGCTTGCGGTCAATTCGGGCTGGTGGACTACCGGGTTTATCCCGGTGGAGGAAGGGGATATCCTCATGTTCTACCGGGTGAGCCGCACCAATGGCGCGCCCTACCTGGCATTCTATAAGGAGGCTGATGAGGAGAGCGCGCTGATGCTCACAGGAGGGACCACCTCGGCACGGAGGATCCTGTATACGTCCACTTACGAGAGCAATTATGCGGAAGCCTACGGGACGATGGATTATAACCTGATTCCGGTTCCCGAAGGCGCGAAATATATACGTCTGTCCAGCGTCACTAATGTAATTTATCAGGCGGGACCCAATTCCTCCAAACTGCTTTCCCTGAAACAGATGGGAATGCTGGATGGAAACAGCGGGGAGAGCCTGTTCAACGGCGGCGCGCTCAGCTGGGATAAGGCTGACATAAAGACGGGTTACGCTTTCAATAAGTCGGGTAAGACGGAGGTGGTCAATGGCAGCTACTCCCTGACCGGAAGGATATCTGTAACGCCGGGAGAGTATTATATGGCTCTGGGCGGCCATCCCACGAACGCAGGATATGTGGGCTTTTATAATGAAGAGGACGCGGTCATAGATGTGCTGGATAATCTGCACAGCGGCTTCCGCTTCCAGGCGCCGGAAGGGGCGTCCTATATGCGGCTGGCGGATACGCCCGCCGCGGTGGATGGCTCCAATAAGCTGATTGAACTGACCGTCCGCCATCTGAACAGGAACATGCTGGATTCCGGCCAGATCCTGCAGGCGGACGAGGGCGGGAACTTCTATGCCAACGTGCGCGCGGACGTGAGCGATCCCGGCGGGGACCTGAAGGTGAATCCTGCGGATCAGAGCTCCGAAGTGCGGAGGTTCGTCATGCGCTGGTACCAGCGGGAGGGCATCGACGGGGCGGATACCTCGGACAAATTAGTCTATGAGGACACGGTGTCCTTTGACGGGACGTCCTACCGGGGCACGCACCAGAAGGAGCTGGATGGGTACTGCAGCTACTGCGTGACCATCTGGGCAGATCTGTACGGGGAGGAGATCCTCCTGTCGGATCTGTATTTCACCACCGAGGAGGTGACGTACAGCATCGCCTGCGACGAGGATCTGGACCTGCTGAATATGTTCCCCTATGGGAAGTTTACTGTAGTGGAGGACTTTACCACGGCAAGGACCGGCGTGGTAACCAGTAACTTTTACGGCAAGATCGACGGTCAGGGGCATACCATCACCAACGCGGGGCAGATGTATCTGATCAGCAACCTGAGAGACGGGGCGGAGATCAGCAACCTGATCATCAACTGGGATACGGACCTGAACAGCGGCCTGAGAGACCGTTCGGCACTGATAAGCGATAATTACGGGACGCTGCGCAATATCATTGTGAGAATCAATCTGTCCGGTGCGTTCCCTAATGTTCAAACTGGTGGAATTGTGCGGATGAACCGGCCGTCCGGCCTGATTGAGAATTTCGCGGTGCTCTATGAGAATGACCTGACGGCAAACAGATACTGGGGCGGCATCTGCGGATATAACCAAGGGACCGTGCAGAACGGTTACGCCTACATATCCTCCAGCGCCCGCGTGAATTTCGCGTCAGCCCAGTATCTGGGCAATTCTGCGAACGTGGTTTATGACAACGGCGTCATCGTGGGGCATAACTATGCGGAGGGTACGGTACGGAACGTGTATACGGTGGGCGACATCAATGTGGAAAAGCAGAATACCAATTCTTACACCGGCAGGAATGGGCTGGCCGTGGGATATAGTCTGGGAACGGTGCAGAACGTGCTGACCCGGGGAGACCGGTACGCGTACACCATCAGCTCCACCACCAACGTGCAGGGGCCCAGTACGCTCTTTGCTGCATCCGGGGGCATCAGCGTGGGCATGCATGCCGGAAGCTGGAGGGAGGAAGATGTCTACTATATTTCACCTCAGGGGGCGGTCTATCCCTATACGAACCAGACGGCGGCGGAGGATTCGGACCTGTGGAATGTGGCGGTGATGAGCAATCTGCTCAACGGGGACGGACAGTTCCAGGTGGAGGAGATGATCCCGTCCGGATACTATCCCAAGATCCTGATGAACGATGTGATGCTGGAGGCGCAGCCGGCGATCCCGCTGCCGTCGGGCGTGGGCCTGTCGGCGCCGGAGGTGCTGGACGCGCGGCCGGTGGAAGAAGGGACGGATGAGAACGGACAGGACTATGTGATCGCCAGCATCCGGTTCATCAACAATCGCCAGCGGCAGATCACCGAACTGGTGCTGGATGGGCTGGACTGCGAGATCCTGAGCCAGCAGATGGGGCAGGATTATTATGAGGTAACAGTGAAGCTGACCAATCCTCAATACTGCCACTCTTCCTATGAACTGAAGAGCTTCTCCTACCGGGCCTCCGCCATCGGAGACGCCACCAGGACGGAGAGCTTCGGCGCGGGCACGCCCAACGGGGAGAAATATCTGGATATTGAGTTCTGGAGGAAGATACGGACTACGGCGGAGTGGAACCGGTACCTGTCCGCGGATCAGATCGACATGATCGGGAATTATGAGATAGCCGCGGATCTGGATTTTGCCGGCATGAGCGGAAGCCAGACGGCGGAGCTTGGCCGGAAGAACCTGGGCGGAGGGGAATATCAGGCATTTTCCGGAGCGGTCCGCGGAGCTCAGGTGTCGGACGGAGCCGGCGGCACCCGCCCGGCGTCCATCCGGAACTACCCGGCGGAGAAGGGCTATGTGATCGAGAGCATGGACGGCGGCCGGGTGGAGAATCTGCTGGTGGAGAACATCAGTTTTGAAGGCGCGCCTGCCGCTCAGGCCAGCAGAGGCTTTCTGGCTCAGGCTTCCGGCAGTGAACTGAGTCACGTGCGCATGGAAGGCGTATCCATGCCGGGCGCGGCGGGCAGTGCGGGAGCGCTGGCGGGAACGCTTACGGAGTGTACGGTGGAATACTGCTCTGCATCTGATGTGGAGATGGAATCCGCGGATTCGGAGCAGGGCGGAACCCTGATTCTGGGAGGCCTGCTGGGCAGTGCGGAGAGAAGCACCGTTCAGCGCTGCTTCGTGTCCGGCCTGACGATGACGGCCAGGGCAGGCTCTGCCGCCGGCGGAATCGGCGGCCTGGCGGGCTGTCTCACCGGCAACGGCGGGAAGCTCCAGGAGTGCTACGCGCAGGGGTCGATCGACAGCAGCTTCAGCGGCACCGGCGGCCTGGTGGGCATCGGCGGCAACAATATCAGTCAGGTGTGGACGGACGTGTCCGTGCGGTCTTCCGCCAGCGGCATCGGCGGCATCCTGGGAAGTGCGGAGAGTTCGCTGTCCCTGAAGAGCGCGTTTGCGGCCGGGGAAGTATATTCCCAGACCGGTTCTCTGGACAATGTGGGCCGGCTCTACGGAAATGAGCTGGGCAGCGCGGTGGTAACCGCCAGCCGGGTCTATGCGTATGAAGGACAGCTGATGAATGGACAGTCGGTAACTGACCGGCTGGACGCCCTGGCCCTTCTGGCCAGCGAGGACCTGTCCGGCAGCAGTGTGAGGGCCGGCTGGAGCCGCAGGCTGGGACTGGGCAGCGGCTGGCAGATCCAGGGGGCGGATTCACCGGAGGAGACGCCGGGGATGCTGCCCTGGCTCCTGGATGAAGACGGAGCGACCCCGCTTCCGGGCCAGAGCGTGACGATTCTCAGGGATCTGTCCCTGGAACTGAATCCGGTTGGATATGTGATTCAATCCGGAGGAGAGTATCCATACAAACTGTACGTATCCTTTGTACAGCCCATTGCGGACACTTTATATGAATACGGCAGCACGGTGATAGAGGGAATGGAAGCGGCAGATCCGTCGGATGCCTATCCCCTGAAGCTGAACACCCAGACATCAGTGGCCGACGGCACGGTGACCACAAGCTTTGAACTGTATACCAGGCTGAACAGCTATCAGGACAATTACCGGGTGACGGTGCAGGTGAAGAGGGCGGACGGCAGCGTACAGAGTCTGAGCGGCGTACTGCAGTTTGCCGAGGAGGATGTTCCTTATCTGGAAATCAGTAATATAGATGAGTGGAAACACTATCTGGGCAGCGGCTCCGGGGAACTGGGGCTTGGCCAGTCGTATCAGAATATTGCCATCACCGGCACAGTGGACTTCAGCAGCCTTAGCAATGCGGAGCTGTCCGGTTATCTGAGCATCCGCGCCGGAAAGCTGAAGGGAGCAGGATCAGAGGCTGATCCTGCCATGCTGACAGGGCTGGACTATACGGCCAGGAAGAGTGGAGAGGCGGTCTTTTCCGATATTACGGGAGCTGCTTCAGACATTACATTTAAAAATATGAAACTGGATGTCTCCGCCTACGGCGGGACCAATGTGGGCCTGATCAACCGTCTGCAGGGCAATGGCTCCGGCCTGGTATTTGAGAATGTTACGGTAGACGCCGGAACTGCGTCTCAGGTGGGCTGTATCGGCATCACGGAAGGCAGCCTGGACAATATCCGGCTGGATAATATCAGGATCACCGCCAGAGGCGATTATGTGGGCGGCCTGACCGGCACTGTGCGGGGAAGTCTGACCAATATCGTGCTGGAAGGAACCGATACGGACTACGACCGGGCGGCGGATACTACCACCTATGGTTCCCAGGTGACTGTGGAGGGAAGTTATTCCAACACCGGAGGTATATGCGGTATCGGATACGGTCTGTTTGCTGACATCCAGGTGACGGGAACCAGCGTCCGGGGAAGGACCCAGGTGGGCGGCGTCAGCGGCCTCAGCAACCAGGGAGTCAATGAGCGGATCACCGTGGGAGCTCTGGGATATCAGGATAAAGACGGCGAGACGGTTCCCTATGCGGTGGAAGTCGCGGCCTCCGGCAGTTCCAACTACGCGGCCGGCGTGAATGGCTTTATCCAGGTCAGCAGTTACAACGCTACGGTGAACCATTATGAGGAAGTGCAGGTGCTGAATACGTATGTCAGCGCCGGCAATTATGCGGGAGGCATCGGCACCAACGCCACTTATGCAGAGCACTGTCTGGTCGACGGCTGTTACATCTATGCGTCCGGCAGTTATGCAGGAGGGATCAGTGCAACCTGGAGCACTGTAAATGATTCCATAATCCGCAACAGCCATATTCAGGCGGGCAATGAACGCGCGGGCGGCGGCGGCGGTTATGCAGTGGCGGTGCTTAACAGTACATTCTATAAGAATACGGTGATTGCGGGCTCCTATGCCGGCGGAGTTCTGGGAATGTCCTATGACAAAGAGATTCGGAACTGCAGCGTCACGGACTGCTATATTGGAAGTGAGAATGCCAACTATGCGGGAGGCCTCCTGGGAGGCCAGGTGTCGGATACAACCAGTGACCGTTACGTTTTAATTTATAACAGCTTCAGCAAAGATACCACAGTGACGGCCAATATAGGCGCGGGCGGCATTGTGGGAAAGGCTATGGGCAGCCGGTTCCAGGAACTGTATTCCAACGCGACGGTTGTGGCCAGAGAACGCGCAGGCGGCTTTGCCGGCGAGGGCATCGGATATATGATGAACAATACTGCCTACCGCAGAATGGATCTGAAACACTTCTATTTTGCGGGAAGTGTGAAGGCGACCAGTACGTACGCGGGAGGTCTCTTCGGATACTACAGCCCCGGAGAGCAGGAGCGCAACAGCGACGGCAGTTTCTATCTGGGCGAGGCTCTGCCGGTGAGGTTTAACGATCCCACACTGGATGAGAGCGGCAATACACTGGACAGCAGCACCTATTTCGAAGGTATTGTGATCGCCAGCCAGTCGGTTTACAGCAACACATCAAGTACGCAGGCCGTGGTGGCGAACCATGTGAGCGAGAAAGGCTACCCGGAAACAGGAACCGCCGCCGGAGAGATCCCCAAACTCTATATCTGGGACGACGCAAATCCAGACAACCAGTCCCGGCTGGGAAGCCAGAAGGTTACCAGTTCGGAGCTGGCGACGGAAGCGTTCTGGATCGATGCCGGATTTGCCGGCACCTACTGGAACTTCCTGGGACTGGGCGAGGGCGCGGCCGCGGACGCGGCGATCCTGCCCCAGGGCACGCCGGGAACCCTGCTGCTGAATACAGAAGAGCTGACAGACGGCAAGCAATATGAAGTGGAAGTCATGGCGGATACTTATGTGCAGAATGAGGATCTGGTACTCTGGCTGGACGCCCTGAACAACACGGGCGAGGGCTGGGACCCGGATGCGGCATACTGGACCAACCTGGCTTCCGAGGACGGGGAAAGCTACCAGCTGAGGAACTTTGCAGAAGGAAGCTGGAAGAGCAACGGCCTGTATTTCGCCGGCGGTTCCCAGTATCTGGATACTGTGGATAATGGAACGCTGGGATCACAAAAACGAAAGGACAATCAGGGCAGGGAGTATACGGCGGCCACGATCAGCTTTATGCTGAAGCTGGACGATGGCAACTATGCAAAGGACAATTATCTGTTATATGGCCGGAGCACTACGCAGGGCGGCTTTTTGCTGCGGTTTTACAATACTGGAAGAACATATTTATGGGTGGATAATTCAGACATATTGAGGAACGGCACTGGCACTGACTTGCCGAATGGCTGGACCTCCGGATATCCTGCGCTGTATAAGGCTGACAGTGGAAAAAATATCGCGGACAAATATGTACAGCTGACCCTGGTGATCCGGACCTATCTGCAGGATACGGGCAACCGGGTGGAAACGGATATTTATCTGGATGAAGAGAAGTTTGGGACCATCAGCCAGACCGGCGGATTTGAGAGCCGGTACGGCAACCTGCTGCGGCTGGGCGTCGGTTCAAGCACAGATACATATGGTTCCATCAAAGGCACACTGGGCAGCGTCATGGCCTACGACTGTGCGCTGACGGAAGCCGAAATCGCGCAGAACTCCAGGGTCAACCATCTGCGGTACGACACCGGTTCGGGCCGGGTGAACGGCGCTGACAGCAGCGGAAGCACATCCGTGAAAAAATCCATTACTGTCACCGGCGGGGAGACGGAGCTGAAGCTGATGGAGACTGAACTGGAAAGTCTGGGAATCAAAGAGGCAGAACAGGAAGGACGCCAGCTCTACGTGAGGATTAAGCAGGATGACGGCAGTTACCTGGGCGCCGGAGTGACCTGGCCGCTGGGCATCCATGCACCGGCAGTGAAGAGTACGGCATATCGGGATAAGGAGGAAACAACACTTGCGCCCGATGTGGACGAGAACGCTTCTGCGGGAACGGGTGGTACAGTCTCCGCAACCGGAAGCGGCTGGGATTTTGACAACATGCCGTATGTGAAGGTGAAAGCGGATAATTCCAGTGCATTGAGCAACATCACGTATCAGTGGTACAGCAGCCATCTGGGCGGCTACGACGGAACGCCCATAGAGGGCGAGAATTCGGATACGCTGCGGCTGACCGGTAACGGGTACTATTACTGCCGCGTGACGGCCACGGAGTCTTATACGGAAGCTGGCACCGGAGCGATTAAAGAACGCACCGTGTACGGCTACAGCAAGGTATACCGCCACAGCACGGAAGGCTATATGCCCTATGTGCGCGGCCGCAATACTCCGCGTCTGACACTGCCGGCACAGGAGGGCCTGTATGAAGTGGATGGAGCCCTGTATCCGTACAGCACGACAGATTCGGTATACAGCGGAGGCGTTCCACTGCCCGGAAGCGGCGCGGGAACGTTCAGCCTGATGCGTGCGCTGTGGCTGGGAGGACGGGCTTCCGAGCCTGCGCCCGCCGTGAGGGCCTACGCGTCCGGAGCGAACCTTCTGAATCTGGAATTTGACAGCAATATCCCGTACCGGGACGACACGTATCTGGGCGGATGCTGGTTTACCGTGGAGGCAGATGGCGCAGATGTGGCGCTGACCCAGGAGGAAGGCGCGAACACGGCGTTGACTCAGGAGTACGGTGCGGCGAAGGGCCTGATACCGGTGAGCTTCACGGATGAAGAAGGACGGCAGAGGACGGGCTATTACATTGACGAACGGGTCTACACCCTGCGGTATGATTTCCAGACGGAGCTGACCGTGACCACCTGGTCGGAATTCTACGACGCGGTGAGCGGCGAAAGCTATCTGGATTCCCAGACCTGTCAGGTGACGCCGGAAGAGACGGCGCGCCGGGTGGTTACCTGGGACGATGAATATGCCTACATCAACAACAAGGATATGCTGAACGGAAGTATGGGCCGGATCGAATGCGAAGGCGGGTTTGTCAACCTGTACGGCGCGGAAGCGCTGACTGCCGACGGCAGGCTGCTGGATCTGCGCCAGGCCGCGGAAGCGGCGGAAGAGGCAGAGGCTGCGAAAGCCGCCGAAGGCGCCGGAAGCGAGGAGCCTGATGGAGGCGGAACTGACAGCGCCGGCGAGGCGTATGTCAGCGAAGGCGAAACCTCCGGAAGCGCCGGAGGAACTGCCGGAAGCAGTGGCGAAGCCGCCGGAGACAGCATTCTTCAGGATCTGGTTTATGAGGACGCGGGAAGCAGCTTTACGGTACTGAGCATGAGCAATCCGCTGTTTACAGGAAGCTACGGAGAGTTTGGCATCGAGACCTACGCTGGATTTACCTGTACCACAAGAGGAGAGGAGCGTTATACCAGTTCCCGCCAGCTCTTTGTGAAGAACGGCCAGCTGTTTACTTCCGGAACACTGAGTGCGGACAGTCTGCCGGTACAGGACGGCTATATACTGGATACTTATCAGGATTACCGCTATCTGACGGTGCTGAATGCCGGAGGAAAGAGGGATCTGGAGGATCTGGAACAGCCGGTTCACTATCCGTCCGGATTTGCAAATTATAATATTTCGCATATTTCCAATACGCTGGAGAACAGCGAAGACAGCCATATCGTCATGGGATGCTATGAACATGGCGGAATCTGGGGATTCAATTACTTTACCGGAGAGTGGCTGGATCTGGATTCGGATGCGGATACCACGAACTTTGCGGCATATCTGCTGGGAACGGTTCGGGCAAGATTCTTCAATACGGTTCCAAGGGCAAATGACGCTTACGAGCAGGCTCTGGATCTGGAGACCAATATCGGCGTTTATCTGCTGGAGAATGGCGATGAACTGCCGGCAGGAGCGGTGAGCGGCTATGGAGATACAGTGGACGACGGCTCTTTGCTGAGTCTTGAGCAGGAGTATGCGGCGGAGACGGATCTTACGGGCGTTACCAATGCCAACGGCGATGTGGCCGAGCCCGGCGACCCCACGCAGGAGGAAGGCAGTGCGCTGGCCGCAGATCCGGAGAATACGGCAGTTGCAGGCGAGGACCGGGCGAAGGCCGATCCGGAATCGGACGACAGCAGTTCCGGCGTGATTCACCAAAGACCGGAGGAAGAGACAGAGACATTCCTGGCGGAAGGCGAGCCCGGCGAACTGGCTGGCTTCACCGGAGGCTGGGATGCGGAAGAACCGGAGGCGCCGGAACCTGGTACGCCGGCAGATGAGGAAGGCCCGGAAGTATCGGGCGGCCGCACAGAGGAATATGACGATCCGGAGGAACTTACGGACGGAGTTTCCGAAGCGGACGGAACCGCCAAAGGACAGAACGAAGGCGGAACCACACCGGGCGGCGAACTTGTGACGGTGTACGACGCGTCCAGCGGAAGCTATGGAGTCTATGACGCGGAAGATCTTCTGACCGCGTCGGACGAAGAACTGATGACCATGGATGCGAAACTGGCCGGACTGGGAGTGGATATGACGGTGGTAAGGATCGATAATTCACGGAACCTGACGGAACAGGAACAGTGGGGCATGGAGATTCTGCTTGCGGTATCCGGAGGCGTTCTGGTACTGCTGGGAGGCCTGCTCTACGTACATCACAGAAAAGTAAAAATAAGAAGGTAGTAATACCGAAAGGCCAGCCGCGGCGCGGAGCATGTCTCCACGCCGCGGCTGGT
Organism: uncultured Lachnoclostridium sp.; assembly: GCA_944381625.1. GTDB lineage: Bacteria > Bacillota > Clostridia > Lachnospirales > Lachnospiraceae > Hominiventricola. Next base: position 69,583 of record CALWLW010000002.1, read on the forward strand.
ATTTAGAGATGAGAGAAGTTATGGGGACAAGGGCTGACAAGTTATGATAAAATTAGAAATAATATACACAGGATAAAAGGAGGTTGACCATGTTCCAACTATCACCACTTACAACGGAAAATCTGATCGAGGTTTCAGGAATTTTGGGGACGTTCCTGACTGTTTTTATCAGTATCCGGTTAGCGGGTGCAACTTTAAAAAATGCTTTAATTGAGCAAAAGACGGAAAATACTTTAAAAAGAATTGACACATTGCCGGATATTTTAATGAATTTCATTGAAAGCAACACGGAATTGATTGTATGTTGGATAGAAGAACAGAATAATGCGGGAAATCAAAATAATCAAAACAAAATAAGGAGAAAAAAAGCCAGTGAAAAATATGATGCTTCATTAAAGGATTTAGAGAAAATACTGCTGATGTATGGTTCAAAAGAAGCGGTCAAACTGTTGCATGAACTTGTAACTCTGATGAGAAGTATCGTTAATGATAGAAAGACGCTCGCACTGTCTTATCTTTATTCTTTACTGGTTCTCCTGTGTGCCCAAATCCGGCATGATTTAACTGGTGTCGATATTGATTTTATTTATTATTATGATTTGCTGGTTCCCCAAATGACCGATGGCGAAAAAGGCGTTTATAATTTTGCGCAACAATATATCGAAAAATTTAATCTGCCTCTGAAAATTTAATTCAGTATTATTTTTGCTGTGCCGGAATTAAGAACAGATGGGGGATTTGGGACAGAATAGTGACTGGATTTATGCTGAAAGATGGTATTTACAACACTATATTTTTGCACCTGCAGCGGGAAAGATAGACAAAAATTCACGTTCTGTGCTATACTGTCCATGCGGGAATACAGCCTTTCTTGTCTGGTTTTTCTGGTCGCTGAACCACAACACAGAAACTGTACTCCCGTCTTTTTACGTTTTCATCTGTCGTCCCCATCGACAAAAAAATCCGGTCTTGTATGTAGCCGCTCCTTATGGTACAATTTACTCATAGAAATCGGAATTCCGGTGAGATCTCACCACGTTTCCCAAATGTTGCCAGTTATTATATTTATCGATATGTACACGGAAGACTCTTTTTGCGCGCAGGCCTTTCACGTTTTTGCGTACAGGCTTTTTTCGTGTAATATCTGCCTGAGAGGAGGCTGTTTCGAACAGAGATATGAGCAGAGATAAAGAGAAAAATGCGAATACAGATGTAACTATAAATGCGAATACAAATATAAGTACAAAGAATTATCCGCCCGCCCCAGCGACTGTCTGGAAACGTCCGCCCGATACACGAGAGGAAATGCTGGAGAAAGTAGAAGATAGCCCGGAACTTCGAAATCCATACCGCCGTCTTCCCTCACCTCTCCGGGAGCGCTTTCTGGACTTTCTCCGCGGAGCCAGGACGCTGCCCCTTACCTATGATCCTTTTTTCAAAGCCATTTTCGATCCCAGACTGCATCCGGAACGTCTGTCCGGCCTGATCTCCAGTCTTCTGGGAATCCCCGTAAAAGTAAAAGAAATCCTTCCAACAGAAGACCGGATGCTGGACGGAGAGTCCCTGCTGATCATGGACGTGCTGGTGGAACTGGAAGACGGCTCCCTGACCAACGTGGAGATCCAGAAGGTGCCGTATGCCTTTCCTGCCGAGCGCATGACCTGTTACTCATCAGATCTGGTCATGCGTCAGTATGCCCGTACCAAATCCCTGAGGGGCGACAAGTTTTCTTACCGGGACATGCGGAAGGTGTATACCATCGTCATCTTTGAGAACAGCGCGGGGAATTTCCATCGGATGCCGGAGACGTACATCCACCGGGGAAGGATCACCTTTGATACAGGCCTGGAGATGGAATTCCTGCAGGAATACTGCCTGATCGCCCTTGACGTGTTCCGACAAATCCCGTATGCTGTAAATAGGAACGAACAGACGGCATGGCTGTCCCTTCTGGTCACGGAAACAGTGGAGGAAGCCGAAAAATTGATGACAGAATACCCCTGGCTGGAAGAGATATACAAGGAGATCGCCATGCTGCGCCAGAGGCCGGAGGAGGTGCTGCATATGTTTTCGGAAGCGCTGAGGATCATGGACCGCAACACGGTGAAATATATGGTGGAAGAACAGCAGAAGGAGCTGGAGGAGCAGAAAAAGGAGCTGGCCAGGAAGCAGCGCCAGATCAATGATCAGCAGGAACAATTGGGGGAGAAACAGCGAAAAATCGATGACCAGCAGGAACAATTGGGGGAGAAACAGCGTCAAATCGATGACCAGCAGGAACAGCTGACGGATCAGCAAAGACAATTGTTTGAAAAAGATCAGGAAATCCGTGTGTTGAGGGAACAACTGGCCAAAATGAATCAGAAAGAATGAGGAAATTTAAATAAGTAGCGGCTTTCAGGTACTGTCCCGGGATGATTTTCGGGCAGTGCTGGCCGCATGAGGATTTGCTCCCGGTGGAGATATAATTTCTCAATGTATAAAATTTAGTATGCTTAATTCACAAGAATCAAAATTCTGGTGAGATCTCACCAAATTTCCCAAATGTTGTTAGTTATTATATTTGCATAATCTGCACACAGAAGGCGATTTTTGCGCGCATATGTCTTTCACGTTTTTGCGCATATGCCTTCTGCGTGCAATATCTGCCCGGAAGGAGGCTGTTTTGAACAGAGATATGAGCAGAGATAAAGAGAAAAATACGAATACAGATGTAACTATGAATACGAATACAAATATAAGTACAAAGAATTGCCCGACAGGCACAGTTGCTGTCCATCAGAGTTTGGCAAACACATCCGTCGGCCGGAAGAATCCGCCCGCCCCAGCGGTTGTCTGGAAACGCCAGCCCGATACACGAGAGGAAATGCTGGAGAAAGTAGAAGATAGCCCGGAACTTCGAAATCCATACCGCCGCCTTCCCGCACCTCTCCGGGAGCGCTTTCTGGATTTTCTCCGCGGAGCCAGGACGCTGCCCCTTACCTACGATCCTTTTTTCAAAGCTATCTTCGATCCCAAACTGCATCCGGAACGTTTGTCCGGCCTGATCTCCAGTCTCCTGGGAATTCCTGTAAAAGTAAAAGAAATCCTGCCGACGGAGGACCGGATGCTGGACGGAGAGTCTCTGCTGATCATGGACGTGCTGGTGGAACTGGAAGACGGCTCCCTGACCAACGTGGAGATTCAGAAGGTGCCCTATGCTTTTCCGGCTGAGCGTATGACATGCTACTCGTCAGATCTGGTCATGCGCCAGTATGCCCGTACCAAATCCCTGAAAGGGGATAAGTTTTCTTACAAGGACATGAGGAAGGTATATACCATCGTCATCTTTGAAAACAGCGCGGGGAATTTCCATCGGATGCCGGAGATGTACATCCACCGGGGAAAGATCACCTTTGATACAGGCCTGGAGATGGAATTCCTGCAGGAATACTGCCTGATCGCCCTTGACGTGTTCCGACAAATCCCGTATGCTGTAAATAGGAACGAACAGACGGCATGGCTGTCCCTTCTGGTCACGGAAACAGTGGAGGAAGCCGAAAAATTGATGACAGAATACCCCTGGCTGGAAGAGATATACAAGGAGATCGCCATGCTGCGCCAGAGGCCGGAGGAGGTGCTGCATATGTTTTCGGAAGCGCTGAGGATCATGGACCGCAACACGGTGAAATATATGGTGGAAGAACAGCAGAAGGAGCTGGAGGAGAAACAGCGAAAAATCAATGATCAGCAGGAACAATTGGGGGAAAAACAGCGTCAAATTGATGATCAACAGAAACAATTGGGGGAGAAACAGCGTCAAATCGATGACCAGCAGGAGCAGCTGACGGATCAGCAAAGACAATTGTTTGAAAAAGATCAGGAAATCCGTATGCTGAGAGAACAGTTGGCCAAAGAGCAGGCAGACAGATGATGCTTATATATATCAATACTCAGAAAAGAAATCCGGCTCTTTTCCATGCAAATCCGGCAGGTTGCGGCGGCCCGTAAAAAACTTACGGACCGCCGTGTTTCTTTATAATAATGTCAGAACTTCTTCGATTCCCTTTTTCCCGAAATATACGTCTTTTTCATCTATGATTTTCCGCCTCTTTTACCTCCCTTTCACAAATCCTTTTCCTCCTCAGACAATTTTTACCTTCTTCTTACAAAATTTTACGGCGGGATGATAGAGCGCCGTGTCCTGCACATGTTACATTAAACCACGGTGAACACAGCGCTTCTGAGAGGAGGAGTCGTAAAAAGAATGAAGAAACATGTGAAAGCCGGTACCATCGGGAAGGGCATCGGGTGCGCGGCGCTTTTGTTTTTGTCCCTGTTTCCGATCTATTGGCTGGCCGCTATGGCAATCCGCCCGTCGGAGGAGATGCAGGGTGCAATCTCCCTGTTTCCGCGGACGGTGACCTTTGAGTATTTTGTGGGACTGTTCCAGAATGAGGGATTTGGCCAGGCCATCCTGAACAGTATGCAGACCACCCTGGGATCGCTGGCGGTTTCCCTGCTGGTGGGAATCTGCGCGGCCTATGTGATCGCGCGGAAACGTTTCCAGTTCGGGCTGAAGCAGCCCATGACCTACTGGGTGCTGCTGATACGGGTGCTGCCGCCGGTGGCTTTTGTGATCCCGCTGTATATCATGTTTAACAAGCTGGGGCTGATCAACACCAAGATACCGGTACTGCTGGCATGCGTGCTGATCAATGTTCCGCTGATCATCTGGTTCCTGCTCAGCTTTTTCCAGGAACTGCCGGATGAGGTGGAGGAGAGCGCCAAGGTGGACGGAGCGACAGAGTGGCAGCTGTTCTATAAGATTGTGCTTCCGCTGGTTGCCCCCGGCATTGCGGCCGTGGCCATGCTCTCTTTCATGTACGCATGGAATGAGTATACATACACGGTGATTTTTACCCGCAGTTCCATGAACAACACAGTGCCGCTGGCGCTGGCCCTTCTGAATACGGAGGACAGCCTGACCAATTTCGGACTGGTAGCGGCGGGGGGAGTGATCTCCGTGATCCCGATCACATTGTTCGTGATCTTTGCGCAGAATTACCTGATCTCAGGTCTTTCCAGCGGAGCGGTAAAAGGCTGACAGAAATTTTAAAAGTGAAAAAGGTCAACAGAATTTTTATGAGTGAAAACAGGAGGAAAACATGAAGAGAAAAGTATTGGCATTGATACTGGCGGGAGCGGCGGCATGCTCCCTGACTGCATGCGGAGGAAGCAGCGTTTCGGCGGAGGGAAGCCAGGGAACGTCCGCAGAAGGAACGACGCAGATGTCCATCGCCCTGAGAGGCGGCGTATACGCGGATGTGCTCAAAGAGTGCCTGCCAGCTTTTGAGGAAGAGCACAATGTGAAGATCGATGTGCAGGAGCTTTCTGAGGAGGATCTGCATACCTCCGTTGCCCTGAACGCCACCAGCGCCCAGGGCGCGTACGATCTGTGCATGGTGGACGGTTCCTGGATGGCGGAGTTTACCAGCGCGGGTGTGCTGGCAAACCTGACGGAGCTGGGCTATGAGCTGGACGAGGATATCATCCCGGCCACCACGTCCATCTGCTATGTGGATGGCAGCGCGTATCTGGCGCCCTACTACGGAAATGTGACCGTATTAATGATGAACAAAGCGAATGTGGAGGAAGCCGGATATACGACGGATACTGTGGATTCCCTGGAGGCGGTGCTGGACATCTGCCAGCAGGCGCAGGCCAATGGCAAAAAGGGATTCATCTACCGCGGCGACAGCCAGAATAACCTGGTGGTGGACTTCCTTCCGATCCTGCTCTCCCACGGCGGCTGGGTGGTGGATGAGAACAACCAGCCGACGGTGAACAGCGAAGAATTTGTAAACGCCATGAACTATTATATGGAACTGATCGCCACCGGCGAGGCGCAGGTGAAGGACGATCTGGTGGCGTCTGTGGATACCGGAGCCGCGACGATGGGCGTCGCATGGCCGGGCTGGTATACGCCCACGGCGGATTCCGCGGCAGATTATATTGCCCTGAACGGCAAGGCAGTGCCCGGTGCGGAGGCGTATAACGCCAATGTGTACGGTATCTGGTGCCTGGGGATCCCGTCCAATAGCCAGAACAAAGAGCTGGCAGCGGAACTGCTCACTTATCTGATGGATCCGGAAGTGCAGTACGGCACCGTGGCATCCGGAGGCGTTCCGTGCCGTTATTCCAGCCTTCAGGACGAAGAAGTGCTGAAAACCTATCCGCAGTATGAGGTGGTATGCCAGGCGCTGGAGAGCGGCGTGTACCGTCCGGTGATCGCCCAGTGGACCGAGTTTTATACCACTCTGGGATCTGAGATGGATAATATCATTAACGGCGCAAAGACGGTGGAAGAGGGCCTGAACGACGCGCAGGCGGCGCTGGAAGAACTGATGGCAAAATAGCAGGGAGACGGTATGATAGGAATGAAGAAAGCCATGGGCGCGCGGCGGGAGACGAAGCGCTTCAGCACGGCCATGATCACGCCCACCATGGTGGTGCTGGCGGTTATGACAGTTTACCCGCTGATCTTTACCCTGGTCTACAGCTTTACGGACTATAACCTTCTGGGGGCCTTAAACGGCGCCCCGAAGGCAACCGGCCTGAAAAATTATCTGGATCTTCTGACAGACGCGTATTTTCAGCAGTCTGTGTGGAATACGGTGAAATTTACGGTTCTGACGGTGGCGCTGGAGATGCTGGTGGGCTTTGGGATGGCGCTTTTTGTCAACAGCCTGAAAACAGGCCAGAAGATTATGAGAACCCTGCTCCTGCTGCCCTATCTGCTCCCCACGGTTACCGTGGCGCTGATCTGGCGCATGATGCTGTCCCCCAACTACGGGATTGTCAACCGGTTCCTGGAGAGCCTGCATCTGCCAGTATTCAACTGGTTTTCGGACATCCGCACAGCCTTCGGCATGCTGGTGCTGATCGACGTATGGCAGTGCGCTCCTTTTGTATTCCTGCTCCTGTACGCGGCACTGCAGTCAGTGTCCCAGGAACAGTACGAGGCGGCGAGGATGGACGGTGCAGGTCCGGTCAGGATTCTGTTCTATGTGACGATTCCCAATATAAAAAGCAGTCTGGCGCTCTGCGCCCTGTTAAGGACCATCGACAGCTTCCGTCTCTTTGACAAGGTGAACCTGCTCACAGGGGGCGGTCCGGCCAACAGTACGGCTACGATCACGCAGTACCTTTACAATTATGGAATCAAGACCTTTGACTTTGGCCTGGGAAGCGCCGGAGCCATCGTCATGACGGTGATCGTGCTCATTCTGTCCAGCTTCTATATTAAGAGGGCGATAAAGTGAGGACGGGAGGTCAGGGTCCCTGGTGCGGGCAGACGGGAATGAAACTGACCTTTGTGAATGTGGGCTACGGGGAAGCCATCCTGCTGGAATGCACGGACGCTTCCAGAGAGGACGGCATGTTCACGGCGCTGATCGACGGGGGAAGCGGGGAGGAACAGGAGTATGCGGACCGCTCCCTGGGCCGCGTCCCTGTCTGGGAGTATCTCCAGGAAAAAGGCGTGAGCCATCTGGATCTGATGATCTGCACCCACATCCATGAGGATCATGTGAGCGGCATGACGCGCACGGCCGCACAGCTGCCGCCGGGAGAACTCTGGCAGGGGCTTCCGGCGGCCTTTTACCGGTCCATGCGCCGACTGGACCCGGACGCGGCGCAGAACCCGTACCGGAAGAAATTCATCCATGCCCTGAACGATTATGGCGAACTGTGCCGGATAACCGCGGAAAACGGAGGCTTTATCAGGAAGCTTGCGTGCGGACAGGTCATGTCTTTTGGCCGGGGCGGGCAGATGGAGGTGCTTGCGCCTTTCAGGAGGGATCAGGAGGAACTGGAAGCGTCTCTGAGGGAATTATACGGGGAAATGTCCCCGGAAAGATTTCTGGAGAAGCTGACCCGGCTGGACGGCCGCATGAACCATTACAGCCTGATCCTGAGAATTTTATATGAGGATCGGCGGATTTTGCTGCCCGGGGACGCGGGACGCGGGGATTATACGGAGATCCCCGGTGAAAAACTCAGGGCGGATCTGTTTAAGGTCGGACACCACGGGCAGAAGGACGGCGTCAGCCGGGAACTTCTGAAGATGGTATCGCCGGAAGCGGCAGTGTGCTGCGCTTCCAGTGACCGGCGGTACGACAGCGCCCACCCGGATGTGGTGAGCATGCTGGAGCAGGCGGGCGTCAAAGCGTATTTTTCCGACTGCCCCCAGGTGCCGGGGATGGAGATCCCGCCTCACCGGGCGCTGGAATTCCAGGCGGCGCAGGGACAGCCGCTGAGCGGCCAATACATATTATGAAAGTTATCTGGTGACAGGAGGAATTATGGCACAGAAATATGATGTGATGGTGATCGGCCCGGTATCGGTGGATTATAATATTGATTACCTGGGAAATGAGCGCAGGGAGATCGGGGGGGCTGTGGTCGCTTCCGGCTTCGCGGCGGCGGGCAGCGGCGCCCGCACGGCCATTTTCTGCAAACTGAATGAAAAGGATGCGGATGTGGAAGAACGGTTCCGGGGCGTGCAGGCGGATGTATACTGGAAAGCTTCGTCGGCCACCTGCTCCATCCGCAACCAGTATTTTACGGCGGACAAGGAGAAGCGCCAGTGCACGTCCCTGGACGTCTGCGATCCGTTCCGGTTTGAAGAACTTCCTCAGATGGAGACCGCCGTCTATCATTTCGCCGGCCTGGTGTACGGCGATTTTGACGGCGCGCTGTTTGAGGAGGCTTCCAGGCACGGAAAGGTGGCTCTGGACGTGCAGTGCATGCTCCGGCATGTGGAACCGGACGGCAGCATGCGGTTTCATGACTGGGCGGAGAAGAAGCGGTACCTTCCGCTGATGGATTATTTCAAGACCGACGCGGCGGAGGCGGAGATTATCACGGGTCTTTCCGACCGCCGGGAAGCCGCCGGGCTTCTGCATGAATGGGGCGCGAAGGAGATTGTGATCACCCACAATACGGAAGTGCTGGCTTATGCCGGCGGAAAGATGTATACCTGTCCGATTAAGGCCAGGAACCTGTCGGGACGCACCGGGAGAGGCGACACCACGTTCGCCGGATACATCGCGGCCAGGCAGCAGGGCAGGAGCGTGGAGGAGGCCCTGCGCTACTGTACCGCGCTGGTCTCCCTGAAGATGGAGACGCCCGGGCCGTTCCGGGGCACGAGGCAGGATGTGCTGGAATATATGAAAGAATTCTATTGAACGCGGGCCGGGGCTACCGCAAAGACAGAGGAGCACTCTGATTTGCGGCGGCTCCGTGGAAAATAACACCGCGGGATTCCGACGATACGCTTTTTTTAGAAGTCGGTCTTGTGTCTTTTTTTCTTATGTGCTACAATCAATTCATAGACATCGGAATTCCGGTGAGATCTCACCACATTTCCCAGTTGCTTTTAAATATTGTATTTACACATGAAGGGGTATTAGACTTCTGCGCGCACGGCCTCTTTTGTGTAAATCTGTTTGAAAGGAGGCTATTGCAAGCAAAAATATGAGCAGAGATACAAATGTGAATGTAAATGCGGGAAAAGCGAATCCTTGTCCGGGGGAATCCGTTGTCTGGCTGAACCCGCCGGACTCAGAGGAAGAAGCCTTGGAGAGAGTGGAAAAAATCCCGGAACTCAGGACTTCGTACCGCCGTCTGTCCCCGCCCCTCCGGGAGCGTTTTATAGATTTCCTGCGTGGGGCCAGGACGCTGCCCCTCACCTATGATCCCTTTTTCAAAGCTATCTTCGATCCCAGGCTGCACCCGGAACGTCTGTCCGGCCTGATCTCCAGTCTCTTGGGAATTCCCGTAAAAGTAAAAGAAATCCTGCCAACAGAGGACCGAATGCTGGACGGAGAGTCCCTGCTGATTATGGACGTGCTGGTAGAACTGGAGGACGGCTCTCTGACCAACGTGGAGATCCAGAAGGTGCCCTATGCCTTCCCAGCTGAGCGTATGACCTGCTACTCTTCCGATCTGGTCATGCGCCAGTATGCCCGAGCCAAATCCCTGAGAGGGGATAAGTTCTCTTACCGGGATATGAGAAAGGTCTATACGATCGTCATTTTTGAAAACAGCGCAGGGAATTTCCATCGGATGCCGGAGGCTTACATCCACCGTGGGAGGGTCGCGTTTGACACGGGACTGGAGATGGATTTCCTGCAGGAATACTGCCTGGTCGCCCTTGACGTGTTCCGCCAAATCTCGTATGCTGTAGACAGAAACGAACAGACGGCATGGCTGTCCCTCCTGGTCACGGAGACGGTAGAAGAGGCCGAGAGGCTGATGACAGAATACCCCTGGCTGGAGGAGATATACAGGGAGATCGCCATGCTGCGTCAGAAACCGGAGGAGGTGCTGTATATGTTTTCGGAAGCGCTGAGGATCATGGACCGCAACACGGTGAGGTATATGGTAGAAGAACAGCAGAAGGAGCTGGAGGAAAAGCAGCGTCAGATTGATGCGCAGCAGGAACAGCTAAAAGAGAGCCAGGAACAGTTGAAAGAGAGTCAGGAAAAGCTGGGGGAGAAACAGCGCCAGATCGACGACCAACAGAAAAAACTGACCGAGAAAGATCAGGAAATCCGTATGCTGAGGGAACGTCTGGCAAGGGAACAGTCGAGCAGATGAACTCTTGGGGGTATCGTTCGCATCCCCTGATATCTCCTTGTCTTGTATGCCGCCTGGGAAATGATAGATCAGAAGTGGAAAAATTATTTTTTTCTTTCAACTATTTTCCCTCTTGCCTCGTCTAACAGATGAAAACACTTAAAATCCCCATGCAGACATATAATATCAGGCCTGGCGGGGCCGGTATGCCGCCTGGTTTGCTGCATGAGGGAATGAAAAAACGAAAACGGAGGATAAGAATATGAAAAAAAGAAACATGATGTTATTTGGCGTGCTGGCAGCGGCACTGGCAGCGACTGGATGCGGGGCGAAAGAAAATACAGAGACGCCGGAAACGGTGGGCGAAGAACTGACGGCTGAACTGCCGGAAGAGGAGCTGGATACGGAGGATTATGAGGAGGACACACTTTCCGGGACGGATCTGTCTTATCTGGAGTGGCTCCCTGAGGGCGTGGAGCAAAAGCAGAGCGAGGCGGCAGCCAACGAGGATATTAAAAATATCATTGCCCAATATTATGAGATCCCGGAAGATGCCTGGGAGGAGACCCGGTACTACTATAATTATGTGGATTTAAACGAGGACGGGACAGAGGAAGCGTTCGTGACCGTGCTGGGAAGCTGGGTCGGAGGTTCCGGAGGACTGTCGGCGCTCTGGATCGACATGGAGGATCTGTCCGTGATACAGGCGTTTACGCAGATGGATACGCCAGTTATCGTGAGCGACGAGATGACGGATGGATATCATGGGCTGATCCTGCGACAGTACGGGGACGGCGATGCGGAAGGCATTCTGCTGACCAATAAGAACGGGGTGTATACCAATGTGTCGGACGCGGCGCCGGTGGAGAGTCTGGAGGAAGTGACGGGAACGGCTATCCTCTGCAACGACCTGGCCGGTGATCTGGAAACTGGGAATTATCTGACTTTGGCAGACTGATGTCTGCCGCGGGGACCACGGAGCCATGAAACATATCAGCAAGCGGGAATACGCGCAGTTGATCACCGAAAACAGACAAAGATTTTACCGTATCGCTTACAGCTATGCCAGGAATGAACATGATGCGCTGGATATTGTCAGTGAAGCTACCTATAAGGGACTCAAAAACCTGAAAAATCTCAGGGAACATGAATATTTTCTGACATGGATGACACGGATCGTGATCAACACGGCTCTGGATGATCTGAGGAAACGGGCGCGGACAGAGGTCTGTGACGCGGATGCCATAGAGCGGGAAAGCGGAGCTTCTGGAAGCGCGGCGGATGAGACCTATATGGATCTGTACGCGGCCATGGATCTGCTGAAACCGGAAGAGAGGATCTACATTGTTCTGAAGTATTTCGAGGAGTATTCATTCCGGGATATGGCTGTGCTTCTGGAACTTCCCGAAAGCACCATAAAATCCAGGACGTACGAATGTCTGAAGCGTATGAGACTGTATATGGAAGGAGGAAAGCGCCATGATTGACACAGGAAAGAGCAGATATGATCATATACCGATACCAGACAGCGCTCTTTTGGACGCCATAGAGAAGGGCCTGCACAGAGGGCGCGCGGAGGCGCGGAGAAAAATCGTACGCCGGATGGCCGCTGCCGCTGCGGCCGTAGTCCTGGTTCTGTTTTCCTGTGCCAACGTCCCTGTACTTTACTCCTGTGCTCAGGGGATACCGCTGCTTCACGCGTTTGTCCAGGCGTTCCGCATGGGGGAAGGCGGTGTGGATCTGGGGCCGGTGACATCGGAAGTGGATGGAAACGTTCAGAGTGTCTCGCTGAGCTTCCTGAAGGATGGAGTACAGACAGACCGGGTGCCTTCTTATTCCCTCTTCTGGCGTCAGGCTCCGTATCGTCTGGAACTCAGCCTGCACGGAATCGAAACGTTTCCTCTGGAACGGCTGAAAGATGCGCTGAAAGGTCTGGACGCGGTGGCGGACATCTATGAGACAGTTCCGCCGAAGGAGCAGGATGTATCCTTTACCATTGTACTGAAGAATGGTTATGGCTATGAATTGATGGAGTTCTCAGATCCGGGTTCTCTGGATATCCGGTTTTACCCCGACGCATATTATGCGGAGGATGAGTACCCGCCGAAACAGATTCTGTACACTGTCCGTTCCGGGGCTGTGCCTTATGGAACGGAGCTGGAAGAACTTCTGGCGTTTTACGGAGAAGAACAGCCTTCTCAGGTTAAGACGGAGGAGGGGAATTTCCTGCTGGTATTTGGAACGTATGATACGGAGCAGGAGGCGGAAGCCGCGTTGGAAAAACTGCAGGGGAAATATACGGCGGATACAAAGCTGTGCCTGGGAAGTGTCCGGGCCGGAGACATACCCCGGGATGAACCGTAAATCTGTAACTGTTAAGCCATGCATCTCGGATTCCCGCAGCTGACGCTGCTCTATCGCCGCTTGTGCGGCTGAATCCTCGACAAGGGCTAAACGCCATATGTCTGAAGATTGCAAAACCTCTCTGCAAGCCAGCTTGCGCCGGGTTTTGCGATCTTCAGCCGCATGGCTAAATAGTTATAAAATTTCCTTAATTCTTCCCAGCCCCTCTTGACAAAGTGGTTTTCAGCCACTAAACTGAAACCTATGGCAAAGGCAGGGAAGAAGAGGAGTACGCAGATATGGCCGTCAGAGAAGACCGTCCGCAGGCTGGAAGACGGTCCCGGTCCGGATATGCGGAAGGTGGCTTTGGAGCCGGAACGCAGAAGATGAGTAAGCGTTCCCGTCTGATCCGCGTTAAGGAGAATGAGGCATGGAAGTTCCATGCGAACAAAGGTGGTACCGCGAGACGTCGCCCTTTGCACAGAGGTGTGCAGAGGGCGTTTTTCATCCTATAGGACAAAAGCCCCCTGCGGCAGCCGCCGCAGGGACGATCAACATTTTAAGAGGTGGCACTTGAACAGAAAATATATTACTGCGGCCATACTGACGCTGGTTTTGGCCGGAATCTCCACAGCAGTGCTGCGCTGGGTGGTGCGGGAGCCGGGCGTACGGTTTTCCGAGACAGAGGCGTTTCACGAAGAGGCGTTTGACCTGCGCCTGAGCAGCGGCCTGTTTGGAGGCGAGATCTATTATACCCTGGACGGGAATACCCCCACGCTGGAATCCCAGGTCTATACAGGCCCGATTCACATTGAGGAAGGACTGCCCGGCCGGGTGACGGCGGTGAAAGCAGCGGTCCGGCACGGGAACGAGCTGGGAACCGTCTACACCCAGACCTATTTTGTGGGAGAGGGCGCGTCGGAGCTCTTCGACGTGATGGTGGTGTCCCTGACGGTGGACGAAGAGGATCTCTATGATGAACATACGGGGATCTTCGCCAACTATCAGGAGAAGAGCGAGGAAGGCGAATGGGACCGCCCCGCCTATATTGAATTTTATGAATCGGACGGAGAGTTGATGCTGAAGCAGGGAACCGGTATTGCGGTCTCAGGGCACGGCTCCAGGGGCTTTGACCAGAAGAGTATCAAGTTGATCAGCTCCTCTGAATATGACCCGGACCATCCCACGTTTGAGTATGATTTCTTTGACGCGGATATGGGTGGAAATACCACCGGACAATCCTATAACCGGCTGGTGCTGCGCAACGGCGGCTCGGACCATGAAGGGACCATGATCAAGTGGAATGTGGTGAGCCGCCTGGCCAGGGAGAGCGGCATGATCTGCGCCGGAGCCCGGCCGGGGATCCTGTTCCTCAACGGGGAATACTACGGGATCATCCAGCTGCAGGAAAAGTATACGGCGTACAATGTGGCTTCGGCGGTGGGGGCGCAGAAAAACGACATTGAAAAGTATGAACCCAACGAGGTGAACAGTTCCCGCTTCGGCGGCTACTATAACCAGCTGCACCAGAACCTGAACGACCCGGAGCGGCAGGCGTCCCTGGAATCCGCGGTGGACATGGAAAATATGTTGCAGTACTACGCGGCCAGTGTGATCATGGACAACATTGACTGGCCTTCCCACAATTATCTGTCCTGGAAATGCGCGGAGGGCAGCACCGGCGCTTACGGGGACGGCAGGGTGCGCTTCTTCCTGTACGATCTGGACGCGGTCTATCAGGATACCAGCGGCAGGGAGATCCAGAATGCGTTCGCGTACCTGATGGGGGAACCCATTGAGGACGCCACCGATACACTGTGGTTGCTGATGCAGTCGGACAAATACCGGACCCAGTTCGTCAACCTGGTCTGCGACCTGACCAGCACGGTGTATGACGAGGAGCATGTGATGCAGGTGATCCGGGAAGAGAACCAGAAGCTGGAGCGCTCCATGCAGACCTATTACACGGAGGCGGAGCGGGCCCGGCAGCAGGCGGCGGTGGAAGTGATGCTGGAGGCGGCATCGGAGAGCTGTGAGAAGATCCGGGCCGGGATGGAAGAATACCTGGGAACATCAGAACCCTATACGCTCACCGTCACAGCCCCGGAAGGCGCGGATATCGCGTTCAGCCAGATCCGCCTGTCGGGAGGCGAAAGCTACACGGGAACTTATTATCATAATTATCCCCTGACCCTGGCAGCGGTTCCGGAAGAGGGAACGGTCTTCCGGTGCTGGCTGGTCAACGGGGAGGAGATCCAGGAAGAGCAGCTTCTGCTGGACGGCAGTTATACAGAAGATACATTGGAAATACAGCTGATAACAGAATCAAGATGAAGGAGTGTACATGATGAAAGAACTGGCAAAGACCTATGATCCGAAAGCGATCGAAGACCGTACCTATGCCAAATGGATGGGCAGGAAATATTTTCACGCGGAGGTGGACCGGAGTAAGAAACCGTTCACGATTGTGATGCCGCCGCCCAATATTACGGGCAAGCTGCATATGGGACATGCGCTGGACAATACCCTGCAGGATATCCTGATCCGCTACAAGAGGATGCAGGGCTACAACGCTCTCTGGATACCGGGCACTGACCATGCCAGCATTTCCACCGAGGTAAAGGTCATCAACAAGCTGAAAGAGGAAGGCATCGATAAAAATGAGCTGGGCCGGGAAGGCTTCTTAAAGAGGACCTGGGAATGGCGCGAGGAATACGGCCGCACCATCGTGGATCAGTTAAAGAAGATCGGTTCCTCCTGCGACTGGGACAGAGAGCGCTTTACCATGGACGAGGGCTGTTCGGAGGCCGTCCTGGAAGTGTTTGTACGTCTGTATGAGAAAGGATATATTTATAAAGGTTCCAGGATCATCAACTGGTGTCCGGTGTGCCAGACGTCCATCTCCGACGCGGAGGTGGAGCATGAGGAGCAGGCAGGGCATTTCTGGCATATCAATTACCCCATCGCGGACGGCAGCGGATATGTGGAGATCGCAACAACCAGGCCGGAGACCATGCTGGGTGATACGGCGGTGGCCGTGAACCCGGATGACGAACGGTATCAGCATCTCATCGGAAAGACGCTGAAACTGCCTCTTACGGACCGGGAGATCCCGGTGATCGCCGATCCTTATGTGGACCGGGAATTTGGAACCGGCTGCGTGAAGATCACGCCGGCCCACGACCCCAACGACTTTGAGGTGGGACGCAGGCACAATCTGCCGGAGATCAATATCATGAACGACGACGCCACGATCAACTGTCCGGGCAGCAAGTACGACGGCATGGACCGTTATCAGGCGCGGAAGGCCATCGTGGAGGATCTGGAGGCCCAGGGGCTTCTGGTGAAGGTGGAGGAGCACGTCCACAACGTGGGTACCCATGACCGGTGCGGCACGACGGTGGAGCCGCTGATCAAACAGCAGTGGTTCGTAAAGATGGAAGAGATGGCGAAGCCGGCCATCCAGGCGGTGAAAAACGGGGATCTGACTTTCGTGCCGGAGCGCTTTGACAAAATCTACCTGCACTGGCTGGAGAATATCCGCGACTGGTGCATCTCCCGCCAGCTCTGGTGGGGACACCGGATTCCCGCCTGGTACTGTGATGACTGCCAGGAGATCGTGGTGGCAAAGACGGCCCCGGAGGTGTGCCCCAAATGCGGAAGCACCCATCTGACCCAGGATCCGGATACGCTGGATACCTGGTTCTCCTCCGCGCTGTGGCCGTTCTCCACGCTGGGCTGGCCCAGAGAGGGAGAGGATCTGGATTATTTCTACCCCACCGATGTGCTGGTGACCGGATACGATATTATATTCTTCTGGGTCATCCGTATGGTATTCTCCGGATATGAGCAGACTGGAAAGTGCCCGTTCCATCATGTGCTGATCCACGGGCTGGTGAGGGATTCGCTGGGCCGCAAGATGAGCAAATCCCTGGGGAACGGCATCGACCCGCTGGAGATCATCGACCAGTACGGGGCGGACGCGCTGCGCCTGACGCTGGTGACCGGAAACGCGCCGGGGAACGACATGCGTTTCTACATGGAGCGCGTGGAGTCCAGCCGGAACTTTGCCAATAAGGTGTGGAACGCTTCCAGGTTCATCATGATGAACCTGCCGGAGAGCCAGGAAGCGGAGCTGGCGGAACTGGATCCGGCGAAGCTTACGGACGCGGACCGCTGGATTCTGTCCAAGGTGAACAGCCTGGCAAAAGACGTGACGGCGAATATGGACAACTTCGAGCTGGGCATCGCGGTGCAGAAGGTGTACGATTTCATCTGGGAAGAGTTCTGCGACTGGTATATCGAGATGGTGAAGCCGCGTCTGTACAATAAAGAGGACGAGACCAGGCAGGCGGCGCTGGTGACGCTGAAACAGGTGCTGATCAACGCGCTGAAGCTGCTGCACCCGTTTATGCCGTTCATCTCCGAGGAGATTTTCTGCAACCTGTCGGGCGAAGAGTCCATCATGATCTCTTCCTGGCCGGAATACCGGGAGGACTGGAATTTTGAAAAAGAAGAGCGCGCCATCGAGACCATCAAAGAAGCTGTCCGCTCGATCCGCAACGTGCGCAGCAGCATGAACGTGCCTAACAGCAAGAAGGCCACGGTGTACGTGGTGTCCCAGGACGCCGGGGTACGGGAGATCTTTGAGAACGGCAAAGTGTTCTTCGCCACGCTGGGTCATGCGGGAGAAGTGCTGATCCAGGCGGACAAGGCGGGGATCGCCAAGGATGCGGTGTCCGCGCTGACGGCGGCCGCGGCTTTCTATATGCCGCTGGCGGAGCTGGTGGACGTGGAGAAGGAGATCGAACGCCTGAAAAAAGAAGAGGAGCGCCTTACCAAAGAGCTGGCCAGGGTCAACGGCATGCTGAACAATGAAAAATTCGTCAGCCGCGCGCCGGAGGCCAAGATCCAGGAGGAGCGGAAAAAACAGGAAAAATATACGCAGATGATGGACCAGGTAAAAGAGCGTCTGGCCCAGCTGGGAGTATAAGATGAATTACGAAGAGGCAGTGGCATATATTCTGGACGTGCCCAGATTTACCAAAAAAAATACGCTGGACAATATCAGAGCGGTTCTGGAGCGGCTGGGCCGCCCGGACCGCCGCATGAAGCTGATCCATGTGGCGGGAACCAACGGGAAAGGAAGCGTCTGCGCTTATCTGGCTTCGATTCTGAAAGCGGCGGGAAAGCGGACGGGACTGTTTACTTCCCCCCATCTGGCCGTGATCAACGAACGGTTTCAGATGGATCAGGAGCTGATCTCCGACGAGCTGTTCCTGGAGAGCTTCGAGGCCGTGATGGACGCGGTGCGGGCGCTTTTGAAGGAGCAGCCGGACACCTTCGCCCATCCCACCTTTTTTGAACTGCTGTTCCTGATGGGCATGTACGCGTTCGACAAATGCGGGATGGAGTACGTGGTGCTGGAGACCGGCCTGGGCGGCCGCTTTGACGCCACAAACGTGATCGAGAAGCCGCTGGTGAGTGTGATCACGTCCATCAGCCTGGACCATACGGAGTATCTGGGAGACACCCACGCCCTGATCGCCGGCGAGAAGGCGGGGATCATCAAGGAAGGCTGTCCGGTGGTCTACGACGGGACGAGAAGCGACGTGGAGGCGGTGATTCTGGCGAAGGCGGAGGAAATGCACGCAAAGGCCTATGCGATCCGCCCGGATATGTATAAAATTTTGATGAACACCCAGAAAACGATTGATTTTTCCATGGAGACTGGGTATTATGATCCTGTAAACATTTCCATCGCCAGCGTGGCGGAGTATCAGATTATGAACGCCATGGAAGCGGTGACGGCGGCTCATGTGCTGGATATCGGCCTGACGGAGGAACAGATCCACGCGGGCATGGAGCATATGCGCTGGCAGGGGCGCATGGAGACGATTCTTCCCGGAGTGATCCTGGACGGCGCCCACAATGACGCGGGCGTGGAAGAATTTGTACGCACCGCCCGGAAGTTCACAAAGGATGGCCAGGTGAGCATGCTTTTCTCCTGTGCCAGAGAGAAAGATTACGAAAAGATGATCCGGACGATCTGCGGGAGTATCCCGCTGGCCCGGGTGACGGTGACGGAGATCGAGTCGGACCGTAAGGTTCCGGCGGAAGAACTGAAAGAACTTTTTGAAAAATACACAGCCTGTCCGGTGGAGGCGGTTCCCGCGGTGCCGGAGGCGTTTGAAAGGGCGCTTGGGCAGAAGGGGGAGGAAGGGACCCTGTTCTGCGTGGGCTCCCTGTATCTTGCAGGCAGTTTGAAGACCCTTTTAAGGAGTGGAAAATATGCTCGATTTTGAAGAAGAATTAAAGAAATTCCGGCCCAGCCTGGAGATCGACCAGGTGGAGGACAACGTCTATAATAACAAGCTTACGGACGTGACGGATCTGTTGGATGAGATGCTTAAGGAGATCAAGGAGCATCAGTAGAAAAGGTGAAGATATGAAGTGTTTTAACTGCGGCGCCGCGCTGAAGAATATGGATTACTGCAGTCAGTGCGGAGCGGATGTAAAGCTGTACCGGAAGATGATCCAGCTCTCGAACGCGTACTATAACAGAGGACTGGAGAAGGCGAAGGTGCGCGACCTGTCAGGAGCGGTCACTGCGCTTAGCCAGAGCCTGAAGATCAATAAAAAGAACACGGACGCCAGGAATCTTCTGGGGCTGGTATATTTTGAACTGGGCGAAGTGGTGGAAGCCCTGTCCCAGTGGATCATCAGCAGAAGTTTCCAGAGCCAGAAAAACCTGGCAGATTATTATATTGAAGAGATCCAGAACAACCCGGCCCGTCTGCAGACGATCAATACCACGATCAAAAAGTACAATCAGTCCCTGCTCTACTGCGAACAGGGAAGCTACGATCTGGCGGTGATCCAGCTGAAAAAAGTGCTTTCCATGAATATGAACCTACTGAAAGCCCATGAGCTGCTGGCGCTGCTCTATATGAAGAATGAGAACTACGGAAGGGCCAGATCAGAGCTGAAGCGGGTGCTGGCCATCGACCGGACCAATACCTGCGCCCTGCGCTACATGCAGGAGCTGGACGAGGCGTCCGGGAAAAACGACCAGAAGGAAGAGGAGAAGTCCAACAAAGACGTGATCGCCTACACCAGCGGCAACGAGACCATTATCCAGCCGGTGGGGGTCAAGGACAACTCGGGAGTGCTTTCTGTGATCAACGTGGTGATCGGCCTGGCCATCGGCGCGGCGGTCATGTGGTTCCTGGTCATGCCGGCCCAGCAGCAGAGGACGAACGCGGAGCTTAACCAGGCCATCGCGGATTACAGCGAGCAGCTGGATTCCCGCACGGCGTCGCTGGAGAGCCTGCGGGGAGAGATCGACGACCTGGAGAGCCGGACGGAGGAAGCCGAGGCCCAGGCCAGTCAGGCGGCGGAGCAGCTTGCCGGATATGAAGCGCTGATAAATGCGTACGGGCTTTATGCCCAGGAGGACGCGGCGGGAGCGCTGGAAGCCCTGCAGCAGATTGACCGGGAGAATTTAAGCGAAAATGCCGGTACGCTGTATGACGAGATCTTTGCTTCCGTGGGCGCGGAGGCGGTGAACGAACTGTACACCAGCGGCTATGCCGCATATGAAGCCGGGGATTATGAGACCGCTATCCAGGATCTGGGAAGGTGCTACGAGCTGGACAACAGCCAGGGCAACGCGCTGTATTTCCTGGCGAGAGCGTATCACCGTTCCGGGGATACGGAGAATGCAAAAATTTATTATCAGAAGGTAATCGATGAACAGCCGGGCACCAGGCGGGCGACAGACGCCCAGGGTCTGCTGTCCGGGCTGTAGTCGTAAAGGAACAGAAGAGGAACCCTGAAGATTGAGGGACGCTGCAAAGTTTTGCAGCGTCCTTTTTGCGCGGTGCGGCTGGCGGCGCACGTTTCTTAAGGGCGCGAGTATGACGAAAAACCGCTTAAGGCGGCTGAAAGGAGACTGAATATGAGACTATTGGAGCGCCGGGGTGAGCGCCTCATCGTCCACCTTCCGGTGGAGCTGGATCATCACTGTACGGAGGAACTCAGGCGGGAGATCGACCGGATACTGGAAAAAGAGCCGGTGTCAGAGCTGGAATTTGACTTTTCCGGCACCATCTTTATGGACAGCGCGGGCGTGGGCATGATTCTGGGACGGTATAAGATTATGCGGGCGCTGGACGGCCGCATGCTGGTCAGCCACATGGGGGCGCAGATCCGCAGGATCATGACGCTGTCGGGGATTCAGAACCATATTCCATTGGAGAAGGAGGAGGCATTATGAAAAATGAAATGACGCTGGCATTTGACAGCATCTCACAGAACGAGGGGTTCGCAAGGGTCGCGGTGGCGGCTTTTGTGACCCAGCTCAATCCCACGCTGGAGGAGGTGGCGGACATTAAGACCGCCGTGTCGGAGGCCGTGACCAACGCCATCATCCATGGATACCCGGACGGCGTACATACGATTATCCTGCGGGCAGTGCTGCGCGACAGGACGGTGGAACTGTGGATCTCCGACGAGGGCGTGGGGATGGAGGATGTGAAAAAGGCCATGGAGCCCCTCTATACCAGCCGCCCGGAACTGGAGCGCTCCGGCATGGGCTTCATGTTCATGGAAGCGTTCATGGATCTGGTGCAGGTGGAATCGGCTCCGGGCATCGGCACCACCGTCTATATGAAAAAGACGATTGGAGAAGTCAAACAGGGGGGCTGAATATCTTTATGGAAGACACGATGGGATTGATTGAACGGTCGCACCATGGGGATAAACAGGCCAGGGAAAAGCTGGTAAAAGAAAATATGGGACTGGTCTGGAGCATCGTGCGCCGTTTTGGCGGGCGCGGCGCCGACAGCGAAGACCTGTTCCAGATCGGCGCTATGGGGCTGATCAAAGCCATAGATAAATTTGACCCGTCCTTTGAGGTGAAATTTTCCACCTACGCGGTGCCCATGATCGCCGGCGAGATCAAACGCTTCCTGCGGGATGACGGTATCGTCAAGGTGAGCAGGACGCTGAAGGAAAACTGCTGGAAGATCCGCAGGGAGACGGAACAGTTCCGACAGAAAAAGGGGAGGGACCCCAATATGGAGGAACTGAGCATGCTGACCGGGCTTGGCCGGGAAGAGATCGCCATGTCGCTGGAAGCAGGGGTGGAGGTGGACTCACTGTACCGCCCCATCCATCAGAGCGACGGCAGCGAGACCTGCCTGATGGACCGGGTGGAGAGCCAGGGACACCTGGGCGGCGGGGAGGATCCGGAGAAAGAGCAGCTTTTGAACCGGGTGGTGCTGGAACAGCTGCTCTCAGAGCTGGAGGATTCGGAGCGCAGGCTGATCATGATGCGGTATATGCAGGACAAGACCCAGACAGAGGTGGCCGGAGTCCTGGGCGTCTCCCAGGTACAGGTCAGCCGGATGGAGAAGAAGATCCTGGCGAGGATGCGTGAGAAGCTGACAGGGTAGATTCCGGCGGGGATGCGTGAGAAGGGAATGGATCGGGGCGTATTCCCCGGACAGCTTTCAGGAAGACAAAGGATACGTATAAAAAATGGAAAAATACAGATACTGACTCCATATATGGAGGTGCAGGATGAACGGGATGCTGTATATAAAAATCGACAAGAACGTGGAAGTGGATCACGCGGATGTGACGCTGGGGGATGTGGCGAAGCTGGAATGTACGGATGAATCGGTGAAAAACCGGCTGAAGACGATGAAGCTTCTGAAGATCCGGGATGAGAAGAGCGGCCGCTACGTCTATTCGGTACTGGAGGTGATCCGACGCATCCATGAGATCTATCCCGGCCTGGAGATCCAGAACGAGGGCGAGGCGGACTTCATCATCGAGTATGAATCGCCGGCGTACAGCAGGAACCGCTGGAGCATGCTCAAAGTATCCCTGGTCTGTGTGACGCTTTTCATCGGCTCGGCGTTTTCCATTATGACGTTCAACAATGATGTGGGTATCCCGGAGGTGTTCGCGCAGGTGTATCTGCTGGTCATGGGAAAGGAGTCCAACGGGTTCACGATCCTGGAACTCACTTATTCGGTGGGGATCGCCGTGGGGATTCTGGTATTCTACAACCATTTCGGAGGCAAACGGATCACGAAAGATCCCACGCCCATCGAGGTGCAGATGCGCCTTTATGAAGACGATGTGAACACGACCCTGATTGAAGGCTGCAACCGCAAGGAGACGCATATCGATGTGGATTAGACAGATCTTTTTGGGAGTGACAGGGCTGTGCTGCGGACTGGCAGTGGCCGGCGGGCTGTTCGCCCTGCTCATTGCGCTGGGAACCATATCCCGTATGGCGGGCAAAACGCATACGGCAAAATATATCTGGTTTTATGAGGACGCCACGGCTCTTGGCGGCGTCCTGGGAAATCTGTTCGGGCTCTATGAGATCCCGGTTCCGGCAGGACTCCCGGGCCTGGTGGTCTACGGACTGTTCGCGGGGATCTACACGGGAGCCTGGTCCATGGCCCTGACGGAGATCGTGGATGTGATCCCCATATTCAGCCGGAGGATCAGGCTGAAGACGGGCATGCCCTGGCTGATCCTGTCCATGGCCCTGGGCAGGACAGTGGGGGCCCTGATCTATTATGGGTGCGGTTTTTGATCAGAACAGAATGCCCAGATGCTCCAGCAGGATCTTGAGGCCGATGAGGATCAGGATCGCGCCGCCGCAGAACTCGGCCTTTGCTTTGTAGATGGTGCCGAAGATATTTCCGATCTTTACGCCTGCGGCTGAACAGACAAAAGTGGTGGCGCCGATGAATGCGGCAGCCGCCAGGATGTTCACGTTCAGGAAGGCAAAAGTGATCCCCACGGCCAGGGCGTCGATGCTGGTGGCCACGGCCAGCAGGAACATCTCTTTTGGGTCCATGGAGCCGTTGGAGCATTCTTCTTCACTGCCCAAAGACTCCCGGATCATATTGCCGCCGATGACGGCCAGCAGGATGAAGGCCACCCAGTGGTCCACGGATTCGATATACCGGGTGAACGACCGTCCCAGGAAATAACCGATGGTGGGCATCAGGGCCTGGAAGCCGCCGAACCAGAGGCCGGCCAGGGAACATTCTCTGGCGGCCGCTTTGGGGACCGCCAGTCCTTTACAGACAGAGACGGCAAAAGCGTCCATGGACAGGCCTACGGCCAGGATAAACAGTTCTATTAAGCTCATAGCAGTTGTCCTTTCTTATGTTCTTTCACAGTATTCTGCGAGTTCTCAGAGCGATTTTCGACGGGGACAGCGTCCGCCGGATTTCAGCGGGGGCGTCCGCCGGGATTTCGACGGGGCATCCGCCGGGATTTCAGCCTCTTCCCCCCGGGTGGAACTCTGCCCACACGTCATACCACTCCAGACAGCGGTCCGTGTATTCCTGCAGAAGCGTCTCTTCCTCCTCCTGCCGGGCGTCCGGATAAGAGGGATCCTCCCAGAGACGTTCCCAGTCGCATCCGGCGTAAAAGTCTTCCAGCCGGCAGCGGCACTGCTCCAGGGGCTCCGCCGCCAGGGACAGGCGCCAGTCTTCATACATCTGTTCCGTGGACAGCTCTCTTGGGCGCCGTTCCGCTTTGGGAACATTCAAAAGGCCGCTGATCAGCGCCTGTTCCTCTGCCTGAACCCCCGCGGGGGTGCGGGAGGCGTTCTTGCCGCAGTATTCCATATAGTGGGCATAGCCGAAGGGATAATACAGCACGGAATCTTCCCCGAAGACCAGCAGGGCGTCGGCGACCTGCCGGATAAAATAGCGGTCGTGGGACACGAAGAGCATGGTGCCGGTGTAGGCGCGGAAAGCGGACTCCAGCGTTTCCCTGGCGGGAATGTCCATGTGGTTGGTGGGCTCGTCCAGGATGAAAAAGTTGGGACGGCTCTGGAAAAGCTCCGCCAGCACCAGCCGGGATTTTTCTCCCCCGGACAGGGAAGAGACTTTCTTCTGGGCGTCGCGTCCGGAGAAAAGGAAGCTGCCCAGGGCGTCGCGCACTTCCTTCTCCGTCATGGCGGGAAAGAGGCTGTGGAAATGCTCCGCCACGCTCTGGTCGGATGAGAGAGAGGCGGTGTGCTGGTCGAAATAGCCGGCCTGTACGCGCAGGCCCAGAGTACATTTCCCTTTGAAGGGCGGAATGAGGCCGGCCGCCGTTTTCAAAAAGGTGGTCTTACCGGCTCCGTTGGGACCGATGATGCCGATCTTCTGTCCCCGGCGCACCCGCAGGGAAAGTTCCAGGAGAGTCCGGTCGTAACCGATCTGCAGATGCTCCGCCTCCAGCACCCATTTGGAGCTGAGGGTTTCCGGCGCGATCTCCCCGGTGAAGATATGGGCGTCGTCACGGCAGGGCTTTTCTATCCGGGGCATCCGTTCCAGGATCTTTTTTCTGGAGCGGGCAAACGCCGCTTTTTTCGGTTTATGTTTGAAGCGTTCGACGAGGTTTTCCAGGCGCTGGATCTCTTCCTGCTGATTCTGATAGGCTTTTTCCTGGAGCCGGATATTTTTCAGCTTCTGTTCCCGGTAGGAGGTGTAGTTCCCCGCGTAACGGGTCAGCCTGCCGTCCTGGAGCTCCCAGACCACATCCGCCGTCTGATCCAGAAAGTAACGGTCATGGGACACGATGACCACCGCCTTTTCATAATCCCGCAGATACGCTTCCAGCCATTCTGTGGTATCAGCGTCAAGATGATTGGTGGGTTCGTCCAGGAGCAGAAGGTCCGGTTTCTGAAGAAGGAGACGGATCAGCGCCAGCTTGGTCTGTTCGCCTCCGGAGAACTGGGAGATGGTTTTTTTCTTGTCTTCTTTTGAGAGGCCGAAGCCGGTGAGGATGCGGTCGTACTCCTGCTCCCAGGCAAAACGGTCCCGGTCCCACTGGTCGGGGCAGGGACAGGCCTTCAGAAGCTCCTGCTCCAGCGTGACGGAAGGGTCAGAAAAAGCCTGCTGATGCAGCAGGCCTATGGTAATGCGCCGGGAGGTACAGAGTCCCCCCTGGCTGGAATCGTCCCGGTCCAGATGCAGTTCTCCCGCCAGAAGCTTAAGAAGGGTGGTCTTCCCTGAGCCGTTCCGCCCCACCAGGGCGATCTTTTCCGTTCCTTTGATCTCAAAATGAAAATGTGAAAGGATGGTCTGCCCCCCAATACTCAGGGAGCCGTCCTGAATCTGTAAAAGCATGATTCCCTCCAAGGAAATTTGTCGTGAAACTACTATAACAAAAGAGGAGGGAAGATGCAACCCGGAAAATCAGATTCCCAGCCCCTTGCCCAGCCAGTACAGGAATCCCAGCACCCAGCTGGTGAATACACCATAGAGGATGACCGGCCCCGCAATGGTGAAGATCTTGCAGCCGATGCCGAAAACCTGGCCCTCTTTTTTGTATTCGATGGCCGACGCGGCGACGCCGTTGGCGAAGCCGGTGATGGGAACCAGCGCGCCGGCGCCGCCCCATTTGGCGATGGCCGGGTAGATGTTCAGGCCTGTGAGCACCACGCTTAGCAGGATCAGCAGGATGGAACACCAGGTTCCGGCCGTTTCCTGATCCACGCCCGCCTGCATGACCAGGCTGGTGATCAGCTGTCCCAGGGTGCAGATGACGCCTCCGGTGAAAAATGCGTGGAGCATTTCCCTGGGAAGGCTGTGGGTGGGCGTCACCTGCTTGACATATTCATTGTATTGCTGTTTTTGTTCGTCGCTTACACTCATGGTTTACGCTCCTTGTTTTTCCTTAGTCTGCCCGGATCAGGCCGCCTGTATGCAGGAGGGATTAAATTGTGCCCGTTGTTATGGGCGTCGGGCGCTTTTGCTATAGCTGCGATCGGCCGGTGCGCAGCGGCTCCGTCGTCTCGCCGCTTGCATCGACTCATCAGACTGTTTATAATGGGGAAAGATGACAGGAGGGAGAACGAATGATATTACTGAAACAGATGATGGTTTTATTTTTGCTGATGCTGGTGGGCGTTGTCTGCCGGAAAAAGAGCGTCCTGAATGACGAGGCGGCCAGGCGGCTGTCTTCGCTGGTGGTGAAGGTGGCGAATCCGGCGCTGATCCTTTCGTCCAGCATCAACCAGGAATCCGTGATCCGGGGAGAAGAGTTTCTGCAGATCTTCTTACTGGCTGCAGGCATCTATGCCGCGCTGCTTCTGGCCGCGCAGTTTCTGCCGGTACTGCTTGGGGCCGGCCGTTCGGAGTATGGTGTGTACCGGGTGATGTTCATTTTTTCCAATATTGGTTTTATGGGATTTCCGATGATCTCGGCGGTCTACGGGAGCCAGGCGCTTCTGAAGGCGTCCCCGTTCCTGATCGTATTTAACTGTCTGGTCTATACCTACGGGATTCAGATGCTGAGCGGAGACGCGGGAGCGAAGTCAGTATCAGCCGGAGGGACAGGAGCGAAGGGGGCGATGAATGGAGAACCAGGAGAAAGTACAGGGTTGCAGTGGAAGCGGATCCTGAACATGGGCGTGCTCGCCTGCATCCTGTCTCTGGCGCTCTATCTGTTGGCCGTGCCTGTTCCGGATTTTGTGGAGAGCGCGGTGGACTATCTGGGAGGACTGACCACGCCGCTGAGCATGATCATCATCGGCGATTCCCTGGCGCAGATTCCGCTGAAGCAGTTGTTTGCGGATAAAAGGCTTCTGATATTTTCCCTGCTGAAGCTGATCCCGGTTCCGGTGCTGGGCACGTTCGCGGTACTTGCCCTGGGCGTGAGCCCGGAAGTGGCGGGCGTCTGCATGATCATCTTTGCCGCGCCGGTGGCCAGCATGACGGTGATGCTGGCGCAGGAATACGGCGGAAGCCTGGAACTGGCCACGAAAGGTGTGGCGCTCACGACCCTTCTGTCCGTGGCGACGATTCCGCTGGTTTCCCTGATTACCGGCGTTTGATACAACGATTTGTAACTATTCAGCCATGCCTCTCGGATTCCCGCAGCTAACGCTGCTCTATCGCCGCCCCGGCGGCTGAATCCTCGATCAGGGCTAAGCGCCCTATGCCTGAATAGTTACGAATATTTTTCTCCTTTTCAGAAAAACTATGTAGAAAAACGACGCCATAGTCTGAGAAAGGAGCCTGGTCATGACAGAGAGAAAAGGGAGAGCCAGCGTAAGTTTCGGGGAGCCGCCGCGGATCATAGCCGCCGCCTCCATCGTGGGAAGCAAGGAGGGCGACGGCCCGCTGGGGCATCTGTTCGACGTGATCGAGCCGGACCCGAAATTCGGCAAAAATACCTGGGAAGAAGCGGAGAGCGAGCTGCAGCTTTTGACGGCCCGTAAGGCCATGGAGAAAGCGGGGATGAATGAGGAACAGATCCGCTACCTGTTTGCCGGCGACCTGCTGGCCCAGGGAATCGCCACTTCCTACGGGATCATGGAACTGCAGATCCCGCTGTTCGGCCTGTACGGAGCCTGCTCCACCTGCGGGGAAAGCCTGTCCCTGGCGTCCATGGCGGTGAACGCGGGATATGCGGAGTGCGCCATGGCTTTGACGTCCAGCCATTTTGCCAGCGCGGAAAAGGAGTTTCGATTTCCCCTGGAGTACGCGGGACAGCGTCCCTTATCGACTACCTGGACGGTCACCGGTTCCGGGGCCTTTGTACTTGCCGCCGCCGGATGCGCGGCGGCCGAAAACGCCTCTGTATGTATCAAAGGTATCACCACCGGTAAAGTCGTGGACTATGGAGTGAAGGATTCCATGCATATGGGCGCGGCCATGGCCCCGGCCGCTGCGGACACGATCTACCGCCATCTGATGGATTTCGGCAGGGAAGCCGGGGAGTACGACCGGATCATCACCGGCGACCTGGGGAGCATCGGCCAGACCATCTTAAAGGATCTGCTGAGGGAGCGGGCCATCGAGCTGGACGGCATCCACGAGGACTGCGGCATGCTGGTCTATGACCCGGATTCCCAGGACACCCATGCGGGAGGTTCCGGCTGCGGCTGCGCGGCGGTGGTGCTGGCTTCGTATATCCTGCCCAGGCTCATGCGCGGAGAATGGAAGCGGGTGCTTCTGGTGCCCACCGGCGCGCTTCTGTCCAAGGTGAGCTTCAACGAGGGCAAATCCATACCCGGGATCGCCCATGGGGTGGTGTTTGAGAGCGTGTGAACTGTTATTACACACAGCCGCCCGCCCCCATGCGGAACTTGTTTGAGATGCGTTACTATCCCCAGCCACCCCGCCCACATGCGCACTCGTCGCATCTTCGATGCTCCAGTTCCGCTCCTTACGGAGAAAAATTTTTCCATAATCAAAAAAACCTGTTGCATGCTGAAAAAAATATGGTAAACTGTTTATGGTTTCGGTATTTGGTTTTGGTATGTGGAGGGTAGACCATTGAGAAAGAAATCACATCTTTGTCTGGCAGGTTTTCTGGTAAGGAGCCTGGATCATAAGATACTGCGCCGCAGGTGGAGGGCGTTCTATGTGGGAAGTATTCTTCCTGACTGCCGTCCGGCGTTTGTAACGGTGCGCCATGAGTTTGACGAGACTTTTGACCTGGTGGAAGAGAAGGTCAGAAGGCTGGTGGAGACGGATCTGTACCGTCCCGAGGACTGCATCCGTTACATGGTAGATCTGGGACAGGTGATGCATTACATTGCGGATTACTTTACGTTCCCCCACAACAGCCATTATCCCGGAAACCTGAAGGATCATTGCATTTATGAGAACAAACTGAAGCACCGGCTCCGCAGATATATCAGCGAGGATCATGCGGTGTTTCATATGGCCTATCCGGGGACTTTCATGTCGGCGGACGAGATCCTGGACTATATCCGGAAGGCACATGAAGAATATATGCAGAAGACCAGATCGGTGGAGGAGGACTGTGAGTTTATCACCAGGGTCAGTTCCCGGGTGCTGAGCGGAGTCCTTTGCCTGGCAGAAGAGCCGGTACTGGTATTTGCGGCTTAGGAGTATATATGGAAGACAGACTGGAACGAAAATACGGCGAATTGAAGAGCCGGATCGCTTCGGAAGAGAAGGCAGCCATCGCCTTCTCCGGCGGAGTGGATTCGGTTCTTTTGTTATATGCGGCGATGGAAGCGCTGGGGGATCGGGCGGTGGCCCTGACCGTATCCCTGTGTGCGATGCCGGAAAGGGAGCTGGCGCTTGCCAGGGAATTCTGCCGCCGGTTCGGTATCCGTCACCGGATCGAGAAGGTGGATGAATTTGCCATCCAGGGGTTTGGGGAGAATCCGCCCAACCGCTGTTATCTGTGCAAACGGGCGCTGTTTACCCGGATGCGGGCCGCCGCGGACGAAGAAGGGATCGCTTTCCTGGCGGAGGGGTCCAACGTGGACGATCAGGGAGATTACCGGCCGGGGCTTGCGGCCCTTGGGGAGCTGGGGATTGCCAGTCCGTTAAAGGACGCGGGATTTACGAAAGCAGAGATCCGGCAGATGGCGGAGCGCCTGGGACTGTCCGCCTGGAACCGTCCGTCCTCTGCGTGCCTGGCCTCCCGCTTCGTCTACGGGGAGGAGATTACGCCGGAGAAGCTGAAGCGGGTGGAGCAGGCGGAGGCTTATCTGGAGGATCTGGGTTTTACCCAGAAGCGGGTGCGGGTACATAAGAACCTGGCGCGGGTGGAGCTTCTGCCGGAGGAACTGCCCCGGCTGTTCCATAAAGGGCTGGCGGGCAAGGTAAGCCGCAGGCTGAAGGAGCTGGGCTTTGCTTATGTGACCCTGGATCTGGACGGCTTCCAAAGCGGCAGTATGAACAGAGAGCTGGAGAGCGGCAGTATGAATAAGGAACCGGAAAACGGCAACATGAATGAGGAACCGGAAAACGACAGCATGAATAAGGAGCTGGGGACATGAACGAAACATTTTCCAGGACGGAACTGTTGATTGGCGAAGAAGGGCTTAAGAGACTGAGAAAGGCCAGAGTGGCGGTCTTCGGCGTGGGCGGCGTGGGCGGCTACGCGGTGGAAGCCCTGGCCCGCAGCGGCGTGGGACATTTCCTGCTGGTGGACAACGACGTGGTGGGGGAGAGCAACCTGAACCGGCAGATCATCGCCCTGCGCAGTACGCTGGGACGGTACAAGACCATGGTGATGAAGGAGCGGATCGCCGATATCTGCCCGGAGACGCAGACAGAGACAAGGGAGAGTTTCTTCCTGCCGGAACACGCAGATCAGTTTGATTTCCGTGAGTTTGACTATGTGGTGGACGCCATCGACACGGTCAGCGGCAAACTGGAACTGGCCGTGCGCTGCCAGGAGGCGGGCACGCCACTGATCAGCGCCATGGGGGCCGGCAACAAGCTGGACCCGTCCAGGTTCCAGGTGACGGATATCTACAGCACCAGGGCCTGCCCGCTGGCGAAGGTCATGAGGCGGGAACTGCGCAGGCGGGGTGTGGAGCGCCTGAAGGTAGTCTATTCCACGGAAGAACCCAGGACGCCCATAAAACAGATTCTGGGAGGCGACGGGCGGAAGGTGACGCCCGGAAGCATGGTGTTTGTACCGGGAACCGCAGGGCTCCTTCTGGCCTCGGAGGTGGTGAAGGACCTGCTTTCACAACAGGGGTGAGGGGCTATGGCATTACAGCTGATACTGGGAAATTCCGGCGCGGGGAAGTCCCATTATTTATTTGAAAAGGTGATCCGGGAATCCATGGAGTTTCCCGGCAAACAATTTCTGGTCATCGTGCCGGAGCAGTTTACCATGCAGACCCAGAAGGATCTGGTGCGTATGCATCCAAGGCACGGCATCATGAACATCGACGTGCTCAGTTTTGAACGGCTGGCCCACCGGGTATTCGGCGAGGTGGGGAGCGAGCACCGGAAGATCCTGGAGGACACGGGCAAGAACCTGATCCTGCGCCGTATCGCGGAGGAGAAAAAGGACGAGCTGGTGCTTCTGGGGGGTAATCTGAAGAAGCTGGGCTACATATCCGAGGTCAAATCCCTGCTCTCGGAATTTGCCCTGTACCGGGTACAGCCGGACGAGCTTCGCCGGATCATGGAGCAGAACCGGGAGAACCCCCAGCTTTATTTTAAATTGAAAGACATGCTGGTGATCTATGAGAGCTTCCGGAAATACCTGGAGGGCATGTACCTGACGGTGGAGGAGCTTCTGGACGCCCTGGAGCAGGTGGTGGAGCGCTCCGATACGGTGAAGGGCAGCGTCATCGCCCTGGACGGCTACAACGGGTTCACGCCCATCCAGATGAAGCTGCTGAAAAAGCTGCTGGCTCTGGCGGAAGAGGTCTATGTGACGCTGACCATGGACGGCGGGGAGGCCCCGTTCGTCCAGGATGCGGAATACCGGCTGTTCCACCCTACGAAGAAAACGGCCCTGGAGCTTGCGCGCCTGGCGGATCAGGCCAGGGTGGAAGTGAAAAGGCCGGTGATGCTGAAGGACGCGGGGGAGTGCCGTTTCCGGGAGGCTCCGGCCCTGCATTTTCTGGAGGAGCATATTTTCCGCCATGAGAAAGCGGTGTGGAAGGAAAATACGCAGGAGATCCGTCTGTCCGCCTGCGCGAACCCCAGGGCCGAATCGGAGGAGATCGGCAGGGAGATCCTGCGCCTGGTGCGGGACGAAGGATTCCGTTACCGGGACGTGGCCGTGGTCACCGGAGACCAGGACAGCTACGCGCCGCTTTTGGAACAGAGCTTTGCCCGGCTGGGGATTCCGGGCTTTATGGACCGCAAACGGGACGTGCTGAAGAACCCGTTTGTGGAATTTCTGCGCGCTCTGCTCCAGGCCGTGCAGGAGGATTTCTCCTATGAATCCATGTTCCGCCTGCTCAGGAGCGGGATGGCGGGCGTGGACAGGGAGGATGTGGACCGTCTGGAAAATTATGTGGTGGCCAGGGGCGTCCGCGGCCTGTCCGGCTGGAAGCGGGAATGGAAACGTCCGCTGAAGCACATGGAAGAGGGCGGCATGGAGGAACTGAACGCCGTCCGCGCCCGGACTGTCTCCTGGCTGGAGGGTCTGAAGGAAGCTCTGGCGGACAAGGACGCGGATGTGCGCCGCATGACCGAAGCCCTGTACCAGACTCTGGTGGAGTTGGAGATCCAGAAGAAGCTGAAGGCGCAGGAGGAGTGGTTCGACGGAAAGGGCGACGGCGACGCCGCCAGAGAATATGCCCAGATCTATGGAATGGTCATGGAACTGTTCGACAAGCTGGTCATGCTGCTGGGCGACTGCCGCATGCCGCTGGAAGAATACGCGGAGCTTCTGGACGCGGGCCTGTCCGAGATGAAAGTGGGACTGATCCCGGCGGGGACGGACCAGGTCCTGGTGGGGGATATGGAGAGAAGCCGTCTGAAGGATGTGAAAGTCCTGTTCTTCGCGGGGGTCAACGAGGGAAATGTGCCCAGGGACAAGAGTCATGGGGGCATCCTCTCGGAGATGGAGCGGGAGCTTCTCCATGAGCAGGAGGTGGAACTGGCGCCCACCGCCAGGCAGGAGGCGTGCGTCCAGAAATTTTATATCTACCTGAACCTGACGAAGCCGTCCCGGAGGCTGTACCTGTCCTGGAGCCGGGCGGACGCGGATGGAGGGGCCCTGCGGCCGTCGTTTCTGGTGTCCCAGATCCGTCAGCTTTTTCCCGGCGTCCAGGTGGAAGACCCGGAGAAGAAAAGCCTTCTGGAGCGGCTGGTGGCTCCGGCCGGAAATATGCGGGAGCTGACCGCCGCCCTGCAGGCGGAGCGGGAAGGCGCCGCCGGGAAGACGGACGGAGCGCTGATCGGCTGGTACGCGGGGCAGGATTCCTGGAGGGAGAAACTGGAACGGCTGATGGACGCGGTGTGCCGCACCCGGCAGGAGGATGGCATCGGGAAGGCGGTGGCGCGGGCCCTGTACGGGACGCTTCTGGAGGGCAGCGTCACGCGCCTGGAACAGTTCGCGGCCTGCGCCTACGCCCATTTCCTCCAGTACGGCCTGTGCCTGGAGGAGCGTGAGACCTGCGGCCTTGAGGCTGTGGACATGGGAAATGTCTTCCACGAGGCGCTGAAATATTTTTCGGACGCTGTGGATCAGGGCGGATACGGCTGGTTCCATGTGCCGGATCATCTGCGGGATCAGTGGATGGAGGAAGCGCTGGAGCGGGCCATCGCGGACCATGCGGATCAGATCCTCCCGGACCGGGCGCGGGATCAGTACGCGCTGGAGCGCATGAAGCGCATCGGGAAGCGCACCGCCTGGGCGGTGCTGCGCCAGATGGAGAAGGGAGAATTTCTGCCGGAGGATACGGAGGTTTCCTTCCGTAACCTGGAACAGCTTTCCAGCGTGTCGGTGCTGCTGTCCGAGGACGAAC
This sequence comes from uncultured Lachnoclostridium sp., assembly GCA_944381625.1. GTDB lineage: Bacteria > Bacillota > Clostridia > Lachnospirales > Lachnospiraceae > Hominiventricola. The sequence goes on from CALWLW010000002.1 coordinate 103,793, forward strand.
GGATGCGCCTGCAGGGGCGGATCGACCGGATCGACGTGTGCCGGAAGGACGGAAAGGTCTACGTGCGCGTGGTGGATTATAAGAGCGGTTCCACAAAATTTGACCTGACCAGCATCTACTACGGTCTGCAGCTTCAATTGGCGGTCTACCTGAACGCGGCGGTGGAGCTGAAGCGGCGGCAGCAGGATGGGGAAGAAGAAATCCACCCGGCGGGAATGTTCTACTATCATATTGAAGATCCTCTGCTGGAATACGAGGAAGAGGAAGATCCGGCCAGGAAGCTGCTGAAAGAACTGGCCTTCAACGGACTGGTCAATACAGAGGACGGGATCGTGGAGCTGATGGATCGGGAGATGGAGACCGGTTCGGACATCCTCCCGGTGCGCAGGAAAAAGGACGGCGGCTATACGGCGGCGTCCTCGGTGGCGGAGGAAGAACAGTTCCGGCTCCTTATGGGGCATGTGCGCCGGAGGATCGCCGAGTACGGGGAGCGCATCCTGAGCGGGGATATCCGCCTGGACCCCTATGAGATGGGAACCGACGACGCCTGCCGGTTCTGCGCGTACCACAGCGTCTGCGGCTTTGACCGGAAGCTGGAAGGATGCGAGAAGCGCCGGCTTCAGCCCATGGAACGGGAAGAGGTCTGGAAGAGGATGAAGGAGGAACAGGGATGAGCGTGGCATGGACCAAAGACCAGAGAAGGGTCATCGATACCAGAGGAAAAAATCTTCTGGTATCTGCCGCCGCGGGTTCGGGCAAGACGGCGGTGCTGGTGGAACGGATTCTGTCCCTGATCACAGATCCGGAGCATCCGGTGGATGTGGACCGTCTGCTGGTGACCACGTTTACGAAGGCCGCAGCGTCCCAGATGCGGGAGCGGATCGGCAAAGCGCTGGCGGAAAGACTTGTGGAGGATCCGGGAAATGAATGGCTGCAGAGGCAGGAAGCCCTCCTGCCCCGGACCCAGATCACCACGATCCATGGATTCTGCCTGTATGTGATCCGCAATTATTTCCATACCATCGACCTGAATCCCAATTTCCGGATCGCAGACGAGGGGGAAATGCGGCTGTTAAAACAGGATACCGCCCAGAAAGTGGTGGAGGAGGCGTGTGCGGCGAAGGATCCGGCGTACCTTCGGTTCGCGGAGAGTTACGGGAGCGGAAGCCGGGGCAGCGGGCTGGAGGAACTGATCCTGCAGCTCTATGAATACGCGGTGGCGAACCCCCGGCCGGAAAAATGGCTGGAGAGATGCGCGGCGCTGTATGATCTTCCGGAGGACGCTTCCTGGGAGGACTTTGCGGGAACGGAAGAGATCCTTGCGGAGATAAGAAGAACCATAGGGGACTGCCGGGAACAGATCCTTCTGGCCCAGGGGCTGGCGGAGGGGCCGGGCGGACCGCTTCCTTATATGGAAGCCCTGCGCGCCGACGGGGAGCTGCTGGACGAACTCCTTTTGTGCAATTCCATGGAGGAACTGGACGGACTTTTGGGAAATGCAAAATATCAGCGTCTCCCCAGCCGCCGCAGCAAGGCCATGGCGGATGCGGATGAGGCGATCTGCGACCGGATCATGGAGATTCGCAGCCATATGAAGGAGGAGTTGAAATCCCTGAGAAACCGGTATTTCCAGTTCCCCGCGGAGACGGTCTTTGAACAGATGCGGCAGACCGCTTCCAATGCCCGCTGTCTGGCGGGGCTTACGCTGCGGTTCATGGAGCTTCTGGACGAAGAGAAACGGCGCAAAAATATCCTGGATTTCAGCGACCAGGAGCATTTCGCGCTGAAAATCCTCACCAGGGAAGAGGACGGCAGGCTGGTTCCCAGCGAGACGGCGGACGTTTTCTCCAAATATTTTGCCGAGATCATGGTGGACGAGTACCAGGACAGCAATCTGGTGCAGGAGGAGATCCTGCAGAGTATCTGTGGGAGCCGGGAAGGACGGGATAACCGTTTTATGGTGGGAGACGTGAAACAGAGTATTTACCGTTTCCGCCAGGCGGAGCCGGGACTTTTCCTGGAAAAATACCATGCCTATCAGGACGGGGCGGCCGGGGTGCGTATCGACCTTCATCAGAATTTCCGCAGCCGCAGCCAGGTGCTGGAGCCGGTGAACGAGATCTTTGAGCGGATCATGCGCCGGGAGCTGGGAGGCATCGATTACGGGGAGGACGAGGCGCTGAGAACCGGCGCTTCCTATCCGGAAAACGCGGACTGCGCGGCGGAGCTTCTGCTGATCTCCCAGGAGGAATGGGAGGAGATCCGGCAGGAGAGCCGCTGGACGAAGCAGGAGGCGGAGGCGCACGTGATCGCCTCCAGGATCAAGAAACTGCTAAAAGAAGGGACGGTGACAGAGGACGGTAAGCTCCGTCCGGTTCGCTGCGGGGATATTGTGATCCTTCTGCGCACCATGTCCGGCTGGAGCGAACCGTTCGTGAAAGTCCTTCAGGAAGAGGGCATCCCTGCCAGCGCCCAGTCCAGGGAAGGATATTTTCAGACGGTGGAGGTGGAGGGGCTTCTGTCCTACCTGCGCGTTCTGGACAATCCCACTCAGGAGATCCCGCTGGCGGCGGCCCTGCACGGGAGCATCGGCGGTTTCTCATCGGAGGAGCTGGCGGCGATGAAGGCGGCGTATCCGGGGAAACGGTTCGGCGCGGCCTGCAGGCAGTACCAGGAAGATGGTCCGGAGGAACGCCTGCGGGAACGGTTAAAGGCTTTTTTCGCCCAGGTGGACGAGTACCGAAAACGGGCGGCCTGTACCTCCATCCATGAACTGCTGTGGCAGATCGTGGAGGAGACCGGATATCTGGACGAGATGCGGGCGCTTCCGGGCGGGGAACAGCGTCTGGCCAACGTGGAGATGCTTTTGCAGAAGGCTCAGGACTACGAGAAGATCAGTTATCACGGCCTGTTCCATTTTATACGGTATATTGAGAAGATGCAGAAGTACCAGGTGGATTTCGGAGAGGCGCCCCTGTCGGGCAGCGACGGCGGTTCTGTGTGTATCATGAGCATCCACCACAGCAAGGGTCTGGAATTCCCCGTGGTCTTCGCGGCAGGTATGGGCAAGAGCTTTAACCGGCAGGAGAGCCGGGACAAGCTGGTCTGCCACAGCCGGTACGGGATCGGGCTGGATTATGTGGATCTGGAAAAACGCATGCGCAGGGCTACCATGGCCAAGCAGGTGATCCGCAGGCAGAACCAGCTGGACAGCCTGGGAGAAGAGCTGAGAATCCTCTATGTGGCCATGACCCGGGCCAAAGAGAAGCTGATCCTAACCGGTATGGCGAAGGAGAAGCTTCTGGAGGCGGCGCCCGCGCCGGAGGGAAGGTTAAGCTACGTGGAACTGGCTGGCGCGGACAGCTTCCTGGAATGGCTGATCCCGGCAATGCGGGAGGACGGGAGCGCGCTGACGCGCAGACTGGCGGAATTAAAAGGAATCCTGGCCGAAGAGACGAAAGATCGGGTGCAGGACGCCCTGAGCCGGGAGGAAATGGAGCGCCGGGTGCTTTTTCCGGCGCCAGACAAAGGGCTGGCCGCGGAGGTTGACCGGCGGCTTTCCTGGAAATACCCCTGGGCGGAGGAAAAGCCGTCCAGACAGAAATACAGCGTGACGGAGCTGAAAAAACTGCGGCTGGAGGAGGAATCCGACGCGTCCCAGGAACTGTTCCCGGAATCGGACGTGATCCCGCTGATCCCCCGCTTCATCCAGGAGCAGGAGGAGAAAACGGGGGCCGCCAGGGGAACGGCGTACCATGCGGTCATGGAGTGCATGGAGTTTGGAAATCTGGAGACAGAGGAGCAGATAGGAGAGATGCTGGACGGGCTTGCCGCGGGCGGCAGGCTGGAACGCCAGGATGTGGAGGCGGTAAACGTGCGGGATCTTCTGAAGTTTGTCCGCAGTCCTCTGGGAACGCGGATGCAGGAGGCCTCCCGCAGAGGGCAGCTTTACCGGGAGCAGCCCTTTGTCATCGGGCTTCCCGGAGATCAGGTGGACGGCTCCGACCCGGAGGAACTGGTATTGATCCAGGGGATCATCGACGCGTTTTTCTATGAAGAAGACGAGATCGTGATCGTGGACTACAAGACTGACCGGATCTTCCGAGGGGAGGAACTGGCGGAGCGTTACCGCGCTCAGCTTGTGTACTATGGGAAAGCGCTGGAAATGATGACAGGAAAAAAGGTGAAGGAGAGACTGATCTACTCCTTCACGCTGGGGAAAACCATAGCCGTATGATCGAGGATCTTCTCCAGAGTCCTGAATTAAAAATGGCTGAAGTCTGTATTGGTTTTGCGCCGCATGAAATACCGGTAGCGGAGTATGGCGGCGGAACCTGCCCCGATCCTGCTGAGCGCGAGTCCCAGGCAGACCGCCGGGTATCCTATCCGGGGAATCATCTGCGCCATGGCAATGTTGACCGACATTTCAATAAAACCGAAAAGCGGCATGGCCCGGTAATCCCCCATGGACTGGAGCGAATACCGCAGCATGACCAGCGCAGTGAGAAAAGGATAGGATATGATGATGATCCGCATCTGAAGGATTCCTGCCTGAATGGCCTCGAGGGAGGCCCCGTCTCCCGCCAGCCCCTGGATCAGAACAGGGGCAAACGCAAAGGACAGGACTGCAATCAGCAGAAAAATAGGCAGGGAGCGGCGGTACAGTCTGCCGACATAATCGTGGATCATGCGGTAGTCGCCGCGGCCCGCGTTCTGCCCGACGATCACAATGGCCGCGGTTCCGTAAACGCTGAGCAGTTCCGTGAACAACGAGGTGTATTGATCGGTATAGGTGTCCCCTGCCAGCATGCTGGTGGGCAGAAGATTCTCCATCCGCTGCATGAAAAAGGAGCCGGTGGACAGGAAAATAAACATAAGCCCCTTGGAGCAGCCGTTGGCCAGCGTATCCAGATAATGCGCCCTTTGTATACCGAAGGGGGAGACGAAGGAAATGCGGCCGCCGGAAAGCATTCCAAGAAACCACGCAAGCACGAGAACCTGCCATAAATTATTGACCAGCATGGCAAGGGCCGGGGCGATAATCCCCACACGCAACCCGGCAATCAGAAAGACCACCAGAAATGTCTGCACCACGACGCCCGCCATGGACAGAACGGCTGGGACAGTGCTGTTCCCCATTCCCTGAATGGTACTGATGAGGATCAGCTTCAGATAGAGAATCCACGCGCCAAGAAGGATGACCCGAAAATAGGCCGCGGCATCGGAAATCATGATTTCGGGAACATTGGCCAGATACAGGATGATTTCAGGAAACAGGGTAAAAGACAGGCAAAGACCGCCTATGGACAGCGTCATATATATGGCGCTCCAGAATCCCTGTTTGATTTCTTCCGGCCTGCCGGATCCGATACAGCGGGAAATACGGACGCCGAAACCGCTGATAAAGGCGGGAAACGTGGCGTTGATGATGGACACGCACCCGGAGCATGCGCCGATCAGGGCTACCGCGTCCTGGCTGAGATATCTGCTGATGACCGCCGTATTCACCATGGCGTAGATACACTGGAATCCAGCGGAAAGGAAGAACGGAAACAGAAACCACCGAAGTTCCCGGTTCCCGACCCTCTGTGTGAAATCAAGTTGTCGGAATCGTTTCATCTAATCTTCTCCGTATGGTTCAGAAACAATGGCCTGCGTTAAGACAAAAATATAAAATAATTTAAGCATAAAATAAATGCCTGGTCAAGCAGGTGAATTTTAACAATTTTATACTGCTGACATTCAGTTTTGTCCCCTGAAAATGAAACTGAAAAATGAATGGAGATGATTGGGGAAAAGCGATTGCAGGATTTACATAAATCTTGTATACTGTTTCCAGAAAGAGAGCAATCGTACTGCTGAGTGGAGCCTCCCAAACTGGAGATAGAGGGGAGGTGGTGCATATGACAGTATATGAAGGTATATCTTTAATAATATCATTCGCTACTTTGATCATTGCGCTGCTTGCCTACATAGATAGGAAGAACAAGCGAAAATAAATAAACCACTCACGCGTCCGCCCGACAGAGTGAGTGGTTTATTTTAACTACAAACCAGAGGCGAACCACTTGTAGATGGTTGCTCTCTTTCTATGTTCAGTATACAGTATCTGATCGGGAAATGCAATGAAAAAATATTTTTATCAAATATACCAAATATAAGCACCGGACAGGATATGGAGCGAAAAATTCCATGTTTTCGTGTTTCCAAATTGTAGTAGAAAGGAGTACTATCAACGTAAACTGATAGTTTTGGCCCTCTGAAAATGAAACTGAAAAATGAATGGAGATGATGGGGAAAAGCGATTGCAGGATTTACATAAATCTTGTATACTGTTTCCAGAAAGAGAGCAATCGTACTACAGGGTGGAGCCTCCTATTCTTTTACATAGGATGGGGGTGATGCTTATGAAACATTTTGATTTTAAGGATTTAATGGCCTTCGGAATGTTCCTGCTCGCATTACTGACATTCGTTTTTACGTTTATGAAATAATGCGAAAGGCATAGAAAAACCACCCGATAAACTTTGCCGAAGTGATGGGGTGGCTTTCTATGCTAGCTAATTACTACTGAGGCACTGTCTTGTGGACATTGCTCTCTTTCTATGTTCAGTATATAGCATCTGACTGAGAAATGCAATGAAAAAATATCTCTATCAAATATGCCTAAACTGCCGTACTATCTAAAAATCAAAAAAAATAGACTTTTCAGGTTTTATTTCTCCTCACACACCTGGAAAATATAAAACTTCAGATAATACGACTGATCCGCTGCCCACAGGATGGGGTGATCGCAGGACTGGGTACGGAACTCCACCTGGCGGAGCCTCCGGTGCGCGCCGCGCGCCGCTTCCCGCAGCGTCTTGGCAAACAGTTCCTGATCCATAAAATGCGAACAGGAGCAGGTGGCAAGATAGCCGCCGTCCCGGACCAGCTTCATGCCCCGCAGATTGATTTCCCGGTAGCCTTTGACCGCGTTCTTGATGGAACTGCGGGACTTGGTGAAGGCCGGCGGGTCCAGGATCACCACGTCGTAAGTCTCTCCTTTCTGCTCCAGCTCAGGCAGGAGTTCAAACACATCCGCGCACTGGAAGGTGACACGGTCCTCCACCTGGTTCAGACGCGCGTTTTCCCGTGCCTGTTCGCAGCCCAGCTCGGAGGCGTCCACACCCAGGACGCTGGAAGCGCCGGCCACTGCCGCGTTCAGCGCAAAGGAACCGGTGTGGGTAAAACAATCCAGGACCTTTTTGCCCCGGCAGAGCCGCTGAACCGCCAGCCGGTTGTATTTCTGGTCCAGGAAGAAACCGGTCTTCTGTCCGTCCTCCACATTGACCAGGTAACGCACGCCGTTTTCCTGGATCTCTACTTTCGTATCGAAAGGATCGCCGATAAATCCTTTCCGGCGTTCCATGCCTTCCTGTTCCCTTACTTTTGCGTCGCTGCGCTCATAGATCCCCCGGATGACGATCCCATCTTCGTTCAGGACGCGCTTCAGGATGTCCAGGATGGTAAGCTTCATACGGTCGATGCCAAGAGCCAGGGATTCCACCACCAGGACGTCGGCGAATTTGTCCACGACCAGGCCAGGCAGGAAATCTGCTTCACCGAAGATCACCCGGCAGCAGGAAGTGTCGCACACCGTTTTCCGGTATTCCCAGGCGTTTCTAACCCGTTGTTCCAGGAATGCCTCGTCGATGGCCTGATCCTTTTTGCGGGACATCATGCGTACCCGGATCTTGGAATGCATATTCAGAAAACCATACCCCATGAAATAACCGTCAAAATCATGGACGGTCACAATATCGCCGTTTTCAAAATCTCCCAGGATACTTGCGATCTCATTATCATAGATCCACATGCCTCCGGCTTTGATGGTGCGTCCTTCTCCTTTTTTCAGCGTTACAATGGTATGGTACATAAGTATATCCTCCGAAAATTTCCAAATTAATAAATCTGATGATATAATTTGCGCTACGCGCTCATTCTATCATGTCTTGGGCGTTTCAACAACAGTTTCTCCCCGAGGTATTTTTTATCAATGTATAAGGTGGAAGAATCAGGGAATACTTCCGGTATAGGAGAGTGTAAAATGATGGAAATGAAACGTACCGTAGACTTTGAAAAACTGGAGCCCCATGACCGCCTGAAATATGAGATCGCGGAAGAACTGGGGCTCCTGGACAAGGTAAGGGAGGGCGGCTGGAAAGCGCTCTCTTCCAAAGAAACCGGGAAGATCGGGGGAATGATCAGCCGGAGAAGAAAGGCCCTGGAAAAATCCGGGGAAGTATCCGGCTGATCCCATCCCTGTGCGTCAGATAAGGATGGGCGCCCGGTAATCTTTGCCCAGCATCTGTTTTTTCTTATCCTGGAACTCCCAGAAATAGTCTTCCCGCACATCGGCCCAGGCGTGGGTTCCCTGGTCGTATACCTGGACGAATTCCTCCAGTTCGGGATGGCGGCGCACCGTATTGGTCAGATATTCCTCGCCGGTGAGCGGATTGACGTCGCCCTGGGGTTTATTTTTGCGGAAGGCCTCCGGGATCTGGAACCTGATCCCGCCGGAACTTTCCGGTTCCCCGCCGGACAGTTCCTGCGAAAATTCGTCCTGGATGATTCCGGTTTCTGCGCCCGCACCGCCCGGCTGAAGGGATGGAGCAGAGAGGTTCTGAGGATACGCCGGGAAGGACGCGCGCTGCGCGGAATTGGCCTGAGCGGATACCGTCTGCATGGAGGCGGTCTGCAGGGAAGCTTCCTGCACAGAAGCGGCCGGCATGACAGGGACCTCCGCCCGCATGAATTCCGGCATGGGCACGGATACCGGCGTCAGCTGTACGGACACCTGATAGCCAAGAAGGGCGGCGATGATGTGCATATCCTGTTCCGGGAAATTGTCCCGCTTCAGCCGCTGGGTAAGATTCTGCCTGGACATGGGTCTGCCGGTCTGGGCTTCATACATATCTGCAAGTTCTTTAATGGTCAGTCCTTTTCTCTTTAGAAGGATCTTGATCTGTTCTCCAAATGAAAGTTCCATAACACGCCTCCGGGATTTCTCTTTTGATAGTTCCATTATAATACAATATGGATGAAAAATAAATCTTAAAGTTTCTTTTGTGCTTTGAATCGACGTTTTTGCATACTCTGAAAAAGGGGTGCAAAAAGCATGAACGATCAGAAAATTGAGAATCAGCTGAATCTGGCGCTGGAGGCGACGGAGGAAGAACGGAGAAAATCTGTGGTACTGGACACCGGGTATGATTCCCGGGAGCGTACCTGGGAATTGATTGTAAAATATTCCGGGGATCTGGAAACCATTGTACCGGAGGCGCTGCAGGTGACGCGGCTGATCAATGAATACGCAATCCTGGTGGTGCCGGAATCATTGATCGAGCGGCTGGCCGAACGCCCGGAGATCGAATACATTGAAAAGCCCCGGCGTCTGTTTTTCGCCAGGGCGGAGGGGAAGCGGGCTTCCTGCATGACGGCGGTGCAGCGGCCGCCTCTTTCCTTAAGCGGCAGGGGAATCCTGACGGCAGTGCTGGATTCGGGCGTGGACTACCGCCATGAGGAATTCCGCTACCCTGACGGCCGGAGCAGGATTCTGGCATATTGGGATCAGAGTATTCCCGGGAATCCGCCGGCAGGCTATCATATAGGAAGCGAATTCTCCAGGGAACAGATCGACGCGGTACTGGCGGAGGAAGGAGGCTCGCCGGACGCGGGTGCGGCTGCAGGGGAGATGGATAGGGAAGACGCAAGGGCGGCTGCCGGGGCAGGCGCGCCGGGAGGCAGCGCGGGTCTTCGTGCTAGCCGGGATCTGAGCGGTCACGGGACGGGTGTGCTGGCCATCGCCGCAGGCAACAACGGCGTGGCTTATGAAAGCGATATTATTGTGGTGAAACTGGGGTATCCCAGGGACGACGGATTTCCCAGGACCACGGAACTGATGCAGGGGCTGGATTATGTCATACGCAAAGCTCTGGAATACCAGATGCCCATGGCTGTGAACATCAGTTTTGGGAACACCTACGGTTCGCATACGGGAACCAGCCTGCTGGAAACGTATATTGACGACGTAAGTTCCCTGTGGAAGACGGTGATCTGCGTGGGAAGCGGGAACGAGGGCGCGGGAAGCGGTCATACCTCCGGACGCCTGAAACCGGGAATCTCTGAGGATGTGGAATTCACCGTGGGTATTTATGAACCTGTTATGAACCTGCAGCTCTGGAAAAATTATGAAGATACTTTCGACATCTCGCTGATCCATCCCAACGGGACTGTGGCCGGTCCGTTTTACGAGAGGCAGACCGTACAGCGCTACCGGATGGGGAATACGGAGATTCTGGTCTATTTCGGAGAGCCCAGCCCCTACAGTATAAATCAGGAAATTTATCTGGATTTTATTCCCCAGGGGGATTATGTGGATCCCGGGATCTGGAGCCTGCGCCTGGTTCCCCGGCAGATTGTGGAAGGAAGCTATCAGATGTGGCTGCCCGGAAGATCTGTGATCGGGGACGACACCCGCTTTCTGAATCCGGTGGAGACCAACACGCTCACGATTCCCTCCACGGCCTCCAAGGTGATCACGGTGGGAGCCTATCAGGTATCCGCGGACGCTTACGCGGACTTTTCCGGCCGGGGCGGACCCGGGGATGGGGGAAGGAAGCCGTCGCTGGTGGCGCCAGGAACGGATATTCTCACGGCCGCGCCGGGAGGCGGTTATATCCGGCAGACGGGAACCTCCTTCGCCACGCCTTTTGTGACGGGCGCCGCCGCCCTGCTCATGCAGTACGGGATCACGGACGGCAACGATCCTTATTTATATGGAGAGAAGGTCAGGGCATATTTGCAGAGAGGAGCGCAGCCCCTGCCCGCGTTCCGGGATTATCCCAACGAGACGGTGGGATGGGGGAAGCTGTGCGTGGAAAGAAGCATCCCCAATTAGCAATTGTAATTGAGGCGGGGCTGCGATATACTGTAGGGAAAAAGTGAAATCTGAGGTGCATTATGACGTCTGTATTGATGAAGATCTTCTTGCGGGAGACGGATCTGAAGGCCCCGGAGGGACGGGCGAAAGTCGGCAATCTGGCCGGTATCGTAGGGATCTGCTGCAACATCCTGCTGTTCCTGGGGAAATTTACTGTGGGAGCGCTGACCGGCAGTATGGCCATCGCCGCGGACGCGTTCAACAATCTGAGCGACGCGGGCAGCAGTGTCATCAGCCTGCTGGGATTCTGGCTGGGAGCGCAGAAGCCGGACGAAAAGCATCCGTTCGGGCATGCCCGGTATGAATATCTGGCGGGCATGGCTGTCTGCGTAATGATCATGGCCATTGGGCTGAACCTGGCGAAGGAGGGCGTCGTCAAAGTGCTGCATCCCAATATGCCGGAATTCGGCTGGATATCCGTGTGCGTGATGCTGGCGTCCATCCTCCTGAAGCTGTGGATGAGCGGCTTTAACAGCAGGCTGGGCGGCCTGATCGATTCGGAGACCCTGCGGGCGACGGCGGCCGATTCCCGGAACGACTGTCTCTCCACAGGAGCCGTGCTGGTGGGGGCGGTGCTGTGCGAGATTACCGGGATCATGCGGATCGACGGTTTGATGACGGTGGCTGTGGCCGGATTTATCCTGTGGAACGGCTACGGCCTCCTCAAAGACTCACTGGATCCCCTGCTGGGCAGGAGTCCGGACCCGGAACTGGTGAAAAGGATAGAAGAGACGGTACTGAGTTATCCCGACGTCCTGGGCATGCATGATCTGCTGGTTCACGATTACGGCCCGGGGAACCAGTTCGCTTCCCTGCATATTGAATTCGCGGCGGAGATGGACGCGCTGAAGGCTCACGACCTGATCGACAATATAGAGAGGGATTTCTGGAAGAAACAGCGCCTGCAGGTGGTGATTCATTACGATCCCATCGTGACCAGCGACAGCCAGGTGGGAGAACTGCGGACATACATAACGGAACAGCTCCAGGCTTATGACGAAAGGCTGAGCATTCACGACCTGCGTGTGGTGCCGGGGGATACTCATACCAACGTGCTGTTTGACATGGTGGTGCCGCCCCATTATGAGAAGGATCAGAACCAGCTTCTGGATTATATTGTGGAAAAGGTAAAAGAGAAAAATTCCGCGTATATCTGTGTGATCAAGGTGGATCAGAGTTATATTTGAGGGGAAAGCAGGTGGCTGCTATGATTCTATTTTTGTGTGCATCCACTTGTGATTGACATAGTTCGACACATCAGATAAAATTAAAATTACTCCGCAAGGGGTAAGGGCGTTGCCACATAACGGTAGGCGGTTAGTCACACCACCCGAAAGGGGGTGAGGCCATGCCAATTACATTGACGTTTCATGTTCTGTTTTGGACCGTGACGATCAGAGTAAAGCGAAACCGCCGCTTGCCCCACAAGTGACGGTTTCTGAACAATTAGAAATTTGAACTTAATGGGCTAACCGCTTATCAGCAACGCCCTTTTCTACCTTCATTATAGATGATTCCCCAGTTTTGTCAAGTAGAGCGTATTGGCGATGTTCGACGTGGTAGTGACAACCGGATGGCAGGAAGTGCAACCGCCGGTTGACGGATTTCCAAGTCCGCTTGCTTGCGGCATAAGGAGCCGCCTGCTATGCTCTAAGGCATACAGACAGGGTTCCCGCAGCAAAGAATGCGGCCGGGAAACGGATGAGGAGGAAATGATGATATTAGGAGAAAAGATCGCACAGTTAAGAAAGAAAAACGGCTGGTCCCAGGAGGAACTGGCAGGGAAGCTGAACGTATCCCGACAGTCGGTATCCAAATGGGAAAGCGCCATGTCGGTGCCGGATCTGGATAAGATCGTGCTGATGAGCGGACTTTTTGAAGTCAGCACGGATTATCTGCTGAAGGACGAACTGACAGAAGAAGAATTTGTGTCTGGAAATCCGGACGGGGAGCAGATGCGGCGGATCTCCATGGAAGAGGCCCAGCGGTTTCTGAAAGTCCGCAGGGAAGCTTCGGGAAGGATCGCTTCCGGCGTGGCGGCATGTATCCTGTCGCCGGCGGCGCTGCTTTTCCTGAGCGAAGCTGCGGAATACGGGCTTCTGGATCTGTCGAAGGAACTGGCGGACGGCATCGGTATGATGATCCTGCTGCTGATTGTGGCAGGCGCGGTGGCATCGTTCCTGATTTTCGGGAGGGAGATGGGCAGATACGAATATCTGGAAAAAGAGATCTTTGAACTGAGCTACGGGGTGGAAGGCATGGTAAGGGAAAAAAGCGAAGCCTATGCGCCCGTGTTCGGGACGAAGATGGCTGGTGGCGTGGCGCTCTGCATCTTGGGATTCATACCGCTGATATTGTCTGAGGGACTCTGGGGAACCGGGATGGCTGAGGTTCTGTGCTTTATCTTCCTGCTGACATGCGTGGCGGCGGCCGTCTGGCTGTTTGTCAGCGCGGGCATCATACACGGAGCGTATATCCAGCTTCTCCAGGAAGGGGATTACACGGTGGAGAAGAAAAGCACCGGAAAATTCCTGGACAGAATCGCGCCGGTCTACTGGTGTGTGGTCACGGCAGGATATGTGGGCTACAGCCTGTGGAGCTGGAACTGGGGAACTTCCTGGATCGTATGGCCGGTGGCCGGCATCCTGTACGGAGCGCTGGCCGGAGTTGTGGGGATCTGGAAAAAATGTTAATAAAATGATTCACACCTCTTGCTTTCCCACTCCGTTGTGTTATAATGATTGTAATCAAATGATTAACAAACACAGGGGAGGGAAAGAGCCATGAAATACCCTACGGGATTATCGGAAAATGAATGGTACATCATGCAGGTACTCTGGGAGGATGCGCCGGCCACCCTGCGGGAAATCTGCGGGAAGCTCCAGCCGGTCAAGGGCTGGAGCCGCCACGCGGTGACGTCCTTTCTGAAACGGATGCTGGAAAAGGGAGCGGTGCAGGCGGATGACAGCGGAAAAGTACGCACATATACGCCAGTGTGGAGCAAAGAGGAGACGATCCGGGAGGAGACGGACTCCATCCTGGAGCGGGTGTACCACGGCGACCTGCTGCTGATGGTCAGCAACGCGGTGCAGGGCCGCCGGGTAACGGAGGAGGAGATGGACGAGCTTCGGCGGATTCTGGACCGCCTGGACGGCTGAGAGGGGGCGGGGGTATGAGGTTCTGGTATTTTGTATTCAGCTCGGGACTGCTGATCCTGCTGGTCCTGTGGATTCAGAAAGCGTGGAGCGGGAAGCTGTCCCCGAAGGCAAAGTATGCCTTGTGGCTGGTGCCGGCGCTGCGGCTGCTGGTGCCGTTCGGTATGGTGGAACGCCCGATGGGAAGTGTGCTGAGCCTCCCTTATACGGTCTTTGAGTCGGCTGCCGATCGGCTTGACACCGCAGGTCTGCCGGGACTTGACGCCGCAGGGCTGTTCGGCCAGGAAGTGGACGGTCTGGCAGAGAGCGCTGGAGAAGCCGCCGGCGCCGGCGCGCAGGCCGCCGAAGGCAATCTTTTGGCGGAAGAAGAGCTGGGGGCTTTGGGAATGGCGGAAACGGGGCGGCCGGACAGGGAAGCTTCCGGGGCAGAGGATTCGGACATGGACGAGGCCGGAGCGTCCCGAAGCGGGGGATGGCAGGCAGGGTTTGCTTTATCCGCGGCCGGAGCAGTCTGGCTGGCCGGGAGTCTGCTCCTTGGCGCGTATGCCCTGCGGAACAACTGGAAATTTGCCAGAATGACATCTACAAGATGTCAAATGGAGCGGGACGGGAGGCTTCCCGTGTACGTGGGGGAGACCGCAGGAGCGCCCTGCCTGTTCGGCGTCTTCAGGCCGCGCATTGTGATGAGCCGGGAGATCTGGGAAGATGAAACACTGCGCCGGTATGCGCTGTGGCATGAAGCGGAGCATTACCGCCAGAAAGACCATATCTGGTCCTGTCTGCGGGTTCTGCTCTGCGTGGTTTACTGGTGGAATCCACTGGTCTGGCTGGGGGCGCGGCGGGCTAGGGAGGACGCGGAACTGGCCTGCGACGAGGGCGTGACGAGAGCCTGCGGAGACAGAGAAAAGAAAGAATACGGGACGGCGCTTCTGCGTATTCTGGAATGTACGAAGAAAAGGCAGACTCCCCTGTGCGGCGCGGCGTCCATGGGGAGCGGAAATAAGAATATGCGCCGGCGGATGGAAGCTATCGTGGATACGCCAAAGACCAGAGTTTTCCCCTTTGGTTTTTCCGCTGTTTTCCTCACTTCAGCCCTGCTGGCAGGATGTACGGCTCTGCCTTCTGCGGTGAGGATGCGGACGGTCTGGAACCAGGACGTGCCGGCGTCCTGCACCATGGCGGTGGACTACCAGATGGAATTTCCGGATGCGCCGCCGGGCAGGCTGGTCTATTTTGAAATCTATGAGTACGGGGAACGGCTGGGCGCTTACCAGATATCCTACCGCAGTCCGGAAGAACTGAATGGGGCGGATGCCGGGACGGATCTTCAGGTGCGGTTCGGGAATCAATGGACGCTGGGCATGTGGAATTATCTGGAGATTTCGGAAGGGACGGAGGAAAACAGACAGACCTTCTACTATCCGCCGCTGGAAGGAAATCTGGCTTTTGCCAGTTCCGCCATCTGGAGCGACGGGAAAACCCACAGGACAGAGCCGGACACTTCCTACGTCCTGGCGGCGCAGTTCTACAATACCGATGGGATTGGACTGAGCTACGGCTGTGAATATCTTACGGAGACGCCCCGGGAGGAGTGGAAGGAGGACTTTGACCAGCTTGCCCGCGCGGTTCTCGTGCGTATGGTAACGTCGGAAAGACCGGAGGAAGTCCTTGCGGAGCGATACGGGCTGGAAGAGTACTCCCAGACCATGCCGGACGCCCGGACCGATGGGATCGAAGCGTTCGCGGAAGCGTGGGCCGGGGCTTTTTCCGCCCGGAACGGGACGGTGATCCGGGAGATGGCGGCGCAGTCGGTACAGCAGAAGCTGGAAGAGGCGGGTCTTCTGGACGCGGCGCAGCCGGATACCTTCGGAATGTCCAGCCCCTGGCCCTGGGAGCAGGATTACCGGATCCTGGAGGCGTCGGAGGCCGGCGTGGATATTCTCTATTATGCCATGGACTCCACGCCGCATCTGGCAGTCTGGCGGGAGGAGCTGTCGCTGGTGTATGTGAACGGCAGTTATCAGGTGATCCGTGAGAACCTGCAATATCTGGACAGCATCTCTGCTGCGGCTGAGTATTTTCAGGCTTATCCGGACGGCATTATCAGCGGAACCCGGATGGATTATGCGTCCAACGGCCTGGGAGAAGCCCTGAACAACAACGCGGTGCAGAACCCGGATTCGGAGATCTACAGCGGGCTTTTTGACCCGGCGCAGGCGGCCGTGACACTTTTGAATCTGTCAGAGGATGTGGAGGTGCAGGCTCAGGGGCTGGTAATGGTTTCCGGCGACACTGCCAGGACGTCCGTAAGGCTTCTGTTTTCGGACGGAGGATCAGCGGAAATCCGCATGATACGGCCCTGGGGGACGGAAGGGATCTGGATCCCCGGCACGGGGGCTTTTGAGAATCTTTAGTTGTTTTTTGCCTGAAAATTCTTTATACTGATAGAGTCACTACAGGAATGGGACTGCTGCGGATCCTGCGGCGGCCCCATCCGTATTTTACAGACAGAAAGGATCGGAAGATATGGCGAAAAAAGACAATAAGAAGAGACTTTCGGTGTTATGGGTGTTATTGCTGATCCTGCTTCTGGCGGCGGCCGCCGTCTATGGAGGAGGCGTGTTTTATTATCAGACTCATTTCTTGAGAGGAACGGTGATCGACCGGATCGATGTGTCCAATATGACGGTGCAGGATCTGGAGGAACAGGTGAAGGATTATTTCCTGAGAATCATGGAAAGACAGTCGGATGGGACGATGCTGGAGGAGGATATTCAGGGGAAGGACATCTCTCTAGAATACGGTTCGTCAGAGCCGCTGGAGGAGATTCTGGCACAGCAGAACCAGTGGCTGTGGTTCCTGCCTGCTCCGGCGGAGCATGTGATGGACGGCCTGATTACCTATGATGAAGAGGCGCTGGAAGCATGCGTGCGGAACTTAAAAGGCTTCGCGGATGATTTTGTGACGGAGCCTGCGGACGCATACATATCGGAATACACAGAAGGGGCCGGCTTCCAGATTGTGGCGGAGGTCCAGGGAAATGAGCTGGACTTTGACCAGACGCTGGAGACGGTCCGCACCGCAGTGAGTGGGCTTGAAGAGCAGACGGATCTGGACGCGGCGGGATGCTATCTGACCCCGCAGATCACCGCGGACAATGAACAGCTCCAGGCCACTCTGGAGGAACTGAACAGCTACAGTGATGTGAAGATCACCTATACCTTCGGGGAGAACACAGAGATCCTGGACGGAGCGGCGATCAGCGCCTGGCTGAAGGTGGACGGCTCTCAGGTGGTGCTGGACCAGGGGAAAGTGGAAGAATACGTGGCTTCTCTGCGGAAGAAATACGACTCCATCTTCCGCCCCCGGACGTTCATGACCAGTTACGGCAAAGAGATCACCATCGACAGCGGGGATTACGGCTGGTGGATGAATTATGGGCAGGAAGCTGTGGAACTGGCGGAGATGATTAAGAACAAAGAAAGCGGCGAACGCACGCCGGTCTACTATCAGACGGCGGCTTCTTACGGAACGCCGGATTATGGGAATACTTATGTGGAGATCAACCTGACCGCCCAGCATCTGTTCTTTTATCAGGACGGAGAATTGATTCTGGAGTCGGATTTTGTGTCCGGCAACGCCGCCAGGGGCTATGATACGCCGGCAGGCGTCTACGGGATCACCTACAAACAGCGCAACGCTACCCTGACGGGGGAAAACTACGCCACGCCGGTGTCCTACTGGATGCCGTTCAACGGCAATATCGGCATGCACGATGCCAACTGGAGGAGTTCCTTTGGCGGAAACATCTACAAGACCAACGGCTCCCACGGCTGTGTGAACCTGCCGCCCTCCGTAGCTGCGGAACTGTACGGTTATGTGGAAAAAGGAACGCCGGTGATCTGCTATTATCTGCCGGGAACCGAGGCGGTTAAGGAAGCTCCCGGGACGTCGGGGACGGAAGGAACGGCGAACGGAAGCGCAGATGGGGCCGCGGAAGCAGGCTCTGAACAGGCGGGAACGGAGGCCGCGCCCCAGTAAAAACGGCGCCGAAAAATGTCGGTTTTATGTGAAATGTAACGATTCAGCCATACATCTCGGATTCCTGCAGCTAACGCTGCTCTACCGCCGCTCCGGCGGCTGAATCCTCGATAGGGGCTAAGCGCCCTATGTCTGAAGATTGCAAAATCTCTCTGCAAGCAAGCTTGCGCCGAGTTTTGCGATCTTCAGCCGCATGGCTGAATAGTTTCAAAAAATGATAGGAAAAACAGGTGATTTATGTTAATATAATTAGAAATGACTTTTACGTGGAAAGGAGACTTGGAATGGGATATGAGGAAAAATGGAGGGATCACACAGAAAAGTACCAGAAACTGTGTGTAGAACATGATACCATACCGGATGAACTGTTCCGGGAATATGGGGTCAACAGGGGTCTGCGCGATATCAACGGAAACGGCGTGCTGACCGGACTGACGACGATCTCCCGGATCGATTCTTTTAAAATGGAAGACGGGAAGAAGGTTCCCTGCGACGGAAAACTCTGGTACCGGGGATATGACGCTACGGAACTGATCAGAAAAATCCCCAAGGATGCTTTTGGGTTTGAGAAGGTCGCGTATCTGCTGCTGTTTGGAGAACTGCCGGATGCGGAAGAAGAAAAGGATTTCGCGGATATGCTGGCTTCAGGAAGAGAGCTTCCCACGAATTTCACCAGGGATGTGATCATGAAAGCGCCCAGCAAGGACATTATGAACTCCATGACCAGGAGCATCCTGACGCTGGCGTCCTATGATCCGAATCCCAATTCCACGGAAGTGGAGAATGTGATCCGTCAGTGCCTGAATCTGGTCAGCGTGTTCCCCATGCTGGCAGTCTATGGATATCACGCATACAACCATTATGAGAACGATGAGAGTATGTACATCCACCGGCCCAGCGCGGAGCTGTCCACGGCGGAGAACCTGCTGATGATGCTCAGACCGGACCGGAGCTATACGCATCTGGAAGCCAAGGTGCTGGATGTGGCGCTGATGCTGCATATGGAGCATGGTGGAGGAAATAACTCCACCTTCACAACCAGGGTCGTCACTTCGTCCGGTTCCGATACCTATTCGGCCATCGCGGCGGCCATGTCCTCCCTGAAAGGACCGAAACACGGCGGAGCCAACATCAAAGTAATGGAGATGATGAACGACATCCGTTCCCATGTCCGGGACTATTCGGACAAAGAAGAGGTGGCTGCATACCTTGGCAAACTTCTGGACGGGGAAGCCTTCGATGGCAAGGGTCTGATCTATGGTATGGGACATGCCGTATACTCGCTGTCCGATCCCCGTGAGCGGGTCTTCAAGAATTTTGTGGAACAGCTGGCCGCGGAAAAGCACCGTGAGAACGATATGCAGCTGTACAACAACATTGAGCTTCTGGCACCGGAGATTATCGCCGAAAAACGCCGCATCTACAAGGGTGTAAGCCCCAACGTGGACTTCTACAGCGGATTCGTATATGAGATGCTGGGAATCCCCACAGAGCTGTACACGCCGCTGTTCGCCATTGCCAGGATCGTGGGCTGGAGCGCGCACCGGATCGAGGAGATCATCGGTATGAACAAAATCATCCGTCCGGCCTATAAGAGCGTGATGAAAGAAAGAGAGTTTCCAGAGTAGGCCGGAGACAGTCAGAATACAGGGCGGGGCGGACATGCATGTCCGCCCCGCCCGCTGACTGAGAAAGCAGGAAAGGAAAAAGGCTGCCGCATGAAGGATAAATCCCTCGCGCGGCAGCCCTTTTTGTATCCATAGAAATGTGTTTATTCAAGCACCAGTTCGTCCCATCTGCTCTGGGATACCAGGCCTACGTAGGTCTTGCCCACGTTCAGGGTGATCTCATTGCCCTCCGCGTCGTAGAACTTGGTGGGGTTGGTATCGGACCCTTTGGACCAGGTCACCGGGATGGCCTTGCCGCCGGTGATGTAGTAGCCTTCGCCAGACTCGTTCAGGATGTTGAACTGCATATAGCCGTTATCGTCATACTGATGATGCTCCGCGCACTGGAGGATGACGTTGGTGAAGGAGAGCTGTGCGTCTCCGTTGGCCGGGTCAGTGTGCTTCATGCCGTACTCAGAGTACAGGTACAGTCCGCTGGCCTCGTCGTAATCCAGCTGGGATGCATTGTGCGGGAACGGAAGATCCACCAGGGTACAGTCGATGGCGTCGGACGCCGTGCTCAGATCCACCGGAGCGGATTCCGATGCGAACTGCCAGTGAGGACCCGGATAATAATCATCGTAGTCTGTGGAGACATCGTTGGATTCAAAACGGCTCTCCAGGTCGCCGGACATGACATACTCGGTAAATTCTCTGGACTTTCCATTGTTTACACGGGAAAATCCGCCGCTGAAATGCTCCACCCAGGGATTGCTCAGGTATGCGTCTATGTAGAAGGGACCGCCGTCGTGTACCAGTACCGCGTTGTACTCGGGGGCAATCATGAAGTTCGTCGGACGCACGCTGCGGATACTTCCGAACTGGGTGATGCTGCCCCAGTCTTTTACCAGCGCCATGAAACGGGTGATCTCACCGTTGGCGGTGCTGTTCATCATCTCATAAACGATATCTGCCTGAGTCATGCCGTAATGAAGGAGAGCGGTCTTCTCATTATCCACCATGATCGCCACCGGACGCTGGCTCTGCAAAGATTCGTCGATCCATTCTCCGGTCAGCTCGCTCTTATACATACCGTCGGGAGCTGTCTCTTCTACAGGGGCTTCTTCTGCCGGTTCTTCTTCCTCCGGCTGGCTTTCTGATACATCCGTAACGGCAGGTGCTGCCGGTTCTTCCGAATTGCCGCAGCCGGTCAGGACAGAGCATGCCAGTGCCGCAGATAAGAATAGTAGCAATGTCTTTCTCTTCATGTAGTATAATCCTTTCTTTCTTTTTTGAAATGTATGTCGGACTTCCATAGTATACACCCATTTCAAAATTTTTTAAAGTATTTATCACAATTCTATCACAAATGCCTGCTATATTAAAAGCATAAAAGAGAGGAAATGTTTTACACTTGAAGTGAAATGTTTTACATGGAAAGGAGAAAACGTCATGTATGAAGATAATGATATGAGAAACAACGACAACTATACGACGGGAAATTATTACGATACAGGAAGCAGCTATACCCACTATGATTCCACCGGCGCTATGAACCAGCCCAGGAAACCGAAGAAAAAGGGCGGGTTTATGAAGACCGTAGCCAAATGCCTGGTGCTGGCCCTGATATTCGGGAGCGTATCCGGGGCGGCGTTTACGGGAGTCCGCTACGCGGGGGGCCTCCTGCTGGGCGAAGAAGAAAGCTCAGGTTCCGGACAGCCGGCGGCGTCTGTATCCACCACGACCGTGTCCACCAAGAGCAGCGATGTGTACGACGTGTCGGACATTGTGGCCAACTGCATCTCGTCTGTGGTCTCCATCAGCAATGTGGGTACCACGGAGTTCCAGACCATTTTCGGAACTTATGAGCAGGAGAGCCAGTCCAGCGGTTCCGGCATCATCATTGGACAGAACGATACGGAGCTTTTGATTGTGACCAACTATCACGTGATCTCCGGCGCGAATGAACTCAGTGTTTATTTCAACTCGGACAATGAGGCGGCGGACGCGGAGAACGTGATCTCCGCAAGCGTGAAAGGAAGCAATGAAGATAAAGATATCGCAGTGATCGCGGTACAGCTTGCCGATATTCCGGCTGAGACTCTGAGCGATATTAAAGTGGCGACGGTGGGCGAGTCCACTTCGCTGGAAGTGGGCGAGCCGGTGGTAGCCATCGGAAACGCATATGGCTTCGGCCTGTCTGTGACCTCCGGAATTGTCAGCGCTCTGGGTCGGGAAGTGACGGCGACCAACGAGGACGGTTCTTCCACTACTCAGCTGATGATCCAGACAGACGCGGCCATCAACCCGGGCAACAGCGGCGGGGCTCTGCTGAACAGCAAAGGCGAGCTGATCGGCATTAATTCCGTGAAATTCGTGTCGGAGGATGTGGAAGGCATGGGCTATGCGATCCCCATCTCTGATGTGGAATCCATCATCAACGAACTGATGCTCCGGGAGACCAGGAACAAGGTGGCAGAGGAGGATAAGGGCTATCTGGGCGCCAACTGTCTGGATGTGACCGATCAGGCTTCCAGAAGCTACAACCTGCCGGCGGGTGTGTACATCAGCACCGTGGTGGAAGGCGCGGCAGCGGACAAAGCGGGACTGCGCACCGGCGATATTATCACGGCCATGGAGGGCAACACCATCACCAGCGGTGCGCAGCTTATCGACCTGCTGGGGTACTATTCCGCAGGGGAGACCGTTTCTCTGACGATACAGAGAGGAAACGGCGCTCAGTATGAAGAACTGACTGTGGATGTGACGTTAAGTTCAGCCGACGAGGCGGGCGTATAATAAAAAGAAAAAGAAAACGGAATGCGGCGGACGGCCGGCAGGGAGACGGAAATCTCTCTGCCGGCCGTTTTTAGCGGAAATATGTTTATACATAGTCGGAAACCGCAAAATAAATCATCAGATACAATCGGGTCTGATAATCCTGCAGATCGAGCTGGGAGATCTCTTCGATCCGTTTCAACTGATACAGGAGCGTGGCCCGCTGGACGTAGAGACGCTTCATGGCTTTTGCCACGCTCATATTGCATTGCAGATAGGTTTTCAGGATATTGGCGTAGCTGCGGTTATGTTCCCTGTCGTAGTCGATCAGCACCTGTAATTTTTCCGGGCACAGGGCTTTCAGCTTACGATCCCGGCCGCATCTTTCCAGAAGAATCTATTGTGGGAGCCGGATTCGCAGGAATGTCGGCCCTCCTGGAAAAATCAGGGGCGATGCTGGGATTCCGGGGTGTCCTGGAAAAATTCTGCCGCACAAAAGCTTCGACGTTGTTCTGTACATGGCTGCTGGGAGGAATTATCTTTATAGACGATTATTTAAATGCGCTGGCGGTGTCCGAATCCATGAAGGGTATTGCTGACCAGAGAAGAATACCGAGGGAACACCTTGCCTATACGGTAAACTGTATGGGAGCCTGTGTCTGCGTCCTGCTTCCGGTGTCGAGCTGGGCCGCGTTCGCGGTAGCCTGCGCCGCGGGTCAGGGGATGGGGATGACCGAGTACCTGGGGGCGATTCCAATGATGTTTTACCCCATCTGCGCGATTGTCATAAGTCTTTTGCTGGCTCTGGGAAAATTCCCGAAGATCGGGCAGCTAAAAAGAGCGTATGAGCGCGTGGAGCAGGGCGGGGAGCTGCTGGAGAATCGTGCGAGGACTGTAAAAAACAGCGAGGCGACTGCGGCCGGTTCCTCTCCGTTGAATTTTCTGGTTCCTATGGCGGCGCTGATCGCAGGAATGGTTATTTTTGAACAGAATATTGTGATCGGGATGATGGCGGCGCTGGTGGTCATGCTGATCATGTATCCGGCGGAAGGGATCATAAAATGGAAGGACATGTTTGACACCTTTATGGAAGGCGCGTCGACGATCATGCCTCTGCTGATTACCATGTATGTGACGTTCATCATGGAAGCAGCAGTGGCAGAGATGGGATTTATGGAATACCTGACGGGGCTGATCTCAAGGACGTTTCCGGCGTGGAGCATCCCGGTAATCGCTTTTGGCTCTGTGGCGCTGATTACTTTTTTCGCTGCGTCTTTCTGGTCGCTGATCGTGATTTCTTTTCCCATCTTCCTGTCCATGGCGGTGAGCATGGGAGTGAACCCGTCCCTTGTGATAGGGGCGATCATGTCGGGGGCGGCGCTGGGGAGCCAGGCATGTCTGTATTCAGACGCGATTTTTATGGTGGCGGCGGGGACGAACGTTCCCAATGATACGCAGTTCAGGACGGTGCTGCCGTACGTTCTGATCGGAGCGGGAGTTGCGGCGGTTATGTATATTGCCGCAGGAATATTTTTATAATAGTGGAGGAAATATATGCTGACAAAGAAACAAAATCTTTTGGAAACCATCAGAGGAGGACATCCGAACCGTTTTGTAAACCAGTACGAATATCTGGCGTTTGTCCTGACAGATCCGTTTAATCTGGAGGACCCGTATCCGGAATACGGGCAGCACAATATTACGAATAACTGGGGAGTAACGCTGTCCTGGCCGGAAGGCACGCCGGGGCCTTTCCCGGTGCATGACGACGCCCACCGGCTTTTAAAAGACATTACGGAATGGAAAAAGATTATTAAAGCGCCCAATCTGATCTTCCCGGAAGAGAAGTGGGAGATGGCCATAAAAGAGGCGGAAGCGGTGGATAGAAGCGACCAGTTTGTGGCGCCGATGATCGCGCCCGGCCTTTTTGAAAGGCTTCATTATTTTATGGGTATGGAGGACTCGCTGGTCAATTTCTATGACGAGCCGGAAGCGGTGGCGGAGCTGATCAAATACCTGACGGAATGGGAATTGCAGTATGCGGAAACGCTCTGCGAGCACCTGCATCCCGACGCGCTGTTCCATCACGACGACTGGGGCAGCCAGAAATCCACGTTTATCTCGCCGGATATGTTCGGAGAATTTTTCGTGGACGCTTATAAAGAGATTTACGGATATTACAAATCACATGGCGTAGAGCTGATCGTGCACCACTCGGATTCTTACGCGGCCACTCTGGTGCCGCATATGATCGACATGGGTATCGATATCTGGCAGGGCGTAATGACCAGCAACAATATTCCGGACCTGATTCAAAAATACGGCGGAAAGATATCCTTCATGGGCGGCATAGATTCCGCGACGGTGGATCATCCGGGCTGGACGCGAGAGGAAGTGAAACAGGAAGTCCGCAGGGCGTGCAAAGAGTACGGAAAATTATACTATATTCCCAGCGCTTCCCAGGGACTTAATATGTCCACCTTCGAGGGCGTGTATGAGGCGCTTTCCGAAGAGATCGACAACTGTAGTAAGGAAATGTTTTAAGAGGGATAACATAAAGAATAGAAAGAAAACCCCGGAGACGGGTCTTTGGGGTTTTCTTTACGAATCTGACGGTTTTGTTTTCTGGCGGTTTGCCGTCACATATTTTTGGTTTTTGCTCTTAGGTTTGTCGGGGATCGTCATCTTCAGTTGGCCGGATTCTAACAATGGTTTTAAATAAAATTTACTGAAATGGGACCGGTTTGATATTCCAATAAATAGCTGCATCTCTTCCCTGCTTCTGGCCACTGTACAAAACTTTAACAACTGTTGCTGCTTCGTGGAAACAAGGTGTTCTTGTACGTTTTCATGTACGACGACATATGTGGCATCATGTGTGGTATCATGTATGGTATCGCCATACATGATACCACACATGATGTAGTTTGCATTTTTCAGTACCACTCTGAAATCGGAAGCCGTGGAGAAAAATTCGGGCCGAAGTTGTTCGGTGTAACCGGGCAATTTTTCTGTCTCACTTACGATTTTCCGAAGCCCGCTGCCACGTCTTTCCATATATTTCATGCGATGGAACAGGTCTGCGATAATGGGGTTCCGTCTGGCGGAGCGAATGGTACTTATATCACACTCCTGAATGGGCGTCCCTTCAAACATTCCGCCAGGGGACACAATCTCTAATCTGTCATCATACATATCAATGTGAATCTCGCTGCCTAAAAGGATGTAATCGCGGTGGATCAGCGCGTTGACCAGTGCTTCTGTTACAGCGCGTTCCGCATAGTCTGGTTTATCGACCCGATATTTTGCTTCTTTTGAGAATCGTACCTTTGAATTGTTGCGGATAAATTCGCTTCCGCTTTGCAGCAGATAAATCAGATTTCCTTCATATTCTTTGTCGTCCAGGGCATCGTCGAAAATAGAGCCTTTCTCCAGTCCGTTCCATCGAGTACAGAAAATTCTGGAATTGAAAACATTATGCTGGTCTGCCAGCAACCTGCCTGCGTTGGTCAGACGGCCATCTTTATCCGCTAATCCGAAAGAAATATAGTCAGACGACTCAAGCCGTAATCCTGTCCTTTTCAGATAAGTGGCTTCCAGCAGGGTGAAGCTATAATCTTTTTTCGATGCATCCGTAATCAGCCCGTCAAAAGAGCGATGGGTTCCTTTTAAGATCAATTCGTTCACAATATAATCAGGGGCGGGGACACTTTCGTTTCCGACACGGATATAAGCTTCCATCACACCGTCCGCTTTATAATAGTATGGCGTGGTACGGCCTGACGATACTTGCAGCGCCAGAACATTTTTGCCATTTTCGCGAATGGGAGTCAGGATAAAGCTGGGAAGCGGTGTGAGGCGCTCTTTTATCAGGCGGCTAATTGCTTCCGCGTCTTTTTGAATGTCCTGCAAACCAATTACGGTTCTGTCATCGGCTATGCCGAAAAACAGTGTTCCGCCGATCCCGTTTGAAAATGCGCTGACACTTTTCAGCCAGCTTTTCGGTTTTTTTATCTCCAATGCGACTTTGAAATCACATTCTGTTGCTTCTGAGATCAGTTGTTCCAGCATGCAAGGCCCTCCTTTTTGGAGATTGTTTCAAATTTTTATATATTATATCCGCTGCGAAAAGTTATTGCAATAAGAGTCCATGCGTATTTGGTGCGCATGCGCCGCATATTCAGTAAATTCTCTGTTTTTAACAATTTATAAAAAGTTCACTTGTTCCAATCCCATGTATGCTATATAATTTGTGTCAGAAAAGGGGAATTTGATCAATGGATGAAAAAGAACGCAATATTATAGAAGAAACGAAAGAAGAAACAAAGGAAGAAGAAAGAAAAGACGGGAATCCGCCTGTGGAGCAGGACGGAGGGGACGACGCTCAGTATGAGGACGTCTGCTTTGTGTGCCGCAGGCCGGAGAGCAAGGCAGGGAAGATGATCCATCTGACCAAGGACATCAGCATCTGCGCGGAGTGCATGCAGCGCACCATGGACATGATGAACAACGGCAATGTGGACTACAGCAAGATGGATTTTTCCAAGATGCCCAATATCAGCATGATCAACCTGTCCGACCTGCAGAACATGATTCCGCGGCGGCAGAAGGTGAAGAAGAAAGCGCCGGCCCAGGAGAAAGCGGAGCCCCAGAAGAAGATGGATATCCGTTCCATCCCGGCGCCGCATAAGATCAAAGCCAGTCTGGACGAGTATGTGATCGGCCAGGAAAAGGCGAAGAAGGTCATATCTGTGGCGGTGTACAACCATTACAAACGGGTGGCGGCCGGGCCGGAGGCGGACGGGATCGAGATCGAGAAGTCCAATATGCTGATGATCGGGCCTACCGGCAGCGGCAAGACCTATCTGGTGAAGACACTGGCGCGGCTTCTGGACGTGCCGCTGGCCATTGCGGACGCCACTTCTCTCACGGAAGCGGGTTACATTGGAGACGACATTGAAAGCGTACTGTCCAAGCTGCTGGCGGCCGCGGACAACGACGTGGAGAAGGCGGAGCGGGGCATCGTATTCATCGATGAGATCGATAAGATCGCCAAGAAACGCAACACCAACCAGCGGGATGTGAGCGGCGAATCTGTACAGCAGGGGCTTCTGAAACTGCTGGAAGGAGCGGACGTGGAGGTGCCGGTGGGCGCCAACAGCAAGAACGCCATGGTGCCGCTGGAGACGGTCAATACGAAAAATATCCTGTTTATCTGCGGAGGGGCGTTCCCGGATCTGGAAAATATTATTAAGGAAAGGCTGAATAAACAGTCGTCCATCGGTTTCCGGGCAGATCTGAAAGATAAATACGACCATGACAAGAACCTGCTCCGGAAGGTGACGGTGGAAGATATCCGCAATTTCGGCATGATCCCGGAGTTTATCGGAAGGCTTCCGGTTATCTTTACGCTGGACGCCCTGGATGAGGATATGATGGTGCAGATCTTAAAAGAGCCGAAGAACGCCATCCTGAAGCAGTATCAGAAGCTGCTGGCGCTGGACGAGGTGAAGCTGGAGTTCACGGAGGACGCGCTGAGGGCGATTGCCAGAAAGGCCATGGAGAAGGACACCGGGGCCAGGGCGCTGAGGGCGATCATTGAGGATTTCATGCTGGATATCATGTATGAGATCCCCAAGGACGACAACATCGGCCAGGTGACGATCACAGGGGATTACATCGAACACAAGGGAGGCCCGCTGATCACCATGCGCGGCGTCCCGGCACTGGAGATGCAGGGATAATCATGAAAAAGCTTTTATTTATCCAGCTTGCGCTGGGAATTTTTCAGATCGATCTTGCGGTCAGGCAGGAGGCGGAACAGCATCCGGAACTGGAAAAGGGAAAGGATATCTGCGGCGGCCGGGTGCGGCTGGAACGGCTGCACAACCATGGGACGGCGGGGGGCAGACTGAAAGGCCATATGCCGGCCATCGCCGGGGTGAGCGGCCTTGTGACCGGCGGCTGTGTCGCTTATTTCCTGCGGCTTCTGTGGAAAGAGGGCAGGACGCTGGAAAAGACAGGATTCGCCTTCCTGGTGGGAGGTGCCCTGTCCAATCTGTATGAACGATGCAAGAACGGTTATGTGGTGGATTATATCCGTTTCCGCCTGCCTGGAGGCAGGCTTGGCAGGCTGGTCTATAATCTGGCGGATCTTTTTATCGCGGCTGGGGCGCTGATGATCACCCTGGGCCGGAAGGAGGAAACATGAGCGAGTATATGGACAGGAAGGACCGGGACGAACGGACCGGAGAGCATGTGGAGCAGGGGATGTCCCAGGAGCAGGGTACGTTCCAGGGCCTGAGTCCCACCTGGAACGAGGACTGTCTTACAGAACTGGACGAATGGATCGAGTCCCAGGGAATCTATATCCGGCAATAAACGGGAACGGGCGGGAGGACGCGCCGCCCTCCCGCGGTCAGTTTTCGGCTTTGGACAGAGCGGTCTGGATGGCTCCCAGAAGCATCAGGGAGGTGTACTGGCTGTCTTCCGAATAGGAAATATTCTCCAGGGACTGGGATTCGCAGATCTGGGCGGACAGCGATTCCAGAGACGGCTCCATGAGCGGGTACATGGCGGAAACGGTCTCGTCAAGCTGCCGGAACTCAATGGAAGAGATATAATCCTCATCCACCGTGACGGCGATCTCCACAGGATTCCCGCCCAGGATCATGGAGGCAGTATAGATACCCGCCGTGTACCGGGAGGGCTCCTCGGCGGCTGTTTCCTGTTCCGTGCTGCCCGAGAACATGAAGATCATGAGCAGAAGCAGGAAGATGCCCAGGATGATAAAGATGGCTGTGTAGATCAGCTCTTTCATATGAAAGACCCATATTTTGGTTTTGGCACTCATGGGGAAGGCTCCTGATTGCAAATTCTTTGTTATACTCTATGAGGGACGCGGCGGATTTATGTGCGGCGTCCCTGTTTTTATGAATAATGCATAAGAGCGGAAAACGGCTGAAATGAATAAAAGAGAGAGGTTCTGCATAAAAAAACTGAAATACCCTCTTTCTTTTTTTGCTATTTTGCATTACTATATAGGATAGGTATTCTGTATCTGCGGAAAATAGTTGATTTTTTGCGGATAATTTCATTGGGAGTTTGCACAAACATTATCTTGTAAAGGAGAAGAGACATGATATCAAACCAGATACTCCAAAATACGATTGACGGGTTAAAGGAGATTACCAGGATCGATCTGTGCGTTCTGGATATGGAAGGACAGACGCTGGCGTCCACAGAAAAGGAGCAGGAGGACTATGCGGCGGAAGCGGCGGCGTTTATCTCCTCGCTGGCAGACAGCCAGGTGGTGCATGGCTACCAGTTTTTTAAAGTGTTCGACGAGAACCAGCTGGAGTACATTCTTCTGGCCAAAGGCTCCAGCGACGACGTATATATGGTAGGAAAACTGGCCGCGTTCCAGCTCTCCAGTCTTTTGACAGCCTACAAAGAGCGTTTTGATAAAGATAACTTCATCAAGAACCTGCTGCTGGACAACCTGCTTTTGGTAGATATTTACAACCGGGCCAAAAAACTCCATATTGCCACGGAAGTGCGGCGTGTGGTATTTATTATAGAGAGCAGCCGGGACCGGGTAAACGCGGCTCTGGAGACGGTCCGCGCCTATCTTGGACCCAAGTCCAAGGACTTTGTCACCGCGGTGGATGAGAAAAATGTCATCGTGGTCAAAGAACTGGCGCAGGGCGAAGGCTATGAAGAACTGTATAAAGCTGCCAGGGGCATGAAGGACGCGGTGGAGCAGGAAGGCGAAGACATCCGCGTGGCCATGGGAACCATCGTCAACGAGATCAAAGAGGTTTCCAGCTCTTACAAGGAGGCCAGGATGGCGCTGGATGTGGGCAAGATCTTTTTCGACGACCGGGCCATCAACGCGTACAGCGACCTGGGCATCGGAAGGTTGATCTATCAGCTGCCGATCCCGCTGTGCAAGATGTTTATCCGGGAGATTTTCGACGGAAGATCGCCGGACGATTTTGACGAAGAGACCCTTACGACGATCAACAAGTTTTTCGAGAACAGCCTGAACGTATCGGAGACGTCCAGACAGCTCTACATCCACCGCAATACCCTGGTATACCGGCTGGACAAGCTGCAGAAGTCTACGGGGCTTGATCTGCGCGTATTTGAGGACGCCATTACGTTCAAGATCGCGTTGATGGTTGTGAAGTACATGAAATATATGGAGACACTGGATTATTAGAAAGGCGGAAGAAAGAGTTCCATGATAGTACTGGACAATGTCAGTAAAGAGTATTCCAATGGCGTGGCGGCCATCAATGGAATTAATCTACATATCGAGCGGGGGGAATTTGTATTTGTGGTGGGAGACAGCGGCTCTGGCAAATCCACATTGATCAAGCTCCTCCTCAAAGAGCTGGAACCCACGACGGGCGTGATCCGCGTCAACGGGGTAAATCTGGGAAGGATGAAGAAAAGGGCTATTCCCAAATACCGCAGGAAGATCGGCTGTGTGTTCCAGGATTTCCGGCTGCTGAAGGACCGGAACGTCTACGAAAATGTGGCGTTTGCCCAGAGAGTGGTGGTGACCCCCACCAGAGAGATCAAGAAAAATGTGCCGGCCATGCTGTCCCTGGTAGGGCTGGCGGAAAAGTATAAATCTTATCCCAAGCAGCTTTCCGGAGGCGAGCAGCAGCGAGTGGCCCTTGCCCGGGCGCTGGTGAACAGCCCGGATATTCTGCTGGCGGACGAACCCACGGGTAATCTGGATCCCAAGACTTCCAGAGAGATTATGAAGCTTCTGGAAGAGATCAACGCGCGCGGCACGACCGTGCTGGTGGTGACCCATGACCAGGCGATTGTGAACACGCTTAAGAAGAGGGTGATCCGCATGCAGAAAGGGATCATTGTGGAAGACGCGAAAGAAAGTGGGTACATCGGATGAGACTGAGTACGATAGGATATTGTTTTAAACAGGGCTTTCTGAATATCTGGAGGAACAAGCTGTTTTCCCTGGCGTCAGTGGCTACCATGGCCGCGTGTATTTTTATGTTCGGGATCTTTTTCTGCATTGTGGAGAACTTCCAGCATTTTGTGAAGGAAGCGGAGGAAGGCGTTGCCGTGACGGTTCTGTTTGACGAGGGAACCGGGGAAGAAGAGATCATGGAACTGGGACAGGAGCTGCTTTCCAGAGATGAGGTTTCCAAAGTAGTATATGTGTCTGCGGACGAGGCCTGGAAGAGCTACCAGGAGATCTATTTTGAGGGGGATCCGGAAGCCGCGGAGGCGTTCCTGGACGACAATCCTCTGGCCAACAGCGCCAATCTGGAGATCTATATGGAAGACGTCTCCCTGCAGCAGAATCTGGTGGACTATCTGGAATCCATCGATATTGTGCGTAAAGTCAATAAATCAGATATGATCGCGGATATGCTGACCGGATTTAACCGTCTGGTGAGTTATGTCTCCGTGGCGGTGATCGGGCTTCTGCTGGCTGTGGCTGTGTTCCTGATCAGCAATACGGTAGCCATCGGTATCTCGGTAAGAAAAGAAGAGATTGCGATCATGCGTCTGATCGGAGCAAAGAATTCTTTTATTAAAGCGCCGTTTCTGATCGAAGGCATGGTGATCGGGATTGTGGGCGCGGCCATGCCGCTGATTGCGCTGGTGATTCTGTATAAGAATCTGGTAGTGTATATCGCGGAAAAATTCAACGTACTCACGGGCGTGATGCAGTTCCTGCCTGCGGGCGAACTGTTCCAGACTCTGATTCCTGTGGGTCTGATACTTGGAGTGGGCATCGGCCTGTTTGGCAGTGTCTTTACCATGAGACGGCATTTGAAAGTATAGCGGGGGACGGTTATGAAGTCACGATGGTTTCGCATGTGCCTGTCGGTCCTGGTTCTGATCGCCGTCGCTGCCGGAGGCGTGGGACGGAAGATCGACGCCCTGGCCACGGAGGTCACGGAGGACGACGAGGAAGATACGAACGACCAGGATACGGAAGAACTGGAGCAGCAGAGGAAGGATACGGTTGATAAGATCGATTCCATCAAATCCAGCATCGATACGGTGGAGGACAAGATCCAGGATCTGGAGAACTCCAAGAGTAATCTGCAGACGTATATTACGCAGCTGGACCGGCAGGTGAATTCCCTGTCGTCCCAGATCCAGGATCTGGAAGAACAGATTGAGGAAAAAGAGGGCGAGATTCAGGTCAAGACAGAAGAACTGGAGGAGGCGCAGGCAGACGCGGACGAGCAGTACGAGATGATGAAGCTGCGCATCCGGTATACGTATGAGCGGGGAAACGATTCTCTGCTGGTGCTGCTTCTGGAGTCGAAAAGTCTTGCAGAGATGCTGAACCGGGCGGAGTACGCCATGGAGATGACGGCCTACGACCGTCAGATGATGGAAAAGCTCATTGAGACCCAGGAGAAGATAGAAGCGCAGAAGGAAGAACTGGAACAGGAGAAGGCGGAGCAGGAAGAACTGCTGGGGCAGGTGGAGTCGCAGAAAACCGCGGTGAACAGCGCTATCAACGCCAAGACCCAGGAGATCGCATCCTATCAGTCTCAGATCCAGTCGGCGTCAGGGGAACAAAGTGAATATGAAAAGCAGCTGGCGGAGCAGGAGCGCCTGCTGGAGCAGATTGAGAACCAGATCGCGGCGGCGGCAGCAGCCGCGGCCAGCAAGGATGACGGCGACGGCGGAGCTTCCGGTTTCCTGTGGCCATGTCCGGCCAGTCATCGGATCACCAGTTCCTTCGGTCCCAGGACAGCTCCGGTAGCCGGAGCGTCCACCTATCATAAGGGGATCGATATCGGGGCGTCCAGCGGGTCCGCCATTGTGGCCGCGGCCGGAGGACGTGTGACGACTTCCACCTACAGCAGTTCCGCGGGCAATTATGTGGTGATCTCCCATGGAAACGGGATTTCTACGGTGTACATGCACGCCTCGGCGCTGTACGTTTCTGTGGGCGACGTGGTTTCCAGAGGGGATACCATTGCGGCGGTGGGTTCCACCGGATATTCCACAGGCCCTCACCTGCATTTCGGCGTGATTGTGAATGGAAGTTATGTGAATCCTTTGAATTATGTACAATGACCGGTACATACAATAATAGGGAAAAGGAAAGGAGAGGCAGCGGATGGAAGGACGGAAAAAGAGAAGTTCTTTTGGAAAAGGGCTTGTATGCGGAATCCTTTTCTCGGTTCTGGTTCTGAGCGCAGGCGGCTGCGCGGCCGCATATTACCGGCAGCTTGGCCGGGGCGCCGCATCCGGGAAGGATGAGGTGGAGGCCAAGATCCAGGAACTGGAAGCCTACATCGACCGGTACTATTTGTTTGACTACGAAGAAGAAGATATAGAAAACGGTATTTATAAAGGACTGATGGCGGGGCTGGGAGATATTTATACTTCCTATTACACGCCTGACGAGTACGACAGCTTCATGGAGACCACTTACGGAAGTTACTGCGGAATCGGCGCCATGCTGACCCAGGACCTTACCACCGGCATCATCACGGTGGTGCAGGCTTTCGAGGGGACGCCGGCGGCGGAAGCGGGGATGCAGACGGGAGATATTCTTTACCAGGTGGAAGGTGAAGAGGTGACCGGCAAGGATCTGACGCTGGTGGTCACGGATCTGAAGGGAGAGGAAAATACCCAGGTTCATATCAGCATCATGAGAGACGGGGAGATCCTGGAGCTGACCCTTACCAGAAGGAATATTGAGATCCCCACGGTGGATTATGAACTGCTGGAGGAGGGGATCGGCTATATTGTGATTTCTGAATTTGAGGATCTGACAGACGACCAGTTTATGGCGGCCTTCGAGGATCTGAAATCCCAGGGCATGGAGAAGCTGATCATCGACCTGAGAAACAACGGCGGCGGTCTGGTGGACGTGACCTGCAATATCCTGGATCAGCTTCTGCCGGAAGGACTCATCGTCTATACGGAGGATAAGTATGGGGAGCGTCAGGAGGAACACTCAGACGCGGAACATTATTTCGACGGAGAGATGGTGGTGCTGGTAAATGAGAACAGCGCCAGCGCGTCGGAGATCTTCGCCGGAGCCGTTAAGGATTACGGCGTGGGAACGCTGATCGGGACGCAGACCTACGGCAAGGGCATCGTCCAGTCCCTGTTCCCGCTGGAGGATGGTTCCGCGGTGAAAATAACGGTGTCTCATTATTTTACACCATCGGGAAATAATATCCACGAAGTGGGAATTACACCTGATATCGTCCTGGAATATGACGAGGAGGCCGGCGGAGACAATCAGCTGGAGCGGGCTCTGGAACTGCTGAGAGACTGATAAACGAAAGAAAGTGAAAAATGAATGACAGATGTGGCGTCCTGCGGCATTGGAGACGTCCTCCCGGCGGAGTAAAACCGCCGGTTTTAGGGCATCCTCATCGTATGGCGCCATATTGCATGTCTATTTGACTTAGCATGGGTATCTTTGCTATAATAGACGGAATAAAGGAGGCTAACGCATGAATTACAGTAAGAAAAGCACCTCCAGGAAGCAGAAGGCCCTGAAATCCAGAAAGAAAATGATGAGGAAAAAACTGGGCGTCGTATTCCTGAAGACGCTTCTGGTGCTGGTAATTGCATTGGGAGTAGCGGGAGTGTGCGGAGGGATCGGGATCGTGAAAGGCGTGATCGAGAACGCGCCGGACATTACCAGTTCCAGCGTGATTCCCAGAGGATATAAGTCCACGGTCTATGACGTGGAAGGAAATGTGACTGCGGAGCTGATCGCAGAGGGAACCAACCGTACTTATGTGAAGATCGCCAATATCCCCAAACACGTGCAGGAAGCGTTCATTGCCATTGAGGATGAACGTTTTTACGAGCATAACGGCATCGATATCCGGGGTATTCTCCGGGCGGGCGTCCGCGGCGTCATGAGAGGGTTTAAGTTTGACGAGGGAGCCAGTACCATCACTCAGCAGCTCCTGAAGAACAATGTCTTTGATTTTATGTCGGAGGAGAATTTCATCGACAAGGTGGAACGGAAGATCCAGGAGCAGTATCTTGCCATCCAGCTGGAACAGATCATGGACAAGGACGAGATCCTGGAAAGTTATCTGAACACCATCAACCTGGGGCAGAACTCCCTGGGCGTTCAGGCGGCGTCCAACCGTTATTTTGGAAAGACAGTAAGCGAGCTGACGATCTCCGAGGCATCGGTGCTGGCCGCGATCGCGAAGAATCCGTCCGGATACAACCCCATCAGCAACCCGGAGGATAACGCGGACCGCCGCGCCCTGGTGCTGCAGAATATGTACGATCAGGGCTTTATCTCCGAGAGCGAATATCAGGAAGCCCTGGCCGACGACGTGTATTCCCGGATTGAGGAACACAATCAGGAGAAGAGCTCTGAGACGTCGGTCTACTCTTACTTTGTGGATGAGGTGACAGATCAGGTGATGAGGGACCTGGTGGAAAAGGCGGGCTATACGGAGACGCAGGCTTCCAACGCGCTCTACGGCAGCGGCCTGAAGATTTATACCACCCAGGATCCGAAGATCCAGTCCATTCTGGACGAAGAATTTTCGAATCCGGAGAATTTCCCGGAAGACTCCAAGGTGGGTCTGGAGTGGGCATTAAGCGTCGTGGATGAGAACGGCGAAAGCACCAATTACAGCCAGGAGATGCTGGTAAGCTATTTCAAAGAGAGTAATCCGGATTTCAGTCTGCTTTTTGACAGTGAGGAAGAGGCTCAGGCGGCCATCGACGAATACGTGGCGACGCTGGGTATCTCGGAGGACGATACGGTGTACGAGAGCTGTCAGATGACGATCCAGCCCCAGGCGTCCATGGTGATCATGGAGCACAGCACCGGCAACGTGGTGGCGATGATCGGCGGCCGCGGGGAGAAGAGCGCCAGCAAGACGCTGAACCGCGCGTCGGACGCCCTGCGTCAGCCTGGATCCACCTTTAAGATCCTGGCAGCCTACGCGCCGGCGTTTGAGGAGCTGGGATACGGTCCGGGCACGACGATCTACGACGGCCCGTTCGCTTATACGGAGAACGGCAAGATCGGCCGTCTGGTTAAGAACGTCAGCGGCAATTACCGGGGATGGAGCACCATCCGGGAAGGTATCACCCGGTCCATCAATGTCATGGCGGTTAAGACGATCACCGATCTGACGCCGACGGTGGCGGTGGATTATCTGCTGCGTTTCGGCATCACTTCTCTGGAACTGGAGGGCGCGAACAACGACTACACCCAGTCCCTGGCGCTGGGAGGCCTGACATACGGTGTGTCCAATCTGGAACTGACGGCGGGCTACGCGGCGATTTCCAACGGCGGCGAATACATCAAGCCCAGGATGTACACCAAGGTGGTGGACAACGACGGCAACGTGATTCTGGATAACCAGCCGGAGACCACGCGGGTGATCTCTGAGGAAAATGCGTGGCTTCTGCTGGACAGCATGAAAGACGTGGTGACGGGAACCGGCGGAACCAGCCCTGCGTCCAAGATCCAGGGTATGACCACGGCCGGAAAATCCGGTACCACCACGGACAACCGGGACGTGTGGTTTGAAGGTATGACCCCCTATTATACCGCCGGTATCTGGGTGGGCTATGACAACCAGGGATATGTACAGTACCTGGCCAGCTCAGAGAGAAGCTTCCACAAGAGCCTCTGGTCCACGGTGATGACCAGAGTGCATGAGGGACTGGAAAATAAGGATTTTGATAAACCATCAGGCATCGTCCAGTGCGTGATCTGTACGAAGTCGGGCAAGCTGGCGGTGGGCGGCCTCTGTGACAGCGACGGAAGATCCGGCATCGTTCGGAATGAATATTTCGCGGAGGGAACACAGCCCACGGAAGTGTGCGATGTTCATGTAAACGTGAGCATCTGTGTGGACACCGGTCTTCTGGCCACCACCATGTGTCCCAACCGGGTACCTCAGGTGAAGGTGCTGCTGCCCCAGATGCAGGAAGGCGTGGCGGAGGCGGTGACGCTGGATACGGCGTACGGTATCAGCGCCAATCTCCCGTCGGCCACCTGTACGGTTCATACGGGAGGCGTGTATGTGCCCAGCGAGTATGAGATGTCGGGAGCCGCGAACCAGGCGGGAGCGGCAGACCCCAATACCGGGGGTAATCCCAACGCCGGGGCGGACCCCAACGCTGGGGTAAATCCCAATGCCGGGGCCGGTGATCCTTCGGCCGGAGCGGCACAATAACAATAGAAATAAGAATAAAAAAACATCCCCAAAATCCCGAGATGGATGGAGGGGATGTTTTTATACAGATTTTGGCAGTG
Organism: uncultured Lachnoclostridium sp.; assembly: GCA_944381625.1. GTDB lineage: Bacteria > Bacillota > Clostridia > Lachnospirales > Lachnospiraceae > Hominiventricola. The sequence continues at coordinate 141,638 of CALWLW010000002.1, forward strand.
AGATCCTGATACAGGCGCCGTGAGGGCTGACCGGAGATATCTCAAGGCCGTATCCGTCTCCATAAAGGTACTGTACACGGCAGCGGATGTTGTTGATGCCAATGTGCGGACTGTCCTTTGCCTGGAGTTCACGGAGGGTGTCGGGAGAGAAGCCGCACCCGTTATCCTCCACTTCAAAAATCCTCAGATGGTTCATGCGTTTAGCGCGAATTGTAATTTTGCCTTGCCAGGAAATGGATGCAAAACCATGCTTGATGGAATTTTCCACAAGAGGTTGTAAGAAGAGTTTGGGAACCTCTGTGGTCAGCAGCTCTTCCTCTATCTCATAGGCTACGGTAAATTTATCTTTGTATCGCTTCTCCATAATGTGCAGATAATTTTGCGTGTTTGCCAGATCCAGAGCAAACGGAACCTGAAGGCTTCTTGTCCTGAGAGTATATTCAATGACGCGGCTCAACGAAGAAATCATCTCGCACATGCGGTCATTGCCGCTGGTAATCAGCTCTAAATTGATTAAATTCAGTGTATTCAAAATAAAATGTGGATTGAGCTGAAGATCATAGGCGGCCAGTTCGGCTTCCTTTTTCAAAAGCTGGGATTCATAATTTTCTTTGATCAGAGAGTCTATTTTTCTGTTGGATTCGTTAAAATTCTGAATAAGGCTGCGGATCTCCTGGAAGCCTTCCACTTTGACTTCTGTACGGAAATTCCCTTTTCCGGTTTCTTTTATCCCTTCCTGAAGAGCATTTAAAGGCCGTATCATTTTTGCGTTTATATATAAAATCAAGATCAGAGGCAGAATGATCAGTATAATCAGAATCACGGCAAGATTCTGAGCCAGTTCATTGGCAAACTGATTTAATATCACGTCCTGTCGGATAACCCAGGCTGAGATCCAGCCGGTAATATCCGATACGTCGTAACAGACGATGAACTCTTCTCCTTCTAATTTCTGGATGACATATCCACTGTCCTGTGAGAAGGTTGACGTGGCCAGGGGCGGAGCGCCGGAAGGATCAAAGGCAGAACCGCCGCTCTGGCAGACGATGCTGCCGTCCGGGGCGATCACAAAGTAACTGCCTTCGTATTCGGTAAATTGAGTTTCAAACAGTTCAGAATACACATCGTCCAGGAAATGAATGACCAGAACCATATAATCGTCGGACGTCTGCCAGATCAGCTTTGCCGCGGAAAATACGCTGCGGTATGGGTCTTTCTCCGAGAGGATCGAAGACTGGCCGTATTCAGTGAAAAAATCGTAGGTTGGTATCCAGACCGTCTTGCCTTCCCCGGCTATGGCAGCCTGGTAAATGCGGCTTTTGGAGAAATTTTGTACAGGTATGATGTTGGAGCCGAAAAGTTCTCCATAGGATGTTTTCCTGGTTATTACATGCGCGGAAAAGATACTGGGAGAAGAGGAAAAATAATTGTGGAGAAGCTTGGTGATGGGATGATCCAGGCGATAATAGTCATAGACGGACTGAGCCGCCTGATACTGAACCATGTAATCGTCAAAGGATTGATCGGCCACAAAGCTGTTGGCATAATTTTCTATACTTTCCAACTGCTGATCGATGATTTGATTATTTTTCTGAAGGATCGTCAGGGCGTCTTTCGTGACCATGCGGGACAGCGCGCTGCCGGTGGTCTTATAATATACAATTCCGATAGAACCGCATAAAAGCGAAACAATCATACAGTATGTAATGAAGAATTTTACCTGAAGCCCGAGGGGCCGTGCCGTAAATTTTCTGCCATGATTCATATAGAGTCCCCTTTCTTTAGCTGCGCTTCCTGAATTGTCCCGGAGAAAACCCTGTATGTTTTTTAAACATCTGCACAAAGTAGCTCACGTCTTCATAGCCGCATTTGACAGATATCTGGTGAATTTTCCATTCTGTATTACAGAGAAGGTCTTTTGCGTATTCAATCCTGCGTCCCACGATATATTCTTTCAGCCCGGTACCCGTCTGCTTCTTAAACAGATTGCTTAGATAACTGGGATTGAAATGGAATTGTCGGGCGATGGAATGAAGAGACAGTTCCTTGTCCAGGTTTTTCTCAATGAACTGTGTAATCTCGTCAACGATATGCGCGCCGCTTTGTTTCTCGATTTTTTTCCGCTCCTCTATGATTCGGAGAATATGGTGCTGTACGCTTTCGCACAGCTGCGGAAGTGAGGTGCAGGAATCAAAATCTTTAAAGACCATATCAGAAGGCTCCAGGCTCAACTGGCGGTGAAGAATGAGACTCAGATGACAGAAATTCTGGATCGTCACAGTGCGGGAACATGTGAGCTCTCTTCCGGAATATGAGCGGAGGAACTGCTCCATAATGGTGTTCACCTTCTCAGAACTGGACTCATACACGGCGGATATGACGGATCGCTCCAACTGTTCAAATTCCTTTGGGCTTATATATGGGAAGTTCTGCGGCGCCAGACGGGTCAGGATGTTGTTTAACAATTCCTGAAGTTCCTGCCGGTTGACGGGTTTCACCAGAAAATCAATGACGGAATAGGTCATGGCCTGTCTGGCGTATGAAAAATCCCCGTATGCGCTCAAAATTGCAATGACAGTGTCCGGATATTGCCGCCGAATCAGCTGGATAAAGGTAAGACCGTCCATTTGGGGCATACGGATATCGCTGATAATAATGTGAGCAGGATTCCTGCGCATGGACTCCAGTGCGTCTTTGGGACTGGTAAAGCACAGGATTTCCAGTTCGCTGTTCATCTTTTTTAAAATTTGTTCCATCAATTCAAGCTGACCGTTTTCATCATCCACTAAAAACAATCTGTACAAATTGCCCACTCCCCATCTAAGAACTGGTTTCATTGTATCTGAAAAAAGACAGCAGTGTCAAGGATATGGATAATACCTGAAAAAAGAAACAAAATAAACACAATAAACTAAAAAAAGTCCAATTTAAAATTAAATTTGTATATATTATCCTATAAACAGACAGATACTACAGATGTCAAATTCACAAAAAGAGAGGGGAATGAAACATGAAACGCAGAGGATTGGCATTGTTGATGGCAGCGGTACTGGGGATTTTAACTGGCTGCGGCTCCGGCGGAGGTACGGACGGCGCGGCGGCGCCGGATGCTCAGGCCGGGGGGCAGGGGGAGGAACAGACAGGAACTGCCGCGGCGGAAGAAGAGCATGAACAGGTGGAATTGAGCTTCACTTATTGGGGAGGAAGCTATGAGCAGCCGCTTATGGAAAAGCTGATTGCAGATTTTGAAGAAGCATATCCTTACATTGAAGTGGACAGCCAGCATATTCCGTCTGATTACGAGGCCAAGATGAGCGCTATGGTTGCAGGGCAGGAAGAACCGGATATCGCTTATATCCGTGATTATATGGCGCTGGATTTTGCGGAACAGGGGATGCTGTACAATATTTTCGATTTTATCGATCAGGATGAAGAACTTGACAGAGAGGATTTCGTGGAAGATTTTTATCTGTATTGGGATGAAGGAAAATCGTACGGAATGTATACGGCGGGAGAATCTTACGCTTTGTTTTACAATACGGAAGCATTTGAAGAAGCCGGCGTAGATCCGCTTCCCACCACGGTGGAGGATGCGCTCACCTGGGAAGAACTGGTGGATGTGGCGCAGAGGCTTACCATTGATCAGAACGGAAATAACGCCCAGTCCCCGGATTTTGATCCGGAACATATCCGGCAGTATGGAATCCGTTTCGATTTTAACCAGGGTTCGTATATGCCGCTGGTACATGGGAACGGCGGAACTTATATGACCGAGGATGGAAAATTTGGTCTGGCTCAGGAAGAAGGGCTGGACGTGATTGAGAAAATGGGCGATCTTGTGACGAAATATCATGTAGCCCCGTCTCCGGCGGAGACAAAGAGCCTTCCGTCGACGGCGGTAAGTCTTACCACCAGACAATCGGCCATTATCATGATCGGACAATGGGTTCTTCTGGATCTGGGAGAAAGCGGGGTTGATTTCGGCGTGGGTGTCCTGCCTGAAATGAACGGCGAGTATTCCACCAGCCCCGGGTGGGGAACTGTGGGAATCTTTGAATCCACAGAGCATCCAGAAGAAGCATGGCTTTTATGGAAATGGCTCGCAGACCCGTCCAGGGCGATTGAGGCATACCAGTCAGGACTTTGGATGCCGTTGATGACCGAGTGGTACACGAATGAAGACCTTCTGAACCAGTGGGCAGCCGGGAACATTGCGCATCCAGAAGGATATAAGGAGGCTGTGATGGAGCCGGCTCTGAATCATTTCCATCGTCATCCTTCCGCATATGTGAAAAATTTTGCGGAAATTGACGCGCTGGTCACGCCTGCGCTGGAAAGAATGTATCTGGGGGAAGAAAGCGCACAGGAGGCAATGGAAGGTATTGCGGATCAGGCGGAAACCTTGTTCGAGGGACTGTATGAATAATAATTTTGCCTGTCTGAAGGTATCTGCCTTCAGACAGGACAAAAAGAAGGAATGACAACACCATGAGTAGACAAAAGAAGGAAAATATAGCCGGGATTTTATTTTCTCTTCCTGCTATAATCGGGTTTTTGGCTTTTTCCCTGGGACCTATGGTCGTCAGCCTGATTATGAGCTTTACCAATTATTCCATATCCCATGCCACAGATTTCATTGGACTGGGCAATTATGCAGAGCTGTTTTCGGGACAGGATACATTTTTTTGGAACAGTGTAAAAGTAACCTTGCTGTTTTCCGCAATGAATGTGCCAGTCTGTATTTTTACCGCATTTCTGGTGGCACTGATGCTGAACAGCAAAAAACTCCGGGGCAGGACGTTTCTGCGCGCGGCCTTTTATATCCCTACGATTCTGCCCATTGTGGCGACGGCGATGATTTTTATGTGGATTATGAGCCCGGATTTTGGACTGCTGAATGCGATCCTGGAAGTTTTTCATATGCCGACCAGTGACTGGATCTACGGAAATGCGGCGCTGCCGTCGCTGCTTCTGATGACAGCATGGACCAGCGGGAACATTATGGTTGTATTTTTGGCCGGGCTGCAGGGAGTGCCGCAGGAGCTTTATGAGTCCATTGAAGTGGACGGCGGCGGCGCGTGGGCAAAATTCTGGTACTGTACGTTTCCGCACATGACGCCGACGATTTTCTTTAATACGGTCATGTTCGTGATTTCCAGCATGCAGGCTTTTCTGCCGGCGTACATTATGACGCAGGGCGGACCGAACAATAAGACGAATTTTATTGTTTACTATTTATACAGAGTGGCATTTGAATTTCAGAATATCGGCAAAGCGTCCAGCCTGGGATGGGTGCTGTTCGCAATGATTTTGATCGTGGTCGGCGCTTTGTTCTGGAGTTCCAAATATTGGGTATTTTACAGTGATGAAGCTTAGGAGGCGTCAGGATGAGACAGAAAAAGAAACAGCGAAAGAGATGGATACGGACGTTTTTGTGTTTCGGGCTTGCTGTTGTATGGCTGCTGCCGTTTTATTGGATGGTACGAAGTTCTCTGATGGGGATGAGCCAGATCTTTGAATATCCTCCGGTGATTTTTCCGGACCCTGTTCAATGGGAAAACTTCCCCGAAGCGCTGACGCGTCTTCCTTTCCTTACATATTTTAAAAACACCTTGATCATCGTGGTCTTATGTGTGGGAGGAATCCTGATATCCTGCTCGGTGAGCGCATATGGATTGTCCCGCGTTCAATGGAAGGGAAGGGACAAGGTATTCTACCTGTTGATGACCAGCATTATGCTTCCGTACTTTGCCACTATTATCCCCAGCTTCGTCATGTGGACGAAAATGGGATTGACGAATACTTTTGTGCCGCTGGTCCTTCCGTCCTGGTTCGGGGTGGGGACGGTGAGCGTGTTCGGAGGCGGAATGTTCAATATATTTCTGCTGCGGCAGTTTTTCAGGACGATCCCCAAAGAACTGGATGAAGCGGCAAGGATCGACGGGGCCGGGCATTTTACGATTTTTACTCAGATTATTCTGCCCTTGTCGAAACCGGCTTTGATCTGCGTGGGCCTGTTTACTTTTCTCAACACGTGGAATGACTTCATCAATCCGTTGATATATCTGAGTGATCAGGAAAAATATACGATTCAGATCGGGCTGCGGACCTTTATTGGAGTATTCAGCAGTCAGTGGCATCTTTTGATGGCCGCGGCAGTCTTTGCAATTATACCGGTGTTGATTGTATTTTTGATAGGACAAAAATATTTTGTGGAAGGAATTGCTACGACCGGATTAAAGGGATAGGAAACCAGGGATGAAAGGGGGATCAGAATATGCTCAGAAAGATGACGCCGGTTTCCATGGACAACGTGCGCTTTACAGGGGGGCTTTTAAAAGAGCGGATTGAGAAAAATGCCTCCGTAACAGCTCCGTTAATGTATCAAAGATGTCTGGAAACCGGGCGGATCGGAGTGCTCCGACATTGGAAATGGGATGGAAATCCGGAGACAGAGCCGCATCCTTTCTGGGATTCCGATATTGGGAAGATGATAGAGAGCGCAGCGTATGCATTGCGGCAGCGGCCCAATGCGGAACTGGAAAAAAAGATTGATCAGGTGATAGAGAGACTGGAAGCGCTGCAGCTTCCGGACGGATATCTCAATTCGTATTTTCAGGCGGCGGTACCGGAAGAAGGAAGGTTTCAGAATCTGTATTATATGCACGAGCTGTATTGCGCCGGGCATCTGATCGAGGGAGCCGTGGCCTGGTATGAAGCCACGGGAAAAAGAAAGTTTCTGGACATCATGATCCGGTATGCGGATCTTCTGGAAGAACTTTTTTCAGACAGCGGACGGGGGATGCCGGGGTACGCCGGACATCCCGAGATCGAATTGGCTCTGGTGCGGCTTTTCCGGGCCACAGGAGAGAAAAAGTATCTTAATCTGGCCAGGACCTTCCTTGACCGAAGGGGGCGGGAGCCGTATTTCTTTGAGCAGGAGAGCCTGAAAAGAGGCGTGGATACGACCAGGACTGCGAACCAGAAGAGGCATCTGAAGTTTTTCCTGGAAAGAGAAGGGCCGTACGCAGAATATCAGGCCCATAAGCCGGTGAGACTGCAGTCAGCGCCGGTGGGGCATGCGGTCAGAGCAATGTATTTGTACAGCGGCATGGCGGAGGTGGCGGACTGTTGTGAAGACGAAGGGCTTCTGGAGGCATGCAGGGTATTATGGGATAGTGTGATCCATACACAGTATGCCATTACCGGCGGGATCGGAGCTGCATCGAATGGCGAACGGTTTACTTTCGCCTATGATCTGCCCAATGAACATACATATAACGAATCCTGCGCCAGTGTGGCGCTGGTGCAGTGGGCAGACCGGATGCTTCAGATGGAAGAGGATGCCCAATATGCCGATATCATAGAGCAGACGCTGTATAATGTGGTTCTGGGCAGCGTATCCCATGACGGCGAACGGTTTTTCTATGCGAATTATTTATCCGTATATCCCAGATGGTACCAGAATGCCAGCAAGGCGCTGAATGATAAAATGCAGGCGGAAAGACAGCCCTGGTTCCAGGTCTCCTGCTGTCCGCCCAATATCTGCCGCCTGATCGGGTCTTTGGGGGGACGGATGGCATCCGTATCGGAGCGTCAGCTCTGGATTCACCAATATGCGGCGTGCCGGATTGAGGCCAGTATGGGAGGGAGGAGCATTTGCCTGGATATGGATACGGATTATCCATGGGATGGCCGTGTCCAAATGCGTATCCGAACGGAGCAGGCTCAGGAAGGCACGCTGGCGCTGAGGATTCCAGGCTGGTGCAGAACATACAGGCTGACTGTAAACCAGGAATCTTCAAAAGCAAAAATGGAGAAGGGATATGTACACCTGACAAGGATCTGGGAAACGGGGGATACTGTCCGGCTGGAACTGGAGATGCCGGTAACGCTGATGCAGGCGCATCCCAAAGTGCGGGAAGACTGCGGAAAGGTTGCCGTTATGAGAGGGCCGGTGGTGTATTGTGTGGAAGGAGAGGACAACGGAGAAGAGATTTCCAACCTGAGCATTGATACGGGAAAAGAAATAAAATATTCGGCGGGTATGCTGACGGTGCAGCCGGAGGCAGTCTGCATCGAATTGGCAGGATACCGCCTGAAAGGAAACGAAGAGAAGCGATTATACCGTCCGGCGGATTTCAGGCGTGAGCCGGCTGTCATCAGAGCAATTCCGTATTTCCTGCGGGGGAACAGAGGATTTACGGAGATGCAGGTGTGGCTCCGTTACGAACGGGCGTAGATAAAAGGAGGAATCTGTTTATGAAAGCGGAAAAGACAGGAATCGTGTTAATTGAGCCGCAGAATGATTTTTTATCAGAAGGCGGAACCATGTATGCGTTCATCAAAGAACAATTAAAAGAACGCAAAGTAATCTCCAATTTACAGGAGCTTTTGGCCGGAGCCCGGGAAAAGGGCGTAAAGATATTTTTTGTGCCGTTCCACAGTTTTGAAGAAGGTTTCCCTGAATTAAAAAAGGGAGGTCCGGCTTATGAGGGACTGCGGGGGCTGGAGATCGGAATGGAAGCAGACTGGGGAACCGGCGCATGGCTGCGGGGTACGCCCGGACCGGAGATTATCAAAGAACTGACGCCCCAGAAAGGAGATATTGTTGTGGAAGGCAAGAAGACGCTGGATGCATTCCATTCCACAGCACTGGATTATCTCCTGAGGGCGAATGAGATAGAGAACGCCGTATTCGCAGGGTTCCATACAAACTGGTGCGTCGAGTCTTCCGCCCGGTCTGCCTATGATAAAGGCTACCGGGTGACGGTCATCAGCGACTGTACGGCCACAGATACAGAAAGAGAGCAGCGCTATGCGGAGGAAGTGATCTTCCCGAAGATCGGGAAAGTGTTGGATCATAAAACATTTCTGGCAGCGCTGGAGTAAAAAAGGGGTTAATCATTTAACCCCTTTTCCGGCAGTCCTGCATGAATCTCTTCCATAAAATCGTGCCAGATATCCACCGGATAGCTGGAGCCGGAGATGGCGTTCACGCCCCGGGGGGAGTCGAAGCCCACCCATACGCCGGTGGTATAGTAGGCGGAATAGCCCACGAACCAGCCGTCGATATTGTCGTTGGTGGTTCCGGTCTTCCCTGCTGTGGGCATGCCGGAGAGGCCGTGCCCGCGGGCGGTGCCGCGGGTGAGGACGCCTTCCAGAATATTGGTCATCTCTCTGGCCGCAGCCGTCTCATAGACCTGATGCTCGTCCCGGTCCGGTTCCACGATGACGTTTCCGTCCATATCCTCGATTCGGATGATGCAGGTGGGCAGACGGTATACGCCTTCATTGGCAAGCGCGGCGTAGGCCGAGGTCATCTCCACCGTGCTCACGCCTGTGGTGAATCCGCCAAGGGCGGCGGACAGGCTGTAGTCTTCCTCTTCAATCGAAGAAAAATTCATATCCAGAAGATAAGAAAGTCCCACTTCTGGGGTCAGCTCCCGCAGCAGCTTGTGCGCTACCGTGTTTTTGGACTGTTCCACGGCGGTCCGCAGGGAGATGGCGCCCGCGTAGCTGCCGCTGGAATTTTCCGGCCCGTCCTCTTCTTTGGAATCGATCACGGTGGAGGAGGCGGTATATCCCCGTTCCAGCGCCGGTGCGTATACGATCAGCGGTTTGATGGCGCTGCCCGGCTGACGGAAGCTGAGATACGCCCGGTTGTAGTCCGTGGAGATATCCTCCTGGGAGCGGCCGCCCACAATGGCGGTCACCAGGCCCGTACTGTTGTCGATACAGACGGCGGCGGACTGGAGGGCATAAGTTCCGTTGGAGTTCATGGTATTGTAAGCTTCCAGCTGGCTGTCAATGGTGTTCTGCAGGAGTTCCTGCTGGTTCATGTCGATGGAGGTGTAGACTCGGTACCCTCCGTTGTACAGCTCTTCCCGGCAGGCGTCGTAATCCTGGCCGGTGGCCTCCATCAGTGCGCGGGCGGCGCAGTCGTAGATATAAGTGTGCGCCCAGGTTCTGGTAAAGGATACGGAGGAAGAAGACAGCGTCAGATTCTCCGCCAGGGCTTCGTCGTATTCCTCACGGGAAATTTTCCCGTCTTTATACATGTTTTCCAGGATCAGGTTCCGCCGCGTCATGGTGTTTTCCCCGTTGGTGAGAGGGTCGTACAGGCTGGGACTGTTGGGAATGGCGCAGAGGAAGGCGGTCTCCGACAGAGAAAGCTCGTCCGCGTCTTTGCCGAAATATCCCTGGCTGGCGGCCTGGATTCCATAGTACCCGTTGGCATAATAGATATTGTTGATATAAAATTCCAGGATCTCGTCCTTGGTGTATTTGTCCTCCAGGGCGATGGCGATGAAGATTTCCTCCACCTTCCGCTCCCAGCGCACTGTGTGGGTCAGGTAGATATTCCGGGCCAGCTGCTGGGTGATGGTGCTGCCGCCCTGGGAGATGCTGTTCTTGGAGATCAGGGACAGAGAAGCGCGGATGATGGCGATGGGATCGAATCCTCCGTGTTTGTAAAACCGTTTATCCTCGATGCTGACAAAGGCGTCCTTGACCTGCTGGGGGATCTCGTCAGAAGTCAGATAGACGATGTTCCGGTCGTTGCGCAGCAGGGCGATCAGGCTGCCGTCGGCGCCGTAGACCTCTCCCGACTGGTAATTCTGGAAATCGTCGATGGAAGAGTCGGCGATCACCTCTTTTGCTTCCTTATATAGGGAAAATACTCGCTGGATATATCCGGTGCGGAAGATCAGGACTCCGGCGCCGATGAACAGACAGAGTACAAAGATCTGCGTAATGCGGAAAAAGACGCTCCCCTTTGTCCGTCTCTTCTTTTTGATACTGCGTTTTTTCATGCGGCCCTCCTTGGGTTGATGATACAGATATTATCCTACAAATCTTCCGGAAGTGCAATTATAAAACGAGACGCATGGCCGAATAATTACTTTGAAAAAGAAATCAACGCCTCTTTATGGTCAGGAGCGCCAAAATGTAGTATACTAAAGTTAAAACGTGTGAAAGTATTGGGGGCAGACGGACACGCGGCGTGTACGCCTGACTTGCTGCCCGCGGGAATGACAACGGGGAAGGAGGCTTTTATGAGCTGGAACGAAGAAAAAATTTATACAAATGCGTCGGAGATCGCCGGATACCTGGGACTGACAGGAGAGGAAGAAAAGCAGATGCAGGAGATCCTGGAGCGGTATCCGATGGCAGTACCGGAATATTATCTGTCGCTGATCGACCGGGAGGACCCGGCGGATCCCATCCGCCGCATGTGTATCCCGTCACTGACGGAGACGGATATGTCGGGGGAATTTGACACCAGCGGAGAGGCGGACAATACGGTGCAGACGGGGCTGCAGCACAAGTACGCCCAGACTGCGCTGATTTTATCCACCAACCGCTGCGCCATGTACTGCCGGCACTGTTTCCGCAAAAGGCTGGTGGGGCTGGACGACGCGGAGACCGCCAAGAACTTTGAGGCCATGATGACCTACGTGGAGGAGCACAGGGAGATCACCAACGTGCTGGTGTCCGGCGGCGATTCCTTCATGATGTCCAACCGGATGATTAAGCGATATCTGGAGGCGCTGACGAAGATCGACCATCTGGATCTGATCCGCTTTGGGACAAGGATTCCGGTGGTATTTCCCGACCGGGTGCTGAGGGACGCGGAGCTGCAGGAGATCTTCCGTCAGTTCGCGGACAAGAAGCAGATCTATATTGTCAGCCAGTTCAACCATCCCAGGGAACTGACCTGGCAGTCCAGGGAAGTGATCCGGATCTTCCGGAGGATGGGCATTGTGTTCAAGAACCAGACTGTGCTGTTAAAAGGGGTGAACGACGATCCCCAGGTGCTGGGCAGTCTTTTAAGAGAGCTGACGGCGGCAGGGGTCGTCCCCTATTACGTCTTCCAGTGCCGTCCGGTGCGCGGCGTGAAAAACCAGTTTCAGGTGCCGCTGGAGAGGGGCGTGCGGATTGTGGACGAGGCGAAGAATATGCAGAACGGCCAGGGGAAATGCATCCGTTACTGTATGTCCACGCCCAAAGGCAAGATCGAGATCCTGGGACAGCTTCCGGACGGGCAGATGGTGTTCAAATTCAACCAGGCCAAGGACAGCCAGGACGCGTCCAGACTGTTTTCCATGAATCTGGAGCCGGGGCAGTGCTGGCTCGATTGAGGAAGCGCGGCAGCTGCCAAATGGACGTGCTGCCTGCGGAATAACAACCGCATGGTGAAAGAAAGAACCGCGTGTACGATTACAGGTGCGCGCGGTTTTTTCTTAAGGAAAATGCTCTGAGTTTTCCTGCGGAAGAGAGGTTGCGGAAGGGATAGAGTCTGGAAAAACATACCTGAATAAATGATATAAAGAAAATGTTAAACTTTACATGATTGCCGACCCGATAGAAGAATGCTAATTTTAACCTGAGTATTTATACATATCTGCAGAAAACGGCAGATACGGAAACACAAGGGAGAGAAAATTCTTGGGGGAGAGTTATGGAGAATACGCAGAGGACGCTCCAGAGATTAGCGGACAGCTGTCTGGAGCAGGGAAAGAAGGAGCGGCCGGAAAAACAGTGGCTTGGCAGGATGTATGACAGATTCAGGAAAGAAAACGGGGATCTTGGCAAGGCGGAAGCCGACGAATTGATTTATATGAAAATGTATGCCCAGGTGCCGAAGAAATCGTCGGATACGCTGAAGATCCGGTACTGGAGGACGGGAAGGCACCTGCCGGTCAGCCGGGAACAGTGCCTGTCCCTGGGGAAAGCGCTGGAACTGGACGGGGAGGAGACGCGTTATCTGATGCAGGGGTATTATGACCGGAGCGACCTGGTATTTGAGACGGAGCAGGAGGACGGCGCATACAGGCAGAGGATGGGGCTTTTGAACGAATTGATCCAGGAATACCTGGATAAAGTGCATCCCATCGTCAAGAACCGGCTTTACCGGTCGGGCGCGGATATGGAGCACAGCCTGCGGCATATCTACTATACCGACGCCAAAAGTTATATGGAGGCAAGGGAGCCGGACCAGACGGAGGTCAAGAAGCACATTGCCAGCATCAACTATGTGTCGGAGTTCAACCGTCAGATGAAGCTTCTGGGGGAGATACCCAGGCGGACCATGATCCGCCACCTCCTGCTGTTCTCCGTTCCTTTTGTGAACCGGGAACTGCTGAACAGCCGTCTGGAAGTCTTTGGATACCTGCCGCTGGACGCGGGGCATACGCAGGTGGACAAAAGCCGTCTGGACGCCCTGGTGCTGGGATTTCTGGAGCTGTATGAGAGGAACTGTCAGGGAAAAGATCCGGAAGAGTGCAGCAGGTGGTTCCGCGGGGCATACGGCGTCCTGGACCGGTATCTGGAAAAGAAAGGAAATAACAGTCTGAGATTCTTATATTTCAAGGCGCTTAAGGGGAGCGAGTAGGGAGAAAACGGGGGGATACGGATGATCGATTTTACGGAGAAAATATCCGGCAGAAAGCTGGGGGGCTTTCTGCTGCCGCTGATGTTATCCGCGGTTTTCCAGCAGATCTACGATCCAATCAGCGCCGCTGTGGCAGGACGTTACCTGAACGAAGAGGCGGTGGCGGTGATCGGGGCGTGCAGCGGCTGGAGCGGCGTGGCGGAATCCGTGTTCGTATCCATGACCACAGGTTTCAGCGTCTGCATCAACCGGCAGGCAGGGCTGGGGGACAGCCGGAAGCTGCGCGCGGTCTTTCAGACGGCGGTAAAACTCACGCTGCTTCTGGCTCTTGGCAGTATGATGCTGTCGCTTTTCACAGAACCCTTCATGAAAATCGCCAATATTCCGGCGCAGATGAGGCCGGAAGCCCGCCGGTATCTCGTCTGGCTTCTGCTGGGCGGCGGTTTCTGGGGTGTCCAGAATCTCCTGGTCTGTGTGATCCAGGGGAGAGGGGAGAGCGGGTTTCCTTCCGTTGTTCTGGTTTCTTCCGCCGTTTTGCAGACGGTTCTGTCCGTCGTGCTGATGGGCGGATTCCATATGGGTGTGGAAGCGGTTACGCTGGCGACGCTTCTGGGACAGGGAGCCGGTTCTCTTTTCCTGGTGGGGTATCTGTGCCTCCGGGACTGGGGGAGGGAACTGATACGGCCTCTCTCCCCGGGCGGCGCAGCGATATGGAAAGACCTTCTGGGAAGCGAGACGGCAAAATCTCTGATGGGGATTATGACCAACGTCGGCTATATGGCGGTGCAGCGCCGGATCAATGCCTTTTCTGTGGATGTGATCGCCGGATATACCTACGCCTCCGCCCTTATGAATCTGTTTATGCAGCCTTTGTGCGCCTATGCGATTGCGGCGAATATCATGTCCGCCCAGAACGTGGGCAGAGGCAATCTGAGGATGGCGGCCGGCTGCAACCGGCAGATGACACGGCACGGCCTGTACTGGTGCGCCGGTTATATCCTGCTGTCGCCCGTCTGGGTGCCGTCCCTGATCCGGTTCCTGGCGGGGGAGGGAGCTTCGCCCGTACTTTTGCAGGCGGGAAATACCTGGCTCTATCTGGCGGTGGTTTCCTATCCCTTCCTGGTGGCGCTGATGATCAGCAGAAACGCCCTGCAGGGGATGGGATATTATAAAGTACTTTTGCTTTTGGGACTCCTGGAGATGGGAGCGCGGTTCGCGGGGGCGTGGGTTCTGATCCCGTGGCTGGGATACGGGGCGGTCTGCTTCAATACGGCTCTCGCCTGGGGCGTGCCGTGCGCCGCTGCACTCTGGCTTTACCAAAAGAGGATGAAAGAAGCATGGAGGGGGCTCTATGGGGAAGAACAAAGCGATGGACGGTGAGGATGCCTGGATTGAAACCGGCGGGACAGGGAATCTGGAAGAAGAGCTTCTGGAATGGCAGGAACGCCTGTTCCGGCTCCGGGGAAAATACCGGGAGACTCCGCCCGGATTCCGGCAGAAGGAGGCGGAGGAGGAAGGCCTGCGCCGCCTGTGCAGGATCAGAAAAGAATACGAAGAGCGGAGAAAGCCCAGGATGTGTTCCGGGTACCGGGCTCCCCGGGAGTGCTTTGTGGGGAGAGACGCGTACCTTGCGCGTATCGAAGAGATTTTCAGCCGGCACGCGGGACCGGCGGTTCTCTATGGGATCGGCGGCATTGGCAAGACCGCGATTGCCAGGGCGTACGTCCGCCGCCGGGAAGGGGCGTACGGCGCGGTCCTCTTCCTGTCCTGCGATACGGATTTCCTGCGGCTGATCTGCGACGATGTCCGCGTGGCCGTCTCCAGCCTGCATTATTCCGAGGATAAATACGGGAGCAGGAGACAGTATTTTAAAGAGAAACTGAAGGCGCTGAAGGAGATAGCGGAAACGGACCGGCTTCTGCTGGTCCTGGACGACTGCAATCGGGAAACGGATCAGTACATGGAGCAGATTTTTGCCCTGCCCTGCGATATCCTGGTGACGACCCGGGTAGATCCTGCCGTCTGGAAGGCCGGGACAGGGATTCCTGTGGAGGAACTGGACGGGGGCCGGGAGTGGGAGGACTTTGTCCGGGCGTACCGGGAGACGGAGCCGACAGAAGCGGAGTGGATGGATTACCTGGATTACTGGAAGCGGATTCACGGGCATACGCTGCTGATGATGCTGAAACTGCACGGCGTGGAACTGGGAAAGGACGTATCCGGCGCCATGGAGCTGGTCGCAAAAGATATGTTCCGCCGGGTTCCCCTGAAGAGAAAGGAAAAACAGGCGCTGAGGGAGCTGTCCTTGATGCCGGTGCAGGGGATTGGGGAAGAACTGTATGAGCAGGTGTCGGACATGGACCCGAAGGCGTTGGAGTATCTGGTGAACCGGCTTCTGGTCCGGCGGGAGGAAAAGGACGGGAAATACGTCCTGTCGATGCATCCGGTGCTGGCAGGCGCGGCGCGGGAGGTGTTCGCGCCCACTCAGACGAACTGCAAAGGGCTCATCCATGGATTTTACAAAATCGCCCGCAATGCCTGGAACCGGACTTATCTGGAGAATCAGGAGATCGAGCCGTATATTTTTGCTCTTCTGGAGAGGTTCCCCGTTCCGAAGCCCTGGCTGTTCCGGGAATACGGCGCGTATATTGCATGGCTGTGGATACAGGGATATTTTGAAGAGGCCAGGGTTTGCTGCGAGAATCTGATCCGTCAGACGGAGGCCGGGTACGGCACGGAACATCAGGCGACCGGGGAAGTCTATTTATGGATGGCCGCCGTCTATTATAATTCTATGAATTTTAAGGAAGCTGATCTGTGGTACTGGAAGAGCTATCATTGTCTGAACGCCAGCAGGCCTTTTGACGACTGGTATTTTTATGTGCGGGGAACACCTTACGCCAAGCTTTCCCGGTCGGCCAGGTACCGGGGAGAACTGAACGAAGCTCTTGTCCTGGCGGATGAAGCGCTTATGTACGGCAGGAAGTACTGTGAGTTCTGCGCGGAAAAGGGCGTCTGGCATGAGGAGAGCGATCCCCAGAATACCTATTGCCACTGGCTTTTGAACAAGGCCAGAATCCTGTACGACCTGGGAAGGCTGCAGGAGGCCTGGGAGCTGGGCTGTCAGGCATGGAAAGGCGTCTGGGGAGAGGTTCAGGAGGGCAAGGACTATGGATATGACCTGGTAGAATTTGAGCGTTTCCTGGTAAAGGCGCTGATGGCGCTGGGCGATTATAAACGGGCGGAGACGCTGGCGGAGGAGATGCTGGAAACGGCGGTCGCCTACCGTCAGGAAGGCTCGAAGGAATCCCTGAGCTGCCGGGAACAGATGGCGGATCTGTACCTGCAGATGGGACAGGAGGAAAAGGCCGCGCGCCTGTACGGGGAGATCCTTAAAAAGCTCATGGAGGATTTTCCCTACCAGACAGGATGGATCGCCAAGATACGGGCAAGCCGGAAAACGGCGGAGGCGAGGGCGGAAAAGATACGGGAAACGGACGGAGAGGGTATCGATGTATTTGGATGATGAATTTCTGGTGTGGAAAGAGCGGATGTTCGATCTGTGCAAAAAATATAAGGAGACGCCGCCGGGGTTCCGCAGCGCCGAGGAGGAATCCCAGGCATTGGAAGCCCTGCGCCTGGAGCGGGAAGACTATGAGGCGAGGCATTCCTGCAGGCTCGAGGGAGGATACCAGGCGGCTCAGGAGCAATTTGCAGGCCGGACGAACTACTTAAAGGAAATTCACCGCCGCTTTGCCGAGGAAGGCGGGCCGGTGATCCTCTATGGGATTGGCGGGATCGGCAAGACGGCCCTTGCCAGAGAATATATCCGAAGGTACCGGGAAGATTATGACACGGTGCAGTTCCTGTATTATCAGGGCAGTTTTCAGTCTCTGATCTGCGACGATGTCCAGCTTCCCATCTCCAATCTGAAATATTCTCCCGACAAATACGGAAATAAAAGCCGGTATTTTGGAGAAAAGCTGAATGTGCTCGCCCAGCTTGCGCGGGAAACCCGCCTGCTTCTGGTGATCGACGACTGCAACGTGGAGTTTGACAGTAAAATGGAGCAGATATTTTCCCTTCCCTGCCACATTCTGGTGACGACCCGGGTGAACCCGAAGATCTGGGCCAACACTCCCCAGGGGGGGGGTGGGCTGCGCGTGAAGGGACTGGAGACGGAGGAAGAATGGGAGGCGTTTATCCGGATTTACCGGGGACGGGAGCCTGACCCGGAGGAACGGAAAGAACTTCTGGAGTACCGGAAGAAGGTGAACGGCCATACGCTGTCCATGATGCTGAAGGCGAAGGGTGCGGAACTGGAGACGGAGATGTCCGGCCGGATGGCCAGGGATATGTTTTCCCGGTTCCGACTGAGCAGGGAGGAAAAACAGGCCCTGCGGGAACTGTCCATTATGCCGGTGCAGGGGATTGGCAGAAAGCTCTATCTGCAGGTCTCCCGGACCTCAGATCAGACGCTGGACCGGCTGATCGCCCGCCTGCTGGTGCGTCAGGAGCAGAGGGGCGAAGAGGGGGATGCGGCGCTGTCCATGCATCCTTTGATCGCGCAGATGGCCAGGATGGTATTTTCTCCATCATTGGCCAACTGCTATCAGTTGATCCAGGGATTTTATACCAGAGTATATGACGCATGGAACGATACCTATCTGGAAAACCAGCGGCTGGAGCCTTATGTGTTCGCATTGCTGTCGGCGTTCCCCAGGCCCGTGGCCTGGCTGTCCCGGCAGTTGGACGGCCTGGTGACGTTTCTGTGGATTCAGGGGTATTACAGAGAAGCGGAGGCGTACTGCAAAAAGATTGTGGGCGCGGCGGAACAGTATTATGGACTGGAGCACCAGATCACGGGAGAGATGTATATCCGCCTGGCGGCCGTCTATTACAATTCCATGGATTTTTCCCAGGCTCAGGGCTGGTATGAAAAAGGCTACCGTGTCCTGCGGACCTGCCCGCCTTTCGACCAGCGCTATTATTATTCCCGCTACACGGCCAGCTCCAAGATGTCCCGGAGCTGCCGGTTCCAGGGGGACTATGAGCGGGCGCTGACGCTGCTCCAGGAGTCCATGGACGACATCGAAAGGTTCCGCGACGCGACCCGCGCCATGGATCCGCAGGCCGTGGCCGGAAACTGGGAGATGATGTATCAGTACGCCGCTCTGGATAAGGCGAAGATTTTTCTGAAGCTGGGAAGAACGGCGGAAGCGGAGGCTTTGTGCCGGGACAGCCTGGAAGCCGTCCTGAAATGGAAGGAAAGAAACAAAGCGGAGGATTTCCGGGACAATGAGTTCCGGGGTGTCCTGGTGGAGATCCTGCTGAAGCAGGGAGCGTATGAAGAAGCAGAAGCCATGTGCAGGGCGATGGTGGACAAAGCGGTAAGGTACAGGGGCAGATATTTCAAAGATACGCTGAGCTGCCGGGAGCAGCTGGCGGACGTTTACGCGGCCGCCGGAAAAGATCAGGAAGCCAGGCAGGAATATGGAACCATCCGTCAGTGTCTGACCCGGGAATATCCATATCAGAAAGAATGGATCAGCCGGGTGTGCAGAAAAGAGGCAAATGTTAAAGTTCACATTATTGACGAAAAAAAGAGCTTCGGGTAATGTACATAACTATGGGGGAGGCGTAAGGGGTTTGGGAAAACCCGCGCTCATTCCCGTACAGACGATATATTGGGAAAAGGAGTTATGGACATGAAAACACAGGTGCATCTTTATGTGAAGAACGAAACTTTGTACACTCGCTTTTTCGGAGGCGGATTGTGGTTTATCAATATTTTCCGCAAGCTGCCGCTGGATATTGCGGTGGATGGGGATAAGCAGCGCTATAAACCCCAGGCGGAGCCGTATGTGCTGGACCTTGCGCCGGGCACCCATGTGATCGAGGGAAGGGACCCGCGGGCATTTACCAAGAAAGCGAGCAAAGCCATGACGGGCGCGATCATGGGAGCGGCAGCCATGGGAGCCGGCGGCGGATCCATGATCTCGGGAGCGCTTCTGGGCGCGGACGCGGCTTCTTCCAACGTTACCCGCGAGGGTATGTGCAGCGTGGAGCTGGAAGAGGGATCCATCATTAAAATTTCCTGCCAGGCGAACCGGAAGGGCGGCGTTGTCTTTAAAGCAGTAAAATAAGAGCGACAGAAGGGACCGGAGCCGCAGGGCTGCGGTCCTTTGTCATATGGAGGAAAAACGTGTTTTTTGATGCAGTGAAAGAAGACCATACATTTGAAAATAAGTTATTGGAAGCCGCGCTTCTGCAGCGGCGGCTCCTGGAACTGCGGTTTGACTTTGGAAAAATGGAGCCAAGGCCGCTGGAAGAACGCAGGAAGGGCCTGTTTGGAAGGGAGACGGTATTCCCGGAGACTTATTCCCGACTGCTGCAGGAGCTGGAGGCAAAGAGAGTGGAGCTGGAAAGGCTCCGCAGTGAGAAGGGATATCCCAGGGGACTGTACTGGTGGAACATCCCGTGGGAAGACCTGATCCCGATCCTGCTTCAGAACCTGACGCTGCCCGAAGAGGAAGACGAGCCGGATGAGAGCGGTTGGAGAAGGGCTTACGGCCTTGTGCGCATGGAAGGCAGGGAAGACAGAGACCTTCTGTGCCTGCGGGTGCAGGGGTACTGGCAGGGGAAACTGAGCACGTCCAAGAGCACCTATGAGAGGGAGCTGTCGTCTTATACGAAGGCGGAGCGCCGGAGGATGGAGGAAGAGTATGAGTCCAGGAAAAACAATAAAGCCCTGACGCATATGGCGTTTGCCAACAATGTGGGAGTCCATTCCATAGATACGGGCATGGATTACAATACTGCCGTGGATTATTATTCGTCGGCTGAGTACCTGTCCAATCGAATGAGAGAAGCGGAGAATTACAGCCAGAGCCTGTACACGCTGGTAGAGACCAAAGCCCTGTCAGTGAGCGCCCACGGGAAGAGATACGGAGCGGTGGACGCGGTGGCGGAATACCATGTGGACGGGGAAGGGCGGCTGGACTATATGGCCATGCTGGATTTCGCAAGAATCGCCGCCTCCGGGGAGGCTCCGGAAGAGCAGGGAAGCCTGCTGGAACATAAGGACGCGGCAGTGCTCTGTGCCCTGTGGCTGTCCCGGAGGGACGAGGTGCGCAGCGTGCCTGTCCGTCTTCTGGGAAGGGAACTGAACCGGTGCGCGGCGTCCTATGAGGAGGCGCTGATACAGGCGCAGATGATCACCTGCCTGGCAGGAAAACTGGAAGGAGAATGAGAAATATGGATGCAGCGATCATAAAAGGACTGGAAGAATGCGAAGGCAGGAGCAGAGAACTGGTGAGGCAGGGAATGCTCCGGGAACTGGAGCCTTACATGAGAGAATGGGACCGTCTGCTGGGGGAAGCCCGCAGGAGCGGCGACGATTCTCTGGATCTGCACTATTTTACCATGGTATTCGAGCAGATTAACGGGGCATTATATCAGAGCGTGGGTCAGCCGGGTCCCATGAGGGAGAGCCTTCTCAAAGGAAAACAGGCGGCCGACCGGTGCGCGGCGCTGCTTATGAGGGCGGATGCGGAGGACACCGACGACCGGGAACTCCAGATCGGATTGAACTGCGCGGAATATTTAAGCAACGCAGGGGGGATCCTGGAGGCGTCCGACATGGAAACGGCGTTTGCCATGGCCCAGAAGTCGGCCGAGATCTACGACTGGCTCTGGCCGGTGCTTCTGCCGGGCTCGGCGGTCAGGGCGGCGGAGACGCAGATGAAGCTGTTCGCCCTGTATTTTGTGATCGGCAGGCAGGACGAAGGGCAGTCCTGTGCGGATAAGGCGGCAGAGCGGTATGAGGAACTGTTCGACCGCACCCAGGACATGCATTATCAGCTGGAAAGCTGGAAGACCAGGATCCTGGCGATTATACGGGACGTGTCCCGCATCCATCAGGAAACGGAGACGCTGTCCGGGTATCTGGAGCGGCTGGAACGTATGGAGCAGGAGTACGCGCCGGAGACAGACGGCGGGATCCGTGCCCATATCGGCACTGTGGAAGTGATGGCTCTGGCGGCGCTGGGGACGGACGCGTTCCAAAGCGGGGACGGGGAGCGCGCGGAACGCCTGCTGACCCGGTGCTGTGAGAAGACCGAGGAAGCCCTGAAGATCCTGGAACAATATCCCCAGAGCGCCGAGAACTTTGACAGAGACCAGGTGATGAACGCTTATATATCGGGAAGCATGATGCTGGGAGCGTATTATAACCAGGCCGGACGGTACCAGGAAGGGGAAAGCTGTTATCTGCGGGTGCTGAAGAATCTGGACGAAAATCCTCAGAGCGTGGAAGCGTTCATGGGACAGTTGGCCCGCGTGCAGATTTACACGGAGCTGGGACAGATGACGGAGGGAGACCCCCAGGGAACGAAAAGGGATTTCTATCTGACGCAGGCGGCGGATCTGAGCCTGGATATAATCGCGAACAATCCTTCGCCCCAGGCTTTGCGGACGGCGGCGCTGGCTCTGCTGGGAGCCGCAGAAATGAAAAGCGCAAAAGGAAAGGCCGCCGAGGCGGCCAGATATGCCGGGAAGGGCCTGGAGCTGTGCTCCGTGCTGGAGCGGACTCCGGGACATGGCTTCTCCGGCAATGATCTCAAAGAACTGAGACGATTCTTCGATAAATACGCGTCCCAGAAAAAAGGCGGATTTTTTTCACGACTGCTGGGCAGGTAGAGCCCGCCGCGTCGGGGGACCGCTGGAGGCGCCGCGAAATCTCGCGGCGACTCTGGCCCGCGTCTGTCAGATGAAGGTCAGCAGTACGAAGTTTACAATGAACAGAAGGGAAGCGGCCCACAGGATCGGATGAACCTGGACGGCTTCCTTTTTGCATATCTTCACCAGGCAGTAGGAGATAAAGCCAAAGGCGATGCCGTCCGAGATGCTGTAGCAGAGGGTCATGAACAGGCAGGCAAAGAATGCCGGAACCGCTTCCTCAAAGTTCTCCCAGTCGATCTCTTTAAATGAAGCAGTCATCATGATACCCACCGATACCAGCGCCGGAGCGGTGGCGGCGTAGGGGATGGCGCTGACAAAAGCGGCCAGGAAGGCGCTGAGGGCAAAACAGACCGCCACGACCACGCTGGTCAGTCCCGTGCGTCCGCCAGCCCCGATACCCGCGGCGCTTTCCACATAGGTAGTGGTGTTGGAGGTGCCGAAGATTGCTCCGATGGAGGTTGCCGTAGCGTCGGCAAAGAGCGCCCGGTCCATCTTGGATTTAAATCCGGAGCTGGTCTCCATGGCTTTCTCATCCTCCGCGCTGAAGATGCCGCTCTGGATGCCGGTGCCGATGAACGCGCCAATGGTGTCAAAGGTATCGGAGACGCTGAACGCCAGAATCGTGATCAGCACCATGGGAAGTTTGGCCATATCCGCGAACAGGGACGGCAGTCCGGCGGGAGTGAAGATGACGCCCATTGTGGTGGGCAGGGCGGCGCAGGCGTCCCGGAACGTGACGGTGTCCGACATGGTGGTGATCCCCATGGGGATGCCGATGACGGCGGTGGCGACGATGCCGATGAGGATAGCGCCCGGCACGCGGCGGATTAACAGAACAATGGTCAGGGCCAGACCGATGAGGAAGAGCCACAGGCCAGGATCATTGAATGTGGCCAATGCGGGGACGCCGGAGTCAAAACGGATGAATCCCACGTTCAGAAGCCCGATATAGGAAATAAACAGGCCGATGCCTCCGCCAATGGCATTTTGTAAGCTTCTGGGAATACATTTGATAATATACTTCCGGAGCCGTGTAACAGTGATCAGGATATTCAGCAGGCCGCAGATAAATACCATGGACAGCGCCTGCTGCCAGATGAAGCCCAGACCGGAACAGACAGTGTATACGAAAAAGGCGTTCAGCCCCATGCCCGGAGCCTGGGCGTACGGCACGTTGGCCACCAGCCCCATGACCAGGGTGCCGATGATGGCGGCGATAATCGTGGCCAGAAAGACCGCGCCCCATTCCATTCCGGCCTGGCTCAGAATCGCCGGGTTGATGGCGATGATGTACGCCATGGTGAAAAAGGTGGTGAGGCCGGCGGCCACTTCCGTGAGGACCGTCGTGCCGTTTTCCTTCAGTTTGAAAAAATCATTCATATACGTTTCTCCCTTCTTTTCCGGCGGGAGCGTAAGCCCCGCGCATGAGAAATTACGCTTTTTATTATAAATAGTTTTCCGATTTTTTCAATCATAATCCGTGGAGCGGGTCCGAATTGCCCAGGTATGTGTTGACCACTGCATTTTGTTGTGCCAATATATAAATACCTGCGTCCTACAGGCAAAAAAGCAAAAGTTGCGTGATAGTTGGTGGACGCAACCGGGGCTTTTTCCTATAATCGGCTGAAAAAGAGAGGAGAAAACAAATGT
The DNA here is from genome assembly GCA_944381625.1 of uncultured Lachnoclostridium sp. Lineage (GTDB taxonomy): Bacteria > Bacillota > Clostridia > Lachnospirales > Lachnospiraceae > Hominiventricola. The sequence continues at coordinate 165,426 of CALWLW010000002.1, forward strand.
CTGTTCAACTGATTTACATGCTGATAGCCGTTGGCTATCTGATATTTATGATGGCCGTGGCGGCGGCGGGAATCTATCTTTTTGTGCTGGTTATCAAGGCGCTGCGAAAGTATATTAACTCAAAGGACGTGCGGGAAGAGAAAAGAGCGATGAAAAAATCGCTGGCGGAACTGCTCAGGGAAAACAGGCTGCGCTGTAAAATGACGCAGGAATTTGTCGCAGAGGCCCTGGGAGTGAGCAGGCAGGCGGTCTCAAAATGGGAGAACGGAACTTCGGATCCCAGTACGTCCAATCTGATGGCGCTGGCAAAACTGTATGGAGTGCCCGCAGAAGATTTGCTGAAGGGGATGTTAAAGGGGCAGGATGAGGAACCATGTCCGCAGGAGGAAAGCAGACTATGATGCGGGCGGAGAGTAAGGAGACGAACGGCTGTTATAGATGGGAGATCCTGGACGCCACAAGTTTGAAGCTGGCGGCTCTGATTTTGATGGTGTTTGACCATGTGCATCAGATGTACGCCTGGGCCGGAGCGCCCATGTGGCTGACGGCGCTGGGGAGACCGGTATTCCCCATGTTCTTGTTTATTGCGTCGGAAAGCTTCCATTATACGGGTTGCCGGAAAAAATACTTGCAGCGTCTTTTTCTGGCCAGTCTGGGAATGACTGTTTTTACCTTTGCCCTGCAGTTTGCTTTTCCCAATCCTGACATTGTGCTGATGAACAATGCGTTCAGTACCTTTTTCGTTTCGGCTTTGTATATGCAGTTCTGGGACTGGTTTGCGGATGGAGTCAGACACAGGGACCGGAAATTGATTGTGCGGGCGGTCCTGTGCTGTTTTATTCCGGTTCTTTGCGCCCTTCCCATGTTTTTGCTGGGCGGTTTAACGTCAAAAGTAGTGCTTCCTCTGCAGTTTGTGCGATTCCTGGCCATGTTTGCGCTGCTGCTCCCCAATATTCTCACAGTGGAAGGCGGATGCGCTTTTGTGCTTTTAGGAGTGCTGTTTTATATATTCAGAGAAAAAAGAGGGATTCAAATTCTATTTCTGCTCTTATTGTCCGCGGTCTCGTACCGTGTCGACGGCGGGGTCCAATGGATGATGTGCTTCGCGGCGATACCGATCCTGCTGTACAACGGCGAAAGGGGAAGAGGGATGAAATCATTTTTCTATATCTTTTATCCGCTTCATATTGGATTGCTGTACTTGTCTGCCGTGTTGGTGAGGTAGTTCGTCAAGTTCTTCCCCAAATGCAAAGCGCCGCAATGTGATTGACAGGATGGGAATGCGATTTTATAATATGCAACGAATATGAATCTGGATATTACATAAAGAAAGATGTGTGACATGCTATGGAAAATGAACTGACACGGGGACCGGTGATGAGTACGATGCTGCGTTTTGCCGTTCCCATGATCCTGGGTGATCTGCTGCAGCAGTGCTACAATATTGCGGATACCCTGATTGTGGGGAGGTATCTGGGAGAAAACGCCCTGGCTGCGGTGGGATCGGCATTTTCTCTGATGACATTTCTGACTTCGATTATCCTGGGACTGGCCATGGGAAGCGGTACCGTCTTCTCCATACGGTTCGGACAGAAGGATGAAGTTCGGCTGAAGGAAGGAATATTGGCGTCCTTTGTCCTTTTGGCTTTCGTGACGGCGGCGCTCAATGTGCTGGTCTATGCGGGGCTTGACGGGATCATCTGGTTTCTGCGGACACCGGCGGAACTGAAGGCCATGATGAGAGAATATCTGGCGGTTATCTTTGCCGGTCTCGCCGGGATCTTTCTGTATAACTTCTTCGCGTCCCTGCTGCGGTCTTTGGGAAATTCCGTGATTCCGCTGATTTTTCTGGCGGTGTCGGCGTGCCTGAATATCGGCCTGGATCTTTGGTTCGTGGCGGGTCTTAACAGGGGGCCGGCAGGAGCCGCCGAGGCGACGGTCATTTCCCAGTACATATCCGGAATCGGCATCGCAGTCTATACATATATAAAATTTCCCGGTCTTCTGCGAAGGGACAGGCAGATCCGTCTCCGTATGGAACGTATCCGGGAGATCACCAGCTTTTCCGCCCTCACCTGTATGCAGCAGTCCATTATGAATTTTGGAATTCTGACGGTCCAGGGACTGGTCAACAGCTTCGGAACGACGATCATGGCCGCGTTCGCGGCGGCAGTGAAGATCGACGCGTTCGCTTATCTTCCGGTTCAGGATTTCGGCAATGCATTTTCCATATTTATCGCCCAGAATTATGGAGCAGGGGAAAAGGAACGTATCCGCAGGGGAATCCGCGTGGCGGCAGTGACGTCGGTTGCCTTTGGCCTTTTGATCTCGCTGCTTGTATTTCTCTTTGCCCGCCCGCTGATGGGGATGTTCATCGACGGAGGAGAGACCGCGGTGATCCAGGAAGGAGTGCGCTACCTTCGGATCGAGGGCGCGTTCTATTTTATGATCGGCATGCTGTTTCTCCTCTACGGCCTGTACCGTGCTCTGGGAAGGCCCGGGATGTCGGTGGTGCTTACGGTGGTGTCCCTGGGAACCCGCGTGGCCCTGGCATACGGGCTTTCGGCAGTGCCGGGGCTGGGCGTTGTGGGAATCTGGTGGTCGGTGCCCATCGGCTGGTTCCTTGCGGATGCGCTGGGGATCGGATATTTCCTGGTGAAAAGGAAGGAACTGGGCGCGGGGATGGAGTGAGAGACATGCTCAGCGTGATTGCTGTGCCATTTTTCCCAGCAGAGCGGCGGAAACCAGCACAGTGAGAAATTCCGCGGCCGGAACGGCCAGCCACACGCCTGTCACGCCCAACACCTTCGGCAAGGTGAGCAAAAAGAGCGTAATCAGCCCGAAAGTCCGCAGGAACGATATGAACGCGGAACGCCGTCCGTCGGAAAGAGCGGTAAAGGCAGAAGAGGCGAAAATATTCACTCCGCAGAACAGAAAACTGACCGGGAAGATCAGAAACCCTTCCCTTGCGATATGATAGACCGCGGTTCCAGGCGGGGAGAAAATGCCGGTGAGCAGAGGCCCGCACGCCATGGAAATAATAAAAGTGAGAACGGATGCGGCGGTTATAAAACGAAGGGATATGCCAAGCAGCTTCCGCAGCCGGGGACTGTCCCTGCGCCCGTAGTTATAGCTCAGGATGGGAGCGATACCCATGGAAAAACCTGTGAAGAAAGCGGTCAGCAGAAACTGTGTGTAAATCATAATGGTGACGGCGGCGACACCGGCCTCACCAAGCAGCCCCAGCATCGTCCTGTTAAAAAGGAAAGTGGTGACTGCCGCCGCGGCCTGGCTCACCAGCTCTGAGCAGCCGTTGGCGCAGCTCTCCATGATCACCATTGGACGAAAGACGGGTTTGGTGAAACGCAGGGTTCCTTTGCCGGAAAGAAAGAATCCCAGGCCCACAGCGGCCGGGATCAAATATCCCATGCCGGTTCCCAGGGCGGAGCCGGCGATTCCCATGTCAAGGGGTACCATGAAAATATAATCCAGAACCGAGTTGGCCGCCCCGGCGGCGATGGAAAGCACCATGCCGAAGCCAGGCCGTCCGGCGGTGATGATCAGGTTCTGGAACAATACCTGGAGCATGCTTGCGGGCGTGAAGAGCAGAAGGATGAACAGATATTCCCTGCAGTATGGATAAAGCGCGCCGCTCGCGCCCAGTTTCCATACGATGCCGTCCAGGAAAACAGTGCCTGCAAGGGCAATGAGGATCCCCAGCGCCGTGCCGAAAAATACAACGAGAGTAAAGTCCTGCGAGGCGGTTTCTGTTTCGCCGGCTCCCATCCTGCGGGCTGCGATGGCGCTGCCGCCAGCGGCGAGCATGGTGCCCAGCCCGACGATGAGATTCACCACAGGAGTGACGATGTTGACCGCCGACAGGGCGTCCGTGTTTACAAAGCGTGATACAAAGATGGTGTCGCCTATGGTATAAAGACCCATAAAGAGCATAGTCACAATCGTCGGGAGCGCGAACCGCAGCAGGGAGCGAACGGTGAAATCCTGCCCCAGCGGGTTGGTGCCCGTGTTTGTTTCAGGGCATTTGATCTGAATGTCATTCATAGATATCAGCCTCCAGATGATTTCTCAGGAGGACAAAGCGCTGAGTGGGATAGCCGTATTCCATCAGAAGCCCTGCTTCTGCAAAACCTGCGTTTTTTAACATTCTGCGGCAGCCGGGATCGGCTTTATCGCCCTTGCGGAAAGTGGTGACTGAAAGCTTTGCGCTGTCTTCCAGCAGGGAAAATGCTTTTTTCAGAAATGCTTGAATCGTCTTCGGGGACCGGTACTGGGGGTGGAATCCCAGGAAGTCGATACTGTCCGTATCCGGCGTAAATCCCATAGCGCCCACTGCCGATCCGCCGTCTGTAAGGATCAGGGCCCGCCGCCCTCGGATGTATTCCTTGAGCTGTTCCAGATGCTGTCCTTCTTCGAGATAAGGAAAACCGTCCGCCACCATGGGAAGAAGTTCCATCCATTTGGGAATGTCTTCTGCTTTGGCCAGCCGGATATCCCTTTTCCAGTCTATGCCGCCGTCCCGTATGGCGGGATGTTCTTTCAATACATATCTTGCCTGCAGCGGATAGTATTCTTTCTGTTCCCGGTATTGTCCCGGCGATTTCTTATACATTGCCTTGAAAACAGCGGTGAAAGCCTGCTGGCTCTCGTATCCCGCGCCCAGAGCGATCTCCAGGATCGGCCTGTGGGAAAATACAAGCAGCCTTGCGGCTTCGGTGAGCCGCCTGCGCTGTACATAATCATGGATCGTGAGACCGGCTGCGCGCGCAAATATACGGTGCAGATGATACTTTGAATAATGTGCGGACTCTGCAATGATCTCCAGATCCAGTTTTTCAGACAGATGCTCTTCTATATAGTCAAGGGCGGATCTTACCGTTTTCATGTCGTTTGCCATCAGCGCGTCCTCCTTCCCTCATAATATACCAGAATACAAACCGGATGTTTTTATGAATCTTGCTGTTCCAGGTTTGAATTAGACGTCCGGGCGGATTGATCAGTTTAAAAATACTGACGCGCAGGGGGACTGTCAATGGGAAATTTTGCGTGAAATGGCAGAGCATGGAATCATTCAGCCGGTGACCGGACATGGAAAAGGAAGATATCGCTTTCGGGGCTTGGATATCTGGAAGGAGGAAAATTAAATTTCACGAAAAAATACACAAAAATCAATCGTTAAAAAAATACGATTGATTTTGTGTATTTTTTATATATACTATAAGTGTTAAAAACGGAAAATGAAGAGGGGGATGTATATGAAAGATCATATGTTTTGTCTTGCAGGCAGAGTAAATATTCCGTCAGAAAAAAGAAATGAGATGAATAGACAGGTCCTTGAAATTCTGGACAAGTGCGGTATCAGGAAGACCGTAGAAATGTCGGTCGCAGAAAAGAAAGTGACTGTAGTTGCTCCTGCACGACCAGATGCAGATGGCATTGTTTTATTTGATTACTCAATTTTTGAGAAAAAGAAAAGAAAGATTTCCAAATATGACCTGAATACTTGTGAGTTGTATGCGGAAGAACCGGGATATCGTGAATTTGGTGTTGTAATGCATATGATAATGGTCTTGCAGGAAGCATATACGAATGGCGGCTGCTATTTTATAAAATCCGGTAAGCTGTATAATGCAGCAATATACTTGTTTTTGATTCAGAATGTACTGGGAGAAAAGATAACATTGCCTGGACGAACCAGAATGTGGGAAGTGTATCTTTTTTTCAGAAATTCTGAAGAATACGAGAATATTACATATATGGATTTAATAGAGGATTATTCAGAGAATTATGGCAGCCTGGATACAGAGCAGCTTTTGGCTGTTTATGAAGTCGAAAATAAAAAATTAATGATCCCTGATGAGGAAAAGATATCTTGCAGAGACAAAATAAAATCTGCAAATACATGCAGCCGGGCAGAATATGCATACAAAGTTTTTAAGGGTATGAAAGAGGCTGAAAAAACAGCGATGAAAAATTTCCTTGCAGAACTGTTAAATGCTGATTTCGCCAAAAGAAAGGAACTGTCGGCACGCCAGGATGAACAGGGAATTATTGCGGAGCTTTCCCTGTATGTTTCGCCTGCGCGCCTTGTGTTTGCATATACGCAGGCTGTCGAATTGGATTTCTGGGAAATATGGGATTCCCTGGAGACAACGGGATATTCTGATATCATACAAGTAGTTGATTCAAAAGATGACGAAGATGATTTTTGGGAGTTCCCTTTTTATAAAGCGATACAGAGAAAAGATGAAGATGAATTTTTAGAGTTTTGGGACGGCACTAATCTGCGTTTGTCACAAAAGATGAAGGAATGTATCCGATATTGGACGGAGCAAATGAATGGCATTCGTGTACCGTCTGTTATTTCAGCAGAGAAATTTTTGGAGAAAATTATAGCCAGGCTGGAACGTAACGGCTGCAGGTATGTGGACGAAACGTTTGTGAGAGAATTTATGGAGCGTGGAAATGAAGCAAATTATCAGAAGGCCCTTATACTTCTTCAACGGCTTTTGGACAAGGGAAAGGAGTATTTTCCGGAACTGACAGGCGAGCAGGCAGAAGAGTGGATCATTAAAGATTTCAGGGATAGCTTTGATTACATTGAGATAAGCGCGTTGGCATCTTTGCTGATAAACAAGAAACAAAGAAATATTATATTTGGATTTTAAAAGGAGGCAGTATGGGAACATTTGCAGGATATACGGGAGAAATGAATATACCGGAAGAGAAACGGGAGCGCTTTGGCAGACAAATGATGAAACTTCTGAACTATGGCGGAATGATGCAGTTTGAAAAGGTTTCATTGTTTGGGCGCGAGCTGTTTCTGTTAAGCCCGGTGGAATTATCGAGCGAGGGTAAGGTGGATTTCTGGTATAATTACTTTGAAGAAAGCCGTTGGGAAAACGCAGGATTTCATATGGATGATTCTATTTTCTATTCCAATAAAATAGGAAGCTGTGAATTTTGCGACGTTATTCTTGCAGCATATATGTTATACGAAATGTACGATGAAAGTCCTGGTTTTGCGATTTGCAACGGAGAGATACTTGATCCCCAATTTTACGGCGGATGGCTCAATCATATTCTTGGAACAACATTTTCTATGAAGAAGCGATATAATCTTTGGGAATCAGCAGAACATATTGCGTTTTTTAGAAGCCACTACGATCAGTTGTTTTCGAGAAATGAATTAAGTTGCTTGCTTCCAGATAAATTGCTTAAAGCTGCCGGAGGAACAGAATTATCAGACCTTTTATACATCATATATGGTACTGAGAGTTTGAAATCAGATACCATAGTACCGGCATCCTACCCGGAGGATATATATCGGTGCAAAATGGCTCTATTATCTTTGCAGGAGTGTTATGGGGATAAATTTTATGAACATCTGTTGCAGTTTCTTCAACTGGACAGAAACAGGAGAGAGAAAAGTACGGATGAAAATTTAACGGTACTTGCGGAATTATCACTGTTCCTTCCGGCACGGGTATTTGTTTATCTTGCGGCAGAGATAAAACAGGAGTCGTTTTGGGAACTGTGGAAAGAATGGAAAGACAAAGTATATGATGACGAACAAATGAAGCAGTATGCTTCGGAAAAGCTGCAGGAACAGCGGAGAAAATGGAAAGAACAGATCATTCCGGAGATAAATACGGCTGAGTTTCTTCGGCAGGATAATTGGTTTACATTTTATCATACACCGGAAGAATTAAAAGGAAAAAGTAATTATTATCTGACGGATGATGACCGGCTTTTCTGGTGGGATGGTACGGACGAGGTTGTCATATCAGATGAAATGACTATTTGGTTGGAAGAACTTGCCGGCAGGCATCGCAAATTAATGGAATTACCGGATGCAGGGTGCGGAGATAGATTTGACAGCAGTAATTTCATAAAGAATTTTATAATTCTCCTGGACGAAATATGCAGCTATTATAAACGTATTTATCCTTTCAAGACCATGTTTTATGATTTTTGTCAGAATTCAGAAAAGAAAAAATACAGTGCGGCTCTGGCGCTGCTTGAAATGCTTTATGAAGAAAATAAAGAAGACGGGAAAGTAATCGAATACGCAAAAGGGAGCTGGGATATGGTCAGCAAAAACGTGACGCAGAATATAGCCCGTTTACGGTTGAAAAGGTACATGAGCGTTATGGCAAATACAAAAGTGAGAAAAAAATATTTTGGGTTTTAAGAGAAACTGATTGTAAATTGATCTGTTTATTTTGCAAATAAGAAAGGGCTGCGGACGCTGATCGAGAAAGAAATAGAAGAAGAGGGAGAAAATCTGGAAATACTTTTGTATATGCAGGAAAAAAGTGTGAAACTTGAGTAGGAAGCGGTTAGAGGGTGTATATGAAAATATCCAAAGTACAGAGCAAAATCGAATGTTTGTTCTGTACTTTCTTTTTATACTCTGCTATAATACCAAAAGAGAATGAAAATATCAGATTCATGAAGGCGTTCTTTCCCAATAACGCGGTGGAATATTTCGTCAGTTAGAGTGCCGGAGCCGGAAAATGAGGGACATTCAGTGCTTTTTCGTTCATATTTTACGGATTAAATAAACCAGATGGACTAGATAGCACTAGACGGACAAGATGGATTTGTGACTTTTGGTGATAACAATTCGTAATGAATAAAGATATTGAATTAAAAGGTGAAAATGATGAAAAAGAAAAAAGAAATATCAATAGTACGTTCCTCAGCGGCGGAATACCTGACATTTATTACTGCAACGGGAGAAAGTGATGTGAATGCTGTATATTTCGATGAAAATGTATGGTTAACACAGAAAATGATGGGGCTTCTGTATAGTGTGGAAACTCATACGATTAATTATCATTTGAAAAAAATATTCGTTGATGGGGAATTAGATGAGAATTCAGTTATTCGAAAATTTCGAATAACTGCTTCTGATGGGAAAAGTTATAATACAAATCACTATAACTTGAAAGCGATTATAGCCGTAGGAAATAAGGTTGACTCTCCGAGAGCGGTTCAGTTTCGTAAATGGGCCAATGGCATTATAGAAGAGTTTACTATTAAAGGCTTTACTATGGACGATGAACGGTTAAAAAATTTTGGAACAGTTCTTACAAAAGACTATTTTGAAGAACAGTTACAAAGAATTCGTGAGATACGGTTATCTGAGAGAAGGTTTTACCAAAAAATTACAGATATTTATGCAACGAGTATTGATTACGATCCCAAATCTAAAACAACCAGATTGTTTTTTGCCAGAGTCCAGAATCAGTTACATTGGGCAATCCATGGAGAAACTGCAGCAGAAGTGATCTATCATAGAGCAGACAGTGAAAAGGAACATATGGGTTTACAGACATGGAAGGATGCCCCTAATGGGAAAATACAAAGATTTGATGTAACAGTTGCGAAAAATTATTTGACGGAACAGGAACTATCAGCAATGGCTAGAATTGTTAATGCTTATTTAGATCTTGCAGAAATGAGAGCAGAAGAACAAGTTCCTATGACAATGGAAGACTGGGCAGGTCAGTTTGAAGGAATTCTAAAACTGTCAAAAAAAGAAATTTTGACACATGCAGGAAGTATTTCAGCCGAGATAGCAGAAAAGCACGCGTTGAGCGAGTTTGAAAAATATCGTGTGAAACAGGACAGGTTGTATCAGAGCGATTTTGATCGAGTATTACTGGAAGAGAAAAATGATTTAGAAGAATAATATTATGATAAAATTTTACAGAAAGTAAAGGATAGTAAAATGTTTTTAACAGGAGAAACTTAATTATGGATCATTTCAAACTAGTATCAGAATACGCCCCAACCGGCGACCAGCCCCAGGCGATCAAAGCCCTGGTGGACGGCTTTAAAGAGGGCAATCAGGCCGAGACGCTGCTGGGCGTCACCGGCTCGGGCAAGACTTTTACCATGGCCAACGTCATCCAGGCGATGAATAAACCGACCCTGATCATCGCCCACAACAAAACCCTGGCCGCCCAGCTTTACGGCGAGTTTAAGGAGTTTTTCCCGGAGAACGCGGTGGAGTATTTTGTGTCCTACTACGACTACTACCAGCCGGAGGCTTACGTGCCGTCCAGCGACACGTATATTGCAAAAGATTCTTCTATCAACGACGAGATCGACAAGCTGCGCCTGTCCGCGACGGCGGCCCTGATCGAGCGGCGGGATGTGATCATTGTGTCCAGTGTGTCCTGTATCTACGGCCTGGGTGAACCGGAGAACTTTGAGAAGATGATGGTTTCCCTGAGACCGGGCATGCAGAAGGACCGGGACGAAGTGCTGCGCCAGCTCATCGATATCCAGTACGACCGCAACGAGATGGATTTTAAGAGAGGCACGTTCCGGGTGCGGGGAGACGTGGTGGAGATTATTCCGGCCAACGAGGCGGAGACCGCGGTGCGGGTGGAGTTTTTCGGCGATGAGATCGACCGGATCACACAGATCGACGTGCTCACCGGGGAGATCCGGGGCGAGCTGGAGCATGTGGCGATCTTCCCGGCTTCTCATTACGTGGTGCCCGCGGAGCAGATCAAACGGGCGGCGGAGGCGATTGAGCAGGAACTGGAGGAACGGGTGCAGTATTTCAAAAGCGAGGACAAGCTGCTGGAAGCCCAGAGAATCGCGGAACGCACCAATTTTGATGTGGAGATGCTCAAAGAGACAGGATTCTGCTCCGGCATTGAAAACTATTCCCGCCATCTGGCGGGTATGGCGCCCGGGATGCCGCCCAACACTTTGATGGACTATTTCCCGGACGATTTTCTGATTATCATTGACGAGTCCCACAAGACGGTTCCCCAGATCCGGGGGATGTATTTTGGGGACCAGAGCAGGAAACATACCCTGGTGGACTACGGGTTCCGCCTGCCGTCGGCGCTGGACAACCGGCCGCTCAGTTTTGAAGAGTTTGAGAACAAGATTGATCAGATCCTGTTTGTGTCGGCCACGCCGGGGGAGTACGAGGCGGAACATGAACTTCTGCGGGCGGAGCAGATCATCCGGCCCACCGGGCTTTTGGATCCCCAGGTGTCGGTGCGCCCGGTGGAAGGGCAGATCGACGATCTGATCGGGGAGATCAACAAGGAAGTGGCCGCCCATCATAAGGTGCTGATTACGACCCTGACCAAACGGATGGCAGAGGACCTGACGGATTATATGCGGGAACTGGGGATCCGGGTACGGTATCTGCACTCGGATGTGGACACGCTGGAGCGCACGGAGATCATCCGGGATATGCGCCTGGATGTGTTCGATGTGCTGGTGGGCATCAACCTTCTCAGGGAAGGTCTGGATATTCCGGAGATCACGCTGGTGGCGATTCTGGACGCGGATAAGGAAGGCTTCCTCCGTTCGGAGACGTCCCTGATCCAGACTATCGGGCGCGCGGCCCGCAACAGCGAAGGACACGTGATCATGTATGCGGACACCATTACGGACTCCATGCGGCTGGCCATCGACGAGACCAACCGCCGCCGGGAACTGCAGGAAGCGTACAACCAGGAACATGGCATCACGCCGCAGACCATCCACAAGGCGGTACGGGATCTGATCCGGATATCCAAAGAGGTGGCCCAGGAGGAAGTGCGGTTCGAGAAAGATCCGGAGTCCATGAGCGCGGCCGAGCTGGAGAAGCTGATCGGAGACGTTCAGAAGAAGATGAAGAAGGCGGCGGCGGATCTGAACTTCGAGGCAGCGGCCATGTTGCGTGACCAGATGATCGAACTGAAACAGCAGCTGCAGAAAGCAAAAGAGTAAACAGACTTAGGGTAAGGTGCAGCAGCCATGCATCTTAAGATTCCCGCAGCTGACGCTGCTCCATCGCCGCTGGCGCGGCTGAATCCTCGATTGGGGCTAAACGCCCTATGCCTGAAGATTGCAAACCTCTCTGCAAGCCAGCTTGCGCCGAGTCTTGCAATCTTCAGCCGCATGGCTGAATAGTTACAAAGTACAGAACAAACGTTCATCCTGTTCTGTACTTTTTTTTTAATGAGTGGTATACTGTTTGGGCAACGGATGGACACTAAACTTACGATCAGAAAGAGGAAAGAACAGATAGATGGAAGAACAGAAAAAAGAGTATATCCGGATTCGGGGAGCAAATGAACACAACCTGAAGCATATCGATGTGCAGATCCCCAGAAATGAGCTGGTGGTGCTGACGGGCCTGAGCGGCTCCGGCAAATCCTCCCTGGCTTTTGATACCATTTATGCGGAGGGACAGCGGCGCTATATGGAATCCCTGTCTTCTTACGCGAGGCAGTTCCTGGGCCAGATGGAGAAGCCGGACGTGGAGAGCATCGAGGGCCTGTCCCCGGCCATCTCCATCGATCAGAAATCCACGAACCGCAACCCCAGGTCTACGGTGGGAACCGTGACGGAGATCTACGATTATTTCCGCCTGCTTTACGCGCGGATCGGGACGCCCCACTGCCCCAAATGCGGACGGGAGATCAAAAAACAGAGCGTGGATCAGATGGTGGATCAGATCATGGAGCTGCCGGAACGGACGAAGATCCAGCTTCTGGCGCCGGTGGTCAAGGGCCGCAAGGGCGAGCATGTGAAGCTTTTGGAGAAAATGCGCCGGAGCGGATTCGTGCGGGTGAAAATTGACGGAAATCTGTACGACCTTTCCGAAGAAATCAAACTGGAGAAGAACAACAAGCATCTCATCGAGGTGGTAGTGGACCGGCTGGTGGTAAAGCCGGGGATCGAAAAGCGCCTGACAGATTCCATTGAGACGGTGCTGAATCTGTCGGAGGGCCTCCTGGTGGTGGAGGTGATCGGCGGCGAACTGATGACGTTCAGCTCCAGCTACGCCTGCCCGGACTGCGGCATCAGCGTGGAAGAGGTGGAGCCGCGCAGCTTTTCCTTCAACAATCCTTTCGGAGCCTGCCCGGAGTGTTTTGGACTGGGCTATAAAATGGAGTTTGATGAAGACCTGATGATTCCTGATAAAACCCTGAGCATCGCGGAAGGCGCGATCCAGGTTATGGGCTGGCAGTCCTGCACGGATCCCTCCAGCTATACCTACGCGATTCTGCGCGCGCTGTCCGAGGAGTACAAATTTGACCTGAACACACCGTACCAGGATCTGCCGGAGGATATCCGCCGCATGCTGGTGTACGGGACGGACGGCAGGAGCGTGAAAGTATATTACAAAGGGCAGAGAGGGGAAGGCGTCTACGACGTGGCGTTTGAAGGATTGATTAAAAACTCTGAGCGCCGTTACCGGGAGACCGGCTCCGACACCATGAAGCAGGAATACGAGTCGTTTATGAGGATCACCCCCTGCCGCGCCTGCAAGGGCCAGCGTCTGAAGCCCAGTTCGCTGGCAGTGACGGTCTGCGGGAAAAATATCTATGATGTGACCAACCAGTCGGTGCAGGACCTTCAGGCATTTCTGGAGCAGATGGAGCTGACAAAACAGCAGGAGCTGATCGGCGGCCAGATATTGAAAGAGATCCGGGCACGGATCCGTTTTCTGATGGATGTGGGCCTGAATTATCTGTCCCTGACCCGTGCCACTGGGACGCTGTCGGGAGGCGAGGCCCAGAGAATCCGCCTGGCCACACAGATCGGCTCCGGGCTGGTGGGAGTGGCTTATATCCTGGATGAGCCCAGCATCGGACTGCACCAGAGGGATAATGACAAACTGCTGAATACGCTGTGCCATCTGAGAGACCTGGGGAACAGCGTGATTGTGGTGGAGCATGACGAGGATACCATGCTGGCGGCGGATTATATTGTGGATATCGGTCCGGGCGCGGGCGAGCACGGAGGAGAAGTGGTGGCCACCGGAACGGCGCAGGAACTCATGGAGAACCCGGCGTCCGTGACAGGCGCATACCTGAGCGGGCGGCTCAGTATCCCGGTGCCGGAGACCCGGCGTACGCCGTCGGGCTGGCTGACCGTCCGCGGGGCGGCGGAAAATAATCTGAAGAATATCGACGTAAGCTTCCCGCTGGGAGTGTTCACCTGCGTGACCGGTGTGTCCGGTTCGGGCAAAAGTTCCCTGGTTAACGAGATCCTTTACAAGAGCCTGGCCAGGAACCTGAACCGGGCCCGGACGATTCCGGGGAAGCACAAAAGCATCGAGGGCATGGAGCAGCTGGACAAGGTGATCTGCATCGACCAGTCGCCCATCGGGCGCACGCCCAGATCCAACCCGGCCACCTACACGGGCGTCTTTGACATGATCCGCGACCTGTTCGCGTCCACCTCCGACGCAAAAGCCAGAGGGTACAAGAAAGGGCGTTTCAGCTTCAACGTGAAGGGCGGACGGTGCGAGGCCTGCTCCGGGGACGGAATCCTGAAGATCGAGATGCATTTTCTGCCGGACGTGTACGTTCCGTGTGAAGTTTGTCAGGGAAAACGGTATAATCGGGAAACCCTGGAAGTAAAATATAAAGGCAAGAGCATTTATGACGTGCTGGATATGACAGTGGAGGAAGCGCTGACCTTCTTCGAGAACGTGCCGTTTGTGCGCAGGAAGATCGAGACTTTATACGACGTGGGACTGTCCTATATCAAGCTGGGCCAGCCCTCCACCACCCTGTCCGGCGGAGAGGCCCAGCGGATCAAGCTGGCCACGGAGCTCAGCCGCAGGAGTACTGGAAGGACGGCGTATATCCTGGATGAGCCTACGACGGGGCTCCATTTCGCCGATGTGCATAAGCTCACGGAGATCCTGCAGAGGCTGGCCCAGGGCGGCAATACGGTCATCGTCATCGAGCATAACCTGGATGTGATCAAGACTGCCGATTATATCATCGACATGGGGCCGGAAGGCGGAGATGGCGGCGGTACGGTGGTCGCGGAGGGGACTCCGGAAAAAGTGGCGGAAAATACGGCCTCCTACACCGGCTATTATGTGAAAAGGTATTTGCAAAAAGGCAGAACTGTTGTATCATAAATAGAAAACGAAACCCCTGCGGGGCGGCCTCCATACAGGGAGGCCCGCAGGGGCTGGACAGTGAGGAATCAAGGATGCTGGAAAAATTGCAGGCATTGGCCGGGGCGGAGCATGTGTACCCAGACGAACCCATGAAAAATCATACCACCTTTCGGGTAGGAGGATGCGCCCGCTGGTTGGTGGAGCCGCAGTCGGCCCAGGCTCTGTGGGAGGTGATGGACGCCTGCCGCGGGGACGGCGTGCCTTTTTATGTGGTAGGGAACGGAAGCAACCTGCTGGTGAGCGACGGAGGATATGAAGGCGTGATCCTCCATCTGTTCAAGAATATGTCCGGCGTGGAGGTGCAGGGAAACGAGATTACGTTGCAGGCGGGGGCTCTTCTTATGAGGGCGTCCCATGTGGCCATGGGAGCGGGCCTGACCGGTCTGGAATTTGCCTCGGGCATTCCGGGAACCATGGGAGGGGCTGTGGTTATGAACGCCGGCGCATACGGCGGGGAGATGCGGGACGTGGTGAAAAGCGTCCGGGTACTGCTGCCCGACGGACAGCAGAAGGAGTACGCCAGAGAGGAACTGGATTTCGGATACCGCAGGAGCCGGATCGCAGAGGAAGGCAGTACTGTGCTGGATGTGACGCTGGAGTTGGAACCCGGGGATCCGGATGAGATCCGTGGGCGTATGGATGAACTGCGGGAGAAACGGATGGCAAAACAGCCGCTGGAATACGGGAGCGCCGGCAGTACGTTCAAGCGTCCGGAAGGCTATTTTGCGGGGAAGCTGATTGAAGACGCGGGGCTTCGGGGCTTTCGGATCGGGGATGCCCAGGTGTCCGAAAAGCACTGCGGTTTCATCATTAACAGAGGAAACGCCACGGCGTCCCAGATCGCAGAGTTGATCCGGGAAGTACGGGAGCGGGTGCTGGCTTATTCCGGCATCCATTTAGAGACGGAAGTGAAATTCCTTGGAAACTTTTAAGACAGAGGAGAGACTATGAGACTGGTGATCGTGACCGGCATGTCCGGAGCAGGAAGGACGACAGCGCTGAAGATGCTGGAGGATGCGGAATATTTCTGTGTGGATAATCTTCCGGTCCCATTTATTGAAAAGTTTTCGGAGCTGACGGCCTCCGGAAACAGCGAGATCACAAAGGTGGCCATCGGAGTGGACGTGCGGAGCGGGAAATCCCTGAGCGAGCTGGAGGAGATTCTGGAGCGGATGGCTCTGCATGGACTGGATTATGAGATCCTGTTCCTGGACGCGTCCGACGAGGTGCTGGTGAAACGCTATAAAGAGACCAGAAGAATGCATCCGCTGGCCGCTTCGGGCAGGATTGAGGATGGAATCGCCAGGGAGCGGGAGCGTCTGGTATTTCTGAAAAAGCACGCGGATTATATCATCGACACCAGCAAGCTTCTGACGCGGGAGCTGAAACAGGAGCTGGACAAGATCTTCGTGCAGAACCGGACATTCAAGAACCTGATGATTACCGTACTTTCCTTTGGATTCAAGTACGGCATACCCAGCGATGCGGATCTGGTGTTTGACGTGCGGTTCCTGCCCAACCCCTATTATTATGAGGATCTGAGAAAACTGACGGGCAATGACCAGAAGATCCAGGATTTTGTCATGGGATACGATATGGCGCATATTTTCCTGGACAAGCTGGAGGATATGATCCATTTCCTGGTACCCAATTATGTGCTGGAAGGCAAAAACCAGCTGGTGATCGCCATCGGCTGTACCGGAGGGAAACATCGTTCCGTGACGCTGGCAAATAAGCTGTATGAACGCCTGCAGAAGCAGAGCGATTACGGAGTGAAGCTGGAGCACCGCGATATCGGAAAGGACGCGGCGATTGGGAAATAAACGGAGGCTGCCATGTCGTTTTCTGGAGAGATCAAAGAGGAACTTTCCAGGCAGAGCGCAAGCGGACGCCATTGCCGGCTGGCAGAGACGGCGGCGGTCCTGAGCCTGTGCGGAAAGATCCTGATTACGGAGAATAATTGTTACTGCGTAAAAATACAGACGGAAAATCTTCCCGTTGCAAGAAAGTACTTTACTTTATTGAAAAAAACATTTAATATTAGAGCTGAGGTCTCGGTCCGGAAAAACAGGGAGGCACGCAGTTATTCTGTGGTGGTGCGCAGAAGCCACGAAGCCATTCGGTTGCTGCGGGAAGTATGCCTGCTGGATGAGGACGGAGAGATACGTGAATGCATGTCGCTGGTACATAATCGAATCCTGAAGCAGAACTGCTGCAGGCGTGCTTTTATACGGGGAGCATTTCTTGCGGCGGGATCTGTCAGCGACCCGGAAAAGTCCTACCATTTCGAGATTGTATGCTCTTCCGGGGAGAAAGCCGGACAGCTGCAGGAGATTCTGCAGCAGTATGGAATCGACGCGAAGACCGTGCTCCGCAAAAAGCACCATGTGGTCTACGTGAAGGAAGGGTCGCAGATTGTGGAGATTCTGGGGCTGATGGGAGCCCATGTATCGCTCATGCAGTTGGAAAATGTGCGGATTGTGAAGGAGATGCGCAATTCAGTGAACCGCAAGGTGAACTGTGAGACGGCGAACCTGAACAAGACGGTATCCGCGGCGGTCCGGCAGGTGGAGGATATCCGGTATATTGAATCTGTGCTGGGACTGCATAAGCTTCCTGACGGCCTGGAAGAGATTGCCAGGGCCAGGATCGAGCATCCGGACTCCAGTTTAAAGGAGTTGGGAGAGATGCTTTCCCCGCCGGTGGGAAAATCCGGAGTAAACCATCGTCTGCGTAAGCTGAGTCTTATGGCAGAGCAGTTGCGAGAGGGCAAGGAGGAGTCATATGATTAAGAAACCAATCACCATTCAGATTGCTTCCGGGTTGGAAGCCAGACCGGTGGCTTTGCTGGTTCAGGTGGCAAGCCAGTATGAGAGCAAAATCTATGTGGAGGATGGCGAGAAAAAGGTCAACGCCAAGAGCATCATGGGAATGATGACGCTGGGGCTGTCTTCAGGAGAATCCATCGTCGTGTCTGCGGAGGGAAGCGACGAGCAGGCAGCCATTGAAAATATTGAGAAATACTTGAGCAGCGACAACTAGTGATCCGTGTCTGGCAGCAGACATATTTGTTTGAAATAGATGAACGAGGGCCTTCGGACCCTCGTTTTCCATCATGACCGGAGGATGGGAGGAGGACGTATGGAAGCCTATACAGGATTTGCGGAGGTGTACGACCTTTTTATGGACAATGTCCCGTATGAACAGTGGGCGGAATACATTGCAGGCCTGCTGGGAGAATACGGGATTCGGGACGGCCTGGTGCTGGATCTGGGATGCGGCACGGGCACCATGACCGAACTTTTGGCCGGAGCCGGGTATGATATGATCGGCATCGACTGCTCGGAGGAGATGCTGGAGGAGGCTCTGGAGAAAAGAGAGGCGTCCAGACAGGACATCCTGTATCTCTGCCAGGATATGCGGGAGTTTGAACTGTATGGTACGGTGCGGGCCATCGTCTGCGTCTGCGATTCCATGAACTATATTCTGGAGGAGGAAGAGGTGCTGGGGATCCTGACCTCGGCGGCGCGCAATTACCTGGATTACGGGGGCCTTTTTATCTTCGACCTGAATACGGAATATAAATACCGGGAGCTCCTGGGAGAGCAGACGATTGCGGAGAACCGGGAGGAAGGAAGCTTTATCTGGGAAAACTATTATGATGAGGACGCCCGGATCAACGAATACCAGCTCACGCTTTTCGTGCGGGAAGAGGAGGGGCTCTACCGGAAATACGAAGAGAACCATTACCAAAAGGCGTACAGCCTGGAGACCATACAGGGGCTTGTGGAGCGTTCCGGGCTTAAGCTCCTGCACATTTATGACGCGTTTACCAGAGAGCCGGCCAGGGAAGATTCGGAGCGGGTCTATGTGGTATGCCAGAGAGAAGCGCTGGACGCAGGCGCCGGGGAGAACGGCGGCAAAGACAGATAAGGAGATAAAAATATGAGAGATTATATGGTGCGGGCAGCGGCGGCGGACGGACAGATCCGCGCGTTTGCAGTGACCTCCGCCGGTCTGGTGGAGGAGGCGAGAAAAGCTCATGATACCAGCCCGGTGGCGACGGCGGCGCTGGGACGGCTGATGAGCGCCGGAGCCATGATGGGAGCCATGATGAAAGGGGAGAAAGACCTTTTGACGCTGCAGATCCAGTGCAGCGGACCCATCGGAGGACTGGTGGTGACGGCGGACGCCCATGGAAATGTGAAAGGTTATGTGCATCACCCGGAGGTGATGCTTCCGCCGAATAAGAACGGCAAACTGGACGTGGGGGGCGCGCTGGGGCTGGGCGTCCTGAGCGTGATCCGCGATCTGGGTATGAAAGAACCTTATGTGGGTCAGACAGAGCTGAAGACGGGAGAGATCGCGGAAGATCTGACCTATTATTTCGCCAGCTCCGAGCAGACGCCCTCCTCTGTGGGACTGGGCGTGCTGATGAACAGGGACAATACGGTACGGCGGGCGGGAGGCTTTCTGATCCAGCTCATGCCTTTTGCGGAGGAGCAGACCATTGCCAGGCTGGAACAGAACCTGGCGGGCGTCGCGTCCGTAACCGCCTGTCTGGATCAGGGGGATACGCCGGAGCAGCTTCTGGAAAAACTGCTGGATGGCCTTTCCCCGGAGTTCCTGGATGAGCAGGACGTGCGTTTCCATTGTAACTGCAGCAGGGAGCGGGTGGAGAAAGCCCTTGTGAGCATCGGGAAAAAGGAGCTTGCGGAGATGATCCAGGAGGGCAGGCCGGTGGAGGTGAAGTGCCATTTCTGTAATAAAGCCTATGAGTTTAACATGGAAGATCTGAAGAATATCATAAAAAGGAGCAGATAAGATGCAGTACGGATTTGTGAAAATTGCGGCGGCCGCGCCGAAGATCAGGGTGGCGGATACGGAGTATAACGCGAAGGAAATTGTCCGGCTCATGAACGAGGCGCACGAAAACGGCGCGAAGATCGTGGTGTTTCCGGAACTGTGCGTGACCGGGTATACCTGCAGCGACCTGTTTCATCAGGAACTGCTTCTTGCGGGAGCGCGGCGGGCGCTTGGGGAGATTGTAAAAGCCAGCGAAGGAATGGACGGGCTGTTCTTTGCGGGACTGCCTGTGGAAGTGGAAGGGAAGCTGTACAATGCGGCGGCCGGGTTTTCCGGCGGGAAGCTCCTGGGGCTTGTGCCCAAGACCCATATCCCCAATTACAGCGAATTCTACGAGAGACGGCATTTCACCGAAGCCCCGGAAAAGACCAGGCTGATCCGGCTGCCGGAATGGGGTGAGGTGCCCTTTGGCACGGATCAGATATTTGTGTGCGAAGAATTCCCGGCGCTGAAGGTGTCGGCGGAGATCTGCGAGGACGTGTGGAGTCCCAATCCGCCCAGTATCCGTCATGCCATGAACGGGGCCACTGTGATTGTGAACCTGTCCGCCAGCGACGAGATTACGGGAAAAGAGGCTTACCGGAGGGATCTGGTGCGCATGCAGTCGGGCCATCTGGTCTGCGGCTATATCTATGCCAGCGCAGGGGAGGGAGAATCCTCCACGGACCTGGTGTTCGGCGGCCACCATCTGATCTGTGAAAACGGATCGCTGTTAAAAGAGTCCAGACGGTTCCATAATGAGACGGTGTACGCGCAGATCGACGTGGAGCGCCTGATGGGAGAGCGCCGCAGGATTTCCACCTTCCATGTGAGCTGTGACGGAGACGGGTATATTTCCACCGCCTTCTCCATCCGCCCGGGTGAAGAGAAACTGGAACGCTTTGTGGACAAGGCTCCCTTTGTGCCGGGGAATCAGGCGGAGAGGGAGAAACGCTGCGAAGAGATCCTTACCATCCAGACCATGGGGCTGAAAAAGCGCATGGAGCATACCAACTGCAAGAGCGCGGTCATCGGCATCTCCGGCGGGCTGGATTCCACGCTGGCGCTGCTTGTGACTGTGCGTGCGGTGGACCGTATGGGTCTGCCCAGGAACTGTATTACGGCGGTGACGATGCCCTGCTTCGGCACCACGGACCGGACTTATACCAATGCCTGTGAGCTGACCAGGAGGCTGGGAGCCAATCTCCTGGAGGTAGATATCAAGGAGGCGGTGAAGATCCATTTCCGGGATATCGGGCAGGATATGGAAAAGCACGACGTGACCTATGAGAACGGCCAGGCCAGAGAGCGTACCCAGGTGCTGATGGATACGGCCAACCGGCTGGGCGGCATGGTGATCGGCACCGGGGATATGTCGGAGCTGGCGCTGGGATGGGCCACCTACAATGGGGATCATATGTCCATGTACGGTGTCAACGCGTCGGTGCCCAAGATGTTGGTACGGCACCTGGTGCGGTATTATGCGGACACCTGCGGAGACGGGAAGCTTTCAGAGATTCTGCTGGATATCCTGGATACGCCGGTCAGCCCGGAGCTTCTGCCGCCCAAGGACGGGGTGATCGCCCAGAAGACGGAGGATCTGGTGGGACCGTATGAGCTTCACGATTTCTTCCTGTATTACGTATTGCGCTTCGGCTTCGCGCCGGACAAGATCTATTATCTGGCGCAGTCGGCGTTCAAAGGAGAGTATGAGAACCGGGTTATCCTGAAATGGCTCAATACCTTCTACCGGCGCTTCTTTGCACAGCAATTTAAGCGCTCCTGCCTGCCGGACGGTCCCAAGGTGGGAACGGTGGCCGTTTCTCCCAGAGGGGATCTGCGCATGCCCAGCGACGCGTCTGCGCGTCTCTGGCTGGATATGGCGGAAAAACTGATGGAAAAAGATGTATAAGAACTTCTAAAGCAGACCAGAATAAAATAAGGAATTAAAACAGGCCTCATTCATATATTATAGAAATAATTGAGAAATGAGGTCTTTTTATGCCTGAGAATGAAGTTATGAACGAGCCTGGGCTGCCGGCTCAGACAGGCCGCCTGCAGGTGCGGCTGGTGGAAGAGAGCTCCCGCAGGCCGGTGGAGGGAGCCCAGGTCAGCATTACCTACGAAGGAGACCCGGAGAGCGCCGTGAGGCGCTATACAACGAACATGTCCGGGATGACGGAACTGATCGAGCTTCCGGCCCCAAACCTGGAGTACAGCACGCAGTTTTCCGAGCCGCAGCCGTATGCGGAGTATACGGTCCAGGTTCAGGCGGCCGGGTATGAGGACGCGGAGGTGGCCGGGACGGAGATCCTGCCTGGCGTGACGGCGATTCAGGAGATCCGGATGCGCCCGCTGGCGGGAGGCGTCCTGTTCGACCGGATTGTCATAGGGCCGCATACCCTTTTCGGGGATTATCCTCCGAAGATCGCGGAGTCAGAGATCAAACCGGTGTCTGAGACGGGGGAGATCGTACTCAGCCGGGTGGTGATCCCGGAATATGTGATTGTACACGACGGGGTTCCCACGGATTCCAGCGCCCAGAATTACTGGGTGCGTTACCGGGACTATATTAAGAACGTGGCCTCCAGCGAGATTTACGCCACATGGACGGACGCCGCGGTGCGGGCCAATATTCTGGCCATTATGTCGTTTACTCTGAACCGGGTCTACACAGAATGGTACCGGAATAAGGGATATGATTTTACCATTACATCGTCCACGGCCTTTGACCAGAAATGGATCTACGGCAGGAATATTTATCAGAATATCTCCAATGTGGTTGACGAACTGTTCGGGAACTATCTGTCCAGACCCAATGTGAAACAGCCGATCCTGACCCAGTACTGCGACGGGCGCAGAGTGACCTGTCCCAACTGGCTCAGCCAGTGGGGGTCCCAGAGCCTGGGGGAACAGGGGTACAGCACCATCGAGATTCTCCGGTACTATTATGGGGACAGTATGTATATCAATACGGCGGTGGAGATATCGGGAGTTCCGGCGTCCTGGCCGGGTTATGACCTGGGAGAAGGGGCAAGCGGGGCCAAGGTGCAGCAGATGCAGGAACAGCTCAATACCATAGCGGGAGCCTATCCAGCGCTGCCGCGGATCTCGGCGGACGGAATCTACGGGCCGGCCACCCGCGCGGCCGTGGAGGATTTTCAGTCCATATTCGGGCTGCCGGTGACAGGGATCGTGGACTACCGCACGTGGTACAAGATCTCGGAGATCTACGTGGGGGTTTCAAGAATCGCAGAATTAAATTAAATAACCTCTTTCCTTTTCTGGAAATATTGGGTATAATGTAAGCTGTCAGAGCGCGCAAAGACGCGTGTTTAAGAGGATGAATGAAAACGCTGAATGGTTAAAATAGATGGAAAGAACGAAAGGAGAACGTATTATGGCAGGAACCGATGTGGGAATTGACCTGGGAACAGCCAGCATTCTTGTGTATATCAAGGGTAAGGGCGTAGTGCTGAAAGAGCCCTCTGTCGTGGCATTTGACAGGGATACAAATAAAATCAAAGCAATTGGAGAAGAGGCGCGCCTGATGCTTGGGCGTACCCCGGGAAATATTGTGGCGGTACGTCCGCTGAGACAGGGAGTGATCTCCGATTATACGGTTACAGAGAAGATGCTGAAGTTTTTTATTCAGAAGGCGATCGGCAAGAAGACGTTCCGGAAACCGAAGATTGCAGTCTGTGTCCCCAGCGGTGTGACGGAAGTGGAGAAGAAGGCAGTGGAGGACGCCACGTACCAGGCGGGAGCCCGTGAAGTCTTCATCATTGAGGAGCCCATCGCCGCCGCTATCGGGGCCGGCATCGATATCTCCAGACCGTGTGGAAATATGATCGTGGACATCGGAGGCGGTACCACGGATATCGCCGTGATCTCTCTGGGCGGCACGGTGGTCAGCACGTCCATCAAGATCGCAGGGGATGATTTCGACGAAGCGATTGTCCGCTATATGCGTAAAAAACACAATCTTCTGATCGGTGAGAGAACCGCGGAGGATATTAAGATAAAAGTGGGAAGTTGCTACCCCAGGGCACAGGCAGACAGTATCGACGTGCGGGGACGAAACCTTGTGACGGGTCTGCCCAAGACGGTGACGGTGACGTCTGAGGAGACAGAGGAGGCGCTGAAGGAGGCGACGGCCCAGATCGTGGAAGCGGTGCACAGTGTGCTGGAGCGCACGCCGCCGGAACTGACGGCGGATATCGCGGACCGTGGGATCGTGCTTACAGGAGGAGGCGCGCTTCTGCGCGGCCTGGAAGAACTTCTGGAGTCCAAGACAGGCATCAATACGATGACGGCGGAAGAGCCGATGCAGTGCGTGGCCATCGGGACAGGCAAATTTGTGGAGTTTCTTTCCGGCGGCCATCATGAGGAATAATCCGCAGAAACTGTGCGGAACGCGGCAGAAAGTGAAAAACATTGTGGGGACATGGCGGGAGAGCCATGTCCTTTTGGTTAAAACGGCATGGAGATACGAAAAGGCTATGTGGAACACATTGTGTTCCGAAACGGGGAAAATGGATATACGGTATTTCAGCTTGTGACGGACGAGGAAGAACTGACCTGTGTGGGCACGTTCTCCGTACTGTCGGAGGGAGAGCTGGTACAGGTAGGCGGCGCCATGAAGGAACACCCGCTGTACGGAGAGCAGATGCAGGTACAGGAATACAGCATTCTGGCTCCGGAGGATGAGACGGCCATGGAACGCTATCTGGGAAGCGGCGCCATCAAAGGCGTGGGAGCCGCGCTGGCGGCCAGGATTGTCCGGAGGTTCAAAGGAGATACTTTCCGGATCATTGAGGAGGAGCCGGAACGGCTGGCGGAGGTGAAAGGGATCAGTGAGCGCAAGGCCATGGAGATCGCGGAGCAGATGGAAGAGAAGAAGGAACTCCGCCAGGCCATGATGTTCCTGACCCAATACGGGATCTCCATGTCTCTGGCAGTGAAGATTTATAAGGAATACGGAGCGCGGACCTACCAGATCGTGCAGGAGAATCCGTACCGCCTGGCGGATGATATTGTGGGGATTGGCTTCCGCATTGCGGACGAGATTGCATCGCGTATCGGCATACATACCTCTTCGGATTACCGTATCCGGAGCGGACTGCTCTATACGCTGCAGCAGGCCGCGGGGGAGGGCCATACCTGTCTGCCCAGGGAACTTCTCTTTTCCCAGGCGTCTGAGCTTTTGGGCGTTCCTGAGGATGCGCTGGAAGTGCAGATGATGAATCTCTGCATGGACAGGAAACTGGTGATCCGGGAAGATGAAGGCCGCCAGATGGTGTTTTACAGCCAGTATTTTTATATGGAGCTGAATACGGCCAGGATGCTCCACGACCTGAACCTGGACAGTTCCATGGAGGATGAGCAGATCCGGGAGAAGCTCTCGCGGGTGGAGCGCGCCGCGGGGATCGAACTGGACGAGATGCAGCGGCGGGCGGTGGCCGAGGCGGTGAAGCACGGCCTGCTGATCCTGACCGGCGGCCCCGGAACAGGGAAAACCACCACGATCAACGCCATGATCCGGTATTTTGAGACGGAGGATATGGAGATTCTGCTGGCCGCGCCCACAGGCAGAGCGGCCAAACGGATGACGGAAGCCACCGGATATGAGGCCGTGACGATCCACCGGCTCCTGGAGCTGTCGGGAGCGCCCGGGGACGGGCAGGAGAAGGCTTCGTTCGAGAGAAATGAGGAGAATCCGCTGGAGGCGGATGTGATTATCATAGATGAGATGTCCATGGTGGACATCTTCCTGATGCATTCACTTCTGCGCGCCGTGAGCGTGGGAACCAGGCTGATCCTGGTGGGCGATATCAATCAGCTTCCCAGTGTGGGACCGGGGTGCGTGCTGAAGGATATGATCCGCTCAGAGGTGTATCCGGTGGTGATGCTTCAAAAGATTTTCCGTCAGGCCAGTCAGAGCGATATCATCGTAAACGCCCACAAGATCAACCGGGGGGAACCGGTGGTGCTGGACAATAAGAGCAGGGATTTCTTCTTTTTAAAAAGGCAGGACCCCAATATTATACTCAGAGTAGTGCTGGCGCTGGTTCAGGACAAGCTCCCGCCGTATGTTCACGCAAAACCATATGACATCCAGGTGCTGACGCCCATGCGAAAAGGGGCGCTGGGAGTGGAACACCTGAACGAGATCCTGCAGAGATACTTAAACCCGCCTTCGCCGGAAAAGACGGAGAAGGAGTACGCCAAAGGCCTGCTGCGGGAAGGCGACAAGGTCATGCAGATTAAGAACAATTACCAGATCGAGTGGCAGGCCAGGAACCGTTACGGGATCGCTGTGGATAAAGGCATGGGAGTTTTCAATGGGGATCTGGGCGTGATACAGAACATCGATCCGCTGGCGGAGACGATGGAAGTGCTGTTTGATGAATACCGCACCGTGACCTACGGCTTCGCCCAGCTGGAAGAACTGGAGCTGGCTTACGCGGTGACGATCCATAAATCCCAGGGGAGCGAATATCCGGCGGTGGTGATCCCGCTTCTCACCGGCCCCAGGATGCTGATGAACCGGAATCTTCTCTATACGGCAGTGACCAGGGCGCGTTCCTGTGTGACGCTGGTGGGGAGCGAGGAGACTTTCCGGATGATGATCGCCAATGGAAGCGAGCAGGCCCGCTACAGCGGACTGCTGGGAAGAATACGGGAGGTAGAAAGTATTGAAGATTGACCTGGCGGGACTGCTGTTCCCGCGAAGGTGCCCGGTCTGCCACGAGGCGGTGGAAGAACCGGGGGAACTGGCCTGCGGGATCTGCAGGCTGAAGCTTCCTTATATAAATGGCCCGGCCTGCAGGAAATGCGGCAAGCCGCTTCTTTCCGGAGAACGGGAATACTGCATGGACTGCAGAAACAGGCGGCATCATTTCCGGCAGGGGAAAGCGCCTTTTGTGTATGACAAGCTGATGCGGGAGTCCATCGCCCGGTTTAAATACGGCGGAAGGAAAGAGTATGCGGCTTTTTATGCGGAAGAGATCCTGCGAAGATGCTGGAAGGAGGCCGCGTACTGGAAACCGGAAGCGCTGGTTCCCATTCCGCTTCACCCTTCCCGGAAAAGAAAGCGCGGCTTTAACCAGGCACAGCTGGTGGCGGAGAGGCTGTCTCAAAAGACGGGGATTCCCGTGGACGCAGGACTTCTGCGCCGGGTGAAAAAGACCCGCGCCCAGAAAGAACTGAGCGGGAGAGACCGGGCGGCGAATCTTCGGGGAGCTTTTTCCATCAGGGATGAAAAGGTTCCATATAAAAAAATACTGCTGGTGGACGATATCTATACCACAGGAAGCACAATGGACGAGGCAGCCCGCATGCTTCTGGAACACGGGGCCGGTTCCGTATATTTTTTGTGTATTTGTGTTGGAAGCGGCACTTAATTCCCGCGGGCAACGAGCCAAGCGGATATGCCTGCATATCCATTTGGCGACTGCCGCGAGGGCCTCATACCCCGATGCCTGTATTGCTGTAAATTTGACGTCCCGTATGCTTGCATCGGGGTATTTGGCTGTGTTATACTAAGATGTATGTGAAATAAGGACAGCTGCTATGGTAAATGAAGAAAAAGTGATTTTGATGACAAAAGCCTCTCTGTGCGAGACGAAGGAGGCGAAGAAAAAACTGAAGATTGCCGGGTATTTCCGGCATGATTATATCAGCCTTCAGCTCCTGTACGGCTGGTTCTTTGCAACGCTCAGCTTTGTTCTCTGCGGCGCGCTGTGGGCATTCTGCAATATGGAATATTTGCTGGATAATATCCATAAGATGGACCTGAGGGAATTTGTGATAGTCTGGGTGCTGCTCTATGTCTGCGCCATTGCGGTGTATTCCTGCATCCTGTATGCGGTCTGTTCCCTGCGCTACCGGGCCGCCAGAAAGAGCGCGGCGTCTTTTAGCCGTCTGCTTCAGGGCATACAGGAGGTTTATGAGCAGGAAGAGAAAAATCCGGCATCGGGTAATTTGACGGAGGAAACATAGAATGACATCACTGTTAGAGTTAAAGCAACATTTAAAATTGTTTTATTCCAGATATGATACGTATCTTATACCGGTTTTGAAATTTGCGTTTGCGCTGGCCACGTTTTTGACGGTGAACAGCCAGATTGGATTTATGGAAAAAGCGTCGGGACCGGCGGTATCTCTGCTGCTGGCGCTTCTCTGCGCTTTTCTGCCTGTGAACCTGATCGCAGTATTCGGGGCGCTGCTGATCTGTCTCCACGGATTTTCCCTGTCCATCGAAGTGTTCGCCATGGCCGCAGGACTTCTGTTTGTGATGTACGCCCTGTATTTCCGGGTTGCGCCGGGATACGGATATGTGCTGGTCATGACCCCGCTGGCGTTTTTCCTGAATATTCCCTATGCAGTTCCACTGATTATGGGGCTTCTGGGAGGTCCGGTCTGCGCTGTGCCGGTGGCATGTGGGACTGTTATCTATTATCTTGTCGTATATATGAAGAACAACACGGCGATGCTGACGAATCCGGAATCGGAGGAAGTTGTATCCCGTCTTTCTTACTTTGTGGAAAATGTGCTGAATAACAAGACCATGCTGCTGACGATTCTGGTATTTGCGGTCACGGTGATGATCGTGTACACGATCCGGCGGATGAGCGTGGACTATGCGTGGTATCTGGCCATCGGCATCGGCGCGGTGGTGAATATTGTGCTGTTTTTGGCCGGTTCGCTGGTGATGGGAGTTCACATCGGTATTCTGCCGCTTGTGCTGGGAACTCTGGTCTCCCTGCTGATCGCTGTGATGGTGGAGTTTTTCGTGTTCAGCCTGGATTATTCCCGTACAGAATATACGCAGTTTGAGGACGATGAATATTATTATTATGTAAAAGCGGTGCCCAAGATGTCCATAGCCATACCGGAAAAGAAAGTGAAGAAGATCAGTTCCGGCGGCAGGAATCAGAGGCGCAGACGTTAACCGCGGGAGAGATACCCGGGAAAGGAAGTGAAGCGCGGTGAATCTGGAAAAGCTGAACCAGTATCTGGATTTGAATACTTTAAATATTACCTGGACCGACGCGGCTGAGATTGTCATATTGTCTTTCATCATATACCAGGTCATGATCTGGATCAAATCCACACGGGCGTGGACGCTGCTGAAGGGCTTTGCCGTTGTGCTGGCGCTGCTGGCGGTGGCCGCTTTTTTCCATATGAATACGATTCTGTGGATCGCGGAGAACTTCTTCAGTCTGGGTATTACGGCGCTGATTATCGTGTTTCAGCCGGAGCTTCGGCGGGCTCTGGAACAGCTGGGGGAGAAGAACATTCTCACCACGATTGTGCCTTTTGACAATTCCAGGAAAACGGATGAGCGTATCACGGACCGTACCATTTCCGAATTGATAAAAGCCTGTTTTGAGATGGGCCGGGTCAGGACCGGGGCTTTGATTGTGATTGAGCAGTCTGTGAGCCTTCAGGAATACGACCGGACAGGGATCGGTCTGGATTCGGCGGTATCCAGCCAGCTGATTCTGAATATTTTTGAAAAAAATACGCCGCTGCACGATGGGGCGGTGATTCTGTCCGGCAACCGGATACGCTCAGCTACCTGTTATCTTCCTCTGTCAGACAACAGGAATCTGAGCAAGGAACTGGGGACCAGGCATCGGGCCGCGGTGGGAGTCAGCGAGGTCAGCGATTCTCTCACGATTGTGGTGTCCGAGGAGACGGGCGCCGTGTCGGTGGCCAGGAACGGACGGCTGATCCGGAATCTGAACCAGGATCAGTTAAGAGAGCAGCTCAAGATGCTCCAGGCAAAATCGGAAGAGAAAAAACGGAAAAAGCTCAGGCTGTGGAAAGGACGTGGCGGACATGAAGACAAAGCTGTTCAATAACCTGCTGCTGAAGCTGCTTTCCGTGGCGGCCGCCATGGTTTTGTGGCTGGTGGTGGTGAATATTGACGAGCCTGTTCAGAGCAGGGCTTTCAGTAATATTAAAGTGGAAATCGTCAATGCGGATGTACTGTCGGATCAGGGACAGATGTACCGGATTGTGGAGGGGACCGACACGGTGGATCTGACCGTGTATGCCCGGAAGACCGAGCTGGGCAAGCTGAGGGCCTCTGATTTCAAGGCGACGGCGGACGTACAGAAAGATCTGCATTATAACAGCATGGTAAGTATCAACGTGGAATACACGGGAGAAGGTTCCGTCACCCGTATTGAACAGAGCCGGTCCAACGTGCTGGTCACCATAGAAGAAGCGGTGACGGAGCAGTTTAAAGTGACGGTGAACACGGGAGATTCCAGGCCCAGCAGCGGTCTGGAGGTGGGAAGCCTCATACCGGAGCAGACGGTGGTGGAGATCACAGGACCCAAATCCATCGTGGATCAGATCCGGGAAGTGGTTGCGGAGATCAATATATCCGGAATTACCGGGACGGCCCAGCGCACCTGTACGCTGAAACTCATCGACGGAAACGGGGATGAGATGGACGATACTTATCTGGATTATGCGGAAAAGGATCAGCCGTTCCAGGTAACGGTGACGACGCTGAATACCAAAGAAGTGGGCATCAGCTTCGACATCAGCCAGGCGGCGCCGGAGGGTTATGGACTGTCTGCCATTTCCTACACGCCCCAGACAGTGACAATTGCAGGGGAGCAGTCGGCGATCCGTTCCATCCTGAATCTGGATATTCCGGCGGAAGCGCTGAATCCGGAAGGACAGACCGGAAGCGTGGAGCAGACGGTGGATATCAGCCAGTATCTTCCGGAGGGGATACGTATCCCCAATGAAAACGACCGGGAGATCGTGGTGCGGATGGAAATCGTGCCCTATGAAAGCATAAGCTATACCTTTGCCCCGGGACAGATTCATTTTGCCAATATCCGGGAGGGACTGGAACTGGATGCGGAGGACAGCGAGGGCGTGACCATCCAGGTGAGCGGCCTGCCCGCAGACCTTACGGCTCTGACCCAGGACAGCATCCAGTTGTCGGCGGATCTGGCAGAGTGCACCAGAACGGGAACTTACACCGTGCCCGTGACGGTTGCGGTGCCGGAAGGCTACCTGTGTCAGGACAGTCCCGAGATTACGGTGAGCCTGGTGAGGGCGGAAGAAGAATAGAGTGACAGGAAGCGGGGTTCTGCTGCTTTTGGCGGCAAAGCCCTGTCTTTCGCTTGTATAGAAATGTGTGTAAGGAGAACGCATGGATAAGAGGATGGAAAGGCAGAAAAAATATCTGCTGGTTTGGACGCTTTGCTGCCTGCTGGTGACGATGGCCGGGATTGCGTATCCGGTGACACAGGCCAGATCCCAGGGACTGGAAGGAGCCAACCAGGCGAACCTGGTCAGCAGGACGGAGGAACTGACGGCGGGGAGAGTGCTGGAATTTTCTGTGGAACCGCCCACGGACACGGCGGGACAGATCGGATTTTTCTTTTCGTCGGGAGGCCATACGTTTGCGGACGGGTATGTACGGATCATGGCGTATGACGGGGAAACGCTCATCGGCGGACAGGATTATCCGCTGGAAGGTATGGAAGAGACAGAATTCCTGTCGGTGGACCTGGACAGCTCCCCGGAAATACTGCGCGTATATATCACTTCGGACGCCCGGGGGGCAGGACCGTCCTTATGGTTCAATGAAAATACGGCGACGCCGGGAGAATCCTGGCTGGACGGAGCCAGGCAGGAGAAGAGTCTGGTATATAATCTGACTTATACGGTGCAGATACATCGGATCTGGCAGCCGCTGGCGATAGGAATTCTCCTGGCGCTGGGCGGCCTTGGCGTCTATGCCGCAGGCGGTTTTGTATTCCAAAGGAAGGAAAATGAACAGAAAAAACAGAAGGGCGCCGGTGGGCGGAGGCTGACCAGGCCGGGTCGGAGACAGGCCGCGGGGCTTGTCTGCATGGTGCTGCTGGGCGCGCTGCTTTTCTATTATCTGTATGATACCCGGATTCGGATTGCCCAGAATACCACGGAGCAGGTGACGGTTCTGGCGGCGGACGGCGAACTGATTCCGGTGACCGAAACGACGGCGCGGATCAGCCAGGAGGTGAAGCCGGGGCAGGATCAGCTGACCGGGCTGGGCGTACGGTTTTTCCTGGAGGACGGGGTGGTCCTGGACGGCGGGAGTATGCATGCGTCAGTGACGGACCTGACGCTGGGACAAGTATTGTGCGAGACGGATATCCAGGCGTCCCAGTTTATCTCAGGAGAATATGTGGGGCTTCTGTTTGAAAATTCCCAGACGGGAGCGGCGGATCATGAGTACCGCATCGACCTGTCTTTCTCAGAGGAGCTTTGGGACAGCGGCCTGCAGCTTATGAGCAGTGAAGACGGAATCTGCGTGAGGGCGTATCTGTATTTCAATATTTTCCTCAAACGGTTTTTCTTCTTTATGTTCCTGGGTGTGGAGGCGTTCCTGTGCGTGTTCTGGTATCTGGCGTTTGTGAAAAAGGCGCGTCTGGAGACCGTATTCCTGATTACCGTCCTGTTTTTCGGACTGATATACAATGTGATGCTGACGCCGTATATGGTTCCCGACGAGGAGAAGCATATTGATATGGCTTACCGCTACAGCAACGATCTGTTGGGCTATGAGTCCCTGGGGGATACGGTCTGCCTGAAGCGCGCGGACGATGCGGAGCTGGAATTTACGTCGTCGCCTTCGTTCCGCAACTATTACAATATCTATTACGGAATGTTTTCCGGCGTGTCCGATGCCGCGATGGTGGATGCGGAGGTAAACAGCAATATTGAGGGAAGCGTTCTTCTGTACCTGCCCGCTGTGGCGGGAATGTCGCTGGCGCGCGTCCTGGGCTGGGGAACCGTGCCCATGCTTCTGCTGGCGCGTTACCTGAACCTGCTGGTGTTCGCCCTGCTGGCCTGGGCGGGGATGAAAAAGCTCCCCTTTGGGAAACTGACGTTGTTTTTGCTGGCTGTCCTGCCGGTGAACCTGCAGCAGTGCACTTCCTTCTCCCATGACGCCATGGTTCACGGGATTGTGTTCTTCTACAGCTGCCTGTGTATCCAGGCCATCTTCTCAGAAGAAAAGATGACGGGACAGCAGATCCTTCTGATGGAGCTGTCCGCCCTGTTCCTGGTGTATTGCAAGAGCGGAAGCTATTTTCCGCTGGCTCTTCTGCCGGTACTGATCCCCGCCGTGCGTTATCGGGGGAAGAGGGAGAAGGTCATGGCGCTTGCGGCGCTTCTGGGAATTCCGGCTGTCGGGTTTCTGATGAAGAATCTGAATACGGTGACGGGAATTGTGACGACAACGGCGGCCACCAGCGTGGTGGAGACGGGAGGCGGCGCGGAATATCTGACCGGCTATACGCTGGGATATTTTCTGAAGGACCCGCTGGAACTGATCTATATGATTGCCAACACAGTATTTGACAAGATCGGTTTCTATCTGGAATCTTTGGTGGGCTACCAGCTGGGATGGGTGGAGATTGAGACCTCCATGCTGATCGTCCTGCTGTTCTGGTTCCTGCTGTTCCTGTCCACCTGCGATACGGCGGGGACGGTATCCAGGCTGCGTGCCGGACAGCGGGCCTTTATGCTCCTGCTCTGCGCGGGAAGTACGGGACTGATCCTGCTTGGGATGCTGCTGCAGTGGACGCCCATGGGACACGTGTCCATCGAAGGCGTGCAGGGCCGGTATTTCCTGCCCTTTATGCCGGTGCTGCTGACCGCGTGCCGGAACGGAGCAGTGCAGCTGAAGCGCAGACTTGACCGGGAGATCGTGTCGGCGGCCGTGGCGGGACAGCTTCTGACGCTTATGTATATGATTAAACAGGTGACGATGGTGTGATGGAGAGAGCAATGTACAGCGTGGTGATCCCCGTCTATCAGGCGGCGGACGCCCTGGAACGATGCGTGTCGTCCTGGCTGTGCCAGACGGTGGGCGATCTGGAAATCATCCTGGTGGACGATGGTTCCACAGATGGAAGCGGACGTATATGCGACGAACTGGCGGCCAGGGACGGGCGGATCTTGGTGGTGCATCAGGAAAATGCCGGCGTATCCGCGGCCAGGAATACGGGAATCCGCGCCGCGTCGGGAGAATTTCTGATTTTCACGGACAGCGACGACTATGTGGAGCCCTGCTGTCTGGAAAAGATGGCTGCGGCGCAGAGGGAGGCGGACAGCGATCTGGTGTTGTGCGGGTTCCACCATATTTATGACGGCGCGGATATTCCCAAAAGTCCGGAGGTATCCGGGACCTGGGAGATGAACACTTTTGCGGAGCCGTTTCTGGACCTGTATGAGAAAAGCTATCTGAATATGCCCTGGAACAAGCTGTTCCGCAGAGAATGGCTGGAGGAATTTGACACGGGTTTAAGCCTGGGGGAAGATCTGCTGTTCAATCTGGCGTATCTGAGAAAATGCCGGAAGGTTACGGTTCTTCCGGAAACCCTGTGCTTTTATATTCAGGAGGAACAAAAGACGACGCTTTCTTCCCGCAGGCGGAAGGACCGGCTGGAGCTGGCAAAGCTGGTGTGCCGGGAGACGGAGCGCTTTTGTGAAGAGCAGTGGGGATCCCAGCCGGACAGCCGGATCTTCACCCGGTATATGAACGAGATCCTGGATGAATGCGAAAAACTGCCGGCGGACAGACAGATGCGGCTGGGAGAAAAACTGGAATATATCCGTATGTGCGCGCGCGATCCCTGGGTGAGCGCCAGGGGAAGCCAGGCGCGGCTGAAACTGGCCGATTACCGTATCCTGTGGTTTTTCCTCAGACGGGATATGCCGCGCATGGTATATGTTCTGTGCGTACTCCGCCGGTGGGCGGTGGCGCTTGTACATGAAATGCGCAGGAGGAGACAAAGATGAGACCTTTAATCAGCGTGATCGTGCCGGTGTACCGGGTGGAAGCATTCCTGCCCCGGTGCGTGGAGAGCCTGCTGGCGCAGACCTATGAGAATCTGGAGATTATCCTGGTGGACGACGGATCCCCGGACGGCTGCCCACAGATCTGTGAGGATTACGCCGCCAGGGACGGACGGGTCCGGGTGATTCACCAGGAAAACAGGGGGCTGTCGGGAGCCCGCAACGCGGGGATCGGGATCGCGGCCGGAGAATATCTGGCGTTTGTGGATTCTGACGATTATGTGACGGAGGATTTTATAGAGGCGCTGTATACGGTGGCGGAGGAGACAAGCTGTCCCATTGTCCAGTGCCGTTTTGCCTATGTGCAGGGGGAGGCTCTCCATGCGCCTGAGAACCGGGTCTGGAAAATATACCGGGGAGACAGCCTGATGTCCTGTCTCTACGGTGCGGAAGAGGAAGCCACCTGCTTTGTGGTAGCCTGGAACAAACTGTACCGCAGGGATCTGTTTGGTGAGATCCGGTATCCGGAGGGGCGGGTCCATGAGGATGAGGCCACCACGTACCGTCTGTTCCATGAAGGGAAGAAACTGGCTTTTCTGGATCGGGCGCTCTATGGATATTATACGGAAAACAGCGGGAGCATCACCGCCGTATTTTCCCCGAAACGATTGGACTGGCTGACCGCACATGAGGAGCGGATCGCGTTTTTCCGGGAACATGGTTATGAGAAAATGCTTCCCCAGGCGTACCGGAAGCTCTGCGACGCATGCATCACCTTTTACTTCCGCTGTACGGATGAGGTGGAGGACGCGGAGCAGATGCGAAGAGAACTGAGAAAGCGCCTGAGGGAGTATACGGGGGCGGGAGCCGGCGAGATTGCAAAGCTGCCGTGGAGGACACGGGCCGGCTACCGGCTGTTTGGACTGTCTCCCCGGATTTACCGCAGAATTTTGAGTAAGATGCAGGAGTCGGCATGAAAGAAAAAATCAGTGTGATTGTGCCGGTGTACGGCGTGGAAAAAGTATTGGGCCGCTGCGTGGAGAGCATCCTGGCGCAGACCTATGAGAACCTGGAGATCATCCTGGTGGACGACGGTTCGCCGGATGCGTGCCCGGCGCTCTGCGACGGCTATGCCGAAAAATATCCCCATATCCGCTGCGTCCATAAAAAGAATGGAGGGCTTACCTCGGCCTGGAAGGAAGGGGTGCGACATGCGGAAGGGACGCTGCTGGGCTTCGTGGACAGCGACGACTGGATCGACCCGGATATGTATGAGCGGCTGGAAAAGGCGCTGACAAAGGCGGATGCGGACATGGCCATGGCGGGGCTGGTGTTTGACTATGCGGATCCGGGATATCCTCCGCGCCGGGAGACGAACCGGATGGAGAAAGAATTTTACGACAGGGAGGGGCTTATACGCCTTTTTCCGGTTCTGCTGAACGACGGCAGTTTCATCGGAAGGACGGTTCAGCCGTCCCGGGTGACGAAGCTTTTCCGCCGGGAGCTGGTGGAGCGCAATCTGGAGCTGTGGGATGACCGCGTGACGGTGGGAGAGGATCTTCAGATGGTCTTCGCTGCGGTGCTGGATGCACAAAAAGTCTGCGCCGTGCCGGATTTTTATCCTTATCATTATTGGTATAATATGTCCTCCATGACCGGAGGGCATGACCCGGATTATTTACAGAAAATCAAACTGTTAAGAGAGCGGATGGAAACGATCTCAGACAAAAAACATGTGTTTGATTTCCGGCCCCAGATCCGCAATGATTTTCTGAGCCTGGCAGTGATGGCGGTGAAGAATGAGATCTGGCGGAACCGCAGAGATCCCTTTAAGAAGGTGCTGATGAATGTACGATCCATGTGCGGGGACGAGTCGGTGCAGGAGGCGCTGAAGAACCATACCATGGACCGGATCGGCCTGTCGGTAAAGCTTTATATTTTTATGATGAAGCGCCGTATGGCGCTGGGATGCTATGTGACGACCAAAGTGTTTTTTACTTTTTATTATCGAATATTTTCTCATTTGGAGTAACGGAGGAAGAGCAAGCATGGAGCGTAAGCTGATATTTTTGGATATTGACGGAACGCTGCTGGTTCCGGGAGAGACGATCCGGCAGACAGTG
Source organism: uncultured Lachnoclostridium sp. (assembly GCA_944381625.1). GTDB lineage: Bacteria > Bacillota > Clostridia > Lachnospirales > Lachnospiraceae > Hominiventricola. The sequence continues at coordinate 202,191 of CALWLW010000002.1, forward strand.
CTGGAAGGGCTGCGGAAAGCGAGAAACAGAGGTCATCAGATCTTTGTCTGTACCGGACGGTCGGTGTCGGTGCTGCCCAGGGAGCTGGATGATTTACAGATGGACGGTATCATTGCCAGCGCGGGCAGCGATATCTGGATCCATGGACAGAACGTTTACCGGGGAGCCCTGACTGTGGAGCAGATCCATAAGGCCTGCGGGATATTGGAAGGATACGGAGCCGTATATGTACTGGAGGGCTATGACCATATGTACGTGTCCAAGTCCGGGACGAAAGTGCTGCTGGATCAGGCTCCGCCCAAAGATATGAACCCGGAGCTGGCCCGCTGGCGGCAGTTTATTCAGAAAAAGAAAAACGTGCGCAATTTTTCCGACTGGAACCCGGAGAACACGCCCATACCCAAAGTGACGTTCATGATGTGGGGGAAAGAGCGGGTGGAGTCCTTGGAGGAAGATGTGAAACAGGATTTCTATATGGCGCTTTTCCAGACCGAATCCGGCAATTTTTTCAACGGGGAACTGATCTCTCTGAAGGACAATAAAGGCACGGCAATCCGAAAGACCGCGGATATCCTGCATGAAGACCTGAAAAATACGGTGGCGTTCGGGGACAGCATGAACGACTACCAGATGATCCAGGAGGCCGCCGTGGGAATCGCCATGGGGAACGCGGACGAAAAGCTGAAAAAAATTGCCAGCCGGATCTGTGAATCTGTGGAAGAGGACGGCGTGATCCGGGAACTGGAAAGAATGGGGATTATTTAAGTGTCTGCGGGAATCTCTCAAGGGAGATATACCCGCAGACATTCGTTTACCATTTCCGGGGCTTTCAGGAGATTGCTTTTGAAATTTTCAATCAAGAGTCCGCGGTCATCCAGAGTGATGTAATCTTCTTCCGTGAGCGGGTCGCTGTAGACGGAATACTGAAGATAGGTGGGGAAGGCTTCAGACTGAAAATCATAAGTAACTTCATCCAGCATTCTGGCCTCTTCCCTTGCGAATACGCCTTCTATGGATTCCATATAAAAGGCGGCCGCTTCCATTTCATAGACGATATCCCGGAACTGCTGCCGCCACCTGGGATTTTCCATCAGGCTGTGGAGCAGGTTGTAATTGTCATTGGTCTGAAGCAGATTCTGGAACGTATCGGCCACAAGCTCGGGAGGCGAGCCGATCCAGTCCAGATCAAAAAGGAAAAAGCGCCATCGTCCGTCCTGATAGGGGAGGCTGTTGTTCTGACACCGCCAGACCATCAGATTGTTGTCGCTCCAGTCCCCGTTGGCAAGCAGCAGATTGACCGCGCAGTAGCGCAGGTACTGTTCCACGTCCATCTGCCGCTCAATGGCGGCGATGATAGAGGGGTCATTGACGTCGGAGTTCTGTACAAAGGAGACGAAATTCAGGTATTCCTCCAGCACCTCCGGATGGGTCTGTTCGCCGGTTTTTTCTCCTTCGAAGACAGAGACCAGCTCGATCTGGCCGGGGTCTGCGATATTGTATAGTTCTGCAATCGCAAGGTCATTCTTGGCGGGCATCAGGAAGTAGGCGCCCTGGTAAACTCCGTTGATATAAAAGGCCGCAGGCGTGGTGGGAGACGCGTCCACAATACCGGCTTTCCGGGCAAGCTCATATCCGACGCTGTTGTGAATGCCGGTGGAGTCCGCGTCCAGCCGGACCGCATGCAGGATGAAGGAACTGTATTTATCAATGGGCTGGGAGCGTCCGTCCACCGTGGTCCGTCCGCCCCAGAGGTTATAGGTGAAGACGGGAAATGACTTGTCGTATTCTTTGCGGGCAATGATACGGAAGGATTTTCTGGGAGCCGTCCGTGACGCGGCTCCGCTGACCCGGATACCGGCGTTCTGGCGGATCAGAGGTGTTCCGTCCTGGTCGTAGACGAAAAGCCGGATCTCCCGTTCACTTTCTGCGCCGCGCTGCATGTACTGGCTGGATATAATGCCGGTTTCTTCTCCATAGAGGCTTTCTTCCTCCGCGACGACAGAGACGACAAGATTGGAGAAACTGCGGCTGCCGAAGATGAATGCCTCATACGGATCGTCCGGAACTGCGGACAGAGCGGCGGAGGCCGCAGTCTGAGCGGTGTATTTGCAGGGGGTATGGAAGAACAGAAATGAAAGGGCAAAGGGGACGGTCAGAGCCAAATACTTATGCCAGTATTTACGGCGCATATAATTTCGCATGTGATTTCAAATCTCCTTCCCGGCCTCCGCGCAGGGGTAAAACGTGGCATGGAAAAACGTCTGTGCGCCTGTGCGGAAAAATCCAGTCTTTTATCCTTGGCGGGACTGTGTTAGAATATAGAGATAAATTTTAAACAAAACATGAATTTTGGATAAATTTGGATTAATTATGACAAATCAGAAACATTTGTCACAGACGGGAGAGAACTATGAGCGGCATATGGAAAACATTGAAAACCAGGGCAAGAAAGGATAAAAACTGGATCTATGCGGCGTTTACCTGCTTTTCCCTGATGGTCGTGCTGAACACAGATCTGAGCGCCATCAGCGCGGAGGCGGCATCCGGCGGTTTCTGGAACCTGCTGGCGGGGAATATAAAAAAGCTGGAGTACCTGCTGCCGGTATTTACCTATCGGGACGCGGTATTTGCCTTTTTCATCTTTTTCTTTTTTCAAAAGGCAAGGGAGGACTGGGACGGGAAGATTTCCCGATGGTCGTACCGTGTCCCGGCGACCCTCACCGCGTTTTTCCTGGTATTTGGATACAGTTTCCGCTATACAAATTCCTGGGATCTGATTTTCATGGATACCTTCCATGTGATGGTTTCGGTGCTGCTGATGATGGGATTCTATTTCCTGTTTGCAAGGATTTATCTGTTATTCCTGCATTGGATCTGCCGGACGGCGTCCCAGAGGGGCGTGAGCGCGCGTCCGTCTAGGCTTACGGAATGGATTTTTGAGAAGCACGCGTTTGCCGGCGCTTTTCTTGTGATCCTGCTGTTCTGGGCGCCTTATATTATCGCGAAATTTCCGGGAGCAGCCATGCCGGAGACGCTGGCTGAGATGCGGCAGTTCTACTGGAATGACATCAATAATTACTATCCCCCCCTGCATACGGTGGTCATGAGCCTGATCATGCAGTTTGGAAATCTGCTGCATTCGTACACCCTGGGATTTTTCCTGAACCTGGTCCTGCAGCTGGGTCTGCTTCTGTTGGCGTTTTCTTATGGATTTGTTTTGATGAAGCGGTGGAGGACACCTTATGCGGTTCGCTATGCGTCTCTGGCCATCATCTGTATTGTGCAGTTTTTCCCCATGGAGTCCACCATTGTGGAGAAGGATGTGCCGTATACGGCCTGCGTGATCTTTGTGGTGCTGCTGCTCTATGAGCTGGTGCGGACCATGCGGGAGCAGGAGGACTATTCCTGGAAAAAAGCAGCCGGCATGGTGCTGGCCTGCATGGGAGCGGCCTGCTTCCGGAACGAAGGTTTTTACCTGATCCTGGCGTCCGGCGTGGGTATGGCGGTATACGCGTACCGGCTGCTGTGGAAGGAACAGCGCCAGAAATGCATCCGGATTCTGGCGGCGGTGCTGCTTCCGTTATTGATGTTCACGGGATATCAGAAGATCCTGCTGCCCGCCTGCGGCGTGGAGGACAACGGTCCCAAGGAGGCGCTGTCCATTCCCTTCCAGCAGACGGCGCGCTATGTACGGGATTACGGGGAGGAAGTGACGGAGGAAGAAGCGGAGATTATAAGCCGGGTGCTGGATTATGAGAATCTGGCGGAGCTGTATGACCCGATTACTTCTGATCCGGTGAAATATACCTACCATGCGGAGACTACGGGGGAGCTGATGGATTATTTCGGCGTCTGGTTCCGCCAGCTTTTGAAGCATCCGGCCAACGCGGTGGAGGCGACGATGAACAACGCCTATGGATGGTTTTATCAGGAGGGCTACGCGCATAACTATATGATGACGCCGACCATAGAAGGCCAGGACATCCGCTGGGAGATTGTCCAGCCGGAGAAACTGGCTGGCGTGCGCCAGGTGATGGAGCGGGCGGCCAAATTCCTGTCCCGTCTTCCCATCGTGAACTGGTTCGAGAACGCGGGCTTCGTATCCTGGATGACCATACTGGCAGCGGCGGTGTGGATCGGCGCCGGGAAGAAGAAATACCTGCTGGCGGTATCCCCGCTGCTGGTGGCTCTGCTGGTGTGCGTGGCCTCCCCCACCTTCAATTATCAGGTGCGTTACATTATGCCGGTGATGTTCTGCATCCCCTATCTGCTGCCTATGGTGCTGCAGAGTCTGACGGAAAAAGAGGAGCGGGAGCGTTAAGACCCGCTCCAGCGCGTCTTTGGTATAGGCGGCACTGTTGCGCATCAGGATGATGGAGCCGTTTTCCAGATCATGTCCCGCGGCGGAGATCACCTTCACATCCTCCGGGTATCATTCCACCCATCCATCGGCCATGAAGAAGCCGGGGCTTGTGTACGGAAAAAACCTTGAGTATAATAATATTGTAATCAGGATTCGGCAGCAAAAAAGAAATGAAAAAAATTTCAGATGTTCTATATAATGTATACAATGTAATTAGGGAGAGTAGGTGGGTATAGTGTCATATGCATTAAATGATCTGATGGAATCATATATTACAGAACTGAAAAAAATATATGGTGCATATTTGCGCAAGGTAATTTTATATGGTTCTTATGCCAGGGGAGATTTCAGCGCGGACTCGGATATAGATATTATGATACTCCTGGGATTGGATGATTTGGAAATAAAAGCGTATGGTCAGAAACTTTCCTATATGACGTATGACTTTAACCTGGAGCATGATACAGACATAAAACCGATAGCAAAAAGTGAAGCTCATTTTCAAAAATGGAGAATAAACTATCCGTTTTATGCAAATGTTCAGAAGGAGGGGGTTGTCTTATATGGAGCAGCGTAATGACGACTACGGAACTTTACATGACCTGGCACTGCATCGGCTGCGGACTGCAAAAAGCGATCTGAATTCCGCGCGCATTTTGCTGGAGGCAGAGGAATATAGAGGCGCAAATAATCGAGCTTATTATGCCATTTTTCATGCAATAAACGCAGTACATGCTTTGAATGGAAAAGCATACAAAAGGCATAAAGATGCAATTGCCAATTTTAATAAGGGGTATGTGAAAACAGAAGTGTTTCCAAGAGAAATTGGGAGGAAAATCAGCGAAGCAGAAGAAATCCGACATGCCAGCGATTATGATGATTTTTACCTGGTTAACCGGGAAGAATCAGAAAGACAAGTTACAGTGGCGGAAGAGTTCATTAAATTGGTTGAAGTATATTGTAAAAATGCAAATAGCAGTCAGAAAGATGAGTAGCGAATGAGGAAGCTGAACTGTGAGGCGCAGAATCAAGGCGTTGGCATTTCAAGATTCAGATCGGTTCAGAGACTTGCAGTTCTGCTTTTTGCGCCCCGGAAGTAATCGTCCTGTTTTAATGATAGTATAAGGCAAAATAAAACGTTTGCGGAGAGTCTTTCACATTTTCAACAAGAGAATGTATGATAACGGAAGGATACAGAAGGGACGTTGCCCAAACGAGTCAGATACCACAGCGGCCTGATGGATATGAACACATTGAATGCCGGGTCGGGCTTTGACGAACTGTCGGAAACCTATGTAATCTATAGCACCCGTGATGATGTACTGGGATATAGTCTCCCGATTTAATCGTCCGAAAAACGTACAATGTCGTTGGGCGTGCAGTCTATAATTTTACATAATTTTTCCATAGTCAGAAGCGTAATATTCTTGTTCTTTCTCAGGGAGTTCAGCGTCTTGTTGTCAATGCCGTGCTGAAGCAGATAATATTGAGAAATCTGTCTGCGCTTCATGGTATCCCAAAGGGGACTGTAATCGATCAAGAAGAGCCCTCCTTCTCTGTATGATGGTTAAATTATAAAAGGGCTATTCAAAATTCAATATTGTGGATATAGTCACAATATGATGTCATATGATCAGGGGGATTTTATGGCAGACGAGAGGGACCGTGAAGAGGAATGGGAGCGTTAAGACCCGCTCCCATTGATAAACTGGCGCCCCTCATGATCCATCTCATAATTTTCTTTATAAATCAACTCTGAGATCGGGACAATCTCGTAGCCCTTTTCCGTAAGTCCGGTGATGACCCGCTCCAGCGCGTCTTTGGTATAGGTGGCGCCGTTGTGCATCAGGATGATGGAGCCGTTGCCCAGATGGGGATGCTCCACCACTTTGGAGACAATGGCGTCTGCGCCGTAGTCCTTCCAGTCCAGACTGTCCACATCCCATTGTATCACATGATATCCCAGGCTGTTTGCGGCCTCTATGAGCGTATCGTTATAGTCGCCGTAGGGCGGGCGGAACAGCATCATATCTTTCCCGGTCAGTTCCTTTACCTTTTCGTGTACTTCCTGAATCTCTTTCTTGCAGTCTTCGGTGCTGAGCTGTGACATCTGTTTGTGGTTTTCGCTGTGGTTTCCCAGATCATGTCCCGCGGCGGAGATTGCCTTCACGTCCTCCGGGTATGATTCCACCCACCCGCCGGTCATGAAAAAAGTTGTTTTCACATTGTACTTCTCCAGGATGGAGAGCAGATCGGCGGTGTCTTCATTCCCCCACGCCGCGTCAAAACTCAGGGAAACCTTCGGCTTTTCCGTCTGGACGCAGTAGATGGGGAGCTTGCGGCTCTGTACCAGGGCGGAGGCCGGAACCGTGTCCTCTCCAAAGAAAACAGCGCCCACCAGGACAACTGCGAGACACAGGGCCAGGATTCCCGTTTTCTGTAGAAATGTCTGCTTCATATATGCTCCGCAGGAAATTTCTTGTTTCTATGTGTATGCGGCGGGGACGGAAAACATGCGTGCCTGCGCAGAACATCAAATTGTAGACAATCCCGGGATCGGATGCCGCGTCTTCTTTCCCAGGAACGGATTCCATTTGATTCTGATTGCTAAAAATACTGATTTCGTCTATACTTTAAAGTGATCTGAGAGCAAGAAGATATGAATCAGCCTGTAAAAGAGGTAAGTGATCATGACGCAAAAAAAATTACTTCCAATAGGAATAGAGAATTTTGCAAAGCTGCGTACAGGAAACTTTTACTATATTGATAAAACTGGCCTGATCAGTGAATTACTGCATAATTGGGCGCAGGTGACGCTGCTTGTACGTCCCCGCCGTTTTGGAAAGTCTTTAAATATGAATATGCTGAAAACGTTCTTTGAGACAGGATGTGATCCGGAACTTTTTAAAGGATTGAAAATCTGGGAAGAACAGGAACTGTGTGAGAGGTACATGGGGCGTTCGCCGGTGGTTTCACTCACATTGAAAGGCGTGGACGGCCCGAATTATGAAACAGCCAGGGGGATGCTCTGCTCAGAAATAAGAGATGAGGCGGCAAGGTTCTCCTTTCTGGAAACGAGTGAGAAACTGGATGCGAAAGATAAGGAAGATTACCGCTGTCTTTTATGGGGAGAAGCCGCAGAAAGACGTTCCTATATGCTGACGGATGAAAGCCTGTATGGGAGCCTGAAGACGCTGACCAGACTGCTGGCAAAGCATTATGAGAAGGAAGTAATCCTGCTCATTGACGAATATGATGTGCCATTGGATAAGGCATATCAGAACGATTATTATGACGAAATGACAAGCCTGATCAGGAATGTGTTTTCCCAGGCCTTGAAAACTAACGACTATCTTCAATTTGCCGTGCTGACGGGCTGTTTGCGTATTTCCAAAGAGAGTATTTTTACCGACCTGAACAACCTCCGCGTGCTGACCGTCATGGACCGGCAGTTTGATGAATATTTCGGATTTACCGATCAGGAAGTACGGGACATGCTGGCCTATTATGACCAGGGGGATGCTTACGACACAGTAAAAGAATGGTACGACGGCTATCGGTTTGGAAATGTACATGTATACTGCCCCTGGGATGTGGTGAATTATTGTTCAGACCTCCGGGCGGATCCTAATAACTGGCCGAAGGATTACTGGTCAAATACCAGCGGAAACAGTATTGTGAGGCAACTGCTTCAAAAGGCGACAGCCTCCACGAAAAAAGAACTGGAAAGCCTGATTGCAGGGGAAGGAATCTCAAAGAGCATACGTTCAGAACTGACATACCGGGATCTGGACGGTACGGTGGAAAATATCTGGAGCGTCCTTTTGATGACCGGATATCTGACGTTGAAAAAACCGGCGGAGAGAAAGCTGGTGGAACTGGTCATTCCGAATCAGGAAATCCGGGAAATTTTTGTCTCGCAGATCCACGAATGGTTTGAAGAACAGACCGCTCAGGATCAGGAAAAATTGCGAAGATTCTGTAATGCGCTTCAGGAAGGCGACTTTCAGACTGTGGAAAATCTCTTTAACGAATATCTTCGCAGGACCATCAGCATCCGTGATACAGGAGCGCGAAAGGAGAAGAAAGAAAATTTTTATCATGGGATCTTTCTGGGACTGTTGGGTTACACAGAGGAGTGGTCTGTTTCGTCCAATGCGGAAGCGGGCGAGGGATACTGCGATATACGGATAGAGGATGAAAAACACAGGATCGGTATAATCATTGAAATGAAGTACGCCCAGGACGGGGATCTGGAGAAAGCATGCCGGACAGCGGTAAAACAGATCGAGGACAGAAACTATACAGATACGTTTCTGGACGATGGAATGGAGAAGATCCGGAAATATGGAATTGCCTGCTATAAAAAACGTTGTAAAGTCATGCTTGACGAGGCGGAATAACCGCAGACAATCACAGACAGGAGTATGGAGATGAAAGAGAAAAAGCATAAGAAAAAGAAGCTGCATCCGTTCCTCAAAGGTTTTATAGGATGCATGATCATACTTGCGGTACTGTTCGGCGGGGCAGGGTTCCTGGTGAGCGTGGTACTGTACGGGAGGATGAATTATAGCGAGATTGAGGGCTTGTCTAAGGAGCCGTTTAAAGAAGACGGGGTAAAGAACATCCTCCTGATCGGCAATGATTCCAGAACGGAGGATGAAAGCGGGCGTTCCGACGCCATGATCCTGATCTCCATCAGCAGCAGGACACATTCTGTCCATATGACTTCCATTTTGCGGGACATCTATGTGGATATACCCGGACACGACGGGAACCGGCTGAACGCGGCTTATGCCTACGGAGGGCCGGAACTTCTGCTGGAGACGCTGGAGGAAAATTTTGACGTGGAAGTGAACCGCTATATGCTGGTGAATTTCCAGGCGTTTGCCAACCTGATCGACGCGGTGGGCGGCGTGGATCTGGATGTGACGAATGAGGAAGTGCAGTATATCAACGGTTACCTTGTGGAGTACAATCAGTTAGAAAACAGGCCGGAAGGCACGGATTATCTGGATACCTCCCTCAGCGGAAATATTCATCTGAACGGACCTCAGGCGCTGGCGTACTGCCGCAACCGCTATATTGGTTCTGATTTTGCCAGGACAGAAAGACAGCGGAAAGTATTGTCGGCGGCCATGAAAAAGCTGCCTTTGTCCCTGGCGGCAAACGGCGGCGAGCTGATAGACGGAGTGATGTCCAACATCACCACAAACCTGACCAGGTCAGAATTAAACGGGCTGGTGCTGCAGGCGCCCGCCATGCTGACCTATGATGTGGTTCAGGGAAGCATCCCACTGGAAGGGACGTATTCCAACGCTACCATTAGAGGAATGGCTGTACTGGAAGTGGATTTTGAGGCGAACAATGAGTATATCCGGACGGAGATCTACGGCGATTGACGCCCGGTAGTTCAGTGGAGAGGAGAATAGTGCGATATGAAATACGTCAGGCAGTTCCTGATCATACTTTTGGTAACCTTTCTGGGAGAGATCTGCCGGTATCTGCTGCCGCTTCCGGTTCCGGCATCCATCTACGGCCTTCTGCTTCTGCTGGCCGGGCTTCTGACCGGGGTGGTAAAGCTGGAGCAGGTAAAGGATGTCTCCCGGTTCTTGATTGAGATTATGCCGCTGATGTTCATCCCGGCGTCGGTGGGACTTCTGGAGTCCTGGGGGGCGCTGAGCGGTATTTTTGCCAAGGTTCTGGTGATTACAGCGGTGTCTACGGTTCTGGTCATGGGAGTCAGCGGCCTTGTGACCCAGTGGATCATCCGGGCGGAGAGGAGGAAAGGGAAATGAAAGAGATGCTGTGCGAGTCGGTGTTTTTCGGCGTGATGGTGAGCATACTCATGTATGAACTGGGAATCTTTTTAAAAAAGAAATTCCGCCTGGCCCTGTTCAACCCTCTTCTGGTCTCGGTGATCGCGGTGATGGGCGTGCTGCTGGTTTTTCAGGTGGATTATGATGCTTACTATGAAGGCGCCCAGTACCTGAGTTACCTGTTGACTCCGGCTACAGTCTGCCTGGCGGTACCGCTGTATGAGCAGATCGGGCTTTTGAAGAAACATTCCAGAGCTATCGCGGGAGGAATCCTGTCGGGAGTCCTGACCAGCCTGGTCAGCATCCTGGCCATGTCGGCGGCGTTCGGACTGTCCCATGAAGAATATGTGACGCTGCTGCCCAAATCCATTACCACGGCCATCGGCATGGGGATCTCGGAAGAACTTGGCGGTATGGTCACCATCACAGTTGCGGTGATCGTCATTACCGGCGTTTTGGGAAACATGATCGCGGAGACGGTGTGCCGTCTGTTTCGGATTGAGGAGCCGGTGGCCAGGGGGATCGCCATAGGATCGGCGGCCCATGCCATCGGTACGGCAAAGGCTATGGAGCTGGGCGAAGTGGAAGGAGCGATGAGCAGTTTGTCCATCGCGGTGGCCGGCCTGGTGACTGTGGCGGCCGCGTCGCTCTTTGCAGGTTTTCTTTGAAAAGCGCAGCCATTCAGCCATATATCTGAATATTTACTAAAAACCCTTTTCCTGTATTGAAAACTTTTCGCAAACTTCATATACTGGTAATGAAGGGATTGTCTGAATCTGAAAGATAAAGGGTGGAACAAATGAAGTTTACATGGAAAGAGGACGGAAAGCGTATTATTATCATCATTTTAGCTTCCGCCATATCCGCGCTGAATATCAAGACTTTTGTGCGGACCGGCGGGCTGTATCCGGGAGGGGTGACGGGGCTGACGCTGCTGCTCCAGCGGACATGTGAACTGTTCTTCCATTTTGAGATCCCCTATACGCTGGTGGCGGTACTGCTGAACGCTGTTCCGCTTTATATCGGCTACCGGTTCCTGGGGAAGAAATTTACGCTGTATTCCTGTCTGTCGATTATGGTGACCAGCGTGCTGACCGATATCCTGCCGTCTATTGTGATTACCTCCGACATCCTGCTGATCTGTATTTTCGGAGGCATTATCAACGGCGCGGTCATCAGCATGTGCCTCCACCAGAACGCCACCACAGGGGGGACGGATCTCATTTCCATCTACTTTTCCAGAAAAAAGGGCGTGGATACCTGGAATATGATCCTGGGCTTCAATATGGTGATCCTGCTGGCGGCAGGCTTCCTGTTCGGCTGGGATAAGGCGCTTTACTCCATTATTTTCCAGTTTGCCTCCACACAGGTGCTGCATATGCTGTACAAGAGATTCCAACAGAACACCCTGTTTATCGTGACGGATCATCCCCAGGAGGTCTATCTGCAGATTTATACCCTTACAAACCATGGGGCGACGATCATACAGGGAGAAGGCTCCTATGTACATATGAAACACAAAATCCTGTATTCCGTGGTTTCCAGCGAAGAACTGAAACCAGTGCTGAAAGCAGTCAAGGAAGCAGACCCCAATTCGTTTGTGAACGTGATCCGTACAGAGCGGGTGGCCGGCCTTTTTTACCAGAAACCCAACGAATAAGCTTGGAAAAACTGTGCAGACATGATATAATGAGCGCATCGCGCGAATTATATCATAGCGCATACCGGTTTCTGCGTTTACCGCAGAAATCCGGGCGCATCCGCCGGAGGCAGCATGTCTGCGGTGCAGACATGCTATAATGAAACAACTATGTATTTAAAGGGAGAAAAAGACTTGGATAAAATAGCAGTATTGATCCCATGCTATAATGAAGAAAAAACCGTGGCGAAGGTGGTGCGGGACTTCAAGGAAGTACTGCCGGAAGCGGTGATCTATGTATATGACAACAATTCTTCAGACCGGACGGCAAAGCTGGCGAAGGAAGCCGGCGCGGTGGTCCGGCATGAATATCTGCAGGGGAAGGGAAATGTGATCCGCAGGATGTTCCGGGAGATCGACGCGGAGGTCTACCTGATGACGGACGGGGACGACACCTATCCCGCAGAGTTTGCCCGGGAGATGGCGGATAAGGTCTTAAAGCGCCAGGCGGACATGGTGGTGGGAGACCGTCTTTCCTCCACATATTTTACGGAGAACAAGCGTCCGTTCCACAATTTCGGGAATACCCTGGTGCGCAGTACGATCAACCGGCTGTTCCATACGGAGATCAAGGATATCATGACCGGATACCGGGCGTTCAGTTATCAGTTTGTAAAGACGTTCCCGGTACTGTCCAAAGGCTTTGAGATCGAGACGGAGATGACGATCCATGCGGCGGACAAGAATATGCAGGTGGAAAATGTGGTGATCGAGTACCGGGACCGTCCCGAGGGCAGCGAGTCCAAGCTGAACACCTATTCCGACGGGGCGAAGGTGCTCATGAGCATTGTGAAACTGTACCGCAACTATAAGCCCATGAACTTTTTCGGCGTGCTGGCGCTTCTTCTGGCGGCGGCCAGCGTCGTTTTCTTCATTCCTGTTTTGGTGGAATACCTGGAGACCGGGCTGGTGCCCAAATTCCCCACGCTGATCGTCTGCGGCTTTGCGCTGATCGCGGCGCTGCAGTCGGTGTTCGCGGGACTGATCCTGTCGGCGGGGGCACAGAGGAACCGTCAGGAGTTTGAGATGAATCTGATCCGGGCCAGAATGCAGTATAAGGAGCTTTTGAAAGATGAAGGACAGGTTTCCGGCGATTGAAAAGTTAAAACAGATCCGGCTGTGGATCTTTGCACTGGGAGGCGGCATATTATTTGCCGCCTTCGACCGTTGTGGATATATGCTGAAGCATTACGGGACCATCTGGGCGGTCTCGGAGAATCCGTGGCACCGTACCGTGTGGATGCGGATCCTGTGCCGTGTCCCCGCGTATACGCTGGCTGTCCTTCTGCTGTTCCTGCTGGTAATGCAGCTGGAGGAACGCCGGGGGCGGGCGGCGCGGCGCTGGGAACGGCTGTGGGGATGGAAATACTGGTTTTTCCTCATGTGGGCAGTGTATTTTGCCAGTTTTCTCCCGGCTTTTCTGGGCGGTTATCCGGGGCTTTTTGCGGCGGACGCGCCGAATCAGGTGGGCTGGACGTTCTCCGGATGGCTGACAGCGCACCATCCCCTCCTGCATACAGGGATTCTGTGCGGAATCTTTTCCGCGGTGCGTTCCCTGGGTGGGAGCGACAATCTGGCGGCGGCTGTCTATACGGTTCTGCAGATGGCGGCGCTGTCGTGGATCTTTGCGTGGATCAGCCGTTTCCTGAAAAAAGAGCATGCTCCGGTGTGGCTCCAGGCGGGCGCCGTTTTCTTTCTCTGCGTTTTCCCTTTTCACGGGATGATGGCGATCTATACGACGAAGGATACGCTGTTCGCGGGAATTTTTGCGTTAAGCGCCATGGAGCTGTGGAAGATGTGCGTGCGGCCGGAGGAATATTTCGGAAGCCCGCGCCGGATGCTGGGCGGGGCAGTCTGTTTTATCCTGCTTTTGCTGTTTCGGAATAACGGATTCCACACGGTGATCCTGTGCGCCCCGTTTCTCCTGATCTATCTGCGCAGATACTGGAAGCGGCTGGGGATCCTGCTGATCGGGGTGACGCTGGCGTATCTGGCGTACAACGGGCCGTTTTTGAAGCTGGTGGGCGCGGAGCCGGGAAATTCCAGAGAAACCCTGAGCGTGGTCATGCAGACGCTGGGGCGTACCTATGTGGCGGCAGGTGATATCCGGCCGGAGGAGATGGATGTGATCCGGCCGGTGATGGATGAGGAGACCCTGTCCCTGTATACGCCGGACTTGTCCGATTCCATAAAAAATTATTTTGATACGGAAGCGTTTCGGGAAAATGCCGGAGAATTTTTAAACGCCTGGGCACGGATTGGGCTGAGAAACACAAAAATCTATGTGGACGCTTTCCTGAACACCACCTATGCGTTCTGGTACCCGGCGGCGGAAAATGAGTACCTGGAATTTGTCTGCTTTGATATCCAGGAGGGAGACCCTAATTATCCCCATGTGCATATGGAACCGGTATGCGGCCTGTTCCACCGGTATTACACGGCCATCGGAACAGACGCGTCGTTCCGGCAGATTCCGGTGGTGCGGGAGCTTCTGTCCATGGGCTTTTATGTATGGCTGATGGCATTCGCAGCGTTGTATGCCCTTTATAAAAGAGAGTACCGCCGTCTTTTATGGATGCTTCCGTTCTGGACCTATATGGGAACGAACCTTCTGGGGCCGGCGGCGCTTTTGCGGTATGCGTACCCGGTGATGCTGGCAGCGCCGCTGCTGCTGTTCTGGATGACAGGGACAGCAGCAGCGGACACAGACAGGAATCAGCCGTTACATCCGCAGTCATCGTAAGGAGGACGGGGCGGACGGGGCGGAGGCGGCGGCACGGAGCGGGAGGATTCGCATCCGCAGCCTCCATCGTTCCTTCTGTCCTCACGGTTCGATCCGCCTCTGCTGGATCCAGAACCGCATCCGCACCCGCTTCTGCCGGAATGGCCGCATCCGCAGCCGTTATTCTGGCCGCAGCAGCATAAGAGAAGTAAAATCCAGATACAACTGTTCATAGTTTCAACTCCTTTCAGTTATAGACTATGCAGGAGACTCTTTTCTTGACAAAGAGAAATTCAGTTGTTATATTGAATGCAGAAACAAGGGCGTTTTTCGGGGAGAATGACGCCCTTTTTCCATATCGCCATAAAGCGGAGGAGAGAAAGATGAGTAAATATACAAAAAAAGATATTTTGGAACTGGTGGAAGAAGAGGATGTGGAATTTATCCGGCTGCAGTTTACGGATCTGTTTGGAGGGATGAAAAATCTTGCCATCACAGCCAGCCATCTAAAAAAAGCGCTGGATAACCAGGTGATCTTTGACGGGTCTTCCATCAACGGATTCGTGGATGTGGAAGAGAGTGACCTGTATCTCTGCCCGGACTATAACACGCTGGCGCTGTTCCCCTGGAGACCTCAGCAGGGAAGGGTGGCCCGCCTGATCTGCGACGTGTACCGCCCGGACGGCTCCTGCTATGAAGGCGACCCAAGATACATCCTGAAGAAAGTGGTTTCGGAAGCGGCCGGAATGGGATACACCTTCCAGGTGGGGCCGGAGTGCGAATTTTTCCTCTATCATCTGGACGACAACGGCCTGCCCACCAATATCACCCATGAACAGGCCGGATATTTTGACATGAGCCCCCTGGATTTCGGGGAGAATGCCAGGAGGGATATTGTGCTGTCCCTGGAAGAGATGGGATTTGAGGTGGAAGCGTCCCATCATGAAAATGCGCCGGCCCAGCATGAGATCGATTTTAAATATGACGACGCGCTGGCCACCGCCGACAATATCATGACCTTCAAGCTGGCGGTGAAGACCATCGCCAAACGCCACGGGCTCCACGCCACGTTCATGCCCAAGCCCCGGAACGGGGAGGACGGCTCCGGCATGCACATCAACATGTCGCTGGACAAAGACGGGCGGAACGCGTTCTACAGCGCGGACGATCCCCTGCATCTGAGCCGGGAAGCGTACTGGTTCCTGGGCGGCCTGCTGAAACATATCAAGGGCATGACGCTGATCTTAAACCCCATTGTGAATTCCTATAAACGTCTGGTGCCCGGCTATGAGGCCCCGGCTTATATCGCCTGGTCGGCGAAGAACAGGACGCCCCTGGTGCGCATCCCGGCGACCAAGGGCGAAGCGGTGAGGATTGAGCTGCGTTCCCCGGACCCGGCCTGCAATCCTTATTTGGCCCTTGCCGTGTGCCTGGCGGCTGGCCTGGACGGCATCCGCAATCAGATTGAACCGCCCAGGAGACAGGATATGAACATGCACCAGCTTGACCCGGAGGAACTGAAGAAGATGGGCATCGAATGCCTTCCCAGAAACCTGATGGATGCGGTGTATGAGTTTGAGAAAGATCCTCTAATGAAAGAGGTGCTGGGAGAAGAGGTGTGCAGAAAATACGTGGAGGCGAAGCTCCAGGAGTGGGAGGATTATAACGCGCAGATTTCGGAATGGGAGCTGGATAATTATCTGCTGAGATACTGATACTCTTTTGACACTGCAGTTAGACAGAGGGAGTAATGTGTATGATCAGTATGATAGTGGTGTTTCCCAAGCTGGAGGACGCCAAGAGCATCCGCAACCTGCTCGTCCGGCACGGATATGACGTGGCCGCGGTATGCACACAGGGAGCCCAGGTGCTGAACTACGCTGATATGATAAACGGCGGAATCATCATCAGCGGCTATAAATACCCGGATATGTATTATTTCGACCTGAAAAACGCCCTGCCGCCGGACTATGATATGCTGCTGCTGGCCTCCCCCCGGGTCTGCGGGGAGTGCGACGACCAGGACATTATACGGGTATCCATGCCCCTGAAGGTGCAGGATCTGATGAGCACGCTGGAGATGATGTGCGCCAGCCAGGAGCGGAAGCGGAAAAAGAGGAAAGGCAGGCCCAGGCAGAGGTCGGAGGAGGAACAGAAAGTTCTCATGGAAGCCAAGGAAGTCCTGATGGAGCGGAACCACATGACGGAAGACGAGGCCCACCGGTACATCCAAAAATGCAGTATGGACAGCGGAAACTCTCTGATGGAGACGGCCCAGATGGTACTGAGTATGGTAAAAATCTGACGCATGCCTTGTGTGGGTGAAAAATTTTTGGTATAGTGTGGAAAGAAGGGGCGAGGAGGACGAGATATGAGATTTACAAAGATGCATGGAGCGGGAAACGATTATGTCTATGTGGACTGTACCCGCAGGGCGCTGAAAGACCCCGAAGGGATTGCCCGCCTGGTCAGCGACCGCCATTTTGGCGTCGGGTCGGACGGCCTGATCCTGATCTGCCCTTCTGAGCAGGCGGATTTCTGTATGGAGATGTACAACGCGGACGGCTCCAGAGGGGAGATGTGCGGCAACGGCATCCGCTGCGTGGCGAAGTTTGTGTACGATTACGGGCTGACGGACAAAGAGGAGATCTCCGTGGAGACCCTGGCGGGAATTAAGTACCTGAAGCTGACCGTGGAGCAGGGAAAGGTGTCCAAAGTGCGGGTGAATATGGGCGCGCCCATCCTGGAGCCGGAGAAAATTCCGGTTATCGCGCAGGGAAAGACTGTGGTGGGAGAGCCTGTGGAAGCCTGCGGAAAGGTATGGAAGATGACCTGCGTCTCTATGGGGAACCCCCACGCGGTGGTCTTTATTGACACGCCGGTGAAAGAGTTCCCGCTGGAGCAGTACGGCCCTTCTTTTGAAAGGCATGAGAGATTCCCCAGGAGGGTCAATACGGAATTTGTCCGGGTGCTGGACCGCAGTACCCTGGAAATGCGCGTGTGGGAGCGGGGCAGCGGGGAGACGCTGGCCTGCGGTACAGGAGCCTGCGCCACGGCGGTGGCGGCTGTGCTGAACGGATATTGTGAGAGAAAGGTACTGGTGCACCTTCTGGGCGGCGATCTGGAGATTGAGTGGAACGAAGAGGACGGATGCGTGTATATGACCGGTCCCGCGGCGACTGTGTTTGAAGGAGAGATCACCCTGCCGGAAGGGCTGGAGTGACAGGACCGATATGGCAAGATTCTGGGATGGATGTAGAAAAAGCATATATGTCGTGCTGTTCGCAGTGGTAATCCCGCTGAGCGCCTATATATTTTACGGCGCGCTGGATACCCTGGACGGCGCGGCGGCGCTTCAGGGACTCCTGCATGGAAAGATGGTTCCCGCAGTTTTGCTGGGAACGTCTTTTCTGCTGGGGCTTTTTTTGCTGGGAGTCTTTCGGAGGCTGATCCCGGAGATAGAGAAACGCGCCCGCTGGGCGGTCCCGGCCCTCATAGCCCTCATGGCCCTGCTTCAGATACTGACGGTACTTTTGATTCGTACCTCCCTGCGGTACGACCATCTGAAGATCTTCGATACGGCGGCGGCGCTTCTGGAGCAGGACACGGTCGCGGATACGCATTTCCGCTCGTATTTCATGAAATACCCCAACAACCTGCCCATGTGCCTGTTTACGTATTTCTGGCTCAGACTGGCGCAGCTTCTGCATATTCCCCGGGATTTCTGGATGGAATACGTGAAGCTGATCAATATCGTGTTCATGAACCTGGGGATGTGGTGCGGATACCGTATCCTGTGCAGGCACCGTTCCCGGGGCGCGGGCATCCGGTACCTGCTTTTGCTGCTGGTGAATCCGCTCTGGTATCTGCTGGGGGAGATGTACTACACCTCCACCCTTTCGCTGGCATTCTCCATGGGTGCCATATGGGTCTTCGACTGCGCGGGACGGACACGGAGCCGCCGGAAAAAATACCTGCTGTATTTCCTGACGGGAATCTTTCTGGCGGCAGGCTATGAGATCCGGGCCACCGTGATTATTACGGCGGCGGCTCTTCTGGTCTATGCGGCGCTGCAGGTCAAGAACCTGGGGGATCTGAAGAAGACGGGAGCCGTGCTGGCGGTGCTTCTGGGCGCTGTGCTGGCGCTGGGGATATACGGGAAGGCGGAGGAACGCTATGCAGGCTTCGATCCTTCCGAGACCGGCTATCCCACAGTGCACTGGATCATGATGAGTTTCCAGGGGGATGGCCAGTACAACAGCGCCGACGATGCGTACACCGGCTCTTTCTCCACGAAGGAGGAGCGGACGGAGGCGGACGTCCAGCGTCTGCGGGAACGGATCGGACAGATGGGGCCGGGAGGTCTTCTGACGCTGTTCCGCAACAAATTGAGGGTGGCCTTCTCGGACGGTACGGACGATTACGCTTCCCTGTTTCTGACCATGAGGGAGACTTCTCCGGTGCAAAAATATATGAACGGGAGTCGCAGCGACTATCTGGCATTCTATCTGCACGGATATCATGGCCTGCTGTGCGGCCTGGTACTGCTGGCTTTCCTCTTTCGGGCTTTTGGCAGAAAGCGGTGCTTCCTGGACGTGGTCAGCCTGAACCTGTGCGGGGCGTATCTGTTTTACCTGATCTGGGAAGTGGACGATGCCTACAGTATCCCTTTCATGCTTCTGTTTTTGATGATGGAAGCCGTGGGGATGGAACTTTTGGAGGACGGATTTGCCAGAATCCAGGAAAAAGCCCGGACAGTCCGGTTCGCGCCGGCGGCCGCGGCAGGCGGACTCGCAGTGGCTTTCGCCGGCGTCGCGGCGACTGTGGGCAGGAACGGTACACCGGTGAGGGAATACGCAGTGCTGCAGGATCAGGAGACCAGCAGGGACCTGTTATTGCAGACGGACTTTTCCCAGACCTTCCGCACGGGAAAGCCGTTTGACCACGTGGATCTGTGGGTGGCCAACTGGGACGGCGCGGCCAACGATTCGGTGTACGAACTGAGGATTCTGAAGGAGGACGGTACGGTGGCGGCAAGGGCGGAGATTATAGGCGCGCAGGCTCCCTGCATCAACGCTTATACGGTGTCCTTTGACCGGGTGGTTCCGGAGGCCGAACAGACCTATACGCTGGAGATCCGCCTGACGAATCCGGACTGCGCCATTAAGACCGATTTCCTGTACTACGGCACGGGGGTCTGGGACATGTACGGGGACGGGGCGCTCTACGCGCCGGAGGAGATCCCCAATGTGGATCTGGCGTTCGCTGTTTATGAGCAAAAATAAAAAGGGGATAGATGGATGAGAAGAGTAATTACCTACGGTACGTTTGATTTACTCCATTACGGGCATATTAACCTGCTGCGCAGGGCCAGAGCCCAGGGGGACTATCTGATTGTGGCTCTGTCCACAGACGAATTCAACTGGAAAGAAAAACAGAAGCGCTGTTATTTCTCCTATGAGGAGAGAAAGATGCTGCTGGAGGCCATCCGCTATGTGGATCTGGTGATTCCGGAGACCTGCTGGGAGCAGAAGCGGACGGATATCCATGACTATCATGTGGACACTTTCGTCATGGGCGACGACTGGGAAGGAAAGTTCGATTTCCTGGAAGAAGAGGGGGCAGAGGTGATCTATCTTCCCCGGACGCCGGAGATCAGTTCCTCACAGATCAAAAGAGATTTGAAAAAACCGTAAATTTTAAAGTTGCATTTGAAAACCGAATGTGATAAGATACAGCACAAAAGAAAAGGCGGAGAACAGGACTCTTGCCTGCAGAGGCCGACAGGAATATGGCGTCACCGACTGAGAGCGCCGTTGGGAAGAGCAGGTAAAGGGAACGCCTGGGAGCCGGCTGGCTGAAAGAAGAGTAGGTCAGTCCGCAGGCATGCGTTATGTGCACAAGAGTGGAACCGAAGGAACTTCGCACCCTATGCGGGCGGCGAAAGGATCTGCGGTTCAAGGCGGGTGGTACCGCGGGAGATGAAAGATTTGTCCCGTCCCGGAATGTAATAATTCCGGGACGGGGTTTTTGTTTTATGGAAAAGTTTTACGGAAATTCCTATGAAACAAAAATCTGTCCCGGAAAAAACAGGAGGAATGGATATGGAATTTATGACAGGCGTAAAACAGCCGGAGACTCTGGAACTGGAAGAACTGTATGCAGAGGAGATGGAAGGAAAGCGCGTCCGGGTAAACGGAGCGGTACACACCATCCGTGATATGGGCGAGGTGGCGTTTGTGATCCTGCGCAAACGGGACGGACTTCTGCAGTGCGTCTATGAGGAAGGAAAAGCAGGCTTTGACCTGAAGGATCTGAAAGAAGGCGCGGCGGTGGAGGCGGAAGGCCTTCTGGAAAAGGAAGAGCGCGCTCCGGGCGGAGTGGAACTTCGTCTGTCCGGTCTGAAGATTTTCTCACTGCCCGCCGCTCCCATGCCGCTGCCCATCGCCAAATGGAAGCTGAACACATCCCTGGAGGCGAAGCTGAACATGCGCTCCGTTTCTCTGCGGAATGTGCGTGAGCGGGCGAAATTCAAGCTTCAGGAAGGAATCGTACGGGGCTTTCGGGATTTCCTCTACAGCCAGGGCTTCACGGAGATCCACACGCCCAAGATCGGAGCCAAGAGCGCGGAGGGCGGTTCCAACATGTTCAAGCTGGACTATTTCCACCGTCCGGCGGTGCTGCAGCAGTCGCCCCAGCTTTACAAACAGATGATGGTGGGAGTATTTGACCGGGTGTTTGAGACCGGGCCGGTGTTCCGGGCGGAGAAGCACAACACCAAACGCCACCTGAACGAATACACGTCCCTGGACCTGGAGATGGGATATATTGACAGCTTTGAAGATATCATGGCCATGGAGACCGGCTTTTTGCAGTACACCATGGCGCTTCTGGAAAAGGAATATGCGAAAGAGCTGCGCATACTGAACATTACGCTTCCCAGGACGGATCAGATCCCTGTGGTGCGCTTTGACCGGGCGAAGGAGCTGGCGTCGGAAAAATACGGTCGGAAGATCCGCAACCCCTTCGATCTGGAGCCGGAAGAGGAGAGCCTGATCGGGAAGTATTTCCAGGAGGAATACGGCGCGGACTTTGTGTTTGTCACCCACTATCCCTCCAAAAAGCGGCCGTTCTACGCCATGGACGACCCGGAGGACAGCCGCTATACCCTGAGCTTCGACCTGCTGTACCACGGGCTGGAGATCACCACCGGCGGCCAGCGTATCCATGATTACCGGATGCTGGCAGACAAGATTGCGGCCAGAGGGATGACGGAGGAAGGGCTGGAACAGTATCTGGATACCTTCCGTTACGGGATGCCGCCCCACGGCGGCCTGGGCATCGGCCTGGAGCGCCTGACCATGAAACTGGTCGGAGAGGACAACGTGCGTGAGACCACGCTTTATCCCAGAGATTTGAGCAGGCTGGAGCCGTAAGGCGCGAAGAGCCGGAAAGGATGGAAAGATGGCGAATATGATTTCTGACGAGACGATGGAATATGTGGGAATCCTGGCGAAGCTGGAGCTTTCCCAGGAGGAGCGGGAACAGGCGAAGAAGGATATGGAACAGATGCTGGACTACATCGACATGCTGAATACCCTGGATACGGACGGGGTGGAGCCCATGTCCCATGTGTTCCCCATCCACAACGTGTTCCGTGAGGATACGGTGGAAAACACCGACGAGCACGAGAAGATGCTGGCCAACGCGCCGTCGGCCAAGGACGGGGCGTTCAAGGTGCCGAAGACGGTAGAGTAGGAGGGCGTGAAAAGTGAGTTTGATGAGTTTGACAGCCCTGGAGCTGGGAAAGAAGATCCGGGAAAGGGAGACCAGCGCTGTGGAAGCGGCGCGGGAAGCCCTGGATCAGATAAAGAAAGTGGATAAGACCCTGAACTGTTTCGTGACGGTGGATGAAGAGCAGGCGCTGCACCGGGCGGAAGAGGTGCAGAAAAAGATCGAGGCGGGAGAACTGACCGGCCCGCTGGCCGGCGTTCCGGCGGCGGTGAAGGACAATCTGTGTACGGAAGGCCTGCGGACCACCTGCAGCTCCAGAATGCTGGAGCATTTTGTACCCTCCTATACGGCGGAAGCGGTCAGGAACCTGGAAAATGCCGGCGCAGTGGTTATAGGAAAAAGCAATATGGATGAGTTTGCCATGGGCAGCACCACGGAGACTTCATATTTCGGCCCCACCAGGAACCCGTGGAATCCGGAGCATGTGCCGGGCGGGTCTTCGGGCGGAAGCTGCGCGGCGGTGGCGGCGGAGGAATGTTCTTTCGCCCTGGGATCGGACACAGGCGGTTCCATCCGCCAGCCCAGCGCTTTCTGCGGCGTAACCGGACTGAAGCCCACCTATGGGACGGTGTCCCGTTACGGACTGATCGCCTACGGCTCTTCCCTGGATCAGATCGGACCCATCGGGAAAGACGCCGCCGACTGCGCCGCCGTACTGGAGGCCATCGCCTCTTACGACCGCAAGGACAGCACCTCCATGAAGCGGGATTCCTATGATTTCCTTTCCGCCCTGGACGGCAGTGCGGAAGGGCTCCGTATCGGTATTCCCAGAGATTATTTCGGGGACGGCCTGAACGGAGAAGTAAAGGAACGCATCCTGGAAGCGGCGAAGGCCCTGGAGAGTAAAGGGGCCGTGCTGGAAGAATTTGACCTGAGTCTGGTGGAATACGCGATTCCCGCGTATTATGTGATCGCGTCGGCGGAGGCGAGTTCCAACCTGGCCAGGTTCGACGGAGTAAAATACGGCTACCGTACCCGGGAATATGAAGGACTGCACAACATGTATAAAAAATCCAGGAGCGAAGGTTTCGGTCCGGAGGTAAAGCGCCGGATCATGCTGGGCTCTTTCGTGCTCAGCTCTGGTTACTATGACGCGTACTATCTGAAGGCCCTGAAGACCAAGGCGCTGATCAAACGGGCGTTTGACCGGGCATTTGAAAAATATGATATGATCCTGGGACCGGCGGCACCCACCACGGCTCCGAAGCTGGGCGAGTCGCTGGGCGATCCGCTGAGCATGTACCTGGGAGATATTTATACGGTATCGGTGAACCTGGCGGGACTTCCGGGCATTACCGTACCCTGCGGCACGGACGGCAGAGGACTGCCCATCGGCATGCAGCTGATCGGCGACTGCTTCCAGGAGAGGAAGATTCTCCGCGCTGCCCATGCCTATGAACAGACCAGAGCATACAGCCGCTGTCCCATGGCGGCAAAGCAGGCATAGAAAGGAGAGAGGAAGATGAGCAAACAGTATGAGACCGTGATCGGCCTGGAGGTCCATGTGGAGCTGGCGACCAGGACCAAGATCTTCTGCTCCTGCAGTACGGAATTCGGCGGAGCGCCGAACACCCATACCTGTCCCGTATGTACGGGGATGCCCGGTTCTCTGCCTGTGCTGAACCGTCAGGTGGTGGAATACGCGGCGGCGGTGGGGCTGGCCACCAACTGTACCATCAACCAGTACTGCAAGTTTGACCGGAAGAATTATTTTTACCCGGACAATCCACAGAACTACCAGATATCCCAGCTTTACGAGCCCATCTGCCGGAACGGATATGTGGAGATCGACACCCCGTCCGGGCCGAAGAAGATCGGAATCCATGAGATCCACATGGAGGAGGACGCAGGAAAACTGATTCATGACGAATGGGAAGACTGCTCGCTGGTGGATTTCAACCGGAGCGGCGTGCCCCTCATCGAGATCGTGTCGGAACCGGATATGAGAAATGCCGATGAGGTGATCGCATACCTGGATAAACTGCGTCTGATCATCCAGTATCTGGGAGCGTCCGACTGCAAGCTGCAGGAGGGCTCCATGCGGGCGGATGTGAACCTTTCCGTGCGGGAGGCCGGCTCCAGTAAGCTGGGAACCCGTACAGAGATGAAGAACCTGAATTCTTTCAAGGCCATTGCCAGAGCCATCGAAGGCGAGCGGGAGCGTCAGATCGAACTGCTGGAGATGGGGAAGGCGGTGGTTCAGGAAACCAGAAGATGGGATGACAACAAAGAAGCCTCCCATGCCATGCGCTCCAAGGAAGATGCGCAGGATTACCGTTATTTTCCGGAACCGGATCTGCCCCCTGTGGTGATCAGCGATGAGTGGCTTCAGGAGATCAGGGCCAGACAGCCGGAGCTGAGAAGCGAGAAGCTGATCCGTTATAAAAAGGAATTCGATATTCCCGATTACGACGCTCAGATCATCACAGGCTCCAAGAAGCTGGCGGATCTTTTTGAAGCGACGACGGCCATATGCAAAAAGCCGAAGAAAGTGTCCAACTGGCTGATGGTGGAGACCATGCATCTGATGAAAGAGCATGGGATGGAGCCGGAGGATCTGCGGTTCTCACCGGAAAACCTGGCCGCCCTGATCGACCTGACCGATGCGGGGACGATCAACAGTTCGGTGGCGAAGGACGTCTTTGAGAAGGTGTTCCTGGAGAATGTTGATCCGGAGCGGTATGTGGATGAACACGGGCTGAAAATGGTGAGCAACGAAGGAGAACTGCGTTCCGTGATCGAACAGGTGATGGCGGCCAACCCGCAGTCGGTGGAGGACTACCGCAGCGGAAAAGAAAAAGCCATGGGCTTTTTGGTGGGGCAGACCATGCGAGCCATGAAGGGCAAGGCAAATCCGGCCATGGTGAATCAGATTTTGAAAGAACTTCTGTAGATTCGTGAAGGAATCATAAATTTTTCCATTCCGAATTTATGATTATTTTACGTTTTTCCCATATTTTGTACACATTTATCCGGTATAGTAAAGACCATAGAAATTCCACCGGGGTTTCTCATTTACGAACCGGAGAGGGAAAGAGATGGGAGGCTTCGGGAATCTTAAAATGGGGGCGGTTGTCTGCCGGCGCGCAAGCGGGGACCGCACCTCGACTAACAACAATGGCGCAAGGCGGCGGTGAAAGCCGCATGCCGAACGCTTTTACATACAATTCCTGAAAACCTGGAGGGTGTCCTGAAGGCCTGAAACGGCCGGATGGATACCCTCAGTCTGCATATAGATTCCTGTTTACTCATCGCGGGGGAACGTGCTATACTGTTGCCACCAAGAGACAGGAGAAAAAATGATGCGTACAATGAATCATACACAGCCCCGGATGCTCTATGTGATGCCGGAGCGGAAAAAGGAAAAGCAGATCGTGGATCTGTGCAGGGATCTGGGCATTCTGCCCAGGGAAATAAAAGAAGGAGAAGAAAGCCGGGCGGTGGGCGTCCTGGCGGGAACCATCCCTCCGGAGCTGGAGCCGAAACCGGAAAAGCAGGCACCGGGCGGGTACCGCCTGCCGGAGCTTCTGGTGTTCTGCGGGCTGGAGGACGGCCTGCTGGACCGTTTCCTGGCTGAGTACAGGCAGAGGAAGATCGAACCCACAGGACTGAAGGCGGTGATGACGCCGCATAATCTGTTCTGGCCGGTATATGAACTGGCGGAGGAACTAAGGCAGGAGCAGGCGGCCATGCAGATGGCGCGGCGGAGCAGGGAGGGACAGTAAGGATGAGAAAAGGAATCATCGTAGGACTTCTCTGCCTGAGCGCCGCCCTGTGGGGCTGCGGTGCGGCCTCCTCGGAGAACATGGCGGTGACCGTGCAGGAGGTGGAGATGGAAAAGGTGGAGGATGCGCCGGAACCGGAAGAGACGGCGGACATCGAACCGGAGCAGCAAGCAGAAACAGAGGCGGCAGACACCGAACCGGAGCAGCAAGCGGAAACAGAGGCGGAGGAGCCTGCGCCGCAGGACCCCCAGGACCCGGAGCAGGAAGACCCGGAACGGGAGGCATCAGCTCCGGAGCAGGAGGACTCGGAGAGTGAAGCCGGCAATGGATACCTGGTAGCCATCGACGCGGGACATCAGAGCAAGGGCAATTCGGAGCAGGAACCGGTGGGACCGGGAGCGACAGAGACGAAGGCGAAGGTGACCGGCGGGACGACGGGCGTGTCCACCGGGCTGAAAGAGTATGAACTCAATCTCCAGGTGGCGCAGAAGCTGGAGGAGATTCTCCTGGAAAGGGGTTATGAGGTACTGATGGTGCGTACCTCCCACGACGTGGACATGAGCAATAGCGAACGCGCGGCGGCGGCCAATGAAGCGGGAGCGGACGCGTTTATCCGTATCCACGCCAATGGTTCGGAGGACAGCAGCGTGCACGGCGCCATGACCATCTGCCAGACCTCGTCCAATCCCTACAACGGGAGCCTTTATGAACAGAGCCGGGCGCTGTCGGACGCAGTACTGGACTGTTTTACAGCCAGCACCGGGGCCCGGAAGCAGTCTGTGTGGGAGACGGATACCATGAGCGGGATCAACTGGGCGTCGGTTCCGGTGACGATTATTGAGATGGGCTACATGACCAACGCGGAAGAAGACCAGAGGATGGCGTCGGAGGACTACCAGGATCTGATGGCGGAAGGGATTGCCGACGGGATCGATGAGTATTTTTCCATGGAAGAGTGATAAGGGCAAAGAAGACCGGGAGGCATGTCTGCCTCCCGGTCTTCTTCCATTCTCGCATTCTTGCATAATTCTCAAGATAAAAAACATATGAAGCGTTGATGCTTAATCTATTTTTACATAAGAATTTGTTGAAATGTCCAAATCAGATTAGAGCTTGGTCACGTTGGTAGCCTGCGGTCCCTTTGCGCCGTTTACGACTTCGTATTCAACAGCCTGCCCTTCTTCCAGGGACTTGAAGCCTTCCATATTCAGCCCGGAATAGTGAACGAATACATCGTTGCCGTCTTCGTCGGAGATAAATCCGTAGCCTTTCTGGTTGTTGAACCACTTAACTGTACCTCTGTTCATTGTGGTACCTCCTTAAAATAAATGCATGCCTTGCGGCACATCCTAAGACTACCATAGTTTACCGGGAGTGTCAAATGAAATCGGCTGGCATGAATCCGGGAAAAAGGACATAGACTGGATAATAATACAGGAGGATGCGCATGTTGAAAAAGGTTCTTTTTGTCAATCTGATGATTCTGCTGGTCTTTGCCGGCGCATCATACTGGATGGAAGTGGGGCATGGACTGCGGCAGACGGCGGCGGAAATCAGCCCGGAAGCGCAGGAAGAGCATGCGGAGGAAACCGAAGCGGATGAAGGCGAGGGGGAAGAGCAGGAGAAACAGGCGGACAATGGAGGCGATACGGACGGGCAGGAAGGGCAGGATGATTACATACGCTGGGTGGATTTCCTGGTGTCAGAATTTGCCATGTCTGAGGCTTACGAGTATGACAGGGATACATATGGAACCGACGCCCATATCGGCTGGATCGATCTTCTGGCCTGGACGGCGGCCCATACGGGAGGATCTTTTGACGACGACCGGGAAGTAATGAACCTGTTTACGGAGCTGGAGGAAGAGATCGGACGGGGAAAGGCTCTGGAAAAGCTGACGGCGGACCTTAAGTATTTTCCCTATTATAAGGAAGCATATACGGCTGTTCTGGGGGGCATGGTAGGAGAATTCGAGATAGAGGAAGCAAAAGAAGACGGGGACGGTAAAAAGGAATGGGTGAAAAAATACGGCCTGAAGGCGTTCCATCCCATTGCAAAAGGATTCCCATACAGCGACTATGACGATTTCGGGGTCTCCAGGTCTTACGGGTATGAGCGGAGCCATCTGGGGCATGATATGATGGGACAGACGGGTACGCCGATCTGAATAAAAACGAGAACGGGATTAAAAAACAATTTTCAAAGTGCCATCATCAAAAACACATTCTTTTACCATCTTTTTGATGGCCTCATTCTTTTCCCTGTAGCTTAAAAATTCAAAGTGATCCAGAAACTGGCAGATTTCTCCGTAAACCTGATCAACGGCATTTGCACGATTCTTCAGCGCCAGCTCCTGGCGGCGCGCTTCCTGTATCCGGGAGTCAAGGGCACGGATCTCTTCGTCCAGACGGTCGATCTGGCGCAGAATGTATTTTGATGATGCCTGGCCATCCGCTTCCTCCAAAACGTTCATCAAATTTTCGATTTTTCCGTTCAGCTCCTTCTGCCTGCGCGACGCCGCAGTAAAATCAAAGGCAGAATATTCCTGTATGTCTTTTAATTCGATCAGCCCCTTGTGGATACGCATATCTTTCAGGCGGGTCATAAAGAGATCATCTACACGATCCATATTGATGTGGTGGGTGTCACAGTACGCAGATCCCTGGCGATCCCGAACTGCACAGAGATAAAAGCGGTATTGTACTCCCTTTTTGTTATAGATCTTTGTGATGACCCGGCTTCCGCATTTGCAGCGCAGAACACCTTTCAGAAGGCCGCACTCGTATTTGGAGGTCCGTACCTGTTTGTTGACGCCCATACGGCGCTGTACAGCCACCCAATTGACCCCGGTGATCACATAGTCGTGTGCGCCGATTGCAATCGTGTACGGGGCGGCTGTGCCCGCTTTGCGGCCATATCCAATCAGACCATGCTGACTATCAAATAACAGATCTGCATTGTCTGGAAGTCCGTATGATTTTTCCCGGAAATAGGCCAGCGCCTCCGGACTGTTTTGACAGTATACCGGATTGCTCAAGATAAAATAGAGCTGGCTGGTGCTTAGGTATTTACCACGCTCGGTTTGGATGCCATGATCGCGGCAGTACCGTTCCAAGCCGGTGATAGACATACCGGACAAATAAAGATCAAAAAGCTGTTTGACTTGTCCGATCTTCGCTTCATCCACCTCCAGAAAAGAATGCTCTTTTCCGCCGACAGAACGCCGCACGGATCTCATTCCGGCAGGGCAGCGTCCTCCGGTCCAGAAGCCACTACGAGCCATCTCCAACATGGAATCAGACACACGCTCAGAAGTATTCTCTCGTTCCAACTGAGCGAAGGCCGCGAGGATGTACATGACGGTTCTGCCAATAGGCGTAGAGGTATCAAAGCTCTCTTTGACGCTCACAAAAGAGACGCCATGCTCCTGGAACACGGAGAAAGTATTTGAAAAATCCTGGACATTGCGGCTGATCCGGTCCAGCTTATAGACCATGACCACATCAAGGAGCCCGCTCCGGACGTCCTGCATCAGCCGCTGGTATCCGGGCCGCTGGGTATTTTTTCCGGAAAAACCTTCATCCTTGTCATAGACAAAATATTCAAGAGGCTGACCGCGGTAAATGATCTCAGCATATTCCTTGCAGAGCTTCACCTGAGTTACCACAGACTCGCTGTTGTCTCTGTATACAGATTTACGGGGATAAATACCAATTCTCACGAACGGCCTCCTTTCTTCCGGTTCTTGCGCCGGCGCAAGAAATTGTCGTTGGACAATGCACTATTGTATTTTATTTACAAACTAAGGTTAAAATGCAAGCGAAATGGATTCGGCCAGAGGGAGCAGTTTGTGATGCGGCCCGAACCGATACTGAGACTATAGTTTTTTGAAAAATAGGGAGCTTGTTTTGAGGAACAAATCCTAGATCAATCCGATTAGCGTAGACTTGATAGGTCGAATAGCCCTTGTAATCTGCCGGGAAGATTCGGATCTGAATGTCGCGATCAAAAGGCCGCTCTCCTTTATATAATTTTTCAAGCAGTTTTTGGCGGCAACAACGTGTAACGCCGATGCACTGGATGTGATAGGTATGCATAAATTCATATCCTCAATTGATGGCATAAATTATAAAACCGACTATTGGGAAAGGTAATGTTTCAGTTTCCGTACAGATCGGTATAGTATTTAAAATTTCTCCACCACCGCAAACCTCGGTTCAAAGATCACGATGTAGTTGTCTACCTCCACACCTGTTCCGTACTTCTGCCGGTAAAGTTCCAGCGCCTCTTTCAGGTATTCCTCAGTTACGCCCAGATATTCGGCCATCTCCGTGAGGCTCTGACATCGATGTTGGTATGCACGGATGATCCCCTGTAGCCCGATCAGACGGTTATAACCATGAAGCCTGGCATGCATTTCCTGCTTTCGGTTTTCTGGCTGACTCTGATCCAAGATGTTTCCGGTCGTGGTGTAGTGATGGCCAAGCTCTTCGGCCAAGACACATGTCCTTTCTGCCTGTGTATCGATATCTTTATTCAAAGCGATGGTTCCGTCGCAGTAAAGTCCTTTCAGGCGACCCCCCAGATCGTAAGGAATGATCACTATCTTTTCATCATGAGCATTTTGCTCCAGTATTTCACAAAGCGTCACTGGAATCACTCCCCCTTTTGACGGTTGCTTTTTACAAAGGCGGCAAACTCTTTGATCTTTTTAAGTTCTTCCTCTGTATATTCGTCGCCATCAAAGTGGGCGGCAAGAGCAGAAGGCTCATAATTTTGATTGGATACTATTTCTTCTAACTCATCTGCGCTGATGCCCAAGGCAGAGCATATTTTACATACATTAACGTATCCCGCTTTTTCTGCGCCACGTTCCAAAATGGCTTTTACAGTAGAGTAGGGAAGTCCTGAAATTTTCACAACGTCAGAAACCTTCATTTCTTTTTCTTCCATTATTTTCCTGAGTATTTCGGCCCTTTGATCCATAGAAAGTACCTCCTTGATTTGATATTACAGTATTGCACAACGAATGTAAATATAAAATTGCAAAATTCTGCAAAAAAATTGTTGACAATTACGCAATCATGCAATATATTAATACTAGAAATTGCGAAATTGCGCAATAGAAAGGAGAGTAAAGTTGAAACTGAATCTTAATAATTTAGAAGCAGAGATGAAACGAAAAAATATATCCAGAAGTGATATCGCAAATCTATTGAATCTGTCTTACAGAACGATACATTCACGATTTAACGGAGAATCAGATTGGGGATATAGCGAATGCGTAAAAGTACGGAATACATATTTTCCTGATATGACACTGGATTATTTGTTTCATACGGACGAGGAGGTGGAGAAAGAGAACTAGGGGAAAGGGAGTGATGAGGGTAAGAGAATATATAAAGTGGCGATTACAAAAAGCAGCTAGAGTTTCTATATCGGACGTCTTAATCAAAAAGACTGCATGAGGTTCCGTCTCATACAGCTCTTTGCCAAATTTGTTTACCCTATGTATTTTGCAGGTTTTCACCACGCTCGACGGAACCAAACGCTTCTATCAAATACCCTGTCACTTTGGCAGTTTTGGATCTGCCACAGCCTAATTGCTGACAGGTTACAAGGAGAACTTAACATGGTGAGCGTAGATATGGACTACGCAACGCCCTATTTTTACCGTGATAGAGAACACGATTACGCCATGTCAGTAATCTGCCTTCCCCAGTTTACCGTGCCTTGGTGCCACGATGGGCGTCCTTATATTAAGGGAGCAGGCAAAGTCAAAAGTTTGGTCAAAAAACCAGCTCCTTCCCCCGCCTAAATGGCATGAAAAAATTTTACCATTTTATGAAAAATATTACAAGAAAAATGTCGTTTCATTAAAAAGAGCACTGGGAAGGAAGACGACGGCGGTTTAAAAGACACCGACATAGAACCAGGAAGGAGGTGGAGTAGATGCGCGCATCGACAATAATTATAACAGAACTGGCTTTGATATTTGGGGTTTTACTTGCAATAGCAAGTAAATTATAGATTTATCACAGAGAACATAAGGAGGAAATAGGTGAAGAGGCGCGGCTATGAGGTGTTTGAGAGGGAACTCTATCTGAAAACAGGAGGAAGTATAGCAGTCAACGTCAGGCATGATGTTTTGAGTCTGAAGATTGAGAAGATTTCCGCAGTTACAGAAGATTTTCTAAATAAATTAACGGAAATATTGGAAGAAGACACCGTGGAGGAGGTGGAGTAGATGCAGCAGTCAAAAGCGGGATATATTTTACAGTCAATAGCATTGCTGATAAACTCGATTACTTTATGCATTTTAGTATGGACTCAATTCCTTGGATGATAATCGGGAGAGCCGCAATAAAAGAAAAATTTTGTAAGAAAAGGAAAGGGAGACGACGGCGGTTTAAAAGGCACTGGCATGGAACCAGGAAGGAGGTGGAGCAGATGAAGAGAAGAAAAAATATTACTGTTGAAAAAGCCACAGAAAAAGAACTCCTTCGCTGGCATATGGAGCAAATGGCGAAGGAGTCCAACGGTATGACATCTAGCGAATGTGCTTCAGCTATGGCAGAGTTGTATAGCTCATTTCAAAATAGTCACACCTTCAGAATTTTGGCCTTTACGATATTCTTTCAATTCACTGTAAACATTTTTGTACTTTTCATAAAGCTGTTCAGGAGTAAGGTCTGAAAGATTTTGTTTACTGAGATACAGAATAGTAAGGTCGTGTATTACTTCGTTCAAATAAGTATTTCCTCCTTTTTGTCGTACTCGGCTGCTGCAACAGCCTGTATTCAGATTATAAGATGAAGAGAGAAGGAAAGCAATGGGAGCGCAAGAAGAAAGAATCTACTGCGAGATCCTGCAAGAAGCATAGGGGGAAGTGATATGAAAGGCGCCGATATGGAGCCGAGAAGCTGACGTTGCATTAGGACAAACCATATTTACATAACATGTACAAAGACAAGAAGGGGAGGGGAGAACCATGTCGAAACGGATTAAGCCGGAGGACTACACCTGTACCGTAGAATTTACTCCAGGATGGGAAAAAAGATTCACCCAGGCGTTTGTGGATCTGTATTATCAGCGCCTGGAGCGAGGGGCTGAAAGCCTGGTGAATAGAGACTCAAACAAGAAAGCATCCGCATAGCGCGTGGGAATGGAGGGTAAGTATGAGCGAAGAGTTGAAAAAGGATATCGAGAAATGCATTGAGCGCATGAAGGAAGAGGGCTATAGCGGCGCACGAGGCGCAGCGTTTGCAAAAGGGTACCTTCACGGATGGACGGAACTCGAAGAACTGCTTGGGATTATAGCAGGAGAGTGAGACGCCAGTAAGCGTAGGTCAGAAAACGAGGGCGGGGCGACTGCATAGGGCGCCCCACATAAAAACTATGGAGCGGGAGGCCCGACGGCGGGCACAGTAAGGTCCTTATAAAGCACTCGTTGACATACCGGTTCGACTCCGGCTCGCTCCACTGGGGATCGACACTTCCCAAAGAAAAAACTGAATATGGAAAAGCCCTCGCCTCTGTCTCGGCGAGGGTGAGGGTCCGTAGCTCAGATGGCAGAGCCTGCCGGCAGATGGCCGGCCCGGACGCAGGTTCGATTCCTGCCGGACCCATTCTCGCGAGAAGAAAGTGAAAATTGAATATGGCAAAAAAGATGATAGTAGAAACCAGCGAGGGAGTGGTAAAGGAGTATGACCTCGATCAGGTATCCGGGATCGGCTTCCGGACGGGAGAAGACCTGGCTTATCGGAACGAGGAGCTGATCGATGATCATATGTACCTGGTCGTATATCCGCACGACAACAGAAGGACGGATATCTACGACACATACTGTACGTCGATTGAATTTGCAGAAGGCAAGGAGGAGAAAAATGGGATTTAAGTGGCAGAAAATTAATGATGGACATGCCCTGTTAATGGGTCCGGAGGCGGGAGAAGTGGCGGCCGTGGTTGTTTTGGAACCGGGAGATCCGGATCTGGAAGACAGCAGATGGTGCGTCATGAGCTCCGATTACAGATCCCTGAACTTTGTCGAGAGCAACGCTTCTTTGCCGCTGGAGAAGATCCAGCGACAGACAATTATCCGGCTCGGGCAGGAACTGGAGAAACGGAAAAGCGATCTTGAAGAGGCGATATCAAGCATTTTATCCATAGTGCTCATGGAGGAAGGGGTATGAGGAAGATGAGCTATGCAGTGGCGGCGATGGCAGTGCTGCTGATTGCCATGGTTTATGGCTCCCTCTTCCTGACAGCCGCCGGCGGCAGGGACCGGGAGGGATGGATCGACTACATAGAGAAAATATGCGAGGAGCGGAAGATCTGCCCGGAGTTGGTAGAGGCACTGATTGAGGCCGAAAGCTCCTGGGATCCGTATGCCACAAATGGGACATGCATCGGGCTTATGCAAATAGATCAGGTTTACCACCGGCAGCGCATGCAGAAGCTGGGAGTGACGGATCTGACAGATCCGTATGAAAACATCCTGGTCGGCGCCGACTTCTTGGAGGAGCTTTTCTGGGAATACGAAGATCCGGCGGCGGTGCTGATGTATTATAACGCCGGCCGCTCTGACCGGTACGGCCTCGGAGCATGGCAAGACGGAAGCCTGAGCGAGTATGCAGAGCGGATCCTGGAACGGTCCGCGGAACTGGAGCGCGCCCATGGGAAATGAGACTGAAGAGAAAACCCTGACGACAGATCTGTCAGAAGCCAGGAAGAACGCCTGGAGTTTTCCCGGCCTTACCCCTCCACCCGGAGCAAAGGAGATTGGGCGGGAGAAACGAGGGGCGGACGAGGTGATTTACTATTCGGACGGAAAAGGGAATTACTGGTTTAACACAAAGAGCCAGATCGCGCTGGAAAAAGAACTGAGGTCTGCAGAAAAGCGAAGAAAAAGAAGAGCATTCAGTGGGCGCTGAATGCTCTTCTGGGACAAGCCCGCATATCAAAAATGTATGTAATTATCATACCATAGCGGGCCCCAAAAAGCAAGAGAATCAGGGGATTTTGCTCCCCTTTTGAACTTGATTTAGCAATTAAACTTGGAAGGACATGAGCTTATGCACATCAAGAATGTATGGAGATACAAAGGGGTCATGGAGGTGGAGCGGGTCAACTCCGGCCGGTATGGGAAGAAAGGGAGCCCGGCCCCCAGGAGATTACCAACACCGGAGGAGGTGGCTCGGACGAATGAAAAGAACTGTATCAAAAAACTGCGACGGAAGATCCAGGCAAACTTTGATCCGGGGGATCTGTTTTTGACCTTGACCTACAAAAAGGAGATAAGGCCGGACGCCAAGGAAGCCCGCCGGATCCTGAAAAATTATTTGGAGCGCCTGCGGCGGAAATGGAAGAAGGCCGGGGCGCCCCTGAAGTACATCATCGTGACGGAGTATGAGAACAAATCCATCCACCACCACCTGATCCTCAACGACCTCCCGGACGGATCCGGGGCAAAGGCGGCAAACCAGTGCTGGAAGGGTAACGGCGGAACGCATACGGAGTATCTCTATGAGGACGGCCACTACGAAGATCTGGCCGCGTATCTGGTAAAAGAAACGAAAAAAACCTTCCGGAAACCGGGAAGCCCATCGAAAGCCCGGTATTCCTGCAGCCGGAACCTAATAGATCCAAAGCCTAAAACGACCATTTTAAAGAGCGACCGCTGGCCGGAGGACCCAAGGGTACCGAAAGGATACTACCTGGACAAGCAGAGCCTGGTCAACGGAGTCAATAAAATGGGCTACAGGTATCAATATTACCGCCTGGTGAGCCTGAAGCCGAAAAACCATGCTCACAAAGTAAAGACAAAGGCGAGAACGGATACCGGAAACCGGGAGCAGGAAAGAAAAAGAAAGCGGAGCGTAGCAAAACCGGATTTGCGCCGGCGCAAGAAAAAGAGGTGATGAGATGGTAAACATGTACCTGGAAACCGCGACGCGGGGCATCCGGCGGGGAACCGGTTGGTACGGATACGTCCTGGAGTGCTTTGACAGCAAAGGGAATGTACATACGGTCCAGGAATTCCGGAAAGAGGAGAACGTAACCCCGAACCAGCTGATCATGCTGTGTTTCTGTGCGGCTCTGAACCGGATGCGGAAGGCGAGCGAGATCATGGTATACACCGACCAGCTCTACCTCCGGGGAAACTATACCTCGCACCTGCCCATGTGGCAGGGAAATGGCTGGAAGACCGCAAGAGGGGAGACCATTGCGAACGTGGAACTCTGGAAGCGCGTCGCGGAACTGACCCGATGGCACCAGATCTGCTTTGCCAGGGACTATCAGCACAGCTACAAAAATTGGATGACGGCGGAACTGCAGAAACGCAGCAGCCGGACCGCCTGAAAGGAGAATCATATGTTGTTTAAAAAATTCGGAGAATTTGACTCCTGCGAAGAACTGAACCGCGCGGCGGCCGCCCAGCTGGCAGAAGGGGACACAGCGGCGATCCTTGCGCTGGCGCAGGAAAACGGGCTCGAGAAAGAGGACGCGGAAGACTACATAGACGGCATCGTACCGAAGCTTGCCACACCGCTGATGGCGGCGTTGGGAAAGCTGGATGCGGAAAAGAAAGATCTGGGAATCGACGGTGTCCTGGACGACTGGACGACCTGCATCGTGGAGCTGTGCCGAGGAGACGAAGAGATGGCCAGGGCCGTCCGCAAGAAAGGGAAAAGCCTCTGCGGATGCATGTCGAAGATCCTGAGGTTTGCCTTTGAGAACAAAAGACAGGTAAGCCCCAAGCTCGTAAACGCCACAAAGGTCACTCAAAATGGCAAGGAGGTACCCATGCAGGGGCCAGTCTATCTGGGAGTGCCCTCCCAGACGGAGGCAAAGCGGATCGTGCGGGAATATTACCTTGGAGGTGATGCTAAGTGATGGCGTTTAAGGGGCTCACAAAGGATCTGGTGGCGTCCCTGGGGATCGGACACAAGAGGCTGGAACTGGGAGTCACCTATCGGGAAACTGGCTGTAAGACAGCCCGCAAGGGCTGGCACTGCACAGAAAATCCCTTTGAGTGCCTGGGATTTTTTCCTCTGGGCCATGGGAACAGGCATTTTCGGGTAGAGGCCGGGGGTATGATCGACGAGGACGGCGGATGCCAGATCGCCTGCACGGAGATCATACTGGTAGAGGAACTGGATCATAAAAAGCTGGCAGGCTATGGCATGATGTACATGGTACAACATCCTCTCCGGAAAGACTGGGAGCAGGACAGGCAGCATCTGAGGGTGGCAGAAGGCGAGGCGGCCGCGGAGCAGGCCGGGGACATTGCGATTGCCAGAGGGCCGTATCCAAGGGTCAGAGGCCCGGAAGGAGCGATCCTCGGCCTGATCCTGGAACCGGAACCGGGTCAGATCGAGGCGGCGAAGCTGTTTGTCGTATCCGGGGAGCAGGCAAAGATCTGGTGGACCGTGGACGAGGAAAGGAATATACAGGAGGCGGAAAGAAATGAAGAGAAAGCTGGTTGAAAGAACGGAGCCGAAGGCGCCGGTCGTAGAACTGGAGCATCAGGTTATCACCGTGCAGGAAGTGGAAGGCATCCTGATCCTGAATATATTCGCCAGAGGGATCCTGAGGGCCAGATATGCTATGAATACGGAGAATTATGAGTATGAAGCCCTTGAAAACGGGATCTGGAAACAGAAAAAATTTGAATTTTTATGGACAGAGAGAAGAAGCTCTTACTGGGGATGCATGAGGGAAAAGGATGCGCTGTTTGACACCGCGCGGGACAAGGATCTTATCGTAGAGATGATAAAGGACAAATACTGGAACTCAGACGCCATCGGCCTGATCGAGCACCGGGAATGGGAATACAACGCGAATACGCGGGAGGCGAAAGAAATGAGACGTCTCGGCCGCGTCCGGGAAACTATGGATAAGATACCGCCGCTTCCGGAAGATCTCCGAGACTGGATCCTGGATCGGACAGGGCGGCCTGGATATCTGTTTTTCGACCAGGAGGAGAAAGAATGGGCATGCACCTCCTGCAAGGGCAGAACGCCGGAAAAAGAACTGCGCCGGGAAGACGGCGGGAAAGCCAGGCATGGTGATACAGCAGCCTGCCCGCACTGCGGCCGGAAAGCCTCCGTCGTGCGGCGGACAACGCGGAAAAGAATGCCGCTGAATTTTTGCCTGATCCAGCCGGTAGACGAGGAAATGGGAGTCGCCAGGCACTTTGATGCAGAAGTGATTTGGGGAGCAGGCGGAGAAGGCGTGGCGATCTCCGAGGCAATAAGGGTACTGCTGTATAAACCGAAAAGTAAAAAATATCAAAAATGGAACTGCGACATTTATTACAACCAATACACCAGGGACATGTCCTGGGGCACAGTAAAAAATTCGGGAAAAGAGTATTTTGACAACCGCGGGAACTCCGCAAACAGAAGGACGTACCATGCATACTTGTATGACGGAGGCATCCAGGAGGCCCTGAAAGATACAGCCTATGAGGGGTGGACGAGAATTTTTAAACAGATGGCGGCAGAAAACAGACACCAAGTACATTACAGCGCTCTGATGGCTTGCGGAGAAACGAAGATGCCAGCGCTGATAGAACTGCTGTATAAGGGGAGGTTTTACCGGCTTCTGAAAGAAGAGGCGGAAAAAATAGGCATCATGTTTGGAGGATACAACGGGGTGCTGAGGATTAAAGGAAACAGCATCGAAGAGGTATTTAAGATCCGTGATCGCCAGAAGATCAACCGGATCCGTGACATGGACGGTGGGAGCAATGCCGTGCTCTGGATGCAATGGTCAGACACCACCGGGCAGAAGATCGGTCAGGAAACGCTGGAATGGCTGGGGAAAGAAGGGATTGTCCCGGAAGATATAAAAGGCATAGGGCCATACGTGGGCATCCAGCAGATACGGAATTACCTGATCCGCCAGCAGGCTGAGAGCTATCCAGGGCTTAAAATAAAAGCCGTGCTCTCGCAATGGATAGATTACCTGGGAATGGCTAAAAAGCTGGGGAAGCATATGGATGACGCGATGGTGTACCGGCCGCGGGAGCTGAGACGCCGGCATGATGAGGCCGTGATGGAGCTGGAAGCGCGGAAGGCGGAAATCACAGCGAACGAATACGCAGAACGCTTCCCAGGCGTGGAGGATGTTATGGCAGAGATCCGGGAGAAATACGAATACACCTCAGACCAGTATATCATCATCGTCCCGCGCCGCTGTATGGACATCGTGCTGGAAGGCCGGATGCTCCATCACTGCGCTGGGGCTTGCGACCGGTACTTTGACCGGATCCGCCAGAGGGAGACCTATATCTGCTTCCTGCGCCGGGCGGAAGAACCGGAGAAACCGTATTATACCATCGAGGTAGAGCCGGGCGGAACGATCCGCCAGCACCGGGGCGAGTACGATGAGGAACCGGGGATCGAAAAAATCCGGCCTTTCTTGCGGGAGTGGCAGAAGGTAATAAAAAAACGGCTCACGGAGCAGGATCATCACTATGCGAAAATCAGCGCCGTAAAGCGTGAGGAAAACATCCGAGAGCTGGAAGCGAAAAACAATACCAG
Organism: uncultured Lachnoclostridium sp.; assembly: GCA_944381625.1. GTDB lineage: Bacteria > Bacillota > Clostridia > Lachnospirales > Lachnospiraceae > Hominiventricola. The sequence goes on from CALWLW010000002.1 coordinate 241,863, forward strand.
AGTCCTGAAGGGGCTCATGGAAGACTTTATGGAGGCGATATAAATGGCAGAGGAAATGGTAAAAGTGGGTACATACAGGTATTTTAAAGCAGCGATGGACCAGGAAGTCCGGAACGTGACACAGGGATTTGTCCGGATGGGATATCTCCTTAAAGTGGCCAGGGACACGGATATCCTGGCAGAGTCGGGTTATAAGACCGTCGCAGAATTTGCCGCCGCAGAGTACGGGATGAACGAGACCTATGTGTCCCGTTTTATCGGGATCAATGACAGGTACGCTGAAGGCGGGTATTCCGACCGCCTGCAGGAGAAATACCAGGGCTACGGGATGTCACTCCTGGCAGAAATGCTGACGCTGCCGGAGAGCATCGCGGATGCCGTCCCGCAGGGGATCACCCGGAAAGAGATCAGGGAGATCAAGAAAGAGTATGAGGCAGAGCAGAAGATCACACCCATGGAGGTATTGATGGAAGGCCAGCCGGAAGGTGCGGAGGACCTGGGAGTACCAGCCCTGGCCATGCGGAAGTATTTTTACGAGCACCGGGAGAAGTTCGCGGAGCTGGCACCGGTGATCGCCAGGGAAGAATATTCCGACAGCTCCGTGGAGCGGCTGATGGATGTCCTGGCCCCCTCCGGGGTAGCAGTGCTGATGGCCAGGGTACCGGGCATAGGCCGGCTGATGGTCAGCATTCGGGGCAAGGATCAGGACGTGGAGGTGCAAAACGTCCGGAGCCTGGAAAAAGAAAGCTGTACCTGGGTAGAGCTTTTATACGGCCTGAAGCTGATCTGCAAAGGAGCAGATCTGTCAGAACCGGAGCGTGCTTGGGAGCAGATCTATGGAGAGACATACAGAGCAGAAGAGCCGCAGAAACCGGATCAGAATGCAGGAAAACCGGAACGGGAGCAGGCAAAACCGGATCAGGACGAGAAAGAACAGAATGAAGCCACCCGGGAGCAGGAGGCAGAAAGGAAAGAAGATGACAAAGGAGAAGAGCTTGCAGACGGTCCTGAAGGAGCTGGAGCAGAATCGCATAAGGAAACATCAGAAGGAGAAAGAGTGCCTGAAAAAACCGCAGAGGAGCCGGCGGAAGAGGAAGCCGAGAAACCGGGAAATGCGCCGGCGCAAGAATCAGCGGGAGACGAAGTAAATACTGAGTCAAACTCCGATCAGAAAACTCTGTACGACCAGTGCAAAGAGTGCCGCTTCCACTATCCGGAGAGCCCGGCAAAAGAGCTGGCGTACGGAGCCGTATGCGATGACTGCGATGACGCAGAGCATTTCCAGCCAATCCCGGAAGATCTGTCCAGGGAGGAGAAGGAAAACGCGGAGCAGGCATCAGAGGAGCCGAAGGAAGAGAAATCCGGGGAGCAGGCGACGGAAGAACCGGAGACGCAGATCCCCGGCCAGGACAGCATCATGAACCACCCGGAATATCTTCCGGAAGGCATGGATCCGGAGCCGACGCAGGCGGCCGTGGACGGTGAACCGGTACATGCCCAGGTAGAGCCGACGGAAGAACAGGTAAAAGAAGAGGCCCTTGCGCACCTGAGTATGATCCAGGGAAACATCGGAATTGAGAATTACCGAAAGGCCAGGGAGCAGGGAGAGCATCTGCTGGATGTCCTGAAATGCCTGGAAGGATACAGGCCATGAGCGGACTGTTGTATCCGAAGCAGAAGGGAAAGAAGCGGCGGCGGAAACATCCGCCGTCGATCATCCATCAGGAGCCTGGGACGTGCTGGATGTGCATAGAGCTTGGGACATACACAGGTAGGCACAGATACCTAGAGGAGCATCATATCTTCCCAGGCACCTGGGGCCGGAAGATCTCAGAGGAGAATGGCTTTAAGGTTATGCTCTGCCCAGCCCACCACCGGGAAGAGCCAGAGGCCGTACACAATAATGCGGACAATATGCAGATGCTCCAGAGAGCGGCTCAGGCGGAATATGAAAAGACACATACCAGGGAGCAGTGGATGGATCTGATGAGCCGAAATTATTTAACAGAAGAAGGTGAAGGGAATGCCGAAGAGGAGAACGATCAGCGAGGAGCAGGTGAGGGAGCGCAGAAAGGCGGGGATGAATGCAGAGGAGATCGCAGCGGACCTGAAATGCAGCATATCCCAAGTAAAGAAGATCATGGCGGAAGGGGACTACATATACCGGGGATTTTATTCTTCCGCCCTGTATCGGAGGCCGATCCTGCAAGCGCAGATAGACAAATTGAGGGAATCTACACCGATAGGGCAAGTGATCTGGATCGAGGATGATGATCCGCTGTGGGCGAAAGAAAATAGAAAGAAAAAAATCAGGGTAGCAGAGAAATACCGGCATTTTTGCTTGCTGACAGACGGAAGGAAGAGGGTAACGAAGACATGGGTAGAAATGATACTGGAGCAGAGAGAAATAAAATAGAATCGTGGTTATTAAAAACAGGCATCACACGGCAGATAATCGAAGCGATGCAAATGCCTCCTGAAAAGGCTGCAGAGGTTGCGGCGTACCAGGAAGCGATAGCACAAATGTATGCAATAAGCGGAGACGCAGAAAAAATCATAGGAATCATAGTAAAAGACATTGAACGTATTCCACACCGGACAACGATATTGGAATATGTCGTTCGCGACATTGCGGCGGGAGCAGACTACTCAGAATGCAGAAAGATAGAAAACATCTTTAGAATGCTTGCCACTGCCAAAGTCCGGAAGCTGATAATGGCGGCAGCGCCAGAGAAAATGGGAGATATGCAAAAATGAAAGTTAAAATACAGCCAAGAAGCCAAACAGAGAGAGGCGGCTATCTGATGATGCCGCTGAGAAAAAATGTTCCGGAAGGGAAAGAAGGATGGAAACTGACAAGATGCCAGGAGTGCGGAGAGGAATGCTGGGATCGGCCGCTCCCGGAAGGAATAACGGAAAAGATGGTTGACGGAAGGCTGTGCACGATGTGTGTGATCAGAAAGGTGCTGAATACCTGATGAGAAGAAAATTATCAAAAGCAGAGCGGGAGCAGGTGTTAAAAAAATGTGATGGCCACTGCGCGTATTGCGGATGCTCCCTGGAGCATGAGCACATGCAGGTGGATCACGTGATTCCTTTGCGCAAAGGAGGAGCAGACGAGCTGGAAAATATGCTTCCGGCATGCAAAAGCTGTAACTGGTACAAGTCCACCATGACGGTAGATCAGTTCCGAGCTTACCTGGAGCAGATCCCGGCAAGGCTTATGAGAGACAGCATCCCATACCAGGTAGGGATGAGATTCGGGATCATAAAGCAGGGAGAGCCGCAGATAAAATTCTATTTTGAAAACCATAAGGAGGAATGACATGTTAGAAAAGATTCTGGAAGAGATAGAACAGAGAATAAGTCATTACAGAGAAAATGCCACAGCAGAATACGTTGATGTTTGCGCCGGACTGCGGGAAGCGGATGAAATCATCCGCCAACACATGAATGATGAACTGAACAAAAACCTGGAAGAACTCAAGCAATACAGGGCCATCGGAACCGTGGACGAGTGCCGGGAAGCGGCAGAGCGGAGGAAAGCAAAGAGACCGGACTACGAGGGTGACGGAGAAGCAGATGGATATCCTGTATACGATACCTGGATATGCCCGCACTGCGGAGAACATTATGAGATCGAATACGAAGAATACGCATGCTGCCCGAAGTGCGGGCAAGAAATAGACTGGAACGAAGTGAGTAATTAGTGAGGAAAGCAGGAGGCTCAATATGGTAGAAAAGATCTTAGAAGAAATACACGAAAAAAGCTTTTATGTGGACATGGAATTAGCGGTGAATTATGAGGATGTGGAGGAAATCGTCCGAAAGCGTATGAATGACGGCTGGATCCCAGTGAGCGAACGGCTGCCGGAAGGGAATGCGATAAATCCTGTAACCTGCGATGCTTATGTATATCCTGTAACCGTGGATTTTGGTGGGGTTACTGATGTACGCTACTATTCGTTTTACAAGGGGCACTGGTATAATCAAAGTCCAAAAATAATGGACGATTTAGTAACTGCATGGCGTGAAAGGCCAGACCCGTACAGGAAAAAATGAATAGTTAGAGGAGGTTTTTAATGCAAGTTTGGATCACGAAATATGCGTTATCGCAGGGAATTTTTAAATCAGATGTCGAGGATGAAGGGAAAGGAACAGTAAAAGAAGTAGCTTGCCCTTTTTCGCTTTACTATCACGGAGAAGGAAAGGAATGGCACCGAACAAAAGAATCTGCAATCGCCAAGGCTGAAGAAATGCGCAGGGAGAAAATCGCCGACTTGAAAAAGCAGATTGAAAAATTGGAGGGGATGGAATTTGATGATGAGAAACCAAATCCCTCAAAAAAAGAAAAAGCTCACAAGAAGATATACTATGAAGATTTCGCGGGCGGGCGGTACATATAAGAAAGAAAATTGAATGAATAGTTAGTGGAGGTAGGAATGACAGAGAAAGTGGAGGGTTGAAAGATGGGATTCGAGAAGATTCTGGAAGAGATAGAAAAGGAATTTGATAGACGTATTGATACACAACTAAAAATCATGGCTGGTTTGAGTGATGACGTGTATAGATACGGGTACGGGAAGAGCCTTGAGGCTTACCAACAAGGAAAGATTCTGGTTGAAGATATCATCCGCAAGCACATGAATGACGGCTGGATCCCGGTGGAGGAACGCTTGCCGGGAACTCAAAAAGAAGCTATTGAAAATATAAAAGAGTATATCCGTAAATGCAATTATACCTGGTCAGTAAAAAGTATTTTTAACGAATATATAAAACATTTGAACGGGGCGTATGTATCCTATACTGCACGGGATGTTATTGAGAATTGCCATAGGTCGCTAGAAAAATTATCTGCCAAAGCTCTGGAAGAAATCCAGCAGTACCGTGAAGCCGGAACTATAGAAAAGTTCAGAAAAGCGAAAGACTATAAATGTCAACATGATAGTATGTTTATGATAGACATTGATTTTGCAAAGTATTTATTCTGCAAAAACATATTAGTTTTCAAATTATTTGATAATGGGGATGAACGTATTGTTGCTGACCTTGATGATATGATTGAGCATTCTGCACGCGGTGGATTGTTTGGAGTCGAAAAAGATGATTTAGATGACATTATTTAAGATGGCTGGAGTATGGGACTAACCTGGGAGTGGAAAGGAAAGCATGGAATGAGTTTTTTTATATTTACTCTTTTGGACGAAGTGGAGAAGGAAATAAAAGAGGATGCAGACAAAAACGTATGGATCGAACACTGTATCAACATCAAAGAATTATGCGATTATACGGTTTCCTGCTCATACGGCGATATGGTCCTGATCATTTGCATGATAAAAGACTATCTGAGGACAATCGCCGAAAAAGAGGGCCCCACATGGGACTACTACAGGACGCGTTTTACAAAGATGGCGGATCGCCTATCTGCGCAAATTGAATATGACTATGACGAGGCGATGAAGAGGTGTAAAAAGAAAATGGCCGCGAAGGAAAGCAACGATGATGTGGGTGAAGACGCCATGGTATTGGCCGTGAAGTATAATGGAAAAACCAAGAAAAAAGGAAACAAACAAAATGCCGAAAGTGACGGCACCGGAGGCGAAGAAGAACAGGCCGAAGCTGAGACTCCGCCAGAAGAATGAAAGGGGGAAGAACATAAATTAAAGGAAAATGAAATGACAGAAGATACACCCAAAACATTGCTTGAGAAGATTTTCAAGAAGATCAAGGATCCTGTTCTTCCGTGCGCAAACTGCCTATGCCATTATTGCACATGCAATGTCGAGGCACCGTGTGATCGAGTCAGCGAGGAGGAGGCGAGAGCGGCGACGCCATGCTTTGACTGCGACGAGTGTAAATGGTTTGCGGGAGAATCAATGTATCCATCTCGTCGCAAAGAGGATTGCGACAACTTTATCTTATCTGATTATGAGGCGAAGAGGAATAGATTAAAGATAGATTAAGAGGAAGGGAAGAAAAATGAAAAGAGATTCAGAAGGAAAGTATCGAATGAAAATCATACAGGAGAAGCATTACAACAAAGCCGAACAGAAATTGCTCGACCAATATGTAGCAAACACACCTGAGACTTATAAAAATACCTATATAAACATGCAGAGAGGATACCTGAATTGCCTTATGTATGCAATAGAATTATCCCGGCTTATAGAAGCGGTTAGAGAAGCATCATATTCAACGAATGATTTTGCTGTGGCGATGGGCGAATTGGGAAGCATTTTAAAGAAAATTCAGTAACACAAAAAGGCAGGAGGGCGGATATTGATGATTCCTATGCGGCCAGCATGCCGGACATAAAATAAACGAGGAGGGGACAGCAATGGAGAAAAGACAGAAAGAGTGCTGCGGGAGGTGCCAGTACATCGTAGCCGGCGAAGTGCCGGGAGCTCCTGAATGGATGTGCAATAACGGCGAGAGTGAGAGATTTGAGAGCAGCGTGGATCGTGGGAGCAGGTGTGATCATTACGTACATAAGCCCACGGAGACGGAAATAAAAAAAGAATATCTGCAAAGCTATCGCACTCATGTGCGCCGGATCCGTCGGATCGAGGCGGAGCTGGAAGAGATTCGGGCGATGCGCACCGCTATATCCGTCAACAATGACGGTATGCCGCATGGATCAGCACAGACAGATCTGTCCTCCTACGCGGCACGGTTGGACGAGCTGGAGAGAGCTTTAATCCAGGAGAGATATCGGAGAGTGGTGGCCTATAAAGATATCACTGATCAGATCAAAAAACTGAAAAGCGAGCATGAGCAGGATGTATTGTTTTATCGTTATATCAGAGGGATGGACTGGTGGGAAATAGCAGAAAAGATGGAGTATTCTGAGAGGCAAATCTTCCGTCTACATGGAAAAGGATTAAAAAATATAAAAATAAAAGATGTCAGTGAATGTCAGTAAGATCTGTGGTAATATGGTATCATCGAGAAAAGGATAAAGACAAAGCAACAGGAAGGGAGAACCGTAAAAGGAGGATCTTCCTTTTTGCTTGCAGGGAGCAGGCCAAAGGAATATTTGCGCCGGCGCAAGCGGGGGTGGTTCGATGGCCAGAGCACCCAATGAAAAAGCTCAGAAAGCCAAAGAAATGTTTTGCCAAGGGATGCGTCCTACGGAGATAGCAAAGCATCTGGAGGTCCCGGAAGGAACGGTGCGACGCTGGAAGCATACGTATGGATGGGAACGCGAACGTTCAGAAAAGAATACCGAACGTTCGGATAAAAATACCGAACGTTCGGAAAAGAAAAAACGATCTCAGGAAGAAGCTGTTGCGGGAGCAGTCGACCAAGTAATGGAAAATGATGGTTTGACTGATAAGCAGCGGCTTTTTTGCATCCTGTACGTGCGGAGCTTTAATGCCACAAAAGCATACCAAAAAGCGTATGGAGTTGATTATAATACAGCCGCCTCCATCGCATACCGACTGCTGGAAAAAGATGGAGTAAAAAACGAAATTCAGCGGCTGAAAAAGAACCGGTTGAATCGGGAGATGATAGATGAACACGATATCTTCCAGAGGTACATGGACATCGCTTTTGCAGACATCACAGATTATGTGACATTTGGCCGGGAGCAGGTGCCAGTCATGGGCCCGTTTGGCCCAATCAGAGTAAAAGATAAAAATGGCAGGCAAGTTGAACTAAAAAAGGAAGTCAATGTTGTGAAATTCCGGGAAAGCGAAGACGTAGATGGAACTATCATTTCCGAAGTAAAGCAGGGGAAAGACGGAGCCAGTATAAAACTGGCAGATCGAATGAAGGCTTTGCAATGGCTGTCTGATCACATAGGGATTGCCACGGACGAACAGAAGGCGAGAATCGCTGTTCTGAAAGCAAAAGTGCAGGATTCCGAGATCGACGAGGCCGAAGACGACGGATTCCTGGACGCACTGAATGGGTCAGCAAAGGGTGACTGGTCAGATGAAGACGAAACGGATAACGTTTAAATTCAAGCCATTTTCAAAAAAGCAAAGGCAAGTATTGAATTGGTGGTGCCAGGACTCGCCGGTCAAAGATTATGACGGCATCATTGCAGATGGAGCGATTCGATCTGGAAAGACCGTCAGCATGTCGTTATCCTTTGTGTTCTGGGCCATGAGCAGCTTCTCCGGCCAGAATTTTGCCATGTGTGGAAAGACAATAGGCTCTTTCCGGCGCAACGTCTTATTTTGGCTGAAGATCATGCTCCGGAGCCGTGGATATCACGTGACGGATCACCGGGCGGACAATCTGGTGGAAGTCACCCGGAATGGCGTTACCAATCATTTTTATATATTCGGCGGCAAGGACGAAAGCTCCCAGGATCTCATCCAGGGAATTACTCTGGCAGGTGTCTTTTTTGACGAGGTCGCCCTGATGCCAGAGAGCTTTGTCAACCAGGCGACGGGGCGATGCTCCGTAGAAGGGTCAAAATTTTGGTTCAACTGCAACCCGGATGGCCCATACCACTGGTTTAAACAAAAATGGATCAATAAATCAATTGGATACCTCGGAAAGAAGAAGGCGGGGGAGATCCGGAAGAAACTGCAGGAAGAAGGCAAAGAAGACGACCTGAAGAAGCTGCTTTACCTGCACTTTGACATGGATGACAACCTGAGCCTGTCCGAAAAGATAAAAGCCAGGTACCGGAGCCTGTACAAGGGCGTATTTTTTAAACGGTACATCCTGGGCCTGTGGGCTATGGCAGAGGGTGTCATTTACGACATGTTCGATGAGGCGATGCATGTGGTGGACAGCATTATCCCGGCAAAGGATCCCATATATTACGTATCGTGCGACTATGGTACGCAAAATGCCACGGTATTCCTGCTCTGGACAAAGGACCAGAAAGGGAGATGGGCCTGCATCCGGGAATATTATTACAGCGGCCGCGATGAGAAAAAGCAGAAAACGGACAGTGAGTTTGCGGATGACCTGGGAAAATGGCTGGAGGGGATCTCGCCGAAGCGTATTGTCGTGGATCCGGCGGCGGCCTCCTTCATCGCAGAACTGAAAAAGCGTGGGTACTCCGTGAAGCCGGCCAAAAATGATGTGCTGGACGGGATCCGGTTCGTGGCGTCTCTTCTGGCGCAGAAAGAGGTCGTCTTCTGCAGATGCTGCGAAAATACGATCCAGGAATTTGCCTCTTACGTATGGGATTCAAAGGCGGCGGAACGGGGCGAAGATAAGCCGGTGAAAACAGCAGACCATTGCATGGATGCTGTCCGCTATTTTTGTTATACGATTGCGCGCAAACCGCGCGGGATTACGATTTTGAGATGAGGTGACAACCATGGAACTTGAAGTGATGAAACGTCTGATAAAAAAATACGCAACGGGACATGCCGACTATGTTGCGAAATGCGATGTGGCAGAGAGGTATTACTTAAATAAGACAGACATCCTGTACCAGGAGAAAAAAGAAGACGAGAACGGGAACCCGATGCGGAATGCAGACAACCGGATCCCGCGGAATTTCCATGGCCTGCTTGCGAACCAGAAAGCGGCGTATGCATTTACGGCGCCCCCGCTGTTTGATGTGGGATCGAAAAAGACCAACGAGAGGATAGCAGAGGCGCTCGGAGATGAATATAAAAAGAACAGCATGGAGCTATGCGTGAATGCCGCGAACTTTCGGACGGCCTGGGTACATTACTGGCAAGGTGAAGACGGATTTGAATGGGCGGTGGTGGACAGCCGGGAAATTATCCCTGTCATGTCAAGGAGCCTGAAAAAGAAGCTCATGGGAGTGCTGCGGACATATAGAGATATCGATGAAGCGACGGGGGACACCTATGTGGTCTATGAGTATTGGACGGAAACGGAGTGTCAGGCATTCCGACGGAGAACTGCGGACACGGTGGACGAAGGGCTAAGCCACTACAGCATGTTCGAGGACCCGGAAGCAAGCGGACAAATGGTTTCGCAGTACAGGCACGACATGGGGGAGGTACCGTTTATCCCGTTTCGGAACAACAATGTGGAAACAGATGATCTCGTAAATATCAAGCCGCTGATCGATGTCTATGACAAAGTGTTCAGCGGCTTTATCAATGACCTGGAAGACATCCAGGAACTGATCTTTGTCCTGACTGGATACGGGGATGAAGAAACGAACGGATTCCTGCAGCAGTTAAAGAAATATAAAGTGATCAAGCTGGATCCGGAAGATGGGGCGGATGCAAAGACACTCAGCATAGAGATCCCGGTGGAGGCCAGGGAAAAAGTCCTGGAGACGACCAGAAAAGCGATCTTCGAGCAGGGGCAGGGATTTGACCCGCAGCCCGAGAACTTTGGAAACCAGAGCGGGGAAGCCCTGAAATTTATGTATGCCCTGCTGGAAATGAAAGTGGGATTGATGCAAACAGAATTTGAGCTTGGCTTTGCGAAACTGGTTCGGGCGATCTGCCGCTTTTATAGCCTGGAGTGTAAAAAGGTCATACAGACCTGGACCAGAACCAGTATTAAAAACGATACAGAGCTGGCCACGATCTGCCAGATGAGTGAAGGTATTGTATCCAGGATGACGATCCTGAAAAACCATCCCCTTGTAGAAGATGCGGAACAGGAGCTAAAGCAGCTGGAAAAAGAAGAGAAAGAAGCCCAGGAAAAAGCAGAGCTTTATCCAAACAGTTTTAAAAATGGAGATCCCGGAGGCGGGAAAGAGGTCGACGTGAAGAATGGCGAAGAACAATAACTACTGGCGAAAACGCATGAAAGCTCTGGCAGAGGAACGCTTTCAGGATGCCCAGGAAATCTACCAGGACATCCAGGAGCAGTACCGTCGGGCTTTGAACGATGTGCAGCAGGACATAGAGATCTGGTATCAGCGACTGGCTGATAATAACGATATCAGCTACGCGGCGGCGAAGAAACTCCTGAAGAAAGATGAACTGAAAGAATTTAAATGGACTGTGGAGCAGTACATAAAGGCTGGGAAAGAGAGCGACGTCAATGGGAAATGGATCAAGGAACTGGAGAATGCTTCTGCCAAATATCATATTTCCCGTCTGGAAGCCCTGAAGCTCCAGATACAGCAGCACGCAGAACTTCTGTCGGCGCAGATAGAGGGGGAAATGACGGAGTATCTCCATAAAGCATACGGGGAGCAGTATTACCGGACTGCGTATGAGATTGCAGTGGGAACCGGGGTGGGATCCAACCTGACACAGCTGAACACGAAAGCCATAGAAACCGTCCTTGCGAAGCCTTGGGCACGAGACGGGAAAGCGTTCTCGGACCGCATCTGGGATAACAAGGATAAACTGGTGAGGAACCTCCATACAGAGCTGGCACAGTGCATCACTCGCGGAGAAGCTCCAAAGAAAGCCATCGACCGGTTGGCGAAGACGATGAACGTCAGCCGGAACCAGGCGGGAAACCTGATCATGACAGAGACCGCGGCCATATCCGCAGAAGCGCAGAAACATTGCTATAAAGAACTCGGCGTAGAGGAATTTATGGTAGTGGAGACATTGGACCAGAAGACCTGCAAGATCTGCCGAGACATGGATGGGAGGCATTACCCCATGTCTGATTACCGGATCGGGGAGACGGCTCCGCCGTTTCATCCCCGCTGCAGGGGATGCACCTGTCCGTATTATGATGACGAGTTCACGCAGGGCGCACAACGGGCCGCTAGGGATGAGCAGGGAGAAATCTACTATGTGCCCGCCAATATGTCATATAGAGACTGGAAGGAAACCTATGTGAGCGGGGAGCAGATGACACTGGATAGGCTTGAATGAAAAAAGGATCAGGATATGATAAGATCAGAAGCAAGAAAGAACAGGAACTGAGATGATAGATATTTTCTTGTCTGGAGGATCCTTTTTGGGAGCATGCATGTCATACGAATTTTTTTCGGCGATCATGACGGATGACTTTCTGGGAGCAGATGATTTTATTAAGGTTAAGCTCGCAGACGGGACACGGGTCGCAGTGAGAAAAGGAGATGTATGTGCGTTTTGCGAAAGCACGGATTCCTGAAAACTGAAGGAAGTAAATAATTATACCGTTGGCCAAAAAGACCAGCGGTATTTTTATACCCAAATTGCGCCGGCGCAAGAAAGGAGGTGAGAACGATGCTGTACCGTAAAAAACCGGTAGAAGTGGAAGCGTTCCAGCTGTCGCGGGATGTGGACGCAATCGCACCAGAATGGTTCACCCAGGCGGTGATTGATGAAAAGGTGCATATTGACCGCAGCCTGGTGGATGGCCATGCAGTCGTATATGGCTGTACGGTAGAGACCCTGGAGGGAAGGATGAAGGCCCGGATCGGCGACTATATCATCCGCGGAGTGAACGGGGAACTGTATCCATGCAAGCCGGATATTTTCCAGAAAACATACGAAGCCGTCCATGAGCCATAACACGCAGAAGATTCTGGGTGTTATTTTTCGCCTTTTTCGTATTGCAGGCGGTAAAGAACAAGCTTCATTCGTGGTTCGTCACCCACGGTAAAAAACGGAATGGAAGGAGAAAAAAATGAACAAAGAAGACCTGATAGCAATGGGACTGACTGAGGAGCAGGCAGGGAAAGTCATGGAAGCCCTGAATGGGAACTATGTTACCAAAACGCGGTTCAATGAAGTGAACCAGGAAAATGGGAAACTGAAAAAGACCCTGTCCGAGCGGGACAGCCAGATGGAAGAACTGAAGAAGACCTCCGGGAACACCGAAGAACTGCAGAAAAAGATCGAGGAGCTTCAGGCTGGCAACAAAGCAGAGACAGAAAAGCATGAGAGGGAGATCAAAGACCTGAAGCTGACCAATGCGATCAAACTGGCGTTGAACGGGAAGGTCCATGACGAGGATATGGCCGCGGCGCTTTTTGACCGTGAGAAGCTGATTCTGACAGCGGATGGGAAGGTGTCCGGGCTGGAAGAACAGCTCAAGGTAATCCGGGAGAATAAAGCCTTTCTCTTCAAGGATGCAGGATCCTATAGCCCTGCAGGAGGAAGCGGGGCGCCGAAAAACAACCCATTTGCAAAAGAAACATGGAACATGACGGAACAGGGAAAGCTGTTCCGGGAGAATCCGGCACAGGCCAGGGAACTGGCGGCTGCAGCCGGAGTAAAACTCTAAGAGAGGATAGGTGAATCATATGCCAGGAACAACGTTACAGGACGTAATTGTACCGGAACTTTTTAACCCGTATGTGATAAACCGCACGATGGAGCTGTCAGCGCTGGTGCAGTGCGGGATTATTGCAAATAACAGCGAATTTGATGCGCTGGCATCCCAGGCAGCGCCTACGGTCAACATGCCGTTTTTCGAGGATCTGACCGGGGAATCGGAGCAGGTGATCGAAGGAGAAGATCTGGAAGATAACAAGATCACATCCAACAAGGACGTGGCCGCGATTATCCGCAGGGCAAAGATGTGGAGCGCCACAGACCTTTCCGCGGCGTTGGCCGGGACGGATCCTATGATGGCGATTGCCTCTCTGGTTGCCGGATTCTGGGCGCGTGACATGCAGAAGGAATTGGTCGCCATCCTGAATGGGGTTTTCGGGACCATTCCGGCCGGAGCGGAAGGGACGCCCCCGGCAGAGACCAGGCTTGCATCGAACCTGCTGGATATCTCGACAAAATCCGGGACAAACGCGAACTGGTCTGGCAATGCTTTTATTGATGCAGAACAGCTCCTGGGAGATGCAAAGGCACAGCTGAGCGGGATCTGTATGCACAGCGCCACGGAAGCATATCTGAAAAAGCAGAACCTGATTGACACCGTACAGCCGTCTAATGACGTGGCGTTCAAGACGTATCAGGGGAAAAGAGTCATTGTAGATGACGGATGCCCGGTTTCCTCCGGCGTGTACACAACGTACCTCTTCGGAAATGGGGCTGTGGCGCTGGGACATGGAAACCCCGTAGGATTTGTGCCGACGGAAACGGACCGGGTAAAGCGGAGAGGATCGGGCGTCGATTATCTGATCAACCGCAAAACGATGATCCTGCATCCGCGGGGGATCCAGTTTACCAATGCGAATGTAGCCAAGACGGAAGGTCCTTCCAGGACAGAACTGGGAGATCCGAAGAACTGGAATCCGGTTTACGAACACAAGCAGATCCGAATCGTCGCTTTTAAGCATAAACTTGGCTAACAGGGGGACCGAAGATGAAAGAGACAGCTTTAAAAGAGGTGGTAAATACTTTATCGGCTCTGGGGAGCAGTCTCCCGGAGGTCTTTTCCAGGATGGTGCTGATGAGGCTTGAGGCGATGGGGTGCCAGGCGAACGATGCGTTCGGCCTGGCGTTTATAGCGCGGAAAGAGGAATTGAAGATCTTAAATTACTGCCATATTGCGGAGATGCCGCTCGAATTATATCCAATGTTGTGTGACCGGACTTGCGGGCAGTATCTTTACGGGCAGAAACAGACAGGGCTCCTGAACATAGAAACTTTGGATCTATCAGGAGCCTTGTCTTCCATCACGGAAGGGGATGTCAGTCTTTCTTTCCGGTCTGGAGCATCTGATGCGGAGAAACTGGATGCTCTGTTGGATCTGATGATGGAGACAGGGAAGGAGCAGCTGGCATGCTTTCGAAGAATCAAGTGGTGATGGCGCGCGCGGCGGTAGAAAAACTGTACGAAGGGACTTGCGAAATCGTAGAGTATCAGAAGTATACCAGAGAGAATAAATCGACCGGTTACCGGGAGGTACCGGTTGCGGAGGATCTGCCGTGCCGACTGTCCTACAGGCGGAAATCAGGTACCGGGCAGACGGATGCCGGCGCGGCAGTCGACCAGGAGATTACAGTGATTATGGCGCCGGAAATAGTGATAAGGCCGGGATCAAAACTGGTGATTACGCAAAACGGTGCGACAGAAGCATATCAATGCAGCGGGAAGCCGGCAGTATATCAGACTCATCAGGAAATCTACCTGGAACTTTTTGGAGGCTGGGCATAATGGCAAAATGGGGAAAGTGCAGTTTTGACGGACTGAAAGACCTGCAAAAAAGGCTGGAGAGAATCGAGCAGGAGGAACTCAGCCGCTTTATGGAAGACTGCGCGAAGGATCTGGCGAGACGTTTACTTACCATGGTTATTATGCGTACACCTGTTGGAGATAAACCAGAATACGATGGGGATACCGAAGAAGATAGGGAATGGTACGACAAGTATTGGGGAGGATATACCGGCGGAACATTGAGGAGAGGCTGGACAGCACAGACCCATGAGGAAGCGGCGGCAGGGGAGGGGAAGCCGACGGCGGCGGAGATCCTGGAATATGCAGACGGGCTGAAAATCAGCCGTATGGGAAGCGTATATACGATTGAGATCATCAACCCGGTGGAGTACGCAAGTTACGTTGAATATGGGCACCGCCAGCAGAAAGGGCGGTATGTCCCGGCCATCGGGAAACGCCTCGTGAAGAACTGGCAGCCTGGACGGCTTATGCTTACAACCTCTGAAAAAAGCATAAAGGGTATGGCGCCAAAGCTGCTTGAAAAGAAACTGACAAAATGGCTGGAGGAGGTTTTTGCGTGATAAAAGACATAGTGGACGGCATCTGCGGGGCAATCTCAGAAAGATTTGCAGGGTGTGAGATTTACACAGAAAAAGTGAAGCAGGGAATGGCTCCTCCATGTTTTTTTGTGCGATGCATCGATCAGGAAGATGACCTGGAAGTGCAAAGAATTTTCAAGAAGAGGCAATTTGGCATCCAGTATTTTCCAGAATCAGATGATGAGCCAAACGCAGAATGCCACACAACAGCGGAGGGGCTGTTTGCATGCCTGGAGCTGATTAAAGCGGATGGAGCATGGGTGCGGGGGACGGACATGAGCGGACACGTGGAAGACGGGGTATTGACCTTTACTGTCAACTATGGTGTGTTTGTGTGCCGGTCAAAAGACCAGCCGTCCATGGAGCAGGTGACTGTCGACACGGAAGTGGAGGGATGAGATGGCAGAGAAAATGGAAAAGACAGTGTCCGGGCAGCAGACGGCACTGTATACCAGGGAGCAGCTGATCAGATCAAACCGGTATCAAGGCAGGAGAGATTTGGTTTCAGCACTGATCCCGGAAGGAACATGCATATCCATTCAGGAAATGGATGAAAAAATAGATAAATACATGAAAGGCAAGGTGGAGTAAATGGCACTTGGCGGCGGTACTTTTATTACCCAGAATAAAACGCTCTCAGGAGCGTATATCAATTTCGTTTCGGCGGCCAATGCGACGGCATCTGTGGGGGAGCGCGGAACGGCGGCAATGCCGCTGGAACTGGATTGGGGGCCGGACGGGACGATCTTTGAGGTGACCAACGGGGATTTCCAGAAGGACTCCAGGAAGATCTTCGGGCACGACTATACAGACGATGAAATGAAAGGACTGAGAGACCTTTTCAGGCATGCGAATACGTTGTATGCATACAAGCTGACCAGCGGCGGCGTGAAAGCGTCAAACGATTTTGCAACAGCCAAATACTGCGGCACAAGAGGGAATGATCTGAAAGTGGTGATCCAGCAGAATGCAGACGAAGCCTCTAATTTTGATGTATTCCTGTACCTGGGCACTGCGCTGGTGGACAGCCAGACGGTGGCAACAGCGGCGGACCTGGTGGACAATGATTTTGTCGACTGGAAAGATGCGGCAGAGCTGGAAGTAACTGCGTCGTCTCCCCTTGCGAATGGGACGAACGGTACCGTCAACGGGAATGCACACCAGGCTTTTATCGATAAGATCGAGAGTTACCCGGACATCAATGCCGTTGGCGTAATGGCGACAGACAGTACGACGCTAGGGCTGTATGCGGCGTTCGTGGAGCGTATGCGGGACGAGGTTGGAGTGAAATTCCAGGTGGTGCTTTACAACAAAGCTGGAGACTATGAGGGCGTGGTGAACGTCAAAAACAAAGTGAATGATTCTGAGGCAAGCGCTGCGTCGCTGGTATATTGGGTGACGGGAGCAATCGCCGGCTGCGAAGTAAATGCCTCGAACACGAACCTCAAATATGACGGGGAGTATGACGTGGATGTGGATTATACCCAGAAACAGCTGGAATCTGCAATAGCAGGCGGAGAATTTGCCCTGCACAGAGTGGGCAGCGACATCCGGGTGTTGAAGGATATCAACTCCCTTGTGACAACGTCCCAGGATAAAGGGGACATCTTCAAGAGCAACCAGACGATCCGCGTGATCGATCAGATCGCGACGGACATTGCCAGCATCTTTGCCTCCAAATATCTGGGCGTAGTGCAGAACGATGCGGACGGCAGGGCATCTCTTTGGTCGGATATTGTATATGAGCATCAGCAGCTCCGCGATATGCGTGCGATTGAAGACTTCGACGCTGGAGAAATCGTGGTCACCCAGGGCAACGACAAAGGCAGCGTGGTAGTAGCGGATGTAATTACCGTCGTAAATGCGATGGACAAACTTTATATGACCGTGACGGTTCAGTAAGGAGGCAGATATGGAGAGCAGTACATTTTTTAATGCGCAGGATGCACCAAGTGCGAAGCTGGCGACCTGCTACGCGACGATTAGAGACCGCCGGTACGCAATGTTGAACGCAAAAGATTTTGAGGCAAAGGCGGAAGTAAAGACGGCCGAGGTACCTATCCTGGGGAAATTGATCAATGGAAGAAAAGCGACAGGAATGGTGCTCTCTTACAGGATGACCGTTTATAAATGCTCAGAAATGTTTGATGACCTGATCGTTGAGTACAAGAAAACCGGGCTTTTGCCGACCTTTGAGATCCAGGTGAGTTCCAGCGATAAAGCGACGAGCATCGGGACTTCAAGAAAGATCTACCGCGACTGCGTGATTGATGGAGACGTGCTCCTGTCCATGTTTGATGCGGACGGAGAATTTATCGAACAGGAAATTAGTGGATATGCGATGGATTTTGACGTGGAAAGCAAGTATCAGGATCCGTCGTACATGTAAGGAGGAAGAGAGATGTCGGGAATTTCTTTATTTTTGAAAAAAAATAAAATCCAGAAACAGAATGCGAAATATGCGGTGACCAAAACTCTGTGTGATGAAAGCGGAAAACCGTTGGAATGGGAGATCCGTGCGATCAGCACCATGGAGAATGAAAAGCTCAGGGAAGAATGCACGATAGAAGTGCAGGTTCCGGGGAAGCCGAACCTGTACCGCCCAAGAGTGCTCAGCGGGAAATACATTGCGTCGTTGCTTGCCGCGTCCGTGGTATATCCGGATCTTCAGAACGCGGAGCTCCAGGATTCTTACGGGGCGATGAGCCCTGAAGAACTGGTACAGCTGATGGTAGATGACCCGGTAGAGTACAATGCATTTGCGGAATTTGTCCAGAATTTCAGCGGGCTGGAAAGCTCCATGCAGGAGAAAATCGACGAAGCAAAAAACTGATCGACGGAGGGGATGCAGAAGCGGCGTATGCACATTATGCGCTGCAGAGACTGCATATACTCCCCTCCGTTTTTTGCGCCCTGGATCCATATGAACGGGCATTTGTCATTGCGTCTATAGATTTCCGGATCAAGCGGGAAAAGGAAGAAGCGAAGAAAGCGGAAAAAGCCGCAAAGCGTCGCGGAAAGGGGCAATAACCAATGGGAAAGATATCATCCACTCTTGCGCTGAACGATTTGATGACCGGACCACTGACCAATATCACGAACGCGCTGAATATTACGATCAGCTCTTTGGAGACCATGCAGGCCGCCGCAAGCAGCTCTTTTGATGCGTCAAATTTTAATTCCGCCAGAGACGAGATTGCCCAGGCAAATGCTGCGCTGGCCCAGATGGAAGAGCAGATCAGGCAAAACGGGAACGAACAGGAGAAACACAACCAGAAGATCCGTACCGGCGCGACAGAGTCTAACCGTCTCCTGAGTGTAGTGACCCGAATCGCGGCGGCATATATGACATGGCAGGGAGCATCAAATGGCACTAATTTATCGGATCAGTATGCACAGACAACTGCGCGGCTGAATCTGATGAATGATGGATTGCAGGAAACAGATGAACTGCAGCAGAAAATCTATGCTTCCGCACAGAGATCCAGAGCCCTCTATATGAACACCGCGGATGTAGTTGCCAAGCTTGGGCTGAGGGCAGGAGATGCATTTGCATCCAATGACGAGACGATCCTGTTCGCGGAAAACCTGAACAAGTCGTTTGTGATCGCCGGAGCGAGCCAGGAAGAAATGCGATCGGCATCGCTCCAATTGACGCAGGCGTTGGGATCCGGAGTCCTGCGCGGAGAAGAACTGAATGCGGTGTTTGAGGCAGCTCCAAACGTGATCCAAACGATTGCAGACTATCTGGAGAAACCTATAGGAAATATTCGCGAAATGGCTTCTGAGGGCGAAATCACTGCGGACATAGTAAAAAATGCCATGCTGTCTGCGACAGAATCGATCAATGATCAGTTCGACAAGATACCAGTGACTTTCGGCCAGGTGGCGGCGGATATCCAGAACCGGGCGCTGATGGCATTTACTCCTGTGCTACAGGAGATGGGCGCGTTGACGGAGAATGAGTCATTTGAGACGGCGGTAGATGGCCTGGTAGGAGCCATCGCAGCGGCATCTGTGGCCGCGCTGGGCCTGATAAATGTCTTGACAGTAGGAAGCGCATTTATTATTGACAATTGGTCTTTCATCGGACCGGTGATTGCCGGAGTGGCGGCGATACTTATAGGCTATACCGGAGTGATGACGGTGTATAACGCAGTCCAGGCCATCAGCAACGGGCTTGCCGCAGTGTCCGCCGCAAGGTCGGCTATAAAAGCGGGTGCGACGCTGGCGGAGGCGGCGGCTACGACGACAGCAACCGGCGCTCAGGCAGGACTTAATGCGGCACTGCTGGCATGCCCCGTTACCTGGATACTCGCGGCGATTGTTGCAATTATTGCGGCTATCTATTTAGTGGTGGCAGCGATTAACAAGGCCACAGGGACCTCTATATCGGCCACAGGGATTATTGGCGGCGTATTTTCGACATTAGCAGCGCACATCATCAACACATTTGTTGTTCCGGCCTGGAATCAGTTTGCGGCGCTTTCGAATTTTTTCGGAAACGTATTCAATAATCCAGTAGCGGCAGTAGAAGTGCTGTTTTATGACATGTGCCTGACTGTACTGGGATATATCCAGAACCTGGCGGAAGCCATCGAAAATCTCCTGAATAAAATCCCAGGGGTGCAGGTTGAAATTACGGCGGGACTGGATAACTTCTATTCGAAGCTGGAAAGCGCGCAGCAGCAGGTGAAGGACGAGTCTGGATGGGTGGAAATCGTCGGAAAGATGGACTATGTCGATTATGACAGTGCCTGGGATTCGGGGTACAGCTGGGGCCAGGGAGTGGAGGACTCCGTGGCTGGCATGTTCGATGGGTCGAAAATCGGCGTGAATTTAGACGATTTTGGCTTGGACAGCGCATATACGGGAACAGGAGCAGGGAGCGTGGCCGACAACATCGCTTCAACGGCCGATAATACTTCCGCCATCGCTGATGCCGTAGACATCACGAACGAGAACCTGAAATATTTGAGGGATATCGCAGAGACTGAGGTGATCAACCGGTTTACCACAGCGGAGATCACGATAAATCAGACTAATCATAACAGTGTAAATTCTGGTATGGACATTGACGGCATGGTTACTCAGTTCACGGAAGGAATAAACGAAGCAATTGAACAGGCGGCAGAGGGGGTACATAAATAATGGCGTATCATTTTTATCTTGATAAGATGCTCCTTCCAATCCCTCCAGAAAAGTTGCAGATGAAGATCAACAACAAAAATCAGACTTACATCTTGCTCAACGAAGGAGAGATTAATGTACTGAAAGCCCCAGGGCTGACGGAAATCAATTTTGATATACGCATCCCAAACGTAAAGTATAGTTTCTCCATGTATAAAAATGGTTTTCAACGAGCGGATTACTTTCTGGATACACTGGAGTCTCTTAAGACAGGGAAGAAAGCATTCCAATTCATCGTGACAAGAGTCCTTCCGGACGGGAGCATGCTTTTTGGGACAAACATGAAAGTATCCTTAGAAGAATACTCCATTACGGAAGAGGCCAAAGAAGGATTTGACGTGCTTGTAAGCGTCAAATTAAAACAATACCGCCCATATGGAACCAAAACATGTGATATTCAGTTTGCGTCCACAAAACCGCAGGCTGTTGTGACGCCGGCGCGGGAAACGTCCAACGCGCCATCCGCACAGAGTTATACGGTCGTTAAGGGAGACTGCCTGTGGAATATTGCTAAGAGGTATTATGGATCGGGATCTAAGTACACTGATATCTATAATGCAAATCAGGATAAGGTCAAGAACCCAAATCTGATCTATCCAGGACAGGTGTTGACGATCCCGGCGGCATAGGAGGCGTGGATGGCAGGAGAACTTTTAATTCAAAACGGGAGTAAAGTATATATTCCTGTTTTGGAAGAAGGAATTGAATGGTCTACAGAGCGCGCAGGAGTTCCGGGCAAACTGACTTTTAAAGTACATTTGGATGAGTCCCTGAATATCACGGAAGGAAATGCAGTCCGTTTCCGGTGGGATGGGAACAATATTTTCTATGGCTTCATTTTTTCCAAGAAGATGTCGAAGGAAAGGATAATCACTGTCACAGCGTATGATCAGCTGAGATACCTGAAAAATAAGGATACATATGTATACGAAAATAAGACGGCAGCGGAGCTGGTACAAATGATCGCAGAGGATTTCCAGATGCAGACAGGGAGCCTGGAAGACACGGAGTTCAAAATCGCCACAAGGGTGGAAGACAACGTGACATTATTTGATATGATCCAGAATGCCCTGGACCTGACATTGGAAAACCAACGTTACATGTATGTCCTGTATGATGACTTTGGGAAAATCACTTTAAAAGGGCTCGATAATATGCGCCTGAATCTTTTGATCGATGAAGAGACGGCAGAAACATACGATTATTCCTCCAGTATCGATGAGCAGACTTACAACCGGATCAAATTGATCTTTGATAATGATCAGACTGGACAGCGGGATGTGTATATCGCGCAGGATTCCGGAAATATGGCCGCATGGGGCGTCCTGCAGTATTATGATACGCTCCAGGAAGGTGAAAACGGGCAGACGAAAGTGGATGCGCTGCTGGAACTGTACAACAAAAAGACGCGGCGGCTGACCATCCAGAACGCACTGGGCGACTGCAGAGTACGCGCTGGATCTATGCTCCCGGTGCTCCTGGATCTGGGAGACGTAAAACTGAAGAACCTGATGTTGGTGGAGAAGTGCATGCACAAATTTAACCTGGACGAGCATTTCATGAGTTTAACGCTGAGAGGAGGAGAATTCGTTGCCTGATTATACAGGAGCTTTGGATGCGATAAAACGGGCCGCAATGGAGGCCATGGAAACAGGGGCGCCTGCCGGAGTGTACTTTGGGAAGGTGCTCAGTACATCGCCGATCCAGATCAGCGTGGATCAGAAAATGACCTTGGGTCCAGCGCAGCTGGTATTGTCAAGAAACGTGACAGATTACCATACCGCAATGGAGGCAGAATGGGAGACGACGGAAGAGGAAGGCGGATCTGGAGAAGAGGCGTTTGCAATGCATAAGCACAAACTTACCGGGATGTTATTGATGACAATACAAAACGGCCTTTCGGTGGGAGACCGGGTGATTTTGCTGCGGGAGCAGGGAGGCCAGAAGTATGTCGTACTGGATAAGGTGGGGTAGAGATGATACCAAGCACAAATGGTTTTTTGGACATGGATCTGGAAATCGCTGAGATGCCAGCCAAAACCTATAAAATGCATTTGGATAGGGAGTATATCAGCGGGTATTGCACAGACAAAGAGGCTTTACGCCAGACAATCTATAAAATTTTAAACACGGAAAGATATCAGTACATCATCTACTCCTGGAACTATGGGGTAGAGCTGATGGATCTGATCGGAGAACCCGTGTCATATGTGTGCCCGGAAATTGAAAGAAGAGTGACGGAAGCGCTGTTGCAGGATACAAGAATTTATTCCTGCAGCAGCTTTTCTTTTGACACAAGCGAACACGGAATCGTAAAAGTGTCCTTCATTGTTCACACGATTTACGGGGAAATGGAAACGGGAACGGAGGTACGAATTTAATGTACGAAAGCATCACATACGAAAGTATTTTGGAGAGAATGCTGGACCGGATACCGGATGATGTCGATAAAAGAGAAGGATCGATCATATACGATGCGCTGGCGCCGGCCGCAGTGGAATTGCAGCTGATGTATATCGAACTGGATGTGATATTGCGTGACACCTTTGCATTGACCACAACGGACCGGGATTTTTTGGTGCTCAGAGCTGCGGAGCGGGGAATTACGCCAAGATCCGCCTCGGGAGCATTGGTCAAAGGTGTTATGGCTCCAACCACCGTGGACGTACCGTTGGGGAGCCGCTTTTCCTGTGGAATGCTGAACTACGCAGTCACAGAAAAGATAACCGCGGGCGAGTACCAGCTGCAGTGCGAGACGCCCGGAAGCGAGGCCAACGGGAATATCGGGCAGCTGATACCGGTGAATTATATTGCTGGGCTGGAGACAGCAACCATCACAGAGCTTCTGGTGCCGGGAGAGGATGATGAGAGCCTAGAGTCCATACGCGAAAGATATCTGGAGAGTTTTGAGGCGGAAGCGTTTGGCGGGAATAAAGCGGATTATATCCGGAAATGCGATGAAATCCAGGGAGTGGGACCTGTTAAAGTGACAGCAGCCTGGAACGGCGGAGGAACGGTAAAGCTGACAATCCTGGACTCGGAATATAACGCTGCGTCTGAGACATTGTTGGAGCAGGTACAAGATGCGTTTGACCCAAATGGGGATGGCATGGGAGATGGGCTGGCGCCAATCGGACACGTAGTCACAGTTGAAACGGCAGAAAAGATTTCCGTCCAGGTATCTGCTGCTTACGTTTTTAAAGAAGGATACGATTTTGAGACGCTGGAAAACAACCTGAAAGACGCGGTGGATGGATATTTGGAGGATCTGAGGCGAGAGTGGGCGGAGACAGTCCCGGTCGTCAGGGTATCTCAGGTGGAATCTAGGATCCTGATGGTTGAAGGAATATTGGACATTGCGGGAACAAAACTTAACGGGACAGCTGGGAACTTGGAATTGACACAGTATCAGATACCAGTGATAGGAGGTGTCACTGTTGATTCGGGAAGTTGATTTATTGTCTTACCTTCCGGATTTTATCCAGGCATACAAGGAAATGAGATATTTGATGCTGGCGGAAAATCCAGAAATCCAGACCGCAGAAGATGAAACCGAAAAGGTGAAGAATAATCAATTTGTGACCACCTGCGACATGAGATGGATCAGTAACTTTGAAAAAATGACAGGAATCCTTCCGGACCCGCAGAGCACCTTGGAGGACCGAAGAAGACGAGTCCTGGAAAAATGGAATGCGTCGATCCCGTACAATTACGCAAGGCTGATTGAACGTCTTGACGGGCTTTGCTGGAATGAAGGATATACGATTCGGCCGGACTTCCAGGATTTTGAAATCGAGATTCTGGTGTCGCTGATTGAACAAGGACAGGTTCGGGATCTGGAATGGATTTGCGAGACATATGTCCCAGCGAACATAAAAGTGATACTTACAAACAAAATGCAGGCATATCCAGAGATGATGATGGGAGCAGGAGGGATCCCGTCAATTTGCATGCTGTTTGAGGCGGAGGAAGAAGAGAATGGATAAAATTATCATTACGCAGGACGGACAGGAATTATTGGCAAAAATGACAGCCGGGGAAACTACGGCGGAATTTACAAAATTTTGTACGTCCAGCGCTGAATATGCAGAAGCGGAGCTGAGCAATCTGACTGGATTAAAGGATACATGCCAGACCTCCGAAGTAACGAATGTGACTATAAAAGAGGATCACACTGTAGTTCTGACCGGAGCCATCGACAACGAAAGCCTGCAGGAGGGATATTATATCACTGCAATTGGTCTTTTTGCGCAGGGAGCAGGCGAAGAAGAGATTCTGTATGCGGTCTGTAAGCTCACAAGCCCAGCATACATGCCAGAAATGAGTGGAACCCTGTCGGGTATGTCTATAAAATTCTCTGTTAAGGTGGGAAATTCGGAAAATCTTGTAGTTAATGTGGATAATTCAACGGCGGCCACACTCGGAGATTTGCAGGAATTAAAGAATGAAGTAGAAGCGCCGGTTTTTGAGGATTACGAAGCAACAGAGGATCCAACTCTCCCGGAAATGGAGACTGCTTTAGGGCAGATAAAGTCGGGGACGAAACTGTCAAAATTAATGCAGTATATCAAAGCGGCCCTGATGATACTGGATAAAAGAGAAGTGGACATGTCTCCTTATGATCAGGCCATCGTAGAACTGATGGATAAAGACGAAGAACTAAATGAGGATATAGGCAATCTGCAGGATCAAATGACGTCTTTTGAGTCAACCAAGTCCGAGATCGTGGGCAGCGGGCTTGGGCAGGCCATCGGGCTCACAACGTCCTCGGTCTGGTCCCAGATCGTGGAAAAAATAAAGGCCGTCGTCAACCGTGGTGCCGTCAATCAGGAGCTGTCCGCTGGCGGCAGTTACACGATCCAGCAGGGGTATCATAACGGCGATGGTAAGATCACGGCGAAAAGCCTGGCCTCTCAGACAGACGCCACAGCGACCGCCGCACAGATCCTGGCCGGAATCACCGCTTGGATCAAAGGTATTAAGGTAACCGGCACCATGCCTGAGCGCGGAGCTCTGAATTGGAAGCCCACCGGCAGTACTACTTATTCTGTTCCCGAAGGGCATTACACCGGAGGTACCCTGGATAGCTCCGCGGCATATAACGCTGGAGTAACAGCAGCGGATAATCGAGCTAACGCAAATTCCACGAATTATAAAACAGGATACAATGCCGGATACAGCGCCGGAGTGACTGCAGCGGATAATAGGGTAAACACCAGCTCGACAAATTATAAGTCTGGATACAGTGCTGGGCAGATGGCAAAAAGAGATTCTGTCACTGTCTCAAAAGTCGGTCCCAGCGATGACGATGTGACAATTGCTACATATACTTTTACCGCTACAGTCGGTCGATGCTATGTCGCAGCGATGGGTGGGGATCCAGGTAATTTCCAAAACTTTTCAGTCTCAGGCGCTACTGTTTTAAGTAACATATATGCAGGAGACACCCCTCCAGACGGAACGGAATTTGTTAGAATGGTAACCCTGAAAGCCACAAGCTCTTCTGTTACGATCAGATGGACAGGAGACACTGGAAGCGCTAAACCGTTTATGATTGTTGGACTGGTCAACTAATCTTAATGATACAAGTAGCGGATCAGAGATACCAAATTGTAATTTTTGCTGATTTATTTCGGTAACCGGATTGACCTGTAGCGGCCAAAGGCAATCTGGCATTAGTACCGTTTGCCCACCAGTTTCCGCTCCCGATGTCACCCATTTCGTATCCGCCGGTGCCAGATTGATTGCCGTCAAAATGTATGGCCCTGCTGGGCATTCCGGCATGCCATGTGATCACGGCGTTTTCTATCTGTACCCGTATTGCCATGACTTTGCTGACTCCGGTATTAAATTGCACATACGGTGACGTTGAGCTCGCTGTAGAATCTTGTTTACCATTGTATCGAGTAACTGCCAAGTCCGACCCGCTTGATGTAACAGTAACCGTCTTGGAAGACCATGCCGTAACTTTCCCTGCCGCGACCCCGGCATTATATCCGCTTTTATAGTTTGTCGAGTTGGTGTTTACTCGGTTATCTGCTGCGGTCACTCCGGCGCTGTATCCGGCATTATATCCGCTTTTATAGTTTGTCGAGTTGGCATTAACCCGATTATCCGCCGCTGTAACTCCGGAATTATATGCCGCAGAGCTATCCAGGGTACCTCCGGTGTAATGCCCTTCGGGAACAGAATAAGTAGTACTGCCGGTGGGCTTCCAATTCAGAGCTCCGCGCTCAGGCATGGTGCCGGTTACCTTAACGCCTTTGATCCAGGCGGTGATTCCGGCCAGGATCTGTGCGGCGGTCGCTGTAGCATCAGTCTGAGAGGCCAGGCTTTTCGCCGTGACCTTACCACCGCTATGATAGCCCTGCGGGATCGTGTAGCTGCCGCCGGCGGACAGTTCCTGGTTAACGGCGCCGTGGTTGACGATAGATTTTATCTTTTCGATCAGCTGTGCCCAGGTCGAGGACGTTGTGAGCCCAATGGCCTGCCCAAGCCCGCTGCTCACGATCTCGGACTTGGTCGACTCAAAAGACGCCATCTGATCCTGCAGGTCGCCTATATCCTCATTTTATTAATAAAGTCTTCTGGTATGATATAGGTATCATACCAGAAGGAGGAATAGGAAATTGAAAATGGAACTGGTTGAAAGGGTATTGCAAAGGATGTCCGGGATCCTAGGCGACAAGGAACTGCAGGAGCTGAAGTTGGCTATGATGGCGGCCATGGACGGGATGGTGGTGGAAAAAGAATGCACAGAGCTGTCTACGGCCTCCTTGGACAATACGGAGTATGCCAGAAAATATATACAGGCAATGGTGATGGCCGGAAAGTCACCAGGTACCATTGAACAGTATAAGATGCACATCCGGATCATGTTGGACGATGTCCGGAAGCCCATTCCGGAGATCACAGATGACGACCTGATGACACACCTGGCCAGGCAGAAGTACACCAGGAACCTGGGTAATCGTTATTTAAACCTGAAACGTGCAGTATTTTTGTCCTTTTTCGGCTGGTTGCGCCGGCGCAAGCTCATCCGGGAGAATCCCGCGGAAGTGATCGAACCAATCAAGTATGATACACAGATAAAAAAGCCGTACACTGATGAGGAGAGGGAGAGGCTGAGGTGCGCATGCACCAGGGAAAGGGATCTGGCGATCCTGGACTTTTTGTACAGTACAGCGGCCAGGGTATCAGAAGTGGTGGCGCTTAATCGACAGGATATCGATTTTATGGGAAATGAATGCATCGTAAGAGGGAAAGGCGGAAAGGACCGAATAGTGTACCTGAATGCATCGGCGGCGTATCACTTAAAACAATATCTAGAAGCGCGGACAGACGGGAATCCTGCGCTCTTTGTATCTTACGGGAGTCCGCACAGGAGACTGTCAAAAGAAGGAGTCGAGGCGCTCCTGAGACGCCTGGGAAGAGATGCAAAGGTTGAAAATGTACACCCGCATCGATACCGGAGAACCGCGATAACAAATGCGGCAAATCGCGGAATGCCGCTTCAGGACGCGAGGGAAATGGCAGGCCATACGTCCGCAAATACGACGATGATATATTTTAGCATGGATCGTGAAAAGGTGAAGGCAGAGCATAAGATGTATCTGGCATCCTGATAGATAATGTTTGATGAGGTACATACGCCTGGCGGCAGTCAGGCGCTTTTGGCATGCTCAAACATAATGATGAGAAAAGGAGAGGATTGGAGCAAGAGGATCGGCCAGACGTTATAAAAATGAGGATATAAGTGACCTAGAAGCAAAAATACCAACAAAATTTCCATGGGCGGACGTAACGGGAAAGCCAAGCAGTTTTACTCCGGCGAGTCATACCCATGATGACAGATATTTTACAGAAAGCGAAGTAACAACCAAATTAAGTAGTCTCGAAGGGAAGATACCAACAAAATTCCCATGGGCAGACGTAACGGGAAAACCAAGCAGCTTTACACCATCCAGTCATTCCCATGATGATAGATATTTTACCGAAACCGAAATAAAAAACAAGTTAGAGCCTGTCTTAACGCAAAAAGGAAAGACGGCATATACTACCAAAACCTGGAGCGCAGGAACCGGAGGCGCCACTTGCACAGCACCTAAGGATGGCTGGTATATTGCAATGTGTACATTCACTGGCGAAACGGGCACTTTGGATGCTCAATTTCAGCTGGTGGCCGGAAGCACCACGATAGGCATGACGCATGCATATAACTGGAACGGAAATTTCCCTGCAATCCAATGCATAGGGTTTGGATATTTCGCAAAAGGTACGGTTTTTAAGCCGTATATCCACACAGGCACAGCAGGGGCGGTAGTAAACACGCAGATGTATATCATGTGCATTTATTCATAATGACTTATGCATATAAGGCCTATACATGCATTTGCTGTTGCTCCACTACACATACCATAACGTGACTGTAAATGTTTTTTCACCACCACACGGAAGGACTAATGTATCAGCCGTCGCCCATCCGGCTCCAGTAGGACCAGTTTCCATTTTTGTGAACGTTTGTTTTCCACCATATGTGCAAAGACCGTTCGCCGCAAGAAGCCAATAATTGTTTCCGGATATCCAGTATCCTGCACATATTGTATGGGTGCCAAGGCCAGTGTTTATTGTTAATTTGTTACAGGAATCTTTTCCTCCTCCGGTATTTTTCCAAGAATATTTGTCGGACGATCCAGTTACCGTATAAGTTTTTGATTTAAGAGTTCTTCCTGCAGCGACTCCGGCATTATACCCGCTTTTATAATTTGTCGAGCTGGTATTAACTCTGTTGTCCGCCGCGGCCACACCGGCATTGTATCCATTCGTGTAGCTGGTCCTGCTGTCCAAGGTACCGCCGGAATAATATCCGGCCGGAACAGAATAGGTGGTATTGCTCCCAGACCAGTTCAAGTTGCCTTTATTGGCCATGCTGCCGGTTATCTTGCTCCCTTTAACCCAGGCTGTATAACCAGACAAGATCTGTCCGGCAGCCGCCGTGGCATCCGTCTGAGAAGCCAGACTATTAGCTGTTACTTTACCTGATCCATTGTGGTATCCCGCAGGAATCGTATAACTCCCTCCGCAGTTTAGGTCCTGACTGACAGCGCCCTTATTGGCCATCGTACCGGTGATCTTACTGCCCTTAACCCAGGCAGTATAACCGGACAAGATTTGTCCGGCAGCCGCTGTGGCATCGGTCTGGGAGGCCAGGCTGTTAGCTGTCACCTGGCCGGAGCCGTTATGATACCCCGCTGGGATCGTATAGGATCCGCCGCAGTTCAGCGCCTGACTGACAGCCCCACGGTTGACGATGGATTTTATCTTTTCGACCAGCTGTGCCCAGGTCGAGGACGTTGTGAGCCCGATGACCTGACCAAGCCCGCTGCCCACGATCTCGGACTTGGTGTTTTCAAAAGACGCTATCTGATTTTGCAGATTATCTATATCCTCATTTAATTAAAAGTCATTTGCATATCCCCGGAAACCGGAGGTATACAAATGGCTTTTTGCCATAAGAAAGGAGGAATTGCCAATGGGACACAGAGGTCATCCGATCTGTTAAAGCCAAAAAAATGAAAAGGAAGTGAGGATATGAAGAAAATGAATGCGATAAGCTATATCAAAGCGTTTGTGACCGCGATCACAAGCATGCTGGCATCCATGTTGGGCATCCTCTGGGTGCCGGTATACTTAATGGTGATGTGCAATGTCATCGACTACGCGACCGGCCTGGCAGCATCCGGCCACAGAGACGACGGCGGGATCAGCTCGTATAAGAGCATCCGGGGCGTTATTAAAAAAGTGACCATGTGGCTCCTTGTCGGCGTGGGCGGAATTATTGACCAGCTCCTCGCGTATGCCGCAAATGTAATTGGGTATCAGTTGCCTTTTACCTTTTTGGTGGCGTGCGTGGTAGCTATCTGGATTATCTGCAACGAGCTGATCAGCATCCTGGAGAATATGGTTGACATCGGGATCGCGATCCCGCCGTTTCTGATGCCAATCGTAAACAATTTAAAAACCACAATTGAAAAGGCGGGAGACATCGAAGACGATAAAGATAATTGAGAGGACGGAGCATCCGTCCTCTTTTGCGCCGGCGCAAGCCGGAAGAAAGGAGAAGAACATGAAAATTTTATTAACCGTAGGACACAGCATCCTGAAATCTGGAGCATGCACAAGTGCAGATGGCCGCCCATACGGAGGCGTGCTGGAATACTCGTACAACAAAGGGATCGTCAATCGCATCGCCGAATATCTTCGGACGGCGGAGCATGCAGTGGACGTACTGATCTGCCCGGAGCTGCAGTTTTCGAAGAGCACGGATGAAAAGACATATAAACTTGAAAGAGCGAACTCCGGAGGATATGATCTCGTAGCAGAACTGCACCTGAACGCATCCAAACTGCACAACGCAAGAGGATGTGAGGTACTTTACACCTCTGCTGAAGGCAAAAAGGTAGCACAAAGGATTTCCGATCAGCTGGCTACAGCGTTTAAAAACAGGGGGATCAGTGATAGAGATAACCTCTATATGCTCACAAAAACCAATCCGGTGGCAGTGATGATCGAGAGCTTTTTCTGCGATTCCTCGGCCGATTGCGAAATCGCAGAAAAAACCGATGTAGCGCTGCTGATCGCGACAGGCATCCATGGAGCCGAAATCGCTACGGATTCGGGAGCCAACGGAGCCGAAGAAAACGAGAGCTTTTTATACCGTGTCCAGACTGGAGCTTTCCGGAGCCGGGACAATGCGGACCGGTTAAGAGCAGATCTGGTCGGGAAAGGATATGAGGCTTTCGTCGCCGTGGCCGACGTGGACGGAATCCTTTACCGCGTGCAGGTAGGAGCATTCCAGAACAAGGAGAATGCCGACAAGATGAAATCGCGCCTGCAGGCGGATGGATTTGATGCAATTATTGTCAGAGCGTAAAAAAATGCCCCCGGCTGCTTGCCGGGGGTAAAATACTATATCTTTTCGAGCTCTTCCACGGCCAATCGCTGAATTCCGGGGACGATGTGGCTGTAGGTATCAACGGTAACCTTGATACTGCTATGGCCCAATCGTTCCTGGACAATTTTAGGGTGTACGCCAAGTGAAAAAAGCATCGTTGCATGAGTATGCCTCAAAGCATAAAAGTTACGATATGGGATTCCGGCCTCCTGGCACATACTGCGAATAAAATGTGCAATATTCCAAGGCACCCGATACTTGTGCCGCCCTTTTGGGGGCGCCGGGAAAACATATTCCGATATTCCGCGGGACTCCATGCTTTCGAGGTAAGCCTTCAATTTGCTGTCAATCTCGACTCTCCTCACGCCGGCCGGGGTCTTGGTCTCCTTTGTTTCCGAACACGCTTTGGAGATGGAGCGCTGTACGGATATGTATCCAACGTCAAGATTAATGTCGGTCCATTTGAGGGCGTAAATTTCTCCAGGCCGCATCCCCGTGCGAAAAGCGATCATGATTCCGTCTTTTACCCATTGAGGAGCGTCGCACTCTAAAAGCGCGTACACCTCGCTTGTCTGAAATGGCTTAACTTCTACCCTTATTTTTTTAGGGAATTTCACATCGTCGGCCGGGCTATAATGAATATATCCGCGCCCAACGGCAAAATCCAAACTCATTTTAAGGATTTTAAAGTAATTAGTTGCAGATGTTTTCGAACTCGCCCTTTTGACGATATACTGCACAAAATCATATACCATATCTGGCGTGATATCCCTTACCCGAAGACCTTGAAAATACTCTTTCACGAGAGGGATCGACATTTTATAATTGTACGCTGTCGACTCCATGATCCGGAGCCTGTGCTTGTTATACCAGGCATCGATTACATCCCCATATAGGGGATTTTGCATTTCCATCATATAAATGTCTCCTTGCATTGTAATGATGAGGCAGTCATGATATAATACGACTGCCTCATTGTGGGGTGGCGGTTGTGGCGCTTTGGTAGGTTACGCAACCGCCTATTTTATTGTCCAGCCAGCCTTTTCGAGCTTCCGAATGGCGTCGTTGATATATCCCTCTTCGGTTTCGGATGCATATCCAGGGACATACTCAAGCTGTATCACGTCTTCATCGTGATAAATCTTGTGGGCCTCCGAATTCAGAAACAAATCACTCCAGATATTTCCGGTGAAGACATTGACCATCATCACATAATAACGGCCAAAATCGCCACGGCAAAAATCTATGGCGGATTCATATTCAGATCTTATCTTCTGCTCAATTTCCTTTTTGTTGATTTCTTTCATTGCTACTCCTCCTTAAAATACTTATCTTTTTCCAAGGTAATGGATCATCAAGTTTCCGTCTCCGCTATCGGAAATTTGATATGTACACAGGTCATCCTGCGCAAGCGCTTTGTATTCGCCTCCTTCCTCATAGATTTCGACAATTTTCAAGCTGCTCATTTCCTCTGCGTTATCAGCCATCCAATCATTGATGGCGATTTCAAATAATTCTTTCTCGGCCATCCCTAAATCTCCTTTCCAAGCTTGTCACACTCCGCAAAAGCGGAGCCCGTCCACTTTACGATTTTCTTGATCGTATTATGTCTACGATAATCTTTCTGGCCATAGCCATAGACCTGGCCGACAACCGGATGAAAGATAACCAGATCGCCGGCGTCTCCATCTGAACCGGTAAAAATTCCGATCCTCTCGGGAAAGTCATGCCTCCCTTCCTCGGTGATCTTGCATACCCACGGCATGCTATAACGCCGTGGATTGTAGCCCTCAAAATGTTCGACTACAATATTCCTGGCCTCAGCCGCCATTTCCTTTGCCTCCTTCCATGCTTTTTTCAAAGCGGAGGAAATGTCCGCGCCCGCTTCCCTCACTAACGCCCAGGCTCTTTTCATGATTCTGCTTAAATCATACCTTTTCATTTTGACTTCCTCCTCTCCTTTGATGATTTAATTATAAACCAAATATGGTTTATTGTCAAGAATAAAATAAACTTTTTTTGGATTATTTTATTGACATCAAAGATATCAGATATTAAAATAAGTACAAAGGAGGGAAGCATCATGCTGGAGTATAAAATAAATGTAATCGAAACCCTAAAAGAATCTGGGTACAATAGCACAAGAATATTAAAGGAAAATGTACTCAGCCAGTCTGCGATGCAGAAACTGAGAAAAGGGGAAATGGTTGGGATCAAGACTTTGGAGCAGCTTTGCGAACTACTGGATATGCAACCAGGAAATATAATAAAATACACAGAAAATAAACCAAAAAAAGTTTAATAAAGCATTGACAATAAACCAAATTTAGTTTAAAATATAATTGTAAGGAAGAAATGAAATTTCCTTATAATGGCTAAAGGGGAGTGGCAAGGCGAACCGGAGGAGAAAGGAGGGCGACATGGAAGTTATGACAGATAAGCAGTTTGATAAAATACTGAAAATGGTCTCCATGATCTTAGACGGATGCCAGGATCTGGAGGAAGCAAAGGCTAAAGTGGCCGAGCTTCTGGAAGACAGCAAAAAAGAAAAAGCCGAATAAATCGGCCTAAAGGGATCAGGGAGGGCGGGCTTGCCACCGCTCCCCTACAAAAAGAGGATAGCATGAGAGCCAAAAGAAATCAAGCCCCGGTGAATAACCGGGGTGTTTTATTATGAAAAAATGTTCTCGTTTTTATACTGATAGGTACACCGATCATCGCTGTGGAGTCCGGATATGTGGAGGCGCTGGGCTGGAACCAGTACGGCGGATGGCGGATTGGCGTGCGCAGCTTTGATAAACAGCGGTATTATTACTACGCACATCTGCGCCAGGGCTTCCCGTACCAGCCGGAGCTGAAGGAAGGGTCTGTGGTGCTGGCCGGAGATGTGATCGGCTACATGGGGCATACAGGCTACAGTACCACGGAGGATACCAACAATATAGATACGACGCATTTGCATTTCGGTATGCAGCTGATTTTCGACGAATCCCAGAAAGACGGCGACAACGAGATCTGGATCGACTGTTACCAGATCGTCCGGTTCCTGTACCGCAACCGGTCAGAGACAGAGCGGAATGCGGAGACGAAAGAATGGAGACGGATCTATCTGATGAAAGATCCGGACGCGGCGGCGTACGAGCGTACCGTGGATTTCTCCATGTATCCTTGAGCGGCTTTTCCGGCTGCGGGAATCCGGGTGTTTTTGGCAGATAGATACAGTTCACACACGACATATACAAACGAGGGTTTTACATTTTCTGCCGGAAATGTTATATTGAAGGGCAGAGGTGATTGGATATGCTGGGAGAATGCCATGCCCATGTGATTATGGACGGTGTGAATTATAAGAATGCGGTGGCCCTGCATAAGAACGGTGTGTGCGAGGAAGCGGTCCGGAAGCATCTGAAAGAGTACCAGGACGCGGGGATCACTTTCGTGCGGGACGGCGGTGACGCGCGGGGAGCGTCCGCCCTGGCAAAGAACCTGGCGGCAGAGTATGGGATCGATTACCGTACGCCATTGTTCGCCATCCACAAAAGAGGACATTACGGGGGCATTGTGGGTCTGCCGTTTGACAGCCCCGGCGAATACCGGGATCTGGTTCTCAGGGCAAAGGAAGAGGGCGCGGATTTTATCAAGATTATGATCAGTGGTCTTCTGGACTTTGCCCATGCGGGGACATTGACGGAGGAAGGGCTGACGGAGGAAGAGATCCGGTACATGATCGAAACGGCTCACGATGCGGGATTGGCGGTGATGGCTCACTGTAATGGGAACGATACCTGCCGGGCTGCGGTCCGGGCGGAGGTGGACAGCCTGGAGCATGGAGCGTTTATGGAGGATGAGACGCTTGGGATGCTGGCGGAGAGCCGTACGGTGTGGATTCCCACACTTTCTCCCATTGGCAATCTGCGGGGCTGCGGGCGTTTCCCTGATAAGGAAGTAAGGAAAAATCTGGAAGGACAGCTGAAGCGGGTGAGAAGGGCGGCCGAGCTGGGGGCCTGTATCGGCCTGGGAAGCGACGGCGGCGCATACCTGGTTCCCCATGGAAAGGGAACCGGGGACGAATACGCTTATCTGAAACAGGCTGGAGTGCCGGACAGCGTCCTGGCCGGGGCCGAGAACCATATCCGGCAGCGGTTTAAAAGATAGTCAGAAGATCGGAGAACTGTCCGATGGTATAATCGGGATCTTCCACCCGTCCGAAACCGTAAGAAACGTGGCAGAAGGGCACGCCCGCTGCGGCACAGGCCTGCCGGTCCCCTTCTGTATCGCCCACATAGACGGGGCGTTCCAGGTGGTTCCGGTCTGCCACAAGACGGATGTTCGGTCCTTTTTCCAGTCCGGTATAGCCGGGGCATTCAAAATCCCGGATGCAGGGGCCGAGTCCTGTTTTTTCCAGGAACAGCTCGATGTAGCCGGACTGGCAGTTGCTGACGATGAAAAGCGGATAAGTCTCTGAGAGGGAACGGATGGTGTCCGCCACTCCCGGATACAGGATATTCCGGTCAGATGCGCGGATAAATTCATGCTCCCGCTCACAGCAGAGGCGGATCAGCTCATAGCGGTCTTCCGGCTCCAGGAATGGAAAGGCCAGGTCCGCGATGTGATCCAGGGTTTTTCCGAAAAGCCCGGTCAGGCGTTCGGGCGTAAAACGTACGGGGACGTCAGGGCGGGTGCTTACCACATCGTTCCAGGCCTCCGCCACGATCTCTGTGGAATTCCACAGGGTTCCGTCTATGTCTAAAATAATACCGTCTGGTTTCATATGAGATCCTCCTGAATATAAAAATGACGGGCGGAAAGCTGTCAGATGGAAACAACAGGCAGAACCGCCACCATAAACATAGCATGACAGCGGCTTTGACGCAAGCAAAAAGGACAAGATATGCATTACGAAAGAATAGAAGAGGCAGTCTTTCTGTCCCGGCCCAACCGTTTTCTGGCGCAGGTGAGAACGGCGGGAGGGGAAGAAGTCTGCCATGTGAAAAATACAGGGCGGTGCAGGGAACTTCTGATCCCTGGAACCCGCATCTGGGTGCAGAGAAACGACAATCCCTCCCGCAAGACGGCGCTGGACCTGATCGCGGCGGAGAAAGCGGGGAAAGTGGTAAATATGGATTCTCAGATCCCCAATAAAGTGGCGGAGGAATGGATCCGCTCCGGACATCTTTTTGAGGAGCCCCGGCTGATCCGTCCGGAGACCCGTTATGGGGATTCCCGGTTTGATCTGTATCTGGAAAACGCGGAAAGCCGGATGTTCCTGGAAGTCAAAGGCGTGACGCTGGAAGAGGACGGCGTCGCCCGTTTCCCCGACGCGCCCACGCTCCGGGGAGTAAAACACATCCAGGAACTGATCCGGTGCAGGGAGGAGGGATACCGGGCGGGGATCCTGTTTGTGATTCAGATGAAGGGCGTCCGGTATCTGGAGCCCAATGACCGGACCCATCCGGAGTTCGGAGAGGCGCTACGCCGGGCGGACCGTGCCGGAGTGGAGATCCTGGCGGTTGACTGCCGGGTGACCCCGGAGTCAATTCTGGCGGACGCAAGAGTGGACGTACGCCTGTGAAGAAGCAAGGGCGGCGTAAGGCCGTCCGGGAAAGGGTTACTATTCACAGCCGCCTCGTAAACAGTAACGAACCGTAACCAGAAAGGAAACAAATGTTGGAACAGATTGTAAAACCGCTGCTTTCATGGTATGATGGACATGCCCGTGTTCTTCCATGGAGAGAGGATACCAGCCCATATCGGGTATGGGTGTCGGAGATCATGCTGCAGCAGACCCGCGTGGAGGCGGTGAAGCCCTACTTCGAGCGGTTTGTGGGGGCGCTGCCGGATGTACAGGCGCTGGCAGCCTGCCCGGAGGATGATCTTTTGAAGCTGTGGGAAGGATTGGGGTACTATAACCGGGTGCGCAACATGCAGAAAGCGGCGCGGACAGTTGTGGAAACGTACGGCGGGGAATTTCCGGCGGATTATGGCAAACTGCTGGCGCTTCCCGGCATCGGACACTATACGGCCGGAGCGATTGGCTCCATTGCCTTTGGAATTCCCATGCCGGCGGTGGATGGGAACGTACTGCGGGTGTTGTCCCGGTTTCAGGCGAGTTATGAGGATATCCTGAAGCAAAGTGTGAAAAATAAGTTTGAACAGGAACTTCAGAAGGTGATCCCGGCGGAAAGGGCGGGGAATTTTAACCAGGCCCTGATCGAGATCGGCGCCATCGTGTGCGTGCCCAACGGCCGCGCAAAATGCGGGGAATGTCCGCTGGCGTTCGGGTGCCGGGCGAAAGAACTGGGGATTGTGGACGAACTTCCCAGGAAAAAGGCGAAGAAAGAGCGCAGGGTGGAAGAGCGCACCGTGTTGGTTCTGCGGGAAGGGAGCCGGGTAGCCATCCGGAAGCGTCCGGGAAAAGGACTGTTGGCAGGACTCTATGAACTGCCGAACCTGGAGGGCGCGTTAAGCGATGGAGAGGTACTGGCCAGGCTGAAAGACTGGGGACTGTCGCCGCTGCGTATACTGCCCCTGGCTCCGGCCAAACATATCTTCAGCCACGTGGAATGGCGGATGACCGGATACGCGGTCAGCCTGGAGGAAACGGAACACATGGACCGGGAAGGCCTGTTTTTTATAGATGCAAAGGAAACGGAAGAAAAATATCCCATCCCGGCGGCCTTTGCCGCGTATGCGCGGTACATGGACATTATGCTGGGACAGGAAAAATATGAGGAAGGGAAAAGAGATGTTTGACAGTGTAATTATAGGCGCCGGCGTGGCCGGCTGTGTGGCGGCCAGGGAACTGGCGGAGAGCGGACGAAAGGTGCTGGTGCTGGAACAGAGGGACCATATCGGAGGAAACTGTTACGATGAGCCCGACGCCCACGGGATTTTGATCCATAAGTACGGGCCGCATATTTTCCATACCAGAGAACAGAAGGCTTACGATTATCTGTCCCGGTTTACGGACTGGTATGCTTTCGGACATGAAGTGGTGGCAAACGTGCACGGGAAACTGATTCCGGTGCCCTTTAACCTGAATACGCTCCATATGGTATATGAGAAAGAGCAGGCGGACGTGCTGGAGAAGAAGCTGATTGAGACCTTCGGCATGGGCAGCCGTGTGCCGATCCTGAAGCTTCGGGAGCAGGACGATCCCCAGATCCGGCAGATTGCGGATTTTGTATATGAGAATATTTTCCTGTACTATACCATGAAACAGTGGGGACAGACCCCGGAAGAGATCGATCCGGCGGTGACCGGGCGCGTACCGGTGGTGATCTCCTATGACAACCGGTATTTTCAGGAGCCGTGGCAGGGCATGCCGCTTCACGGATACACCGCCATGTTCCAGAAGATGCTGGATCATCCGGGGATTCAGGTGGAAACCGGTGTGGACGCCCGCAGCCGCGTGAAGCTTCAGGACGGACAGGCATACCTGGATGGGGAACCGTTCCAGGGCGAAGTGATCTATACCGGCCCGGTGGACGAACTGTTTGACTGTTGCTATGGACGTCTTCCGTACCGTTCCCTGCGTTTTGATTTTGAATATCTGGAGCAGGAGGATTATCAGGGTCACAGTGTGGTAAACTATACGGTGAGTGAGGATTTCACCCGTATTACGGAATTTAAATATCTGACGGGACAGAAAGCGCCGGGTACGACGATTGTGAGAGAATACCCGTTTGCATATACCGGAGCCGAGGGCGAGATCCCGTATTATTCCATCGCCAATGACGAAAACCAGGCGCTGTATGAAAAATACCGGGCGCTTACAGAGAAGACGCCGAACGTCTGGCTGCTGGGCCGTCTGGCGGAGTATAAATACTATAATATAGACGCTATGGTAATGAAGGCATTGGAACTGACGGAGAAATTAAAATAAGAGGTGCGAGATGAAGTTACTTTCGATAGCGATTCCCTGTTATAATTCAGAAGCTTACATGAGAAACTGTATTGAATCCCTGCTTCCCGGAGGCGAAGACGTGGAGATCATCATCGTGGACGACGGCTCCACGAAGGACAGGACGGCCGAGATCGCGGATGAGTACGCGGCAAAGTACCCCACGATTGTGAAAGCGGTGCACCAGGAGAACGGCGGGCACGGCCAGGCGGTCAATACAGGGCTTAAAAACGCCACCGGCCTGTATTTCAAGGTGGTGGACAGCGACGACTGGGTGGACGCGGAGAGCTACCCAAAAGTACTGAAAACACTGGGGGAACTGGTCCGGGAAGGAAACGCCGTGGACATGGTGATCTGCAATTATATTTATGACAAGCAGGGCGTCAAGCATAAGAGAACCGTGCGTTATACGACCGCCTTCCCTGTGGAACAGGTATTTACCTGGAATGATGTGAAGCATTTCCACCTGGGTCAGTATATTCTCATGCATTCTGTGATCTACCGCACGAAGATGCTGCAGGACTGCGGCATGGAACTGCCGAAGCACACGTTCTATGTGGACAATATCTACGTGTATTATCCGCTCCCGTATGTGAAGACCCTGTACTATATGGATACGGACCTGTATCATTATTTCATCGGCAGGGCGGACCAGTCGGTGAACGAGCAGGTGATGATCGGCAGGGTGGATCAGCAGATCAAGGTAAACAAGATCATGATCGACCAGTACGATCTGAGATCCATCCAGAATACCAAACTCCGCAAATATATGGTCAGCTATCTGGATATTATGATGACCGTGTCGTCGATCATGCTGATCCGTTCCGGCACGAAGGAAAGCCTGCAAAAGAAAAAAGACCTGTGGCAATACCTTAAAAATAAGGATACAGGTCTTTACTACAAATTATATTTCGGCATCTTTGGCCGAGCCATGAATCTTCCCGGAAAAGGTGGGAGAAAGGTCTCTGTCTTTGCCTACAAGCTTGCCAATAAAGTAATGGGCTTTAACTAACAGGCCTGACTGATAGACCAGATCGTTCATAAACATTCCCAGCAGGATGCCGCAGATCACATCCACGCAGGAGTGCTGTTTTAGAAATACGGTGGACAGGATGATGGATACGGCCAGAAGCCGCGATCCTCGGACTGTCCATTTGTTTTTGGCAAGTCCCGGCGTGTGAACCACCGCCATATGCGCGGCGATGGAGTTGAACACATGGATGCTGGGCAGGATGTTGGTGGACGTGTCCGCCTGGTACAGGAAGCAGACCATCCGTATAAAGATATTGTCCCGGTCAAATTCCGCCGGCCGAAGCAGATGCCCGTTGGGATAGACTGCTGAGGCGATCAGAAAGATGGTCATGCCGGTGTACAGAAAGACAATATATTTATAGAAATTTTCCCGGTCCCTGAAAAAGAGCCATATAAATACTGCCGCGATGTACAGGAACCATAAAAAATACGGGATAATAAAATATTCGCAAAACGGGATCAGCTGATCCAGCGGAAAATGGATCACGTGGTAGGGCCGCGCCTCCATCCGTTCCAGGAAGATGAAGCACGCCAGGTAAAACGGGAAATAGAGCGCTGTCCAAATATGCGGATAGTCTGATAAAAATGTCCGAAGCCTTTGCTGCATAATATAACCTCCTCATGTTGTCTGCGATAATATCATATGATTCTCAATTAAACAATAGGGAAAAAACCAAAGATTTCTTAATTGTTTCTGAACATTTCAGAAAGAGTCTGTGTAATGTGCTGAATTTTATGCAGCTTTTTGGCCTTGTTTTGGTTAAAAAGATTGACATACCCAGAAATTGATTTTATAATAGAAAAGACAAGCGGTGAAGCTGTCAGGAACGTAGCGGTGCAGCACGTAAGAAATGGGTTTCTTGCGTGCTTTTTTACGTCGTGAATATGCCGCCGGAAGACGGCGGCTGACATATTTTTGATACAGCGGGTGTGAAGAGAGTCATGAAACAGACCAGAACGGTGATTATTGCGGACGATGATGAGGATATCAGAAAAATGATCGGCAGAGCTTTAAAGGGATCTTCTTATTCTGTTGCGGCGGAAGCGTCCAACGGCCTGGATCTGGTGACTTTGTGCGAAGAAAAACAGCCGGATATTGTCATTGCAGATATACAGATGCCGGTGATAGATGGTGTGGAAGCTGCTCGGCAGATTCTGGAAGCAGATCTGAGCCGTTGTGTGATTATGCTCACATCCTATGACGACGCCTCCTATGTGCAGGCGTCCATCGACGCGGGAGTGATCGAATATCTTACGAAGCCGATAGATCTGGATTCACTGATCCCGACCATGGACGGCGCGTTGGAGAAAAGCAGGGAACTATATCAGAAGCGTAAAGAACTGAACAAGCTTGTGCGGAGGAAAAAGTCCCAGAATCTTCTGGATACGGCAAAGCTTCTTCTGATGGCAGACAGGAGCATGTCGGAGGACGAAGCCTATCTTTTCCTGAAAAATATTGGAAAAAGGAGAAAGATATCGCTGGAGGAAGCTTCCAGGATTGTGATCGGGAAAATGAGGAAAACAGAATGAAAAACATGTGCCGGGAGCTGTGTGAAAAGTATACCTCTCTGGGGGAAGAACAGATCCGGGAGATTATGACATGGCTGGACGAACTGCCCAAGATTGCAGATTCTGAAGACTGCAATGTGTATATCGACTGCATGTCCTTTTACGGCAGATCCTTTGTGGTCGTGGCGGAGGCGCAGCCAAAAGGAAAGCCTTCACTCTATGACCGGCCGATTATCGGTTCCATTATCAAACCCTACAAAGAACCGGCGGTGGAGAGGGCGTTTGCCTCCGGACAGCCGACGGTGGGCGTGGCGGGGCTGGAGATGCCCTCCGCAAAACGGGTGGTACAGTCGGCGTATCCCATTTTGTTCAAGGATGAAGTAATAGCGGTTCTTATCTATGAAAAGGGATTGGAGGAATACAATCCCGCCAGCGCAGATGAACCGGAAGAAGTCTCCCTGACTCCGGAAATCCTGAGTTTTCTGGAGGAGCTTACGGACGCGGTGCTGGTGCTGGATCGGAATGGAAGAGTGAGCTGTTTTAATACGGCGGCGAGAAAACTTTTTCGGCAGCTGGGTTATATTGATTCCCTGAAAGGGATGGGGATAGAGAATATCATATCCTTTAAAGACAGCCGTATACAGGAGTTTTCCATGAGCGGGCGTTCTTTCCAGGCGAAAAAGGTCCTGATGGACGCAAAACAGGGCGTGGAAGGAGTCGTGATCCGGG
Organism: uncultured Lachnoclostridium sp.; assembly: GCA_944381625.1. Taxonomy (GTDB): domain Bacteria; phylum Bacillota; class Clostridia; order Lachnospirales; family Lachnospiraceae; genus Hominiventricola. The sequence goes on from CALWLW010000002.1 coordinate 284,694, forward strand.
ATATGACAGAGCTGGAAAAGACCCGTGAGAGCCTGAAAAAGAGCCGTCTGGTAAAGACGGAGCTGCGCCATTCCATGAAAAACGGCCTGAGACTGCTGGAATTTGCCGATCGCAAATGCGCGGACAGGGCGAAGGATGAAAGTGCCAGAAGCGCATACCTGGATGCGGTGGGAAGAATCGGGGCGCTCAGAGCTTTGACGGAGGTCAAACTGGAAAATGGAGAGGCGAGTATAAAAGCAGCGCTGGAGCAGATCAGCAGGGAAATGCTTACCATGCTGAACGGTCAGAGGGGCAGGATTGATATTCTGATAGAAGGAGATGAGTTCCGGCTGCAGGGAGATATCTCCAATGTGGTGATTCTGGTTATCTACGAGCTGATCTGCAATGCTTTAAAATATGCATTTTCTGAAAAGCCGGAGGGACAGATCCGCGTCTGGATGAAGGACGAGGGCGTTCTTTACACTTTTGGCGTGGAAGATAATGGATGCGGGTTTGAACTTTCTCCTGAAGTGTGGGAGTCTTCTGTGGGGCTGGGGATGATACGATCCATGGTGAAAGACTGGCTGGATGGGGAGCTGCGCATCCATTCGGATGAAAAGGGAACGAAAGTCGTATTTGAGGTAATTGAATAAAGCGGGCCGGCATTAGTGAGAATGCCGGATCATTGGGTAACGAGACTCAAAAATGCCGTCTGGACGGCCTTTTTGGGTCTTTTTTCAGAAAAGGAGGGAAAATGTGAGACAGGAAATATTCAGCGTGGGAATCGATATCGGTACTTCCACGACGCAGCTGATCTTCAGCAAAATTATCATAGAGAATATGGCAAATGAATATTCGGTGCCCAGGATCAGCATTGTGGGGAAAGAAGTGATCTACCGCAGTGCAATCTATTATACGCCGTTGATTGGGAACCGGGAGATCAACGCGGAGGAAATACGCAGGATTGTGACCGGAGAATACAGGAAGGCAGGTTTCCGTCCGGAAGATCTCTCCACAGGCGCAGTGATCATTACAGGAGAGACGGCAAGGAAGCAGAATGCCAGCGAAGTGCTGGAGGCGTTGAGCAGTATGGCGGGAGATTTCGTAGTGGCTACCGCCGGCCCGGATCTGGAATCGGTGCTTGCCGCCAGAGGAGCGGGAACCGACGCCATATCCCGGACGCAGCATTTGACCGCCGCCAACGTGGACATCGGAGGGGGAACCAGCAACATCGCGGTTTTCCAGGAAGGAAATCTCATAGGCACCTCCTGCCTGGATATCGGCGGGCGGTTGATAAAGGTGGAAAAAGGAAAGGTATCTTATATCTATGAACGTCTGCAGAAGCTTCTGGAGAAACAGGGCATCTTTATTCGGGCCGGGGATACGGCGGACAGTTCTGCGATCCGCAAAGCATGTGAGTACATGGCGGATCACCTCTGCCAGTCGCTGAACCTGAAGAAACGTACGCCGGAGCATGCTCTGTTTTACACCAATCAGGGGACGCCAATTGATGGAGAGATTCATCTGGATGCGCTGACCTTTTCCGGAGGCGTGGCGGACTGTATGGGACAGGAGGTGGAGGATGAGTATATTTATGGAGATATCGGCCCGGTTCTGGGGAAAGCGATCCGTACGAATCCGGATTTCCAGAAGATCCGGATCTGTGAAGCTCAGGAAACCATCCGGGCGACAGTGGTGGGCGCAGGGACGCACACGACGACGGTCAGCGGAAGCACCATCTCCTACAGCGCCGGACAGCTTCCCATAAAAAATATGCCGGTGTTAAAAATTTCGGAAGGGGCGGAAAAAAGCCCGCGGCTGGTGAAGGAAGAAATAGAGCGGCGGCTCCCGCTGTATTATCCCGAAGGGAACGCGGAGCAGGTGGCAATCGCGCTGACCGCGGACAACTATACAGGCTTTAAACAGATTCAGGAGCTGGCGGAAGCCATATTGGAAGGGGCGAAGGAGATCTACGGAAGTGGGTTTCCGCTGGTGGTCGTTACCGAAAATGATATTGCGAAGGCCCTGGGGAATACGCTGAGGTTCATGCTGGGGAAGGAAACGCCGGTGATCTGTCTGGACAGCATTTTTGTAAATGACGGCGACTACATTGATGTGGGAGAGCCGCTGGTGGAAGGAAGCGTTGTCCCGGTGGTGACGAAAACGCTGATATTCAATAACTGATGGAAAAGGAGGGAAAGATGGAATATGGAGTTGTGCTGGCGCTGAACAGAAAAGCGGATCTGCAGAAGGCAGAAGAGGCGTTCGGACAGGCGGGAATGAAAAACCTGATCCGGGTATCCAACACGCTGGAGCTGATCCTGACCTGTACCTCCAGGGAGACGGATATTCTGATGATAGATATGGAATTACCGTTTATGGACTGTATGAGCGCAATCGGTTATCTTGTGAAAAACAGGAAACTGAAACTGGTATTGGCGGTGGCGGATAACTGGGAGCCTTACTGGAAAAAAGAATCTCTGTCGGGGATTGATATCTTTATTACCCGCCCGGTTGAGCCTGCCAAGATTATACCTGGATTGAAAGTGAATATCGCAAGGAAAGAAAAGCTCCTGAAACTAGAACAAGAATATGAGGAGGAAGAGGAAGCTTTTCGCAAGGACAAAATCTTAAACTATACGCTGCATCTTTTGATAGATAAACTGAAATGCTCGGAAACGGAGGGAATGGCATATTTGAAAAAATATGCGGAAGCATACGGAAAGGACGTCTACGAGATTTCAGGAATCTTTTATTCGATGCTGTGTATGGAAAAGAAATCTCAGGAGAGGAAGGAATAGGAAATGAAATTAAAAACAGCGTTAAATGGGCATGTATATCAATTCCGGGATGTAAAAGACGTCCTGGCAAAAGCGAACGAGCCGAAGGCAGCGGATCGGCTGCAGGGAATTGGCGCATCGGACGAGTCGGAGAGAGTGGCCGCGAAGGTCGTCCTCTCGGAAATGACGATTGGGGATATTGTGGAAAATCCTACGGTACCATACGAAAAGGATGAGGTAACGCGGATCAATATCGACGGTATGAACAAGAGCACCTATAACCGGATGAAAAATATGACTCTGGGAGATTTCCGGGAACTGATACTGGACACCAAAACCACAGGAGACGAACTGAAAAGACTGTCCAGAGGAATCAACGGCGAAGTTGCCGCGGCTGTGGCGAAACTGATGGGCGCCATGGACCTGGTCTGCGGAGCCGCCAAGATACATACAATCACCCGGTGCAACACCGCCATAGGACAGCCGGGCACACTGTCCTACCGGCTTCAGGCAAACAGTACGACGGACAATCCGGAAACGATTCTTCTGGGGGTAATGGAAGGCGTTTCTTTTGGCAGCGGAGACGCGTGCCTGGGGATCAACCCGGTGGAAGACAATTATGAGAGTACCAACCGCATCGCTCAGAAGCTGTATGAGTTTATGGTGAAGAACGAGGTTCCTACCCAGCTGGTTGTGCTGTCTCATATCACCACGCAGATGGACGCGCTCAAGAGAGGAACGCCCCTCTCCATGGTGTTCCAGTCCATAGCGGGCACTCAGAAGGCCAATGACAATTTTGGCGTGGATAAGAAGCTGCTCCAGGAGGCGTACCAGATCGCGTTTGAATACGGGATCAGCACAGGTCCGAACCTGCTTTATTTTGAGACCGGACAGGGATCGGAAGTGACGATCGACTGCGATGAGGGCGTGGACGAGCTGACACTGGAGGGAAGAAAATATGGATTTGCCAGATATTTCAATCCGTTTATGCTGAACAACGTGACGGGATTTATTGGGCCGGAGACTATATACGACGGCAAAGAGCTTATGCGGGCGAATCTGGAGGACCACTTTATGGGAAAACTCATGGGACTTCCCATGGGGATGGCACCCTGTTTCACGAATCATACGCCCATCAACATGGATGACCAGCAGATGTCCACCATGCTTCTTGCCCTGGCAGGCGCCAATTATTATATGGGCATTCCCATGGGTGACGACGTTATGCTGGCTTACCAGGATACCAGTTTCCACGATGACGCGGTTCTGAGAGAACTGACGCACAGGACGCCGGCTCCGGAGTTCCATAAATGGATGATAAAGAAAGGGCTTATGGACGAAGAAGGAAGACTGACCCCGCTCGCAGGGGACGCGTCCATCTTCTTATAAATAAAAGGGGGGAAAACCATGAACGAAAAGCAGATCAGAGAGTTAGTAGAGGCGGTTATAAAAAATATGGACGAATCAGAAATAAAAAGACTCGCGGAAGAGGCCGGTTCCGGCAGTAAAAAGACCGCGGGAGCTTTACAGGATGACGGTATGATACCGGATATCCGGCAGGATGATTATACAAGTTACCTGGAGGTGGAGAATCCGGCTAATCCCACGGAATTTTTGAGAATCAAAAAACAGACCGACGCGCGGATCGGCCTGGGCCGGTGCGGGAACCGTTACCGTACGAAAGCCTATCTGCGGATTCTTGCGGATCATGCAGGGTCGTTGGACGCGGTTATGAGCGAAGCTCCGGAATATCTGATCGAAGAAAACCATCTGTTTCCGGTGCAGACTCTGTGCAGGGATAAAGATGAATACCTGTCCCGGCCGGATCTGGGAAGACAGTTTTCCGATGAAATGAAGGAAAGCATTAAGAAGTCCTGTACGATGGATCCGGACGTTCAGATTATTATTTCGGAAGGGCTGTCCAGCACCGCCATGGAGCGGAACACCAACGACCTTCTGGCGTCGCTCCAGCAGGGATTGAAACTGGAAGGACTGTCGTCGGGGACGCCCATCTATGTGAAATACTCAAGAGTACCGGCGATGGATGTGATTACGGAGCTTACCCGTGCGAAGATCACGATCATGCTGATCGGTGAAAGGCCGGGACTTTCCACATACGCGTCCTTAAGCGCTTACATGACGTATGGCGGACATGTGGGAATGCCGGAGGCCGGACGCAATGTGGTATCCAACATCCACGCGAACGGAATCAACCCCACAGAGGCGGGCGCGCATATTGCGGCAGTGGCCAGAAAGATGATGGATCAAAAAGCATCGGGAACGGATTTGCAATTATTTTAATCTGATATTATAATAAAAATTAGAGTCAAACAGGAGGAATTTGTTATGGCAGCAAAAGACGCATTGGGAATGATTGAGACAAAGGGGCTTGTGGCGTCCATTGAGGCGGCAGACGCTATGGTGAAAGCGGCGAATGTGACTTTAATCGGTAAAGAGCACGTGGGAGGCGGCCTTGTAACCGTTATGGTGCGCGGCGACGTGGGCGCAGTGAAGGCGTCTGTGGACGCAGGTGCGGCAGCGGCGGAGCGGATCGGAGAGTTGGTGAGCGTCCATGTGATTCCGAGACCTCATGAGGAAGTGGAAGGGATCCTTCCAAAGTTGGGGGTATAACAGCCATAAGATGCCTTTTTGACAGGAACATGTATCCTGACGATATAAAAAGCTGAATCGAAGAGGAAATGCAGGCAGCAGGAATATCCTGGCTGCCTGCGGGGATGAGGTGAGGAAGTTGGTTGAGAATATGGGAAGCGCCGTGGGAATCATAGAATTGTCCAGCATAGCCAGGGGAGTAAGAGTCTGCGACGCGATGCTCAAAGCAGCATATGTGGAAATATTCCATTCGGGAGCCATATGTCCCGGAAAATATCTGATTGTTGTATCGGGAGAGACCTCTGAGGTGGAATCCTCCATGGAAGCGGGAAGGGACAGCGCGGAAAAGTACCTTAAAAAATGGCAGCTGATCCCCAACCTGCATCAGGACGTGATCGCGGCGATCCGTGGAAAGGGGACCGTAGAGGAACAGGACGCGGTGGGCGTTCTGGAATTTACGTCCGTGACAGAAGCAATCCATGCGGCGGATACGGCTGTGAAAACGGCGGCTGTGCGGCTGATCAGGGTTCAGATGGGAAGAATGATCGGGGGAAAAGGCACGGTGGTGCTGGCCGGAGATCTGGAGGCTGTGGAAGCCGCCGTGGACGCTGTGAAAAAGCAGGGCGGAAAGATCGTGGAGACCACGGTGATCGCGCATCCAGAGCCCAGACTGCTTAAATATTTGTGAGAAACAACACCCCAAAGCCCTGACCGGCAGGGGGGCAAGGGATAAACATTTTTCCTGCATTTTTATCTCTTTTCTTGACATTCTCTTTTCCGCATGCTATCCTATACCACGTTGCAAAGCCCACAAAAACCAAGGTCTATAGGGCTTTCCGGCGGTCACCGCCGTAAAATGTGCCGAGTGTTCGAGACCTTCCACTCGTAAAACAAAACTAAAGGAGACAATTGCATATGAACACAAGAAACAAGACGTTATTTCTCGCCCAGGCGGCGCTGATTGCGGCGGCCTACACGGTACTGTGCATGGTATTTGCCCCCATCAGCTACGGGGAGATCCAGGTGCGTATCGCGGAAGCGCTGGTGATCCTGCCGTTCTTCACGCCGGCCGCAGTGCCGGGACTGTTTGTGGGATGCCTGCTATCCAATATCCTGGGAGGTTCCATTCTGCTGGATGTGATTGGAGGAAGTATCGCCACCCTGATCGGTGCGGTGGGTTCCTGGTACCTGAGGAGGAACAAAGTGCTGATCTTACTGCCGCCGATTCTGGCGAATGTACTGATCGTACCGCTTGTCCTGCGGTATGGATACGGCACGAATCTTCCCATCCCGTTTTTGATGTTGACAGTGGGGATCGGCGAGGTCGTTGCTGTTGGTGTGCTGGGAAGTGTGCTTCTGAAAGCCCTGGAGAAATCAGGAGCGGCGATCTTTCGTACAGGCCGGAGAGTTTGTTAGCCGGCGTAACTTGTGAAAATATCATGGGCCGTCCGCACTGTGTCATATTTGACATAGTGCAGGCGGCCCGTTTCCATGTGGAACGGCTGTGCCGGTATGGGACGTTTCGCTTATGCTTCTGTTGGTTTTCAGCGCTTCATTTTGGAATCAAACAGGAAGCTGGCGAGATAAGAAAAAACGAGCGCTGCACAGATGCCCGCAGAACCCGCCGTAAAGCCGCCCTTGAAGATACCCAGGAAGCCTTCCGTATCCACTGCTTCTTTGACGCCTTCCCAAAGGATGTTGCCAAAACCCAGAAGGGGGACGCTGGCTCCTGCCCTGGCAAATTCCACAAAAGGAGCATATATTTTCAGTGCGCTGAGGACAACGCCGCCGCACACCAGGAGAACCATGATCCGTCCGGGCATAAGCTTTGTTTTTTCCATGAGAATCTGTACCAGCGCACAGATAAGGCCGCCGACCCAGAAGGCGTTGATATAATCCATAAGATCCCTCCTTTTCCTACAGAATTCCCCATTCAAAAAAAAATATGCAAAAAATAAAAAAAAGTGCTTGCAATTTTAAAAAATCTGTGGTATCTTATAGGAGTGCTCGGCGAGAGTAAACAAAATATGGTCGATTGGTCAAGCGGTTAAGACGCCGCCCTCTCACGGCGGAAACAGGGGTTCGATTCCCCTATCGACTGCTAAAAAAACCAGAAAACTTAGAGTAGTTTTCTGGTTTTTTTGTGCTATGGGAAAGTCTTATGAACTTTCCCATAGCACAAAAATCTCCCCGGCGGGATCGCTCTGCGGTAGAAAAGAAAGATGTTGCAAATGCAACTCTCCGCAGGCGGAGAGTCCTGTAAACCGGGACTCTTTTTAATTCATGCGCTCTTGTTTTCTGCGTATTGATTTGCTATAATAAAGCAGAATATGTAAACCTGTATTTTGAATACAAAAGAGGCCGTTGTATGATTGAGATTATTGTCGTTGTCCTGATAGTATATGTCCTGATTTACGTGAAAAACGCCAATCAAAAAAAGCGTATGGAGACCCTGCATCGCTTGACAGACCGGAAACCGGCAGGAAGGACAGCGACGGAGAGCAAAGCGGCAAAAAGAGGGACGCCGAAAGCGTCGGCAGCTCCCAACAAGCCCAGAGTACAGCATAAGACACAGAAGCAGGAAGCGACGGCGCCTCAGCCGGCGGCTGTCAAAAAGCTCTGTACGTATGAGGCAGCCTATTCCAAGGGGAAGCCGTCCCATATAGGACAGAGGGCTGATTGTGAGACTGGAGTACCGTCAGGAATGAGACGGGCAGTATGCGGGTACTGCGGGGCGGAGAATTTTGTGCCGGCAGGGAGCCATGAGTGCTATCATTGCTTTTTCTGTTGGGAAAAATTATAAGATGAGGGAATGACATTGAGCAGAACAGCGATTGTGACAGACAGCAACAGCGGTATCAGTCAGGAAAAAGCGAAGGAGATGGGGATCTTTGTGCTTCCCATGCCTTTTTTAATCAATGGGAAAGAATATCTGGATGGAGTAGATCTTTTCCCGGCTGAATTTTATGAATATTTAAAACAGGACGCGGACGTATCCACGTCTCAGCCGTCGCCGGAGTCGGTGACGGAGCTTTGGGATAAGGTGCTGAAGGAATACGATGAGATCGTCCATATTCCCATGTCCAGCGGCCTGAGTGGAAGCTGCCAGACGGCGAGAATGCTCGCCGGAGATTACGAAGGCAAAGTGGAAGTGGTGAATAATCAGAGAGTGTCCGTAACCATGGTGCATTCGATTCTGGATGCCCAGAAGCTGGTCGCCGATGGGAAAACGGCGGCGCAGATCCGGGAGATCCTGGAAAAAGAAGCGCTTCAGTCCAGCATCTATATTACGGTGACGACCTTAAAATATTTGAGAAAGGGCGGAAGGATCACGCCGGCCGTTGCGGCGCTGGGAACGGTGCTCCGTCTGAAGCCGGTACTGCAGATACAGGGCGAGCGGCTGGACAGCTTTGCGAAGGTGAGAACGATGAGCGCCGCGAAGCAGGTGATGCTGGACGCGATGCATAAAGATTTTGAGAACCGGTTCGCCGGGTGCCGGATGCGCCTGGCCATTGCCCACACCAATAATCTGGATGCGGCCATGGAATTTAAAAATGAGGTGGAAGCGGAGTTCCCGGGCGTTGGCGTGACGCTTGTGGACGAACTTTCACTCAGCGTGGCATGCCATATTGGCGACGGGTCTCTGGCCATTGCGTGTTCAAAAGTTGTAGATTAGGGGATGGAATCCATTGGATAAATATGAATACCGCCTGAAAGCGGAACAGATAGAAAAGCTGGCAAAGAAGAAAGATTATAAAACTGCAGCCAAGATCGCCGATACGATCGACTGGCGCAGGGTGAAGAATCTGAGCATGCTCTATATTGTTGCTGAGATCTACGAGATGCAGGAACGCTATGAGGATTGCATGGAGATTCTCAATATTGCGTACGACCGGGCTCCGGTGGGGCGTATGCTGCTTTACAAGATGACGGAGACGGCAACCAGGATGCATAATTTTGAGGAAGCCATCTCACTGTACCGGGAATTTGTAAAGCTTGCCCCCCATGACCAGAGCAGATATGTTCTCAAGTATCAGATCTACAAAGAGCGCGGGTCGAAGATTGACGATCAGATCAAGATTCTCCGGGAGTACAAAGCGCACGAATACCAGGAGCAGTGGGCATATGAGTTGGCCGAGTGCTATGCGAAAGCCGGCATGGCGGAGGAATGTGTCAGAGAGTGCGATGAACTGATCCTCTGGTTCAGCGAGGGAGAGTATGTGGCAAAAGCCATGGAGCTGAAGATGCAGTATGAGCCGCTGACTGCGGCGCAGCAGGCCAAGTATGACCGGATGCTGGGCAAATCCGGAGCGGCAGATATTCGGGAGGATGATTTTGAGGAACAGGGAGTTCCTACCTATAATACTGATAAATTCAGTACCGTGAATCTGCAGGCAGAGTTGGCGGCGAATCTGGGAGAACTTTTACAGGAGGACGAGGGGATCCAGATCCCTGACCTGGGATTTCCGGAACTTTCCATAGAAACTGTTGGTGAAGTGAATCGGAAAGCATCGTCGGCTGTGAAAACGGCGCCGGCAGAGGAAGCAGAGCCGTCGGCAAAGGAAGAGCCGGTGGAAGCGATCACACTGGAGGCGCTGGAGATTCCCGGGCTTTCCGCAGGAACTGCCGGCGAAGTAAAGGAGGAATCCATCACACTGGAGGCATTGGAGATTCCTGAATTTTCCGCAGGAACTGCCGATGAAGAGAATGAGGAAGAGGCGCCGGCGGCAGAAGCAGCACCTGTCAAAAAGGAAGAGCCAGCTGTGGTGGAAGAGCCGGTGGGGGCGATTACGCTGGAGGAGTTGGAGATCCCTGGTCTGGAGGTCACGGAAAAACCGGAGCCGGAGATATCCCTGGAACCGCTGTCCATCCCGGAACCAGAGACTGCTCAGGAGCCGCTGCCGGAATTAGAGCCGGAGATTGCCCTGGAATCGCTGTCCATCCCGGAGCCGGAGATTTCTCAGGAGCCGCTGCCGGAATTGGAGCTGGAGTATTCTGAACCAGAAGCGGAGCCGGGCGTAGACGAGCCAGCGGAAGACGCGGCGGAAAGTGGACAGAAGACCATAGAGGACGTACTGGCCGAGTGGGAGAACAAGAAAGCCGAGGCCGAAGCAAAGATAGAAGCGGAGGCAGGCCAGGTGCAGGCGCGCCGCCAGAAGGTGAAGCAGGAGACTGCGGAGCTTATGAAGCTGATCACCGGGGGAACCGGTGAACTGCCGCAGGATGTGAAGGAACTCCTGGCTGAGATCGATGAAGAGAGCAGGAAGAAGGAGGCGCCGGAGGAAGAGGAGCTTCCCCTGCCTGAGATTGAACCCACGCTGGAAGAAGAGGGAATCTCTCTGGAAGAACTGAAGATTCCTGACGAGACGACTCCGCGCATGCCTGAGCCGGACGAAGAGGAAATGGTCAGACCGAAAAAGCCGAAGGTCTCCGGGGATACGGCAGCCATGAATATGATTCAGGAGTTGGAGCGGTCCCTGGCCACAGAGGTATCAGAAATGGCGGTGAACGCCGGTCATCTGACCAGGGAGCAGGCCCGCCTGTTCGCTTATTTCACTTCTGTGAAAGGGATGAGCGGCCAGTTGGCAGAGCTGTTCAAAGGAAACGTGCGGCCTAACAGAAGGAATTCTTCCGGAGGCAACCTGGTGATCACCGGGAAGCGGGGCAACGGCAAGACCACGCTGGCCATTGATATTGTAAAAGCACTGCAGAAGCAGAACCGGATAGAAGGCAAGAAGCTGGCAAAGATCAGCGGAAAGAATCTGAACACCAAAGATATCCAGGAGGTTCTGGGCAAGGTAAAAGGCGGCGCGCTGATTATTGAGAATGCCGGCGCCCTCTCGGATTCCGCGCTGGTGGCCTTAAGCCTCGCCATGGAAGGCGATACGGGCGGACTGCTGATTATTCTGGAGGATTCCGCGGAAGCGATCCGCAAGATCTTCTACAGGAATAAAAACCTGGCCTCAAAATTTGACCATACCATTGATATCCCGGTATTTACGAATGACGAACTGATCGCGTTTGCAAAATCTTATGCGCTGGAGCTGAATTGCACTTTTGACGAGTTTGGCGTGCTCGCGCTGTATGACAAGATTGGCTGCCGTCAGACGCTGGATCATATGGTGTCGGTGGCGGAAGTCAAGGATATTGTGGACGGGGCGATTAACCATGCGGAAAAGAGGAATGTGCGCCATATTTTTGAAAAAATAACGAAAAAGAATGTGGACGAGTTCGGCAACCGTATCCTGAGAGAAGAGGATTTTGAAACGCCATGAACTTATTGACAGCAAAAGGAATCAGTAAAACATATACGGACAGAAAACTGCTGGTGCAGGAGGATTTTAGTCTGGAAGACACAGATAAGGTGGGCATTGTCGGTATCAATGGTACCGGCAAGTCCACCCTTTTGCGCATCCTGGCAGGGGCCGAGGAGCCGGATGAGGGAGAAGTGGTGAGAGGCAGCAAAGTTCTTGTCAGGCTTCTGCCTCAGAATCCTGAGTTTCCTGCGGGGATGACCGTCCGGGAGTACATGCGGGAATACGCGGGAGAAAAAGACGGATGGAGTACGGAAGGGGACATCGGTTCCGTGCTGATCCGTCTGGGATTCGGAGAAGGAAAAGAACTGCTGGAACATCTGTCAGGCGGACAGAGAAAAGCCGTGGCCCTGGCGGCGGCGCTGCTTTCCCCCTGCGATATCCTGTTCCTGGACGAGCCCACCAACCACCTGAATGTGGACATGGTGCTCTGGCTGGAGGGAATGCTGCGCCAGCGGAAAGGCGCCCTGGTCATGGTAACCCACGACCGGTATTTCCTGGATCGGGTGTGCAGCCGTATTGTGGAGATCGATAAAGGAAGGTTATATCATTACCAGACGAATTTCTCCGGATTTCTGGAGGCCAAAGCGGAGCGGGAGGAACAGGAGCTGGCTACTTACCGCAAGAACAAAAATATCCTCCGCATAGAGCTGGAATGGATGCGCAGAGGGGCCAGGGCCCGTTCTACGAAGCAGAAAGCGCATATACAGCGGTATGAAGAACTGAAAGAGAATACAAAAGCTCCGGTTCAGGATGGAAAAGTACAGATCAGTACGGCGTCGTCCCGTCTGGGGAAAAAGACGCTGGAGCTTAGAGGAATCACCAAACGCTTTGGGGAAAAGATCCTGGTGGAAGATTTCAGTTATGCGTTCCGCAGACAGGATCGGATCGGATTTGTGGGAGCCAACGGATGTGGAAAGACCACATTGATGAAAATCATCATGGGCCTGGAAACTCCCGATGAAGGGGAAGTGATCCTGGGTCCCACTGTGAAAATCGGATATTTCTCCCAGGAAAACGAATACCTCGATCCGCAGGAAAAGGTGATCGACTATATCAGGGACACGGCGGAATATGTGAAAACGGAGGACGGTATGGTTTCCGCGTCCGGGATGCTGGAGCGTTTTCTGTTCGACGGGGCGTTGCAGCATGCCCGGATCGAGAAACTGTCCGGCGGGGAGAAACGGCGCCTGTATCTTCTGAAGGTGCTGATGGAAGCGCCGAATATCCTGATTCTGGACGAGCCTACCAATGATCTGGATATTCAGACATTGGCCATATTGGAGGATTATCTGGAGCAGTTTCCCGGCATCCTGATCGTAGTGTCCCACGACCGGTATTTCCTGGACAAGACGGCGGACCGCCTGTTTGCCTTTGAGGGAGGCGGGAAGCTGCGTCAGTATGAAGGCGGCTATTCTGATTATCTGGAAATTCACAAAATGGAAGAAAAACCGGAAGCGGCCGCTGGGAAGAAGGAAAAGCCGGCCGGAGGAAAGAACGAAAAAATAAGAGTCCGGAAATTAAAATTCACGTGGCAGGAACAAAGGGACTATGAGACCATCGAGATGGACATCGCCGGAATTGAGGAGAAGATCCTGGAACTGGACCGTCTGATCGAAGCGTCCGCCACAGACTTTGTGAAGCTGAACAGCCTGATGGAAGAAAAGGCAGATCAGGAGGCGCTCCTGGAAGAAAAGATGGAGCGGTATGTCTATCTCTGCGATCTGGCGGACCGGATCGCAGAGCAGTCATAACAGTCAGGCAAAAAGGGTGCGGATGACTTCCGGAACCGTGGAGATCCGGGTCAGGTACTGTACATTGTCTCCGCAGAAGATCAGGCCGTTTTCCACGTCTCCCTGTACGGAACGGATCAACGCCTGGGTGATGCAGTAAGGAGCTTCCCTGGGATTGCATTTCTCCAGGCAGCGGTAACATTTGGTGATAGTTTCCCGGCCCTGCTTCATCTTCTCCAGAAAGGCGTTGCGGATGGCTCTGGCGGGCATGCCCACGGGGCTCTTGATGATCTCCACATCCTCCGCGCGCGCATCCACATAAGCCTGCTTGAACGCGTCGGCCGCGTCGCATTCCTCCGTGGTAACAAAGGGCGTTGCCACCTGTACGCCGTCCGCGCCCAATGAGAACGCGTGGCGGACCTGGGAGGCGTCCATGATGCCGCCGGCCAGGACGACAGGGATGGATACCTGGTATTTTTTTCCATATTCCTGCACACAGGCTATGATTTTACGGATCTCCTGATCGTAGGCTTCATCGAACCCCTCTTCGCCCAGGCGGTCCAGCTCTTCATTGGAAAATCCCAGATGCCCGCCGGCATGGGGCCCTTCGATCACCACGAAATCGGCCGTGCGGCGGTAACGGCGATCCCACATCTTCAGGATAACGCGGGCGGCTTTTTCAGATGAAACGATGGGGGCGATCCTGGTATCGGTTCCTTCCACGTATTCCGGCATATCCACCGGAAGCCCGGCGCCGGAGATGATCACGTCCGCGCCTGCCAGGGCAGCCGTCCTTACGTAGTCGGCATAATCCCTGGTCGCCACCATGATATTATAACCGATCAGCCCGCTGCAGACGCCGTCCGCGCCTGCGGCGATTTTTTTTGCCTTTTCCAGCTCAGTGACCATGGCGCGAAGATTGGCTTTTTTGGAATCCTCTGAGAAATCCGGTTCGCGAAAGCCGATCTGTGCTGTGGAGATGATTCCGATGCCTCCCTCCCGGGCGACGGCCCCGGCCAGTCCCGACAGACTGACGCCCACGCCCATTCCCCCCTGGATGAGAGGAAGCGCCGCCTGTTTATTGCCTATTTGCAAAGGTTTTATATTCATATATGCCTCTTTCCGGGCAAACACCCTATAAATATTTTGATTATCAAAATAATTATAGGGTGTCAGTTTTGAAATGTCAATAGATATAGTATAAAAAACTACATAAAACGGAAGTGAAAATGACGTAATCTATTTGGAAGCCGCTTCTTCCGCAAACTGCGTCATAACCAGGTCTTCGTAGGGCGTCCACTGAGGGAGTTCTCCAGCTTCCTGAAGGATGTTCTGGAGAAGATCAAAACTGTCTTTTTCAAAGATCAGATTGTCTTTCCAGGTATCCTGCTCGTAGTAACGGGTGACAATGGTGGTGATGGTATCCAGATCTGTCTCTTCAAACTGAGGCTGGATCACTTTGGCGATTTCTTCCGGTGTGTGGGTCTGCACATAATCCATGCCTTTCTGGAGGGCGTTGGTGAAAGCCTGCAGGAGTTCCGGGTGCTCTTCGATATAACTCTGTTTTGCGCTGTATGCGGTGTAGGGAACGTACCCGGAAGCCTCGCCCAGAGAAGCCACTACGTATCCGGCACCTTCCTGCTCCAGCGCGGTGGCGGAGGGCTCAAATTCCACCGTGTATTCGCCCTGTCCTCCGGAGAATGCGGCAGCGGTGGAGCCGAAGTCTATGCTCTGGTCGATGGTCAGGTCGGCGGCGGGGTCGATGCCGTTCTTTTTCAGGATAAACTCGAAGACCATTTGGGGCATTCCACCTTTTCTTCCCCCAAGTACGTAATGGCCCTTCAGATCCTCCCACTGGAAATCATCCACGGGTTCTCTGGAAACGAGAAAGTTGCCGGCCCGCTGGGTGAGCTGCGCGAAATTGACGATGTAGTCGTCCGGATTCTGCCCATAGATATAGATGGAAGACTCACTTCCCATGAAACCGATATCGGCTTCTCCGGAGATGACGGCGGTGGCTACTTTGTCCGCGCCGAATCC
The DNA here is from genome assembly GCA_944381625.1 of uncultured Lachnoclostridium sp. GTDB lineage: Bacteria > Bacillota > Clostridia > Lachnospirales > Lachnospiraceae > Hominiventricola. The sequence goes on from CALWLW010000002.1 coordinate 300,150, forward strand.
ATTGACCAGATCCAGTTCAATCCCTTCCTCCTCAAAATATCCGTTTTCAATGGCTACATACTGCGGGGCGTAGAAGATGGAATGCGCGACCTCGTTGAGCGTCACTTTCGTCAGACCCTTGGAGGACGTCCGGGTTCCGCTGCCAGAGCATCCGGCCAGAAGCCCGGCGCACAGCACAATCACGCCCATGCATGCGATAAAACGCTTTTTCATAAGATTCTCCCTGTGTTTATTTGGACTCTTTACTACTATATGCAGAGCTTTTGCAAGCGTGAGGAGGCCCCTTGGGAAGATATGTAAATTCGGCGTTACAGATAAGTGAAAATTTTTTGAAATATCAGGAAAACCAGTTGATATTTTGCCTGAATTGGTAGATTATTAGGAAGGGAGTTTTACGAAAAAGTAAACGAAAAGAGGAGCGGAAAACTTATGAAGAAGAGATACTTACTGATTGGACTTCTGGTGGTTCTGCTGGCAATCATCGGAGGGGTGGCGGCATTCACATATTATTTTATGTCGTCGGAGACCAGTATCCGGGATTCCTGGGAGGTAGAAACTGGAGATCTGCTGGTATCGAATGAAGCGTATCAGGTGTCTGCATATGAGGCAGATCTGGATGCGAGCATCAATGTGATCAATCTGGTGCCGGATGAGATCGAGGAGGAAGGATTTACCTACTATGATGAATCTGTCCAGCAGAGAATTGCGGCGACGCTGGTGCGGGCGGGAGAAAGAGGGAATTTCACTCTGGAAAGCCCTCTTGCAGTGCTGAATCCATTCGGAACCGGGAGCAATGGATTGTATCTGTATTTTACCACAGACTGGTCCAGCCAGATTCGTTATACGATTCATGTGGAGGACGAGAGTATTCCCGATTATACCGCGGTGGCGAACAATGGAGACCGGAAATATTCCAGACTGCACGAATTTTTAATGATTGGGCTGGTGCCGGGAGAGACAAACCATGTGACGCTTGAGGTGTTGGGAAAATACGGCAGAGTGCAGAATAAGACGGAGTTCACCATCACCATGCCGGAGACCCAGTCGGGATACAATACAAAACTTACATATACAGACGGGGAAGCCGCAGGAGGACAGACGGACGGGCTGTTCTATACCATCCGGACCGGCGGTTACACAGGCTATGCGTTCTTCTATGACAACAGCGGTATCATGCGGTATGAGATGGTACTGGAAGGGTACGGACTCGACCGGATGCTCTGGTACGGAGGGGAGATGCTGACCTGCGCGTCTGCCTACAAGATTGCCCGTTTCAACCGGCTGGGCCAGGTGACGAAGACCTATGACCTGACCGGTTATGAGATGCATCACGATATGGTATTCTCCGGCGGCGACAGTCTGGTGGTACTGGCCAGCGAGGACGGCAGCACCGATGTGGAAGACCTGATGCTGGAGGTGGATCTGACAACCGGGGAAGTGACGGAACTGATCGACTTTAAGGATATTTTCCCGGAATACTATGAGGATTATGCCCACGTGATCGGCCTGGACGACGAATTTAAATGGCTGGCGGGCAAGAAAGACTGGATTCACCTGAATACAGTGCAGTATATGGCGGAGGACGACAGCGTGATCGTCAGTTCCAGGGAGACGTCCACCATCATTAAGGTGCGCGATGTACATGGGACACAGGAACTGGCATATTTAATAGGAGATGACGCTTTCTGGGCCGGAACGCCGTACGAATCCTACAGCTATACTCAGGTGGGAGACTTTGTGCCCCAGTATGGGCAGCATACGGTGGAATATGCCGGGAATGAGGGCCTGGAGGAAGGCCAGTATTATCTGCGCCTGTACAACAATAACTACTGGAGCCTCAGTACCAGGGACGAGTATGAGCCGGAGCTGCCGGACAGCGTGGGAACGGCGCTGCTGGATGATTCCAGAAAATCCAATGTGTATTTCTATCTGGTGGATGAAAACGCGCGTACGTTTGAACTGGTGGACAGCTTCGATGTGCCTTATTCCAGCATTGTGTCCAATGTGACGCCCATGGGGGACAACTATGTGGTCAACAGCGGGTGCAGTATGGTATTTGGCGAGTATACCCAGGACGGTACGCTGATCAGGGAATATTCGTATGAATGTACGCTTCAGACTTACCGTGTGATGAAAGGCGATTTTGTGGGATTCTGGTTTGCAGAATAATGCCCGGGACGCGGGAGATCACTTTGCTTCATCGTGATCTTCCGCGTCCTTTTTGCCGAAGACGCGAAACAGCCACATATAAATGTACAAAAGGACAGGGAGAACGACGGTGGCGGCTATGGCTGCCGCAAGCAGCTCCCTGGTTTTGCTGCCGCCGGTCAGTGCCAGAATGACAACGGCCAGATAGAGCGCCGCGATGATCAGGACGGCGGCCAGGGCCAGAATGCGTTTTATTTTCTGATACATAAATATTTCCTTTCCGTTTTTACAGGATTTCGGGTGTCTCGTCCCCATTATACTACAAAAAATCCCTTTTGTTAATTATGCCGCCGGCCATGGACAAAAAGTAGGAATTGGAAGAGAAAGAATGGGATTCACTGCCGGATTTACAAGGGAGAAAAAGGCGATTATACTGAAATACAAAGGGAGCGTGCCATTCCCGACAAAAGGTAGGAAGGAAGAGGCATGTTCCGGAAATGGAGGAGAAGGGTATGTTATCTGTAAAAGAAAATTTTTTTGAGACTGTGAAACAGAACGGACAGCCGGACAGACTGATGAAGCAGTATGAGGGCCTGGCGTTCCTGAATATGAACCCGGTGCTGATGTACATCCGGGGACAGCGCCATCCGGGCATGGCGCCTTCCAAAGACCGCTTTGGGACGGAAGTGCTCTGGCCGGAGGGACAGGTGGCCGCGATGCCTCATGTGACCGAATCCAACAAGGTGATTCCTGACATTACGGAGTGGAAGGATTATCTGAAGATTCCGGATATTGTGAAAGAGTGTTCCGATCCCGCCCTTTGGGAGCCGTACATTAAACAGGCGGAGGAGTACAGGGCGGAAGGCAAGATCCTGATGGGGTATCTGCCCACGGGATTGTTTGAACGGCTGCATTTTTTGATGGGATTTGAAGACATGCTGATGAATTTCCTGCTGGAGCCGGAAGACATGCATGACCTGATCGACGCCATCGCCGAGTACCGCTATCAGTTTATGAAGCTTTCGGTGGATTACCTGAAACCTGATGTGGTGATCTCCCACGACGACTGGGGCTCCAAACGTTCTCTGTTCATCAGCCCGGACACCTGGAGAGAGTTTATCAAGCCGCACTATAAGAAGATGTACGGCTATATGAATGAAAAGGGCGTTCTCGTCATGCACCATGCGGATTCTTTCCTGGAGCCGATCGTGGACGATATGGTGGAGATCGGCGTCAATATCTGGCAGGGAGCGCTTCCGGAAAATGATATCGTGAAGATCCAGAAACAGGTAAATGGAAAGATAACGCTTATGGGCGGTATCGACGCGTCTGTCGTGGACCGTGCGGACTCCACCGAAGAAGAGATCCGCAAAGAGACCAGAAGGGCGCTGGAAACCTATGCGCCGGGTGGTCACTTTATTCCCTGTATCACTTATGGAGGACCGGGATGCCTTTACAAACATGTGGATCCCATCATTAACGACGAAATCGACCGCTATAACAAGAGCGTATACGGAGTATAAGCAGGCGGGGGCCGCAAAGCGGCCCCTCCTCATAACAAGGAGGGAGTTATGAGCAGTAATAATAAAAAACCACTGAGTAAGGCGCTGAAAATGTTCTACGGCGTAGGGGACTGTGGATTTACTTTGATGAGCAATGTGGAGAGCTATTTCTTCAATTACTTTCTGACCAATCTTGCCATGTTTGACCTGGGGATTGTGACCTTTATCACCACAGTGTCCAGTATGGTGGACGCCTGCCTGTCCTGGATCTACGGGGCGATCCTGAACAGTATCAAGCCGAAAAAATGGGGGCGGTACCGTTCCTGGCTGATCCTTCTGCCCTGGATTGTGCCGTTCCTGTATGCCTTTCAGTTTATCAAAGTTGGAGACGGGCTGGTATCGGCAGTGATCGTTACAGTGGCGGCGATTGCCAGCCATGTGGTATGGAATTTCCCGTATGTGGCCAATGTGTCCATGATTTCCGTGGCTGGAGCCACGCCGGACGACCGGGCGCAGCTGTCATCCACCAGGGCGGCATGGGCGAACTTTTCCAAGATTATCTTCTCCTATGTGGGAGTCCCGCTGGCGTCGGTATTTGCCGGTGTTGTGGGAGAGACGAATCAGTACGGGGCGGTAGCTTTTGTTCTGGCATGGGTGATGGTGGTTCTGTATTTCGCACACTTTAAGATGTTTGAAGGATATGAAGAAGTGGAAGTGCAGGATGAGCAGAAGACGAAAAAAGATACCTCCAAGACCAGCGGTATGGATCTGGTAAGGGCGCTTCTGCAGAATCCGCCTCTGATCGCGCTGATGATTGCGGATCTGTCCAAATGGGCGTTTAACTTCATTGTATCCGGCATCGCCCTGTATTATTTTACATATGTTGCAAAGAACGCAGGACTTCTGACCACCTATATCCTGATATCCAACATTTTCTGCGTGGTAGGCTCTTATCTGGCCAAATCCGTGGCGAAGAAATTTTCCACCAGGACGGGTACCATCGGAACCTTCATATTGATGGCGGCGGTGATGATAGCGGCGAATTTCCTCTATACCAACGTATGGCTGGTGGTCTTCCTCATGTCCCTGGCACAGCTGGGTTATGGCATCGCATATGCGTGTACGCCGGCGCTGTACTCGGATACGATCATTTATTCGGAGTGGAAGACCGGAAAGAATGCCACCGGATGGATCAGCGGACTGCAGAACGTGCCTTTGAAAGTGGGCGTCATGCTGCGTGGCATCAGCATCTCTGCCTGCCTGGCCATCGCGCATTTTACGCCGGGTATGGATGCGTCCCAGGCAACAGTGGAACTGCAGAAGGGCATCTGCCTGGGCTTCATGGTGATCCCGGCATGCGCGCTGCTTCTGTCAGCAGTGATCCTGTTCTTCGGATTCAAGATTACCAGGGAAAAAGTGGAACAGTACCGCGCGGAGATCGATGCACGCCGCGCCTAGTTGTCAAACGTGTGTTCCTGTGCTATAATCATACAATGAGCAGCGGCCTCGGAGAAGCGTAGCTTTTCCGGGGCTTTTAAAATCGTAAGAAAGAGGTTACAGTTCACACCGTACTCAGGAATAGGAAAATGCAGCGTCATGCTTGCATGTAAGAGGCATTTTTCTATTCCTGAGTGCGAGTAGAACTCGTAACCTCCGCCCCCATAAGCAGTCTTAGCACGTAGTGCGGGACTGGAGCGCGTCAGCGCGACGAGTGCGCATGCGGGCGGAGGTTCGGTGTGAACAGTAACAGAAGGAGAATCTTGGATGAGCAGCCTGGAACTTTTGAATAAAGAACAGCAGGAGGCCGTACTGTGTACGGAAGGACCGCTTTTGATCCTGGCGGGAGCCGGATCTGGCAAGACAAGAGTGCTGACCCACCGTATTGCGCATCTGATCGAGGACTGCGGGGTCAATCCCTGGAACATTTTGGCGATCACGTTTACCAATAAGGCCGCCGGCGAGATGCGGGAGCGCGTGGACCGGATCGTGGGCTTCGGGTCGGAGAGCGTGTGGGTCAGTACGTTCCATTCCACCTGCGTGCGTATCCTGCGCCGTTACATCGACCGGTTGGGATTTGACAATCATTTTGCCATCTATGATACGGAAGACCAGAAGACGGTGATGAAAGAGGTGTGCCGCCGCCTGGAGCTGGACCCGAAGCAGTACAAAGAGCGGACGATCCTGAATGTGATCTCCCATGCAAAGGACGAATACGTGTCTCCCCAGGAATTTGAGATGGATGCCAAGGGGGATTTCCGCAGGGAGAAATTTGCCAGGGCCTACATAGAGTATCAGAAGGAACTGAAGAAAAATAATGCCCTGGATTTTGACGATCTGATTGTGATGACGGTGGATCTGTTCCGGGCATGCCCGGACGTACTGGAGTATTACCAGAACCGGTTTCAATATATCATGGTGGACGAGTACCAGGACACCAATACGGTGCAGTTTAAGCTGATCAGTACGCTGGCGGCAAAATCCCGGAACCTGTGCGTGGTGGGGGATGACGACCAGTCGATCTATAAATTCAGGGGAGCGAACATCGAGAATATCCTGAGTTTTGAGAAGGTATTCCCGGATGCTGCGGTGATCCGCCTGGAGCAGAATTACCGTTCCACGGAGACGATCCTGGACGCGGCCAACAGCGTGATCTCCAATAACCGGGGCAGAAAGGAGAAGACCCTCTGGACAGAGAACGGAAAGGGCCTGCCGGTGGAGTTTCACCAGTTCAACACGGCTTATGAGGAAGCGGAATTTGTAGCAGATGATATAGGAAGAAAGATAAGAAAGACGGATGCGGAGTACCGGGATTTCGCGGTTCTGTACCGCACCAACGCCCAGTCCCGCCTGTTTGAGGAAAAACTGCTTATGGCCAATATCCCCTACCGGCTGATCGGAGGGGTAAACTTCTATTCCCGCAAAGAGATCAAGGATCTGCTGGCATATCTGAAGACGGTGGACAACGGAAGAGACGATCTGGCGGTGCGCCGGATCATCAATGTGCCGAAGCGCGGGATCGGGGCTGTGACGCTGAACAAGGTGGACGCGTTTGCCCAGAGCAGGGGGATCAGCTTCTTCCAGGCGCTGGAGGATGCGGATCAGATCCCCGGTATCGGGAAAGCCCAGCTGAAGATCCAGCCATTTGTCCATCTGATCCATGAGATGCGCCTGAAGCTGGCGGATCTGTCTTTGAAAGAACTGATGGAAGAGATTCTGGAGAAGACTGGATATGCCAGAGAACTGGAGGAAGAAGGTACGGAGGAAGCCGACGCACGGCTGGAAAATATCGACGAACTGATTACCAAGATTGTTACCTATGAGGAAGGGGCGGAGCATCCGGAATTGAGCGGTTTCCTGGAAGAAGTGGCCCTGGTGGCGGACATTGACAGCCTGGAAGGGGACGACAACCGGGTGCTGCTCATGACCCTGCACAGCGCAAAGGGGCTTGAGTTCCCTCGGGTGTATCTGGCGGGGATGGAGGACGGTATTTTTCCCAGCTATATGTCCATCGCCGCGGACACGGAGGAAGAGATTGAAGAAGAACGGCGTCTCTGTTATGTGGGTATCACCCGCGCCATGAAAGAGCTGACCCTGACCTCGGCCAGATTCCGGATGGTAAGGGGAGAGAACCACTGCAACGCAGTATCCCGGTTTGTGCGGGAGATCCCGGAGGAACTCATGAAGAAAGAGGAACTGTATGCTCCCAAGTTCCAGGAGCAGGCGCCGGTGAGTAAGCGGGATCAGGTATATGAGCGGGCGAAGGAAGCGTTCCGCACCAAGACCTTCGATCCCAGCCAGTTCAAGGTGGTCAAGGCGGACAGGCTGGATTACGGCCCGGGCGACCGGGTATCCCATGTAAAATTTGGAGAAGGAACCGTCCTGGAGATCGCTGAAGGCGGCCGGGATTATGAGGTGAAAGTGGACTTTGACCGTGCCGGCGTGAAAAGGATGTTTGCCTCTTTTGCGAAATTGAAAAAAATCGAAACGCTATAGTAATTTACCATAAAATATGGTATACTAAGATAAGATTTTATACAGAAAAGAGGTATCCGCTATGAACCGTGTAGAAGACTTTTTAAATGCAGCAAAGACGAATGAGATGCTGGGAGAATTGCTTCATATCAAAAAGGAAGAGGAGAAAAAGCAGAACGTACTGATGTGGGTTCTCATAGCGATCGGCGCCGTACTTGCAGTGGCGGGTATCGCATATGCCGTCTATCGATTCTTCACCCCGGATTATCTGGAAGATTTTGATGAGGACTTCGACGACGATTTTGACGATGACTTTTTTGACGACGAAGCAGACGAAGACGAGAAGACCGAGGAATAATTTGCAAAAGAAAAGCAGTTAAATACCCCCGACGCAGGCATACGGGGCATCGAGCTGGCAGGGATAGCGGAACCAGAGCTGGATACTGGTTCCGCTGTTTTCGTCTTATGGGAAAGTTCTCCGGGCACATCCGCCGGAGTCAATATGCCTGCGGAGCGGAAATACTACAATATTTACACAGGAGATTGAGAGGACATGAAAAAAGGGCAGATTATAGAAGGAACCGTACAGAAGACGGTGTTCCCCAATAAGGGAAAGATGGAAGCAGAGGGGAAAACGGTAACGGTAAAAAACGGGATTCCCGGGCAGAAGCTCCGCTGCCAGGTGGCCAAGGTACGGGGAGAGAAGGCAGAGGCGCGCGTTCTGGAGGTGCTGGAACGGGCTCCTTATGAATGCGGCGCATTCTGCGTGCATTTCCCTGAGTGCGGGGGATGTATCTGGCAGACGATGCCTTATGAAGAGCAGCTTTCCCTGAAAGAACGGCAGGTGAAGGAGCTTCTGGACGGTGCGGTGAAGGATTACGGCTATGAGTACCAGTTTGAACCCATCAAGGGCAGTCCCCGGAAATATGCGTACCGGAACAAGATGGAATTTTCTTTCGGGGACGCGTACAAAGACGGCCCGCTGGCATTGGGGATGCACAAAAGAGGAAGCTTTTACGATATTGTCACGGTAGGGGACTGCCGGATCGTGGATGAGGATTTTGGCAAAATCCTGCGGGAGACGCTGGCTTATTTTCAGGAGCAGGGGACGGCGTTTTATCACCGTATGCGCCATGAGGGATATCTGCGCCATCTGCTGGTGCGCAAGGCGGCGCGGACGGGGGAGATTCTGGCGGATCTGGTGACCAGCACCCAGGCGGAAGCCGACCTGTCGGGCTGGAAGGACCGGATGCTGTCTCTGCCGCTGGAGGGCAGGATCGTCGGCCTCCTGCATACGAAAAATGACAGCCTTGCCGATGTGATCCAGAATGACGGTACGGAGATTCTTTGGGGACAGGATTTCTTTTATGAGGAACTGCTGGGACTTCGGTTCCGCATCTCTCCGTTCTCGTTTTTCCAGACCAACTCCCTGGGGGCGGAGGTGCTCTACGAGACGGCCAGATCTTATATAGGGGACACAAAGGATCAGACGATCTTTGATCTGTACAGCGGTACGGGAACCATCGCCCAGATCCTGGCTCCGGTGGCGAAGAAGGTCATCGGGGTGGAGATTGTGGAGGAAGCGGTGGAAGCGGCGAAAGAGAACGCGCGGCTGAACGGCCTTGACAACTGTGAATTCATCGCCGGAGACGTACTGAAGATGCTGGATCACATTGAGGAGCGGCCGGATTTCATCGTGCTGGACCCGCCCCGGGACGGCGTCCATCCCAAAGCCCTCCGCAAGATCATAGAATACGGCGTGGACCGCATGGTCTACATTTCCTGCAAACCCACCAGTCTGGCCAGGGATCTGGAGCTTCTGCAGGAGAGCGGCTACCGGCTGGAACGGGCGTGCTGCGTGGATATGTTTCCGTGGACGGGGAATGTGGAGACCGTGGCGCTTTTATCCCGGAACAGATAGAAAGTTGACGGAAAATTGATGAAAGATAAAAAAACTATTGACGAACCATCTCCAGGGTGCTATAATAATCACCGTTGAGCCGCTAAAACTCAATGGTTCGCGGAAGTGTCGGAATTGGCAGACGAGCAAGACTAAGGATCTTGTGGTGGTCACACCGTGTGGGTTCAAGTCCCATCTTCCGCATCAGAGGATATGGACTCTGTATAAAAATTCATATGGTTTGCGGAAGTGTCGGAATTGGCAGACGAGCAAGATTCAGGTTCTTGTGAGCGTTACGCTCGTGAGGGTTCAAGTCCCTTCTTCCGCATGATAACCCTGGAGGCAGATGTCTCCGGGGTTTTTGCTTTTCACTTTTCACAGGTATATAGATCCTCGCAGATAATTTCTTGTATCTCCGGGGATTTTCGTTTATAATCTATACTTAGTGTATTGCACGGATCCAGGAAAAAGATATTTCGCTGTCTCAACAGGATGGACGAAAGAAACGCAGAGCTTGGGCTGAATAAGCAGAAAAGCAGGGTATTAGGAGAACATGAATGACAACAAATAGTTATTTCAGCGAAAATACATTAGAGGAATTGATTGAAGAGATTCAATACGTGTACCGGTCTGATGACCGTCCATGGATAATCGGATACAGTGGAGGAAAAGATTCCACGACGGTTGTAGAACTTGTCTATAAAATGCTGTTGGGCCTTCCGGACTGGCAGAGGCATAAAATGGTGTATATTGTGTCGTCGGATACAAGGATCGAGAATCCTCTTATTAAAATATATCTCAGCAAATTGAATGAAATGATAGGAGAAGCGGCTGAACGCGACGGGCTGCCATTGAAGACAGCGATTGTACAGCCCCCGGCTGATAATTCTTTCTGGGCAAATGTCATTGGAAGAGGATTCCCCACGCCTAAAGTTACCGGAACGTTTCGGTGGTGTACAGACCGGTTAAAAATTAATCCGTCAGCTGAGTTTATCCGGGATATTATAAAGAAAGAAAGCACCGAAGTAGTTGTGGTGCTGGGAGTGCGCAAAGCGGAGAGCATTGCAAGAAAACGCCGGATCGAAGGAAGAGAGCTTGCGAATCGTGTGATGAACAGGCATGAAACTATCAAAGGGGCATACGTGTATAATCCCATTGTAGAACTTACCACAGAAGACGTTTGGGATGTCTTGTTCCAAATGGATGGGGGGCAGACGCCATGGGGTTCCAATAATAATGAACTGGCCTCTTTATATTCGGATGCGGACAGCGGAGAATGCCCTTTTGCTGATATGAATGCAGGGGGACAGACGCAGACGTGCGGCAATTCCCGGTTTGGGTGCTGGGTATGTACTGTGGTCAAGGAAGATAAATCTTTGAATGGATTTATAAAAAGCGGCCATAGAGAGCTGATCCCTTTGGCAGATTTTAGAAAGTGGCTTATCAGCATTCGTAATGACGAGGATAAAAGGGAAAAGAAACGCAGAGATGGAACGGTATATAAGATGAAAACCGGTGAGATGGGATATGGACCATTTACATGGGAAGCCCGGCAGCTGATCCTTACGAAGCTTTTGGAAACACAGGAGAAAATGGGATACGAACTGATCTCAATGGATGAACTGAAGGCGATCGACGAGATCTGGGACGCCGAGCTTGATTTGTCCAGGAGAACATTGGTAGAACTCTATAAGAATAAAACAGGTCAAAAACTTCCCTGGTATCAGTATAAGAAACCGCTGATTGATGCGGAGACGGTTGCTGAGCTGGAAAGACTGGCGGCGGAGCATGAGATCCCCTTTGACCTGGTGAGAAATATTATCTTGTCTGTTTATCAGAATAAAAATTTTTCAAATCAAAGAAAGATGAGAGAAGCTCTGGAGCGGTTACTCAACCAACAATGGCTTCACCATGAGGTCCTGGAGGAGATTGAAGATGAAAATAGATAAAATTGCATTATACAACTTCAGTTCCTTTGAGGGATTTAACGAGTTTGATTTCTCGATTGAAGATGACAGCAAAAATATTATACTTATCGGCGGCAAGAACGGAGCGGGGAAAACCTCTTTGTTTTCTGCGATTAAGATTGCGTTGTATGGCCCGTTGGCGTTTGGATATCTTGGAGCTAATCCTCGATATATTTCTAAAATAAAGGATTTTATAAATTCCAGAACGTTCCAGACAGATAAAGTTGAATCATGGGTGCGGGTTACCATATCTCTGATGGTGGAGAGAGAAATAAAAGAATATGAAGTCACGCGGGGCTGGGCTTATGACAGCCAGAGGCTTGCTGAAAAATATTGTGTGAAACTGGATGGAAAGCTTCTGGACGAACAGGAGTTATCATATTTTCAAAACTATCTGCAGAGTCTGATCCCGCCAGATCTGTTTGAACTTTTCCTTTTTGATGGAGAAGCAGTAGGAAGCATTTTTTCCACCAGTGTTTATAATTCCTATATAAAGAATGCAGTGTATACGTTATGCGGCCTTGATATATATGAGATAATCCGGAAGTATACACATGGATATGCCGGGAAAGCGTCAACAGAGGACGAGAAGAAGATTCTGGATGAGTATGAGCGGCTGAAAGAGGCTGTAGATGATACTGCTGAATTGAAAGGTAAAATAAGCGCGGAGATAGACCGCGAAAAAGAAGAATTGAGTCAGCTCGATACAGAACTGCTGGAATTAGAGACCGCGTTTAAAAAAGCCGGTGGAATTTCTGCGGCTGAAAGAGAGCGGATGGTACAGGAGTATGAAAAAGCGGAACGTGTAAAAAATGAGTCTGCCGCGGGGATGAAATCTTTTATGGAAGGTATCATGCCATTTTATATTGTCAGAGATTTTAACGATAAAATATCTGCACAGCTGGAGTGTGAGGAAAAGGGAGAGATCTTTCACTATATCAGGGAAAAATTGAACCGCGAAGAGATTTTGGCAGCGTTAAAAGCAGATGTTTCAGACCGTGCCGTGGATACTCTGCTGAATATGCTTCTGGAAAAATTTAAGCCGGAAGGTTTTAGCGAAGAAGCTGTCCCTGTTTACAGTCTTTCCAGGGAAGAACAGGGACGTGTAAACGCTATGATTTCCACTTTGTGGAATTTTGATGCAGAGGGCCTGATCAGGAGTATCCGTCAAAAGCAGCAGGCGTCAGATACGGCAATGAGAATAAACAGAATTTTTAAAAACGCGATGGCGGATGAAGATGCCGCTGTTTTTACGGAAAAAGAAAACCAGATATTAAAGAAAAAAGGAGAATTGAATCAAAAAATATACGAGAAAACAACTGCTTTGGAGCAAATCTCAGACCGGCTTGAGATTTTGGAAAAACAGAAAGAACGCACCTGGCAGCGCGTCAAAGAAAATGTCCGTAATCGTCATGTGTTCGAATTAAGTAATGGGTTGACCAATATGATGGATGCTCTTCTGGTTTCCAAAACTGCCGAGATAAAGAAAAATCTGGAGAATTTGATCATAGACAACCTGCAGCGGATTTACCGGAAAAACAATTTGATCACACATATTGAGATAGATGATTCTTTCCAGTTCAATCTTTATCAGGATGCGGTATATACGGCAGAACAGCTGCTCCACCTTATGAAAAATCTTGGGAAACAAAGCGTTGCAGAAGCAGTGGGTAAAAAAGGGCAGGAAATACTTTTTGAAAAGTATGAAGTCAATACGTTGAGTTCTCTGCAAAAAATGTTGATGCTGAATCCAGATGATACATTTGAACTTTATCAGAAGATAGATCTGAACAGACTTTCCAAAGGAGAGCGTCAGATATTCATACTATCGTTATATTGGGCGATTATAGAACTGTCGGGCCAGGATATCCCGTTTATCATTGATACGCCGTATGCCAGAATAGACGCAAATCACAGAAAGGAAATTTCAGAGAAGTTTTTCCCGAATATCAGTAAACAGGTAGTGATTCTCTCAACAGATGAAGAAATAAACGAAGAGTATTACAGAATTATCAAACCTTATGTGGCGCGGGAATATCTGCTGGTGAACGATGAGAATCAGAACAGAACATCCGTGGAGGAGCGCTATTTTTTTGAGGTATAGCCATGATTTTTAGATTAAGAACGTCCAAAAGGACACAAGAGATTTTCCAGGAACTGGAAGGAAGAACAAATTATAAACCTTATACTCTGGTGAAACATGCCATTGCGTGGTCGCTGAAAGAAAATACTTCTGTGGAAGATTTTGAATCAGATTCTGACGGACTGGATCTGAACAGGCAGACAATTACCGGCGACTATGAAACGTATTTTAAAGTGTTGATAGAACAGGTAGAAGGCAAATATTTACCGGAGGAGGAGTACTTTCCCAAGTATATTAAAGCCCATATTGACAGGGGAAGTAAATTGCTGCTTGATATGTATAATCATGCAGGAAGTGTGGAGAAATATATCCTTCAGGTTTTGGGAGAGGGGGATACCGTATGATTTATTTTGACAACAGCGCAACTTCTCCGGTGGATGAAGAAGTGCTGGATGCGATGATCCCGTATTTGAAGGAAGAGTATGGGAACCCATCCAGTAAATATTACTGCAAAGCAGTTAACGCCTATCATGCGGTGGAACAGGCACGGGATTCCGTTGCCGCACTGCTGGGAGCAAAGCCGGAAGAGATAATATTTACATCCGGCGCAACAGAGAGTACCAATTTTATTATAAAAGGGTATATGGATTACAGAAGGTACTATGGAGATGGAAAAAACCATCTGATCACTTCTGCTGCAGAACATAAGGCCACATTGAATACCTGTAAATATCTTAATGGGGATCTGTATTCCAATAATGATCCTACGATCAGCCTGTTCGGTGATAAAAAGAGGGTAGATCGGGGATATGAGGCGACCTTTGTGGACGTAAATGAAATTGGAGAAGTTACGGCAGAAGCGGTGCTGGATGCTGTCAGGCCAAATACAGCGCTGGTTTCCGCGATCTATGTGAATAATGAAACCGGGACCATCAGTGATGTGGCAAGTATAGCCGATATTTGCAGGGAACGAGATATTGCGTTCCATTCAGATTTGACGCAGGCGGTTGGTAAAAAACGTATCAATGTTCATGAGATGGGACTGGATTATGCTTCATGTTCCGCGCATAAAATATATGGCCCGAAAGGTATTGGAGCGGCATATCTGAAAAGTGATGATTATGGAATTCAGCCGATTACGGCGTTTATGCATGGGGGAGAGCAGGAATATGGTTTCAGAGGCGGCACGCTTGCGGTTCATGATATTGTTGGATTTGGAAAGGCCGCTGAAATTGCTGTGCGGGATGAAGTGAAAAATGAAGAAAGACTGCTGGTACTTGACAGACTGCTGGTTGATGGAATAAAGGAGATTCCTGATCTGTCACTGACCAATCCTTCTGAAAAGAGACTGCCGGGAATTGTCAGTATTATTGTTGACCGGAAAGACTTCAATAATGAACGGTTTATAAAAAAAATAAGCGGTCAGGTGGCTTTGTCGACCGGATCCGCATGCAGTGCCGGGGAACCGTCTCATGTGATAAAGGCGATCGGGCTGGAAAAATCTGTGTCCAAGATTTTAAGAATCACTATTAACAAATTTACTTCCAAAGAAGATATTGAAATTCTGCTTGAACTTTTAAAAACAAATTTATAGGAATTTTTATTTCCCATTGACCCTCCCCTTAGGTCAGGCTGTATACTGATACCAGATTCGAATCGAAGACCACGCACAGGAGGGACAAGGATGCTTACAGTGGGAGAATTTTCAAAAATATGTCAGGTAAGTATAAAGACGCTGCATTATTATGACAAGATCGGCCTTTTGGTTCCCATAAAGGTGGACCCGTTCAGCGGATACCGGTATTATGACAGCCATCAGGTGGAGCAGATGCTGCTGATCGGAAGGCTGAAACGGTACGGGTTTTCTCTCGACGATATCCGGATACTCCTGGAATGCGGGGATGACAGAGTGCTCTTTGCAGCACTGTGCCGGCAAAAGGAGAAACTGGAACTGCAGAAGCGGGACAAGGAACTGGTGATCCGGGAACTGTCCGCTCATCTGCAGAATTTTGAGAGGACAGGTGACATTATGGGATATCAGAAGGATTATAAGATTGCAGTGGAGAAGGCGCCGGACAGGACTGTGATCGCCAGCCGCCAGATGATGGGCGTAAAAGATTTCGGAACGTATTACAGCGGATTGTATGAACGCATGGCGAAAGACCATCTTACGCCGGACGGCCTGAGGGGGGCGGTCTATTACGATGACGAATTCAACCATGAAAGCTCGGATATCGAGCTGATCGTGGGGATTTGTGAGAAGGATAAAGCCGATAAGACCATGGAGGGGCGGCTGTGTGCCGCTACCATCCACAAAGGGCCGTATTCTTCCTTGTCCGACGCGTACGGAGCGCTGGTGGCCTGGATTGAAGAGAACGGATATGCCTGGGACGGAGCGCCTTATGAAATCTATACGAAAACACAGTTCGACGGGCTTGCGCCGGAGGACTGGGAGACGAAGATCTTTTTCCCGGTAAAGAAACGGCCTGCGGCAGAAGTATGATCGGAGCATGAGAACACATGGTGCGCCCCGGCGTTTTGGGCCAATTGGAATACTTGCGGCGATTCCCGCGTATAAACTCCCTCCCATGGGAAATGTTATGAGTAAAAGTGTATGGGAGGCAGTTTATGGAATCCATATGGATGAAAACGTATGAAGGCAAAAGAAGACCTGCTCTCACAGGCATCACTGAGGCGGACGCTGTGGTGGTGGGAGCGGGGATGGCGGGAATCCTGACCGCCTGGCAATTGGAGCAGGCGGGGGTGCGCACCATTGTGCTGGAGGCCGGCCGGATCGGCGGGGGCCAGACCGGGAATACCACAGCCAAGATCACGGCCCAGCACGGGATGTTCTGCGACGCGTTTATTGAGAAAAAGGGAGAAGAGACGGCGGGCGGTTATGTGCGGGCCAATCAGGCCGCGGTGGAGGAGTATAAGCGGATTGTCCGGGAGGAGGGTATTGACTGCGATCTGATAGAGACCGACGCCTACGTCTATTCCATGGATGAGGAATGTCTGAGACGGGAAATGGAAGCGGCGCGGAGACTGGGAGTGGATGCGTCTTATGAGGAGCATGTGGAGATTCCGGTGCCCTGTGCGGGAGCCGTGTGTTTTCCCCATCAGGCGGCGTTCCATCCGCTGAAATTCATGGGCGCGCTGGCGGAACAGCTGACGGTCTATGAAGACAGCCAGGTGGTGGAAGCGGAAGAGCATCTGGTAAGAACGCCGGAAGGGAGCGTAAGAGCCGGCAGCGTCATATTTGCCGTGCATTTTCCGTTTATCAATTTTCCGGGCATGTATTTTGCCAGGATGCATCAGGAGCGCTCTTATGTACTTGCGCTGGAACATGCGGGCAGGCTGAACGGCATGTATATAGGAAGCGGGAAGGACAGCTTTTCTTTCCGCCAGTATGACCAGTATCTATTGTTTGGGGGAATGTCCCACAGGACTGGAGAAAACCGGGATGGGGGATGCTATGAGAGACTGAAGGAGGCCGCGGCAAAGCTTTATCCGGAGAGCAGTGCGGCGGCCTCCTGGTCTGCCCAGGACGGCGTCACCATAGATGAAATCCCTTTTATCGGCCGGTATGCCTCTTCCCAGCCGGACTGGTATGTGGCGGCCGGATTCCGTAAATGGGGCATGAGCTCGGCCATGGTGTCCGCCATGCTGATCAGGGATATGGTCTGCGGAATCGAAAATCCGTATGCCGGGATATTTTCCCCGTCCAGATTCTCCGCGGAGGAATTGCCCGGGCTTGCCCTGGAAGGGGGAAAAGCCGTCCAGGGGCTGACAAAGCGCTTTTTCAACATCCCCGGCGAGACGGCCGCCGCGTTGGAACGGGGCCGCGGCGCAGTGGCAGAGACCCCGCAGGGCAAGGCGGGCGTCTATAAAACGGAGGACGGAAGGATATTCCAGGTGCAGGCGGTCTGTCCCCACATGGGGTGCGAACTGGCATGGAACCCGGATGAAGGCTCCTGGGACTGCCCCTGTCACGGTTCCCGGTTTGACTGTGAGGGAAATCTTCTGGACGGTCCGGCCCAGGAGGGAATCCAGTTATGAGCGAGTATTTCTACGGATGGTATTTTCGCTGTCAGGGAAGCGGAGGGAGCCTGGCCGTGATCCCGGCGGTGCATGTATCGGAGGCGAAACAGTCCTGTTCCATACAGATCATAACGCAGAAAGGGAGCCTGTGCAGAGAATTTCCCATCTCCCGGTTCCGCATCGACCGGAAGAAATGCAGGATGCAGATTGGTGAGAACCGGTTTTCCAGAAAAGGGATCCGTCTGGATCTGGAAACGCCCGGAGGAGTGACTGTGAAAGGAGCCATGCGTTTCGGTGCATTTTCAGAGCCGAAGTACGACATGATGGGGCCTTTCTCATTGATCCCGCGGATGGAGTGCAGTCATGCTGTCTACAGCATGAAGCATACGGTGAACGGGATGATGGAGATCGGCGGTGAAAAGCTGGAATTTCATGAGGGGAAAGGGTATATGGAAGGGGACAGCGGCGTTTCGTTTCCCGACCGGTATATTTGGACCCAGCATTTTCTCCCGGAGGGTTCGATGATGATTGCCGCGGCGTCGATCCCGCTGGCAGGCGTTCGTTTTACGGGAACGGTGGGCTTCCTTTTTCTGAATGGCAGGGAATACCGTTTTGCCACTTATCTGGGCGCGTCTGTCGAAAAAATGAAGGATGGGGAACTGCTGATCCGTCAGGGCAGGTACCGGCTTCAGGTGCGTCTCCCGGAATTTGGCGGAAGCATGCTCAATGCCCCGGAAAGTGGGAAGATGACGCGAAAGATACGGGAAGACATCGCCTGCAGGGCGGAATATACGCTCACATGCGGCGGCCGGGTACTGCTTCATGCAGTGACGGACCGGGCCGCCGCAGAATACGACGTAAAAGAAGGCTTCTTCCAACAGTCAAAGCAGAATTCCTGAGAGAACTCCACAAAGAAAACAGTATCTGAAAGAATAATAAGATTTTCCGCAGCGGTGGTCTGTATAAATTGTTACACAGCGATCCGTGTTGTGAAAAAAAGTCCGGTGAGGATGCAAGCCCGTCCGTTTTAGTAGATGCTCAGGATCATATAGATGAATCCTGCCGCGGTCAGATCCGCGGGAAGCCCGCGGAAGGACGGCCTGGTGCAGGAAAAGCGCAGAGTCCGCCTGACGGACAGAAACAGAAGGGCAGGGACGGCGGCGGTGATGAGAAAACCGGCTGCTTCCCCGAAGATGCGTATGGTAAACGGGTGCAGCAGGAGAAAGACGGGGATGGCCGCATAGAGGCTGTTCTGCCCACGGCAGTCTTTGCCCATCAGTCTGTTGGTCAGGGCCAGAGTCAGTCCGGCCGTCAGGAAAGAAAAGGCAGGCTCCGACAGGGTCGAAGACTGGAAAGGCGTCTGAAATAGGACGTAACCGGCCACGGAGCCTGCGGTGAAATATTCCCGGACAGCGGCGCACAGGATCCAGATCCCCCAGATGATTGCGGCCGCACCGAAGAGCTCTCCATAACTGGTTCCGGTACCGTCCCGGAGGACGAAGCGCGCACACAGGAGACCGGCGGCAAAAGTCCCGATCCATACGCTGGTATCCAGAAGTGTGCCCAGAGCCGCAAAGCCGGTGAGGAAAACGGAAGCGCAGAAGGAGCCGGAAGCGACGCAGACACAGAGGCGGAGGCTCCGGGCTGGTATGAACGGTTCCAGGAAATGTTTCAGGCAGTCCGCCAGTACCACGGACAGAAGCAGAAGGACGCCGGCGGCGAAGGCGTCGGTCATTCGGGAAGAAAACAGGATGATGGCAAGCGCGAAGGCTTCTGCCGGATATTGGGATCTCACATTACATTCCCCCGTTTCTTTCCAGAACTGACTGTAAAAAGTCATAGGCGTCGTTGACGCCGGATACTGCGGCGGTCGACGACCTGGTGGCGCCGGATACCGCGTCCACCTGCGTCCTCCCACCTGCCGCCTGGCTCAGACACTGATCTGTCAGTGCCATAAAGCCGTCCACAGAGATGCTGACCCCGGCGACGGCGTCCGTCTTGCCTGCTTCGTCCGGCTTCAGGAAGGAGAGAGACTGGCGTTCCACCACCGCAGCGGTGACAGCTTTGGACTGGGCGCTCCAGGTGGGGCCGTCTTCCGTCATGGTGTACATGCCGTTTTCTGAGAGGATGCTTTTGCTGGAGCCATCCTCCGCGACTGCGTCCCAGGTCACGCCGGCGATCCTGCCGCCGGATATGGTGACGGAGACCTGATCGGTGTAGCCGCTGGCGTCCGGCTGGCCCTGGGCATGGTAGGTTCCGTCCGTGAGGGCCGCTCCATCCGGGTCTGTCAGATAGAATGGGGCGGATGCGCTCCGGAACTGGTCCAGGAATTCCGGCTCGGCGATCCGGGAGCCCAGGCTTTCCGTCTCATTCTGCTCCAGTACCTGTACGCCGGCGACGGTGGAGGCGTCGGTTCCAAAAGAGACAAGCAGGACGATGTCAGAGACATATCCGGCCTCCCGTACCGTCACTTCATAGCCTTCCGCGGTCCGCACGGCTTTTTCCACTTGCTCTTCACCGCTCACATCGTATGTTTCCAGGACGTGGGCCTCTTCCCTGCCGTCGTCGGACATATTCAGGGACAGCGCCCTGGAGCCGGCGATGACGGCGAAGGAAAGGGCGGTGACGGCGGCCAGCGCCAGGATCCCTTTGATTTCTTTTTTGTCCATAATATTTCCCTCCTTAGGCTTTTCTGGTGCCGTATACGTGTCTTTTCTGAACCAGGGACAGTGCGCCTGCCAGACAGTTGGCGGTGAGGATACCGAAACAGACCCCTTCCGGATAAACGCTGAAGATGCGGATGCCCGCGGTGAGGACGCCCGCGGCGGCTGCGTGGAGCAGCCGTCCCTTCCGGGAGACAAAGACATAATCGGTGACCATGTAGCATGCTCCCAGGATCAGACTGCCGCCGCACAGGTTAAACAGGACGTCCCCCGTGAACAGGCCGGCCGGACCGAAGACGAAGGTGAGCAGAAGGACGGCGGCGATATAGGTAAGGGCCGCTTCCGCATTGACGATTCCCATATAGCACATGTACGCGAAGCCTGCCAGGAGCAGCAGCTTGCTGGTTTCCCCCAGCGCGCCGGGGGTCTCTCCCAGGAACATCTGCAGGAGGCTGTATCCGGGCTCATTGCCTGTTTTGACCGCGCCCAGGACCGTGGCCGAGGAAACCGCGTCTGCGTTCAGGGTTCTGGGAGGCGTATACTGCATAACCAGTCCCGGCCACAGCACCATGGCGAGCAGGCGCCCCATGAGGGCGGGATTGACAAAATTGCTCCCAATGCCTCCAAACAGCAGTTTCACAGCCAGAATACTGAAAACGGCGGTGATGGGGATGATCCAGCCGGGGACGGTTACAGGCATGTTGAACGCCAGCAGCATTCCGGTGACCACAGCGCTGAAGTCCCCGGCGGTGGTCTGCGTTCTGGTGAGCCGCTGCCACAGATATTCTGTCAGTACGCATGCGGCTACGGACAGGATGGTCAGATATAATGCTCTTGTCCCGAAGAAATAGACGGCGCCCAGAAGGGCCGGGATCAGGGAGATGGAAACGTGAAGCATAATATATCTTGTGGTGCGCCCGGCTCTCAGATGAGGACCGTGTATAACCGAAGGTTGATTCATGTGTTTTCTGCCTTCCTTTCCCGTTGTCTTTGTTTTACCGTGTCCCTGGCCAGACGTGTCCGCAGTGTAAGCTCCCGCCTGGCCGGACAGATGTAGGAACAGCATCCGCAGGCGATGCATTCGCCGGCGTACAATCTCTCACACAGATCAAAGTCCTTTTCCAGACAGGCAAAATCGATCTGATAGGGAACCAGGCCGGCGGGGCAGACCCGTTCGCACCCCAGACAGCGGATGCACGGCTGTTCTTCATAGGCGGTGTCTGGAAGTGCCAGGATGCCGGAAGTGCTTTTGGTTACATAGAACAGGCCGTCTTTTCCGCCCCGGCGGGAGGCCGCACAGGAGCCGGTCATGGGCCCGCCTGCGATGATCCTGCAGTTCTGCGCTTTCAGGCCGCCGGACAGCCGGAGAAGGTCTTCAGCGGAAGTGCCAATGGGAACCAGATAATTGCCAGGACGCTCCACCTGTCCGGTGACGGTTACCACCCGGCGGGTCAGCGGAATGCCGCCAAGGACAATATCTGCCGCCGCGCGGGCTGTGGCCGCGTTGGAGACGACAACGCCCACATCCAGAGGGAGGCCGCCCATGGGCACTTCCAGGGAGAGCGCCGTCTGGATGAGCTGGCGTTCGCCGCCCTGGGGGTATCTGGTGGGGAAGACTTTGACTTCCAGATGGCCCTCCGCGTCCGGAATGCCGGACGCTGCGGTCTGTTCAATGACGTTTTGGAGCCGCCTGGCCGCCGGAAGTTTATTGTCTTCCAGGCAGATATACGCTTTCCGGGCTCCCGCCGCTTTTTTCAGCAGGCGGACGCCGTTGATCAGGGGCAGGCTTTCCTCCAGCATCAGACGGTAGTCGCAGGTCAGGTAGGGTTCGCATTCCGCGCCGTTGATCAGCAGTGTTTCTGCCGGCCGATCCCCCTCATATTTTCGGAAAGTGGGGAATCCGGCTCCGCCCATGCCGGTGAGTCCGCCTTCCCGGATACCGCGGATGATTTCCTCCCTGGAAATGCCGTTTAAATCCGCCGGTTCCCGAAGATAAGGAGCGTCCGGTTCTGTGTGAGGCTCCTCCCGCCGCAGGATGCATGCCAGGCCCCGCCGTCCCAGATTTTCCACCTCTTTTATGGACAGGACGCTCCCGGTTACGCTGGCGTGGAGAGGGGCTGCTGTGAATGCGGCGGGTTCCCCTATGAGCTGACCTTCTTTTACCCGGTCGCCCGGCTTTACCAGGAACCGGCAGGCTGCTCCGGGCGTCTGTTCCGACAGGATCGTAACCGTATGGGGCCAGTACGGCCGGATGGCGGCGTTCGCGGTCAGCTCCTTGTCGCTCCCGTCAGTGGGATGGATGCCGCCGGGAAACGTAAGATTCTGTTTTCTTCCCATGTCCCGCTTCTCCTTTTCTTCTTCTCTGCCTATATCTTTGACAGATTTGCAGAAGAAAAACCGGCCGCCGCAAAAAAAACTTTGCGGCGGCCGGCCTGAAAGGATATTTAGTTTTGATTTTTCTTGGCTTCTGCCAGCTTCATGGCGCGGACTTTCAGCGGAAGTCCGAACAGCGTGATGAAGCCGCTGGCATCGTGATGGTCGTACATATCTCCGGTGGTGAAGGAAGCCAGGGACTCATTGTACAGGCTGTACGGGGAAACCGTGCCCGCTTTGATGATGTTGCCCTTGTAGAGTTTGAACTTCACCTCGCCGGTGACATATTCCTGGGTGCTGGTTACGAATGCCTGTACGGCCTCCCGAAGGGGAGTGAACCATTTGCCCTCATATACGATCTGGGCCATCTTGTTGCCCATGTCTTTTTTCGCTTCCATGGTGGCGCGGTCCAGGATCAGTTCTTCCAGCTGGCGGTGCGCTTCCATCAGGATGGTTCCGCCGGGAGTCTCATACACGCCGCGGGATTTCATGCCCACCACGCGGTTCTCTACGATGTCCACGATGCCGATGCCGTGTTTTCCGCCCAGGCGGTTCAGCTCACGGATAATGTCGGCCACTTTCATGGATTTTCCGTTGATGGAAACGGGAACGCCTTTTTCAAAAGTCATGGTCACATACTCTGCCTCGTCCGGAGCCTTCTCCGGGGTAACGCCCAGCACCAGCATATGCTCATAATTGGGCTCGTTGGCCGGGTCTTCCAGTTCCAGTCCTTCATGGCTGATGTGCCATAAGTTGCGGTCGCGGCTGTAGCTGTGGCTGTGGTCGAAGGGAAGGTCGATGCCGTGCTTCTTGCAGTACTCGATCTCGTCCTCTCTGGACTGCATGGTCCATACATCCGTCATCCTCCAGGGAGCGATGATCTTCAGATCCGGAGCCAGAGCCTTGATGCTCAGCTCAAAACGGATCTGGTCGTTGCCTTTGCCGGTGGCGCCGTGGCAGATGGCGGAAGCCCCTTCTTTTCGGGCGATCTCCACCAGTTTTTTGGCGATGGCCGGACGGGCCATGGAAGTGCCCAGCAGGTATTTATTCTCATAGACCGCGTCTGCCTGCACGCAGGGCATAATATAATTCTCGGCAAAATCGTCGGTGATGTCTTCAATGTACAGTTTGGCCGCGCCGGACATCTTCGCCCTCTCGTCCAGCCCGTCCAGTTCGTTTCCCTGCCCGCAGTCCACGCAGCAGCAGATGACCTCATAGCCAAAATGCTCTTTCAGCCAGGGGATGATGGCGGTGGTGTCCAGTCCGCCGGAATAGGCAAGAACTACTTTTTCTTTCATAAATTGACTCTCCTCTGTATAAATACTTGTATTCTGTTCGCTGCCTATTACTATACATCAAGTCCAGTTGGAATGCAAGTGAAAAAATATGCATAAATTACTCTTTTTTATAAAAATATCTTGCATAAATTTCATAATAAATGTATAATTATGCGAACGGAACGAAAAAACATGCAGAAAACGAAGGCGGAGGTATTTACTTCGGCTTCCGTTTGTTATATGATGGGAGTTAGTTTTTAATACAGAGCAGAAAAAAGAGGGAAAAATCATGATAAGAGTTGGAATCATCGGAGCGACCGGATATGCCGGAGGAGAACTGGTCCGCCTGCTGCTGGGCCACAGGGAGGCCCAGATCAAGTGGTACGGTTCCAGAAGCTACGTGGATCAGAAATACGCAAAGGTTTATCAGAACATGTTCCAGCTGGTGGACGACCGCTGCCTGGACGACAATATGAGCGAGATGGCGAAGCAGGTGGATGTGATCTTCACCGCCACGCCCCAGGGACTGTGCGCGTCGCTGGTGAACGACGATATATTGAATAAGGTAAAGGTCATCGACCTGAGCGCGGATTTCCGCATCAAGGACGCATCGGTCTATGAAGCCTGGTACGGGATCGAGCACAAAGCGAAACAGTATCTGGACGAAGCGGTCTACGGCCTGTGTGAGCTGAACCGGGAGGAGATCAAAAAGGCGCGCCTGGTGGCGAATCCAGGCTGTTATCCCACCTGCAGCATCCTGTCCATCTATCCGCTGCTGAAGGAAGGGCTCATTGACCCGGCCACTGTGATCATCGACGCCAAATCCGGGACTTCCGGCGCGGGGCGCGGAGCCAAAGTGGATAACCTGTTCTGCGAGGTGAATGAAAATATCAAAGCATACGGTGTGGCCACGCACCGTCACACGCCGGAGATCGAGCAGGAGCTTTCTCTGGCGGCGGGAGAACCCATGACGATCAGTTTTACGCCGCATCTGGTTCCCATGCAGAGAGGAATCCTGGTGACGGCCTATGCGTCGCTGAAAAAGGAAGTGACGTATGAAGAGGTAAAAGCAGTATACGACCGGTATTATGGAAACGAGACGTTTGTCCGCGTGCTGGATCAGGATGTGTGCCCCCAGACCCGCTGGGTGGAAGGCAGCAACTATGTGGATGTGGGCTTCAAGATCGATCCCCGTACCAGGCGCATCATCATGATGGGAGCCATGGACAATCTGGTAAAAGGCGCGGCGGGGCAGGCCGTGCAGAACATGAACCTGGTATGCGGGCTGGACGAGGCGGAAGGACTCCGCATGGCGCCGTTGTTCCCGTAAGACAGCAAAAGGATCGGGAGTGGCAGAGGAAGACGAGAAGGCAGGGAAGGACAGAGAAAAGGATGGATATGGAAATACGGGTCATGACCGCCGGCGACTATGACGACGTGTACGGGCTCTGGAAGACCATCGGGGGCTTCGGACTGCGGAGCATGGACGACTCCAGAGAGGGGATCACCCGGTTCCTGAAGCGGAATCCCACGACCAGCATGACAGCATGGGACGGAGAAACGTTGATCGGCGCCATCCTCTGCGGCCATGACGGGCGGAGAGGATGCCTGTACCATGTGTGCGTAAGGAAAGGATACCGCAGGCACGGCGTGGGCAAGGCCATGGTGGTGGAATGCATGAAGGCGCTGAGACGGGAAGAGATCACCAACGTCAGCCTGATCGCGTTTACCAAAAATGACATTGGCAACGCATTCTGGAACCGCATGGGCTGGACCAGGAGAGAAGACCTGAACTATTATGATTTTGTTTTGAACCGGGAAAATATCACGGCATTTATTGAGGAGGAATAGAGATGGAGATTATCGCCGGAGGCGTAACGGCCGCGAAGGGCTTTGAAGCGGCTGCCGCGGAAGCGGGAATCAAGTACAAGGACCGGAAGGACATGGCGCTGGTGTACAGCCAGGCGCCCTGCGCGGCCGCGGGGACGTTCACGACCAACGTGGTGAAGGCGGCGCCGGTAAAATGGGATCAGGAGATCGTCTATCATAAGGAAGGGGCCAGGGCGGTGGTGATCAATTCCGGCATCGCCAATGCCTGCACCGGAGCGGAAGGCTATGGATACTGCCAGGAGACGGCCGCGGCCGCGGCGCAGGCGCTGGGGATTCCGGAAGATTCCGTGCTGGTGGCGTCCACGGGCGTGATCGGCATGCAGCTTCCCATCCAGCGTATCGTGGAAGGCGTCGGCCTGCTGGCGGCAGGGAAAACAGATACGGAGGAAGCCGGACTGGAGGCGGCCAAAGCCATCATGACCACGGATACCAGGCCCAAATATGCGGCGGCCAGGTTCCAGGCGGGAGGAAAGACGGTGACCGTGGGCGGCATGTGCAAGGGGTCCGGCATGATCCATCCCAATATGTGTACCATGCTGTCCTTTGTGACCACGGATGCGGCCATCACCAAAGAACTGCTCCAGAAAGCGCTGAGCGAGGATGTGCAGGACACCTACAATATGGTGTCGGTGGACGGAGATACCTCCACCAACGATACGGTCCTGCTGCTGGCCAACGGGATGGCGGAAAATCCGCTGATCGACAGGGAGGACGAGAACTATCTGGCGTTTAAGGAAGCGCTGCACCATGTGAACACAGAGCTGGCCAAGAAGATCGCCGGAGACGGGGAAGGGGCCACCTGCCTGTTTGAAGTGAAGGTGGAGGGGGCCGCTTCCAAAGCGGACGCGGTGGCTCTGAGCAAATCCGTGATCACCTCCAGCCTGACCAAAGCGGCCATCTACGGGCATGACGCCAACTGGGGCCGGATCCTGTGCGCGCTGGGCTACGCGGGCGTGTCGTTTGACCCGGAAAAAGTGGATCTGTATTTTGAAAGCGCGGCGGGAAAACTGAAGATCATCCAGGACGGCGTATCCACCGGATACAGCGAGGAGGAGGCCACGAAGATTCTTTCCCAGGAGCATGTGACGGTGACGGCGGACATGAAGATGGGAGACGCGCACGCGACGGCCTGGGGATGCGACCTGACCCACGAATACGTGAATATCAACGCGGATTACAGAAGCTGAAGGAGCAAGGCAAGATGAGAGAAGAGATGGAGACATATCTGGAGAAAGCCGCCGTACTGGTGGAGGCTCTCCCCTATATACAGCGGTTTAACCGTAAGATTATGGTGGTGAAATACGGCGGGAGCGCCATGGTGGATGAGGAACTGCAGAAAAGCGTGATCAGTGACGTGACGCTTCTGAAGCTGGTGGGCTTCAAGCCCATCATCGTACACGGCGGCGGAAAGGAGATCAGCCGCTGGGTCGGCAAGATCGGCAAAGAGGCGGAATTTGTAAACGGCCTGCGGGTGACCGATAAAGAGACCATGGAGATCGCGGAGATGGTCCTGAACCGGGTGAACAAGAGCCTGGTGTCCATGGTGCAGCAGCTGGGCGTGAAGGCTGTGGGCGTCAGCGGAAAGGACGGCGGACTTCTGAAGGCGGAGAAGAAATACGCGGACGGCCATGATATCGGCTATGTGGGAGAGATCACAGACGTGGATCCGAAGATCCTGTACGACCTTCTGGAAAAAGATTTTCTGCCCATCGTCTGTCCCATAGGAATGGACAGCAATTTTGACACTTACAATATCAACGCCGACGACGCGGCATGCGCCATCGCCAGGGCGCTGAAGGCGGAGAAGCTGGCCTTCCTGACGGATATCGAAGGGGTTTACAGGGATTTTGACGATAAGGATTCCCTGATTTCCGAGATTCATGTGGGAGAGGCGAAGGAACTGATCCAGAGCGGAACCATCGGCGGGGGCATGCTGCCGAAACTTTCCAACTGTATCGACGCCATTGAGTCAGGCGTATCCAGAGTGCATATTCTGGACGGAAGAATCCGTCACAGCCTTCTGCTGGAGTTCTTCTCCAACAAGGGCGTGGGCACCGCTATCCTGGGAGATTCAGAGGAGAAATATTATGATGGTCAATGAATATATAGAAAAAGCGGAAGAAAATATCCTGCACACCTATAACCGGTACCAGGTGGTGCTGGATCGGGGAGAAGGGGTGCGGCTTTACGGCGTAAACGGAAAAGAGTACCTGGATTTTGCGGCGGGGATCGGCGTACAGTCTTTAGGCTACGGCAATCCGGAATATGTGGAGGCGCTGCAGGCCCAGGCCGCCAGGCTGACCCATATCTCCAACTTATATTATTCGGTTCCCATGATGGAAGCGGCGGAGAAGGTGAGAAAGGCCAGCGGTATGGAGAAGGTATTCTTCACCAACAGCGGCACGGAAGCCATTGAAGGCGCATTGAAGGTGGCAAGGAAATATTCCTATACCAAATACGGACCGGACAGATATGAGATCATCGCCATGAACCATTCCTTTCACGGAAGAAGCATGGGCGCTCTTGCCGTGACCGGGAAGGAGCAGTACCGGACGCCGTTCGAGCCGCTGATCGGCGGTGTACGCTTTGCGGAATACAACGATCTGGAAAGCGTGAAGGCCCAGGTGACGGACAAGACCTGCGCGGTGATCCTGGAGACGGTACAGGGCGAGGGCGGTATCTACACGGCCAAGGAGGAATTCCTGCGCGGAGTCAGGGCGCTTTGCGACCAGCATGATCTCCTTCTGATCCTGGATGAGATCCAGTGCGGCATGGGGCGTACCGGCCATATGTTTGCGTGGCAGGAATACGGTGTGGAGCCGGATGTGATGACAGTGGCCAAAGCCCTGGGCTGCGGCGTCCCGGTGGGAGCGTTCGTGGTGGGAAAGAAGGCGGCGGAAGCTTCCCTGGTTCCCGGCGACCACGGCACCACCTACGGGGGAAATCCCTTTGTCTGCGCGGCGGTGAGCAAGGTCTTCGACCTGTATGAGAAAGAGCATATCCTGGAGCATGTGCAGAAGGTGGGCGGCTATCTCACACAGAAACTGGACGCTCTGGTGGATAAGTATGAATTTTTCACGGAGCGTCGTGGAAAAGGCATGATCCAGGGGCTGGAGGTGTCCGGCAGGCCGGTGGGCGAGATCGTCTGCAAGGCGCTGGACAACGGCCTGATCATCATCACGGCAGGGACGAACGTACTGCGCTTCCTGCCCCCGCTGGTGATTACTGAGGCGGATGTGGACGAGATGGTGGAAAAACTGGAGCGGTCGCTGGCATAACCGCGTATAAGAATCCGGTCATGAGGAGAAAATGTTCTGGAAAGGAGGTTTTCTCTATGATCGGATTTTTTATTGCCCTGCTTTCGGGGGCTCTGATGAGCCTGCAGGGAGTGTTCAACACAGAGGTGACAAAACAGAGCAGCGTGTGGGTGTCGGCCACCTGGGTGCAGTTCAGCGCGCTTCTGGCCTGCCTGGCTATCTGGGCGGCCTTTGACCGGGAGAGCCTGATGGCCGTCACCAGGGTGACACCCAAATACATGCTCCTGGGAGGGATCTTCGGCGCGTTTATCACATATACCGTGATCCAGAGCATGTCCGCCCTGGGACCGGCCAAGGCTACCATGCTGATTGTGATCGCTCAGCTTACGGTGTCCTGGGCGGTGGAGCTTCTGGGCCTGTTCGGGCTGGATAAAGGCGCCTTCTCCTGGAGGAAGCTCATCGGCCTTCTGGTGGCGGTGGGCGGGGTAATATTATTTGAATGGGAAACATAAGATTGTCCTTGTGTTTCCGGCCCAAGTCCGTTACAATGAATTTGGACGCAGATGGCTTTTCTTCAGAAGGAGAAAAGCATGAAAATAAAATGCAGGAAAATTGCAGTCTTTGGTATGCTGGCCGGGGCGTTATGCCTGGCGCTGGCCGGATGCAGCGCGTCGTTCTGCGGGTATCCGCTGGCAGGAAAGGACGAGATGGTCTTTGCCTGCGCGGAGGGATCCCTGGCAGGCGGAGAAGTGCCGCCGGCTGAGGTGACACCGTCAGACGGGGAAACGCTGCTGGCTGAAGATGAGCCTTCAGACGGGAAAACGCCGCCGGACGAAGAGACGCCGCCGGCTGAGGAGGCGCCGTCCACAGGGGAAGTCTCCGGCGATGGGTTAGTGGATCTTAATTCTGCCGGGGCGGAGGAACTGATGACGCTGAACGGGATCGGGGAGACGCGGGCGGCCGCGATCATCCAGTTCCGGGAGCAGAATGGCCCTTTTGCCAGTATAGAAGAGATTATGATGATTCCGGGGATCAAAGAAGGCATTTTTTCCAGGATAAAGGATCAGATAGTTGTTCGTTGAGGTGAGAGATGGCACAGAAAGTATTGGTAGTAGACGATGAGAAATTGATTGTAAAAGGCATCCGGTTCAGCCTGGAGCAGGACGGGATGGAAGTGGACTGCGCATATGACGGGGAAGAGGCGCTGGAGATGATCCGCGCCAAAGAATACGATATTATACTTCTGGACGTGATGCTGCCCAAACTGACCGGGTTTGAGGTCTGCCAGCAGGTGCGGGAGTTTTCCAGCGTCCCGGTGGTGATGCTCACCGCCAAGGGGGACGATATGGATAAGATCCTGGGGCTGGAGTACGGCGCGGACGATTATATTACAAAGCCGTTCAATATCCTGGAAGTGAAAGCCAGGATCAAGGCGATCATACGCAGGACGAAGAAAAAAGCGCCGGAGAAGGAGACCCGGCGGGTGATTGAAAAAGGCGACCTGCATATGGACTGTGACAGCCGCCGCCTGGCCATCGGGGGCAGGGAGATCAACCTGACGGCCAAGGAGTTTGACCTTCTGGAACTGATGGCGCTGAATCCCAACAAGGTATACAGCAGAGACCACCTGCTCAACGCCGTGTGGGGCTATGACTACCCGGGCGACGTGCGCACAGTGGACGTACACATCCGCCGCCTGCGGGAGAAGATCGAGCAGAATCCCAGCGAGCCCAGGTACGTACATACGAAGTGGGGAGTAGGGTATTATTTCAATGCTTAAGAAGAATCTGAAAAAAATTCTGCTGTTTCGGGGGAAGTTTTTCCGGAGCCTGAATTTCCGCATCATGGTTTTTCTGCTCCTGATCGGCGTGATCCCGGCGCTTTTGGTGGCTGGAGGATTCCTGGCCTCTTATAATAAGCTGTCCATGACCCAGCTTGGGAACGACGTGCGCAATCAGTGCCGGATTCTGGCCACGCAGTTAAGCAGTGCAAACTATTTTGAACATATGGATAATGAGACGCTGACCGGCGAGATGACGCAGCTTGCCACGCTCTATGACGGCAGGATCATCATCATTGGACAGGATCTTCGCATCGTGGAGGACACCTACGATCTGGAAGTGGGAAAGACCATGGTGGCGGAGAATGTGATCCGGTGCTTCAAGGGAGAAAATGTGAGCTACCGTATGGGGGACCGCTTTGTAGAACTGGCGGTACCGATCACCACCGGCGATGAAGAAAATCAGAAGATCATCGGCGTGATTCTGGCGACGGCCTCCACAGATACCCAGAGAGCCAACCTGGAGACGCTGCGCCAGTCCATGGAGACCTGGCTGGCGGCTATCGGCATCAGCGTGCTGGCGCTGGCGATTCTGCTGGCCAACTGGCTGGTGAAGCCGCTGCGGCATATGAACCAGTCCATCGGAGGGCTGGTGGAGGGAGCTCTGGCCGACGACCTGGATATCCACGACTGTACGGAGACCGAGAAGATCTCGGATACCTTCAATCTGATGCTGGCGAAGCTGCGCCGCATTGAGGAATCCCGTCAGGAATTTGTTTCCAATGTGTCCCATGAGCTGAAGACGCCGCTGGCCTCCATGAAAGTGCTGGCGGATTCCCTGCTGGTGCAGGAGGGCGCGCCGGTGGAGCTTTACCAGGAATTCATGAAGGATATCGCGGAAGAGATCGACCGGGAAAATACGATCATATCCGATCTTCTGACCCTGGTGAAGATGGACCGCAAGGCTACGGAGATGAACATCGCGCCCACCGATATCAACGAATTCCTGGAGCAGATCCTGAAAAGACTGCGGCCCATAGCGGAAAAAGAGAAGGTGGAAGTGGTGTTCGAGAGCAACCGCAGCGTAAGCGCAGAGATCGACGCCACCAAGCTGTCCCTTGCTTTCTCCAATCTGGTGGAGAACGCGATTAAATACAACAAGGAAAACGGCTGGGTCCATGTGACGCTGGATGCGGACCATAAATACTTTTATGTGAAGGTGAGCGATTCCGGAATCGGTATCCCCCAGGAATCGCTGGACAGTATTTTTGAACGTTTTTACCGCTGCGATAAATCCCATTCCAGAGAGATCGGCGGCACCGGGCTGGGCCTGGCCATCACCAAGAACGCGGTGGTCTCCCACGGCGGAGCGATCAAGGTGCAGAGCGCGGTGGGAGAAGGGACCACGTTTACCGTGCGTATCCCTCTCAAGTATATAGTATAGACAGAGGTGAAAAGCTACATGAAAAAATGGACGCTGATCCTCCTCCTGACAGGGATGCTCTGCCTGCTTGCAGGCTGTTCCCAACAGACGGCAGAGGAGGAAGAAGGCGGTTACCAGATCTGGTATATCAGTCAGAACGACACGAGTCTCGGATACGAAAGAAAAGAAGTGGCAGAAGGAACGGCGGAGGAGATGACGGAATCGTTTCTGGAGCTTCTGAGAACGCCTCCGTCCGACGAGGGACTGAAGTCGCCGTTTCCAGAGAGTGTGAAAGTAGAAGGAATACAGCTGGAGCAGAATCAGCTGTACCTGGATCTTTCCATGGAATACCTGGAGCTTGTCGGAACCTATGAGGTCCTGTGCCGCGCGGCGATTGTAAAAACTCTGAGCCAGGTTCCGGGCGTGGAATACGTGGGCTTCCGGGTGGCGGATCAGCCGATTCTGAATGCCGACGGCAGCGCAGTGGGGCTGATGACGGCGGATCAGTTTATCGAGAGCGCCGGTGAACGGCCGGCTACATACCAGACAGCGGAGCTGACGCTTTACTATGCCAATGAAACCGGGGATAAACTGGTGCCCATGTATGTGACGCTGGAATACGACAGCAACATTACGCTGGAAAAGCTGATCGTGGAGCAGCTGATCGCCGGACCACCCTTCGAGGGGGCATATCCCACGGTTCCGGCGGAGACCAAGCTGGTCAGCATCGCTTCCAGGGACGGCATCTGTTACGTCAACCTGAATGAGGGCTTCCTGGAGAGCGGATACAATGTGGCGGAGAGCATCCCGGTGTATTCTATCGTGAACTCCCTTGTGGAAAATACTTCCAGCCAGAAAGTGCAGTTCAGCATCAACGGAGAGACGAATATGGTGTACCGGGAAGGCATCAGCTTTAACACGCCTTTTGAAATGAATGAGGATTTGATCGAATGAGACAACGGCCGGTTGCATGCCTGGCCCTGCTGGTCTTCCTGATCCTCACCCTGATTCCGGCCGGGTTCTTTTACGAAGACCGGCCGGTGGAAGAAAAATGTGAGGCAGTGATTGCCGGGCGGGTCAGCCGCTGTGCAGAGAGAGAGGGCGGTCTGCAGCTTATGCTGCAGGACTGTCAGGTCCGGGCCGGACAGACAGAATTCCGGCAGGACAAAATGATTGTTTATCTGAACGCGCCGGGGGAATATCCTCCGGGCATCTATCTTTCCCTTTCGGGAACGGTTTATCCCACACAAGAACCAACCAATCCGGGGCAATTCAACGCCAGGCTCTATTATGCGAGCCAGGGGGTCTCCTATACAGTTTTTTCCGACCAGATCCTGGGCGTGCAGGGAGATCCCTGGCCTGTTCAGACGTTTCTGCTGTCTTTGAAGAAACGGCTGGGAGAAGTCTATGAGACCGTATTGTCAGAGCGGGACAGCGGCCTGGTGCGCGCCATGGTGCTGGGGGACAGGCAGGAGCTGGACACGGAGGTAAAAGAGTTTTACCAGAAAAACGGGATTTCCCATCTGCTGGCCATCTCCGGGCTCCACATATCCCTGGTGGGCGCGGGGACATACCGGATATTGAAAAAAATATGCGGTTCCTGTATCCTGGCGGGGCTGCCCACCTTCCTGTTTCTGTGTGCGTATGGCTGGATGACCGGCGCGTCGGTCTCGGCGGTGCGGGCAATCCTCATGTGCAGTCTGTCCATTCTGGCGGATATGGCGGGAAGGACCTACGACATGCTGACGGCTGTGGGCGCCGCTGCCCTGATACTGATGGCAGTGAATCCGCTGAATGTAAAACAGAGCGCTTTCCTGCTCTCTTTCGGGGCGGTGCTGGCAATCGCGCTGCTGGGGCCGCTCTGGAGGCTGTACCGCTCCAGGATGGGAGGAATCGGACAGTCGCTCAGCGTCAGCCTGTCGGTGATGTTTCTCACATTGCCGATGCTGTTTCGTTTTTTCTTTACCTATCCCCTGTATTCCACGCTTCTGAACCTGCTGGTGATCCCGCTCATGAGCGTGCTGATGGTCTGCGGAATTCTGTGCGGAGCCGCCGGCCTGTGCTCTTTGCAGGCGGCAAGGCTTCTGGGGATTCCCTGCGGCCTGATTCTGGAGCTCTACGACCGGGCCGGACGCGCCTGCCTGTCCCTGCCGGGCTCCGTTCTGTGGGTGGGCGATCCCGGCACGGCGAAGACGGTATTCTATTATGTGGCTGTGACGGCAGCGGTATGCATCCTGTACCGGGAGAAACGGCGGAAAAAATACTGGCTGAAGAAGGAGCCGTTCCGCCCCAGGAAAGCGCTTTTGGCGGGAAGTCTGGCGGTTTTTGGGTTCTGTACAGTGCTGATGTGTACGCGGATATTTTCCGGAGCGGAGATCGTCATGCTGGACGTGGGGCAGGGGGATTCTACCTTTGTGCGTGGGCCGGACGGCACCACGTTTCTGGTGGATGGAGGAAGTACCAGCGAGTCCCAGGTGGGCGCCTACCGGATTCTTCCGTTTCTGAAATCCCAGGGGGTGAAGAGGCTGGATTATATGATGATTTCCCATGTGGACCAGGATCATGTGAACGGCCTGGAGGAACTGGCGGCGGACAGTATGGAGGACGGCGGCATAGAGATCGGCTGCGCGGTGCTGCCAGGGCTTATATCTGCGGACGACCGTTACCGGGAGGTGGAGGCGCTTTTCCAGGAAGCGGGGATTCCGGTACAGTATATGAGCGCGGGGGACTGCCTCCAGGGAGAAGAACTGTCGTTTGTCTGCCTCTGGCCGGAAACCGGGGCTGCGCTTAACGACCGGAACGAGCTGTCTC
This sequence comes from uncultured Lachnoclostridium sp., assembly GCA_944381625.1. GTDB lineage: Bacteria > Bacillota > Clostridia > Lachnospirales > Lachnospiraceae > Hominiventricola. The sequence goes on from CALWLW010000002.1 coordinate 335,237, forward strand.
TGGTGCTGATGCTGGAATACAGGGATTTTCAGATGCTTTTTACCGGGGACGCGGGGGAATACGCGGAGCGGCGCATACTCCGGAGCGGGGCGCTTCGGGACGTGGAGCTTCTGAAAGTGGCCCACCATGGTTCCCGCTATTCCACCTGCGCAGAATTCCTGGCAGTTACCCGGCCGGAAGCCGGGCTGATCTCCTGCAGCGAGTCCAATACCTACGGGCATCCGGGCGAGGAGACGCTGGAAAGACTCTCCCAGGCAGGCTGCCGGGTTTTTGTGACCAAAGACTGCGGCGCGATTCGGGTACAGACAGACGGCAGGACGGTGCGCGTGAGCGGGTACCGCGCCCGGTGACGGAGACGTGGAACCGCGGAAAATACTGTTTCGCCATGTTGCAAAAATGTCAAAAGTATTTGACATTTATCCGTTGCTTTGTTATGATAAAAATGTAAAGAATATTTGACATTTTTAAACCGTTTGATTTGAAAGGAGCAGGTACTATGACGGCAACGGCAGGCGCAATAATTTTTTTAGCAGTTATTCTATTTGGCTTCACAGCATTGGATCTTTTCATGCTTATATCACTTTTAAAGCCGGGAGACGAGAGGAACCAGATTATTGTATGGAAGGCGAGCGCCTGGACGCTGCTTGCGATGGTTGGCGCGAACATACTGGATGTGATTGAAAATTTTGTGAGAGCGCAGCCCATGGCTCAAAATCCTTTTATCCAGCTGGAGGTCACCGCGATTATCTATTTTGCGGCCCTTATGTATTACAAAAGAAGACTTGGTGGCTGATATGGAAAATTCAATCAGAGTCAGGCGAAAAGAACTGGGACTGTCTCAGGAAGAACTGGCGAAAAGGTGCGGCGTTTCCCGCCAGACAATAAATGCAATCGAAAACAACAAATATGATCCCACATTGGCATTGGCGTTCAGTCTTGCAAGAGAATTGCAGGTTACGGTTGACGGACTTTTTATATCTTCCTGATTTCATTGTCTGCCGCCGGGACTCATGCTATAATTGGTGGAAAACAGAGACGGACGTATCCGCAGGATCAGGGGGCGAAGACCATGAAAATGCTGATGGAAGACATCAAGAACAGACAATTTAAAAGAGTTTATCTGCTGACGGGAGAAGAGGTCTACCTGAAGAACCAGTACCGGAAAAAACTCAGGGAAGCGCTGCTGGACCCGGAGGATACCATGAACATGTCGGTCTATGAAGGAAAAGGGATCAATCCCAGGGAGATCATCGACCTGGCAGAGACCATGCCCTTTTTCGCGGAGCGGCGGGTGATCCTGATTGAAGACAGCGGTTTCGCCAAGAATGCCTGCCCGGAGCTGGCCGATTATATTCCGGAGATCCCGGAAAGTGCCTGCGTGATCTTCTCGGAGTCCGAGGTGGACAAGAGAGGCAGGGTCTACAAGGCCATCAAGAACACGGGCCGGGTGGTGGAATTCAAGCGGCAGGATGAACGCACCCTCTCCAGATGGGTGCTGGGCATCCTGAAAAAAGAAGGGAAGAATATTACAGAGGAGACCATGCGTACTTTCCTGGGGCGTACCGGATCGGATATGGAACACATCGACCGGGAGCTGGAGAAGCTTCTGTGCTATACCCTGGATCGGGACGTGATCACCACGGCGGATGTGGAGGCAGTCTGTGAAGAGCAGACGGAGAACCGCATCTTTGAGATGGTGCAGGCGATTACGGAGAAGAACCAGAACAAGGCGCTGGATCTGTATGCGGATCTGCTGGCCATGAAGGAGCCGCCCATGCGGATCCTGTTCCTGTTGGCGAGGCAGTTCCATCAGCTTCTGCTGCTGAAAAATCTGGCGGGTCAGGGGATGGAAAAGGGGGAGATGGCAAAGAAAGCGGGCGTACCGCCGTTCGCCCTGGGAAAATACCTCGCCCAGTGCCGGAGATTTTCTTCCGCTTCCCTGAAAAAAGCAGTGGAAGACTGTGTGGAGACGGAAGAACTGGTGAAGACAGGAAGGCTGGGAGACCAGGTGGGCGTGGAACTGCTGATCATGAAGTACAGCGGCGGGTGAGGGAACTTGGTCAAAATGAAATAAAAACAGATAGCTTCTTTGACAGAGGAGGAACAGCAGATTATGACAGACCTTTGGGACAAATATACCGCCACCTGTATATCCAAAATTAAGGGGATTTAAGCATTTCAGAATGGAGGAAAGCACATGAAAAAATTAGGTTTTGGGCTTATGCGCCTGCCTCTTGTAAATGAAGATTTTTCACAGCCGGATAAGAAACAGTTATGTGATATGATTGACTTGTTTCTCGAAAAAGGATTTCAATATTTTGATACGGCGTGGTTTTATCACAACGGGCAATCGGAAGCCGCTGTGAAAGAGTGCCTTGTAGAGCGTTATCCCCGTTCTGCTTTTCTGCTTGCAGACAAAATGCCCCTTGTCCTTATCCGCAAAGAGAGCGAGTTAGAGGAATATTTCACAACGCAACTTGCGCGGTGCGGCGTTGACTACTTCGACTATTATCTAATTCACGATATGGGCGGCAACCGCCGCAAGGCAGCAGAAGATATCCATGTTTTTGAGTTCCTTGCTGAGAAGAAAAAAGCCGGACTTGTAAAGCATATCGGATTTTCATTTCACGACACCGCCGATGTGCTGGACGGGATTTTAACGGAACACCCGGAAGTGGATTTTGTTCAGATACAACTGAATTATCTCGACTGGGAAAACGACACAATCCAATCCCACAAATGCTATGAAATCGCAAAAAGGCATGGGAAGCCCGTTATTGTCATGGAGCCGGTTAAAGGCGGGACGCTTGCCAATGTCCCGCAGGAAGCAGAAAATCTGTTCTGCGCTCATCGTCCCGATCTGTCTGTTGCTTCATGGGCAATCCGCTTTGCGGCAAGCCATGAAAATGTGATGTTGGTTTTAAGCGGTATGAGCAATCTGGAGCAGGTCAAAGATAACTTATCCTATATGGGAAACTTCACTCCATTTACAGAGGAAGAATATGCATTGGTTCAGAAAGCGGCAGACATTATCAATGGCAGTATTGCCATACCTTGTACGGGTTGCGCCTACTGCATCGATAAATGTCCGAAAAACATAGCCATTCCAAAATACTTTGCTCTCTACAATGCGGATATGCAGGAGTTGGAAACAAAGGCGTGGACTGCTCAAACAATGCTGTATAGCCATTTTTCAGAACAGTTTGGAAAAGCAAGCGATTGTATCGAGTGCGGACAATGTGAAAAAATGTGTCCGCAGCATCTTCCTATCCGGGAGTGGCTAAAAAAAGTTGCCGCCAGATTTGAGGGGACTTTGTAAAAAAGTTGAGTGAAAACATAAAAAGTGAATGGGTACTCTGCCCTATTTGCAAGAGTAAAGCCCGTTTGAAAATCAGAGAGGATACGGTGCTTGGACACTTCCCGCTGTTCTGCGAACTCCACTGGCAACAAAAAAACGACTGGCATGACGGAACCAGTCGTTTTTTATACTCTATAAAGATTAAGCCATCTCGTTTACAGCCTTCTGCAGACGGGAAATCTTTCTGGAAGTGGTGTTCTTGTGATAAACGCCTTTGGAAGTCGCTTTGTTCATGGTAGAAACAGCGGCTTTCAGAGCGGCCTTAGCAGCCTCCTGATCTTTGGAATCGATTGCGGCGTATACCTTTTTCACCATCGTTTTCACTTCGGATTTGATTGCCTTGTTGCGGGCGGTTCTGGTCTCGGTAACCAGGATTCTCTTCTTCGCAGACTTAATGTTAGCCAATTCGTGCACCTCCAATTTGTACTCTCTGAATTCATATTTTTCTTACAATCACGTGCGTCATGAAAGCGAGACACGGTAATGCTTTGCATGGAAACACACGAATATATTCTAGTCGAAAGGATTCCGGGTGTCAATACATAAATTCTCTTTTTTTAGAGAAAATGTGTAATAAAAGTTATTGTTCATGAGTCAGTCGCAAACACTGGCTGTTTGCGGCGTGAGAACATGATTCAGGTGTGAGCGGGCTCCTTTTGCGGAGCAAAACTTCCAATGAGCCCGCGAAAGTTACTGTTTACGGGGTACCCGTGAACAGTAACAATAAAAGCGCTGCAGTCCGTCCATTGGCGGGCCGCATGCGGTCGGACTGTGAAGGATGGTTCGTAACTACAGGAACATCAACGAGGGAAAAGGAGAACAGGTACATGGAACGTTTTCGGATACGGACAGATCTGGCGCTGGAGGCGAAAGAAAGTTTTGAGGGAAGCGACACGGAAGTCCACGGGGTGGAGGTGGAAGAGGAGTATGACAAAGAGCGGGACATCCGCCTGACCAGGGTCCGGATTCTGACCGAACGGGGAGCGAAGGAGATGGGGAAGCCGGTGGGCACGTATCTGACGCTGGAAGCGCCCGGCATGGCCACGCCGGACGAGGATTATCACCGGGAGATTTCGGAAGTGCTGGCAAAATGCCTGCGGGAGCTGATGGGGGAGGAGAGGGAACAGTCCATCCTGGTGGCAGGCCTGGGAAACCGGGACGTGACGCCGGACGCGCTGGGACCGAAGGCTGTCTCCAACCTTCTCATCACCCGGCACCTGATCCGGGAATACGGAAAACAAGTCATGGGGACGGAGCGGGCCAATCAGGTGAGCGGGATCGTGCCGGGGGTAATGGCGCAGACAGGCATGGAGACCTCGGAGATCATACGGGGGATTGTGGAACAGACCTCCCCGGATCTTCTGATTGTTGTGGACGCGCTGGCGGCCCGCAGCACCCGCAGGCTCAGCCGGACCATACAGCTTACGGACACGGGAATCCAGCCGGGATCCGGCGTGGGGAACCACCGCAGCAGCCTGACCAGGGAGAGCCTGGGCGTCCCGGTGATCGCCATAGGCGTGCCCACGGTGGTGGAAGCGGCGGCAATCATCTATGACGCCAGCGGGAACTGTGAGCAGATGCCGCCTCATCTGAACGGGATGTTCGTGACGCCGAAAAATATTGACGAGACGATCAAGCAGTTGAGCTTTACGCTCTCCGAAGCCATGAACATGGCGTTTCAGCCGCCGCAGGAGGCATAGGGAGGACCCGGCATCCATATAATAAAAATGGTGGGGATGCTGATATGAATGCTTGGTCAAAAATATTGAACCGGATCCTCTGGTTTGTCTTTTTCTGTCTGGGATTTTATATTGTGTTTGCAGGCGGTCAGAGACTGTGGCCGGAGGATACGGCCGGTTTTCTGAAAAGCGGGAGGGATACGGCGCAGAGGGCGCTGCTGGAGAGCGCGGTCCGCTGCCTGTATCCCGGTATGCTCCTGGAGGGCGGGGAGGATGTGCGCTCCGGGACATGGTATGAATGGTACATAGAAAGGGCGCTGGCCATGCACCCTTTATACCGCCTGCAAAGCGGCGCGGAGGAGCCTGGAGCGCTGGAGAGTGCGGCCACTTATGAGATATTGGCGGCTGGCGGCGTTCATGACGAAAATGAGACGGACGAGAACGGGCAGGCATATGACATGGCGGCGCTGGCGGAGGCGGAAAATGAACAGGCCGCGGCCAGAGAGGAGGAACAGCGACAGGAGGAGCTGCGGCAGCAGGAGGAACTGGCTAGCCTGGAGACCTCAGCGGCGGTGGAGCCGACGATGGCAGGAACCATTTACAACCTGGAGGAGCTGGCGGATTTTGATTTCCTGTTCAGCAGTTTCTATACCATAGAAAACAATACAACCGTCACAGCGGACCAGCTCAATGCGGAAAAGTTGCTTTCCAAGGATATGAGCATTGACATGGATGCGGACGGCCCGCAGATCCTCATCTACCATACCCACTCCCAGGAGGGATTTGTGGATTCGGTTCCGGGGGACAACAGCACTACGATTGTGGGCGTGGGAGAATATCTGGCGGAACTTCTCCGGGAAAAGGGCTACGACGTGATGCATGTGACCAGCGTCTATGACCTGGTGGACGGCAAGCTGGACCGGAACGAGGCATACAGCAAAGCCGAGGATGAGATCAGCGCAGTCCTGGCAGAAAACCCGACGATCCAGGCAGTGATCGACCTGCACCGGGACGGGGTGGCGGAAGGAACACATCTGGTGACGGAGATCGACGGGAAGCCCACGGCGAAACTGATGTTTTTCAACGGACTGAGCATGAGCAAGAAAAACGGTCCTATCGATTATCTGTACAATCCTTATATAGAAGATAACCTGGCGCTGACGCTTCAGCTGAAGCTGTTCTGCGAGCAGTATTATCCCGGATTCACCCGGAACATTTATCTGAAAAGCCTGCGTTACAATCTGCATCTGAGCGACAAGGCCCTGCTGATCGAGGCGGGAGCCCAGACCAACACTCTCCAGGAGATGTTAAACGCCATGGAGCCTCTGGCAGATGTGCTTGATAAGGTTTTTCATCCGTGATATATTATTAAGATGAGCAGCGAAGGCAAGTGTACTTTGCGAGAGAAAAGCAACGGAGGAGAAAGAATGGCGACGATAGATCAGAGCAAGATCCGCAACTTTTGTATTGTTGCGCACATTGACCACGGGAAATCCACCCTGGCCGACCGTATCATCGAGAAGACCGGGCTTCTGACCAGCCGGGAGATGCAGTCCCAGGTCCTGGATAATATGGACCTGGAGCGGGAGAGAGGCATCACCATCAAGGCGCAGACAGTCCGTACCATATATAAAGCAAAAGACGGGGAGGAGTACATCTTCAACCTGATAGACACGCCGGGGCATGTGGACTTTAACTACGAGGTGTCCCGGAGCCTGGCGGCCTGCGACGGCGCGATCCTGGTGGTAGACGCGGCGCAGGGCATCGAGGCGCAGACCCTGGCCAACGTATATCTGGCCCTGGATCACGACCTGGACGTGATGCCGGTGATCAACAAGATCGACCTGCCCAGCGCCGACCCGGACCGGGTGATCGAGGAGATCGAGGATGTGATTGGCATCGAGGCCCACGACGCGCCCAGGATTTCCGCCAAGACCGGTGAGAACGTGGACGAAGTGCTGGAGCAGATTATCACGAAAATCCCGGCGCCCACAGGTGACCCGGAGGCGCCGCTTCAGGCGCTGATCTTTGATTCTGTATATGACTCCTACAAAGGAGTGATTATCTTCTGCCGCATTAAAGAAGGAACGGTGCGCAAAGGAACGCCGATCCGTATGATGGCCACGGGAGCGGACGCCGAGGTGGTGGAAGTTGGGTATTTTGGCGCGGGCCAGTTCATCCCCTGCGAAGAACTGAGCGCGGGCATGGTGGGCTATATCACCGGAAGCATCAAGAATGTGAAGGATACCCGGGTGGGCGATACGGTGACCGATCGTTCCAATCCCTGCGCGGAGCCACTGCCCGGTTATAAGAAAGTACAGTCCATGGTATACTGCGGGCTCTATCCGGCGGACGGAGCCAAATATCCCGACCTGAGGGACGCGCTGGAGAAGTTGCAGCTCAACGACGCGGCGCTGCAGTTTGAGCCGGAGACCTCCATCGCCCTGGGATTTGGATTCCGCTGCGGATTCCTGGGGCTTCTGCACCTGGAGATCGTACAGGAGCGGCTGGAGCGGGAGTACAACCTGGATCTGGTGACGACGGCTCCGGGCGTTATCTACCGGGTGTACAAGACCAACGGGGATATGATCGAACTGACGAACCCGTCTAATCTCCCCGACCCGTCGGAGATCGACTATATGGAGGAGCCGGTGGTCAGCGCGGAGATCATGGTGACCACGGAATTTATCGGTTCTATTATGGAACTGTGCCAGGAGCGCCGGGGCGTGTACCTGGGCATGGAATACATTGAGGAGACCAGGGCTCTTCTGAAATATGAACTGCCGCTGAACGAGATTATCTACGATTTCTTCGACGCGCTGAAATCCCGTTCCAGAGGCTACGCGTCGTTTGACTATGAATTCAAGGGCTACGTGCAGTCCAATCTGGTGAAGCTGGATATCCTGATCAACAAGGAGGAGGTGGACGCCCTTTCCTTCATCGTGCATGGAGACTCCGCTTATGACCGGGGACGGAAGATGTGCGAGAAACTGAAGGACGAGATTCCCCGCCATCTGTTCGAGATCCCGATCCAGGCGGCGGTGGGGGGCAAGATCATCGCCCGCGAGACCGTGAAGGCCATGAGGAAAGACGTGCTGGCCAAGTGCTACGGCGGCGATATCACGCGGAAGCGGAAGCTGCTGGAAAAACAGAAAGAAGGTAAGAAGCGCATGCGCCAGATCGGAAACGTGGAGATTCCGCAGAAAGCGTTCATGAGCGTGCTGAAGCTGGACAATAAATAAAAAGCTGGAAACAGCGTGGTTCACGTTTTCGGGACGTTCATGAACCGTGAAATATCAAGAACTTAAGGGGACTGCCGGCGGCAGTCCCTTCTTGCGTGTTGTCTCTAAATGCATTATACTTCACTATATGAAAAGAGAACTGGAATTATATATTCATATCCCCTTCTGTGCGCGGAAATGCGGTTACTGTGATTTTTTGTCCGCTCCGGCGGAAAAATCCGTGCAGGCAGCTTATGTACAGCGGCTGTGCCGTGAGATCGAGGAGGCTTCCGGCCTGGCGCAGGTCTATGAAGTGTCCACGGTATTCTTCGGCGGCGGGACGCCCAGCCTTCTGGATGCAGGGCATATCCGGCGGATCATGGGGACGATAAAGGATTATTATCCGGTGCGGGCGGACGCGGAGATCACCCTGGAAGCCAATCCGGGTACCATAGACCAGGAGAAGCTGGAGATCTGGCGGGAGGCGCGGATCAACCGCCTGAGCATGGGCCTGCAGTCGGCGGACAATCGGGAGCTTAAGCTTTTGGGCAGGATTCATACCTGGGAAGAGTTTCTGGACAATTACCGCCTGGCAAGGGCGGCGGGTTTTCGGAATATTAACGTCGATCTGATGTCGGCGCTGCCGGGACAGACCTGCGGGGGATGGAAGGACACCCTTCTTAAGGTGGTGGATCTTGGGCCGGAGCATGTCTCGGCGTACAGCCTGATTGTGGAAGAGGGAACGCCTTTCTATGTACGGTACGGAGAGCATCCGGAGCTTCTTCCAACAGAGGAGGAGGACCGGCAGATGTACGAGGATACCAGAGCGATCTTAGGCCGGTACGGATACGAGCGGTATGAGATTTCCAACTATGCCAGGCCCGGATACGCGTGCAGGCATAACCTGGGCTACTGGAACAGGACAGAATATAAAGGCTTTGGCCTGGGGGCTGCTTCGCTTTTGGGGAACGTGCGTACCACGAACCAGTCCGATCTGAACAAATATCTGGACGGGCAGTATGAAGGCTCCAGGGAAGAACTGTCGGAACAGGCGGTGAGGGAAGAATACTTTTTCCTGGGCCTTCGGAAGATGGAGGGCGTGGATCCGGGCCCGTACCGGGGATATTATGAGAAATTATTGGAGAAACTGACGCGGCAGGGACTGATCGTGGAAAGGAACGGCAGGATATGCCTGACGGACCGGGGGATCGATGTGAGCAACTATGTGCTGGCGCAGTTTCTGGACGATTGAGAGTCAAAAAGCCCCGATGCAGGCATGCGGGGCATTACGGGGAGAGAGGAAGGACAGATGACAGAAGAACTGCTTTTTTTGGAAGAACAGGGCGTGGATCATGCGCTGATTGAGAGGGTGGAGGATTTTCGGAAGGAATACCCGGTGTCGGAGGCGGCCAGGGACCGGGTGACGAAGCCTTCCATTCCATTTTACGGAAAAGAGATCCTGGAGATGGCGGTGGCGGCTCTGCTGCAGGGAGCCAACCTGCTGCTGTCCGGGCCGAAGGCCACGGGGAAAAATATCCTGGCGGAGAATCTGGCGTGGATGTTCGGCAGGCCCTCCTACAACATCTCTTTTAATGTGAACACAGACAGCAGCTCGCTGATCGGCACCGATACGTTCTGGGACAACGAGGTGCAGCTGCGCAAGGGAAGCGTTTACCGCTGTGCGGAAGAAGGCGGCTTCGGGATCTTCGATGAGATCAACATGGCGAAGAACGATGCGGCCAGCGTGCTCCACGCCACATTGGATCACCGGCGCATGATCGACGTGCCCGGATATGACCGGATTTTGCTGCATCCGGCGGCCCGTTTCATCGGCACCATGAATTACGGGTACGCGGGGACCAAGGAGCTGAATGAGGCGCTGGTCTCCCGGTTCCTGGTGATCGACATGCCGGCGCTCTCCCAGGAAAATCTGGTGAGGATCATCCGCCACGATTATCCGGATATCAAGGAGGACGCTCTGCAGGCGTTTACCGGATTGTTTCTGGATCTGCAGCTGAAGGCCCAGAACAGCGAGATCTCCACGAAGGCGGTGGATCTGAGGGGAATCCTGTCGGCTCTGGGCACGGTGCGCATGGGCCTTACCCCCTGGCAGGCGGCGCAGATGGGCGTTACCAACAAAGCCTTTGATATCTTTGAGCGGGAGATCGTGTCCGATATGGTGATGACCAGGATTCCGGAGGAGTGGACGAAAGAGCAGGTGTTTTGATGGGAATATCGGATGAAAGCTACGCGGAAGAGGAATACCGCTACGAGCTGGAGAACCGCATGCGGAACCTGCTCTGGACGGTGAGCGGGGACTATGACCTGGATGTGCTGCCGGACGTGGAATCCTTCCGTCATTCCAAATATATCTCTCTGTATGACGCGGTGAAGCAGGGGGCGTTCGCCCGCTTTTTCGTTCCCGACGACCTGGGCATGTACCTGGTGAAAAAGCTGTATCTGGGAGCGGCGGAACCTCCCCTGATGATGCTGGCGCAGATGTGCGTGGACCAGGCGGTGGCCGAAAAGGTTACAGCGGAGCGCAAGGGCGTGGCGTCCCTGAGGCGGAAAGCATATGAGGCGGTGCTGGATCGGGATTTTGACAGGCTGGCGCGCGGGAATCAGGTGGGCAGGATGAAGATCGCCATGCTCCAGGAAGGCATCGACGGAACGTATACGGCGGAGAAACGGGTGCGGGAGCAGGTGGACGAGCTGTTAAGCCTGAGGGACGCCTCCGACACCATGGATGTGATCCGCAAGGTGGACGCGTTCTACAACCGGCTGGTGGAGCCGGATTTTGAACGGGCGCACGGGACGCTGGAACAGGTCCTGGCAGTGAGCGCGGAGGATCTGCGGAAATTCAACTGGCAGGATTTCCTCAATGAAGACGCGCTGGAGGCGGCCGCCCAGGTGATGAACCAGCCCAACGGAGCTTCCCATGAGGACGAGGAGGAAAAAGAGCGCCGGAAGGCCGGCAGGATCCTGATCACGGAGGAAGCGGCCCGGAAGATGTACAGCTATATCGAGCTGAACTACGGCCGGTCTTATCTGAGCGAGAAGGAACAGCAGAACCTGAACCGGAGGATCTGCCGGGGCGTTCATGCGGACTGCAAGCTCTATTTCACGGAGGGGATTCTCCATGATCATGTTATAGAAAACAACACCTATGTGATCGCCAACCGGGTGCTGGAGGCCAACCGCCGGTTCTACCGGCAGAACCAGAGGGTAGCCAGGCATAACATTGAGGCGCTGGGCAATATCCTGAAACGGTCCCTGCAGGCGCGCAGCGAGGAGGAGTGGAGCGAGGCGGCCTGCGGTACGGTCATTCCCAGGAAGCTGTGGAAGGTGGGACGGACAGAAGACTTAAAGCTGTTCCGCCGGACGATCCGGAAGCAGAATACGGATTTCGTGGTGGATGTACTGATGGATGCCAGCGGCTCCCAGCGGAGCCGTCAGCACATGATCGCCCTTCAGGGCTATATCCTCTCGGCGGCGCTGTCCAAAGCGGGCATCCCCCACCGGGTCATGAGCTTCTGTACCTTCTGGGATTATACGGTGATGCGGCGGTTCCGGGAATATGACGAGGACAGAGAGGCGGACTGGAGTCTGATGGAATTTTACTCGTCCTCCAACAACCGGGACGGGCTGGCCCTGCGGGCAACGGCGGACGGCCTGGCCCAGCGGCCGGAGGAGAATAAGATCCTGATCGTGCTCAGTGACGGACGGCCCAACGATCTGGTGGTCAACCGGCCCAACACGAAAAATCCTGCGGTCTACACCGGCGAATACGCGGTCCGGGACACGGCCTCGGAGGTGAGACGGATCCGCGGACAGGGCATCTCCGTGCTGGGCGTATTTGCCGGAGAGGAACAGGACCTTCTGGCGGAACGGAGGATCTTCGGAAAGGATTTTGCCTATATCCGGGATATCTCCACATTTGCCCATGTGGTGGGCAGGTATCTGAAAAAACAGGTGGACGAGATGGATTAAGAACAGGAGGAACGGTATGGAAAAGGAATACGAAGTGGTGCATGAGATCTTTAACGAATGCGCGAACAATCAGATGCGGGACGTGTTTTTCCAGGAGGCCAGGATCGGAAATCTGGAGGAATATGTGCGCGCCCGGCACAAGGATAAGGACGTGGAGCTGACCAGGGAGGACCTGGAGGACGGCACGGTGATCTATCACGTGAACGCGGGAGGACTGCGGCAGAGGTACACGTTTTCGGAAGTTTAAATGGACAGACATAAGGAGTAACAGAACAGCCAGCCGGGATCGGAAAAACTTTGTAATTTTTCCGGTCTCGCTGTATTTTTGTACATAATTCTGTTATAATAATGTACAAAGGAAGGAGGTGGCGATATGCCGCAGATCAGGCCTATTACTGATCTTCGTAATACCAACGAGATTTCGGACATCTGTCACGCCAAACGGGAGCCGATCTTCATCACGAAAAATGGCTATGGCGATCTGGTAGTGATGAGCATTGAGACTTACGAAGCAATGGTAGAAAACGCAGCGATGGATACTGCAATTTCAGAGGCAGAGGCCGAATATGAACGGGATGGGCAGCTCCATGACGCAAGGGAGGCGCTGGACTCTTTGAGGAGGAAGCATTTTGGATAAATACAGCGTCAAACTGATGAACCGGATTGAAAATTCTATCCTGTCATTGGAGAAGATGCCCTACCGCTGCCCGGAACGGAAACGAGGCACTTATGACAGCAGGGGATGCATTGATATGAAGAATATGACGGAGGATAGATTGTGGAAAGGGAAATTGTATTATTTGAAGATGATGGAATTAAATTGGAGGTTCCGGTAACTCCCGAAGAAGAAATCGTATGGCTTAACCGTGCTCAAATGGCAGAACTGTTTGACCGAGATGTAAAATAATAGGTAAACATATTGCGAACGCCAGACGCGAGGAGCTGGAAGGGCAAGTGGTAGCCGCAAAATTTGCGACTACCACTCCCCATGCGTCGCTTTCTTTCTGCCCTTTTGAAACACAATGGATTTATTTCCACTTATTTGCTATAATCATATCAAATCCATCCTATCTATTCCTTTCCGAGATTTTTTGAAAAAATCTCAAAAAAGTTTGGAAGCATTGGAACAATCCGGCCCTTTCCAAGCCATATAAAGTAGAGGGTCGGAAACGGACGTGGAGCTGGCGGGGGAATGGAAGCCCGCCCTTAAGGAGTTAGGTGTGGTTAGATATGATTTCTGATAACTTATATTTACAGATAAAAGAGGATCTCGTTTCCTGTGACAGAGTGCAAATGCTCACATTGGCAGCATTTGGTTTGGAACGGCTATGGAGAATGTTTGAAGATTGGACAAAAACGGAGGGTGATCCCCTTTTATATCAAAAGCCAAATTCTTTTCGGCAGCGCATGAGGGATATTCTGGATCATATTTGGGAGCAGATCGAAAGCGGGCAGGAAATCAATCCTTATGAGAAAGAATTTAATGACTTTTGTAATTTTGTAAATGCTTCCTTCGATGAAAACGATGGACAGGATGTAGATATGGGGACGGGCACTCCGCTTATTGATGAGATGTTCAGTGGAGCAGTCTGTTTCTTCTCTGAACGAGAAGCGAGAAGTTATGCAAGTAGCTGTATTGTATCGTATGCAGGATATTTGTCGGAGCTTCTCTATGACTGTTTTTACGATGAATGCAAAAAGAGTGTTTCTGGTCAGGAAATTTCTCCAGGAGAAAGAGCAAAGCTATTGGATGCGAAAATAGATGCAGCCATAGCGGAACATCCCCTATGGAAAGAAGAAATAGAAAGAATCAAACACGATTTTGCTATCGTGAAAAAAGAATCAAATCATTTTAAATCGTTGTGCGAACGAAAAGTAGAAATTCAACGAATGAACTACATTACCGAGGCAGATTTGACCTAAACGCAAAAATCCCTTGGGAACCCCAAGGGGCTGCACCCCTTGCGCGGCTTACGCCGCTTACCCTGCCCGCCCCCGTAAGGGGGGGACACCCGCCCCGTCGACTGTTCCCCTTCTGAGGGCCCTACAACCGAACACCGACACCTTGACCGTTCACCGGGAACTGAAACCCATCCACGACCAGCTCAACGCCATCAAGTGGAAAAGCAGGCGGGAGTAATTCGAGGCCCCGGACAAGAGCAGCGGCAGGCGGCGGCAGAATATCTGCATCGTCTATGACCTTGTGGGCTTTATCCCGCTGAATGAATTGATGAAAGAGGAAACGGCATGACCCCGAAAGGCCATGCCATTTCCCCAAAATTCCAGATTACTTTCTTATGGTGTCACGCCATTCACTAAGTGAATTTTGAGCCTTAATCGTATTTTTCAATATTTACAGTGGCAATCGCGGATAGATTTGGTTCTCCTGTAACAAGATCCTGCGGCGCCGGTATCAACATCATAAAACCGTCTTTTCCATATCTTTGTTCATAGCCCTGTGCGTATGCCTGTTCCACAGAAATATGCTGCACTTGTCCGATCACCATAGCCGCCATGCCTGCGCCGCTTAAATCCTGGGTTTCCTTTAAAGTACATTCCATATTGATAAAAGCTTCCTGGATAACCGGAGCATGAATGGTTTTGGCATTGGAAAGCGTAAAATGCCCCGCCTCAAATTCATCTGTTTCCATATGATTGTGTTTGATGGTATCTACCAGTCTGTCGTAGCAGCTTATGGGAAGAAAATTGATACAAAAACATTTTTCCCGTTGGATATTGGCGTAAGTGTGCGTATGCTGATACAGATTTCCCATTACGGCAAAGAAAGCGGTTTTATCGCCATGAAAGCAGCTCCATGAATGGAGGCAGACATTTGGCTTCCCATTTTCTTTCCATGTGGTGACTGCGAATAAAGCCGTTGGTATTCCTGCCGTTAATTCAAAATGTGAAAATAATTCAAATTCTTCTGGATATGAGGGTTTGAAATACTGGGGAAAATCTTTTCCGATTTCTATCTTCATTACAGTACCTCCATTAGACCAAGATCTGCATATCAAACCAAAACAGACGGCCGGTATTTCCTGGATGAGAGCCGTCCTGTATAGGATCTATTTATATTCGGCAAATTCATATGCCTGCCTGACCCATGAAAATAATTCATCATCCAGCTCAGACAGGGAGCCTATGACGAAATGAGTCGTCCATCTTCCAGGATACGGCTCTGTTTTTACCGCTGCCCGGTCTGACTGGAGCGGATAGGAAAGCCCCAATGTGAGCACAAGATACGGATTAGGCAGCTCGGCTTTCTTTTTTACCCGCGCGAAGGATACGCAGGCATAAACATGGCGGTTTGAAAAGGTGATCTGGGATTTCTGCACCCGGATGGAAGTAGACGGAAACATCTCAAATAACCGCGCCGTGAATGCTTCATATAAAGAAAATGCCGCTGGTTGTCTGTCAAAAAACATCAATTCATCTTGTCCTGGCTTATACATAATGGATGCCCTCCTTTAAAGCTGTGCAGCTTTTCCGTTCCACCAGCTGGTGGGGAACGATGATTTTGGTGGCTGGCAGGCCGGGATTTTCAATGTGGCTGATCATCTGGGCGGCTGCCTCGATCCCCAACTGGCGCGCGTTCATGTCCACAGAGGTCAGCTGGGGAAAACTGAGCTGGGCGAACAGCGAATTGTTGAAAGACAGGATGGAGAGATCGTCCGGAATGGCGAGCTTTAAGCTTCCGCAGGCATTTGCCACGAACATGGCCAGGATATCGTCGCTGACCAGGACGGCGGTGGGGCGCTGGGAGGAAGTGAGGAGCTCTTTTAATCTCTCCTCTTTTTTTCAGAATCGCAGTTCATCTCGATGCAGTATTCCGGCTGTACGGGAAGCCCGTGCTCCAGAAGGGCGGAAAGATATCCCGCTTTCCGGTCTTCCGCAAAAAGCAGGGAATTGTCGGCGGAAAGGTAGGCAATCCGCCGGTGGCCCAGCCGGATCAGATAGGAAGCCGCCTCCCGCCCGGCCAGCACGTTGTCATTGTCCACATAGACCGTCTGGTTGGCGTTTTGATACGCTTTTCCGATCAGTACATAAGGGAGCCCTTCCGCGCACAGGTATTCCGCCACCGGGTCATGGGTCCTGGAATACAGAACGATGAACCCTTCCGCCTGCCCGCTGCGGGCCATGGTGCGGATTCCCTGCAGGATTTCTTCTTCATTTTCCCCTGTGATTACCGTGTTAATGTATTGCTTCTGATTGCAAAGCTGGCTGATGCCGCGGATGGTCTCCAGGTAGAAGGAGTTCTGATAGGCTTCCTGCCGGGAGGCAGGAAGGATGATGCCGATGGTTCTGGAACTCTGGGACGCCAGGTTGCTGGCCTGGAAATTGGGCTCATAGCCGAGCTGCGCCATGGCCCGGCGCATTTTTTCTTTGGTCTGACGGCTGATGGACGGATGATCCTTGCAGGTGCGGGATACGGTGGAAGGAGATACGCCCGCCAGCGCGGCCCGCATCTGTATCATACCCATGCAGGATTATCTGGGGCTGGACAACAGCTGTAGGATGAATACGCCGTCCACGGTAGGCAGGAACTGGAAATGGCGGCTGCTTCCGGGGCAGATGTCTGACGAAGTGGTAGAGCTGATCGCTTCTGTGACGAAGCGGTACGGCAGGTGGAACTGGAAATAAATGAATGCACGGAGATTACTGCCCCTGGAGCAGCCCGGCGGCGATCTCTTCCGCCAGCGCGAGCTGGTAGTCCCCGTCCGTGAGCAGGGCGCGTTCGGAGCGGTTGGAAAAATATCCCAGCTCCACCAGGACCGCGGGCATCTCCGTGTGCAGCAGCACCCGGTAATCGGCGGTCCTGGTTCCCCGGCAGGCGGCCTGGTCCAGAGTTTCCACCTGGTCTACGATCTGCTGGGCCAGGAGCTGCCCGTCCGCGCTGTCTTCGCTGTAGTAGCATTCCAGGCCCCGGACGGAAGCGTCTTCCTCGCAGTAGTTGCAGTGAATGCTCACAAAAAGGTCGGCGTCCGCCTGGTTGGCCAGGTCGGCCCGCTCCTCCAGACCCACATAGGTGTCGCTGTCCCTGGTCAGGATTACGTCTGCGCCTGCTTTTTTCAGTTTCTTTGCCACCAGCCTGGCCACATCCAGGTTGACGTCTTTTTCCAGAATGTCCCCGGCGCTGGTGCCCTGGTCTCGTCCGCCGTGCCCCGCGTCCACGACGACGGTGAGGCGGTCCGGGTCAGACCACGCACTTCCGATATGGACGGCTCCCATAAAGGACGCCTCTTCGGCCAGCACGTTCTGACGTCCGTGCCGGAGGATTCCCGCCGCCAGAAGGCCGATGATAAGGAGCGGCGTGCCAAGTATGAGTATTCGGGCGGTCCATGCCCGGATGATGCGTTGTCTGCGCCGCTTTCTTCTTCTGTTTTTCCCTGATCTTCTCTTTTGCTCCACGTCTGTGCCCTTCCCCGATGCTTGTTTTGCTTCTTGTATTATAACGGATAATACTCGTTTTGTTTCTTAAATTTTATAAAGATTGTGTATCAGAAACGTATCCGGGGCTGTTATTTTTCTATTTTGTTTTTTTCCTGAGGACGAGGTTGTAGCCGGAATCATAATATAATCCCAGATCCTGGCAGATCCGGTCGTTCAGGGACGTGAGCGCCTGACGGTACTCCCGGTATTTGGGGGAGAGGGCCTCCATGGCGGGGAGGAAGATGTCGTAATAGCCGCAGTCCTTCATCCGTTTCATAAATCGCCGCTGGGCGATAAAGGCGGGATGGTACCGCAGGGGGCCGGACTTCAGGCGGGCGTTTTTCAGGGTCATTTTCTTCAGCGACTCGTATTCTTCTTCCGTGGGGTTCAGATACATGCGGAGCTGGTCGTCCATTTTGCGGATCATCTGATCCAGGGCAGGTCTGGGCGTCAGTCGGTACAGGGGCCAGGTCATAAGCGAGAGCACAAGCGGCGGACGGAGCGTGGTCTGATCCCAGAAATCCAGGACTGTCCGGTAAGCTTTCTGCTGCTTTGGGGTGGAAAGCTGTATCTGTAAATAGGGCTGGAAATGCTGCATGAAATAGTATCCAAAATAGCCGGGCACCATGTCCTGCATGGCCTGGCCGACTGTCTGGTAGTCTACGGCCTCATAGACGGCTTCCACGTCGTGGGTATCCATAAAAAGCTTCAGGGCCTCCAATTCTTTGCTTTCCGCTTCCAGCGACGCTTTTTTGCTTTCGTATACGGCTTTCAAAAGTCCGTCGTCCTTTCCGTCCAGAAGTTTTTTGATATCGGGGATACTGACGCCCAGCTTCCGGTAGACGCAGATTTCTTTGAGACGGAGCAGGTCTTCTTCTGTGTAATTCCGGTAACCGTTGGCATCCTTGGCGGGCTTCAGGAGCCCTTTTTCCTCGTAGAATTTGACAGCGCGGCGGGTCAGGTCCGCCCGCCGGGCGGCTTCGTTGATCATCATATTCGGCGCCTCCTTTCTTGTTCTGGACTCAGTATATACGTGTACGCAGCGTACAGGTCAATACCGTTTCATACTATCCCATATGGAAAAATCCGTCAAATTGATGAAGGAAACAGCAGAACGATCGCGATTCCCTCTTGCAAGCCCCCGCCGGGTGTGCTATAGTGGCAAAAGGTGTGAAATAGAAAGTGGAAAGGGTGAAAAGATGAAGAGATAATCCGGACTTCGTGAAAACAGAAACAAGTATGCAGGACTGTCTGTGGGACAGCCCGGGGTTTCTGTTGCCGTAGTCAGGTGCATCGCTTCTTCTGTTCTGTATTCCGGTTCCTTATGGCCGGGATACAGGGCGGCTCTTTGCGTGCAGGCTGCTTCCGGGACAGAATCCGGGAGCGGCTTTTTTGTTCTGCAGGAACGTTTTGCGGAAGGAGGGATATTATGTTGCAGATTCAGAATCTGACCATAACTCATAAAAAGGATTCCAGAGAACTGGTAAGGGATTTTTCCTTCTGTCTGAACCCGGGAGACCGGGCGGCTCTGATCGGGGAGGAGGGCAATGGGAAATCCACGCTGTTAAAGCTGATTTACGATGAACGTCTGACGGAAGACTATGCGGAGTTCACCGGCGTCATCTCTAAAAAAGGGATGAGGCTGGGCTATCTGCCGCAGGAACTTCCGGAGGCGGAAAAGGAGAAGAGCGTCTGGGAGTTCTGCATGGAAAAGCCGGGATTTGCGGAATGTCAGCCAAAGGAACTGGCCCGGACGGCGGGAAGGATGGGGCTGGACGCGGGTCTGTTCTATTCGGATCAGAAGATGGGGAGCCTGTCGGGAGGGGAACGGGTGAAGCTGCAGCTTGCCTGTATTCTTCTGGACGGGCCGGATGTGCTGCTCCTGGACGAACCTTCCAACGACCTGGATCTGCCCACACTGGATTTCCTGGAGCGCCTGATCCTGGACAGCCCGGTTCCCGTACTCTACATCTCCCATGACGAGGTGCTGCTGGAACGCACAGCCAACCTGATCATCCATCTGGAACTGATACGGCGGAAAACCGTGTCCAGAGTGACTGTGACCAGGAGCGGCTACCGGGAATATGTGGACAGGCGGCTTGCGTCCCTTGGCAGGCAGGAGCAGCAGGCCAGGAATGAGCGCAGGGAGTACGCGAAACAGCAGGAACGGTTCCGGCAGATCCAGCAGAAGGTGGAACACGGCCTGCGGTCGGTGAGCCGTCAGGACCCGCACAGCGGCTATCTTATGAAAAAGAAAATGCGGGCGGTGAAGGCGCAGGAACGGCGTTTTCAGAAGGAGGCAGAGGAATTTACAGAGCTGCCGGATACGGAGGACGCTATCTTTGTCAGGCTGGGAGAACAGATGCCCATGCCGGCCGGCAAACGGGTGCTGGAGTACAGGAATGCGGAGCTTTCGGCAGGCGGCCGGGTGCTGGCCAGAGACGTATCTCTGGATGTGAGGGGGCCGGAACGGGTCTGCATTGTGGGCCGGAACGGCGCGGGGAAATCTACACTGCTGAAAGAGATCGCGGAGGAACTTTTAAAACGCCAGGATCTTCATACGGGATACATGCCGCAGAACTATGAGGAACTGCTGGACCTCTCCCGGACGCCGGCAGAGTTCCTGGCGGACACCGGGGATAAACAGGAGCGGGACCGGATCGGCACATACCTGGGCAGCATGAAATACACGGCGGACGAGATGGGGCGGCCCATCCGGGAACTGTCGGGGGGTCAGAAAGCCAAACTGCTGCTCCTGAAGCTGTCCATGCAGAAATGCGACGTGCTGGTGCTGGACGAACCCACGCGCAATTTTTCTCCCCTGTCCGCCCCGGTGATCCGCGGGATACTGAAGGATTTTACCGGATCCATCATCAGCGTGTCCCATGACCGGAAATATATTCAGGAGGTCTGTACGGCGGTGTATGAACTGGATGAAACCGGGCTTCATCCCTGGGAACAGTAGCACTGCTTTGTGAGCGAACTCCCAGGCAGTGCTTGCTCACATGCTTCTGCATGGCTGAACTTGTACCGTAAAATTTATGTTTTTTTGAAAGAAGGAGGGACGGCATTGCCGTCTCTTTTTCGCGCATTTATAATGGAAGGAAAAGGAAGGGGATGAAGATATGGCGGCATTTGACAGGGTGAAATCAGGCATTCCGGCCATGGATCAGGCGCTGGACAACATCCGGCTGGGTGACAATGTGGTGCTGCAGGTCAGTAAGATAGAAGAGTTCCGGTTTTTTGTGGAGCCTTATGTGAGGCAGGCGAAGGCCGACGGAAGGGATCTGATCTATTTTCGGTTCGCAGGGCACGCCCCTCTGGTGAAGGAGGAAGACGCAGAATGTTACTGTCTGGATCCGGGAGAAGGGTTCGAGCAGTTTACGGTGAAGGTACACCGTATCATTGAGCAGAAAGGGCGGGAGGCGTTCTATGTGTTCGACTGCCTTTCGGAACTTCAGGAGGTCTGGGCGGCGGACCTGATGATGGGGAACTTTTTCCGGGTGACCTGCCCGTTCCTGTTCCAGCTGGACACGGTGGCCATGTTCCCGCTGCTTCGGGGGAACCACTCCTACGAGGCGGTGGCCAGGATTCAGGAGACCACGCAGCTTTTCCTGGATATTTATTCAGATGAGGAAAATATCTACCTGCATCCGGTCAAGGTGTGGAACCGGTATTCTGCCACCATGTTCCTGCCCCACAGGGCGGATTATAAGACCGGGGAGTTCCGGACGCTGACCGATGCGGTGGGTATGAGCCGGTACTATGCGGTTGTGGGGCGCTATCTGAACGAAGAGGACCAGAACCTGGACAGTTGGGAGCGGTACTTCCAGAAATGCTCCAGAGAACGGGGGCGCATGGACACGCCGGAGACCTACCGGCGTCTGTGCGGCATGATGATGACGAAGGACGAACAGATCAGCAGGATGTTTGAAAAGTTCTACCAGCTGGAGGGTTATCTACGGGTAAAGAACCGGATGATCGGCACCGGCAAGATCGGAGGGAAATCCTGCGGTATGCTGCTGGCCCGGAGCATTGTGGAAAAATGCCTGCCGGATCTTTCGGGGCGGCTGGAGCCCCATGACTCCTTCTTCATCGGCGACCATGTGTTTTATACCTATCTGGTCTACAACGGCCTGTGGGATCTGCACATCGAACAGAAGGAGGCCAGCGGCTACTACCGCCTGAGCGACCGTCTTTCCCAGGGTATCTTAAACGGGGTGTTTCCGGAGAATATCCGGGAGCAGTTCTGGCGGATGCTGGAGTATTTCGGGCAGGCGCCCATCATCGTGCGGTCCAGCAGCATCCTGGAGGACGGATTCGGCAATGCGTTCGCAGGGAAATACGAGTCGGTCTTCTGCGCCAACCAGGGGAGCGGGGAGGAACGGCTGGAGAAGCTGGAACATGCGGTGCGCGTGGTGTACGCCAGCACGCTGGACCCGTCCGCACTGGAATACCGGGCGTCCAGAGGACTGGACGGCGTGGAGGAGCAGATGGCCATACTGGTACAGCGGGTGTCCGGCTCCCTGCACGGGAAATATCTGTTCCCGTCGGCGGCGGGCGTGGGTTATTCCTACGATACCTACGGCTGGAGCCGGAATATGGACCCGGAGAAAGGCATGCTCCGCATGGTGCTGGGCCTGGGCACCCGCGCCGTGGACCGGACGGACCGGGATTATCCCAGGATCATCCACATCGACCAGCCGGAGCACACTTATCTGACGACCATGGACGAGCGGGTGCGGTTTTCCCAGCGGAGGGTGGATGTGATCGACCTGGAGAAAAACTGCCTGGCGGAGACCTCCCTGGAGGAAATCATGGCCTGTACGCCGTACTGGTACCATAATCTGGTGCTGGAGCATGACTATGAGGTGGAACGCCGCCTCTACGACCAGGGGAAGCGGAGGGACGTGTGTTTCGGCACCTGCCGGGGTTATGTGAAGGACCCGCAGTTCATCTCCGATATGGGGCAGATCCTGGCGGCTCTGCAGCGGGAGTACGCCTACCCGGTGGACATCGAATTTACGGTCAATTCCAATGAGAAAAAGGAATATGTGATCTGCCTGCTTCAGTGCCGTCCGCTTCAGACCTTTTCCGAGCAGACCAGGGTGGAGATCCCAAAAGCGGATCCGGAGCAGGAACTGTTTCATGTGCATAATGCTTCCATGGGCATCCCTCAGAAAAAACGGATCGACCAGGTGATCTATATTGACCCGGCGGCCTATTACGCGTACCCGTATCAGCGGAAGGGCAACGTGGCGGCGCTTCTGACAGATCTTAATTTAAGCTCCAGGGGAAAGGGTAAGAATATCCTGCTCATGGCTCCCGGGCGTATCGGAACATCTTCGCCGGAACTGGGCATCCCGGTAAAATTCTCCGGGATCTCCCATTTCTGTGCCATTGTGGAGATGGACGAGGAAGGCTCCCTGTACGCGCCGGAGCTGTCGTATGGAAGCCACATGTTCCAGGATCTGGTGGAGGCGGAGATCTTCTATACGGCGCTGTTCCATGTGACAGGCGAAGACGAACGGCGGCGGAGGGAATTTTTCCAAAGCCATGCCAAAAGCCTGCCCCTGCCCGCCCAGTTTGAGGAACTGTCCCATATGGTGAGCCTGTATGATTTCTCAGACGGGCGGCTGATGCTGTATTACGACATCCGAAGCGGGGAGACTTTGTGCGCGCTGGAAAAGGAAAATCCGCCGGAAGAAGGCGCATGCTGAAAAATTTAAGGAGTTTGGGTAATTATGCAAAAAATATTGCATAATTTAAAATTTCGTACTAAAATAAAAAGCTGAAATCCGTAAACACAAAAAAACTGAGGAGATTGAGAAAATGGGCTATGTTGATGAGGTACTCGCAAGAGTAAAAGAGAAAAACGCGTCGGAACCGGAATTCCTGCAGGCAGTGGAAGAAGTGCTGGAATCCCTGCGCCCGGTGATCGAGGCCAACGAAGAGCAGTACAAGAAAGAAGCTCTGCTGGAGCGCCTGGTGGAGCCGGACCGTCAGATCAAGTTCCGCGTTCCGTGGGTGGACGATAAGGGACAGGTACAGGTGAACACCGGATACCGCGTAGAGTTCAACAACGCGATTGGGCCGTACAAGGGAGGCCTTCGCCTGCATCCGTCGGTAAACATCGGCATCATCAAGTTCCTGGGATTCGAGCAGATCTTCAAGAACTCCCTGACCGGACTTCCCATCGGCGGCGGCAAGGGCGGTTCTGATTTCGACCCCAAGGGCAAATCCGACCGCGAGGTGATGGCATTCTGCCAGAGCTTCATCTCTGAACTTTATAAATACATCGGCGCAGACAAAGACGTACCGGCCGGCGATATCGGAACCGGTGCGAGAGAGATCGGCTATATGTTCGGACAGTACAAGAGGCTGACCGGAAGCTATGAAGGCGTGCTGACCGGCAAGGGCTTAAGCTACGGCGGTTCTCTGGCCCGTACCGAGGCTACCGGCTACGGACTTCTGTACATCACCCGCGAGCTGATGAAGTGCCACGGCATGGACATGAAGGACAAGATCTGCTGCGTATCCGGTTCTGGAAATGTGGCGATCTACGCTACGGAAAAAGCACAGCAGATGGGCGCGAAAGTTGTGACCGTGTCCGATTCCACCGGCTGGATCTATGATCCGGAAGGCATTGATGTGGAACTGCTCAAAGAGATCAAGGAAGTAAAACGTGCGCGCCTGACCGAGTATGCGGCTGCAAGACCCAGCGCTGAGTACCATGAGGGACGCGGCGTATGGCAGATCAAGTGCGATATCGCGCTTCCGTGCGCGACCCAGAACGAGCTGCTTCTGGAAGACGCAAAACAGCTTGTGGCAAACGGCTGTGTGGCAGTATGTGAGGGCGCGAACATGCCCACCACGCTGGACGCTACCGAGTACCTGCAGAAGAACGGCGTGCTGTTCATCTGCGGCAAAGCTTCCAACGCAGGCGGCGTAGCTACGTCCGCTCTGGAGATGACCCAGAACAGCGAGCGTCTGAGCTGGACCTTCGAGGAAGTGGACGCGAAGCTGGAGCAGATCATGGTCAACATCTACCACAATATCGACGACGCGGCAAAACGCTACGGCATGGAAGGCAACTATGTGGCCGGAGCGAACATCGCAGGCTTCGAGAAAGTGGCGAACGCGATGCTGGCGCAGGGTGTGTGCTAAAAATATCCTGAAAAGTGCAAAAATATAAAAAGAGACGGTGCAGCGGGCGAAAATAGTCTGTTGCACCGTTTCTTCATGAACGAAGAGATCAATATTCAGAGTTTGGCAAAAACATCTCCTGCTTGTAATGTAAAAACAGGATATAGATAGGAAAGCGTAAAGCAACCGTAGTTGATACTTTAGGCTTGTGCGAAGTGGGGGATTGTGGTATCATTTTTTAAAGAGAGTAATCGTGTACAGAGTGGCAGCCTCCCGAACTTGCAAAAGAGGGGAGGTGGTGCTGATGGATACATACGAAGTTTTAAGCCTGTTATTTTTAGGCGGTACGTTCCTCGTAGCACTGCTTGCCTACATCGACAGTAGGAACGACAAGCGAAAATAAATAAGCCACTCTTGTCTTGGCCGGACGAGTGACTTATTTTGTCATATCACGAGGCTAACCACTTTGTGGGCGGTTGCTCTCTTTTATGGTTTTATTATAGAACGAAATGCAGGCAGTTTCAAGAGGAAAATGAAAACTGGACGATTTTACAGTGCGTTGGACACCCGCCCCACAGCAAAACGCCCCACTCATTTAATAGCACGGTATTGATCTGCTGTCGGAAACATGATACAATGAGTACAAAGCGCGAATTGTATCATTGCGCATACCGGTTTCTGCGCTCGCCGCAGAAAGCCGGGCGCATTGGCCGGGAGGCAGGGACATGGAAGATCAGAGAATGTGCGGAGTGTTCATCAAACAGATCCACGACGAACTGGAAAAACAGGTCAATAATGAATTGCGGTCGGCGGATCTGACCATGGCCCAGGTGGGCGCGCTGATGATCCTGAAGCGCTCCCCCCAGGAACAGATGACGCTGAAGGAGCTGGAGAAGAAGCTCCACGTGGCTCAGTCCACGGCCGTGGGTATCGTGGCGCGCCTGGAGCGCAAAGGGCTGGTGGAATGCTTTGGGGATACGGCAGACCGGCGGATCAAGATGGTCCGGATTACGGAGAACGGCAGAAAATGCAGCCAGATAGCGGTTCAGCATGTGAAGCAGGCCGAGGAACGGCTGATGTCCGGACTGTCTTTGGAGGAGCAGGCAGTTCTCTATACACTGCTTTTAAAACTTTGCAGATCTTTTTGACAACAGCAGGAGATCTTTTTTTACGGGCAAATGATAGTATGCTATTGAAATGGCGGAGAAGATACGGAGGATAAGATTTTGGAGAAAGAAAGACTTCAGATAGGCATCGACATCGGTTCTACCACGACCAAGATCGTGGCTGTGGACCAGGAAAAAGATGAGATCGTATATTCGGATTACAGAAGGCACAGCGCCCAGCAGGTGCAGAGCGTGACCGACTGCCTGAAACGCCTGAAGGAGCGGTTCCCGGCGGCGGGGCTTCGGCTGGCGCTGACCGGTTCCGGTGCGAAGAAACTGGCGGACCGGCTGGGACTGCCCTATGTGCAGGAGGTGGTGGCCAATTCCATCGCCATCCGGAAATTATATAAAGAGGTACGCACGGCCATCGAACTGGGCGGCCAGGACGCCAAGGTGCTGTTTTTCCGCAGGGAGGAAAAGACGGGGCGGCTGGACGTGGCGGATATGAGGATGAACGGGAGCTGCGCCGGCGGCACCGGCGCTTTTCTGGACGAGGTGGCGGCGATCCTGCGCACACCGGTGGAGGAGCTGAACCGTGTGGCGGAGCAGGGCGAGACGGTCTATGACATCTCCGGCCGCTGCGGCGTATACGCCAAGACGGATATCCAGCCCCTTCTCAACCAGGGCGTCTCCAGGGCGAATCTGGCCCTGTCTTCCTTCCACGCAGTGGCGAAGCAGACCATCGGCGGACTGGCCCAGGGATTGGATATCAGAGGTCCGGTGCTGTTTGAGGGAGGCCCCATGACCTTTAATCCCCGGCTGATCCGGGTGTTTGCGGAGCGTCTGGAACTGCCGGAGGAGGAGATCCTGGTGCCGGAGCACCCGGAGATCATGGTGGCCTACGGCGCGGCCCTGTCCCTGGAGGAGCTGTTTGAGGAAAACAGGACGGAAGCGGATATAGATGCCCTGCTGTCTGTCCTGGAAAGCGTGCGCAGGGAGAACCACGCGCCGGATGCGGGCAGGACCGCGGTGTTTTTTGCCTCTGATGAGGAGAAAAAAGCATTTCTGCGCCGCCACGCCCTTCCCAAAAACGACTGGCACCCCCAGGCGGGGCAGAAGGTGCGGGCATATCTGGGGATTGATTCAGGCAGTACCACGACCAAATTTGTGCTGATGGACGAGGAGGAACATATCCTGGATTCTTTCTACGCGTCCAATGCGGGCGAACCTCTGGAGGTGGCGAAAAAGGCGCTGCTGGCCATGAGGGACCGGTGGAAAAAAGCCGGAGCGGAACTGGAGATCCTGGCGGCGGGAACCACCGGATACGGGGAGCTGCTGTTCGGCAAGGCATTTTCGGCGGAGTACCATGTGGTGGAGACGGTGGCTCACGCCAGGGCGTCGGCGAAATACGTGCCGGACGCCACTTTCCTGCTGGATATCGGCGGACAGGACATGAAAGCCATCTGGCTGGACCGGGGAGTGATCACCAATATTGTGGTCAATGAAGCATGCTCTTCCGGGTGCGGTTCGTTTCTGGAGAATTTCGCGGCGTCGCTCCATATCCCGGTGGAGGTCATCGCTGAGACGGCGTTTTCCGCCGAAAGTCCGGCGGCCCTGGGGAGCCGCTGTACGGTGTTCATGAACAGCAGCATCGTCACGGCCCAGCGCAGCGGCAGACAGCCGGAGGATATTATGGCGGGCCTGTGCCGTTCCATTATTGAAAATGTGTTTACAAAGGTAATCCGTGTGTCGAACCTGGATTCCCTGGGGGACCGGATCGTGGTGCAGGGCGGCACCTTCCGCAACGACGCGGTGCTGCGGGCGCTGGAGCAGTACCTGGGCCGGGAAGTGACCAGAGCCCCGTATCCCGGCATGATGGGAGCTATCGGCGCCGCTCTTCTGGCAAAGGAGGACAGGGAGCGGCAGGTGAGCCAGGGCAAGGAGCCCCCGAAGACGTTCATTGGACTGGACGCCATGGAGACCTTTTCTTATTCCCGGGCGGAAGAATCGGTCTGCCCGTTCTGCGGCAATCACTGCAGGCGCACCGTGCTCCGTTTTTCCAACGGGGAAGCGTGGGTGACCAACAACCGCTGCGAGCGGGGAGAAGTGCTGGGCGATCCCAAAGACGCTTCGGTGGCGGCCCAGGTGAAGGCCCGCCAGGAGGAGCGGAATAAGACTCCGAACCTGTTCCGGCTGAGGGAAAAGCTTCTGTTCCAGGAGTATCCGCTGGAGCATACGCCGGCGGACAGAGGCGTCAAGATGGGGATTCCCCGCGTGCTGTCCTTCTGGGATACCGCGCCCTTTTGGACGACGTTCCTGCGGAGCCTGGGCTTCCAGGTTTGCCTGTCCGCGCCCAGCAGCCGGGCCATGTACGAGAGCGGCCTGTCGGCGGTGACGTCGGATACGGTGTGCTTCCCGGCAAAACTGGTGCACGGGCATCTGCGGAACCTGAAGAAACGCGGCGCGGACAGGATCTTCATGCCGTCCGTCACCACAGTGCCATCAGAGAATACAGAGGCGTCCAGCCAGTCCATGTGCGCGGTGGTGAAGGGCTATCCCTTTGTCATCCGCAATTCGGACAATCCGGAAGAACGCTGGGGTATTCCCCTGGACACGCCGCTGTTTCACTGGTACCGGAGCGAGGATCGGGAAAAGCAGCTCACAGAATATATGGAGCAGGCTTTCGGTGTTCCGGCGGAGGAGACCCGCAGAGCGATCCGGGAAGGCGACCGGGCCATGCAGTCCTTCCATGAGCAGCTGAAGCAGGCGGGTCAGGAAGTGATAGAGCAGATGAGGAGGGAAGGCAGATTCGCGGTGGTGCTGGCATCCAGGCCCTATCAGAACGACGCGCTGGTGAACCATGACCTGCCGGAGATGTTCGTCTCCCAGGGAATCCCGGTGCTTACGGTGGATTCTCTGCCGGGGCTTAAGGACATTGACCTGAGCAGGAGCACGGTGGAGATTGTGAATAATTTCCACGCCCGCATGCTGGCCGGGGCAATCCTGGCCGCCCGCCGCCCGGAGCTGGAATATGTACAGCTGGTAAGCTTCGGCTGCGGCCACGACGCGTACCTGTCCGACGAGATTATCCGGCTGATGAAAGAGATCTCAGGCAAGACACCGCTGGTGCTGAAACTGGACGAGAGCGATATTCAGGGTCCTCTGCGCATCCGCGTGCGTTCCTTTTTGGAGACGCTGACCCTGCGCAGGGACGCGGAGGATGGAAGTGGAATCCGGGAACTGCCGGAGCCCTATCCGGTGAAATTCACCTCCGGGGACCGGAAGGAACGGGTGGTGCTGATCCCCAATACCTCCCATGCGTTCAGCCGCATCATGGCGGCGGCGTTCGCCGGGCAGGGGCTGCGCACGGAATCGCTGGAACTGGGCCGGGAGGACGCGATCCGGTACGGCAAGCAATATGTACATAACGATATCTGTTTTCCTGCCCAGATGGTGATCGGGGAAGCGCTGGCGGCGCTGAAGAGCGGAAAATATGACCTGGACCATGTGGCCATCGGCATGGGGAAATATATGGGAGACTGCAGGCTGACTCATTACAGCCGCCTCCTGCGCAAAGCCCTGGACGACGCGGGATTTTCCCAGGTGCCGATCCTGACCAATGACGACCAGGATCCCCACAGGATCCATCCGGGCTTCCGCATGAACCTGCTCACGTCCGTGCGGATTGCCTTCGCCCTGCCTATGATCGACGCGCTGGAAGCGCTGCTTCGGAAGATCCGGCCCTATGAGAAGCAGGCGGGCGCGGCGGAGGAAGCCTTTGAAAAAGGGATGGACGCTCTGGCACGGGGGCTGGAGACCGGCGGCGTCGCAGGAGCGAAGAAAGGCTTTGCCAGGGCGGTGGAACTTCTGAAAGGAGTGGAGTACGACCGCAGCACGGAACGGCCCAAGGTGCTGATTGTGGGAGAATACCTGCTGAATTTCCATCCGGGAGCCAATCATGATATTGAGGATTATCTGGAACGGAACGGATTTGAGATCATCGAAGCCCATATGACGGACGTGATCCGGAAGACTTATTTTACCAAAGATACGCAGATCAGGGAATATCATCTGAAAACGCCGTTTGTGCAGAAGAGCTGGTACCGGATCGCGGATGAAGTGTTTGAACTGGCTCACAATACCACGGACAGGATTGCGGCCGCCCACCCGCTGTACACGCCGCCCTGCCGCCTGCCGGAGCTGGTGAAGAACAGCGACGCCATTATCCAGCACACCTTCGACACCGGCGAAGGGGTACTGATCCCGGCGGAGATCATTCATTACGCGGAACAGGGATGCAGGGCCTTTGTGATCCTTCAGCCCTTCGGCTGCCTGCCCAACCATATCGTGGGGCGCGGGATCGCGAAGAAACTGAAGAGCCTGTACCCGGACGTGCAGATCCTTCCGCTGGACTATGACCCGGACGTGAGCTTCGCCAATATTGAGAACCGGCTGCAGATGCTGATTATGAATGTGAAGAATCAGAATCCCGCCAGGTCATGAAAAGGCCGGCGGCCAGGGGCAGAAGGCAGGCATAGATGCTCCGAACGCCCCAGAGCTTCATGCAGAACCAGCAGTAGATGACGCCGGCGTGGAAGCACAGCAGCGTCCCGCCGTAGAAACGAAAACGGGCCAGATGCTTTTCCTCCCGGCTGTACAGATATTCGGCGAGCCCCGCGAAGCACTGGCGCAGATTGTTGGTGGAAAAGATCGTGGCGCTGTTGAAGTCCGCCGCCTGGGTGTAGGCGAGCCACTGCACGGCGGTGGCGAAGAACATGGGATAGAGCGCCAGCACCGGATCAGCGTCCCCCGGTATCTGCGCCAGCAGCACGCAGGCGGCCGCATCGATGAGGATGGAAAGATACCGTACATCCCATTTCTTCAGAAATTTCGGTATAAGGGTGGCGAAGACGATGCCGCCTATGTAGCAGAGCGTGGCACCCAGCCGGATCAGGAAATCCGGGAGGGAGGCTCCCAGGCCGTCAATGGTCAGGTAGATCAGGTTGGAGGTCTCGGAGGAACCGAAGGTGGCGCTGCGCGTCATCAGGGCGTAAACGCCAAAGAAGCCCCCCACCAGAGCCATGGCGTGGTGGGCGGCAGTCTGTGTCTTGTCTTTTGTATTCATGAGGATTTCCTCCTTATCGCATTATCCTGGAAACGAAAGTAGTCCGGCCGGTGACGGGACTGGGTGTATTCAAACATCACCCCGTCGCTGTTGTAGGTCTGGCTGGTGATGACCGCCAGGCAGTTGTAGTCGTCCACGTTCAACTCCAGATATTTCTCGTCGATCTGGGTGATTTTCTCCACGGTAACGGTCCGTTTGCTGTTGACAATGGTCATGTGGAGGGTATTCTCCAGATAGTCATAGACAGATTTTCCGGCGATGTCGGCTGACAGTCCGGGTACTGCGCTTTTTAAAAAATAGTTGTGGTTGATAATCAGCGGCTTTTGATCCAGATAGTGGAGCCGCTGTACGTAGTAAAGTTCCGCTCCCTCAGGAAAGCCGGTGCGCGCCGCGATCTTCTGATCGGCGGTGAGCTCCATGAACTGCAGCACGCGCGTGCTGCCCCGGCGGCGGTTGCGCAGGGAGGATTCCTGGAAGGACTCGATGCTGCCCAGAGTATAGGAAGCCTGTTCCACAGCCTGATAGATGTTGCGGACGCCCTTGCCGGGGAGCGTCTGTACGTATCCGTCGGCCACCAGGTTGGACAGGGCCCGTCGGACCGTGTTCCTGGAACAGCCATAGGACAGGATCAGCTGATGCTCAGAGGGCAGAAGCGCCTGGTAGGCATACTCCCCTTCTTCGATTTTCTGTTTTAAATCTTTATAGATCGATTCGTACTTACTTCTGGGCATTTTTGTTCTGCTCCTTTACGTTTCGCTGCCGTACATTTACCTTCGTCGTCTGCTGGTCCTCGGCTGTGATGGAACTGTATCATATTATAAATGCTTAGATAAAAAAGTCAAGAAAAAAGTATTGACTTGTTTAAACAAGTATGCTATATTCAACTTGTTCAAACAAGTTTGCGTGAAAACACAAAACAGGAGGGGAATCATGGCAAAGTATACGGAAGAAGTAAAACAGCTTCTGGAACTGGTCGGGGGAAAGGAAAATATTTCCGCAGTCTCCCACTGTATGACGAGGATGCGCTTCGTCCTCGTGGATGAGAAGAAAGCAAAGACAAAAGAGATCGAGAAGATCAAATGCGTCAAGGGTACGTTCACTCAGGCCGGACAGTATCAGGTCATCATCGGCAACGACGTATCTACCTTTTACAATGAGTTTACGGCTTACGCAGGGGTAGAAGGCGTGAGCAAAGAGGCGGCCAAGCAGGCGGCCAAGAGCAATCAGAACTGGATACAGAAGATGATGAGCAATCTGGGCGAGATCTTCGCGCCGATTATCCCGGCTCTGATCTGCGGAGGTCTTATCCTGGGCTTCCGGAACGTGATCGACAGCATCGCGTTTTTTGAGAACGGAACAAAGACTCTGGTGGATATCTCCCAGTTCTGGGCGGGCATCGACAGTTTCCTGTGGCTGATCGGAGAGGCGATCTTCCATCTGCTGCCGGTGGGCATCGTTTGGTCCATCACCAAGAAGATGGGTACGACGCAGATCCTGGGTATTATCCTTGGTCTGACCCTGGTATCTTCCCAGCTGCTGAACGGCTTCTCTGTGGCTTCTACGCCGGCTTCTGAGATCCCGGTATGGGATTTCGGTTTTGCCCAGGTGCAGATGATCGGTTATCAGGGACAGGTGATCGCGGCTATGATGGCCGGCTTCGTCCTGGTGTATCTGGAGAAATTCTTCCGTAAAATATGTCCGGCAGTGGTGAGCATGATCGTTGTGCCGTTCTGCTCCCTGGTTCCGGCAGTCTTTATCGCACATATGGTAGTAGGCCCCATCGGCTGGACGATCGGCAACGCCATCGCGTCCGTAGTCTATGTGGGACTGACTTCCAATATCCGCTACGTGTTTGCGGCAGTCTTCGGACTGGTCTACGCGCCCATCGTTATGACAGGTCTTCATCACATGACCAACGCCATCGACACTCAGCTGGTGACCATGAGCGGCGGTACAATCCTGTGGCCCATGATCGCGCTGAGCAATATCGCGCAGGGTTCCAGCGTGCTTGCTATGAGCATGCTTCAGAAAAAGAATGAGAGAGCGCAGCAGGTAAACGTGCCCGCATGCATCTCCTGCTACCTGGGCGTTACCGAGCCGGCTCTGTTCGGTGTGAACCTGAAATATGTATTCCCGCTGATCTGCGGCATGATCGGTTCCGGAGTAGCGGCAGTGATCTCCGTAGGCTTCGGCGTGGAAGCTACCAGCATCGGCGTGGGCGGCCTTCCGGGCATCCTGTCCATTAAACCGCAGTTTTACCTGTACTTCCTGCTGGCTATGGCGGCGGCAATCGTGATCCCGTTCGTCCTGACCACGATTGTAGGAAAGAAGAGACTCTCCGGAGAAGAACTGTACGGAGAAGAAGCCGAAGAGGCCATGGAAGCGGCAGCGGAGGCAGAAGCGCAGGCAGAGGCCGCGCAGGAAGCTGTAGAAGTAAAAGAGTTAAAAGCAGGGCTGACCGGCAAGGTGATCCCGCTGGATGAAGTACCGGACGACGTATTCTCCCAGCACATTATGGGCGACGGCGTTGCCATCGAACCGGAGAACGATACGGTGGTGGCCCCGGCGGACGCGAAGGTAGGCGTGGTGATGGCGGACAGCGGCCATGCGTGCGGCCTGATCTTTGCCAACGGAGCGGAGCTTCTGATTCATGTGGGCGTGGATACGGTGGATATGAACGGAGACGGATTTGAACTTCTGGTAAAAGAAGGGGATCAGGTCCGTGCAGGACAGCCACTGATCCGTTTTGACAAAGATAAGATCCGCGCGGCGGGACATCCCACAGTGACCATGTTCATTGTGACAGAGCAGGGGAACGCAGGGAATATTGAATATCTGACCGGCATGGATGCGAAGGCCGGCGAGACCACAGTCATCCGTTTTGCATAAATCATTGGAGCGGATGGGAAGGAGAAGGACAGGATGGATTTTAAGAAAAGTGTAGTATACCAGATTTATCCGAAATCTTTTTGCGACAGCAATGGGGACGGCTTCGGCGACCTGAAAGGCGTGACCGCAAAGCTGGACTATTTAAAGGAACTGGGAGTGGATTACATCTGGATGACGCCGTTTTTCGTATCTCCGCAGAATGACAACGGTTATGATGTGGAGGACTACTACAATATTGATCCCCGCTACGGGACGATGGAGGATTTTGAGGAGCTTTGCCAGGGAGCGGCGGACAGGGGAATCCGCATCATGCTGGACATGGTGTTCAACCATACGTCCACCCGCCATGAGTGGTTCCAGAAAGCCCTGAGCGGCGATCCCAGGTACAAAGACTTCTATATTTTCAAAAAGGGCAAAGGCCCCGGCGTGCCTCCCACCAACTGGGAGAGCAAATTCGGCGGCAACAGCTGGGAATATGTGGAGAAGTTTGACGAGTATTATCTGCACCTGTTCGACGTGACCCAGGCGGATCTGAACTGGGATAATCCGGAGGTGCGTGCGGAGATCCAGAAGGTCGTGCGGTTCTGGATGGAGAAAGGCGTGAAGGGATTCCGCTTCGATGTGGTGAACCTGATCAGCAAAGGGGCGTTTGAGGACGACTTTGAAGGCGACGGCCGCAGGTTCTATACGGACGGCCCCAGGATTCACGAATATCTCCAGGAGCTGAACGCGGCCACCTTCGGCACGGACGCGGAGATCATCACTGTGGGCGAGATGTCCAGTACCTCCATGGAGAACTGCTACCGGTACGCTTCGGAGGACGGCAAAGAGCTGTCCATGGTATTCAGCTTCCACCATCTGAAGACAGACTTCGTGGGGAATGAGAAATGGGTGATCGTCCCGAACGATTTCCAGAAGCTGAAACAGATCCTGTTCGACTGGCAGACCCATATGTCGGAGAACCATGCGTGGAACGCGGTGTTCTGGTGCAACCACGATCAGCCCAGAGTGGTATCCAGGATGGGTGACGAAGGGAAATACTGGAAAGAGTCGGCAAAGATGCTGGGCACGGTGATCCACTGCCTGAGAGGTACACCGTACATCTACCAGGGCGAGGAGCTGGGCATGACCAACGCAGGTTTCAACCAGATCGATCAGTACAAGGACGTGGAGAGTCTGAACCACTTCCGGATCCTTGTGGAAAAGGGTGTGCCGGAGTCCGCGGCCTATGAGATCCTGAAGATTCATTCCAGGGATAACAGCCGTACCCCCATGCAGTGGGACGGCGGCAAATATGCGGGCTTCTCTGACGCGGAGCCGTGGATCAGCGTAAATCCCAACCATGTGCGCATCAACGCGGAGGCGCAGCTTCAGGACGAGGATTCCATCTTCCATTATTATCAGAAGCTGATCCGTCTGCGCAAGGACTACGATGTGATCGCTTATGGAGATCTGGAGCCGCTGGACGCAAAACATCCGTCTGTGATGGCTTACCGCAGAACCTGGGAGAATCAGGAGCTTCTGATGATCGCCAACTTCTATGGAAAAGAGACAGCCTGGGACGCGGGCTGTGATCTGGAAGGCTACACAAGACTGGCCGGCAGCTACGCAGACACCAGCCTGGTGGGGACGG
Organism: uncultured Lachnoclostridium sp.; assembly: GCA_944381625.1. Lineage (GTDB taxonomy): Bacteria > Bacillota > Clostridia > Lachnospirales > Lachnospiraceae > Hominiventricola. The sequence continues at coordinate 370,817 of CALWLW010000002.1, forward strand.
AAGTAAAGCTCAGGCCCTATGAGGCGGCAGTGCTGTATAAAGAGAACTAAAACAGAGTATATAAACCGGAAAACGCCGCCGCAGAGAAGCGGAGGCAGCTGGAAAACCATATGGTATTTTTGAAACAACGGCATGGCTTTGGTCATGCCGTTTCTTCTGCCTCAAAATCCCACAGACAAGATTTACAAAAACCCGGACGAAATCACCCTTTTAATGAGAAAAATGTTGAGAAAACCCTGCCCATACGATATAATAACTGTAATATTCACCAAAAAAGAATGGTGATATTGCGCGGGATACAGCAGAATACCGTATCAAACACAAGGAGGTAGAAGAATGTTAAGTCAGTCTTACTATGACAAGGCAGATGAGATCATCGAACAGTATGGCAGAAAAGCCAGTTCGCTGATCCCTATTATGCAGGATATTCAGGGGGAATACCGCTATCTGCCCAAGGAGCTGCTGACCTATGTAGCGAAGGAAATCGGCGTGAAGGAGGCTAAGGCCTACAGCGTCGCCACATTCTATGAGAATTTCTCTTTTGAGGCAAAAGGGAAATACATCATCAAAGTCTGCGACGGCACGGCCTGCCATGTGCGGAAATCCACACCGATTCTGGAGGCACTGCAGAAGGAACTGGGGCTCAGTAAGAAAAAACACACGACAGACGACATGATGTTTACCGTGGAGACCGTCTCCTGCCTGGGAGCCTGCGGACTGGCGCCCACCTTAACCGTAAACGATGAAGTGCATCCCAATATGACGCCGGAGAAAGCCCTGGCTCTTTTGGATGAATTGAGAGGAGGAACGGTATGAAGATTGAGAACAGAGACGCGCTGGCCAATGTCTGTCAGAAGGCGCAGGAGGATATTTCCTCTTACAAATGCCGTATCCTTGTCTGCGCAGGAACCGGCTGTATTGCCTCCGGTTCCCAGAAGATTTATGACAAAATGCAGGAACTCTGCCATGACATGGAAGAAGTATCTGTGGAATTTCAGAAAGAGGTGCCCCATCTTGGCGTGGTAAAAACCGGCTGTCAGGGTATCTGCGAGCTGGGGCCTCTGATGCGCATCGAGCCTGCTCACTATCAGTATGTGAAGGTGCAGCCGGAGGACTGCGTGGAGATTTTTGAGAAGACAGTCCTGAAAGGAGAGCCGGTGGAGCGGCTGTTCTATCACCGGGATGAAGAAGTTTTTGAAAAGCCGGAAGAGATTCCGTTTATTGCGGGACAGACCAGGATCGTCCTGGAGAACTGCGGCAAGATCGACGCAGAGTCTCTGGAAGAGTACATAGCGGCAGGCGGTTTCTCCGCTCTGACCAAAGCGCTTTTCGACATGACGCCGGACGAGGTGACGGAGGAAGTGGACAAATCCGGCCTGCGCGGGCGCGGAGGCGGAGGCTTCCCGGCCGGACGCAAGTGGAAACAGGTGTCCCGTCAGGCGGAGAAGGTGCGTTATGTGGTATGTAATGGCGACGAGGGAGACCCCGGTGCGTTCATGGACGGAAGCGTGATGGAGGGCGATCCTTATAAACTGCTGGAAGGCATGGTGATCGCAGGATACGCGGTGGCGTCCCATGAAGGTTACATCTATGTACGTGCAGAGTATCCTCTGTCCGTGGCCCGCCTGAAACACGCCATCGGGGAGATGGAGAAGGCGGGGCTTTTGGGAGACAATATCCTGGGCAGCGGCTTCAGCTTCCATATGCATATTAACCGGGGGGCAGGCGCGTTTGTCTGCGGCGAGGGCAGCGCCCTGACGGCTTCCATCGAAGGAAACCGCGGCATGCCGCGTGTGAAACCGCCCCGTACGGTGGAAAAGGGCCTCTGGGAGAAGCCCACGGTACTGAACAATGTGGAGACCTTCGCCAATGTGCCCGGCATCATTATGAAGGGCGCGGACTGGTTCCGCACTATTGGGACGGAGGGAAGCCCGGGAACGAAGACGTTCTCCATCACTGGCGTGATCCAGAACACGGGACTGATCGAAGTGCCCATGGGCACTACGCTGAGGGAAATCATATACGATATCGGCGGCGGCATCAAAGGCGGCGGTCTTTCAAGGCGGTGCAGATCGGCGGACCGTCCGGCGGATGTCTGACGACGGAACACCTGGACGTGGGACTGGACTTTGACTCCGTGAAAAAGTACGGCGCCATCGTTGGTTCCGGCGGCCTGGTGGTTATGGACGAACATACGTGTATGGTGGAAGTAGCCCGTTTCTTCATGAGTTTTACCCAGAGAGAATCCTGCGGAAAATGCGTGCCGTGCAGGGAGGGTACCAAGCGGATGCTGGAGATCCTGGAGCGGATCGTGGAGGGCAACGGGAAGCTCTCGGATCTGGACGAACTGCAGGAGATTGCCGAGATGGTAAAAAGCATGGCCCTGTGCGGCCTGGGCAAGAGTGCTCCGCTGCCGGTTTTGAGTACACTGAAAACATTCCGCGACGAGTATGTGGAGCATATCGTGGATAAGAAATGCCGGGCCAAGACCTGCCAGGCACTGCGGAAATACCGGATCAATGAAGAACTCTGCAAGGGCTGCGGCAAGTGCGCGAAGAGCTGTCCTGTGGGCGCTATCACCGGTAAGCGCAGGGAAAGCTATCATATTGACCCGGAACTTTGTATTAAATGTGATACGTGCAGGGACAACTGTGCGTTTGAAGCCATTTATGTAGAAGCATAGGGGGATGAATATATGGGTACGATGACCATTGATGGAAGAAAAGTAGAATTTACAAATGAAAAAAATGTGCTTTCCGTCATCCGGAAAGCGGGGATCAATCTGCCTACCCTGTGCTACCATTCGGAAGTATCCACCTTCGGCGCGTGCAGGCTGTGTACCGTGGAGGACGACAGGGGAAGAACCTTCGCGTCCTGTTCGGAAGAGCCCAGGGACGGCATGGTGATCTACACCAACACCGGAAGAATTAAGAAATACCGCAGACTGATCGTGGAGCTTCTGCTGGCCGCTCACTGCAGAGACTGCACCACCTGTGTCAAGAACGGGGAGTGCGTGCTTCAGGGACTGGCCGCCAGGATGAACATATCCACGGTGCGTTTTGAAAACACCAGAGAGCTGCGTCCGCTGGATACAAGTTCGCCCGCGCTGGTGCGTGATCCCAATAAATGTATCCTGTGCGGCGACTGTGTGCGCGCCTGCGAAGAGATTCAGGGAGTCGGGGCGCTGGGCTTCGCCTTCCGCGGAACGGACGCCATGGTGATGCCCGCCTTCAACAAGCCCATTGCGGAGACGGACTGCGTCAACTGCGGACAGTGCCGTGTGTACTGCCCCACGGGAGCGATCTCCATCAAAACCAATATGGACGAGGTATGGGACGCACTGGCGGATCCCGATACCCGTGTGGTTGCTCAGGTGGCGCCTGCCGTTCGCGTGGCGGTGGGAGACGCGTTTGGCCTGCCTGCCGGAAGGAGCGTGATGGGGAAAATTGTAACCATGCTCCACAGGCTCGGATTCGACGAGGTATACGACACCACGTTCAGCGCCGACCTGACCATTATGGAGGAGACGAAGGAATTTCTGGAGCGCGTGGGACAGGGAAAGAACCTGCCGCTGCTCACCTCCTGCTGTCCGGCCTGGGTGAAATTTGTACACGACCAGTATCCGGAGTTTATTCCCAATATCTCCACCTGCCGTTCGCCTCAGGAGATGTTCTCCGCGGTGATCAAGGAGCATTTCAAAGGCTATGAGAAGAACCAGGGCAAGAAAACGGTGGTCGTCTCCATCATGCCCTGTACGGCGAAGAAGATGGAGATCCTGCGGCCCGACAGCGTGAACAACGGGGAGCGGAACACAGATGTAGTGCTTACCACCACGGAGCTGATCCGTATGATCCGCACTTCCGGCATTGACTTTGCGGAGCTTCCGCCGGAATCCTCCGATATGCCCTTTGGCCTGGGCTCCGGCGGCGGCGTGATCTTTGGCGTGACCGGCGGCGTGACGGAGGCAGTTTTGAGACGTCTGGTGGATAAGCACGACAAAGAATCTCTGGATGCCATCGCCCAGTGCGGCGTCCGTGGAGAGGAAGGCATCAAGGAGTTCACGGTGGACTATAAGGGAATCCCCATCAACGTCTGCGTGGTCAGCGGCCTGGCCAACGCAAGGACAGTCATGGAAAGGGTGAAGAACGGGGAAGCCAATTATCAGATCATCGAAGTCATGGCCTGCAGACAGGGCTGTATCATGGGCGGCGGCCAGCCGGTGAAACCGGGCGCCCGCACCAAGGAGGAGCGCACCAGAGGGCTGTACAACGCGGACAGCGTCATGGTGATCAAGAAAGCAGACGAGAATCCCACGATAGCGGCGCTCTACGAGGGCCTGCTCAAAGGCAAGGAGCATGAACTGCTTCATAATACAATTCCGTGGTAAAGAAAACGCAATAGCACGGCGGCTGGTCAGAGCCGGCATAGTACAGAACATTAAAATTCCGGGGCTCCGCAGATTCTGCGGAGCCCCGGCTATTGGGAAAATAACCCACCCGGAACTTACACTTCAAACATAAGATCTCCGTAAGACGGCATGGGCCAGGCTTCCTTGTCCACCAGCATCTCCATCTTGTCCACCGGGCGGCGCAGGGCCTCCATGGCGGGAAGCACATAATCGTGGTAGAAATGCGCCCGCTTCTCGTTGCTCTCGATGGTGCCGGCCTCCGCGGTGACTTCCCGCAGGATCTTGACGGCTCCGTTGGCCTCGCTTAGCAGGGAGGAGATGTCGGTCAACAGTTCGGTCTGCACATCCGCATTGGCGCCGATGGCATGCAGGGACTCGATGATCTGGGACAGCGTGCCGGTGTATTTGATGACGGCGGGCAGGATCTGTTTGACCGCCATGTCAATCATGGTCAGCGCCTCGATGTTCAGAGCCTTGTTGTAGGTCTCGTACTTGATCTCCGCGCGGGAGTGGAGTTCAGGCTCGCTGAAGACGCCGAACCGCTCGAACATGCGGATGGATTTCTCCGTCACCAGGGCCGGAATCGCATCCACCATGGAGGGCAGATTGGGCAGGCCGCGCCGCTTGGCTTCCTCCAGCCACTCTTCTGAATAGCCGTTGCCGCCGTAGATGATTTTGCGGTGCTCGGAGATATACTGGAGCATGAGATCCTGGAGAGCCGCGTCAAAGTCTTCCGCTTTTTCCAGTACGTCGCAGGCGTCGGCAAAGGCTTCCGCCACGATGGTGTTGATAACCACAGTGGAGGGAGCGATGGAATCGCGGGAGCCCACCATGCGGAACTCAAATTTATTGTTGGTAAACGCGAAGGGCGAGGTGCGGTTGCGGTCGGTGGCGTCCTTTGGCAGATCCGGCAGGGTACGCACGCCGGTGTGCAGCTTTCCGCCCTTCAGGCTGTGAGTGGCGTTCCCGGTGCTCATAAGCTGCTCCAGGATCTCGTCCAACTGTTCGCCAAGGAATACGGAGACGATGGCCGGCGGGGCTTCGTGAGCGCCCAGACGGTGGTCGTTCCCCACATTGGCGGCGGACTCCCGGAGCAGATCTGCGTGAGTGTCCACGGCCTTCAGGATACAGGCCAGGATCAGCAGGAACTGTTTGTTCTCGTGGGGGCGTCTGCCCGGATCCAGAAGATTGATGCCGTCGTCGGTGGTCAGGGACCAGTTGTTGTGCTTGCCAGAACCGTTGACGCCGGCGAAGGGTTTCTCATGGAGCAGGCAGATCAGCCCCTGCTGGGAAGCCACCCGCTTCAGCGTCTGCATCATGATCTGATTGTGGTCCGTGGCCACGTTGGCTTCCGCGTAGATGGGAGCCAGCTCATGCTGGGCCGGAGCCACTTCGTTGTGCTGGGTCTTGGCCGGCACGCCCATCTTCCACAGTTCTTCGTTCACCTGTTTCATATAGGCGGCGATCCGCTGGCGGATGGTTCCGAAATAGTGATCGTCCAGTTCCTGACCCTTGGGCGGCATAGCTCCGAACAGAGTGCGGCCGGTGTAGATCAGATCCTTGCGCTCCAGATATTTTTCCCGGTCGATGAGGAAATACTCCTGTTCCGCGCCGATGGACGGCGTGACCTTTTTGGAGGTGGTGTTGCCGAACAGCCGGAGCAGGCGGAGCGTCTGCTCCTGAACCGCTTCCATGGAGCGCAGAAGCGGCGTCTTCTGATCCAGCGCTTCCCCGGTGAAGGAACAGAACGCCGTGGGGATGCACAGGATGGGGCCTGCCGCGTCTTCCCGGATGAAGACCGGGGAGGTGCAGTCCCAGGTGGTGTAGCCTCTGGCCTCAAAGGTGGTGCGAAGGCCGCCCGACGGGAAGGAGGATGCGTCCGGCTCTCCTTTGATCAGGTCCTTGCCGGAGAATTCTTCCAGCACGGAGCCGTCGGCCCTGGGCGGGGTGATGAAGGAGTCGTGCTTCTCCGCGGTGAATCCGGTCAGGGGCTGGAACCAGTGGGTATAATGGGTGGCGCCTTTTTCAATGGCCCACTTGCGGATGGCGGAAGCTACGATGTCCGCCACGGCGGGGTCCAGCTCCTTCCTGCCGTCGATGGTCTTGCGCAGTTCATGGTAGATGCTTTTGGGCAGATACTGGCGCATGGCCTTGTCGTTGAACACATTGGTTCCAAAAATATCCATAATGGTATGATTGCTTTCCATAAATCGGTCCTTTCTCTGGTTGGTTTAATCTAAAGATACAATATCCTCTCCAAAAGTACAAGAAAAATTCCTTCAAATGGGATTGTATTCTTTTGGAGGATTTTTTATAATGAACATATGAAAGCATACATAGACCAACTGGCTGCGGGGATGATGCCCGAAAGCCGTGAACTGGAAGAACTGCTGCGGACGGAGGACGAAGAGATCCTGGCTTATCTCTATGCGCAGGCGCGCAAGGTCAGGGAGAAGCATTACGGACGGGACGTCTATATCCGGGGGCTGATCGAATTTACGGATTACTGCAGGAACAACTGCTATTACTGCGGGCTCCGCAGGGACAACAGAAAAGCCGAGCGCTACCGGCTCAGTGAACAGGAGATCATGGAATGTGCCCAGGAAGGATATTTCCTGGGCTTTCGTACATTCGTGCTGCAGGGAGGGGAGGACGCCGGATACGGCTGCGAAAGGATAGAAGCGCTGGTCCGGATGCTGAAAGAGCGCTTCCCGGACTGCGCGGTGACGCTGTCAGTGGGGGAGCATTCGGAAAAGACCTACCGGCGCTGGAGGGAGGCGGGCGCGGACCGTTACTTGCTCCGGCACGAGACGGCGGATCCGGCGCACTACCGGCGGCTTCACCCTCAGGAACTGTCCTGGGAGCGGCGGATGGAATGCCTGCACACGCTGAAACGGCTGGGATATCAGGTGGGCTGCGGATTTATGGTGGGTTCTCCCGGGCACGAGACAGGACATCTGGTGAAGGAGCTTTTGTTCCTGCGCAGGTTCCGCCCCCACATGGTGGGACTGGGGCCGTTCATCCCCCATAAAGACACGCCCTTTGGAGGAGCACCGGCGGGAACGCTTCTCATGACGCTGAAATGCCTGGCGCTGGTGCGCCTGATCCTGCCGGACGTGCTGCTGCCTGCCACCACGGCGCTGGGAACCATTGCCGAAAACGGGACGGTGCTGGGGATGCAGGCGGGAGCCAACGTGGTCATGCCCAATCTGTCGCCTGTCTATGCCAGACGGAAATATATGCTCTATGATGGTAAAGCGGTGTCCGGGAGCGAGGCGGCGGAAGGACTGCAGTTATTGAAAGAACGGATGGAGGCGGCCGGGTACCGTGTGGCTGTGTCCAGAGGCGACTGGAAAGGAGAAAAGAACGATGTATGATGTAAACTCGATGAAAGCGGAGGAATTTATTTCGGATGAGGAGATACGCGCCTCCCTGGCCTACGCGGACGAACACTGTCAGGATCTGGAACTGGTGGACGCGCTTCTGAAAAAGGCGGAGGAGCGCAAAGGACTGAATCACAGAGAGGCGTCGGTGCTGCTGGCCTGTCAGGATCCGGAGCGGATTCAGAGGATGTATGACCTGGCGGAGCAGATTAAGAAAGATTTCTACGGGAACCGCATCGTCATGTTCGCGCCTCTGTATCTGTCCGACTACTGCGTAAATGGATGCGTGTACTGTCCGTACCATGCGGGCAACAAAGGCATCACCCGCAAAAAGCTCAGCCAGGACGATATCCGCAGGGAGGTCATCGCCCTGCAGGACATGGGACACAAGCGCCTGGCCATTGAGACGGGAGAAGATCCGGTGAACAATCCCATTGAATACGTGCTGGAGAGCATTAAGACCATCTACTCTATCCAGCACAAAAACGGTGCGATCCGCCGGGTTAATGTGAACATTGCGGCCACCACCGTGGAGAATTACCGGAAGCTGAAAGAGGCCGGCATCGGAACCTACATATTGTTCCAGGAGACCTACCACAAGGACAGCTATGAGAAGCTGCATCCCACAGGCCCTAAACACAACTACGCATGGCACACGGAGGCCATGGACCGGGCCATGGAGGGCGGCATCGACGACGTGGGCCTGGGCGTGCTGTTCGGCCTGGAACTGTACCGGTATGAATTTGCAGGACTTCTCATGCACGCGGAGCATCTGGAGGCCGTACACGGGGTAGGCCCCCATACCATCAGCGTCCCGCGGGTGAAGCGGGCGGAAGGGATCGACCCGGCCAGCTTTGACAACGGCATCGACGATGAGACCTTCGCGAAGATCTGCGCGCTGATCCGCATCTGCGTGCCGTATACGGGCATGATCATTTCTACGAGGGAATCCGAGGCGGTGAGGGAGAAAGTGATCCGCCTGGGCGTATCCCAGATCAGCGGGGCTTCCCGCACCAGTGTGGGCGGATACGCGGAGGAGGAGCCGGAGGACGAATGCTCCGAGCAGTTTGACGTGAGCGATAAACGGACCCTGGACGAAGTGGTTCGCTGGCTCATGGAAATGGGCTATATCCCGTCCTTTTGTACCGCCTGTTACCGGGAAGGACGTACCGGCGACCGGTTCATGAGCCTGTGCAAGAGCGGGCAGATCCAGAACTGCTGCCATCCCAACGCGCTGATGACGCTGAAAGAGTATCTGATGGATTACGCGTCGGAGGAGACGAAGGCCATCGGGGAGAAGCTGATCCAGGCGGAGCTGGCCAATATCCCCAGAGAGCGCACCAGGGAGATCTGCGCGGACCATCTGAAAAAGATCGAAGAAGGAATCAGGGATTTCCGTTTCTAGGAGGACATATATGGGACTGAACGATATACCGATGGCGTACCGCCTCCATATTGGTTTTTTCGGCAGGCGCAACGCCGGCAAATCCAGTGTGGTCAACGCCGTGACCGGGCAGAATCTGGCGGTCGTTTCTGATGTCAAGGGGACGACCACAGATCCGGTTTACAAATCCATGGAGCTTCTGCCTCTGGGACCGGTGGTGATCATCGACACGCCGGGATTTGACGACGACGGGGCGCTGGGAGAGATGCGGGTACAAAAGACCAGGGAGGTGCTGCAGAAGACGGATGTGGCGGTGCTGGTGGTGGACGCCTGTGCCGGCATGGGGGCCTGCGAGGAGGAACTGGAGGAACTGTTCCGGGAGAGCGGGATTCCGTGGCTTCGGGTCTTTAATAAGAGCGACCTTCTGGAGCAGGTTCCCGGGGATACGGAGCGGGAGATTTATGTGAGCGCGCTGACCAAAGACCGCATCTATGAGCTGAAGGAGAAGATCGGGGCGCTGGCTCCGGCGAAGGAGGACCGTGCGCGCCTGGCGGCGGATCTGATCCGTCCCTCAGAGCTGGCAGTGCTGGTGACGCCCATTGACTCCGCCGCCCCCAAAGGCAGGCTGATCCTGCCCCAGCAGATGGTGCTGCGGGACCTTCTGGACGCCGACGCCGCGGTTGTGGTGGTCAGGGAAAACCTGCTGGCGGAGACTTTGCAGAAACTGAACACGCCTCCGGCGCTGGTGATCACCGACAGTCAGGTATTCAAACAGGTGGCGGAGACGGTGCCCCAGGAGGTGCCTCTCACGTCGTTCTCCATCCTGATGGTGCGCTACAAAGGACTGCTGGGAGAAGCGGTCCGGGGCGCGGCGGCCATGAAAACGCTGGAGGACAAAGACCGGGTGCTGATCGCGGAGGGCTGCACCCATCACCGGCAGTGCGGCGATATCGGCACGGAAAAGCTGCCCCGGTGGCTGGAGCGCTACACGGGAAAACACCTGCGGTATGAGTTCTGTTCCGGCACGGAATTTCCCGTGGATCTGTCCGGGTATAAACTGATCCTCCACTGCGGCGGCTGTATGCTGAATGACAGGGAGATGCGCGCCCGCATGGGCAGGGCGTCCGGGCAGGGGATTCCCATGACCAACTATGGAGTGGCCATCGCCTGTATGAACGGGATTTTAGAGAGAAGCATCGCCATGTTTCCCCATCTTGCGGGTGCAGAGAACGGAAAGGAATAGGGTAGGGTGTGGATAAATCTTTGATTTTGCAGATCCTGGGGATCGGGGAACTGACAGATGAGGGCAGCGTCAAGGCCGCTTATCTGGCGAAGCTGAAAACGGCGAACCCGGAGGACGATCCGGAGGGATTCCGCCGCATCCGCCAGGCTTATGAGGTTGCGCTGGAGTTTTTAAGGGCCAGGGAAGAAGAAACGGAAGAAAAGACTTACATGGACCTCTGGCTGGACCGGGTGGATCAGGTCTACCGGGATTTTACCGTCCGCGGCCATGTGGAAGCCTGGGAGGAACTCCTGGAGGACCCGGTATGCCAGGATCTGGATACGTCCCTGGAGGCCCGGGACGCCATGCTTGACTATCTGTGCTCCCATTTCTTTCTGCCCCGGCAGATCTGGAAGCGGCTGGACGAGGAGTTCCAGATTGTATCGGATACGGAGGAACTGAAGGAACGGTTTCCTGCGGATTTCCTGGACTATATCAAATATTATACGGAAAATGATTACTATATTGATTTTGACCAGATGAGTCTGAGAGACGGCGCGGACAGGGAGGCCGTGGATGTGGACGGATACATCCGGGCGTATCAGGAGCTTCGCGCCTCCTGCGACCGGGGAGAGTGGAAGAAAGCCGTACAGCAGAAGGAGGAGATCGAGACCTACGGGGTATTCTATCCCTGGGAGGCGGCGGAACGGCTGAGGATCCGGTCGGCTCTTTACCGGACGGCGCTGGAGGCCCCGGAGATGACGGAAGAGATGAGCAGGCTCCAGAGGGAAAAACTTCTTCTGGCGGCGGAGAAGCTGGCCGGCCAGTACGGGGATTCCCAGTACATCATGACCCACGCCGGCAATATCCAGTGGGAGTGGGGCGACCATGAAAAAGCGCTGGCCTGCTGGCAGAAAGCGCCGGACAATTATGAGGCGCGCTGCGGCGTAATCCAGTATTACCTGGAGGACGGACGGGACGCCGAGAAAGCGAAGGATATGGCCCAGGAGATGATGGAGGACAACAGGGACGACCGTCTGAGCCAGTATCTGATCCAGGCCAACCAGTATCTGATCGCCCGCTATCAGGAGAAGCTGGACAGCGCCGACGATGAGGATGTACGCATGGAGACCGTGCTGGAGATTGCCTGGTGCCGGTTCCAGAACCAGGAGATGGAGGAGTCCCTGGGGATCCTGGAGAAGATGGAGCCCACAGAGGCGCTGCGCTACAGCTACCACAATCTGAAAGGACGGGTGCTGGCGGCCATGTCCCGCTTCCAGGAGGCGATCCCGGAGCTGGAGACCTGGCTTCGCATGATCCGGGAAACGGTGGACGATGGCAGCGAGGAAGCAAGGAAACGCCTGCGCAGGGAGGGTGACGCCTGTTTTATGCTGGGCTGGAGCCGCTACAAGACCGGCCGGTACCAGGAAGCGGCGGCGGATCTGGAGAAAGGGCTGGAAAAAATCAAGACGCCGGCAGAGCGGCTGAGCTGCATGAATACGCTGGCGGAAGTCTGGCTGGCCATGGACGCCTGCGAGAAGGCCGTGGATTTGTGCAGCCAGATCATAGCTCTGGAAAGGAATTATTATCCCGCGTATCTGAACCGGCAGGAGGCGTATTTCCGCCTGAAGAACGCCCAGCAGGTAGTGGACGATTATCACCGGGCGGTGGAGATTTATCCGGGATATTATAAGCCGTACCTGCTGGCGGAGAAGGTGTTTTTCTTCTGCGGCCAGTATGAGGATGCGCTGGATGTGGTGAAGCGCGCGGAGGAGAACCAGGCGGAGCTAAGCGACGAGATGAGGCTGTACCGATGCAAGGCCCGGCGCAACCTGGCGCACAGCTATGAGGAACGACGGACGATAGCCCAGGAGCTTTTGGCCATCAAAGAGTCCCTGGATAGGGAGAACACGGACCTGGAGGATATCTCGGAGCTGGATTATGAACTGGGGCTTTTATATTCTGATAATGAGGAACCCTGGATTGCCTTGGAATATATCCAGAAAGCGATTCATCAGAATCCCTACAGGCTCCGGTACTTTATGGCGCGGGGAGCGATCCAGTGCAAGAATAGAGATTTTCATTCTGCTCTGGAATCTTATATACGGGTACAAGAGGAATATGGAGGTACGGCGGCATGGTATTACGGTATCGGATGCTGCTGTGAGGGGCTGGGAGAAGAAGATATAGCCCTGACATATTATGAAAAAGCAGTCGCTGAGGATTCTGATTACTTGGATACAGCCGAAAAAATTATTGAAATTTATATGAACCGTTACCGGAGGAATGCGGACCCTGAGAATTTTTGTCTGGCGATCCAGTACATGGATAGGGAAGTGGAGAAACGGGAGAACTGCTATACGTTGGTACACCGGGGACTCATGTATATGGAGGCCATGGAACTTACGAAGGCAATAGCAGATTTTGAAAAGGCACTGACCTGCGCGCCCGATGACTGGGCGGCTTATAATAGCCTGGGATATTGCTACCAACATCTGAAACAGTTCCAGAAGAGCATCGAAATGTATGAAAAATCCCTGGAATGCCTGGAAAAGACCGGAGAAAAGAAGCTGCTGCTCTACAGCAATATGGCCGACAGTTATGAGATTCTGCGGGAATACGGCAAGGCCATCTGCTGCTGCGAAACGCTCCTGAAATGGTTCCCCCAGGAGATTTCCTTTTATGAAAAGATTGGGGATCTGTATATGTATATGGGCGAATACGATAAAGCGGTGAAGGCATATAAAAGAAATTCTGCAGACAATAAGAAGTTTTTGAAAATTGGCGATGTCTGTATGTCCAGGGGGAAGAAACACTGGGCGAAACTCTATTATAAAAAATGCCTGCGGTGCAGTCCACGGAGGAGTTACCGGCGGAATACGGAATATGCGGTGCGTTTGATGTATTATTATGGCGACAGCGAAAGAGCGTTGAATTATCTGAAAAAAGCGGAGCGAATGTACCAACGGTCAGTGCAGATCGCAGACCAGGAGGAGCGGGTAAAGAATTGGCCGTTGGCGGTAAATATTCTTTATATGCGGATGTACCGGTGGTCGGCGTGGAATGCAGACCGGAACGACAGGGAAAAGAATCGGCTGCTGGCGGCGCGCATTGCTTATTTGATGGGAGACAGGGAGAGGGCCGCTAGTCTGGCTGAAGAACTGAGGGAAATTATGCTGGAAGGATTCCCGTCGGAGGAAGCGTACCTGGGCTATCTGGCAGAGCGGCCATGGAGGCTGAACAGGCTGGGAGAGTGTTGCCTATACCTGGGAGAGCGGGATAAAGCGCTGTCCTGTTTTCATCAGGCTGGGGAAGGGCTGCGGTGTAAATTCTGCAGAGAACCAGAATGCTATGAACGCTTTGTCGGAGAAGCTCTGTATCATATGGACAGTGACAGGGAGCAGGCAAGAGCCTGCTGTGAAAGGGCGCTGGAGATCTGCCCCAATGATATGGAATTTAAGGCTTTGGCTCAGATAATCTGCAAAAGTAATGCAGAGAAAAAGCATCGCCATGTTTCCCCATCTTGCGGATACAGGGAACGGAAAGGAATAGAGTAAAGTATGGATAAATCTTTGATTTTGCAGATCCTGGGGATCGGGGAACTGGCAGATGAGGGCAGCGTCAAGGCCGCTTATCTGGCGAAGCTGAAAACGGCGAACCCGGAGGACGATCCGGAGGGATTCCGGCGCATCCGCCAGGCTTATGAGGCTGCGCTGGAGCTTTTAAGTGCCAGGGAAGAAGAAACGGAAGAAAAAGAAAAGACTTACATGGATCTCTGGCTGGACCGGGTGGATCAGGTTTACCGGGATTTTACCGTCCGCGGCCATGTGGAAGCCTGGAATGAACTTCTGGACGACCCGGTATGCCAGGATCTGGATACGTCCCTGGAGGCCCGGGACGCCATGCTCGGCTATCTGTGTTCCCATTTCTTTCTGCCCCGGCAGATCTGGAAGCGGCTGGACGAGGAGTTCCAGATTGTATCGGATACGGAGGAACTGAAGGAACGGTTTCCTGCGGATTTCCTGGACTATATCAAATATTATACGGAAAATGATTACTATATTGATTTTGACCAGATGAGTCTGAGAGACGGCGCGGACAGGGAGGCCGTGGATGTGGACGGATACATCCGGGCGTATCAGGAGCTTCGCGCCTCCTGCGACCGGGGAGAGTGGAAGAAAGCCGTACAGCAGAAGGAGGAGATCGAGACCTACGGGGTATTCTATCCCTGGGAGGCGGCGGAACGGCTGAGGATCCGGTCGGCTCTTTACCGGACGGCGCTGGAGGCCCCGGAGATGACGGAAGAGATGAGCAGGCTCCAGAGGGAAAAACTTCTTCTGGCGGCGGAGAAGCTGGCCGGCCAGTACGGGGATTCCCAGTACATCATGACCCACGCCGGCAATATCCAGTGGGAGTGGGGCGACCATGAAAAAGCGCTGGCCTGCTGGCAGAAAGCGCCGGACAATTATGAGGCGCGCTGCGGTGTAATCCAGTATTATCTGGAGAACGGACGGGACGCTGAAAAAGCGAAGGACATGGCCCTGGAGATGATGGAGGACAACAGGGACGACCGTCTGAGCCAGTATCTGATCCAGGCCAACCAGTATCTGATCGCCTGCTATCAGGAGAAGCTGGACAGCGCCGACGATGAGGATGTCCGCATGGAGACCGGGCTGGAGATCGCCTGGTGCCGGTTCCAGAACCAGGAAATGGATGTGGCTCTGGAGATCCTGGAGAAGATGGAGCCCACAGAGGCGCTGTGCTACAGCTACCACAATCTGAAAGGACGGGTGCTGGCGGCCATGTCCCGTTTCCAGGAGGCTATCCCGGAGCTGGAGACCTGGCTTCGCATGATCCGGGAAACGGTGGACGATGGCAGCGAGGAAGCCAGGAAACGCCTGCGCAGGGAGGGCGACGCCTGTTTTATGCTTGGCTGGAGCCGCTACAAGACCGGCCAGTACCAGGAAGCGGCGGCGGACCTGGAGAAAGGGCTGGAAAAAATCAAGACGCCGACAGAGCGGCTGAGCTGCATGAATACGCTGGCGGAGGTCTGGCTGGCCATGGACGCCTGCGAGAAGGCAGCGGACTTGTGCAGCCAGATCATTGCCCTGGAAAGGAATTATTATCCCGCGTATCTGAACCGGCAGGAGGCGTATTTCCGCCTGAAGAACGCCCAGCAGGTGGTGGACGACTACCACCGGGCGGTAGAGATTTATCCGGGATACTATAAGCCGTACCTGCTGGCAGAAAAGGTGTTTTTCTTCTGCCGCCAGTATGAGGACGCGCTGGACGTGGTGAAGCGCGCGGAGGAGAACCAGGCGGAGCTAAGCGACGAGATGAGGCTGTACCGGTGCAAAGCCCGGCGCAACCTGGCGCACAGCTACGAGGAACGGCGTACAATAGCTCAGGAGCTTCTGGACATCAAGGCTGCTCTGGACGGGGAGAACACGGACCTGGAGGATATCTCGGAGCTGGACTATGAGCTGGGGCTTCTGGACTGGGACGACGATGAACTGAACAGCGCGCTGGAACATCTTCAGGAGGCGATCCGCAGGAATCCGTCCCGCCAGCAGTATTTCGTGGTAAAAGCGGATATCTTAAGAAACGCCGGAAGACCCGGCGAGGCGCTGGCGCTCTATGAACAGTGCAAAGAGGACTACGAAGGCAGCGCCGCGTGGTACTACGGGGTGGGATGCGCCCATGAGGATATGGGGAACCAGGACACGGCGCTCAACTACCTGCTGAAGGCGGCGCTGGCGGACGACGCGTTCCGGGATGTGAATGAAAAGATCGCCGATATTTACATGGATAAATATACCCGGTATGCGGACCCGGAGAATTTCCAGCGGGCCATCGACTACATGGATCGGGAAGTGGAGAAGTGGGAAAGCTGCTATACGCTGGTACATCGGGGCCTCATGTATATGGAAGCCATGAAGCTTGAGGAAGCGGTGGCGGACTTTGAAAAGGCGCTGACCTATGTCCCGGACGACTGGGCGGCCTACAATAACCTGGGATACTGCTACAAGCATTTGAAGCAGTTCCACAAGAGCATCGAGATGTACGAAAAATCCCTGGAGTGTCTGGAAAAGACCGGCGAGAAAAAGTTCCTGCCCTACAGCAACATGGCCGACTGTTATGAGATCCTGCGGGATTACGGCAAGGCCGTCGAATGTTACCAGAAGGATCTGGAATGGTTCCCGGACAGCAAATTCCTTTATCAGGAGATCGGGCAGCTCTACCGGTATATGGGCAGGTACGAAGATGCTGTGAGCGCCCATCTGAAGCATGAGGATATTGAGAAGGCATATCTGCTGGACGTGGGAGACGCCTACGCGGCCAGAGGGAAGAACCTGATAGCGAAATATTATTATCAAAAATCGCTGCAGTGCGACGTAAAATATCTCTACAAGAGGCATGTGGAATACGCGAAACGCCTGTTCTGGAATTTTGACGACCGCGACGGCGCCATGAAGCTTTTACAGAAAGCGGAGAAGGTGCGGATCCGGTTGGCGTGGGAGGCGGAGGACGAGCAGCGTATCCAGAACCTGCTGCTCCAGGCGAAGATCCAGTATCTGGAACAGCGTCAGGAAGCGGCGGCAGGCTGTGCAAAACAGGCTCTGGATCTGATGCTGAAAGGGTATGTGCTGGAATCAGAATACGTATCCTATCCATCGGAGCGTCCTTACCGACTGTGCAGGGCAGGGGAGTGCCATCTGTATATGGGAGATCGGGAGACGGCGTTCCTCTATTTTAAAGAAGCGCAGACGGGGCTTCGCTGCAAATTCTGCAGGGAGCCGGCGTGCTACGAGGGGCCGATGGGAATGATGATTTTTTATATGGCGCAGGAGGACTGGGAAAAAGCCCTTGCCTTTGGAGAAGAAGCGCTGGCTATCTGCGATAACGCCCAGTCTCTTTTGGGCGCTGTCAATACAATTCGTAAGGAGATCGGGCAGAAGATATGATAGTAGGAATCGATTTGGGGACCACGAACAGTCTTGTGGCTTATTATACGGAAGAAGGCCCCCGCGTGATCCCGAACCGCATCGGGAAAAGGCTGACGCCCTCAGTGGTGAGCCTGGGAGAAGACGGACAGATTTATGTGGGAGAAGCGGCGGCGGAGCAGATGCTCCTGGCGCCGGACAGCGGCGCGTCCCTGTTCAAGCGGAGCATGGGCAGCGGGAAGAAGTTCCAGTTGAGGGATAAATCTTTTACCGCGGAGGAACTGTCCTCTTTTGTGCTTCGGTATCTGAAAGAGGACGCGGAAGCGTTTCTGGGGGAGCCGGTGACGGAGGCGGTGATCAGCGTTCCCGCGTATTTTAACGATGTGCGCAGGCGCGCCACCAAACGGGCGGGCGAACTGGCCGGCCTGAAAGTGGAGCGGATCATCAGCGAACCCACGGCCGCCGCCATCGCCTACGGGCTGTGGCAGAAGAAGGACCATGCCAGGTTCCTGGTCTTCGACCTGGGCGGAGGCACGTTCGACGTGTCCATCCTGGAACTGTACGACACCATCCTGGAGGTCCACGCGGTGGCGGGCGACAATTTCCTGGGCGGGGAGGATTTTACGGCGGTGCTGGAGAAGATGTTTTATGACGCCCATCCCCAGTTGAACCGCTATACGCTTGGCGGAAAGGCACAGCAGCATATCCGCCGCCAGGCGGAGCTGTGCAAGATCGGCTTCGGGGAAAACCGCACCTCGGTGATGAAATGCAATGTGGACGGCGAAGAGTATGTATTCCAGGCAGAGCTGCCGGAGTATGAGGAAGCCTGCGAGGAACTGCTGGACCGGATCCGCCAGCCGGTGAAAAGAAGCCTAAAGGACGCTCATATTCGCCTGAGAGACATCGACCAGGTGGTGCTGGTGGGAGGAGCCACCAAGTCCCCGGTGATCCGCCGGTTCGCCGGGAAGCTGTTCCATATGATTCCGGATACGAAGATGAATCCAGACGAGACAGTGGCGCTGGGCGCGGCCATCCAGGCGGCCATGAAGGAACGCCGGGACGGGATACGGGAAGTGATCCTCACGGACGTCTGTCCGTTTACGCTGGGCACGGAGGTGGTTCAGGAATATGGGGATCACCGGTTTGAGGACGGCGTGTTCCTGCCCATCATCGAACGGAACACGGTGATCCCGGCCAGCCGCACGGAGCGGCTGTACACGGTGCGTGACAATCAGACCAGGATCCGCGTGCATATTTTACAGGGCGAGAGCCGGTTTGCCGTCAACAACCTGTCCCTGGGCGAACTGTTCATCGACGTGCCCGCCGGGAAAGCGGGGGAGGAAGCGGTGGACGTGACTTATACCTACGATATCAATTCGATCCTGGAGGTGGAGGTGAAATCTGTCTCCAGCGGGAAAAAGGTGCGCCAGGTCTTCAAAGGCCAGAACCTGGACATGAGCCAGGAGGAGATCGAGGACCGGCTGAAGACTCTGTCTTATCTGAAGATCCATCCCCGGGACAAGGAAGAGAACAAAGTGCTTCTGCTGCGGGGCGAACGGATCTACGAGGAAAGCCTGGGCGCGAAGCGGGAGCAGGTGGGACGCAGGCTGAGGGAGTTCGAGCATGCTCTCGATACCTACGACCCGGAACGCATCGCGGACGCCAAACGGGAATACATGGAATTTCTGGAAAAACTGGACGAATGGGAGTGACGGGATGGAGTTACAAGAGATGCTGGAGATCGTTCTGGCTTTTGAACCTTACAAGCTGATCCTGAGTAATCCTCTGAGGAAGGACGCGCAGTACCGCCGGATTGTGGTGAACCGCCTGGGAGAGGGCTGGCAGGCCGAGAAGTATACGGAGAAACAGGTTTTCCACGAGAATATGGCGACGGATGAGCTGAAAGCCTTCCTGGAGACCGCCATGCGGCAGGAGTACCGCCAGTTAAACGCCTGGGACGGAGAACGGGAGCATGCCGTCCGCGTCTCCAAAAACGGGAAAGCCTCTTATATGAAGAAGAAGACGGCGCAGGCGCCCAGGGAAAAGGAAGGGCATAACCGGAAGAAACATTATATCCTGGAAGAAGGGCGGCCTGTCCCGCCGCTGGTGGATATGGGGATCTTTACCCCGGAAGGAAAGATTGTACGGACGATGTACGACAAATTCCGTCAGATCAACCGTTTTGTGGAACTGATCGACGACGAGATCGGAAATCTTCCCCGGGACCGGACGCTGACGGTCATTGATTTTGGATGCGGGAAATCGTATCTGACGTTCGTTCTGTACTATTATCTGACTCAGATCCGCAGGCTGGATGTACGCATCATCGGCCTGGATCTGAAAGCCGATGTGATCGAGCACTGTAACCGCGCGGCGGAAAAATACGGCTACGACCGGCTTCATTTTGAACTGGGGGATATTAACGGCTATGAGTGCCCCTATCCGGTGGATATGGTGGTCTCCCTGCACGCCTGCGACACAGCCACGGACTATGCCCTGTACAACGCCGTCCGCTGGGGCGCGCGGCTGATCTTTTCCGTCCCCTGCTGCCAGCATGAGCTGAACAGTCAGATGCAGGGCGGCGGCCTGTCCATCCTGACCCGGTACGGGATCATAAAAGAACGGACGGCCGCCCTGATGACGGACGCTGTCCGTGGGAACCTGCTGACTGCCAGCGGCTACCGGACGCAGCTTCTGGAATTCGTGGACCTGTCCCACACGCCGAAAAACATCCTGATCCGCGCCGTGAAGACGAACATCCCGGAGAAAACGCGCCGGGAGGCGCTGCGGGAGGTGGACGCTCTGAAGGAACAGTTCGGCTTCCGGCCTACGCTGGACGGGCTTTTGAGAGGGGAGTAGGCTGACTGTTTTATTCAAATTCTACTACCAGTCCGACCCCGGCTTCCGTACTGGGCGTTGCATTCCAAAGCGCGAGTTTACAGTGCAGGTCAGTGTCATGGCAGATGTAGAAGCGTTTGATATTTTGGCTGCGGACATAGGCGCAGGTTTTATCCAGCTGAGACTGAGGGATCTCATCGATTCGAAGATGTGATCCTCCTAGGTAGGTATGGATGGAACTTGCGCCTGTGATTTTCTTGGCATATTCCATGATGTTGCAGATGCCATAGTGGGCGCAGGCGGCAATCACACTGACCTCCTGCCCGTTTTTGTGCAGAAAGGCAAACTGTGTGTCTTCGTCTACCACATCCTCATGCCACTGTCCGTCATAAAACCTCATGGATGCCTGAGGGACTTTATGTTCAAAATCATTTGACAGCGGAGTTTTGCCCATATAACAGAGCTGTTTGGTGATCCATACTGGTTCAGGATGGATCTGTAGATCAAAATACTTTTCTAATATTTCTCTGGGCACATCAAAACCAGATTGATGATTTTTCTTAAAGTTATAGATCCGGTAAAAAATTTCTTCATCTGTAATGTACAGAACGGGACGCCGGTACATGCAGTTTTCCTGATAATATTTAATCAGATGCTTCATACCTCCAGTGTGATCCCTGTGGGCATGAGACAAGATTACATAATCGGCAGTTCTCAGATCAATCCCCAAATCCTCTGCGTTATGGATAAACTTGTCTGAAAAACCACAATCAAACAATATTTTTTTGTCTTCGTCTTCGATCCAGGCCGAAAATCCGTGCTCTGCGGCCAGATATTTTCCGAACAGACTGGTGTTTTCCTGCAATAATGTGACTTTCAAGGCAATTCTCCTTTCTGATATTGTAATAAGTTTCTCTAAAATTGCTTATGTGACGATTCTGGAAGGTTTAACCTGAGAGACTTTAATTCCTCTTTTACGAAAACTTTCCATAGCACTGCCAGGGACGTCCGTGTCCGTAATCAAGTGCGTAATTTCTTCAATTGCGCAGGTACGGAAGGGGTGAATACAATCAAAACGTCTGTGGTCAGCTAATATAACTTTTTCTCCGTTTGTATGACGGATCATGAGCTCGTTGATGGCGGCCTCCTGTAGTACGGTGGACATAACGCCGTGGGACAGACTGATGCCGGCACATCCCATAAAGCATTTGCTGGCGGTCACTTTAGACAGATTGCTGGTTGCAAAGTCACCTACCATGGCATTTTTGGGAAAACGGATTTCTCCCCCGGTAAAGATAAGAATAGAATCATCCGGCCTTGCGGCAAACAGTGCTTTTCCATTGTTTGTAATTACCGTTATTCGTTTGGCAGTTACATATTTTAACAGGAGCAGGGCGGTGGAACTGGAGTTAATAAAAATAGTATCATAATCATCGACCATGTCAGCGGCTTTTTTGGCAATTGCCTGTTTGTAGCTGAGGGTATTCAGACGATCCTGCGTTTCAACGTCTGAAGGTTCAGACAGGACGGCTCCGCCATGAAAACGTTCTATCTTTCCTTCTGAAGTCAATTCATCAAAATCGCGTCTGACAGTGAGTTCAGACACATGAAATGCGGCGGCGATATCGCTTACTTTGGCAATACCGGAAGATTTCATATATGCAAGAATCTTTTCTCTTCTTGCAGAAACGGTTGTCTGGCTGTTCTTCATTGTTGTTTCCTCCAGAAAACATTCATAACAAAAATAAAAATCTAAAAAAATAGTAACATAATAAACGGGAATAGGCAATAAAAAAAGGAAAAAACGGAAAAATACACATAAAAACGAAGAATTTATGAATGAATTGAACGAAAAACATTTTTTATATGCAATTAAAACAAAGAAATAAGTGATAATTTAGAGGAAATAACAGTAGATACCAGAAAAAAGCAATGATATAATGTAAAAAGATAAAATAAATGAACATTTTGAACGAATTGAAAGGAGGATGGATATGGAAACAGTGGATGAAATCACAAGAGAATCTTGGATTTTAAGTTCATTTCCAGAATGGGGAACCTGGCTGAACGAAGAAATCGAGGAAGAAAATGTAGAAAAAGGCACTTTCGCGATGTGGTGGCTGGGATGTACGGGGATTTGGCTTAAAACGGAAAATGCCACAAATATCAGTATTGATGTCTGGTGTGGAAACGGAAAACGGACAAAAAAGAAAAAAGTAATGGTTCCGGGACATCAGATGGCGAATATGTGCGGGGGACGCCTGATCCAGCCAAATCTGAGAGCGATTCCGGTTGTTTTGGATCCTTTTGCTGTCAAAAGTATTGATGCAGTTTTAGCCACACACTTCCATTCGGATCATATGGATGTAAATTTTGCGGCGGCTGTGCTTAAGAATGTGAAGGAAAAAGTGCCTTTTATCGGTCCGCAGAAATCAGTGGATAAATGGGTCTCCTGGGGGGTACCAAGAGACAGGTGTATTGTGGTGCATCCGGGAGATATTGTGCAGGTAAAAGATGTGGAAATTGAGGCGCTGGATTCTTTTGACCGAACGTGCCTTGTCACGACGGATGGCTATCAGGAACTCTATGGTATCTGCCCAACGGATATGGATGAAAAGGCTGTCAATTATTTAATAAAAACCCCGGCGGGAAATATATACCACAGCGGAGATTCTCACTATTCTATCTACTATGCAAAGCATGGAAAAGAACGGAATATAGATGTGTGCCTTGGTTCGTATGGGGAAAATCCTGTGGGAATTGCAGATAAAATGACTTCCGTTGACATCCTGAGGATGGCAGAGGCACTCCGATGCAAAGTGGTGATTCCTTTTCATTATGATGTTTGGACAAATTTTATGGCAGATACAGAAGAAATTTTAATGCTTTATGACAGAAGGAAAGAACGGCTGAATTACCAATTTACACCGTTCATATGGGAGGTGGGAGGCAAATATATATGGCCAGATGACAAGTGTAAAAAGAGGTTCCATCATAGGAGGGGATTTGAAGACTGCTTTGAAACGGAACCAAATACTCCGTTCAGGTCGATATTGTAGCAGGAGAAAAAAATGCTTATAAAAGATATTGTGAATCAAAAAAATTTTGCGTTTTACAGGGAAGCGGCCGACTGGAAAGATGCGGTTCGAAAATGCTGTCAGCCTATGGTAGTGAATGGAGTAATAGGTGAAGATTATGCAGAACGCGTTATTGAATGCGTAAAAAAGTACGGACCGTATATAGTAATTCTCCCGGGAGTAGCAATTCCGCACTGCAATGAATCTTGTGAACTGGCGTATAAGACAGCTATTGGCTTTGCGAAATTTGAGAAACCTGTGATTTTTGACAAAGAGGATAAAGAAAAGAATGCTACAGTATTTTTTACTTTATCGGCTACGGATCACAACAAGCATTTGGAGAATCTGCTAAAGCTCAGTTCTATACTGGAAGATGGGAAAATTTTAGGACAGTTGTTTCGAGCTCGGTCAGAGGCTGATTTGCTAAAAATTGATCAACAGATAAAATTATGATAATGGAGGGAAAATGAATGCAGATTTTATTGGATATTTGGAGTTATTTTGCTAAAAATATTCTTCAACAGCCGGCTTTTTTTATCGGCTTGATGGTATTGGTGGGGTATGCCCTGCTGAAGCGTCCGGTTTATGAGACAATCGCTGGTTTTATAAAGGCCACTGCCGGTTACCTGATTCTGACGGTCGGTTCTGACGGACTGATCAATCAATGCAGGCCGATCCTGGCTGGTCTCAAAACAAGGCTCAATATGGACGCGGTAATTATGGATCCATATTATGGACAGAGTGCGATTACAGAGGCATTGTCAGATCTGGGCAGGAGTTTTTCGCAGGTTATGATTTTATTATTGATAGCTTTCATTTTCAATATTATCCTGGTGGCCTTTCGGAAAATTACCAAAATACGTTCGGTTTTTACTACAGGACATATACAGGTTCAGCAGTCTGCGCTTGCATTTTGGATTGTTATTTTCTGTTTTCCGGAATTGGGAGATACAGGGATCCTGGTGGTAATGGGGATCCTTCTGGGAATTTATTGGGCGGTAGGGTCCAACCTTACTGTGGATATATGCCAGGAAATGACAGATGGAGGAGGTTTCTGTATTGCCCATCAACAAATGTTCGCTATAAAACTGACGGAATGGCTTGCTCCTAAGATCGGACGTCTGGGAAAGAAAAAGAGTAAAAAGATTGAAGAGATTGAACTTCCTGGCTGGGCTTCCATGTTTAACGATAATGTAGTTTCTACTTCCATTATAATGCTGGTGTTTTTTGGAACGATTCTGCTTGTATTGGGAAAAGAGTTTTTGGTGGAAGGAGGATTCATGGGAGCCGGAGACAGTTTCTTCTTCTATATTCTGAAATTTGCGCTGAGTTTTGCGGTCTATTTGAGAATATTGTCCATGGGAGTAAATATGTTTGTTGCTGAACTGACACAATCGTTCCAGGGAATATCCACGAAACTGCTTCCAGGCGCAGTGCCGGGGATTGATGTGCCTGCGATATATGCATATGCTCCGGCAAATGCGATTCCGTTGGGATTTATTTCCGCTGGATTGGGACAATTTTTGGCAATTCTTGGACTGGTTGTTTTTCAGAGCCCGGTGCTGGTGATTGCAGGATTTGTTCCTATGTTTTTTGGAGATGGCACTTTGGCCGCATTTGCAAACCATAAAGGCGGTGTGAAAGCGGCGGTTGCAATCCCGTTTATTACGGGCATGATTGCGGTGGCAGGAACGGCTTTATTTGCGAGTGTACTGGGGCTGGCCTCCTATGGCGGATTCAACAGTCTGTTTGACTGGGTGACCGTGTGGCAGGGCTTCACATTTGTGATGAAATACTTGAAATATGCGGGGGTTGCAATTATTGCTCTTGGAATGCTGGCTATTCCCCAGATTCAGTACAGGCGTCATAAAGATACGTACTTTTTGATTACAGATGATTATGAGGCGTATGAAAAATTAATGAAAGAGCGTCGGAAGGCGCAGTGAAAGGAGTTAGAATGATAAAAATTTTGATTGCCTGTGCAATGGGTGCAGGTTCCAGTTTGATGATGAAAATGAAAGTTCAGGAAGTTTTGGAAGAACTTGGCGTACATGCGGAGGTATATCACTGTCCAATTTCAGAAGCAAAGGGGATTGCCGGGAAATATGACCTGGTATTGACTGCGGTAAATTTTGTCCCCTCTTTCAAAAAGGCTCAGGAAGAAGGAGTAAAGGTCATAGGAATAAAAAATGTTCTTTCTGCGAAGGAGATTAAAGATAAGATACTGGAATCGGGAGTGATCCATCAGGGCGGAGAACATTGACAGGAGGAGTAAAACGTGGCTTGGAAACGGCGGGTTATTGACCGGATGGAGAGGTGTTACTGTGTTGGGAGCGCAAGTATATGTGGACAGGCTGTAATTTATGCGGCCAGCGAAGAAAAAGGAGGTGCGTTCTATACTTATTCAGTAACCGAATGCGGCAGGGAGGTAATTTGGGAACACGGGGGAGGCACAATGGCAGTTGTGCCTGTCCCGGGCGAAGCAGATACGCTGTATGCAATTCGGAATTTTTTCCCGGGATTTAACGCGGCAGATGCTCAGGTGGTTTGCTGCAGAAAAAAGGAGGATAAATGGGAACTGATTCCTGTTTTGGATCTTCCTTATCTTCACCGCTTCGATATTTTTCAGGTGGAAGACAAACGGGTTTTTCTGGGTTCCACGCTGTGTACATCCAAAAAAGAGAAGGAAGACTGGTCAGATCCGGGAAAAGTTTATGTTGGATATTTGGAAGAGGATGTGACGGCTGGCTTTAAGGTAGAGGTGCTGGCAGAAGGACTTGTGAAAAATCACGGGTATTGGAGAGGGGAGTATCAAGGGCAGCAGGCAGGATATATTGCGTCGCAAAACGGTGTGTTTGCCTTTGTCCCGGGGAAAACGACAGATAATTCCAGGTGGGAAAGGGTATGGAACCATCCGGTTTCTGAAGCGGCTTTTTTTGATCTGGATGGTTGCGGGGAGAGAGAACTGATAGCCATTGAACCATTTCATGGAAAAGAGTTAAACATCTATAAACTTATAGGAGGAAAATACGAACAGGTTTATACATATCCGTCTCCTGCAGAATTTTTACATGCTATATGGGTGGGAGAATTTTCCGGAAAGCCTGTGGTAATCTGCGGGGCGCGCAGGCTGAATAAAGAATTATTTATGGTGACATATGAGAATGGCGGATACGTGACGAATATAATCGATGAGGGCGTTGGAAGCGCAAATGTCTGTGTGTTTTATTCGGGTGAAAGGCCATATATTCTCAGTGCGGATCATGGCAGGGGAGACATTGCGCTCTACTCGGAAGATTGATGAAACAGGTATTGCGAAAACTTTGCAAAACCAGTCAGAGGATGGTATAATAAGTGCGAAGCACGAATTATACCATCGCGCACACTGGAACCGGCATGGCTTCGGTCATGCCGGTTTTTGCGGCGCAAGCGCGGGATTCGTGCAGGGGTAATATGTCCGTGGGAGGAGTGGAAGTATATGCGTGAAGTCAGACAGGGACAGTTTTACCGGCATTTTAAAGACCGCCTGTATCAGATCGTGGCGGTGGCGGAACATTCCGAGACAGGGGAACGGATGGTGGTCTATCAGGCGCTGTACGGGGATTACCGGGTGTTTGTGCGCCCGTATGAGATGTTCGTCAGCGAGGTGGACCATGAAAAATATCCGGATGTTTCCCAGAGATACCGTTTTGAACTGGTGGAATTCACAAAGGAAGAATCTTCTGTGAAGGAGAGTGCGAAAGAGACCGGATATGCTTGGCAGGCGGAGGATGCGAAAGAAACCGGATACGTTCGCCGGACGGAGGACATGGATGCGGTAGATCCTGTCCTGCTGGAATTTCTGGATGCGGAGACACTGGAGGAGAAGATGCATATTCTGGCCTACAACCGGAACCGGATGACGGAAGCTCTGCTGAACAGCATCGCCATCTCTCTGGATCTGGTGGTGGAAAAGAAGGGAATACAAGAGAAGTATGACGAGATCATGAACTGCCTTGGCACGATGGAACGGTTTGAGTGCAATCGCCTGCGCTGAATCCCCATGGCCTGAAAGACGAAAAAGAAAAAGAGAGGTTAGAGAAAGAGATGGAAGAAAAATCCTGTAAAAGCACCTGCAGCCGCGAGAGCTGCGAAGGCTGCGAGCATGCAGCCGCAGAGGGCAAGAAGAACAGTTTCCTGGCAGAACTGAACGCACAGTCCAGGATCGATCACGTGATCGGTGTGGTCAGCGGAAAGGGAGGCGTGGGCAAATCCATGGTTACCGCGTCCCTGGCCAACCAGCTGGCAAAAGAAGGATACCGGGTGGGCATTCTGGATGCGGACATCACCGGCCCGTCCATCCCCAAGATGTACGGAATCCACGGCCCGGCCCAGATGTGGGAGGAAAGCATTCTGCCTGTGTCCACGGGCAATGATATTGAGGTCATGTCCATCAACCTGCTGCTCCCGGATGAAGAATCTCCGGTGATCTGGAGAGGGCCGATTCTGGCCAATATGGTGAAACAGTTCTGGAGCGATGTGGTCTGGGGCGAGCTGGATTACCTGCTGGTGGACATGCCGCCCGGAACCGGCGACGTTCCCCTTACCGTATTTCAGTCCATTCCGGTGGATGGGATCGTGGTGGTTACTTCTCCCCAGGAGCTGGTGCGCCTGATCGTAAAGAAAGCGCTCCATATGGCGGAGACCATGAAGATCCCCGTGCTGGGGCTGGTGGAGAACTACAGCTATGTGGTCTGTCCGGACTGCGGCAAACAGTTCCGCATCTTTGGAGAGAGCGGCATTGACGCGCTGGCTCAGGAGCTGGAGATCCCGGTGCTGGGCAAAATGCCCATCGACACGAAACTGGCAGAACTGGCGGACGGCGCGTTCCACCAGGCGGACAACGCGTATCTGGCGGAGGCGTTGAAAGCGCTGGAGGCGTTATAAGATCCAGAAATCCTTGACGACTGCGAAGAATTCCCGGAAAAGATTGGCGGGCTGCGTGGGCAGATCGCTTTTTGCGGGGATTCCGCAGGCGTCTTCAAAGCCCAGTTCTTCGGCCAGATGAAGGGCCCGGCAGATATGGAAATCATTGCTGATAATCCCCACAGACGCGTCTGGGGGGATCATTTCTCTGGAAAACATCAGGTTCTGCCTGGTGTTTTTTGATTGCCCTTCTTCCAGGATACGCTCCGGGTCCATCCCGGAGGAGACCAGATATTCTTTCATGGCGGACGCCTCGGTGCAGGGTTCGTTGTTCCCCTGCCCGCCGGAGACGATGAAAAGGGTGTCCGGGTTGTCCGCAGCGTATTCCAGTGCCCGGTCAAGGCGCAGGGCAAGAGCCCGGCTGGGCCCTTCGGGACGCACATGGGCGCCCAGGACGACGACATAATCCAGGCGGTCCCTGGGAACAGCCAGCGCGCCCTTAAGGATCATGCTCTCCACGCCTGCGAAAAACAGGAGGCCAAGAGCCGCCGCGCACAGAAGAAAGCCCCGCAGGACGCCTGGGAGCTGCTGCCAGAAATGGATCCGGAAGAGCCATCCAAGGAGAAAAAATCCCGCGCCCATCATCGGCCAGACCAGATAAAAAGAAGAAGTAAAGCCGCTGTAAAGCAAAAGCAGGATAAAATAAACCATGCACAGGATGCCTGCGGCAGTACAAAAAAGGACCATAATAGAACCTCCCGGGGATTTTTTGCATACGCGCCCGGATTTACCGGTATGCGCGATGGTATAATTCGCACTTTGTGCTCATTATACCATGCCGCCGCATATACTGAAAGAAAAAAGGAGGCGCGCGCTGATGTTTCAGACGACGCCAGCGGCAGTTTTCCAGGGGCTTTTAAGACAGGGCCAGGCGGATGCCATCGCCTGGATGCAGGGAGGGGCGTCCTGGCCCCAGGTGGCCGGTTCCGTGAGATTTTATCGGACGCCCTATGACGGAGTAATGGTGGAGGCGCAGATCTTCGGGCTTCCCAACATCCAGATACCCGGCTCCAGTGATTTTTACGGCATGCATATTCATGAATATGGAGACTGTACCAGGCCGTTTACCCAGGCGGGAGACCACTACAATCCGGGGAAGACCCTTCATCCCCAGCATGCGGGAGATCTGCCTCCGCTTCTGGGCAACCAGGGATACGCGTATATGGTATTTTATGACAAACGGTTCCTGGTAGACCAGATCGTGGGGAAATCCGTGATCATTCATGAGATGGCGGATGATTTCCATACCCAGCCCTCCGGGGATTCCGGGGGCAGAATCGCGTGCGGTGTAATCCGGTACGCGGACGGACGGCAGCCTCAGGCAGGAGGCCGGGGCCAGTCTTAAGTCCCTGCCGCAAAGGGCTTCCTTCAAAAGAAAAAGATGGGTCTTTACAAATCTTCTTCCTCCGTGTATAATCAGAAAAAGAACATATGTTCGATTTTTTGAGGAGGAAGCGATATGGAGTACAGGATCGTTCAGGAGATGGATCTTATGCAGAAGCTGGAGATTCTGGCGGATGCGGCCAAATACGACGTGGCATGTACTTCCAGCGGCGTGGACCGGAAGAATACGGGAGGGGGCACGGGCAACTGCATCGCGGCCGGGATCTGCCACAGCTTCAGCAGCGACGGGCGGTGCATCTCCCTTCTGAAGATTCTATTTACCAACGAATGTATCTTTGACTGCAAATACTGTATCAACCGGCGGAGCAACGACGTCCCCAGGGCATCGTTCACCCCGCAGGAGGTTTGCGACCTGACCATGGGATTTTACCGGAGAAATTATATTGAGGGCCTGTTTTTGAGCTCCGGTATTATCAAAAGCCCGGATGCGACGATGGAGCTTCTCTGCCAGACGCTGTACAAGCTGCGCCGGGAATATGGATTCCAGGGGTATATCCATGTGAAGGCCATACCGGGAGCTGATCCGGCCATCGTGGAGCGGACCGGATATCTGGCGGACCGCATGAGTGTGAACCTGGAGCTTCCCACAGAGGAAGCGCTGCAGATACTGGCCCCTCAGAAACAGCGTTCAAAGATGCTGGCTCCCATCCGCCAGGTGCAGCAGAGGAGGACGGAGAACCGGCAGGAGCTGGCGCTTTACCGTCATGCTCCCCGGTTTGTGCCTGCCGGACAGTCCACACAGATGATCATCGGGGCGTCGGGGGAGAGCGACCTGCAGATTCTGAAGACGGCGGAGCATATGTACCGGAGCTATGAGATGAAGAGAGTGTTCTATTCTGCTTTTGTGCGGGTGAATGACGACAGTCTGCTGCCCGCCCTGCCAGGCGGGCCTCCCCTTCTGAGAGAACACCGGCTGTACCAGGCGGACTGGCTCCTGCGGTTTTACGGATTCCATACAGAGGAGCTTCTGTCTGAGGAACGGCCGGATTTCAATGTATTTCTGGACCCCAAGTGCGACTGGGCTCTGCGCCATCTGGAACTGTTTCCGGTGGAGGTGATGCGTGCGGATTATCAGACCCTGCTGAAAGTGCCGGGCATCGGCGTCCGCTCGGCCCAGAGGATCGTGAAGGCCAGAAGGCTGGGAACGTTGGATTACCAGCTCCTGAAGAAGATGGGCGTGGTGCTGAAGCGCGCGGTCTTCTTTATCACCTGCGGCGGCCGGCAGATGTATCCGGTGCGGCTGGAGGAGGATTATATCCTGAGGAATCTTTTGGATGGAAAGGAGAGACTGCCCTATGGGGCCGGGAAGGAACCGGCGTACCGGCAGCTGTCATTGTTCGATGATCCGCGTTTTTCGGTGTGAAGATACGCTGACCGGTATTCTGACCGGTGTTTACGATGCCTGGGACAGCCGTCTGGGACATGCAAACGTCAGGCTGACTTCTTCTGCCGTGGAGAATCTGGAGCTGTTCTGCGAGTATACGGATGTGGAGCCGGATGCGGAGAAGGCGGGGAAGGTATTCCGCACGGTGGAGCGGCGCATGGGGATGGAGGCGGCGGATATGATCGCCTATGCCGCCGCCTGCCCTCATGAGAAAAAAGCGGACGCTATCTACCGTATGATCGTCATGGGTCTTCATCTGCCAGACGGCAGGGAGATCTGCCATATGCTCACCTGCCCCGAGGTGCGCCTGATCTTTGAACTGCGCAGGAAAGCGTGGCATATCGCCCATCGGTATATGGGATTTGTGCGGTTCCGGGAACTGGAGAACGGGGGCCTGTTTGCCGTCATAGAGCCGGAGGCGGATGTTCTGGCCATGATCGCCCCGCATTTTGCCGACCGTCTGCCGCTGGAACATTGGGCAATCCTGGATCGGATCAGGGATCGGGCGGCGGTCCACCCGGCAGGGAAGAACTGGTTCCTGCTGGACGAGGTGGACGAGAAATCCCTGTCCATGCCTGCGGACTCCTGCGAAGAACCGTATTTTCAGCGTCTGTGGAGGGGCTTTCACCGGGCGGTGGGGATTGAAGAACGGGAGAACAGAAGGCTTCAGCAGGCGTTTCTGCCTCTGAAATTCCGGCATATTATGACAGAATTTCAGGATCAGGAGAGCCAGGATGGATGCGGGGATGTATCTGCCGGGGAGTGTTTTCGAATGGCAAAAATTTGTGAAAAGTGAAAGGGAATCAGGGAGATTTTTGGCGGAAGTTAGAGAAAATGCCTTTTGTTAAACGAGTGTACGGGAGGGTGCGCCTGCATAGTGCGGAAAAAGAATGGCGGCTGTTCCTGGATTTTTTGAGGAACTTGTACAAAATACGCCGGTGAGGAGGAAGAACAGAAAATTTGACAACTGTCGCGGAATGTGTATAATAAGCGTCAGCAAAACCGATGCGGCGCACCGCGCTGGGTTCATGCTCCGGCGCAAAGGATACTTTGATATGGGAGTGTGGACAAAGTGAATGAGATCAGGATTCTCTTGAGCGCAGAGGGCGTGGTCGAATTTGTGAAACTTGCTACCGAATGTGATTTTGATATTGATGTTCACTGCAAGAGGCTCCATGTGGATGGAAAGTCCATCCTGGGAATGATGAGCATCGATCTGAACCACATATTGACAGTCAGATATTACGGACACAGCCTGAAGTTTGAAGAGCTGCTTGCCCGGTATGCGGTAGCCTGAATACGGCAGTTTCTAATTTTTAGTTTTTATACCTTATATTACCCCCTTTCAAAAGCGGTCTCCCCCCAGAGACTGCTTTTTCCATTTCCCCAGGAAAGTTCCCCAAACCTCCTTATAGAACGAAACTATAGAACGAAAGACCCTCCGGGCGGCAGACTGGGCGGACGTTTGCAGGTCGGTTTGAATGTGACAGAGTGGGGCAGTTTGTAAAGAAAATGAAAAAAATATAAAAAAATAATAAATTTTTGGTTGACTTTCACACAGAATTCTGGTATGGTTAATACAGAAATTGAAAAAAGTGGATTGTTACTGTTAGACAGGCAAAACCAGATTTTATAAGCAGGACAGAAGAGGACTGTTTATGGGATTTGGTTTTTTTGTTTGCTTCACAGATATTTTCGCCGGGACAGCGAGGGCCTGTCCGCTGGATGCCCCGCATGATTGCATGGGGTTGACTCCTGAGGAGATCGATATGATTGTTGAGAAAGTGATAAATAATAATATCGTTTCGGCCTTTGATGAGGCGGGGAAAGAAGTGGTGGCCATGGGCCGGGGCCTGGGGTTTGGAGTAAAGCCGGGGATGAAGGTAAACGAAGACAAGGTGGAGAAGATCTTCCGGATTCCCGGACAGAGCCTGGCAGATCAGTTTAAAGATCTGCTTGCCAATATGCCGCTGGAACAGGTGAAGGTGTCCAATGACATTATCTCCTACGCGAAGAACCGGATCAAACTCAAACTGAACCCCAGCATCTATGTGACGCTGACAGACCATATCAATTTTGCCATCGCCCGGTATGAGGAGCATATCAAGCTGGAGAATGCCCTGCTGCTGGAAATCCGCAAGTTTTATCCGGAAGAGTTCGGCATCGGCAAATATGCCGTGGAACTGATCCGCAAGAGGCTGGGCGCTGATCTGCCGGAGGATGAGGCCGGATTCATTGCCCTTCATTTTGTCAACGCGGAGTACGGCACGGATATCAAAGACGCGCTTCATTTTCCGGATCTGCTGAAAGGGGTTCTGGAGATTGTGGTCCGTGAGCTGGGCGTGGAGCTGGATGAAGGGACGCTGCACTACGAACGTTTCATCACCCATATGAAGTTCCTGCTTCAGAGGATCTACCGCAAGGAGCTTCTGCCCAACGAAGAGGATGAACTGGCGGAGATGATGCGTGTGAAATATCCCAGGGAATATGCCTGCAGCAGGAAGATTGCAGAGTATATAGAGAAGACGGCGGACTGCCGTCTGTCAGGCGAGGAGGTTATGTATCTGGCTATACATATCCGGCGCGTTACCATGGCGGAGGAGTAGGCGATCCGGAGGGAGCCAGGGTTCCGGTGAGAGAGCAGGAGGGAAAATATGTTTGGTTTTTTGAAGAAGAAAGGGAACAAGGAGAGCAAATATACGCTGGGAGCCCCGGCGGCTGGGAAGGCGGTTCCGCTTGGAAAAGTGAACGACCCCACCTTTGCGGAGGAGATGCTGGGAAAAGGCGTGGCGGTAATCCCGTCGGAAGGGCGGATCTGCGCGCCGGCTGACGGGCAGATTGAAATGGTCTTCGATACGCTTCATGCGGTGAGCATGGTAACGGATTTCGGAGCCGAGGTGCTGATCCACGTGGGGCTGGATACGGTAAAGATGAATGGCGACGGTTTCAAGGGCTGCGTAAAAAGCGGCGATCAGGTGAAAAAGGGAGATCTGCTGCTGGAGATCGATCTGGATAAGGTAAAGGCAGCCGGCTATGACACGATCACGCCCATGATCGTCTGCAACACATCAGATTATGCTTCTGTGGAAGCTCTGGCGGACAAAGACGTGTCCGTGGGAGACGATGTGGCTGTCATCACAAAATAGCGGTCCCTGCCGGGGGCAGCGCACAAGGGCATCTGCCGGAACACAGCGGCGGCTGCCGTGAAATATTATAAGATTTTAACCGGCGTCGCCGGTTGAAATAGATAAAAGGGATTCATATTATAAAAGGAGGGAATCTTATGAAATTCTTACAGAAACTCGGGAAATCACTGATGCTTCCTGTAGCGTGTCTTCCCATCTGCGGTATCCTCATGGGTATCGGCTACATGCTGGCTCCCGCGGCTATGGCCGGAGAGGTGGCTGGCTTCCAGGCAAGCGGTATCGCTTACCAGATCGGTTTCTACCTGATCAAGGCAGGCGGAGCGCTGATTGACAACATCGCAATCCTGTTCGCTATCGGTATCGGTGTAGGTATGTCTGAGGACAACGATGGTACCGGCGGTCTGGCAGCTCTGGCTTCCTGGCTGATGATCACGAACCTGCTGGCGCTTGGAAACGTAACGGTTATCATGCCGTCCATCGCTGAGAATGCAGACGCTTCTCTGGCGTTCAGCAAGATTGCCAACCCGTTCATCGGTATCATCGCAGGTATCATCGGCGCTATGTGCTACAACAAATTCAAAGGAACCCAGCTTCCCAACTGGCTGGCTTTCTTCAGCGGCAAACGCTGCGTAGCCATCGTGGCAGGCGTGGTATCCATCCTTGCATCCGTTGTACTGCTGTTCGTATGGCCGGTTCTCTTCGGCGCACTGGTAGCTCTGGGCGAGGGCATCATGGGCATGGAAGCAGTAGGAGCAGGTCTCTACGCTTTCTTCAACCGTCTGCTGATTCCGTTTGGTCTGCATCACGCGCTGAACAACGTGTTCTGGTTTGACACCATCGGCATCGGCGACCTGACCAACTACTGGGCAGGCCTGACCTCCGCAGATGTGAACTGGAGCCTCGGTATGTACATGTCCGGATTCTTCCCGTGCATGATGTTCGGTGTTCCGGGCGCTGCCCTGGCTATGGTACATACGGCGAAGAACAAGAAAGCAGCCATCGGTCTTCTGGCGTCCGCAGCACTCTGTGCGTTTGTCTGCGGCGTAACCGAGCCGTTCGAGTTCGCGTTCATGTTCCTGGCTCCGGTGCTGTACCTGATCTACGCTTTACTGTACGGCGTATTCACCTTCATCACCGTGCTGGTAGGCTTCCGCGCAGGCTTCAGCTTCTCCGCAGGCGCTACGGACCTGGTATTCTCTTCCTTCCTTCCGGCGGCAGCGAATACCTGGATGATCATCCCGCTGGGCATCGCAGCATTTGTTGTATTCTATCTGGTGTTCCGTGTGGCAATCCAGGCGTTTGACCTGAAGACCCCGGGCCGTGAGGATGAGGATACGGAAGCTGAGAAGCAGGCTGTTCTGGCAAACGACGACTTTACCCAGGTGGCAAAAGTGATCCTGGAAGGCGTTGGCGGAAAAGAGAACGTAACCTCCATCGACAACTGCATCACCAGACTTCGTCTGGAGATCAAAGACTACACCAAAGTGGATGAGAAGAAGATCAAATCCGCAGGCGTGGCAGGCGTGATCCGTCCGGGACAGAAGTCCGTACAGGTTATCGTAGGAACGAAAGTACAGTTTGTGGCGGACGAATTCAAGAAGCTTTGCAAATAATTCAAAGCGGAATCGTACAAAAGCACATGAAATAATCCCTTTTTAGCGATTGGGGGCGCGGCGTATGCCGCGTCCCCATTTGGAATGTATACGAAATCTTCAGGAAAGGAGGCGGCACAGACAGATGGCAGACAAAGCAGTCCGGATCTCAGTCCGGAACCTGGTGGAATTTCTGCTGCGAAGCGGCGATCTGGACAACCGGCGCGGGGGCCGGAGGGATGCGGAAGCCATGCAGGCCGGCAGCCGCCTGCACCGGAAGATCCAGGGCCGGATGGGCTCCGGCTATCAGCCGGAGGTAACGCTGAAAAAAGAAGTGAAGCTGGGCGGTATCCTGGTCAGCGTGGAGGGGCGCGCCGACGGGATCTGGCAGGAAGACGGGACTGTGACGGTGGACGAGATCAAGGGAACCTACCGGGACGTGGCACGGATGGAGGAGGCTGTCCCGGTGCATCTGGCCCAGGCGAAATGCTACGCGCATATTTATGCGGAGCAGAAAGGGGTTCCGATCATTCGGGTGCGCATGGTTTATGCCAACCTGGATACGGAGGAACTCAGGTATTTTACAGAGGAATATGAGGCGGAGACGCTGGAACGGTGGTTCGGGGAACTGATGGCCGCCTATGAAAAATGGGTGGTCTTCGCCGCAGACTGGAAAGAACGCAGGACCGCGTCCCTGAAAGGGATGGAATTCCCCTATGCGTACCGGGAGGGACAGAAAGAACTGGCGGTCAGCGTCTATAAGTCTGTGCTCAGGAAGAAACGTCTCTTTATCCAGGCGCCCACCGGCGTGGGGAAGACCCTGTCGGTACTGTTCCCGTCGCTGAAAGCCATGGGTGAGGGATTATGCGATAAAATTTTCTACCTCACGGCCAGGACGATCACCAGAACCGTGGCGGCGGATGCGCTTAACATCCTGCGCCGGCAGGATATCCGGGTCAAATCTCTGATCCTGACGGCCAAGGAAAAGCTGTGCGTCTGTGAAGAAGCGGAATGCAACCCGGATCATTGTCCTTATGCAAAAGGCCATTTTGACCGGATTAACGACGCGGTCTATGAGCTCTGGTCCGGTGAGGAGGACGCGTATACCAGAGAGGTGATCCTGGCACACGCGCATAAATGGCGGGTGTGTCCTTTTGAGTTGAGCCTGGATTTGTCCGACTGGGTGGACACGGTGATCTGCGACTATAACTATGTATTCGACCCTAATGTGTATCTGAAGCGGTTCTTTGGGGAAGGAACGAAGGGAGAGTATCTTTTTCTGGTGGACGAGGCGCACAATCTGGTGGAGCGGGGACGGGCCATGTACAGCGAATCCCTGTGCAAAGAGGATTTTCTGGAGATGAAGCGCCTGGTGAGAGGGAAGGACGGAGCGCTTACGAAGGCGCTGGAACGCTGCAACCGCCATCTGCTGGAATGGAAGCGGGAATGCGTGGACGGCTGGCAGCGGCTGCCCCAGGTGGGGGCTTTCTATCTGCAGCTGGTGCATCTGGTCTCGGAGATGGAGCGTTTCCTGGAATATCCGGAGCATGAGGATGTGCGGGAGAGCCTGACGGATTTTTATTTTTCCCTGCGCCGTTTCCTGAATATCTGCGACCGCCTGGACGAGAATTATGAGATCTATACCCGGCTGACGGAGGACGGGAGATTCTGGCTGAACCTGTACTGCGTGTGCCCTGCCGCGAACCTGCGCCTCTGTCTGGACCGGGGGATCAGCACCGTATTCTTCTCCGCCACGCTGCTTCCGGTTAATTATTATAAAACACTGCTGACGGGTGAACCGGAGGACTACGCGGTCTATGCCCGGTCGCCTTTTCGCGCGGAGCGCCGTCTGCTGCTGGTGGGAACGGACGTGAGCAGCCGGTATACCAGAAGGGGCGAACAGGAATACCGGAGGATGGCGGAGTATGTGAAGCTTCTGGTGTCGGCCAAAAAGGGCAATTATCTGATCTTCTTTCCTTCCTACCGGATGCTGGACGCGGTGTATGATATTTGCCGGGACGGGGATTTCCTGTGCGTGCGCCAGGATACTTCCATGGATGAACAGGCCAGGGAGGATTTTCTGAAACTTTTTGAAGAAGAGCGTTCCCAGAGCATGGCGGCGTTCTGCGTTATGGGAGGGATTTTCTCGGAAGGGATCGACCTGCCCGACGACCGGCTGATCGGCGCGGCGGTCATAGGGACCGGACTGCCCCAGGTCTGTCTGGAGAGGGAGATTTTAAAAGAATATTTCGCGAAAAAAGAACTGGACGGGTTCGCCTATGCCTATCAGTATCCGGGTATGAACAAGGTACAGCAGGCGGCGGGCCGGGTGATCCGCACGGACGGCGACCGGGGTGTGATCCTGCTGTTGGACGACCGGTTCCAGAGCCCCGCATACAAAAAACTGTTCCCAAGAGAATGGGAACAGCATGCGTACTGCCGTCTGGATACGGTGGAGCGGCAGTTAAAAGAATTCTGGTCCAGAAATGTTTGATAAACTGCCTGGTCTAGAAATATTTGATAAACTGTCTGGCTGCGCTGCTGATGGGCATACGTTCGTTGTATACCAGGGCCAGCTGGCGGGCGGGCAGTTCTTCTTCCAGGTTCAGGCGGAACAGGTCGCTGCCGGGTCCCAGGGACAGGCAGTAGTCCGGAACGAAAGCGATGCCCAGCCCGATGTCCGCCAGATCCAGCAGAAGGTCATTGGAACTTAATTCGATCTCCGGCACCAGATCCAACTGATGCTGCTGGAAGGCGGCGTGGAGAAATTCGCTGGTGGTGCTGTTGCGGTCCAGCATGAGGATGGGATAATCCAGAAGCTCCCGGAGGGAGAGAGTCCGATGTTCCAGCTCCTTATAAAATCTTCGGTTGGCGATGAAACAGTCGTGGAAATCCCGCAGGTATTCCACATGGCTTCCGTGCCCCAGCCGGGAGTTGGGATAGTTGGTGAAGATCAGATCCACGGCCCCGTTTTCCAGAAGATCCGCGCACTTGATGGAGGTCTGGTTGGTGACTTTGATGTGGACGCCGGGATATTCCCGGTGGAACCGGCTGAGAAAGGGCACCAGGAAATACCGGCAGATGGTGTCGCTGGCGCCGATGCGGATCTGGCCGCCGCCCAGGGTGCTGGTCTCCATGATCTGTGCCTCGCCCCGGCGGATCAGGTTGACGGCCGGCTCGATGTGGCGCAGCAGGATCTCGCCCTCCGGGGTAAGCTGGACTTTTTTCGTGCTGCGGATAAAAAGGGTCTGGTCCAGTTTCTTTTCCAGGACCTTGATGGACTGGCTGACCGCCGACTGGGAGATATAGAGCTTCTTGGAAGCGTCGGAAAAACTCAGGGAGACGGCCACATAGTAAAATACCTTGTACAGCTCATAATTGATGTCCATTTTATCAGCACCTCTTATAAATGATAGATTGCCAATATAATAATCGAAATAATCCCTTTTTTCAAGCTTTGTGCAGAAAAAAGTTGACAAGCGGGGAATCGGGTGGTACGATACTGGAAAATAGAATCGCCAAGATAGAGGCGCGGGCTTCAAGATTAGCTTCCGGCAAGGACAGGCATCCGCCGGCAGGGAAAGGGGAGACCGCCGAAGCAGGGCAAAGGTGCCTGATTTTGTACTGCTGGGCCGTCGGGAAATACCCGGCGGACTGTCACAAAAGTTTTGTGAAGCGCTATTGAAGCTGATGGAATCCCTCCGGGGATATGCCGCAATTTGATGGATCGCTTGACAGAGCGATTCTTTTTTTGCGGCATAAGCCTTTCTCCGCTCGAGTGAGGTGGGAGGCTTTCGTCGTATCCAAGAATTTCACAGGAGGGAAAAAAGATGAAAAAGTTTACTGCTTTATTTTTGACGCTTGCCCTGGCCGCATCCATGACGGCGTGCGGGTCTGCGGGCACGGAGAGCGCGCAGCCGGATACGTCCGCGGCAGAGGGTACAGAAGCGGCGGAGACGCCGGATGCTGAGGCGGCCGGCGAGGCCGGAGCCGGTGTGGACGACGGAGTCCTGACGGTAGGTATGGAATGTGCGTATGCTCCCTACAACTGGACGCAGATGGATGATTCCAACGGAGCGGTTCCCATCTCCAACGTACCGGGATCTTATGCCAACGGTTACGATGTGATGATCGCAAAGCAGATCTGCGAGGCAAACGGCTGGGAACTGGAAGTGGTATCCAGCGCATGGGATTCCCTGGTGCCGGCGGTACAGTCCGGAACCATCGACGCGGCCATCGCCGGACAGTCCATGACGGCGGACCGTATGGCCGAGGTGGATATGGCAGGCCCCTACTACTATGCGACGATCGTATGCGTGACCACGGCGGACAGCCCCTATGCGTCTGCAACGTCCATCGCGGATCTGGCCGGCGGAAAGTGCACGGCGCAGTCCGGAACCATCTGGTATGATTCCTGCCTGCCGCAGATCGAGGGCGCGGAGCTTCTGTCTCCTGCAGAGACAGCACCGTCCATGATCATGTCTCTGGAGACCGGTACGGTAGATTTTATCTGTACTGATATGCCGACGGCCATGGGCGCGCAGGCAAAGAATGACAACCTGGTGATCTTAAACTTCTCCGGTACGGACGGAGACTTCCAGTTCGCATCCGAAGAGGAGCGCGCGGAGAACGTGAACATCGGTATCTCCGTAAAGAAAGGCAATACGGAGCTTCTGGACGCCATGAACGCGGTTCTGGAGACCATGACGGAGGACGATTTCAATACCATCATGGATGAGGCGATTGCGGTACAGCCGGAAGTTTAAAAATCGAACATTTTGCGTGAGAGTACAGGGGGCGCGGGCGCTCCCTGTACTTTGGCGCTCAGAAGAGAAAGGAGTACAGCATGGAGAAGCTGGTACAACTGGGCAGGGATATGGCCCTGCTCTGGAGCAACTATTGGCCCGCGTACCTGGGAGGCATCCTGAGTACGCTGATCCTGGCGCTGGTCGCCACTGTGATCGGCTGTGTGATCGGGCTGATCTGCGGTATTCTGAATACGATCCCCTACAATGCATATACCCCGAAACCCAGGAGGTTCCTTCTGAAACTGATCCGGGTGATCATCCGGGTCTATGTGGAAGTTTTCCGCGGCACGCCCATGGTGCTGCAGGCAGTGTTCATTTATTACGGACTGCCTTATTTCAGCGGCAACAGCATGAGATTTGACAGCCTCTGGGCGGCGGCGATTCTGATCGTGTCCATCAATACCGGCGCGTACATGGCAGAGTCTGTGAGAGGAGGCATCATCTCCATCGACCCGGGCCAGACGGAGGGGGCGAAGGCCATCGGCATGACCCACGTGCAGACCATGACTTCGGTGATCCTTCCCCAGGCGCTTCGGAACATCATGCCCCAGATCGGCAACAACTTTATCATCAACGTGAAGGATACGTCCGTCATGTTTATCATTGGATTCACAGAATTCTTCGCGTTCCACCGGTACATCACCGGCGTCAACAACATGTATTTCCCGTCGGCGGCCATTGAGATGATCGGCTATCTCTGCATGACGCTGATCGCGTCCTTCATCCTGCGCTGGGTGGAGCGCCGTATGGACGGAGACGACAGCTACGAGCTGGTACAGGGAGATTCTCTGGTGATGGGAGAAGGCATGTACGCCCATCCCAACCGCGGTACGCCCTTTGACGAGTACAGCAAACAGAAGGGCACGCTGGAGAAAGCCTCTGACAAGGAACGCAGATTTTCGTCGAAAGGAGGGCGGTAAAGATGGGAAATATGATCCTGCAGGTTCAGCATCTGTCCAAGAGCTTCGGAACGAATGAGGTGCTGAAGGATATCGATTTTACGGTGAACGCCGGGGATGTGACCAGTATCATCGGCGCGTCCGGTTCGGGAAAATCCACGCTGCTGCGGTGCATCAACCTTCTGGAGACGCCCACCAGCGGCGAGGTTCTCTATCACGGTCAGAACGTGACGGGACCCAAAGTGAACGCTGCGGAATACCGTTCCCATGTGGGCATGGTGTTCCAGTCCTTCAATCTGTTCAACAATATGACGGTGCTGGAAAACTGTATGGTGGGACAGATGAAGGTCCTGAAGAAAAATAAGGACGACGCCAGGCAGCAGGCAATGCTGTATCTGGAAAAGGTGGGGATGGCTCCGTTCATCAACGCGAAGCCAAGACAGATCTCCGGCGGACAGAAACAGCGTGTGGCCATTGCCAGGGCGTTGGCCATGAACCCGGAGGTGCTGCTGTTTGACGAGCCGACTTCGGCGCTGGACCCGGAGATGGTGGGCGAGGTGCTGAACGTCATGCGGGATCTGGCCGGAGAGGGCATGACCATGCTGGTGGTGACCCATGAGATGGCCTTCGCCCGGGACGTTTCCAACCACGTGGTCTATATGAACGGCGGCGTGATCTGCGAGGAAGGCACGCCGGGAGAGATCTTCGGAAGTCCGAAACGCCAGGAGACAAAAGATTTTCTGTCCCGGTTCCGGCAGAACTAACCGCCGGAAGCGGATGAACAGATTTAATCATAATCAGATAAAAAGAGACGGCATCCTGAGGAATACCTTCGGGATGCCGTTTCGCGTATCATGTTTTATCATTGGCGGAGTCCGCCAGCCTGTCGTTACCGGAGCCATATCAGCCAGATGCCGGCAGCCGCCTGCAGGATCAGGATCAGGGGCATACCGATCACGAAATACCAGTGCCTGGTTTTGTGATGGAAAGTATACATGCCCAGGAGCGCTCCTGCAGAACCGCCCAGGACGGCAGACAGGAAGAGCGTTTTCTCCGGAACCCGCCAGAGACCTTTCCTGGCACGGCGCTTGTCGGAGGCCATGAGGAAGAAGGCGGCCAGGTTGATGATGCAGAGGTACAGGATGAATATGGAAGGTATAGTAATCAATACAATGAATCTCCTTTTGCCGTTTTCTAAAATCATAACAGACTGCCGGAACCATGTAAATAAAAAAGAATCCTGTCTTGCAGGATTCTCCGTCTTCTGTCCGGCGTTTTAACTCTGAATAATCACGAATCAATATAATTACTGGATTATTTATTCTGGCTTCCCTTTTTTGTCTTATAAAGACGCTCGGAGATCGAGGGATCTAGGTTGCCCAGATCGTCTTCTGACAGTTCCACATTATTTTTCTTCAATAATTCTACCAAAAACTGGTTGGAGGCAAACGACCTTACAAGCCGGTAGATAATATTTTTTTCTTCATTACTCAAATCAGAAATATTTATGGACTCCTCCCGGTTTATTTCCAATATATAATCGGCGGACGTTTTAAACAGGTCGGCCAGCTCGATGATGTACTGGGTGGAGGGAATGCTGATGCCCATCTCCCAGGCGTTAACGGCTGAGCGGGATAATTGCAGTCTTTTTGCCAGGTCTGTCTGAGTGAGGCCATTTCTGATTCGCAGTTCCTTTATTCTCTCGCCAATCATATAGAACTCCTTTTTTCTATACTATACAAATTCTCTATTGATTTTGCATTATCATGTGAGATTGTATACTATCAATAATGATTATTTTAAATTGACAAAGTATGATAAAACTTATATAATTTGATTTATCAAATTGTCGGCATGATGGAACATGAAAAAACAACGACTGGAATATTGGAAATCAAATAAAAAGAGAAAAAGTAACCTCGGAGGCATGGTTTTTTTCATAAGCGTACTGTTCTGCGCGCTTGCCTACATCAATTTTTATTATGCACAGCGGATAGAGGCGCAGATGCAGTATGAAGAAATGAAACCCGTGGAGACCCTGAAAGCGCGGAATGTGCAGGAAGTTCTGCCGGAAGCCGGGTCGGAAGAGGCGGCCATGGAAGAGGCACGCCAGGCAGAAGACAACCTGATTCCGAGAAGGGAAAATATGGTGGATTTTGAGGCTCTTGGCGGAATC
This sequence comes from uncultured Lachnoclostridium sp., assembly GCA_944381625.1. Lineage (GTDB taxonomy): Bacteria > Bacillota > Clostridia > Lachnospirales > Lachnospiraceae > Hominiventricola. Next base: position 414,447 of record CALWLW010000002.1, read on the forward strand.
AACGAGGATATCTATGCCTGGCTCCAGATACCGGGAACCATGGTGGATTATCCGGTTCTGCAGCATCCTTCGGACGACGCCTATTATCTGAACCATACGGCGGAACACACGGCCGGACTGCCGGGGAGCATTTATTCGGAGTCTGTGCATCCGAAGGATTTTTCCGCTGTGAATACGGTGCTTTACGGTCATAACATGAAAAACGGGACCATGTTCGGAAGCCTGCATGAGTATGAGGAGCAGGAGTTTTTCGACGAAAACCCGTACATTTATATTTTCTGCCCGGATCGGACGTTTGTTTATGAGATTTTCGCGGCCTCAAAATTTTCCGACGCGTATCTTCCGGATTACTGTGATTGCGAGCAGGAGGATGGATTTGATGCCTATATCAGAGCAATAAAAGAGGGAGCGTATTGCTGGAATGACGAGGTGGAGGTTCCTTTTGGAAGCCGGGTCCTGACGTTGTCCACCTGCGTGGCAGGTGAGGGAGAGAGCAGGTTCCTGGTCACGGCGGTGCTGGCGGACGAATATGAAAAGGAGCCCTGAGCCGGGGGAAGGAGATATTGACGCGCGGCGGCGCGCTGATATAAATACATAGAAAGAAGAGGGAATGACAATGAAAAAACTGAAACTGTTAATGTTGTCCTTCGCACTCACCTGCCTGATGGGCATGACGGTGAGCGCGACGGAACTGGAACCCAGAGCGGAAGGATCTTCTGAGCCTGCAAGTTCAGAGCAGATCAGGTGGTTTGCCTGCAGCTGCGGATATACCAGCAGTGACGAAGATACGTTTATGGATCATATGTTCGATCATGCGTTCGCAGGTGAAACCGCTAGCTACACAACCTGGTTTGAGTCTGCGCCGTCTGAGACTCCGGGGGAGAAAGATCCGGTAGTGGATGACCCGGAAGAGGACGGCCCGGTAGTGGATGACCCGGAAGAGGACGATCCGGTAGTGGATCCCCCCGTGGTAGAGACACCGCCTGAGACTCCGGCGGAACCAAGAGTGCTGGAACTCACGTATGGCGATTGGAATGAACAATACACGACCATTCAAACGACGGAGCGCGAGAAAGAAATACTTGTTGAATTGAGTGAAGCCGATGAGGCAAGAAAGAACCATGCACAAAGCCTTGTGGATACAGAGGGAGCAAACGCCTATTATTTGTCGATGTGGGCTATAGTTGAAAATGATGATAATCCCAATGAAGCTCTTACAGAGCCGATGGTGATAAAAATCAATATTCCGGAGATCAAAAAGGATTCCAAAGTGGAAGTATGGAAGATAACTGAGTCTGCCACAGCTATGAACATAAGTTCTCAGGGAGACGGTTATGTCATATTCACTTATGACGGTCCTGTTACGGCGAGGTTGAATATGTGCATCACAGTGAGGGGAACAGAGTCCACAGGAACGAATACTGAAGCAAATACCGAGGAAAATAAAGACAGTTCCAAGAACTCCAATAAATCCGGCGGAAGTTCTGCTGTAGAAGAGGTGCGTTTTACCACGACCCTCTCCCCGGCGGCGGAAGTGAGCCTGTCCAGCGGAGCCGCGGACCTTCAGATCGGACCGCCCACCAGGACGTTTTATGAGAGCGATGGACAGGCGCTCCTGGGGACGACGGATCCCGTCAGCGTTTATCTGGCCGATTTCTGGCTGGCTGACAGGGCGACCGGAGCGGTTGTGACGCCGGGCGCGGACGGAGCCATCGCGACGATCAACATTCCTGGCGTGACGGCGTCCAGCAGGGTGATGATCCGCCAGTGGCCTTATGGAACGGACGAGTATGTGGACTTTGCGCCTGTGGAAGTGGGCAACGGTTATATTAAGGTGAAATTCACTACCATGTCCCAGGCGGCCATCTGCGTGGCAGGTGCGGACGCGGCAGCGACCGCAGACACAACCGCGGCGGCCGCAGGGAAGGTAACTCCCAAGACCTCGGACAGCGTGCTGATTTATGCGGCGGAGGCAATCGCCCTGGTATCCATTCTTGGATTTGTGGTTTGCAGGAAGAAATCTGCATAGGCCAAGGTATACTGTAAAACTTAAAGATGCCCCTCATATGATAGTTTGGAATATTACCATTGCCTATCATATGAGGGGCATATCAGTATTTTAGATTTTGTAAAAGCCCTGTTTTTTGTGGATTTTTTGTGCTGAGTGCCGCAGGACAGGTATTATTTTTTTCCGCTTGTTTCCAGCATTGCTTTTAATGCCTGGATTTCGGCTTCTTTTTCCTGCAGTGTTTGGTCTTTCTCTAAAAGGCGTCTCTTTTGTTCCTCCAGTTCCCTGCGCTGGTCATCCATGACCTTCTGCTGCTCTTCAATCATATATTTCACGGTATTCCGATCCAAGATCTTCAATGCATCCGAAAACATCCCCAGCACCTCCTCCGGCCTTTGGCGAAGCATGGCAAGCTCCCGGTAGATCTCTTCTAACCACGGATATTCTTCCACCAGACTCTCAGCGTCCTCTATGCTCTCGGTCAGCAGGAAACTCAGCCATGCCGTTTGTTCGTTCTTTTCTTTAGCATAAGGGAATTTTCGGAATACGTCAAGGCATACCATGTGTTTGACGTAAACGCCAGGGAAGTTGTGGTTGAAAAAACGATGGAAACATGGTAAAGTAGTGGCTATATGACAAACAGGTGTCTTTGAGAGAAAAACACATGACAGGAGGAACCTCTATGTATTCTTTAGACGAGGTAAAGAGTGTAGATCCGGAGATCGCACAGGCCATTGAGGACGAGATGGCCAGACAGAACAGCCACATCGAGCTGATTGCATCGGAAAACTGGGTGAGCAAAGCGGTGATGGCCGCCATGGGAAGCCCTTTGACCAATAAATATGCGGAAGGCTATCCGGGAAAGAGATATTACGGCGGATGCGAGTGCGTAGACGATGTGGAGCGTCTTGCGATCCAGCGGGCGAAGGAAGTCTTCGGATGCACCTACGCCAATGTACAGCCCCATTCCGGCGCGCAGGCAAATATGGCGGTGTTTTTCGCCATGCTGGAGCCAGGCGACAAGGTGATGGGTATGAATCTGGCCCACGGCGGCCATCTGACCCATGGAAGCCCCGCCAACCTGTCTGGGAAATATTTTGAGATCCATCCGTACGGAGTCAACGACGAAGGTTTTATTGATTATGAGGAGGTCCGCCGCATCGCCCTGGAGTGCCGCCCGAAGTTGATCGTGGCAGGAGCCAGCGCCTACGCGCGCACTATTGATTTCAAACGGTTCCGTGAGATCGCGGACGAGGTGGGCGCATATCTGATGGTGGATATGGCGCATATTGCCGGACTGGTGGCGGCTGGCCTGCATCCAAGCCCCATCCCCTATGCTCATGTGACTACGACCACCACGCATAAGACCCTGAGAGGACCCCGCGGCGGTATGATCCTGTCGGATGAAGAGACGGCAAAGAAATTCAATTTCAATAAGGCTGTGTTCCCCGGTATCCAGGGCGGCCCGCTGATGCATGTGATTGCAGCGAAGGCGGTCTGCCTGAAAGAGTGCCAGACGGAGGCATATAAAGAATATCAGACCAATATTGTGAAGAACGCCAAAGCGCTCTGCAAAGGACTGATGTACCGCGGAATCAAAATCGTATCCGGCGGAACGGACAACCACCTGATGCTGATGGATCTGACCAATCTGGATATCTCCGGAAAAGATGCGGAGAATCTTCTGGATCTGGCCAATATCACGGCCAATAAAAATACGATTCCCAACGATCCGCGATCCGCGTTTGTAACCAGCGGCGTGCGTCTGGGAACGGCGGCAGTGACCAGCCGCGGACTGAAGGAAGCGGATATGGACGTGATCGCCGAGGCGGTGGCCATGATGCTGAAGGAAGGAGAAGCGGCGGCGCCCAGAGCAAAAGCGCTGATCCAGGAACTGACAGAGCGTTACCCGCTGTGCATGTAACTATGGGAGAGATCCGCGAAGAGTTTTTCAACGGCTTCTGCCGGACGGCCAACGAGACCAGGACGGTGGCCTGCGAATATGACTGCGCCCCGGACGGCTCCGTGACCATGACAGAATTTGGCTGTAATTATGAGAAATGCGTGAACAGTTCCGCATGCCTGATTCTTGCCCAGGCACGGGAGTATGAGAAGCAGGTATAAAGACATAACAGAAACGCTTCCTCAGCAAGTGTACAACCGCTGTGGAGGCGTTTTCCCATATCGGCAGCCCGGCATTTTTTCGGCCGAAACCGATGAAAAAGGTGTGAAGATTATGAAAAGACAGTTTAAAAATATAACAGCCATATCATTGAAGAAAAACAGCCTGTTGTTCTGCACATGCGTTGTCTGCATTATATTGATTTCGGGAGCGCTGACTGGATGTTCTGCGATGAAAGATGATCAGGCAAATGACAATAATGCAGATACAGCGAAAGAAGCGGAATCAATAGAAGAGACTGCGCCGGATTTTGCCCTGACAGACAGCGGGAAATCCTTTTTGGAAAAAATGTGCAGACAGCTTCCGGATTTTTCCGATGAAATGGATATGGATGAAGAATTCTGGAAATCATTCATCTTTTTTGGATATACATCTTCAGTGGGAGAGACGGTCCGTGTATACCGTGAAGATATGGGCTTTGATGAAACTGAAAGAAAAGTAAGCGAAGAAGAAGTATCACAGTATGCGCAACTGGCATTTGGAAGAAAACTGCCGGATATAAAACCGGCATTGGCCGATATGGCCGAAGGACAGACAGCCTTGTATTATGAGGATGGTTATTATTATATAGGTGTTTCGGATTTCCCCGATCTTCAATATGTCTATGAAAATTGTGAAATATATGAGGACAACGATTATACATATGCGCTTGTAACATATACGGTTAATTTTGAAGATACAGAAAATGTCGGTACGGTTACCTTGCGTATCCGTCCGGCGGATAATGAGAATAAATTTGTAATTACTTCAAAGGTAACGGATATGTAACATGGTGGGCGCCAGTAACATAACAGAAACGCCTCCTCAGCAGGTATGCGGCCGCTGTGGAGGCGTTTTCCTATGCCGACAATTTCCACACCATCACCGGCATCGGCGGATGGTTGGGGCGGTTATAATAGGAAGAGAGCATCACGAGATACTGCCGGGCGTCCAGTTCTTTCAGCCAGTCCAGGACTGCGTCCCGCTCCTCGAAGCCGGTGTCGCCGCCGCTGTAAATGCACAGGCTGATCATACCGCCTTTTTTCAGAAGGCGCAGGCTCTGTTCCAGGGCGGCGAGGGTGCTGTCCGGTTTTGTGGCGAGACGGTGGTCGCCGCCGGGGAGGTATCCCAGATTGAAAACGATACAGTCGGCAGAGCCCGCATCTGCGTACTGTGCCATATGGCTGTGGGAATCCAGGATCAGCCGGTAATTTTCCGGAACTCCTGCTTCCCGTAGTCTTTTTTGCGTATGGGCAAGCGCCTGCGCCTGGATGTCGAAGGCCAGCACGCGGCCTTCCGCTCCGGCCAGGCGGCACAGAAGCTCGGTGTCCCTGCCGTTGCCCATGGTGGCGTCGATGCAGAGACTGCCCGGGCGTACCTGCTGCTGTATAAAATGATGGCACCATTCGGTGATCTGAAACATGCGTATGTAAACTCCTTTAAAAAATATAGTACCGGAACTGCCGCTTATGGCGGGTTAATGTTCACGGGTGTCCCGTAGACAGTAACTGCGGCGGTTTTCGGCCGGATTTTGCCGAAGGTTTGTCCTTGCGGCATAACCGGATATGTTTTATAATGAGAGCAGACCGAAGATTTGTCAACGGATTTGTTATAGAAACGGAGAAAGAAAGATGAGTTACGCAGACCAGCTTTTTATAGAGATGTGCCGGGACATTCTGGAAAACGGCACCAGCACGGAAGGAGAGAAAGTCCGCCCCAGGTGGGAGGACGGCTCCAGCGCTTATACGATCAAAAGATTCGGTGTGGTGAACCGTTATGACCTGAGGAAAGAGTTTCCGGCGATCACCCTGCGGAAGACGGCGCTGAAAAGCTGTATGGATGAGATCCTGTGGATCTACCAGAAGAAGTCGGCCAATATCCATGACCTGAACAGCCATGTGTGGGACGAATGGGCGGATGAGACCGGCTCCATAGGAAAGGCTTACGGATACCAGATCGGTGTGAAAAACAGATATAAAGAGGGCATGATGGATCAGATGGACCGGGTGCTGTTCGACCTGAAGAACAACCCGTTCAGCCGCCGGATCATGACCAATACCTATGTGCATGCGGATCTGAGCGAGATGCATCTGTATCCCTGCGCCTACGGGGTGACTTATAACGTGACCCAGGGGCCGGGGGAGGACAGGCTCACGCTGAACATGGTGCTGAACCAGAGGTCCCAGGATGTGCTGGCGGCCAACAACTGGAATGTGTGCCAGTATGCAATCCTGCTGATGATGGTGGCTCAGGTATGCGGCATGATACCGGGAGAACTTCTGCATGTGATCGCGGACGCCCATATCTATGACCGCCATGTGGACATTGTGCGGGAACTGATTTCCAGGGAGACCTATCCCGCCCCGAAAGTGCGCCTGAATCCGGAGGTAACGGATTTTTACGCATTTACCACCGCGGATCTGATGGTGGAAGACTATCAGGCGGGGCCGCAGGTGAAGGATATTCCCATTGCTGTTTAGCTTTCCCGGGAAAGCGAAGATTGGAGGACAGATATGAACTTAATTGTTGCTGTAGATAAAAACTGGGGGATCGGATATCAGAACAGCCTTCTGGTTCGGATCCCGGAAGATATGAAATTTTTCCGCAGTGAGACCATAGGCAAGGTGGTGGTGATGGGGCGGAAGACGCTGGAAAGTTTTCCCGGCGGCCGTCCGCTGAATGACCGGACCAATATTGTGCTCACCAGAAATCCTGCTTATCAGGTGAAGGGGGCGGTTGTCTGCCACAGTGTGGAGGAAGTGCTGGAGGAACTGAAAAAATATCCTTCCGAGGATGTTTACATCACCGGCGGAGGCAGTATTTACAGGGAATTCCTGCCGTACTGCCAGGTGGCTCACGTGACCAGGATCGACCATGCGTATGAGGCGGATACTTATTTCCCGGACATTGACGCCATGCCGGAGTGGAAGCTGACGGGCCAGAGTGAGGAAAAGACCTATTTTGATCTGGAATTCACGTTCTGCCGCTATGAGAGACAGGAGCGCTGAGTATGAAGAGGAGAAAGCGGGGAAGGCTGTTTCAGTTCGGCCTTCTGGGGCTTGATACGAATCTTCTGGTGGCGCTGCTCTTTCTGCTGGTTTTTGGATTTGTCATGATTTACAGCGCCAGTTATTATACGGCGGGCATGAGCAAAACCTACAATTATGATCCCATGTACCTGCTGAAGAATCAGGTGGTCTACAGTATCCTGGGACTGATCGCCATGTTTGTGGTCTCCAATATCAATTACCATGTCTGGAGCCGCCTGGCGCTTTTGGGATATGTGTTCTGCCTGGGTCTGGTGCTGCTTCTGAAAACGCCTCTGGGCGTGACGGTGAAGGGCGCCACCCGGTGGCTCCGGCTGGGGCCGGTGCAGTTCCAGGTGGCGGAACCGGTAAAGCTGATCATGATCGTTTTCATGGCAACTCTGATCACGGCCAATGCGAAGAAGCTGAAGAGCTGGATGTCCATTATCCTGATGGCGCTTCCTTCCGGCGTGATCGCGTTCCTGATCCTGACGATCAGCGACAATATGAGTACGGCGGCCATCCTTCTGGGGACTGCCGTGATCATGATCTTTGTGATGCATCCCCAGTACTGGAAATTTTTCCTGTGCGCGGGGGCAGTCGCGGCGCTGGTGGCGGCCGCACTATATTATGTCTACCATATGGATCCCACGGAAGTGCTGGAAGCCAATTTCCGTATCCAGCGTATCCGGGCGTGGCTGATGCCCTACGAATACGAACAGGACACGGCCTTCCAGTCCCTGCAGGGGCTGTACGCCATCGGGTCCGGCGGGCTTTGGGGAAAGGGCCTGGGAAACAGTATCCAGAAGCTGGGAAAGATCCCGGAGCCGTTCAACGACTACATATTTGCCATCATCTGCGAGGAACTGGGGATCTTCGGGGCAGGTCTGATCATTCTGCTGTTCATTTATCTGCTGTACCGGATCTACACGATCTCCCAGACGGCAGAGGATACGCTGGGACGCATGACCGCTATCGGCGTCATGTCCCATATCGCGCTTCAGGTGATTTTAAATCTGATGGTGGTGACGAACCTGTTTCCCACCACGGGCGTCACGCTCCCGTTCTTCAGCTACGGAGGAACCGCGTCGTTCTTCCTGCTCATTGAGATCGGGCTGGTGCTCAGCGTTAATAAATACAGTGTCAAGAAACGTCTGGACGATATCCGGAGAGAGCGTCTGGAATAAAAGGGGAGAGAAAGATGTATCGAGATCATACGAAAGTGGTGCATATCGGGGACCGGGTGATCGGAGGAGGCAATCCCATCCTGATCCAGTCCATGACCAATACCAGGACAGAGGATGTGGAGGCGACGGTGGCGCAGATCCACCGGCTGGAGGCGGCCGGGTGCGAGATTGTGCGCTGTACCGTGCCCACCCAGGAAGCGGCGCTGGCGCTGGGAGAGATCAAGAAGCAGGTGAAGATCCCGGTGGTGGCGGACATCCATTTTGATTACCGCATGGCGCTGGCGGCCATCGAGAACGGGGCGGACAAGATCCGGATCAATCCGGGGAATATCGGAAGCCTGGACCGGATCCGCGCGGTGGTGGACGCGGCGAAGGAGCGCGGCATTCCCATCCGGGTGGGCGTCAACAGCGGTTCCCTGGAAAAGGAACTGGTGGAAAAATACGGCGGCGTTACGGCGGAAGGGCTGGTGGAGAGCGCGCTGGACAAGGTGAGGATCATCGAGGATCTGGGATATGACAACCTGGTAATCAGCATAAAATCCTCCAACGTGATGATGTGCGCCAGAGCCCATGAACTGATCGCGGACAAGACGCCTTATCCCCTCCATGTGGGGATCACAGAGGCGGGCACCCTGTATTCTGGGAATATCAAGTCGGCGGTGGGCCTGGGGGTGATCCTGGGCCAGGGAATCGGGGACACCATCCGCGTCTCTCTGACCGGAGATCCGGTGGAGGAGATCAAATCGGCCAAATTGATCCTGAGGACTTTGGGGCTGCGCGACGGAGGCATCGAGGTGGTATCCTGCCCCACCTGCGGAAGGACGAAGATCGATCTGATCAGCCTGGCCAACCAGGTGGAGACGATGGTGACGGAATTTCCGCTGAATATCAAGGTGGCGGTGATGGGCTGCGTGGTCAACGGACCGGGCGAAGCCCGCGAGGCGGATCTGGGCATCGCGGGAGGCCAGGGCGAAGGACTTCTGATGAAGCATGGGGAAGTGATCCGAAAGGTGCCGGAAGCGGAGCTTCTGGATGCGCTCCGCCATGAACTGGAGAACTGGAATGAATGAAAAACCGTTTTTTGAGGTGTTTAAGACCCTGCAGCTAGAGGAGCAGGAGCATGCCCTGTTCGAACAGACCGTGGTGACCAGAGTTTCCATGTCTCCTGCCAGAGATGTGCTGCGGGTGTATATGACGAGTAAAAAGCTGATTGCCAAAGATCAGCTTTTTCAATTGGCGAAACAGATCCAGCGCCAGGTGTTCGGCTACCGCCGGGTGCAGGTGCTGATCTTTGAAAAGTTTCAGCTTTCGGGGCAATATACGCCCCGGAAGCTGTGGGACGTGTACCAGGAGAGCGTCCTGACGGAGCTGGAGGCTTACAGTCCTTATAAGAGGAGCCTGATGAAGCACGCGAAGATGGAGTTCCCCGACGAGCATACGGTGCTGTTCGGGATTTCCGACCGGGTCTATGACCGGGAGGCGGTGGACGACCTTCTGCGGATCCTGGACCGGGTGTTCAACGAACGGTGCGGGTTCCAGGTGAAGGTGGATCTTCAGTATCTGGAGATGAAAGACCATGTGAGCATGGAAAAGAGCCAGGCGGAGCTGAAGCAGAAGATCAGTTTTCTGACGGAGAGCCTGCGCCAGGAGAAAAAGGCTCATGCCGAAGAGCGGGCTCAGGCCGCCCAGGCCAGGGCCGCGGCGAAGGAGGAAGCTGCGGCCCAGAACGGGAAGGGAGGAAGATCCTTCCAGGGCAGAACGGGAAACGGCGGCTCCGAACGGAAAGGCTATGGGTACCGCCGCAGCGACAACCCGGACGTTTTGTACGGGCGGGACTTTGAGGATGAGCCCATGCCGCTGGATCAGGTGATCGAGGAGATGGGCGAGGTAACCGTCCGGGGCAAGATCCTGCAGATAGACGAGCGGGAGATCCGGGGAGAGAGGACGATCCTGACGCTGACGGTCACAGACTTCACGGACACGATCCATGTAAAAATGTTCGCGAAAAACGAGATCCTTCCGGAACTGAAGGAAAAGATCCAGGCGGGCGGCTTCGTGAAGGTCAAGGGCATGACGGTGCTGGACCGGTTCGACCACGAACTGACCATAGGGTCGGTGACGGGCATCAAGAAGATCTCCGATTTTACCGTGGCGCGCATGGACTATTCTTATAAGAAGAGAGTGGAGCTGCACTGCCATACCAAGATGAGCGACATGGACGGCGTGACCGACGCGTCCGCGTTGTTAAAGCGGGCAAAATCCTGGGGCATGCCGGCGCTGGCGTTGACCGACCACGGATGCGTGCAGGCATTTACCGAAGCCAGCCACACCATCTCCAAGGACGAAGAGTTCAAGGTGATCTACGGGGTGGAGGGCTATCTGGTGGATGACTTAAAGGAAGTGGTGGAGAATTCCAGGGGACAGAGCCTGGACGGTTCTTTCGTGGTATTCGACCTGGAGACCACCGGGCTTTCCGCCGTGAACAACCGGATCATCGAGATCGGCGCGGTGAAGGTGGAAGAGGGCCGGATCACGGAGCGGTTCAGCACCTTTGTAAATCCCAGGGAGCCGATCCCGTTTGATATTGAACAGCTTACCGGGATCAGCGACGAGATGGTGATCGATGCCCCGCCGGTGGAACAGGTGCTGCCTGAATTTCTGGAATTTTGCAGGGACAGCGTGCTGATCGCCCATAACGCGTCCTTTGACGCCGGGTTTATCCACCAAAACTGTGTGAGGCTGGGGATCGACGCGGAATTTACTGTGGGCGACACGGTGGCCATGGCCCGGATGCTTCTGCCCTCCCTGGGAAAATACAAGCTGGACACGGTGGCAAAGGCCCTGGGCGTATCCCTGGAGAACCATCATCGGGCGGTGGACGACGCGGCTTGTACGGCGGAAATATTCGTGAAATTCATACAGATGTTCAAGGCCAGGGATATTTTTGATCTGGACCAGGTCAACGAGATGGGAAAGCCGGACACGGACACCATCAAAAAGCTGGCCACCTACCATGTGATTATTTTGGCCAAAAACGATATCGGCCGGGTCAACCTGTACCGTCTGGTGTCCATGTCCCATCTGGATTATTTCTCCAGACGGCCCCGGATTCCCAAGAGCCAGTTAAACCGGTACCGGGAAGGGCTGATCGTGGGATCGGCCTGTGAAGCGGGAGAACTGTACCAGGCGCTTTTAAGGGGCGCGCCCTCCCAGGAGATCGCCAGGATCGTGGATTTCTACGACTATCTGGAGATCCAGCCCATCGGAAACAACCGGTTCATGATCAAGGATCCCAAGAACCCGGTGCAGTCGGAGGAGGATCTGCGGGAATACGTACGGCGGATCGTCCGGCTGGGCGAAGAGTTCCAGAAGCCGGTGGCGGCCACCTGTGACGTGCATTTCATGGACCCGGAGGACGAAGTGTACCGCAGGATCATCATGGCGGGAAAAGGATTTTCCGACGCGGACGAGCAGGCGCCGCTGTTCTTGCGGACTACGGAGGAGATGCTGGAGGAATTCGCGTTCCTGGGGCCGGAGAAAGCGGAAGAGGTGGTGGTCACCAACACGAACCTGATTTCTGACATGTGCGAGCATCTGTCGCCGGTGCGGCCGGATAAATGTCCGCCGGTGATCCCGGATTCGGACAAGACGCTGAGAGAAATCTGCTACCGGAAGGCCCATGAGATCTATGGGGACGAACTGCCGGAGGTGGTGACGGAGCGCCTGGAGCGGGAGCTGAAATCCATCATCGGCAATGGTTTTGCCGTCATGTACATCATCGCTCAGAAGCTGGTGTGGAAATCCAATGACGACGGATACCTGGTGGGCTCCCGCGGATCGGTGGGATCTTCCTTTGTGGCCACCATGGCCGGTATCACCGAGGTGAACCCGCTCAGTCCTCATTATTACTGTCCCAGCTGCCATTACAGCGATTTTGATTCGCCGGAGGTGAAGGCGTATTCGGGCCGGGCAGGCTGCGACATGCCGGACAAGGACTGCCCGGTGTGCGGAACGAAGCTGAAAAAGGACGGATTTGATATTCCCTTTGAGACGTTCCTGGGATTTAAAGGGAACAAGGAGCCGGATATTGACCTGAACTTCTCCGGGGATTATCAGTCCAAGGCCCATAAATATACGGAAGTGATCTTCGGGGCGGGCCAGACCTACCGGGCGGGCACCATCGGTACGCTGGCGGACAAGACGGCCTTCGGATATGTGAAAAATTATTATGAGGAGCGGGGAGCGCACAAGCGGAACTGCGAGATTGACCGGATCGTCCTGGGATGTACCGGCATCCGCCGGACCACCGGCCAGCATCCGGGCGGCATCATCGTGCTGCCGTTGGGGGAGAGCATCTACTCCTTTACGCCGGTGCAGCATCCGGCCAACGATATGACCACGGATACGGTGACTACCCATTTCGACTACCACTCCATCGACCATAACCTGCTGAAGCTGGATATTCTGGGGCACGATGATCCCACCATGATCCGTACCCTGGAGGATCTGACGGGCATCGACGCCAAGAAGATCCCTCTGGACGACCCGCAGGTCATGTCCCTGTTCCAGAATACGGACGCGCTGGGAATCAAGCCGGAGGATATCGGCGGCACAAAGCTGGGGTCTCTTGGGATACCGGAGTTCGGTACGGAGTTTGCCATGCAGATGCTGATCGACACGAAGCCCACGCAGTTTTCTGATCTGGTGCGGATCGCGGGCCTGGCCCACGGCACCGACGTATGGCTGGGCAACGCCCAGACGCTGATCCAGGAGGGAAAGGCCACCATCGCCACCGCCATCTGTACCCGTGACGACATCATGGTGTATCTGATCAGTATGGGGCTGGAGAGTGAGCTGGCGTTCACGATCATGGAGAGCGTGCGGAAGGGCAAGGGACTGAAGCCGGAGTGGGAGCAGGCCATGACGGAGCACGGGGTGCCGGACTGGTACATCTGGTCCTGCAAAAAGATCAAGTACATGTTCCCCAAGGCCCACGCGGCCGCCTACGTCATGATGGCCTGGAGGATCGCCTACTGCAAGATCAATTATCCGCTGGCCTATTACGCGGCATATTTCAGCATCCGAGCGGACGCGTTCAACTATGAGATCATGTGCCAGGGCAGGGAGCGCCTGGAGTATTATATGGCGGATTACAAACGCCGGAGCGATACGCTGTCCAAGAAGGAGCAGGATACGCTGAAGGACATGAAGAGTGTGCAGGAGATGTACGCCCGCGGCTTTGAATTCATGAAGGTGGACATCTACCAGGCGGAGGCGCACATGTTCCGCATCATGGACGGAAAGCTGATGCCCGCTCTGTCCACCATCGACGGCCTGGGCGACAAGGCGGCGGATGCGCTGGTGGAAGCGGCGGCTCAGGGACCGTTCCTGTCCAAAGACGACCTGCGCCAGAGGACGAAGCTGAGCAAGACGGTCATTGACCTGATGGCCGACCTGGGGCTTCTGGAGGGGCTGCCGGAATCCAATCAGCTGTCTTTGTTCGACTTTGGATAACTATTCAGACATAGGGCGCTTAGCCCCAATCGAGGATTCAGCCGCGCAAGCGGCGATAGAGCAGCGTTAGCTGCGGGAATCCGAGATGCATGGCTGAATAGTTAAGGATCATTTTGTCAAAACATGACTTTACTTATAAAATCTTTTAAGTTATACTAAACAGTGTGTGTGACAAAAGAAGGAAAGATACGCACAGAAGTTGGAGGAATATCGATATGGTAAGAGCTATTGTAGGCGCAAACTGGGGAGACGAAGGTAAGGGCAAGATCACGGATATGCTCGGTCAGGACTCCGATATTATTATCCGGTTCCAGGGAGGCGCCAACGCGGGGCACACGATTGTGAACAATTACGGTAAATTCGCCCTGCATACGCTGCCGTCCGGAGTTTTCTACGGACATACGGTCAATATCATCGGAAACGGCGTAGCCCTGAACATTCCGGTGCTCATCAATGAGCTTCAGGGGATCGTGGACAGAGGAGTACCGGCGCCGAAGCTGCTGGTATCGGACCGGGCCCAGATCGTCATGTCTTATCATATCCTGTTGGATAAACTGGAAGAGGAACGCCTGGCGGGGAAATCCTTTGGTTCCACCAAGTCGGGCATCGCGCCGTTCTATTCGGACAAATATGCCAAGATCGGGTTCCAGGTGAGCGAATTGTTCATGGACGAACAGGAGTTGAAGGATAAGATTCAGCGTGTTCTGACCCAGAAAAATGTGCTGATCCAGCACCTGTACCACGCACCGGAGGTGAAGGTGGACGATATCTATGAGGAACTGATGGAGTACCGCCGCATGATCGAGCCGTACGTGTGCGACGTTTCTTCTTATCTGAATAAAGCGCTGAAGGAAGGGAAAAATATCCTGCTGGAAGGTCAGCTGGGAACCTTAAAGGATCCGGATCACGGGATCTATCCCATGGTAACCTCTTCTTCCACGCTGGCCGCTTACGGCGCCATCGGCGCAGGGATTCCGCCCTATGAGATCAAGCAGATCATTGCCGTGTGCAAGGCATATTCCAGCGCGGTGGGCGCGGGCGCGTTCGTCAGCGAGATCTTCGGAGAGGAAGCGGATGAGCTGAGGAACCGCGGCGGAGACGGCGGAGAGTACGGAGCGACCACCGGACGTCCCAGACGTATGGGATGGTTCGACTGTGTGGCGTCCAAATACGGATGCCGCCTGCAGGGAGCCACGGACGTGGCGTTCACGGTTCTGGACGTGCTGGGATATCTGGACGAGATCCCGGTCTGCGTGGGTTATGAGATCGACGGAAAGGTGACGGATGAATTCCCCACCACCGCCCTGCTGGAGAAGGCAAAACCGGTATATAAGACGCTGCCGGGCTGGAAATGCGACATCCGCGGTATCCGCACTTATGAGGAACTGCCGGAGAACTGCCGGAAGTATGTGGAATTCATCGAGGAGCAGCTGGGATATCCCATCACGATGGTTTCCAACGGACCGGGAAGAGACGATATCATCTTCCGTAACCGCTGATGATCAGAAATATTATATTTGACATAGGAAACGTCCTGGTGGATTTCTGCTGGCGGCAGCACATCGAAGGGTGCGGCTACAGTGGCCGGACAGCGGACCGCCTGGGAGCGGCCATGATGCAGAGCTCTGCGTGGCATGAGCTGGACCGGGGCGTGTGGACGGAGAAAGAAGTGCTGGACGCTTTTATCCGGAACGAGCCGGAGCTGGAAGAGGAGATCCACCGTGTGTTTGAGAATCTGGGGACGATTGTGCGGGAATATCCCGGCACGGCCTCCTGGCTCACATCGCTGAAAGAAGCTGGATACGGTCTTTTCTATCTGTCCAATTTTCCGGCCAAGGTGGAACGGGAAGCCGGGGAGCAGTTGTCCTTCCTGAAATACATGGACGGCGGCATTCTGTCCTACCGCGTGCGGGAGGTGAAGCCGGGGCCGGCAATCTACCGCCTGCTACTTGAGCAGTATGGATTGAAGCCGGAGGAATGCGTATTTCTCGATGATTCGCCGGAAAATATCCGGACGGCGGAGACGCTGGGTATCAAAGGGATCGTCGTGAAGAATCAGGAACAGGCCGGGGAGGAACTGAAGAGACTTTTGGAGGAGGCAGACAGATGAGAGATCTTGTGGACGTACATACACATACCATTGCCAGCGGGCACGCATATAATACTCTGATGGAGATGGTTCGCGCGGCGCAGGAAAAGGGTCTGAAGGTTTATGGGATCACAGAGCATGCTCCCAAGATGCCGGGAAGCTGCCACTCCATGTATTTCCGCAATCTGAAGGTGGTGGAGCGGCGCTATGGGGACATGGAACTGCTCCTGGGCGTGGAACTGAACATCCTGGACGAGCGCGGGACGGTGGATATGGTTCCGGAGGAGCTGGAACAGATGGACGTGGCCATCGCCAGTCTTCATATTCCCTGCATTACTCCGGGAAGCCGGGAGTGGAACACGGAGTGTGTGGTAAACGCCATCAAGAATCCTTTGATCAATATCATCGGACATCCGGACGACAGCCGGTATCCGCTGGATAACGAGGCGGTGGTGCAGGCGGCAAAGGAATACCATACCCTGCTGGAGATCAACAACCATTCCCTGGATCCGGCCGGTTACCGCCAGAATGCCCGGGAGAACGACCTGGAGATCCTAAGACTGTGCAAAAAGTACCGGACTCCGGTGATCATGGGAAGCGACGCCCACTTTTTCACGAATGTGGGAAATCATGAGAGGATCTATCCGCTGCTTCACGAGACCGATTTCCCGGAAGAGCTGGTGATCAACACGGACGGGGAGAAGATTCGGGAGTATATTAACAAATATAGATAAAGGCGCGGGCTGGACTTTACGATTTTAGTGTGTTAAAATACTGAAAGATGGAAACGTAAGGGGTATTGGACATATGAATAAAAAGATTCACAACGAAGCCACTGACGGACTGTTTCGCGCAATCCTGAGCCTGCAGACCATGGACGAGTGTTACCGCTTTTTTGAGGACGTGTGCACGATCAACGAGATTCAGTCGCTGTCCCAGCGCTTTGAGGTGGCCAGGCTTCTGAGAGAGAAGCAGACCTATCAGGAGATCGCCGAGAAGACCGGCGCTTCCACAGCTACCATCAGCCGGGTGAACCGTTCTTTGAACTATGGGAACGACGGCTATGATATGGTTTTTCGAAGAACAGGTGAAGAGTAAATAACAGAGCCGGCGCCGACTCAGAGAAAATCTGAATCAGGGCCGGCTCTGTGTTTTTCCAGACAGTTTTACTCTTTGTGATGCTTTTTACCTTCGTTGTTTTGAGGAAGCTGGTCGATAAGCTTTTCGATTACCTGTTTTTTCACGTAGACGTCAAAACTGAGCAGGCAGATAAAAGAGAAAATCTGGAGAAACTGGCGGTCCCCGTCTTCCGCGTCCGGGAACAGCCCGGAGGAGAGTTTATATTTTGCTACGACTTCCTCCTTCAGACGTTCCACCTCGGCTTTTTCCAGGCTGAATACCTCCTGGTAGATGGCCTGCATGTCCAGCTGTTTGTCTGTGTGGAAGAACCTTTCAGTCAGCGGCTCCAGCAGGTGCTCGATATCGCCGATGGAAAGGATTCCCTTATAGTAGTAGATATAGATCAGGAGCAGGATGTGCTCTTTGGAATATTTCTTCCGGTCAGGCGGCGGGAGCAGATGATTCTTGGCATAGTTGTTGATCATGGTCTTGGTCAGGATCTTGTCCTCGGGATAACGTTTGGAGGACTGAAGATGCTCCTCCATGAAGGTCGTCACCTGATCCATGTACAGATCGATGTTGGGAATCTCCTGCGGCCTGATGTAATCGATCCGGTCCAGACTGTCGAGTATGCTGCTCAGGATGTCCTGCGGGTCTATTGTCATTTTTATCACCTCAACACTCATTATATAGTATTCAAAACTACATAACAAGTATTTTTGCAAAAAAGAATTTCTTACAACAATTATTGCCGTCCGGAGTCTCCGTGAACGGCAGCAAAAAATCCGCCTGCCGCGTCCAAGCGCAGCAGGCGGACCTTCAAAGGGGAGGATAAGTATTCAATTTATCTTTCGTTTAGTTATATTATGACCGGTTGAGAAAAAGATATACACGGTAAATGAAAAAAATCAAATATCTCATGGGACGCGGCTGTCTGGCTCTTTGCCCCTGGGAATCAATGGAGAAATACTATGGAATGGAAAAAACTGCTCTGTCCGGATCGTATCCGGGCGTACCGGGGGCGTCCGGGCTCCGGGGACCTGCGGACAGAATTTGAAAAAGATTATCATCGGATCATCGGGAGTGCCTCGTTCCGGCGGCTCCAGGACAAGACTCAGGTCTTCCCCCTGGACCGCAGCGATTTTATCCGTACCCGGCTGACCCACTCCCTGGAGGTGTCGTCGTTTGCAAAATCCCTGGGACAGAATATCTCGGAGGAGATCCTGAGAAATATCAAAGATCCGGGATTTCTCCCTTCCTATAAGGCGGACGTCTGCGACATCCTGCAGTGCGCGGGACTGCTGCACGATATCGGGAATCCGCCCTTCGGGCATTTTGGGGAGACGGCGATCCGGGACTGGTTCCGGCAGAGACTGCCGGAGCTGACCTGGAAGGGGAGACCGCTGACCCAGGTGCTGAGTCCGCAGATGCAGGAGGATTTTTACCAGTTTGAGGGCAACACCCAGGCCCTGCGCCTGGTGACGAAGCTTCATTATCTGGTGGACGAACACGGCATGAACCTGACCAAAGGGCTTCTGGGGACAATCATCAAATATCCCGTCTCCTCTGTGGAGATCGACAAGAAAAGCGGCGACATCCGAACCAAGAAGATGGGATATTTTTACGCCGACCGGGAGGTGTTCCGGGAGATCCAGGAAAGCACCGGGACGCTCGGACGGCGGCATCCGCTGGCCTTCGTCCTGGAGGCGGCGGACGACATCGCCTACCGGACGGCGGATATTGAGGACGCGTTCAAAAAGGGATGTATTACTTTCGAACGTCTGGTACAAGAGCTGAAAGATTATTGCCCGGACAGGCAGGACGGGGAATATGAGGATATGGTGAGACTTCTGGAACGGCGCAAAGAGAGGGCCGTGGAAAAGGGAATGAGCCGGCCGGATGCCAACGCGGTGCAGAACTGGGCGGTTCAGATCCAGGGAAAGATGATCCGCAGCGCCACCGCCGGATTTGTACGCCATTATGAGGAACTGATGAATGGGACGTATAAGAAGGATCTGTTCTGGGAGATGCCGGGGACGCTGATGATGGAGGCGCTGGGGGACGTGGCCTACCGCTACGCGTTTATCTCCGCCCCCATCTTGAAGCTGGAGATCGGCGCGGACGCCATCTTCCGTTTCCTTCTGGAGCATTTTGTGGACGCGGCCATCCGGTACGATTCCGGAGAGCCCATGTCGGCAGTGCAGGAAAAGATGATCAGCATGCTGTCGGACAACTATAAAGCGGTCTATCATATCTATGCCAGGGGAAAGGATGAGACAGAGCGGCTGTATCTGAGGCTGCTGCTGGTGACGGACGAGATCTGCGGCATGACGGACAGCTACGCCAAGGATCTGTATCTGGAATTTAGCGGGATCAGGTGAGATCATCCGTCTGAAAGCTCAGACGCAAGATGCTCTGCCAGAATAAAAATGAACTGGGATGAGGAGGGACGTTTATCTAGCGGATATCCCGCTAACTGTGAAAGAAGCTCGGGGTGTGTTTTCCAGACCAGATTCACTACGGTGCGGATATTCCTTTCCACAGCATACCAGGAAGTGCGGTAATAAGCTGCCACGTCGGGATAGAGCCATTTTGTAACCAGTAAAAGTCGGCGTGGTTCTCCAATTGTCAGCAGGATGGCGTAGGCCGTATGGAAGAAGCCGGTGTAGCTGGAGGTCACTCCCAGCTGCTGAAGGAGAATATAAATCTTCCTGAGGGTATGTGTATCAGGCCGCATCGTGGCTGTCCTCCTCTTCGATTAATTTTCGAAGACTCTTGAGGAGATCCAGCACATCCTCTTCTGGCAGAATCAGAAGAAAGAATGCGAAAGTGGCCGCGGAGAAGCCATATTTCCCGCGTTCCAGATCAATATAAGACCGCGGTGAGATACGAAGTTTTTCTGCCATGCGTTCCTGGGAGCACTGCAAAGTAAGCCGATAGCTGTGTACACGGACCATGAGAAATTCTTTCAACAGTGACTGATACTGATGCATGATGAAAACCCCTTATTCCGACAGATTCTATGAAAATTTTAAAAGAAATGGAAAATATTACCATGAGGCGCACCTCAGGGTATCTAATATATAACGTGGAAATGTGCCGAAAATGACAGGAAAAATAAAAAATTGACAAATAATGATGATCTCTGTAGAATCAAAGAAAAATAGAGGTGGATAGAGTGAAGAAACGGGCTGTTATTTTTGATATGGATGGTGTGTTGGTTGACAGTGAACCGGTCTATATACAAAGTTTCCGTGATTTTTTGAACAGACACGGCGGAAAAGCAGACGAATCTACGTTGAATAAAATCGCCGGAGCCAGCGCGAAACGGACCTGGGAATTGGTGGCTCAAATGTGGCGTGAACCCATCTCCCCTGAGAAAGTGAGAGGAATTTATAAGGGAGAACAGCCGGAATTTCTTATCCCGTACAGGGAGATTATGTTTCCAGGGATCGAGGAATTGCTGGGCTTTTTGAAAGAGAAGGGTATGATTCTTGCTGTGGCGTCTTCCTCGTCTCAGGCCTCCATCCAGAGGATGCTGGAAGAAACGGGTATAAAATCTTATTTTTCGTATGTTGTGAGCGGGGAAATGTTCAGGGAAAGCAAACCTCATCCGGAGATTTATTTGTACACCCTCTCCTGCCTGGGACTTCCTGCAGATGACTGCCTGGCGGTGGAAGATTCTGCTTATGGCATTCAGGCGGCGAAAAGCGCCGGTTTGGAAGTGGCTGCGGTGAAGGATACAAGATTTTCCTATGATCAGTCAGGCGCGGACGTCTGGATTGAGCGGACGGCTGATTTGAGAAAGCTGTTTGAAGAAACGTAATGAAAAGAAGTAAGAAAAGGGGCTGTCGGGATGGGCAGCCCCTTTTGGCAGCAAAAATATTACAGCACTTCCTCCAGATACCGGCGCAGTGCGTCCTGCCAGGTGGGCAGGGGAGTGAAGCCGTTGGCGGCGAGCTTGCTCTTGTCCAATCGGGAGTTGAACGGACGTCTGGCCTTTGATTCCCCGTATTCCTCCGTAGTGACGGGAGTCACGGTGACGGCACTGTATTTCTTATGGCCCAGATCCGCCGCCTGGCGGAAGATCTCCACAGTGAAATCATACCAGCTGATATAGCCGCCTTCGTTGGTGGCGTGGTAATAACCGTATTTTTCTGTCTCGGCCATATCCACCAGCAGACGAGCCAGGTCGTAGGTGTAGGTGGGCGTGCCGATCTGGTCGTTGACCACCCTCAGATGATCGTGGGTTTTGCCCAGGTTCAGCATGGTCTTGATGAAGTTCTTGCCGTTGATACCAAAGACCCAGGCGATACGGATGATGAAATATTTCTCCAGGTTGGAGGAAACGGCCAGCTCCCCTTCCAGCTTGGTCTGTCCGTATACGTTCAGCGGTTTATAATCCTTGCAGTCGGGCTGCCAGGGCTCGGTACCCTGGCCGTCGAAGACATAATCGGTGGACAGGTAGATCATTTTGCAGTCCAGTTTTTTGCAGGTGAGAGCGATGTTCTCCGTGCCCGCCGCGTTGACCAGACGGACCTTTTCCACTTTGTCATCGTCCTCGGCCATATCCACGGCGGTCCATGCCGCACAGTGCACCACCACATCAGGCTGCGCGTCCGTCAGAACCTTGTCCACGGAAGTCCAGTCTGTGATATCCATGGGAACATAGGGCATTTTTGTTACGGCGCTTCCGTCCTGGATGCCGCTGTATTCCGGGGCGATATCAGATCCGATCCCTTCGTATCCTCTTTTCGCCAGTTCATTCATCACATCATGACCCAGCTGTCCGCCCACTCCGGTTACAAATACTTTCATCTCTGTTTTCCTCCTGCCGCTCAGCGGTTTCCATACATTTTCTCGTAATAGTTCTGGTATTCTCCGGAGATGATGGTCTCCCACCACTCTTTGTGTTCCAGGTACCATTTGATGGTTTTCTGAATGCCGTCCTCGAATTTGGTCTCGGGAAGCCATCCCAGCTCATTGTGGATCTTGGTGGGATCGATGGCATAGCGCATATCGTGTCCCTTGCGGTCCGTGACGAAGGTGATCAGGCTCTCCGGTTTGTCCAGGGCTTTGCAGATGATCTTTACAATGTCGATGTTCCGCATCTCGTTGTGGCCGCCGATGTTATAGACCTCGCCCACGCGTCCTTTGTGGATGACCAGATCGATGGCTTTGCAGTGATCCTCCACATAAAGCCAGTCGCGTACATTTTCTCCTTTTCCGTAAACGGGGAGGGGCTTGTCGTTCAGCGCGTTGGCGATCATCAGCGGGATCAGCTTCTCCGGGAAATGATACGGGCCGTAGTTGTTGGAGCAGCGGCTGATGGTCACGGGCAGGCCGTAGGTGCGGTGGTAAGCCAGAACCAGAAGATCCGCGCCCGCCTTGCTGGATGAATAGGGGCTGGAGGTATGGATCGGCGTTTCCTCAGTGAAGAACAGATCCGGGCGATCCAATGGAAGGTCTCCGTAGACTTCATCGGTGGATACCTGGTGATAGCGCTCGATGCCGTACTTGCGGCAGGCGTCCATGAGGACGGCGGTTCCGATGATATTGGTGGTCAGGAAGACCTCCGGGTTCTCGATGGAACGGTCCACGTGGCTCTCCGCCGCGAAGTTGACCACCATATCCGGGTGCTCCTCTTCAAACAGACGGTACACGGCTTCCCGATCCGTGATGCTTTCCTTTACAAAACGGAAATTGGGATTGTCCATCACCGGGGCCAGCGTGGACAGATTGCCTGCATAGGTGAGGCAGTCCAGGCATACGATCCGGTAATCCGGGTACTTGCCCAGCATGTGAAAGACAAAATTGCTTCCGATGAAACCGGCGCCGCCGGTTACGATGATAGTTTTCTTGCTCATGATTTTCTCCTTTACCCAGTAAAATAATACATATTGGTGCCTGCCGGGGATCCCGGCCATAGAATGTCCTGTAATTTTCTCTATTATAAAAGATTACCTAAGGTCACCTTCAAGGGGTTTTTGAAATTTTGTTGTTTGCAGATTCTAAAGAAAAATTGTAAGATGCCGTGGGCGTATTATAACCAAAAATGATCAGGAAATCAATCGTAAAAAAATACGATTGATTTCCTGCGTATTTCTGCGTATAATATAGGCAATAAAATTGGAAAGGAAGCACTGTGTATGCGTGAAACCAGAACAACAGAGTTCAAAGAAAAGATTACAAATTCATTTTTAAAAACAGTAAGTGCTTTTTCTAATTACGATGGAGGCGAAATATTTTTTGGCATTGATGATAATGGTAATATTAAAGGACTGCTGGATGTAAAACAAGCGTGTCTGGATATAGAAAACAAAATTAACGACAGTATTACTCCGCAGCCTGATTATACGCTGGAGTTGCAGAACAATGACAGAACAGTAAAGCTGACGGTAAAAAGCGGGTTCCAAAAGCCATATTTATATAAATCAAAAGCATACAAGCGAAATGATACTGCAACCATAGAGGTTGACACATTGGAGTTGTCAAGGCTGATTTTAGAAGGAAAAAATATCAGATTTGAAGAATTGCCGTGTGAAAATCAAGAACTGACGTTTGATATTTTATGCCGAAAATTAAAAGAATGTATCCGGATTGAAACCTTTAATCAGGATACCTTAAAAACATTAAATTTATATAACAGTGCCGTCGGATATAATAATGCGGCGGGTATTTTGGCAGATAAAAATCATTTTCCGGGAATTGACATTGTGAAATTCGGTGAGAACATCAGCGTGATTCATAAAAGAGCAACATTTGATCATATATCCATATTGGCCGTGTATGAAAAAACATTGGAGGTATTCCAAGATTATTATCAATATGAAGAAATACAAGGCGCCGACAGGAAAAAGGTAGAAAAGATACCGGAGGCTGCGTTTAGAGAAGCCATTGCGAATGCTCTGATTCATAGAGCGTGGGATGTGGAGTCACAAATAAAAGTCTCGATGTTGGATGACAGAATAGAAATTATTTCTCCGGAAGGACTGCCGTCTGGAATAACAGAAGATGAGTATTTATCGGGAAAACTTTCCGTTCTAAGAAATAGAAATCTTGCAAATGTATTTTACAGGCTGGGGTTTGTCGAAATATTCGGTACGGGGATTATACGGATCAAACAGCTTTATGAAGAAAGCCTGAAGCAGCCAGATTTTGAAGTGTCGGAAAATACAATTAAGATTGTGCTTCCGGTTTTTGAGAAAAACCTGAATTTAACGGAAGACGAAAAAAAGGTATATAAGATTTTGAGCAGAACGATGTTGAAATCAATCAGTGAAATCGCTCCGTACGTTCCGTTTGGCAAATCAAAAACAACACAGCTGCTGAAAGAGATGGGGAAAAAAGGTGTTGTGAAAATTGAGGGAAGAGGAAGAGGGACTAAGTATGTAATACAATAAAAAATAAGAGGACAAGAGCTGCCTGAATGAGGAAGCTTCCTATTCTCCTTGTAACTTTTTAATTATATCAGTTCATTGTAGAAATCTTGGATTTTTGTTTGGATAATTTAACACGATAGGAAAATACGAAAAAGATTATGGATAAAATATTTGTTCTCAAGGCCAAAGAAGCTCATCAGAAAAGCAGAACAGATGAATTGGCGAATGATATTTGGAAATATAAGCATCCGAATGAAGAAATTGATTATTCTGACAGAGAGTATGTATCATGGAAAAATTCTCTGCCCATATTTCTGGACTGTCTGATGGCAGCCGGGTTAGATGATGTATATGTCGTTTTTGAGATGAAAACCCCCATAAGCAATAAGGCGATGGATGTTCTGGTGCTTGGGTATTCTGACAGTCACGAAAATAGAGTATTAATCGTGGAATTAAAGCAATGGAGTAATATTTATACTAAAAAGGTGTTTGATCCAAACAAGGTCTATATTCCAGAGGCGAAAGAATCAAGAAGGCATCCATTTAAACAGTTAAATTTGTATGTTAATAACCTGAAAAATCATCATTTTGGTATTCAAAATGAGATAAATAATGGATGTAGAATTGTCTTTGGAAAACTGGCATATTTACATAATTGTGATAATGTGGAAGCACTGAAAAGAGATCAGTATGCTAAATGGGAAAAATTTGACGGTTGTGCATTTGGGAAAGGTGATAAAGAAAAACAGAAACTGATAAGAGTTTTACAAAACAGCTTTATTTCAGAGAGTAATGATTTTTTATTGGACACGATAAGCAATTATGAAGCAGTTATGGGTGATGAAGGGCTTGCGGGTCTTAAAAAGCATACAGCAGTGAGGCATCCCTAAAGATGAAGGAAGACCAGCAGGATATTGTAAATTATATTATTGAACATTTGAAAAACCAAAAAGATAACCCACATAAAGAAATAGTTGTCATATCAGGTGGACCAGGAACGGGAAAAACAATTGTCGGCATTAGATTTATTCTTGAATATGTGAATATATTCAATGATGGAAAAAATGACAATAAAGTGATTTTTTGTCTGCCAAAAAGTCAAACTGTTAAGGCTGTGTTTGATGCGGCCTGCTCTGTTGATGAAGAATATGAAAAAGAATATTGCTGTTATCTGCAAGAGATAAGCAGAAATCAAAATTTAGTTGTGGTGGATGAAGCTCATAGAATAACAAAACTGGAAGACAGTTTGAATGAAGTATTTGAAAAAGAGACGAAGATGGTAATCTTGTTACAGGACGATCATCAAATGCTTCGTCCTGGTGAAGAAGGAACATATGATGCGATAAAAGAATATGCGAATAGAAAGAGAATTCAGTTTTCACCAGCAATTCCGAAGGAAGAAAAGCTGTTAACATTAATTGATGAAAAGAGATGCAGTGACAAATTATTTAAAGGATTGACGAAACTGTTCTATGATGATTCTGCCCCTTTGGAAGAAACAGTTGATTGTGTCAAAGTTTTCAACGATTTATCAGATTTAGTAAAATGGAAAGATGAACAGGCCTCAAAATCTAAAACGAAGTATATATTTCCATTTTGCTGGCCATGGAAATCAAGAAATGGACAAGAAGATAAGGATATTGTCATCGGTGAATTTTCAAGACAATGGAATCCGGCAGATACAGATGAACAGGTTATCTGGTTAAATGACAATAAAGATGATAGAGTGGCCTGTATTTATACTTCACAAGGCCTTGATATGGACAATGTTGCGTTAGTCTGGTGGGATGATCTGGTTTGGGACGATGTGAATTCTAAATGGATTGGAAATATTGAAAAGTTAAAGGATCCTGCCTTCAGATCAGTATATGACAAAACAACTCACAGGTGGAATCAGGCAAAATGGGATTGGAAAACAAAAAGGGATGTTATTGTTGAAGATGGATTTTCACTTTCACAAGAGGATGTAGATACTTTGATAAAAAATACATATTATGTAATGCTTTCAAGACCCAGAAAGAAGGTTGGAATATGGTTTAAAAATGAGGCGACAAAGAAACATGTGTTAGAGGTTCTGTAAATTAAAGCAGAATGATTAAAGGGGTCAGTTATGGAAAGATTAGAAGAATTATTGTTAAGAATAAAGAAATTTAATGAGGATAGAGAATGGGATCAATTTCATACTCCGTCAAATCTGGCAAAATCCATTTCGATCGAAGCCAGTGAATTGCTTGAATGTTTTCAATGGAATGATACCGATTATAATATGGATAATGTGATTGAAGAACTTGCAGATGTAACCAATTATTGTTTACAGATGGCACAGGTTTTAGGGGTTGATATTGTTGATGCAGTAAATAAGAAAATGGATATTACAGAGAAAAAATATCCAGTTGAGAAGGCGAGAGGCGTATCAACGAAATATGATAAATTGTAGAGAGAAGAGTGACGGAATGGCAAATCGATTCCTTGGGGTATCGGGATATAAACAATTTCATTAAATGTTGCTTTTATAGGGGATTTGTCTAAAAAATAATATCGGAGGTGGTTGCGTTGGTAAAGAAGAAGAATGACATAAGCGTTCGTTCAAGTGCGGCAGAATATCTTACTTATGCAGCTTCTGTGGGAGAGCAGGAAGACAGCATTGAAATGCGTTATGAAGATGAAAATATATGGCTGACACAAAAAATGATGGCTACGCTTTATGATGTTGATGTGCGTACAATTAGTGACCATATCAAAAAAGTATACTCAGATTCGGAGCTAGAAGCGTCAGCAACTATCCGAAAATTTCGGATAGTTCAAACCGAAGGTTCTCGTCAGGTGCAAAGAGAAACGAATCATTATAACTTGCAGATGATAATTGCTGTCGGTTTCAAGGTAAACAATGAACGTGCAGTACAATTCCGTAAGTGGGCAAATCGTATCGTAAAGGACTATACCATCAAAGGTTGGGTTATGGATGTCGTACCGGAATAAGGTTGGCACACTTTGTCTCAACATGGCATAAGCATATATGTTATTATGATAGTGTCGAAAGTATGACAAAATGAAGAGCCTTGAGGGATCATTCCTTCAGGGCTCAAATTATTCGCGCGAGTAGCAATGAAAATGCCGTGCTTGCACGAGCATTTGAGGAGCACCGCGACAACGAGAAAACTTGTTTTCGAGTGGGAGATGTATATGTCAAGAAGACCGAATATACCGTGTAAACATCCTGGCTGTGCAGCACTTATTCCGCATGGTCAGATTGTATTGTGAGGAACATAAGCCTTTACACACAAAGGACAGAGCCCATGCAGCAGAGCGTGGTTATGGTGCTAAGTAGCAACGTGAGAGAAGGAAGTTCTTAGAGAGCAATCCATTTTGTGTGAAATGTTATGAAGAAGGTCATATTACTATGGCTACCGTTGTGGATTGTATCGTTCCGCATCGTGGAGACCAGAAACTTTTCTGAGATAGGTCGAACTGGCAGCCTTTATGTGAGTATCATCATAATGTAAAGACAATGACCGAGGATAGATTCAAGGAATACCGGTTCTGATGGAGCGATGGTAGGGGGTAAAGTGTTAAAATGTAAAAAAATATTTTACATTTCTGTTGATATTTCTTTTGTTTCTGCATATAATAAAAGTGAAGAAATGGAAGGAGGTCATCACAATGAAGTTTGATGAATTATTTGAACAGAGAAGTCTGGTGGCTTCAAAGTTAAAAGATTGTATCAGAGATATGGGTTATACAAAAGTTTCCTTTGCTTCAAAGGCAGACATTTCACGCCCAACGCTTGATAAATTATTAAATGGCAGCATAGATAATAAGAGCTCGTTTGATCGTCATTTACAGAAAATATTGAAGGTGCTTAATATGACGGTTGAGGATTTGATATTATATCATGTGGCTCCAACTAAGGTTGCTTCTGCGACAGTTTTTTCGCAGAATGCACCAGAAGATCATAAAATGAGTGATACAGCCAAGAAACAGTATAATTTGTTGCTTGACGTTATTGACTTGTGCGCAATTTATTACTAAGGGCGCATGATGCCCAGCAGACATCAGCAGCGCCGCCCGAAGTGGAACGGAGACGTGATTGTATGAGTGAATTAATTACTGCTGATAATTTGGATCTTGTTATTAAAAGAAACAGAGAGATAAAAGATGAAGTTTCAGTACTTGCTATTAAGCTTCAGACAAATCCATCTATAATGAAAGTGGCTTCAGCACCTCAACTTGCACTGATAATACTGCAAGGATTTGGATTAGTTCAAATGCCTATTGAAGATAAGTTTTGGAGTGGAGCAATATATGTCAAGGATGGAAAAATCATTCCAGTTGTAAATACGGCTTTACCGAGAGCTAATCAATATTTTACTGCATGGCATGAAATATATCACTTAATATTTGATAAAGTATCATTTGACCATTTTATCGAAACAGATAATACACTTGAAGAGAGAAAAGCGGAATGCTTTGCAGCATGTATGTTGCTCTCCGGTGTTGATAGATATTTTACGGAACTTCCAGAAATGGACTTTATTTCTAAAATATTTTATTGCATGTCAACATTTCAAGCACCCTATAAGGCTGTGTTAGTGTCGCTGTATGAATATGCTATTCAAAGCGAAAATGATAAGCTCGGTGATAGAATAAAAGAAGTGTTTGATTTACAGTTTGAAGATTTGCCAAGCAGGTTTAGAGCTTTAGGATTAGATGATAGTTTAGTAAGTCCATCCTACGTTATAAATACATCTTCTTTGCAAGAAAGAATAAAAAAGACTAAAGATGCAAATCCGGAACTTAATTATCATAAGGATAATGAAGAGTATTTAGCAAATATCATGGCAGAAACAGCCATGATAACAAGGAGGGGCGAATGATAGATATACCAAAGATTACAAAAATTGATGATAAAAGACATATCGCCCTGCTGGATACTTCTTCCCTTTCGTTTATGCAAGGTTTGCAAATGAAGGGGGTGCAACCAGAGGTAGTGCTGAAAGATTATGATTTGATACTGATTCCGGAATGGGTATTAATTGAAATAAATGATGCCCCAGGACGGGTGAGTTATGTGCAGGATTTAATTGGAAAAGGCTACCCAATATATTGCATTGAGGAGGAGACTTATTCTGATTTGGCGGGTGGCGAGGAAGGTAACCTTTATCAAATTGTTCTTGCATCAACATGTCAATTAGCAAGAGTCAGAGGCTATTTACGTAGATGTGTTCAAACAACGGATCCGTTAGATATGGATGCATATAAGGATTGGATAAAAAAGCTATATGATGAATGGCCTATTTCTGAGGAGGTACTATCAACAGGAAGAATAAAAAAGAAAAATGCTGGTGAAGTATCAATTACTATTTTAGCAGAGATTGTATCATGGTATTATCCGGAAACTAAGGCGTTGACAGTATATTCCCAAGATGGAGATACATATGAATTTCAGAGAAAAGCTGAAGCTGATTTGAGAGCTGTTTTTGCATCAAAAACTCCTGTACCAGTTTCATATAAGAGTAATGATGCTATATTATGTCAGCTTGTAAGAAATGGAAATATAAATATAGAAAATATTGGCGATTATAGAAAAGATGTACGGAAAATCACATATAGCAAAGAACAGGATGACCATTCCATTGTATTGGTTACAGAATTAGTAGATAATGCGTTGTTTGCACAGCTAGTTGATGACGAAACAGTTCATATTATTTTTTAACTAAGTATTATAGAAGCGCTTGTAGAAAATACAGGTGCTTTTCTTATGCAAAAAATTAAGGGAGGAGGGGATTCCAATGGCAGGAAGAAAGCCAAAGCCTACAGCTTTGAAGAAGCTGGAAGGTAATCTGGGAAAAAGAAAATTGAATACGAAGGAGCCAATTCCGGCAAAGGGAATGCCTAACTGCCCGGAATGGTTATTACCTGAGGCTAAGGAAGAGTGGGAACGTTTAGCTGATTTGATGAAACAGATGGGTGTTTTTATGGAAGTGGATATGGAGGCATTGCTTGGGGGGATTCTTAATGGCAAAGGAATCGAGACCAAAGGGATATCCAAAGCTTAAGAATTATAAACTTTCTCAGTTTATGCTCCCCACCTCTCACTATGACAAGAAGAAAGCAGACAGAGCAGTCACTTTTATTGAAAATCTGTGTCATATCAAGGGCAAATGGCTGGAACACCATTCTGGCCGTTACCGTGGCAGGAGCAGCCCATAAGAGATATTTTTGGAATTGTAAAACCGGATGGAAACAGGCAGTCTCGCACTGCATTTGTGGAAATATGTAAGAAGTTTTGTTTTAGGGTAAAGATTACAAAGTAGGTATTGATAACGATTTCAAGTTTTGAAGTATTGCGGCTCTGGATATAAATTCAGTTCTGACATACTCTGCTGCATAAAACTGCGATAACTCGCAAAAATTTTCAGTGGAAACAAGGGCTGTGACATGGAAATTAAGAGAGACATCTATTTGAATAAGCTTATTCAATCTGTTTAAAGATTATTTGCTGGCAGAGGGAACAGATGAACAACATGTGCTTGATTCGTATGAAAAATGTGGATGTATATGTGACCGGAAGTAATGCCCGGTTTTTGTCCAAGGATGTGATCATCGAATTTCGGGGACGGGGAGATGAAGTTCATATGCATCCCCTCAACTTTGCTGAATTTATGTCCGCCTATTCAGGAACAAAACAAGACGGCTGGAACGAATATATTCTTTATGGTGGACCACCGCCTATCATGAATATTTCAAGTCCGGAGGAAAAGATTAATTTTCTGAAGTTACTGTTCGAGGAGACTTACATTTCGGATATTGTAGAAAGACATAATATACGCAACCGGGCAGAATTGGAGGAACTTCTGAATATTCTCTCTTCTGCTATCGGTTCGCTTACAAATCCGACAAAGTTGTCAGCGACATTCAAAAGTGTCAAGAAGAAGACCATCAGCAACACGACTATCAAAAGATATATTGACTATTTTTGCGATTTTTTCCTGATTGACAGTGCTGTCCGCTATGATATTAAGGGGAAAAAATATATTGACACACCAGTCAAATATTATTTTACTGATTTGGGATTGCGCAATGCCCGTCTCAATTTTCGTCAACTGGAAGAAACGCATACTATGGAGAATATCATTTTCAACGAGTTGAAGATACGTGGCTTCAATGTAGATGTAGGGGTAATAACTTTGAATAAAACCAATGAGAAAGGCCATGGAATCCGCAAGCAGCTGGAAATTGATTTTGTCTGCAACAAAGGCTCAAAACGTTACTATATTCAGTCGGCCTATGCGATACCGGACCGGGCAAAGATGGAGCAGGAGCAGCGTTCTCTGATGCTGACCGGTGATTTTTTCAAAAAGATCATTATCACAAAAGATGCACCTACACCGTATTACAATGACGATGGAGTGATGGTAATGAGTGTCTATGATTTCTTGCTGAATGAGGACAGTTTGGATAACTGATTGATGGAAAAATACAAAAAATATACATCTGTAGATGCCAGGAAAACATTCCGATTTTTACTACATTTTTACTGCGATTGATGTCCTCGATTTGCCGCTTTTTGTTCGCTTTATGATTGATTTAACAATATAGGTATAAGCGAAAGAGAGCGCAAATTGAGGAAAAACACGGCAATTTATAACCTTACGAAAGGAGTTTTTATATGATACGAGTGCTTTTTATCTGCCATAGCAACATCTCGAAGATTCCCGGAAAAGTCCGCAAAATCAATGATTTCACGGATAGGAACGGCGCTTACTATACCATTTTTGAAAGAATCTTGATGTGATTGGAATTCAAACCTGAGTAATCGAAAATAATCAGAAAATCAATTGTAAAAAAATAAGATTGATTTTCTGTGCGTTTTTGTGTGTAAGACAATTGGGTCTTGCCTTGAAACGGTTTGTTTGTAGTTCAATCCCATCCCGATTATTCGGAGGAAAGGCCTGGGAAAGAATGATAGTTGTAAAGCGGAATGTTTTAAGAGGCATTTCGCTTAATTTTTGTTCCGAAACGGCAAAAAATAAAATGATAAAACGATTTTGCGTATCAAAATTGCCGATGATATGGTATACTTAGTATAAAAGAAAAAATATGAAGGGCATTGACCACAGCTATTATTATGGAGGCCACTATATATATAAAACCAGGGAACTGTAAACGAGTTGGAAGATATAAGATTGAAATAGGCGGAGGATATTAGATGCGATACCTTTCTGTTGCAGAGACAGCAAAAAAATGGGATATCTCGGAGAGAAGTGTTCGTAATTATTGTGCTCATGGACGTGTTCCGGGGGCGTTTCTTACCGGAAAGACCTGGAATATACCGGAAGATGCAACCAAGCCGTTGCGGGCAAATCAGAAGGAGAATAAGCCCAAAACGTTGCTTTCCATTCTTCAGGAAGAAAAGAAAAGTAAATATTCCGGTGGAATTTATCATAAGACACAGATTGATTTAACCTATAATTCCAACCATATGGAAGGCAGCCGGTTGACTCACGATCAGACAAGATATATTTTTGAGACAAATACCATCAGTGTGGAAAATGAAACATTGAATGTGGATGATGTGATTGAAACAGCCAACCATTTTCGCTGTATTGATATGGTTATTGATAATGCGAAATCTACGTTGTCCGAGAAGCTCATCAAAGAGTTGCATTTGATTTTAAAATCTGGAACCAGTGATTCACGCCTGGAATGGTTTGCGGTTGGAGATTATAAGAAAAGACCAAACGAAGTCGGTGGTATGCCGACAGCAATGCCGGAAGATGTTGCAGATGAGATGAAAAGCCTGCTGGCAGAATACAATGGGAAAGAAAAAAAGGCTTTCGAGGATATTCTGGACTTCCATGTTAAATTTGAGAGGATACACCCGTTCCAGGATGGTAACGGTCGAGTTGGCAGACTAATTATGTTCAAGGAATGCCTGAAATATAATGTCGTTCCGTTTATTATCGATGATAATTTGAAATTGTTCTATTATCGTGGCCTAAAAGAATGGAACAACGAAAAAGGGTATCTGACAGACACTTGCCTGACAGCGCAGGATAAATATAAGGCATATCTTGATTATTTCAGGATTGAGTATGATAAGTAGAAGGAGCTCAGTTATTGCAAATTTTGCAGAAAGGCGAATATTCTTTTATTGATATGACTGGTGTCGATATCAAATATAACAGGTATAGAGATGTACAATGTAAATGATTTGCTTGTATGTTTGATTGCTAAATTGAGAAAAACAAAGATTTGAGGAGTTGTAAAAAATGATAAAAATACTTTTCATCTGCCACGGCAGTATCTTGAAAAGTCCCGGAAAAGCCAGTAAAATCAATGGTTTCACGGAGAGGAACGGCACTTACTACACCACTACTACACCATTTTAGAAAGAACCTTGATGTGACAAATTTTAATAGACGAAAACGCAAGCGGCGGTATTCCTAAGTAGGAGTATCGCCGCTTGTTTCATGCAGTGGATATGAATCT
>CALWLW010000003.1 GCA_944381625.1 uncultured Lachnoclostridium sp.
TCAGCTCTATTAAGTGTACCCATTTTTAGTAATACAAAATTTAAAAATAATGCTTGACATCTGTTAGCAGGTTTCGTTTATCCCTGGTGATCTCATAAACGAGACCTACAAGGGCAACGGTCAAATACCCCGATGTTTCCCATCGGGGTATTTGACCCCGCGGCAGTCGCCAAATGGACATGCAAGCATGTCCGCTTGGCTCGTTGCTCGCGGGAATGAACGTACAAAACTGAGTCAGATCAGGATATGTAATCATTGGCAACGCCCTCCTTCCTCTTCGGTCTGGAGGGTCAGCCCCTCCGAAAAACAGGAGGGTAAGCCGCCCTGGCTCTCTGGTTTCCCATGGGGACAGTATAGCGTATTTTTGAGGTTTGGACAATGAGCAAAATCTATTGATATGATACGGATAGTTGTGCTTTTGTTGTGTAATATATAAAACTAACTGCCTAGCGAAAAAAAGCGGTTTTGTAATTTTAGGTTGAAAGCCCTTCCCGGATACGCTAAAATAGCAGTAAGAGACATGAGCTAAGACAACAGGACAGACCTATGGGAGGAATAGACGATGGGGGAACGGGAAGAATTTGGATTTTGCCCGAAATGCGGAGCGGTGATGCAGGGAGGCGTGTGCCAAAGCTGCGGATATACGAAAAAAGGCGCCAAAGAGGGGACGAAAAAGCCGGAGGCAAGACGGCCTGTGAAGGATAACAGGAGCGGCGGGACAGCGGGAAAGGTACTGGCCTGCATCGGGATCATTGCGGGCGTGCTGCTGATCGTGCTGTTCGTAGTCTTTTTGGGGGCGCTTACGTTTGGAAATGTGGTGTCCGACCAGGCCCGGTCCAGCATCAGCGACGGTTTTGACCGCTATTATGATTATTATAACGGCGGCGGGTATGATTCTTATGATGATTACGGCTCTTATGAGCCGTATGTGCCGGACAGCAGCGATGAATTCTACCAGGAGATCACCGACGCAACATCCCTGGAATGCAGCTATCAGGTGATCTGGCAGTCACAGTCCCTGTATCCGGACGATCCGGACGACGGATGTACCTATGACAGTGTATATCCTGTGGTGACCGGGGAGAATGACGGAAGGTATGCGGCCGTGAACGCCAGGATCCGGGATATGGTATGCGAATATCAGGATACTTACCGGGAGTATGAGAGCGGCGTGTCCAGCTACGCATATGTGACCTATATGGACGAGGAGACGCTGAGCGTAGTGGTGCAGCACCGCATCTATGACGGGAGTTCGGTACTCCCTGAGGTGAAAGCGGTGAGCTTCCGCATGGACACGGGAGAAGAGATCCCGAAGGAACAGATGATCACGGTGGACGAAGAACTGGCCCGCCAGTTCCGTACCAGGGACTCGGCCCAGAACGGGGGCGTGGAGTTTGTGGAAGAGGCGTCGGATGAAGAACTGATCCGCCTGCTGAACGACGAGGAGACAGCGATAATGTTCTACACGCCCGTGGGCCTGGAGATCGGCTTCAATTATGATGGGGGCTGGGTGACCGTCACCATCAAGAATACGATTCTGTAAGGGACGGACGCGTTTATGGTAGAACGGATGGATTTGTTTCATCTTCCATTTTATAAAAAGGAAGCGTTTACCGGATCGGACCGGGGTCTGCGGTTCTGGATCGGCAAGACAGAGCTTCCGGCGGAGGAAGAAGGCGGGACGGGAGAGACGAGACTGCGCGCAGTGGTCTGGCCGGAGCCGTTTTCACTGAAGCACACGGAGGATGAGAAGAAGAAAAGCAAGGATTTTCCTTTTTCAGAGGAAGGTCTGGATCAGGCATACGAGTGGATCATGGGAGAGGGCAGGGAACTGATCCTGTCCTGAAGAAAGCGGCCCCGGCAGGGGTCGTTTTTAAATGCAGGGACATGAATGCAGAGACAGAAAAACATGGAAAACGGAGGGCAGGGACCCTCCGTCTTCCATCGCAAACACATTTTATACAACAAAAGAAATAATATCTGGTGTTGACTTTATGATTTCATTCTAATATAGTTTTATACATAAGTAAAATTCATTTTTTTCATGTTATAGATGAAAAATATTACAGTTCACACGCGCCATTTGCGAAGCCGTGTTTTTCATGGACTGTAACAAGAATCAGGAGAAAATCATGACGCTGTTATCGTATCAGGTATTTATGGCGGTGGCTGATCAGGGCAGCTTTCAGAAGGCGGCGCAGACGCTGCAGCTGACGCCCTCCGCGGTCAGCCATGCGGTGGCCGCCATGGAGGAGGAACTGGGATCGCCGCTGTTTGTGCGGAGCAAACGGGGCGTGAGTCTGACCAATTATGGAAAAGAGCTGTTCCCCTATATCAAAAATGTATTGAACAGCGATGAATATTTACAGCAGGCGGTGGCTCAGTTCAATGGACTCCAGAAGGGATCGGTGCGGCTGGGTACGTTCAACAGCGCCTGCGTGGAGTGGATGCCGGGGCTTCTAAAGGACTTTCAGCAGGAATATCCCAATGTGCGGGTGGAGATCTATCAGGGGAGCTACCATGACGTGAAACGCTGGCTGAAGGACGGGATCGTGGACCTGGGCTTTTTGTCTTCTCTTAGCGTGGGTGACCTGAACTACGAACCGGTCTATGAGGACCGGATCGTCTGCGTGACGCCGAAAGGATTCCAGCCCCGCCACCCCGGTTATATCACGGTGGAAGAACTGAAGGAGCAGAAATTTGTGACCCAGATGGAAGGCTGTGATGCGGATGTGAACAGTTTTATGAAGAAATATGGACTTCCGGCGAGGGGCAACAGCTACATTGTGGACGATATGTCCGCCATTGCCCTGGTGATGGGAGGCTACGGACTCTGTCTGGTGCCGGAGCTGGTGATTCGGAACCTCTCTTTCCCGGTGGATGTTTACCCGCTGGACGTGGATGAGAAACGGACGATCGTACTGGCCAGCCTCAACGCCGCGGCCCAGGCGCCCGCTGTGCGGCGGATGCACGACTATATCGTGGCGCGCCTGCGGGACGGCGGCTCTGAGGCGGACAAGAAGAAGCCATAACTATTCAGCCATATATCTCGGATCCCCGCAGCTGACGCTGCTCTGCCGCCGCTTGCGCGGCTGAATCCTCGATTAGGGCTAAGCGCCCTATGTCTGAAGATTGCAAAACCTCTCTGCAAGCCAGCTTGCGCCGGGTTTTGCGATCTTCAGACGCATGGCTGGATAGTTACAGAAAGTTCGTTCAACGGACCATTGACACCTGAGACGGAATCCGGGTATTCTGTTGTCAGGAGGAAAATACGATGTACCAGTATATTTTATTTGATGTGGACGGGACGCTCTCCGATTCCAGGGAAGGGATCACCAGGAGCGTACAGTATGCCCTTTCCAGACTGGGAGCCCCGGAGGAGGACCAGAAGAGGCTGGAGCTTTACGTGGGGCCGCCTCTGATCACTTCGTTTACGGAGCTTGCGGGGCTGTCTCTGGAGGATGCCAGGCAGGGCGTGGTCTATTACCGGGAGTATTTCAGTAAATACGGAATTCACCAGAACCGCATGTTCGACGGCGTTCCCCGGATGCTGGAGCGGCTGAAAAAAGAGGGACGGGTTCTGGCCACGGCCACCTGCAAGGCGGAGCCCTACCTTATGGAAACGTTGAAGATGTTTGGCCTTACGGACTATTTTGATTATATCTGCGGAGGCTCCATGGACGAATCCTGCCGGACCAAGGAACAGGTGATCGCCAAGGCGCTGGGTCAGATGAACCTGCCGGAAGGGGAGAAGCAGAAGGTGCTGATGGTGGGCGACCGGAAGCATGATGTGGAAGGCGCACTGGCCCACGGGATTCCCTGCCTGGGCCTGTCCATGGGCTTCGCGCCCGAAGGGGAGCTGGAAGAGGCGGGAGCCGTGGCAGTGGTTGATACCCTGGACGAAGTGGTGGAATATATTTTAAGATAGAACAGTTCACTCGTCAGCCAGGATCAGTCAGATATCGTGCTTGCACGAACAACGGAAGAAAGCGGAGGATGGTTGAAATCCTCCGCTTTTTATGATATGATAACGGGTATTGTAAAGACGGCAGAGAAGGAGGAAGATGCGATGAAATGGAACAAATACACTCTGACCACCACCTCGGAGGCGGAGGATCTGATCAGCAGCATGATGATGGATGCGGGGATCGAGGGAATCGAGATCGAGGACAAGGTGCCCCTTTCTGACGGGGACAAGGCGCAGATGTTTGTGGATATTCTTCCGGATGTGCCGGTGGACGACGGGGTGGCCAGGATCAGCTTTTATCTGGAGCCGGACCAGGACAACGCCGCTGTTCTGGCCGCGGTCTATCAGGGACTGGATGAGATCCGCGGCTGGGGCGTGGATGTGGGCGCAGGCACCATCGAGGCCTCCCAGACGGAGGATAAGGACTGGATCAATAACTGGAAAGAGTATTTCCATCAGTTTTATGTGGACGATATCCTGATCAAGCCGTCGTGGGAAGAAGTGAAGCCGGAGGATCAGGACAAGCTGCTGATCCAGATCGATCCGGGGACCGCTTTCGGGACCGGGATGCATGAGACGACGCAGCTCTGCATCCGCCAGATCAGGAAATACATGGCGGAGGGGACGAAGCTTCTGGACATTGGAACCGGCAGCGGCATCCTGTCCGTGGCCGCGCTGAAGCTGGGCGCGGAGTCCGCGGTGGGGACGGATCTGGATCCCTGCGCGGTGACGGCGGCGGAGGAGAATATGGAAGTCAATGGCATCGCCCCGGACCGTTATACGGTGATGCTGGGCAACCTGATCGACGACCGGGAACTACAGGAGAAAGTGGGATACGGGAAATATGAGATGGTGGCGGCCAATATTCTGGCGGAGGTGCTGGTGCCTCTGGCTCCGGCGGCGGCCGCGGCCCTGAAGGACGGAGGCGTGTGCATCACTTCCGGCATCCTTTCCGGCAAGGAGGAGCTGGTGGCGCAGGCGCTGAAGGACGCCGGCCTGCGGATACTGGAGATCGCCCATCAGGGCGAGTGGGCGGCTGTGACCGCGCGCAAAGACTGAGACAGGAGACAGGCTATGCATCGTTTTTTTGTGGAACCGGAGCAGATTCATCCGGAATACGTGGAGATTCTGGGCGGGGATGTGAACCATATCCGAAACGTGCTGAGGATGGTTCCCGGAGATAAACTTTCGGTCAGCGACGGCCTGGGGATGGACTATACCTGCCAGGTGGAAGAACTGGACGGAGAGCGGGTGAGAGTCCGTATCCTGGAAAAGAACCCCATGGACGTGGAGCTTTCTTCCCCGCTGGTGCTGTACCAGGGCCTGCCCAAAGGGGATAAGATGGAACTGATTATCCAGAAGGCGGTGGAACTGGGCGCGTCCCGGATCGTACCCGTCTCTCTGAAGCGCAGCGTGGTGAAGCTGGACGCGAAGAAGGCGGCGGCGAAGGGCAGGCGCTGGCAGGCTGTGGCGGAGAGCGCAGCCAAACAGTCCGGGAGATCCGTGATCCCCCAGGTGGGGCCGGTTATGACATTGAAGGAGGCCCTGGAGGATGCGGAGGCGCTGGACGTCCGTCTGATCCCGTATGAATGCGCCCGGGGGATGGAGGCGGCCAGGGAGGAACTGGCAGGTCTTAGGAAAGGACAGTCCGTCGGCGTCTTTATCGGGCCGGAGGGCGGTTTTGAAAAAGCGGAAGTGGAGGCGGCGGTGGAAGCCGGAGCCCGTCCCATATCGCTGGGAAGAAGAATTTTGAGAACGGAGACGGCGGGGCTGTGCATCCTGTCCGTGCTGATGTTCCGGCTGGAGGATTAAGAGAATGGAAGCATATCTGGATAATTCCGCCACCACCCGGTGCCTGGAGCGGGTGACGGACAAGATGGTGGAAGTCATGAGAGCGGATTTCGGGAATCCCTCGTCCATGCATACCAAGGGCGTGGAGGCGGAAAAATATATCCGGGAGGCAAAGGCTTTCTTTGCCCGGAACCTGAAGGTACAGGAAAAAGAGATCTATTTCACGTCCGGGGGCACGGAATCCAACAATCTGGCCCTGATCGGGGCGGCTATGGCCAACCGCAGAAAAGGAAACCATCTGATCACCACGAGCCTTGAGCATGCTTCGGTGTTCAGTCCCATGAAATACCTGGAGGGACAGGGCTTCCGTGTGACGTACCTGCCGGCGGACGAGAGCGGGAAGATCCGGACGGAGGATCTGAAGGCCGCCATTTGTGAGGACACCATCCTGGTGTCGGTGATGTATGTGAACAATGAGACCGGGGCCGTACAGCCGGTGGATGAGACAGGGAAACTGTTAAGAGAGA
This sequence comes from uncultured Lachnoclostridium sp., assembly GCA_944381625.1. Classification (GTDB taxonomy): domain Bacteria; phylum Bacillota; class Clostridia; order Lachnospirales; family Lachnospiraceae; genus Hominiventricola. The sequence continues at coordinate 6,286 of CALWLW010000003.1, forward strand.
GCGGAAGGGATATTTTATTCCATGTGGATGCGATCCAGGCGTACGGCAAGTACCGGATTCACCCTAAGCGGGAGGGCATCCACCTCCTCTCGGTCAGCGGGCACAAGATCCATGGACCCAAGGGCAGCGGGCTTCTGTATGTGGATGAAAAGGTGAAAATTCAGCCCATCCTGTTCGGAGGGGAGCAGCAGAAGGGTCTGCGTTCCGGTACGGAGAACGTGCCCGGCATCGCGGGGATCGCGGAGGCTGCCGCGGCCTGCTACGAGGATCTGGACGGGAAGGTGGAGCGGCTGTACCAGTTGAAAGAGCGGTTTGTGGAGGGCATAAGCCGCCTTCCGGAGGCTGTGGTCAACGGGGAGACGGGCCGGGGATCGGCGCCCCATATCGTCAATGTGAGTTTCCCGGGCGTGCGCAGCGAGGTGCTCCTCCATGCGCTGGAGGATAAAGGCGTCTATGTATCCGCCGGCAGCGCATGCTCGTCCAATAAGCCCTCGCCCAGCCATACGCTGACGGCCATGGGGCTTTCCAAAGAGCGGGTGGAGAGCGCGCTGCGCTTCAGTTTCTGCTTTGAGACGACGCAGGAAGAGATCGATTATTGCCTGCAGGAGCTTTCGGAACTTCTGCCGGTGCTTCGGCGCTATGTGCGCAGATAGATAAAAGGAGAGAAAAGATGTTTCAGGCTTTTTTGATAAAATACGGCGAGATCGGCGTGAAGGGCAAGAACCGCTATGTGTTCGAGGACGCGCTGGTAAAACGCATAAAAGAGGTGCTGCGCCCGGTGGACGGCCATTTCCAGGTCACCAAGGACCAGGGCCGCATCTACGTGGAAGCGGTGGGCGCGTTTGATTATGAAGAAGCGGTGAGTGCGCTTCGCAGGGTCTTCGGCATCGTCAGCATCTGCCCGGTGGTGATCCTGGAGGACTGCGGCCTGGAGGCACTGACCCAGGATGTGCTGGACTATGTGGGAAAACTGTACGCAGGACAGAAGAAGACCTTCAAGGTACACACCCGGCGGGCAAATAAAAAGTATCCGGTGGAATCCATGGCGGTGAACGCCGAGATCGGCGGGAAGATCCTGGAAGCCTTTCCAGATCTGTCGGTGGACGTGCACCACCCGGATATCATGCTGTATATTGAACTGCGCAGCCAGATCTACCTCTATTCGGAGGTGATCCCGGGTCCGGGCGGTATGCCGCTGGGAACCAACGGGCGTTCCATGCTGCTGCTCTCAGGCGGGATCGACAGCCCGGTGGCGGGCTATATGGTGGCCAAAAGGGGCGTCTGCATCGACGCCGTCTATTTCCATGCGCCGCCCTACACCAGTGAGCGGGCGAAACAGAAAGTGGTGGATCTGGCGAAGGAAGTAGCCGCCTACACGGGTCCCATCCGCCTGCATGTGATCAATTTCACAGACATTCAGATGTATATCTACGATCAGTGCCCTCACGATGAACTGACCATCATCATGCGCCGGTACATGATGCGGATCGCCGAGACGATCGCAAAGGAGACCGGCTGTCTGGCCCTGATCACGGGCGAGAGCATCGGACAGGTGGCGAGCCAGACGGTGGCGAGCCTGGCAGCCACCAACGATGTGTGTACCCTTCCGGTATTCCGTCCGCTGATCGCCTTTGATAAAGAAGATATTGTGACGCTGGCCAAGAAGATCGGCACCTATGAGACGTCGATCCTGCCCTACGAAGACTGCTGCACCACCTTTGTGGCGAAGCACCCGGTGACCAAACCCAAGGTGGAGCTGATCCGGAAATCAGAGGGACTGCTGGCGGAAAAGATTGAAGAAATGGTGGCGGAGGCGCTGGCCGGGGAGGAAGTGCTGGAGATCCGCTGAGTTCCGCGGCTGAGTATGCAGCCATAGCGCGGTTCCGCCCGTTATAGTGAGGTTCCGCTCGGAGGGCAAAAAAAAGAATCCTGCTTTGCAGGATTCTCCGCGTGCGGCGGGCCGCATATGCAGCATGATTTCTTACCGCCGGAAAGATCAGTCGACAATGTACGGAGCAAGGACCTCCAGGATCTCGTCCGCGTTATTCTCAGAATGGATGTTCAGTTCGATGGGCTTGGAAAGATCCAGACTGAAGATGCCCATGATAGATTTGGCGTCGATCACATAACGGCCGGACACCAGATCAAAGTCATTGTCAAATTTCGTGATCTCATTTACGAATGCTTTCACTTTATCGATAGAATTTAAAGAAATATGAACGGTTTTCATTGGAACGTTCCTCCTCCTGCTTGTTTCATTTTATACAATATTATAAGATTTGGGGGGAGAAAGTCAAGGGAAAAAGCGATTCCCTGGAAAGATATGCCATAAAAAACGGAGGAGAGGAATGAAAAAAGCTGCGCTGCACAACCTGGGCTGTAAAGTAAACGCATATGAGACGGAGGCCATGCAGGAAATCCTGGAAAAACACGGATATGAGATCGTTCCCTTCGGGGAAAAAGCCGACCTGTATATCGTCAATACCTGCAGCGTGACCAATATTGCGGACCGCAAATCCCGGCAGATGCTGCACCGGGCAAAGAAGATGAACCCGGACGCGGTGGTGGCGGCGGCCGGCTGCTACGTGCAGTCTGCCGGACAGGAGCTTCTTCAGGACGGCGCGGTGGATATCCTGATTGGAAACAATGAGAAGGAGAACCTTCCGGAGATCCTGCGGGCCTGGGAGGAGGAGCATGCCGCGGCTCATATCCGGGACCTGACCCATGAAAAAGAATATGAGCGCCTGAGCCTGAGCCGTACGGCCGGGCATACCCGGGCCTACGTGAAGATCCAGGACGGATGCAACCAGTTCTGCAGCTACTGTATCATCCCGTATACCAGAGGGCGGGTCCGCAGCAGGCGCATGGAAGACATCCTCCAGGAAGTCCGCGCTCTGGCGGCAAACGGCTATCAGGAGGTGGTGCTGACCGGCATCCACCTGGATTCCTACGGCGTCGACCTGGAAGGGGAGGATCTGCTCACGGCAGTGCGGCGGATCGCCGGCGTGGAGGGGATCCGGCGGATCCGCCTGGGGTCTCTGGAACCCAGGATCATGACGGAGGAATTCGTGGCCGGCCTGGCGGCAGAGAAGAAGCTGTGCCCCCATTTCCACCTTTCTCTCCAGAGCGGCTGCGACGGGACGCTTCGGAGGATGAACCGGAAATACACGACGGAAGAATTCCGCGTCTGCTGTGAACGGCTCAGAAAATATTTTGACCATCCGGCCCTGACCACGGACGTGATCGTGGGATTTCCGGGGGAGACAGAGGAAGAATTTGGCGTCACTGTGGAATTTTTAAAAGAGATTGATTTTTATGAGACCCATGTGTTTAAATTTTCCAGACGGAAAGGGACGCGGGCGGACCGGATGCCGGACCAGGTGCCGGAGCAGGTGAAAAGCGCGCGCAGCGACGTGCTGCTGGCCCTGACGGAGGAAAACAGCAGGCGCTACCGGGAGCGGCTGATCGGCCGCACGGTGGAGGTGCTGATGGAAGAAGAGTGCCGTTTCCAGAACGCCCCCTATCAGACGGGACATACGGCGGAATATGTGAAAATCGCCGTTCCCGGAGGAGAATCTCTGGACAACCGGATGGTGCCGGTAAGGGTGGAAGGCTTCCTGGAGCCGGATGTTTTATACGGGAAGATCCAGGGGCAGGACAGCCCCGGATGACTTTTGTCGGAAAATTTCCATTGAATTTGTGAATGGATTATAGTAAACTGGTATTATACTACAGTTGAGGACGTGGGACTATGAAAAAATTGGAAAACACTCAGTATTTCAAGATTCAGTCCGACCAGGAATTAAAAGTTGGAGATGTCTTACAGCTGGTTTATCAGGCCATGACCGAGAAAGGCTACGACCCGGTGAACCAGATCGTGGGTTATATCATGTCGGGAGATCCGACGTATATCACCAGTCATAAAGGAGCCAGGAGCCTGATCATGAAAGTGGAGAGAGACGAACTGGTGGAAGAACTGCTCCGCGTATATGTGGACAAGACAGTGAAGGAATGACTGGCAGATGAGAGTGATGGGACTGGACTACGGCTCCGTGACGGTCGGGGTCGCGGTCAGCGACGCGCTGCTTCTGACCGCGCAGGGCGTGGAGACGATCTTCCGGAAGGAAGAGAATAAACTGCGCAGGACACTGGCGAGGATCGAGAGCCTGTGCGCGGAATATGAAGTGGGCGAGATTGTAGTAGGTTTTCCGAAACATATGAATAACACCATTGGCGACAGGGCTGAGAAATCGCTGGCATTTGCAGAGATGCTGAGGAAGCGGACAGGTCTGCCTGTTGTCATGTGGGATGAGCGCCTGACGACTGTAGAGGCGAACCGTACGCTGATGGAAAGCGGTGTGAGAAGAGAACACCGTAAAGAATATCTGGATAAGATCGCTGCAGTGTTTATCCTGCAGGGATATCTGGACGCTAAGAAAAACAGGAGTGAATAGATAGATGGAAAAGTTGACCTTTCAGACAGAGGACGGAGCAGTGGATTTTTATGTACTGGAACAGACCCGTTTCAATGGAGCGGGCTATCTGCTGGTGGCCGACTCTGCCGATGAAGACGCAGAATGCCTGATTTTGAGAGACCGCTCAGAGGATGGGGAGGCGGAGAGCCTCTATGAGATCGTGGAGGACGAGCGGGAGCAGGATGCGCTTCTGACCATTTTTGAACAGCTCCTGGAAGATGTAGAGATCGAAAAATAGACAACAGGAGGTATTTATTTGAAAAACGTAAACAATTCAAAACTGCGCATCATCCCGCTGGGCGGGCTGGAGCAGATCGGCATGAACATTACTGCCTTCGAGTTTGAAGACAGTATTGTTGTGGTGGACTGCGGCCTTGCGTTCCCGGAGGATGACATGCTGGGGATCGATCTGGTGATCCCGGACGTGACTTATCTGGAACAGAATCTGAGCAAAGTCAAGGGCTTTGTCATCACTCACGGGCATGAGGATCATATCGGCGCGCTGCCGTATATCCTGAAAAAAGTGAACGTGCCGGTGTACGCCACCAAGCTGACCATCGCGCTGATCGAAGGGAAGTTAAAGGAGCACAACATGCTGAAGACCACCAAGCGCAAGGTGGTGAAGCACGGACAGTCCATCAACCTGGGACAGTTCCGCGTGGAATTTATCAAGACCAACCACAGTATCGCAGACGCGTCCGCGCTGGCCATCTATTCGCCGGCGGGAACCGTGGTGCATACGGGAGACTTTAAAGTGGATTATACGCCGGTGTACGGGGACAGCATCGACCTGCAGCGTTTCGGTGAGATCGGCAAGAAGGGCGTGCTGGCGCTCATGTGCGACAGTACCAATGCGGAGCGCCCCGGTGTGACCATGTCCGAGCGGACGGTGGGGCATACCATGGACACGCTGTTTGCGGAACACTGCAATTCCCGCATTATCGTGGCCACCTTCGCTTCCAATGTGGACAGAGTACAGCAGATTATCAATTCTGCGTATAAATACAATAAAAAAGTGGTCATCGAGGGCCGCAGCATGGTCAATGTAATCACTACAGCCACGGAACTGGGTTATATCCGTATACCGGACAATACCCTCATCGACATCGAGCGTCTGGGGAATTACCCGCCGGAGGCCACGGTGCTGATCACCACCGGCAGCCAGGGCGAGTCCATGGCCGCGCTGTCCCGTATGGCGCAGAACCTGCACCGGAAGGTGCACATCATGCCGGGGGACACGGTGATCTTCAGCTCCAACCCCATCCCGGGCAACGAGAAGGCGGTGTCCAAGGTGATCAACGAGCTGTCCGCCAAGGGAGCCAACGTGATCTTCCAGGACGCTCACGTGTCCGGCCACGCCTGTCAGGAGGAGATCAAGCTGATCTATTCCCTGGTGCGGCCCAAGTATGCGATTCCGGCTCACGGCGAGTACCGTCATCTGAAAGCCAACGCATCTCTGGCTCTGCAGCTGGGGATTCCCAAGGAGAATATCTTTGTGATGCGTTCCGGAGACGTGATTGAGATGGACGCCCACTCTGCCAAAGTGGTGGACAAGGTGCATACGGGCGCGATCTTTGTGGACGGACTGGGCGTGGGCGATGTGGGAAATATCGTCATGCGCGACCGCCAGCACCTGGCGGAGGACGGGATCATGATCATCGTCCTGACCCTGGAGAAAGGGACCAATGTGCTGCTGTCCGGGCCGGATATCGTCTCCCGCGGCTTTGTGTACGTGCGGGAGTCTGAGGACCTGATGGAGCATGCCCGCGCCGTGGTCTATGACGCGGTGGAGAACTGCCTGGACCGCCACATCACGGACTGGGGCAAGATGAAGAATGTGATGAAAGACGCGCTGGGCGACTACATTCGGAAGAAGACGAAGAGAAATCCGATGATTCTGCCGATTATCATGGAAGTCTGAAATTTCGGCTTTTAACAGACGATGGGGGATAATGATGGACAGAGTAAGAGACTGCATGGAAGACCTGGTGAGCGCCATCAAAGAAAGCGACGCGTATCAGAACTTTAAGGATGCGGAAGAACGGGTGACAAGCGTACCTGGACTGGAGGAAAAGATCCGGGAATACTGCTGGAAGAATTATGAACTCCAGACCAGCGACGTGGAGGATATGTACGAATGCATGGAAGCGTTCGAGGACGAGTACCGGGAGTTCAGGAAGAACCCTGTGGTGGCGGATTACCTGGAGAGCGAGCTGAGGATGTGCCGGATGCTCCAGGAGATTAACGCGAAGATAACCAATGCGCTGGAACTAATGATATGATACTCTGGCCCGGAGCGGTCCGCGGGTATCGAAGAGAAGGAGATACAGTATGAACGGGCAGAAAGCGATGCTCTCGGCAGGGCTTTTCATGTTCCGCCTGGCGGTCTTTTTTCTGGTGATCGCCGGGATCTGCCGGGCGGGCGAGTTTGCATATAATTTTTGCTACAGCATCGTTCTGGACGCCGCGGTGGACGAGGAGCCGGGGCGCGATGTAAGCGTGACATTGAGCCAGGGCATGGGGGCCGGTGAGACGGCCCGGCTCCTGGAGCGCAAAGGGCTGATCGAGGACGCGGGCATCTTTCAGATTCAGCTTGTGATCACGGATTATGACGGCAGGCTGAAGGCGGGGAATTATGTACTGAATACTTCCATGACGCCCAGAGAGATGATGCGGGTGATGGCCGGGGAGTCTGGAGGCGGCGCCACATGATTGTAGACGAGAGGATGACCGCGTATATCAATTCCCTGGACCCGGGAAACCGCGGAGTTCTGGATGAGATAGAACGGGAAGCGAAAGAGGCGTATGTGCCTGTGATCCGTCGGGAGATGCAGAGCTTTTTAAAGTTCCTGCTGGGCGTGGGGAAGCCCCGCCGCATCCTGGAGGTGGGAACTGCCGTGGGATTTTCTGCGATTCTCATGTGCCGGTACGCGCCTGAGGACTGCACGGTTACAACCATTGAAAAGTACGAAAAACGGATCCCCATTGCCAGGGAGAATTTCCGCCGGGCCGGCATGGAGGAGCGGATCACGCTGCTGGAGGGCGACGCCATGGAGGTGCTGCAGGGCCTGGAAGGGCCTTATGATTTTATCTTCATGGACGCGGCGAAAGGCCAGTATATCTATTATCTGCCGGAGCTTCTGCGCCTGCTTGCGCCGGGCGGGATTCTGGTGTCCGACAATGTGCTGCAGGACGGGGACGTGATCGAATCGCGTTTCGCGGTGGAGCGCAGGAACCGTACCATTCACGCCCGGATGCGGGAATATCTGTACCAGGTGACGCACTGCCCGGAGCTTCGGACTTCCGTCCTGCCCCTGGGCGACGGCGTAACTGTGAGCGTACGAGTGGAAGCGACTGCGGGCGATGGCGTGGATGTGCGCAGGGGAGCCCCTGCGGACGAAGGGCAGGAGGAAAAAGGAGCGGATGGACATGAGAAGACATCCTGAACTGCTGGTTCCGGCCAGCAGCCTGGAGGTGCTGAAGACTGCCGTCACATTCGGGGCGGATGCGGTTTATATCGGAGGGGAAGCCTACGGGCTCCGGGCAAAGGCCAAAAACTTCTCCATGGAAGACATGGCGGAAGGGATCCGCTACGCCCATGAGCACGGCGTCAAGGTCTATGTGACGGCCAATATCCTGGCTCATAACGAAGATATTGAAGGAGCGCGGGCATATTTCGGAGAATTGAAGGAGATCGGGCCGGACGCGCTGATTATCTCGGACCCGGGCATGTTTCTTGTGGCAAAGGAGGCCTGTCCCGGGATCGATATCCATATTTCTACCCAGGCCAACAATGTGAACTATATGACATTCCGTTTCTGGCATGCCCAGGGAGCCGCGAGAGTGGTGACCGGCAGGGAGCTTTCCCTGGAGGAGATCCGCCAGATCCGGGACAGGATTCCGGAGGAACTGGAGATTGAGACATTCGTACACGGAGCCATGTGCATCTCCTATTCGGGGCGCTGCCTTCTGAGCAATTTTCTCACCGGGCGGGACGCCAACCGCGGAGCCTGCACCCATCCCTGCCGCTGGAAATACGCGGTGGTGGAGGAGACCAGGCCGGGGGAATACATGCCGGTCTATGAGAATGAGCGCGGCACCTATATTTTCAATTCCAAAGATCTGTGCATGATCGATCATCTGCCGGATCTGATAGATGCGGGGATCGACAGCCTGAAGATCGAAGGGCGCATGAAGACGGCGCTGTATGTGGCGGTGGCGGCCCGCACGTATCGGAAGGCGCTGGATGATTATGCCGAAGACCCGGCCCTGTACCGGGAGAACCTGCCCTGGTACCGGGAGCAGATTTCCGGCTGCACGTACCGGCAGTTTACCACCGGTTTTTTCTATGGGAAACCGGACACCGGCGCGCAGATTTACGACAGCAATACTTATATCAAGGAATACACCTATCTGGGGATTGTTCAGGAGTTGAACCGGGACGGCCTGTGCCGGATCGAACAGCGGAACAAATTTTCCGTGGGAGACCGGATCGAGATCATGAAGCCGGACGGCAGGGATGTGGAAGCGGCGGTGGAAGGTATCTGGAATGAGGACGGCGTGCCGCAGGAGAGCGCTCCTCACCCGAAACAGAGCCTGTGGGTGAAACTGAGTGTACAGCCCGACGTGATGGATCTGCTGCGCTGCAGGGAAGAATCGTAAGATGGAAAGGCACTTTCAGGGGATTTTTTACATAAGATGTATTAAATCTGCGCTGAGGTGTCTTTTTTTGAAGACTTTTCCGAAACCTCTTACGGCGGAAGAAGAGAAGTATTATTTGCAGAGGCATAAGGAAGGCGACGAAAAGGCACGTCAGATTCTCATTGAGTACAATCTGCGCCTGGTCGCCCATATTGTGAAAAAATATCAGACCTCAGAGGACGACATGGAGGAGCTGATCTCCATCGGCACCGTGGGGCTGATCAAGGCAGTGGACACCTTTAACCACGAAAAGGCCAGCAAGCTGGCCACCTATGCGGCGCGGTGCGTGGAGAACGAGATCCTCATGTACATGCGGGTGAAGAAGAAGCTGCAGAAGGAATCCTCCTATTACGAGCCCATCGGGACAGACAAGGAGGGAAATGAGATCCGGCTGCTGGACATTATGGAGAGCAAGGAGGCCCCGGCTCTGGAGCAGATCGGTCTGAAAGACGATACGGCGAAGCTCTACCGGCTGCTGGAGGATATCCTGCCGGAGCGGGAGCGCCAGGTGCTGATCATGCGCTACGGCCTTTACCATGGAAAGGAGTACACACAGCGGGAAATCGCCGGAAAGCTGGGAATTTCCCGTTCCTATATCAGCCGCATTGAGAAGAATGCGCTGTGCCGGCTCCGGGAATACTTTCAGGATTGAGTCTTGGGGGAAAATGTGCTATACTTATATCCTGTCTAAGATCTGAAATGCATATCGCAGAATTTTCCAAATAACAAATCCACAGAGAGGCGAACAATGTTCAGTTCGGTCATGTCGGCGGCCGTACTGGGGATGGAGGCATACCCGGTACAGGTGGAAGCCGATATTTGTGATGGCCTTCCCATGTTCTGCATGGTGGGGGATCTTTCGCCGGAGGTGAGGGAGGCGGCGGACCGGGTGCGCACGGCGCTGCGCAACACGGGAATCCCTCTGCCGCCCAAGCGGGTGACGGTGAACCTGTCTCCGGCATACATCCGCAAGATGGGGACCCGTTTTGACCTGCCCATCGCTGCAGCGCTCCTGGCCGCGCTGGGGATCATACCCCCGGAGCATACGTCAGGGGTTCTGCTGGCCGGGGAGATGGGGCTTAATGGCAGGGTCCGGCCGGTGAGCGGTATCCTGCAGACTGTGATGCTGGCCAGGGATCTGGGGTGTTCCTGGTGTCTGGTGCCGGAGGAAAATGCTCTGGAAGGCGCGGCCATACCGGAGGTGGCAGTGACCGGCGTGGGGACGCTGAAGGAACTGCTGGGCTATATGAAGGATCCGCGGAAGGGAAAGGCGAGAGCCCGGACCGGCGGTGGGTGGGAGGATCTTTCCGGGGCGTATTCCGTGGATTTCTGCGAAGTGAACGCGCAGGAGGGGGCGAAGCGGGCGGCGGAGATCGCGGCGGCAGGTATGCACAATCTTTTGATGGTGGGGAGTCCGGGCGCGGGAAAGACGATGATTGCCAGGCGCATTCCCACCATCCTGCCGCCTCTTACCAGGGAGGAGAGCCTGGAGGTCACGCGGGTGTACAGTGCCTGCGGTCTGTTAAATGGTGGGAAAGGGCTGATCCGGGTCAGGCCGTTCCGCTCGCCCCACCACACCATTTCCGCCAATGCGCTGGCGGGCGGAGGACGGCGCATCCTGCCCGGCGAGATCAGTCTGGCCAACAGGGGCGTCCTTTTCCTGGACGAGCTTCCGGAATTTTCCAGAAGAGCGCTGGAAACGCTGCGTCAGCCGCTGGAGGAAGGCGTGATACAGATCAGCAGGGCGGATGGAAAATATACGTTTCCGGCCCGTTTTCAGCTGGTGGCGGCCATGAATCCCTGCAAATGCGGCTATTATCCGGACCGCAGCCGGTGCCGCTGTCTTCCCGGGGAGATCCGCCGGTACCTGGGCAGGATATCCGGGCCGCTTCTGGACCGGATGGACCTGTGCACAGAGGTGCCCAGGGTGGATTATCAGAGTCTGGTGACGACCGGGGAGAATGAAAGCTCCCGCGTGATCCGGGGAAGGGTGGAAGCGGCCTGGAGCATGCAGAGGGATCGGTACCGGGAATGCGGCTGGCAGTTTAACGCCCATCTGCCGGCACGGGCCATCCGGGAATACTGCGCCCTGGGGCGGCAGGAGGAGCGTTTGATGGAGACTGCCTTTGAAAAACTGGAACTGAGCGTGCGGGCGTATCACCGGGTCGTCAAGACGGCGCGGACGATTGCGGACCTGGAAGGAGAGAAGAAGATCCGGGAGCATCATCTGATGGAGGCCCTGGGATTCCGCATGCTGGACCGGAAGCTGTGGGACGGAGAGTGAAGACATGGAGAGGGAAAATACATATAATAGAAGAAACACGACTGTAAACGAAAAGATATGCATAGAATATATTCCACAGGAGGATGTCCGGTATCCAAAGCGTCTCCGCCTCCTGCCGGGGATGCCGCGGGGGCTCTATGTGTGCGGGAGACTGCCTCAGGATGGATGTCCCTCGGTGGCTATTGTGGGCGCCCGCAGCGCCAGCGTCTATGGGAGTGAGACTGCGCGGCGTTTCGCCCGGAAACTGGCCGAAGCGGGCGTCCAGATCATCAGCGGGATGGCCTGGGGGATCGATGGAAAAGCTCATGAGGGCGCGCTGGAGGCGGGCGGGGATACCTTCGGCGTGCTGGGCAGCGGCGTGGATATCTGTTATCCCGCCGGGCACAGGCGGCTCTATGAGCGGCTGAGAACGGAAGGCGGGCTGATCTCCGAGCAGCCGCCGGGGATGCCGCCCAAACCGGGACATTTCCCCGCGCGCAACCGGATCATCAGCGGCCTGGCCGACCTGGTGCTGGTGGTGGAGGCCAGGGAGCGCAGTGGTTCGCTGATTACCGCCGACCTGGCGCTGGAACAGGGGAAAGACGTATTTGCGGTGCCGGGAAGGATTGGGGACGAACTGAGCCGGGGCTGCCTGAACCTGCTGAAGCAGGGGGCGGGGCTCGCGGACTGCCCGGAGACGCTTCTGGAATGTCTGGGAATCCGGTTGGATTCAGAGGGAGATGGGACGGATGAAAGAAAAATTGTACTTGCCAAGGATGAAAATATCGTGTATAGTTTGATACGTTTACAGCCGGCAGGTCTGGATGATCTGGTACAGAATACCGGATGGCCGGTTCAAAAAGTGATGACAGTTCTGACAGGACTGCAGCTTAAGGGCTGCATCCGGGAGGTTCGGAAGAATTATTATATAAGAACAGATTAGAGGATGATCGATGGCAAAGTATTTAGTGATCGTGGAGTCGCCTGCGAAGGTGAAAACTATAAAAAAATTTTTGGGAAGCAATTATGAGGTGCTGGCCTCCAACGGCCATGTGCGGGATATGCCCAAGAGCCAGCTGGGCATCGATGTGGAGCATGACTACGAACCCAAATATATTACGATCCGGGGAAAAGGAGAGATTCTGGCCAAACTGCGTAAGGAAGCGAAGAAGGCTGATAAAGTGTATCTGGCGACCGACCCTGACCGGGAAGGAGAGGCGATCTCCTGGCACCTGTCCAAAGCGCTGAACCTTGACCCGAAGAAGATGTACCGGATCACGTTCAACGAGATCACCAAGAGCGCGGTGAAAGAATCTATCAAACACGCCCGGGAGATTGATCAGGATCTGGTGGACGCCCAGCAGGCCAGAAGGATGCTGGACCGCATGGTGGGCTACCGGATCAGCCCTCTTCTGTGGGCGAAGGTGAAAAGGGGCTTAAGCGCCGGACGCGTGCAGTCCGTGGCCCTTCGGATTATCGCGGACAGGGAGGAAGAGATCAACGCGTTCGTGCCGGAGGAGTACTGGAGTCTTGACGCCCAGTTTGCGGTGAAAGGGGAAAGGAAACCTCTGACAGCCAAATTTTACGGCACGGAGAAAGAAAAGATGGAGATCCGCTCCCGGGAGGAGATGGACCGTATTCTGGAGGCGGTGAAGGACGCCCGGTTCCAGGTGACAGATGTGAAGAACGGAGAGCGGACGAAGAAAGCGCCGCTGCCGTTTACCACCAGTACGCTCCAGCAGGAGGCGTCAAAAGTACTGAACTTTTCCACGTCCAAAACCATGCGTCTGGCTCAGCAGCTTTACGAAGGAATCGACGTGGAAGGCCAGGGAACGGTGGGTATCATCACGTACCTGCGTACCGATTCCACCCGCGTGTCGGAGGAAGCGGAGCAGATGGCCGTATCCTACATCGGGGAGACCTACGGGAAAGCCTATGTGAACCAGAGAAAGAACGACGGGAAGAAACAGGATAAGAAGATCCAGGACGCCCATGAGGCCATCCGCCCCACGGACATCCGCAGGCTGCCCGCCGCTATTAAAGAGTCCCTTTCCAGGGATCAGTTCCGGCTCTACCAGCTGATCTGGAAACGGTTCACGGCCAGCTGCATGGCGGACGCCAGGTACCATACCACCTCCGTGAAGATCGACGGGAACGGATACCGTTTTACTGTGTCCGCATCGTCCGTGGCTTTTGAGGGATTTATGTCCGTCTACACCCAGGAGGAGGACGAGAAGGGCGCAGAGAACCAGCTGGTGAAAGCCATCGGGAAGGATTCGGAGCTGACTCTGAAAGAGCTGGAAGACAAACAGCATTTCACACAGCCGCCCGCGCATTTCACAGAGGCGGCGCTGGTGAAGACGCTGGAGGAACTGGGTATCGGACGTCCCAGCACGTACGCCCCCACCATCAGTACCATCATCGCCCGCCGTTATGTGGCGAAAGAAGGCAGAAATCTGTATCTGACGGAACTGGGCGAGGTGGTCAACAATATGATGAAGAAATCCTTCCCCGGCATCGTGGAAGCGGATTTTACCGCCAACATGGAGTCTCTGCTGGACATGGTGGAGGAAGGAAAAGTAGGCTGGAAGACGGTGGTGAGCAATTTCTATCCGGATCTGAACGAGGCGGTGAAGAAAGCCGAGGCAGAGCTGGAGAAGGTGAAGATCGAGGACGAGGTCACCGACGTGGTGTGCGAGCAGTGCGGCCGCAATATGGTGGTCAAGTACGGGCCCCACGGCAAGTTCCTGGCCTGCCCCGGTTTCCCGGACTGCCGGAACACCAAGCCATACCTGGAGAAGATCGGCGTGCCCTGTCCCAAATGTGGAAAAGATATCGTTCTGCGCCGTTCGTCCAAGGGAAGGAAATTCTACAGCTGCGAAGGCTATCCGGAATGCGATTTCATCTCCTGGAAGAAGCCGGAGGCGCAGCAGAAGTAACGATGATCCAGCCATGCATCTCGGATTCCCGCGGCTTTGCGCCGCTCTCCCGCCGCTTGCGCGGCTGAATCCTCGATTGGGGCTAAGCGCCCTATGCCTGCTGACAGCAAAATTCCTCTGCAAGCGAGCTTGCGCCGTATTTTTGCTGTCAGCAGGCGCATGGCTGGACAGGTAACAAAAACGTCAGAAAATTCAAATAGTTGATTGAAATATGCGCATGGTTGTGCTAATATGCAAAGTGCAGTTACAATTGTAGCTGCACTTTTTGGGTATTATCAGGAGGAAGAAATGAGCGTACAACTGTTAGACAAGACAAGGAAAATCAACAAACTTTTGCATAACAACAATTCCAGCAAAGTGGTGTTCAATGATATCTGCCGGGTATTGTCAGATATTTTGAAGTCCAACGTGCTGGTCATCAGCAAGAAGGGCAAGGTCCTGGGCGTGGGCCTGTATGACGGAGTGGAAGAGATCCATGAGCTGATCGTGGATCAGGTGGGAAGTCTGATCGATCCCCTTCTGAACGAGCGTCTTCTGGGCATCCTTTCTACGAAGGAGAACGTCAATCTGCAGACGCTGGGATTTGTGGTGGAGAATATCCGCAGGTATCAGGCGCTGGTGACGCCCATCAACATCGCCGGAGAACGGCTTGGCACGCTGTTTCTCTATAAATATGAGGACGATTACGATATCGACGACATTATCGTCAGCGAGTACGGCACGACGGTGGTGGGCCTGGAGATGATGCGTTCGGTGCATGAGGAGAATACGGAAGAGATCCGCAAGAGACAGATCGTACAGTCTGCCATCAGCACTCTTTCCGCCACGGAACTGGAGGCGATCCTCCTGATTTTCCAGGAGATGAAGGGCGACGAATGCACGCTGGTTGCCAGCCGGATCGCCGATAAGGCGGGCATCACCCGTTCTGTGATCGTGAACGCATTAAGGAAGTTCGAGAGCGCGGGCGTGATCGAGTCCAGATCCTCCGGCATGCGCGGAACCAACATCAAAGTGCTGAACGACTGCGCGTTTGAAGAACTGGATCGGGTGCGCCAGAATAAATCGAAAAAAATATAAAATTCCCCATTGACATTTTTCCTCAATCATACTAATATAATAACCAGAAGTTAGCACTCATATGAGGTGAGTGCTAACAAGGAAAATTATCTTCTATACAAGAGACTGAAGGATTGAAGGAGGCTTAATCATGAAATTAGTACCTTTGGGCGACAGAGTTGTATTAAAGCAGTGTGAAACGGAAGAGACCACCAAATCGGGGATCATCCTGACTGCGAAAGCACAGGAGAAGCCGGTGACTGCAGAAGTGGTAGCAGTAGGACCGGGCGGTATGGTAGACGGAAAAGAAGTGACCATGCAGGTAAAAGCCGGAGATAAGGTTATTTATTCTAAATACGCAGGCAACGAAGTAAAACTTGACGATGTGGAATATGTGATCGTAAGACAGAATGATATTCTGGCGATCGTAGAATAATTGACAGGAGGACGATTATCATGGCAAAAGAGATTAAACATGGCGTAGACGCCAGAGTGGCACTGGAAGCCGGCGTCAACAAACTTGCAGATACGGTCAGAGTAACCCTTGGACCGAAAGGAAGAAACGTAGTGCTTGACAAGCAGTTCGGCGCTCCGCTGATCACCAACGATGGTGTAACCATTGCAAAAGAGATCGAGCTGGAAGACCCGTTTGAGAACATGGGCGCTCAGCTGGTGAAAGAAGTGGCTACCAAGACCAACGACGTGGCCGGCGACGGTACCACCACCGCTACGGTTCTGGCACAGGCTATGATCAACGAAGGTATGAAGAACCTGGCTGCAGGCGCGAACCCCATCGTGCTGAGAAAAGGTATGAAGAAAGCTACCGAGTGCGCAGTGGAGGCGATTGCCAACATGAGCAGCAAGGTAACCGGAAAGCATCAGATGGCAAGAGTCGCTGCCATCTCCGCAGGGGACGACGAAGTGGGCAATATGGTAGCGGACGCTATGGAGAAAGTCTCCAACGACGGCGTTATCACCATCGAGGAATCCAAGACCATGCTCACCGAGCTGGACGTTGTGGAAGGTATGCAGTTTGACCGCGGATATATCTCCGCTTATATGGCTACCGACACCGAGAAGATGGAAGCAGTTCTGGAAGATCCGTTCATCCTGATCACCGACAAGAAGATCAGCAACATCCAGGAGATCCTTCCGCTGCTGGAGCAGCTGGTACAGTCCGGCAAGAAGCTCCTGATCATCGCAGAGGATATCGAAGGCGAGGCTCTGACCACTCTGGTACTGAACAAACTGCGCGGTACGTTCACCGCAGTAGGTGTGAAGGCTCCGGGCTATGGCGACAGAAGAAAAGCCATGCTGCAGGATATCGCGATCCTGACCGGCGGTACGGTGATCTCCGAGGAGGTTGGCCTGGAACTGAAGGACGCTACCCTGGAGATGCTGGGACGTGCGAAATCCGTGAAAGTCCAGAAGGAGAACACGGTGATCGTGGACGGCCTTGGAAAGAAAGAGGATATCGAGAACAGAGTTAAGACCATCAAGGCGGAGATGGAAGTGACCAAATCTGACTTTGACAGAGAGAAGCTGCAGGAGCGCTATGCGAAACTGGCAGGCGGCGTGGCAGTGATCCGTGTGGGCGCAGCTACGGAGACGGAGATGAAAGAAGCAAAACTCCGCATGGAAGACGCGCTGGCAGCCACCAGAGCGGCAGTGGAAGAAGGTATCATCTGCGGCGGCGGCGCAGCTTATGTACACGCTTCCAAAGAAGTATCCAAATTGGTGGATACTTTGGACGGAGACGAGAAGACCGGCGCCAAAGTGGTTCTGAAAGCACTGGAAGCTCCGCTGTACCACATTGTGGCCAACGCCGGACTGGAAGGTGCAGTGATTATCAGCAAAGTGCGTGAGTCCGAGGTTGGCGTGGGATTCGACGCATACAAAGAAGAATATGTGAACATGGTAGAAGCAGGCATCCTGGATCCGGCAAAGGTGACCAGAAGCGCGCTGCAGAACGCAACCAGCGTTGCGTCCACGTTCCTGACCACGGAAGCATGCGTGGCAAATATCAAAGAAGAGACTCCGCAGATGCCGGCAGGCGGCGGTGGGATGGGTATGATGTAATGAGCGCAGGCGAGCCAGAGGGAGTATGCTCACTCTTGGCGAGCGGCGAAATTACTGAGTGATAAAATCACGATGTAATTTACCCATGCGGTGAAAAAAAGAGCGTTGCAGACAGCAGCGCTCTTTTTCGCACAGAGTCTCTCAGATCGGAAGCCGCACGGATCGGAATCTGCACAGACCTGGCTTGTACAGATCTGTGGAAAATACATTGACATCCGCCGGACGATCTGCTAGACTGATGAAAATATGCAGACGAAAGAAAGAGAGGAAGAGATATGGGCAAAATTATCGGTGAAAGCATCACATTTGACGACGTCCTTCTGGTACCGTCCTATTCCGAGGTGATCCCGAATCAGGTCAGCCTGGAGACGGACCTTACGAAGACCATCCGGCTGAACATTCCGCTGATGAGCGCGGGAATGGATACGGTCACGGAGCATCGGATGGCGATCGCCATGGCGAGACAGGGAGGTATCGGCATCATCCACAAGAACATGTCGATTGAAGCGCAGGCAGAGGAAGTGGATAAGGTAAAACGGTCGGAGAATGGTGTAATCACGGATCCATTTTCCCTCTCCCCGGAACATACACTGGCAGACGCAGACGCGCTGATGGCCAAATACCGGATCTCCGGCGTGCCGATTACGGAAGGGAAAAAGCTGGTGGGTATCATCACCAACCGCGACCTGAAGTTTGAGACAGATTTTACGAAGAAGATCAAGGAATCCATGACCTCCGAGAACCTGGTGACGGCCCAGGAGGGCATCACGCTGGAGGAGGCCAAGACGATCCTTGGGAAAGCCAGAAAAGAGAAGCTCCCCATCGTGGACAAGGACTTCAATCTGAAGGGCCTGATTACGATCAAAGATATTGAGAAGCAGATCAAGTACCCGCTGGCGGCGAAGGACAGCCAGGGCAGGCTTCTGTGCGGAGCCGGCGTGGGTATCACCGCCAATGTGCTGGAGCGCGTGGGCGCGCTGGTGCAGGCTCATGTGGACGTGGTAGTGCTGGATTCTGCTCATGGACATTCCGCCAATGTGATCCGCTGTCTGCGGATGATCAAGGAAGCGTACCCGGATCTTCCGGTAATCGCCGGCAACGTGGCCACCGGTGAAGGCGCGCGCGCGCTGATTGAGGCCGGTGTGGACGCGGTCAAGGTAGGTATCGGACCCGGATCCATCTGTACCACCCGCGTGGTTTCCGGCGTGGGCGTCCCGCAGATCAGCGCGGTGATGGACTGCTATGAGGTGGCGAAGGAGTACGGCATCCCCATCATCGCTGACGGAGGCATCAAGTATTCGGGCGATGTGACCAAGGCGATTGCCGCCGGAGCGAACGTCTGCATGCTGGGCAGCATCTTCGCCGGCTGCGATGAGAGCCCGGGAGCCTTCGAACTGTACCAGGGAAGAAAATATAAGGTGTACCGCGGCATGGGCTCCATCGCGGCCATGGAAAACGGCTCCAAGGACCGTTACTTCCAGAGCGACGCGAAGAAGCTGGTACCGGAAGGCGTGGAAGGCCGCGTGGCTTACAAAGGATACGTGGAGGACACGATCTTCCAGCTGGTGGGCGGACTGCGTTCCGGTATGGGATACTGTGGAGCGTCTGACATTGAGACGCTGAAGACGACCGCAAAATTTGTGAAGATCACGTCGGCGTCCCTGAAGGAAAGTCATCCCCATGACATTCATATTACAAAAGAAGCGCCCAACTACAGTGTGGACGAATAAATAATCATAAGAACCGCTGCGGATTTTTACACAGCATTTTCCTTTCCTGTTGCAAACGGGAGCGGGAAATGTTAAATTAGAAATATGCAGCGGTTTTTATGTGGAGCACTGCAGATTACTGAATGAGATCAGCGATATGAAAGGATTAAGACTATGAGAAAAACAAAGATCGTATGTACGCTTGGACCGGCTACGGAGAGTGAAGAGGTTATGCGCCAGCTGATGCTGGAAGGAATGGCGGTCGCCAGGATGAACTTTTCCCACGGCTCCCACGAAGAGCAGAAAAAGCGTTTGGATATGGTAAAGAAACTCCGTGAGGAGCTGCATCTTCCAGTGGCGGCCCTGCTGGATACGAAGGGGCCAGAGATCCGCATCGGCGACGTGGAAGGCGGCAAACTGGAACTGAAGGCAGGCCAGGATTTTGTTCTTACCACCGAGGAAGTGCTGGGTACAGCAGGCAAGGTTTCCATCACCTACAAAGATCTGTATAAAGACGTGTGTCCGGGAGATTCCATCCTCATCGACGACGGCCTGATCGGCATGGAGGTCAAAAGGATCGAGGGTCAGGACATTATCTGCCAGGTAAGGAACGGCGGATTCATCTCCAATCATAAAGGTGTAAATGTTCCCGGCGTGGAGCTGAAGATGCCTTTTGTCAGCGAGAAGGATTATTCCGATATCCTGTTTGCGGCGGAGCAGGAGTATGATTTTGTGGCGGCTTCCTTTACCCGTACGGCGGAGGACATCCTGGAGATCCGCAAGATCCTGGATGAGAACGGAGGCGGCGGCATCAACATCATCGCCAAAATCGAGAATATGCAGGGCGTGGAGAACGCGGAGGCGATCCTGCGGGTGGCCGACGGCATCATGATCGCCCGCGGCGACATGGGCGTGGAGATCCCGCTGGAGGAAGTGCCGATCATCCAGAAGAAGCTGATCCGTCTGTCCATCCGTATGGGCAAGCCGGTGATCACCGCCACGCAGATGCTGGATTCCATGATGAAGAACCCGCGTCCCACCAGGGCGGAGACCTCCGATGTGGCCAATGCCATCTATCAGGGCACCAGCGCCATCATGCTTTCCGGCGAGACGGCTGCCGGCGCGTATCCCATCGAGGCGGTGCGTACCATGGCCAGGATCGCGGAACGTACGGAGCGGGATATTGATTATACGACGGAATTCAAGCCGAGACGCCTGGCGGAGCGCCCGGATGTGACCAGCGCCATCTCCCATGCCACCTGTACCACGGCTATGGATCTGCATGCTGCGGCCATCGTAGCGGTGTCCAAATCCGGAAGGACGGTGGGCAAGGTGTCCAAATACCGTCCCAGCTGCCCGATTATCGGCTGCGCCATGGACGACAGGGTGTGCCGTCAGCTGAACCTGAGCTGGGGCGTGGTCCCGCTGAAGCTGGATGAGGAAAAGACGGCGGACGATCTGTTCGACCATGCGGTGGACGCTGCGGAACAGCGCGGGCTGGTGTCCAGGGGAGAACTGGTGGTAATCACCGCCGGACTGCCGCTGGGTATGTCCGGAACCACCAATATGATCAAGGTACATGTGGCAGGAAGAATTCTGATCTCCGGAAAGGGAGTCAATAACCTGAAGGGTACCGGCAACGTCTGCGTGTGCAATACCCTGGAGGATCTGGAACAGAACTTCCATCCGGGAGATATTGTAGTCGTACCGCAGACCACCAACGAGATGATGCAGAAGTTAAGAGACGCCGGCGGCATCATCACGGAGACCGGAGACCGGTATTCCCATGCGGCTGTGGTGGGCATGGCTCTGGATATCCCGGTGATTACTTCTGCAAGAAACGCCACCAAGATCCTGAAATCCGGCGCGTTCATCACTGTGGACGCGGAGCAGGGTACGGTGTACAGCGGATGCTGATATAAGAAGGAGTGGACAGGATGGCGAAGGTGCATGGCAGGATGGGCCTGAAGGCGCTGAAGATCGCGGTGGGGAGCTGCGCGGCGATTACGCTGGCGGAGCTGTTCGGGCTGGAATACGCCACCTCCGCGGGGATTGTGACGCTTCTCACAGTCCAGAATACGAAGATGGATACCATCCGCCTTGCGCTGGACCGTTTCTTTTCGTTCATCCTGTCCGTCTGCCTGATCGCCGTATGCTTCCATCTGCCGGGGATCGGCTGGGTGAATTACGGTATTTATCTGCTTCTGATGGTGACCGCCTGCTATGTCATGGACTGGCAGAACACCATATCGGTGAACGCCGTCATGGGCACTCATTTCATGGTATCGGGGAATTACAGCCCGGCGTTTGTGTTGGAAGAATTTCTGATGATTGCGGTGGGCACCGGGTTCGCCCTGCTGATGAACTGGAAGATGCCGGATCACGGCAGGCGGATCCGGGAAGATATCCATCAGGTGGAAAACGACATGCAGCGGGTGCTGCTGGCCCTGGCGGGGTATCTGCGGGGCGAACACGGCGGGGAAGAAGTCTGGGACCGGCTGGACCGGATGGAGACTTATCTCCACGAAGGGCTGGAGCGCGCCCATGAGCACGCCCACAATACCCTGCGGGAAGAAGACCGGTACTATGCGGACTATCTGGAGATGAGGCTCCAGCAGTGCGGGCAGCTTCAGCTGATGAAAGCGCGCATGAGACGGGTCGCCAGAATGCCCAGTCAGGCGGAGATCATCAGCTGCTCTCTGGAGAACCTGGTGCACTATATGCACGAGCAGGACATCCCGGAGCAGCAGATGGAAGAACTGCAAAGGCTGTTTAAACGGATGCAGCAGGAAGCCTTGCCGGTTTCCAGGGAGGAATTTGAGAACCGGGCTATCCTGTACCATGTGATGATGGATCTGGAAGAGTTTCTGCTGATCAAAAAACATTTCCTGGAGATTAACGGACAGAGGCCGAAACAGCTCCAGTAACGGGACAGGAGGCAGGAAGAAATGGGATTTAATCATTTTGACGATAACGGCAATGCGGTCATGGTGGACGTGTCCGGGAAAGATGTGACCTTTCGGACGGCCACGGCTCAGGGCAGCATCCAGGTGTCGCCTGAGATCATGGAGGCGGTGGTGAACCGCACCATGAAGAAAGGGGACGTGCTGGGTGTGGCAAGAGTGGCCGGGATCATGGCGGTGAAGCAGACCTCGTCCATCATTCCCATGTGCCATCCCCTGCTGATCAGCAAATGCTCCGTGGATTTTGAACTGTTTCCGGAAGAAGGGAAGATCCTGGCCCGCTGTACGGTCCGCACGGAAGGGCGTACCGGCGTGGAGATGGAGGCGCTTCACGGGGTCAGCGCATCTTTGCTGACCATCTACGATATGTGTAAGGCCGTGGACAAGCGCATGGTGATTCAGGATATCCACCTGGAAGAGAAGACCGGAGGCAAAAGCGGAGATTTCCGGTTTTAGACGGACAGGGAAGCCCTTTCTTTACTCTTCCCTTATAATTTCATTATCAATGGTGCGGAATTCCGTCGTTTTTGAGAGTCCTGTCTTATAAGCGTAGCGCTTTTCATAATCCATCCGGAACAGACAACTATATAAAATATCCAATATCAATGAGATGGATTCCAGTGAAGTAAAAGCCCCGATCTTAGAGTAAGACTTTTCACGGGTCGTGACATGTAAAATTACATTCCCGAGCCGGGTCAGGCTGTTCTCACCAACGCTGGAGACGGCAATAATGGGAACATGGTTTTGCTTTAAATAATTTGCCGCGCAGATCAGTTCCAGTGTTTCACCCGAATAGGAGATGCACACGGCACATTCCCCGGGGACACACATCTTAGCCTCCTGCAACAGGGCGTTGCTGTTGGAATAGGTTTCTGCCTTCACGCCCATATGACGGAGCTTATGGACGAATTCTTCGGCAGGAAATGTCAGGTTTGCCACGGCAAACACTTTGATCACAGACGCCTTCTGCATGAGCAGCACTGCTTTCTGTAAACTGTCATGATGGATCAGTGACAGGGTATCGCTTAAACTTTCCCGCTTGAGCTTTGTAATAATTGCGGCGATATTCATGATAGAATCTTTCTGTGAAAAGGGAAGATTTGCGTCCAGATCACTAAAATTCCGTTTCAGATATATCACTTCTTCAAGAAATGCTTTTCGAAGCTCATTATATCCTTTGAATCCCAGTTTTTTCGAGATCCTTACCAGAATAGAAGGAGATGTATACGTCTCTCCGGCAATTGCCGTGGTGGTATAGCCTTCTATCAATTCTTGTTTTTCTAAAATAAAATCAATTACGATCCGCTCACTTGGCGAGAAATCTCCGGTTTTCATCTTTTCCTGAAGTAACATATAAAACCCCCTCTTTCTGTAACTTATTATACAAAATTAGAACGATTTTTACAAAACAGTTTTGGAAATAACATGAATTTGTAAAAGCGTTTCCAGAGTGGCTGAGAAATATTTTCCAATTCTGCCGGATGTGATATTTTGTGAGTACAAAAACACAGGGGAAAGAAAGGAGACGCAAAATGAAAGTAATCGTAATCGGAGCATGCGGGCATATCGGAAGCTATCTCGTTCCGAAGCTGGTGAAAGGAGGGTATGAGGTCGTTGCGGTAAGCAGAGGGAAAAGCAGGCCTTATATACAGGATCCGGCATGGAAACGGGTAGAATCCGTATATCTGGACCGGGCGAACGACAGAGATTTCGCCTACAGGATTGCCGCCATGGAGCCGGATGTGGTGGTGGACCTGATTAACTTTGATATCAAGGATACCGAAGAGATGGTCGAGGCCTTAAGCGAAACGAAGCTGTCACACTATCTGTTCTGCTCATCAATCTGGGCACACGGCAGAGCGGAATTTCTACCGGCAGACCCGAACTGCTTGAAAGAGCCTTTGGACGAATATGGAATCCATAAGTTCAAGGGAGAATGTTACCTGAAAGAGCAGTACAGAAAGAACGGATTCCCGGCGACCATCATTATGCCGGGGCAGATATCGGGACCGGGCTGGACGATCATCAACCCCCTCGGCAATACGGATTTCGGAGTATTCCAGAAAATTGCGGATGGAGAGGAAATTTATCTGCCAAATTTTGGGATGGAGACCCTCCACCATGTCCATGCGGATGATGTGGCTCAGATGTTCTATCAGGCGATCACCCACAGAAACGCGGCGTTAGGAGAAAGTTTCCACGCAGTGGCAGAGGAATCCATGACATTATATGGCTATGCTCTCGCGATGTACCGTTACTTCAACCGGGAACCGAAGATCCGTTTCCTGTCATGGGAGAAGTGGTGTGAGTATGTGGGAAAGGACGATTTGATCGACCATACCTATTATCATATCGCACGAAGCGGCCAGTACAGCATCGAAAACGCGAAACGGCTTCTGGAATACGCTCCGAAGCATACAACGCTGGAAACCGTGGAGGCGGCAGTAGAAAGTTATGTAGAACGCGGGATCATCAAGATCCATGACGAAGAGGAGAGTAATAGATGATCGGTACAGTTGCAGGAGTCCTGACCACCTGTGCGTTTCTTCCCCAGGTGATCAAGGTGCTGAAGACAAAAGAAACCTCATCCATATCTTTAGTCATGTACTGTGTTTCCGTGACCGGGCTGTGCCTTTGGATCATCCACGGACTCATGATAAAAGATGCGGCAGTGCTTCTTGCCAATTCCTTTACACTGCTGCTGTCTTCCATTATTCTGATCTGTAAGATCAAATATAAATGACGAAAAGATAAGTGATTGAACGTTAAAAAGGAGAATGAGATGGCTGAGAAAATTCGCGATTATGCAAAACTCGCGCAGGATATCATTGTACTTACTGGTGGAGAGGATAATATTTCATCGGTTACACATTGCGCAACACGGCTTCGTCTGGTGTTAAACCATACGCCGGAGGATGCCAACAAGAAAATTTCCGCATTACCCGGAGTAGTATCTGTGGTAGAGAAAGGCGGGCAGTTTCAGGTCGTGATTGGAACCCACGTCACAGATGTATATGCGGCAGTGGCAGAACAGATGCATCTGGACAGCAGGGCATCCGGAGAAATGGCGGCGCCGAAGCAAAGTATTTTTACAAAAGTGATCGGAGCGATGTCGGGCTGTATGTCTCCCTGTATCTATCTGATGGCCGCGTGCGGACTTTTACAGGGGATTCTGATCATCCTGTCAGCGCTGCTTCCGTCATTTACAGCGACAGGAACCTATGAGGTGCTGAATTTTATGTCGTGGACGCCGTTTACTTTTTTACCGGTGCTGATCGCGGTGGCGGGATCAAAATATTTCCACTGCAACACTTATATCGCGATGCTGTGCTGCTGCGCGCTGGTCAATCCGGCTTGGGGCGAGATCGCGGCGAGGATCGCGGGGGGAGAATCTGTGCGGTTCCTGATTTTTGAACTGGCGGAGACGACCTATACCTCATCCTTCCTTCCGCCCATTATTGTAGTGGCTGTGCTCGCTTATCTGGAGCGGTTTTTCAACAAAGTTCTGCCGGATATGCTCAAAGCCGTATTTACGCCGCTTTTGTGCTTTCTGGTCATGGTTCCTGCCACGCTGATCGTACTGGGGCCGGTTACTTCTGCGGCGGCACACTGGATCGCAGACGCTTACGGAATCTTTTACGATGCGCTTCCACAGCTTGCGGCGCTGGTATTTGGCAGCCTATGGGAATGTCTGGTCATTTTCGGCGTCCACTGGACATTTACGCCCATCGTCCTTGCGGATTATGAATTTTACGGACAGTGCGCACTGCAGAATATGTTTGCTATTGCGGCATGCTGTCAGATGGCGGCCTGCTTTGCCATCTGGTTCAGGAGCAGGAACAGGAAAACAAAGATGACGGCAATATCGGCCGGGATTACCGGTATTTTCGGAATCACAGAGCCTGCTGTCTACGGCGTCACCCTGCCGTTAAAAAAACCGTTTATCTGCGCCTGCATCGGCGGGGGTGTCGGTTCTATGATCGCGTCGTTTTTCAATTCGTACTATTATGCCTATTCAGGGCTGGCAGGGATGCTTACCATTCCTAACGCTTACAATGCAGACAATCCGACCTCAATCTACGGTGCAGTTCTCGGAACATTAGGAGGAATCATTCTTACATTTGTCCTTGTGATGATCACAGGATTCCATGAAGAGCCGGAAGAAAATGAGAGCGCAGAGGTACAGAATCTCACTGTATGCGCGCCGTTGGACGGGGAATGTATCCCTTTAGATTCTGTAAATGATCCGACTTTCGCGCAGGGAGCGCTTGGAGCAGGGATTGCCATCTGTCCATCAGGCGGAAGCCTGTATTCCCCTGTAGACGGTACGGTCAGCCTACTGGCAGATACTGGGCATGCAGTTGGACTGCTTGCGGAAAACGGTACGGAACTGCTCATACATGTTGGACTGGATACGGTCACGCTGGAAGGGAAACCATTCCATGCAAAAGCTTCTGAAGGTGCAAAGGTACATAAAGGAGATCTTTTAATGGAGATCGACTGGGACATGATACAGGCGGCCGGGCTGGAAATTGTGACCCCGGTGCTGGTCACTGGCATGGAGGATCCTTTGAAACTTGAGATTATCAAAGATAACGGAGCCGTCAAAGCTGGCGAACCTGTTATGAAGATCACTTATTAAAAAGAAAGGAAATAAAGAAAATGGGGAAATATGCAGTCATCACAGGCGCCGGATCGGGTATCGGAAGGGCAGCGGCGAAACAGTTCGCGTCAAAAGGATTTTCATTGATTATCGTGGGCCGAAATGAAGAGAAACTGCTCACACTGAAAGAAGAGTTGGGAAATAAGACGGACATACAGGTAATGCCGTGCGATCTGTCAGATGAGAGCGCAGTATATGAACTGTATGAAAAGACAAAAGCGTATGAGGTAGCTGTCTGGGTCAATAATGCAGGATTGGGGAATCTGTGCCCGATCCTTGAAACAGATGTTCACAAGGCAATCCAGCTAAATCGGGTCAATGTGGATGCGGCCGCAATATTGACGCTGCTGTATGCGCAGGATTATCAGGACAAAAAAGGGACGCTTATCAATATTTCCTCGTGGAACGGCTACAGCATCACGCAGGGAAATCCTGTCTACAGTGCGACGAAGTTCTATCTGAGCGCGCTGTCAGAGGCTTTATACTGGGAATTAAAGCGGGGTGACAAGCCGATGAAAGTAAAACTGATCTGTCCTGCGGCGACGAAAACTGCCTTTATAAAAGCAGCCTCAGCCGATAAAAAGCCCGAAGAAATAAAGGATTATGATAATCTTTTTGCGAAATGCAATACAGCGGAAGAGGTCGCAGAATTTATTTACGAGATGTATGAGAGCGAAGAACTGATCGGATATGCTGACGGTACAGATTATACGTTCCATAAGACAGGTCCCAAGCTGCCGCACACATACAATAAGAGCGAGAACCCCTGCCTGCTGATCCGCTGATGAAAAAAGACATATAATTGTAGAGAGGAGTATGACCGTATGCAGCACAAACATTTAAAGCCATTTCCAAAAGAGTTCCTCTGGGGAGCAAGTACCTCGGCATATCAGGTGGAGGGCGCCAGTTTGGAAGACGGGAAGGGTCCATCCTGCCAGGATGTAAAATCTGTCCCTGTGGGCACCACGGATTTGAGCGTATGCGCGGATCATTACCACCGGTATAAAGAGGATATCGCCCTGATGGCGGAAATGGGATTTAAAGTCTATCGTTTCTCCGTTTCATGGTCCAGAATCCTTCCGGAAGGGACGGGAGACGTGAATCCAAAGGGGATTGAATACTACAATCATGTCATCGATGAGTGTCTGAAATACAACATTACACCGCTGGTCACCATGTTCCATTTTGACATGCCTGCGGCGCTGGATCAGAGAGGTTCATGGTCAAACAGAGAATCTGTAGACTGGTTTGTGGATTACGCAAGGATATTGTATGAGAATTTCGGGGATCGGGTAAAATACTGGCTGACCATTAACGAACAGAATATGCTGACTTTAGTGGGAAAGGTACTCGGTTCACTGCATATTCCCGAAGGGTGTACAAATGAATTAAAAGAAATCTACCAGCAGAACCATCACATGCTGGTGGCGCAGGCAAAAGCCATGGCATTGTGCCATGAAATGCTGCCGGATGCGAAGATCGGGCCGGCGCCGAACATCTCCCTTATCTACCCGGCGAGCTGTAAGCCGGAGGATATCCTTGCCGCACAGAATTATAACGCGGTACGCAACTGGCTGTATCTGGACGTATCCGTTTACGGCAGATACAACAATCTGGTATGGTCATGGCTGGAAGAGCATGACGCTACGCCGGAATTTGCAGAAGGAGATGCCGAGGCACTGCGGATGGGGAGACCGGATTACATCGGCTTTAACTATTATAATACAGCGACCTGTGAGGAAGAGGACGGGACATGCGAAGTCACCTATGCCGAAAACCAGCAGGACGCAAGCGGAGAGAAGGGAATGTTCCGCGCGGCGGCAAATCCGTACCTCACAAAAACCGAGTTTGGGTGGCTGATCGATCCAGTGGGCTTCCGTGCCACAATAAGGGAGATTTATTCCCGTTATCATCTGCCGCTGATCGTTACGGAAAACGGTCTCGGAGCCTATGACAAGCTGACGGAGGACGGAAGGATCCATGACCCATACCGCATCGAATATTTGCGGAAACATATTGAGCAGATCCAGCTTGCGGTCACAGACGGGGTCGATATGATGGGCTATTGCCCATGGAGCGCTCTTGATCTTGTCTCCACCCATGAAGGGATGGTCAAGCGTTATGGGTTTATCTATGTGGACAGAGATGAGTTTGACCTGAAAACACTGAACCGATACAGGAAAGATTCTTTCTACTGGTATAAGAAAGTCATAGAAACAAACGGAAGTGACCTGACATAAAATCTATAAGCCCGCCAAAGGCGGGCTTATTTGGCGTTTTCACCCTCCGATCTGCGACATCCTGCGCTGTTCAGGGATGCCGCCGGTATTCTGCGCCTGAAACTGATGGCAGGCAGGTTTTTTCAGGATCCCCTGGCAGATCAGCTCCCGGAGCTGTTTCTGGGAGGCGCCCTGCCGGAGCGGCGTTTTCAGGTCGATGCCGTCCCCATAGTAGAGACAGGGCTTCAACATCCCGTCGGAGGTCAGCCGGATGCGGTTGCAGGAACCGCAGAATTTCCCGTGGATCGCGTCAATGAACCCGATACAGCCGCGGAAGCCGGGGATGGAGATATAGGAGGCGGGTCCGTTGCCGCGGGAGGCCGTGACCTCCTGGTAGTCCGGGAACTGTCCGGCCAGCCGGGTCAGCAGCGTGCTCCGGTCGTACCCCTGGTAGCCCTGCCCGTATCCGATGGGCATGATCTCAATGAACCGCACGTCTATGGGGTATGCTTCTGCGATGCGGACCAGGCTCTCGAAGTCCTGTCCATTGACGCCCTGGAGCAGTACGGCGTTGACCTTGGTGCGGATGCCGGATGCCTGGGCGGCCATCAGCCCTTCCCAGACCTGTGAGAAGTCGCCCCGTCCGGTGATGCTCTGGAAGGTATGGGGGTCTGTGGTATCCAGGCTCACATTGATGCCATCAATGCCCATCTCCTTCAGCATGGGGACCGCCGGCGCCAGCAGCATGCCGTTGGTGGTCAGGGTGACCTGTTCCACGCCGGGAAGCTCCTTTAAACGTTTCAGGAAGGGGAGGCAGCCCTTGCGGACGAAGGGCTCGCCCCCTGTAACTTTGAATTTCCGGATGCCCAGCAGGACCGCGCTCTGGCAGATCTGAAGGATCTCTTCAAAACGCAGGATCTCTTCATGGGAGATGGAAGGGATGTCCTCCGGCATGCAGTAGCGGCAGCGCAGGTTGCACCGGTCGGTGATGGAGATCCTCATATAGTCGATGGTGCGCCCGTACTGGTCTTTCATACGCGAACCTCGCCTGCCAGGACTTTTTTATAGTCTTCGTAATTCCGCTGCAGCAGCGCGGGCGTATCCAGACCGAAGGGACATTTCTTGCTGCAGGCGCCGCAGTGCTGGCATTCTTCGATCTTCTTCATCCGGGCCTGCCATTCCGGCGAGAGATAGGAGGCCGAAGGCGCCCGGCGGAGCAGCAGGGACATGCGGGCGCAGTTGTTGATCTCGATGCCGGCGGGACACGGCATACAATAGCCGCAGCCCCGACAGAAGTCGCCCTGCAGCTCCTTACGGTCTTTTTCAATCACGGCGGACAGCTCTTCATCCATGGCCGGCGGGTTCTGGATAAAGGAAAGGAACTGATCCAGCTCGCATTCCCGCTGGATGCCCCACAGAGGCAGGGTCTCCGGGAACTGAGCCTGGAAGGCATAGGCCGCGGCGGCGTTGGTGATCAGCCCGCCGGAGAGGGCTTTCATGGACAGAAAACCCATATCCTGCCGGCGGCAGCCGTCCAGAAGCTTAAGCTCCGCTTCACCGGACAGGTAACAGAACGGGAACTGCAGCGTCTCGTAAAGGCCGCTTTCGATGGCTTCCTGCGCCACGTTCAGCCGGTGGTTGGTGATGCCGATATGCAGGATCATACCCTTTTTCTTCGCCTCCAGGGCGGCGTCGTAAAGGCCGCTTTCATCGTCCGGTCCGGGACAGAAGGCGGGGTTATGGAACTGGTAGATGTCCAGATGGTCGGTCTTCAGGTTCCGCAGGGTAGTCTCCAGATCCTTCCAGAATCCTTCCGCGCCTGCCGCCATGGTTTTGGAGGAGATCCGAATGTGGTTCCTGCGGTCCGCGAAGGCCTCGCCCAGCTTCTCTTCACTGTCGCTGTAAGCCCGCGCCGTGTCGTAGAAATCCATGCCTCCGTCATATGCTTTGTGCAGGAGGTATACGGCGTCCTGCATTGTAATCCTCTGGATGGGGAGCGCCCCGAATCCGTTCTTGTTCACCGTGATCCCGGTTTTTCCTAAACGTACTGTGGTCATGTTCAGAACTCCTTTACTGATAGTCAGTTTTCCATTATACTGGGGTAAGAGCATAAAGGATGGCGGCCCGTTTCCCGGGCCGGGTATTTCTTTTAGTATAATACAGGAGAGGCAGCGTTGTACAGAGTAATTCCCCGGTTTTTACGGAGGTCTGCCGTATGCTGCAGAAGTGAGGGAGTATGGGGAAAAAATCAGGAGAAAATCTCAGAAAGTCCAGCGCCCACAACAGAGGGCTGGTGCTGCAGCTGGTGGCCACGGGGGAGGCGGTGACCAGGATCGAGCTGGCCCGCCGCACGGGCCTGACGAAGATGACGATCAGCAATATTGTATCTGAGTTCCTGGAGCGGGGACTTCTGGAAGAATGCGAGGAAGAATTGACGCAGAACTGCGGGCGCAACCCTATCCGGCTGGAGATTTCCCCCCATGCACCGAAGATCGTGGGGCTGCTGATCTTCCGGGAACGGCTGGAAGCGGTACTGTGTGATCTTCGCCTGCAGATTCTGCGCAGAGCGCGATGGGATTTCACGGAGCTTGACAGGGAGGAACTGCTGAAACGCTCCTGCGGGCTGATCGACCAGGTGGCCGAAGGAGGTGAACGGATCCTGGGCATCGGCGTGGCCAGCATCGGGCCGGTAAACATTAAAAAAGGCATGATCCTGAACCCGCCCAGATTTTTCGGCATCACGGATGTGCCGATTGTGGAAGAACTGAAAAAACGGTATGAGTGGCCGGTCTATATGGATCATGACAGCAACAGCGGCGCGTTGGCGGAGAAGCTGTTCGGCGTGGGAAAAAGGGTGCAGGATTTCCTGTTCCTGGAGGTGACCAACGGCATCGGTTCAGGGATCGTCAGCAACGGGGAAGTGGTGCACAACAGCCGGGGCTACGCGCCGGAGATTGGCCATATCAGTATCCATGGGAACGGAGAGCCCTGTTCCTGCGGAAACCGGGGCTGTCTGGAGTTGTACGCGGGCGCCAATGTGGTGCGGGACCGGCTGCGCCTGGAGCTGGGGATCGACGCCGATTTTGAAAGCCTGTGCGGGATGTGGCAGAGGAAAGAGGTGGACGCGGCGCTCCGGCAGATGGCGGAGGACCTGTCCGTGGCGCTGGTATCGGCGGTGAACCTTCTGCAGCCGGAACTGATTGTGCTGGGCTATGAGGCGATCTTTCTGCCCCAGAGATACGTGGATTATCTGGAAGAACTGGTGAACCGGAGGAAATTCATCCGGGACGCCCAGCGGACGGTGGTGAAGAAGGCGCATTTTGGGACGGACGCCCAGCTCGTGGGGGCTGCGGCCAATCTGCTGTCACAGGTGTTTTCGGGAAAAATTTTGTTTTAACTCGTTTTTGGATTGACATTTTTGTGCTGTATGCTAGAATTTTAGTAAAATAAATTTACGATTAATCATAGGAGGGATGATTATGAAACGATCCAGAATCAACCAGGTGATCAAAGACATGGAAGCGCTGGCGAAGGAGCATGGGTTCCAGATCCCGCCGTTCTGCGGCTGGACGCCGGAGGAATGGGCACAGAAGGGACCGGAGTGCAACGAGATCCGCGACAATATGCTGGGCTGGGATATCACGGATTACGGCCTGGGCCGGTTCGATGAAGTGGGGTTTGCGCTGATCACGATCCGCAACGGGAATGTGAAGAACCCCATTTACAAAAAGCCCTATGCGGAAAAGCTGCTGATGCTGTACGAGGGACAGACTTCTCCGCTTCACTATCACTGGAGCAAGATGGAGGATATCATTAACCGCGGGGGCAACGATCTCTACATCACGGTGTACAACGGCGCGGAGGATGGAACTAAGCTGGATACGGATGTGGAGGTCACCACGGACGGCGTGAAGCGGGTTGTGCCGGCGGGCACGCAGATCAAACTGACGCCGGGAGAGAGCATCACGATCACTCCGTATCTGTATCATGATTTTGTAGTGCCGAAGGAAGGCGGCCCGGTGCTGCTGGGGGAAGTATCCATGTGCAACGACGACGAGAACGACAACCGGTTCTATGATTCCATCGGCCGCTTCCCCGAGATTGAGGAGGACGAAGCGCCGTACCGGTATCTTTGCACGGAGTATCCGAGAGCGTAGGGGGAAGACGCATGGAGAAAAAGATCATCGTGGCGGGGCATCTGTGCGTGGATATCACGCCGGTGTTCCCGGAGGGGAAGACAAGATCCATCGGTGAACTTCTGACGCCGGGAAAGCTTCTGCAGATGAAGCCTGCGACGGTACATACGGGAGGCGTGGTGGCCAATACGGGACTGGCGCTGAAGAAGATGGGCGCGGACGTGCGGCTGATCGGCAAGCTGGGAGAGGATGCCTTCGGCCATATGGTGAGAAACATACTGAAAGCGCACGGGGCGGACGGGGACGTTCTGGCAGATCCGCAGGACTCCACCTCATATACCATCGCGCTGGCTCCGCCGGGGATTGACCGGATCTTCCTGCACAATCCGGGAGCCAACGACAGCTTCTGCGCGGACGACGTGCCGGAGGAGGCGCTGGAAAGCGCGGCTCTGCTGCATTTTGGCTATCCACCCATTATGAAAAGATTCTATGAAAACGGAAGCGAAGAGCTGCTGAAACTGATCCGCCGCGCCCATGGATGCGGTGCAATGGTATCCCTGGATATGACCGCTGTTGACGAGGACTCTGAAGCAGGGAAGGCGGACTGGGAGCAGATCTTAAAGGATGTGCTGCCCCAGGTGGAGTTTTTTGTGCCCAGTGTGGAGGAACTGTGTTTCATGCTGGACCGTCCCCGCTATGAGGAGTGGACCCGCCGCGCGGCCGGCGGCGACGTGACGGAGATCCTTACGCTGGAGGATATCCGCTCGCTGGCAGAGCGGACCATGGCGCTGGGAGCCCGGGTCCTGCTGCTCAAATGCGGCGTGCCCGGCATGTATTACCGCACGGCTCCGGCAGAACAGATGGAGGGCTACAGGGAAGCGGGACTGAACCTGGACGCGTGGGGCGGAAAGGAAGGCTTTATGGGAAGCTACATCCCGGACCGGGTGCGCTCCGGAACCGGAGCCGGCGACACGAGTATCGCAGCGTTCCTGCTGTCCATGCTGCGGGGGTATCCGCTGGAGCAGTGTGTCCGGCTGGCGGCGGCGGAGGGTGCGTCCTGCGTGGAAGAGTTTGACGCGCTGAGCGGCGTGCGTACACTGGAAGAGCTGGAAGAGAAGATCGCGTCCGGCTGGAAGCAGAGAGAACTGTCATAGAACCAGTGCAGACAGAGCTGTTGTGGAATTCATATAAAAGGAGAGAGTAAGATGCTGGTAACATTAAAAGAAGTCCTGAAAATCGCAGATGAGAAACAGATCGCCGTGGGAGCCTTCAACGCGCCCAACCTGGAGAGCCTGCAGGCGGTGACCATGGCGGCGGAGGAACTGGATCTGCCGGTGGTGATCCAGTTCGCCCAGTGCCATGAAGTATATAACCCGGTGGACGTGATGGGCCCCTTGATGGTGGAATTCGCAAAGAAGACGAAGATTCCCATGTGCGTGCATCTGGATCACGGCGAGACGCTGGATTATGTGGAAAAATGCCTGGATATGGGATTTACGTCCATTATGTACGACGGATCCACGCTTCCCTATGAGGAGAATGTGGAAAATACGAAGAAGGCCGTAGCCATGGCCCGTGAAAAAGGCGCCAGTGTGGAAGCGGAGCTGGGCAGTATGGGAAGAAGGGAGTCCGGCGCGGGCGACGGAAGCGGCGCCGACGATGAGACCAAGATCTATACCGACCCGGTACAGGCGAAGGATTTTGTGGAGAGAACCGGGATCGACGCCCTGGCCTGCTCCTTTGGGACGACCCATGGCATCTATCTGACGAAACCGCGCCTGGATTTCTCCGTGGTGGAAAATGTACGCAGGATGACCGGCGGTATCCCGGTGGTGATGCATGGAGGTTCCGGTGTGAGCAGGGAAGATTTCCATGCGGCGATCCGCGCGG
Organism: uncultured Lachnoclostridium sp.; assembly: GCA_944381625.1. Classification (GTDB taxonomy): domain Bacteria; phylum Bacillota; class Clostridia; order Lachnospirales; family Lachnospiraceae; genus Hominiventricola. The sequence continues at coordinate 41,379 of CALWLW010000003.1, forward strand.
GCGTGCGCAAGATCAACTATTTTACTTACATGGACAAAGCGGCCGGGACCGCAGTGACGCAGTGGGCGCAGGCTCTGGAAGAAGGCCAGCCGCCGTTCTTCCTGGACGTGGAGATCGCGGCCAAGAAGGCCATGAAAGAGAACCTGAAAGAAGCCATGAAGATGTTTGCCTTCATGGAATAAGACAGATATGACAAATGTCATCCGGAATTCGTTACAATGGACAGGTGTCTTTTTCCAGAAATTCCCTTATGATGGAATCACCCAATAAACCAACACCAGAAAGGGGAGGAAAAAGAAATGAAAAGAAAAATCTTGAGCGCGCTTTTGTGTGCATCCATGGTAGCGGCTATGGTCGTAGGATGCGGAAGCAGCAACACCGCGGACACAGCGGCAGATACGGCTGCTGAGGACACGGCAGACACGGAGGACGCGGCTGCAGCAGACACGGAAGAGGCGGCTGACGATACGGCTGCTGCTTCTGAGGGCGGCAGAGTCTTCGGCTACACCTGTATGGACGGAACGAACCCGTTCTTCGTTGCACTGGAAGGCGCAATCAGAGAAGTGGTGGAAAGCAACGGCGACACTCTGATCTCCATGGACCCGGCAAACGATTCCAATACGCAGGTAAACCAGATCGAGGATATGATCTCCAGAGGCGTACAGATCATGTTCGTGAACCCGGTGGATGCGGACGGCATCATCCCGGCGCTGGATATGCTGCAGCAGGCTGAGATCCCCATGTTCGGCTTTGACACGGAAGTGGGCGACATGAGTTACCTGGTATCCTACGCAGGATCTGACAACTACAATGCAGGCTATGTGTGCGGCGAAGACCTTGCCAAGAAGATTCCGGAAGGCGGAGATATCCTGGTACTGGATTCCCCGACCATGCAGTCCGTAACTGACCGTACCAACGGTTTCCTGGATGCCATCGAAGAGTCCGGCGTGACCTTCAATGTGGTAGGACAGCAGGATGCGCAGGGCAACCAGCAGGTGGCAAACGAGAAGGCAACCGACCTTCTGACCGCTCACCCGGACGTAGTTGCCATCTTCGGCGGCAATGACCCGACCGCTCTTGGCGCTTACACGGCAGCAGACGCGGCAGGCTTAAGCCCGATGATCTATGGCGTGGACGGATCCCCGGATGTGAAAGCGCTTCTGAAAGATACCATGATGGAAGGTACCGGAGCACAGTCCCCGATCACCATCGGCAAGACCATCGCTGAGACCGCTTACGCCTGGCTTGGCGGAGAAGAAGTAGAAGAGTACATCCCGATCGAGACTTTCCTGGTTACCGCAGACAATGTGGACGACTACGGAACCGACGGATGGCAGTAATCATCAGATAATCATATGAATAGAAGGGCTTTGCTCCTGAAGCGGAGCAGGGCCCTTCTCCTCACACGGGGAATCCGTTGGAAAGAAGACAGGTGGTGGCGATATATGAGTGAGCAGTACTTACTGGAAATGAAAGGGATCAGCAAATCCTTCCCCGGCGTCAAGGCGCTGCAGGATGTAAGTCTTCAGCTGAGGGCCGGAGAGGTACATGCGCTTCTTGGAGAAAATGGCGCGGGAAAGTCCACCCTGATAAAAGTTCTGGGTGGTATCTACCATGCAGAAGAGGGAGAAATCTATATTGATGGGAAGAAAACGGAGATCGACGGCGTGGTGGCGGCCCGTCATGCAGGAATCTCCATCGTCCATCAGGAGCTGGTTCTGGTTCCGTATATGACGGTTGCCGAGAACATTTTCCTGGGGAGAGAGCCGGGAAACAAGATGAACATTAACCGCCGGCAGATGTCCGAGGAAGCGCAGAAGCTCCTGGATACCTATGAGATGAACATCGACGCGGACACGCTGGTGGAAAGACTGACGATCGCGCAGCAGCAGATGGTGGAGATCGTGAAAGCGATTTCCCTGAACGCGAAAATTCTGGTTATGGATGAGCCGACGTCATCCATATCTGACAAGGAAGTCGGCTTCTTATTTGAGACGATGCGCTCGCTGGTGAAAAAGGGCGTGGGCATCATCTATATTTCTCATAAGATGAGCGAGTTGGAAGAGATATGCGACCGCGTGACCGTCATGCGCGACGGCCAGACCGTGGGTACAAGGGTGGTAAAAGAGACCAGTACCGACGAACTGATCGCCCTGATGGTGGGACGCGAGCTGACAAATTATTATACAAGAGACTATCTGGAGCCGGGAGAGGTGATCCTCAAATGCGAACACATCTCCGATGGGAAAATGGCCAAGGACGCCAGTTTTGAACTGCGCAAAGGTGAGATCATCGGCTTTGCGGGGCTGGTGGGCGCAGGGCGCAGCGAGACCATGAAAGCCATCTTCGGCCTGGCCCCGCACATGACCGGCGACGTCTATGTGGAGGGAAAGAAGGTATCCATCAAATCTCCGGTGGACGCCCTGAAATACGGGATTGCCCTGGTCCCGGAGAGCCGCAAGGAGGAAGGGCTCTACAAGGTGCAGAGCGTGAAGTTCAATACGACCATAGAAGTCCTGGGACAGTTTATCAGCAAACTGAACGTGAATTCCAAAAAGGAAGAGGAGATCACGCAGAAATATATTGACATGATGGCGACGAAAACGCCCAGCCAGGAGCAGGTGATCGGGAACCTGTCCGGCGGCAACCAGCAGAAAGTGATGATCGGCCGCTGGCTGGCCACAGACCCGAAGATCCTGATCCTGGACGAACCCACCAGAGGCGTGGATGTGGGCGCGAAGGCGGAGATCTATTCCATCATGAACGAGCTGGTGAAAAACGGGATGTCCATCATCATGATCTCTTCGGAGCTTCCGGAGATCATCAATATGAGCGACAGGATTTATGTGATGAATGACGGCCGTATAACCGGATGCCTGGATCATACTTCCGTGACCCAGGAAAGCATCATGCAGTTGGCGGCGAAGTAAGCGCAAGAGCGAAGGAGGAGAAGATATGGCATCCAGATTTGGTAATGGAGTAGTCAAATATTTCAAGGACAATATTGGAATTATCATTGCACTGTTTGCAATGTGTATCTTTTTGGTGATTTTCCCCACGACAAGAACCACGTTCCTGACCCCCAGCAATGTATTTAACATTCTGCGTCAGAACGCGTCGAACCTGTTCCTGGCGACGGGTATGACCATGGTTATCATCCTGGGCGGGATCGAGCTTTCCGTAGGTTCCGTCATCGCGCTGTCCGGCTGTGTGGCCGCAGGCTGTGTGGTGAACCTGGGACTCCCGGAAGCGGTTGGTTTCCTGGCTGCCATCGGCGTGGGCGCGCTGGTGGGTATGTTCAACGGCCTTGTGATCTGCAAGACGGATATCCCGCCGTTCATCGTGACCCTGGCATCCATGAACATCGCCAAGGGTATTGCGCTGGTCTATACCCAGGGTGCTCCGATCCGCTGTATGACGGACGCGTTCAAATTCCCCGGCGCAGGCTATGTGGGACCGGTTCCCACGCCGGTGATCCTGATGGCGATCGTCTTTGTGCTGGCGGCGCTGATCATCAACCGGACGCAGCTGGGCCGTCACATCTACGCGGTGGGCGGAAACGCACAGGCGGCAAAGTTCTCTGGAATTAATGTTTCAAAAGTGAAATTTATCGTTTATACTTATACAGGAATCATGTCCGGCCTGGCCGGCGTTGTGGTGGCGTCCCGTCTGTATTCCGGACAGCCGACCGCAGGCGACGGCGCCGAGATGGACGCCATCGCGGCCGTGGTCGTGGGCGGAACGTCCATGAGCGGCGGTTCCGGACGGATCGGCGGAACATTGATCGGCGTGCTGATCATAGGCGTGCTGAACAACGGCCTGAACCTGATGGGCGTGGATTCCAACTGGCAGTATATTGTAAAGGGTCTGGTTATCCTTCTTGCGGTATACGTGGACTTTATCCGGAACAAGAAAGCCGGAAGATAAATACAGGCAGCGCATCAAGTCTCCTGGACTTTTTTGGAGTCCGGGGGGCTTTTGCGCTCAGTCAGGGTTTGTCCTGTTAAGGGCCGGCTCTGTCGGAGGAAAAGATGAAAAAGTATGTGTGCATGGCGCTTACCGCGGCCTGCGTCCTGCTGCTCTGTGGATGCAGGATGCCTGCGGAGGTGGAGGATATACATAAACCGAGAGTATTCGGGGCCACTTATATGACCAGGAATAATCCTTATTTTGACGTGCTCCATGAGGCCATCGAAGAGGTGGTGGAGGGGAACGGCGATATCCTCATATCCCGGGATCCCTGCCAGGACCAGGAAAAACAGAACGGCCAGATCCTGGAGATGATCGAAGAGGGAATCGAGGTCCTGTTCCTGAACCCGGTGGACTGGGAAAAGGTAAGACCCGCCCTGGAAGCGTGCAGGGAGGCGGGGGTGGTCGTCATCAATATTGATACGGTAGTGAAGGATACAGAGTACGTGGTATCCATCGTAGAAACGGATAATTACCAGGCAGGTGTGCTCTGCGCACAGGATATGATGCAACAGGTGGACAGCGCCCGGATTGTCATCATAAATAACCCCATACAGACATCTATTGTAAACCGGGTACAGGGGTTCCTGGATACGATAGAAGGCAATGAAAATTACCAGGTGGTGTATCAGGGCGTTGGAGCCGGGGAGATCGAGGTCTCCGCGGAAGTGATGGCGGATTTCCTTCAGGAAGTTTTATCCAAAGACATGGAGTTCAATGTGGTGCTGGGGGGGAATGACCCGTCTGCGCTGGGGGCGCTGGCTGCTTTGCAGCAGTACCGGATGGAAGATGGTATCCTGATCTATGGCATTGACGGTTCCCCTGATTTTAAAGCCATGTTGAACCTGGGATATGTGTCGGGTACCAGCGCTCAGAGTCCCAAAACGATAGGCACTGTAGCCGCAGAGACTGCCTATGAATATTTGGCAGGCGAGGCGGTGGCTCCCTATATCAGCATTGAGCCGTACTTGATTACAAGGGAAAATCTGGATGAATATGAGATTAATGAGTGGCAGTAAAGAACAGAATATGATAAATGAGAAAAAAGACCGCCGTCTGGCGCTTTTTCAGGGAGCTATGCTGGCAGTGAACTTTGTTGCGGTTTCTTTTATCTGCATTTTCATTTACATAACTACGGAGCAGATACGGGCTCATTATAATGCCAGGGAATTTTTGGATGGAGTGGTGACGATCCCGGAAAATCCACAGATGAACCTGATCATCTGTCTTGGCCTGATGGGGGCGCTGGTACTGACTTTCGCCGTCCGCCACTTCTGGATCAGTCTTTCCAATTCCTGGACGGTGGCCACGCTGCTTGTGGACTTCCTTGTGTGCGCGGCTGTAATCTATCAGTTGGATTTTAATTATAACGGGCTTTTGCTGCTGGCGTTCGCTAATGTGATCGCGTATGTCAGAGACGGAAAGAGCAAACTCCTTTTTGTTGTGCTTGCGATCTGCGGTTATCTGGTGGCCGATTATAACCTTTTGTCCATCTATATGCCTTTATACCGGATGGCGGATTACATACAGTATTATCCCGCCAACGCACAGCAGTACCTGTCCAGCATTAACAGCATTATGGTTTCTCTGAATGTGATCCTGTTCATTGCTTACTGCATTTATGTGATCAATCAGCAGAGAGGAACGATCGAAGAGGTGAACCAGCTGTATCACGAGCTGCAGACGGCCAATGAACAGCTTCATGAATACGCAGATATGTCGGAACGGATGGCTCAGACGAAGGAGAGAAACCGCCTGGCGCGGGAGATCCATGATACGTTGGGACATACGCTGACCGGGATCGCCACCGGTCTGGACGCCTGCCTGGCTTTGATGGACATCTCGCCGGAACAGACCAAGAAGCAGCTGGAGCTTCTGTCTAAGGTAAGCCGCGAGGGGATCAAGGATATTCGCCGTTCTGTGAATGAATTGCGGCCGGATTCTCTGGAACGGCTGAGTTTGGAGGTGGCCATCCGTAAGATGGTCACAGAGATGAGCCAGGTATCCGATGTGAAGATCTATTTTGAAACGGATGAGAAACATCTGAAATTTGACGAAGACGAGGAGAACGCCATCTACCGGGTGATCCAGGAAGGGATCACCAATGCCGTCCGACATGGAAAAGCGAACCGGATCTGGATTACGCTGAAGAAAGTGGATGGAGAGATTATTCTTGTGATCCGTGACGACGGGATCGGTGCGAAGGAGATTAAGAGCGGCTTCGGAACAAAACATATCAAAGAAAGGATCGAGATGCTGAGAGGCACGGTAACCTTCGACGGGAGCAGCGGGTTTACTGTGACCGCGCGGATACCGATCCGATGGGGTGAGACATATGATTAAAGTATTGATCGCAGACGACCAGGAGCTGATCAGGCAGAGCCTGCAGATTGTATTGGACAGCAAGCCGGATATTGAGGTGAGCGACGTGGCGGCGGACGGACAGGAAGTGATCCGCTGCATTCGGAAGCAGAAACCGGATGTGATTCTCATGGATATCCGGATGCCGAAGATGGACGGCGTCCAGTGTACAAAGATCATCAAGGAGAATTATCCGCAGATCAAAATCATCATCCTGACCACATTCGATGATGACGAATATGTATATAACGCTCTGAAATTCGGCGCCAGCGGCTATCTGCTGAAAGGCGTGTCCATGGATGAACTGGAAAACGCCATTAAGACCGTATACAGCGGACGGGCCATGATTAACCCGGACATTGCCACCAAGGTACTCAGGCTGTTCTCGCGGATGGCCAAGGCGGATTATACGATTCCGGTGGGCGATAAAGGCGTGGAGGAGCTGACAAAGACGGAGTGGAAGATCATCGGTCAGGTGGCCACTGGAGCGACGAACAAAGAGATCGCGGAGGCATTGAAACTGTCCGACGGGACGGTGAGAAATTATCTCAGCGCGATCCTGAATAAACTGGATCTGCGTGACCGTACGCAGCTGGCCATCTGGGCTGTACAGACCCGGGCGGCTGAATATGATCCTGAAGAGTGACCCAATGGGGGACAGACAGATGAAAAAAAGAACTGCGCTGGCAGCAACAGCAGCTGCGGCTTTCCTGGGTGTGGGGCTGGCGGTATATACGGGAAATATGCGAAGGGAAATCGTACTGGAATTCGGAATGTTCACCGGAAGCAACTGGGATGTGGCCAATGCCAACAGCTTTGTGATCATTGATAAGGCCATTGAGCTGTTTGAGGAGGAGCATCCGGGAGTGCGGATCCACTATTACAGCGGCGTCCGTAAGGATGACTATTCAGAATGGTTTTCCAGGAAGCTCCTGGCGGGGGAAGAACCGGACGTATTCATGGTGCTGGGGACGGACTTTAATCAGTTTTCCTCCATGGGCGTTATGAAAGATCTGGGAACTTTGATGGATCAGGATGAGAATTTTGAGCCCGGACGATATTTTGACAGCGCGTTCCGTACGGGGCAATATAGCGGAAGACAGTATGCGCTGCCTTATGAGGTGGTGCCGACATTGATGTTTGTGAATAAGTCTCTTCTGACCAAAGAAGGAATTGCCATGCCGGATGAGGACTGGACCTGGGACGATCTGTATGAGATTTGCAGGAAAGTGACGAAGGATGTGGATGGGGACGGGCTCTTAGACCAGTTTGGAACATATAATTATGATTGGTTGGACGCGGCATATGCCAATGATGCAGAGATCTTTGAAACGGACGGAGATGAGTGCTATTTTGCCAACGACCGTGTGGTGGAGGCGGTAAAATTCATTGGGCAGATAGACGATCTGTATCGGGGGCAGAACGTGACTCAGGAGGACTTCAATGCCGGAGACGTGGCCCTGATGCCGCTGACGTTTGCAGAATACCGTACCTACAAGACATACCCTTACAAGATTAAACGTTACACAAATTTTCAGTGGGACTGTATTACGATGCCGGCGGGAAGCCATGGGGAGAATCTGTCCCAGGTGGATACACTGCTGATGGGAATCAGCGCCAATACCAGATATGAGGAGCTGGCCTGGGAATTCTTGAAACTGCTTACTTATAATGAAGAAATCCAGATGGAGATCTTCCGTTCCTCCCAGGGAGCTTCCGTCCTTAAGGCAGTGACCGAGTCGGAGGAGATGGAGAGCATCGTACAGGAGGACATGGAAGAAGGCGATACCGTCATCAGCGGGAAGCTTCTGGGGCAGGTGATCGAGGACGGCAGGATCAAGCCTCAGTTTAAGAAGTATGAGCAGGCCATGTCCCTGGCGGACAGCGAGATCAGCAACATTCTGGAAAACGACCGGACGGTGGACAGCAGCCTGAAGATCCTTCAAAGGACGGTGAACAGCTTTCTGCAGCAGTAACGCCGCAGGGGGACGTATGGAGCGGGGATGTGGATAGCAGACAGCAGAGCCGCGGAGTTAAAATATTTCTATTTGCTATTGCATCCCTGAAAAGGTGTGCTATAATGTTCCCATAAGTACGCAGTGCGAGGATTCGAAGCGGATGCGCGCTGCGGAGAAGAATCACAGGTTCACACCATGAATGGACAATAGAATAATATGCAAAATAGGTTTTCATGCGTCAAGTGTTCGGTGGATGGGGAGTTGCCGCCGAAACGAAAAGCCTGTCTTACGATATGGAGACCGCACCCGTTGCAGCAATATAAGATCGCATCTCATATTGTGAAGGGATATTTCGTCATATGTTCTGTTCACAAAAGATTAGGAGGTGCTTTTTTTATGGATTACGAAAAGATTAAAGAAGGTGTCCGGCTCCTGCTGGAAGGAATCGGTGAAGACGTGGACAGGGAAGGGCTTCTGGAGACTCCCGACCGGATTGCCAGGATGTGCGCGGAGATCTATGGAGGGCTGACGGAGGATGCTTCCGTACACCTTCAGAAACAGTTTGCGGCCGAGGGAAGCGGGATGGTGATTGAGAAGGATATTACCTTTTATTCCACCTGCGAGCACCATCTGCTCCCGTTTTACGGGAAAGCCCATATCGGCTATTTTCCCAATGGCCGTGTGGTGGGACTCTCCAAGCTGGCCCGGACGGTGGACGTGTTTGCCAGAAGGCCGCAGATCCAGGAGAAGATGACCGCCCAGATTGCCCAGGCGCTGGAGGAGAACCTGGATCCCAGGGGTGTGATCGTCATGATTGAAGCGGAGCATACCTGCATGACCATGCGCGGGATCAAGAAACCGGGAAGCAAGACGGTGACGTTAAAAGCCACCGGCGTGTTTGAGGAGCATCCCGAACTTCAGGACCGGTTCCTGGCCATGGTAAGGCAGGGCTAGTATATGCGGGGGACGAGACTGGAGCGGGTGGACCGCATCTGGAACCACCCGGAATATCAACGATGTTTGGAGGAGATCCGGATCTGTGAAAAAGACCGGATCTTCTGCCGCCATACGCCGGAGCATTTTCTGGACGTGGCCAGGATTACCTGCCTGCTGGCGTGGGAGCGTGGACTGGACGTGGATCGGGAGACCATATATGCTGCAGCGCTCCTGCACGATATCGGCAGGCATCTGCAGTACAGGGAGAGGATTCCCCATGAACAGGCCAGCGCCCGGATCGCGGAAGGCATCCTGGCAGACTGTGGATTCGCAGAAGAGGAGCAGGCGGAAATCCTGCATCTGATCCGAAGCCACAGGACGAAGACGAACCGGGAAGATCTGACTGGACTTTTCTACCAGGCGGATAAGCTGTCAAGGAGCTGTTTTTCCTGCCCTGCCAGAGATCTGTGCGACTGGCCTGAAGAAAAGAAAAATCAGAAAATTACATATTAGAAAGGCTTGTAAAGAACGGACATGAGGATTGGAAATAAAGATTTTGACGTGAAAAATAAAACCTATATTATGGGGATCCTGAACGTCACCCCCGATTCGTTTTCGGACGGGGGAAGATGGAATGATCAGGACGCGGCCCTGAGGCACGCGGAGGAGATGATCCGGGACGGGGCGGCCATCGTGGACATCGGCGGAGAATCCACCCGTCCCGGCCACCAGCAGATCACGGATGAGGAGGAAATCGCCCGTGTGACCCCAGTGATCGAAGCAGTGAAGACACGGTTCGGCGTGCCGGTATCGGTGGACACTTACAAATCCAGAGTGGCGGAAGCGGCGATCCAGGCGGGGGCCGATCTGGTCAACGATATCTGGGGACTGAAATACGATCCGCAGATGGCGGGGCTGATCGCCCGCACCGGCACGGCCTGCTGCCTGATGCACAATAAAGATAAGGCGGAGTATGAGAACTTTTATCCGGATATGCTGCGGGAAACGGCGGAATGTGTCCGTATCGCCAGGGAAGCGGGGATCGCCAGGGACAAGATCATCCTGGACCCGGGCGTGGGTTTCGGCAAGGACTGCGCCATGAATCTGGAGACCGTGCATTATATGGAGCGTTTCCACACACTGGGCTATCCGATGCTGCTGGGCACTTCCAGGAAGTCGTTCATCGGCCTGACGCTGGATCTGCCGGCGGATCAAAGGGAAGAAGGAACGCTGGTGACGACGGTGATGGCGGTCATGAAGAAATACGCCTTTGTGAGAGTGCATGACGTGAAGGCCAATGCCAGGGCCATTCAGATGACGGAAGCGATCCTGGCTGCGGGAGAGGAGTAAAGATGGATAAGATTCACATAAAAAATCTGGAGGTTTTCGCAAAACACGGTGTATTTCCAGAAGAAAATGTTCTGGGACAGAAATTCCTCATATCGGCGGAACTCCATACCTCCGTGCGGGAAGCAGGGAAGTCCGACAGCCTGGAGCTGTCCATCGACTACGGAGCAGTCAGCCACAGGATCCAGTCGTTCCTGCAGGAGCATACGTATCGACTCCTGGAGACGGCGGCGGAGAAGTTGGCGGAGATGCTGCTTCTGGAGACGGCTCACCTGGAGCGGATCAGGATCGAGATCAAGAAACCCTGGGCGCCGGTGGCTCTGCCGCTGGAGACCGTCTCGGTGGAGATCGAGAGGGGATGGCATACGGCGTATATCGCTTTAGGCTCCAACATGGGAGACAAGAAGGCCCATCTGGATATGGGTGTGGAGGGCCTGAAAAAAACTCCCGGCTGTCAGGTGGAGGCAGTCTCTGATTATCTGGCGACGGAGCCCTACGGAGTGACGGATCAGGACGAGTTCCTGAACGGGGTGATGAGAGTCCGCACACTGCTGACGCCGCGGGAACTTCTGGACCGGCTCCATGAGATCGAGAAGGAGGCCAAGCGGGAGCGGATCGTACATTGGGGTCCCAGGACGCTGGATCTGGACATTCTGCTCTACGACGATCTGGTGCTGGACGACGAGCAGCTTCACATCCCGCATATTGAGATGCACAAACGGGAATTTGTGCTGAAGCCGCTCTGCCAGATCGCCCCCTACGTGCGCCACCCGGTGTACCGGCGCACGGCGCAGGAGATGCTGGACGCGCTGGGATAAGGGTTGAGAAGCAGCCATGAAACTCTTTCTATATTTTGGGGTTTTATGGTTGCTTTTTTGCATACTGTATGTTACAATTTTCTCATAAAAATCTAAGCTATCTGACCGTATCGGTCTGATTACCCCTAAGGATTAGGCCGCGGCGCGGCCAGGTGAAAATTGAAGAAGAGACGAAGGAACAGAAGCTCTGATGCGGCCGGAGGAAAAGGTACCGCGGGTGTCCGGCCCGGATACCGGCAGTGGCACCTTCCATTTCAGAATGCCCTGTGTGTGACGTTGGAGGCAGATGATGGGCACTATGCCATCAGCCCGGAACGGGAACTGACGCGTAAACCATTGAGGATGGATTTTCTTATTCTGAGAACGGACAGAGGCTGGCATATGAAGAGTAAGCTGGGAAAAATTTTAAAAAATCACACAATACTGGAATATAAAGGAGCAACTGACCGGTTGTGCATAAACGATATTTATAAGGGGATGGCGTACTTCTGCCTGTATATTTCTTCCGGGACGGGAGATTCGGTGCAATTAAAAGAGTCCCCGGATGCGGAGGAGGTTCTGTTGATGTTTATCTGCAATGCTTATCCAAAGAAAGTGATGGAATATCTGAAAGACGTTTTTCAGGGAGAAGCAGACCCCGGTATTTATCGTTTCCGGTTTTGGAGAACGGATGTGGTCATCATGGTGCAGTCCCGTTTGCAGGGCGAGGAGTTTATTTGGCTGAAAAATTTTTCGCTTCGTGTGGATGCCGGGGAGTTTGACCAGATGGCGCGGCAGGCGCTGGACAGGCCGGAGGATGTCAGAAGGGATGAACTGATCCAGTTCATCGGCGAGGCGAATCCGCATCTTTGGGAGGAGAGTGAGAGAATGTGCAAGATTTTTGAAGAAGTGGAACGAAGAGGGGAAGAAAGAGGCGAAAAGCGAGGAAGGCAGGCCGGGATTGCGGCGGGAAAACAGCAGGGCGAGTCACGCCTGTCCAGTCTGATCCAGGCCCTTTTACGTGAAGGAAGAATTGATGAGATCTCTGCAGTAACCAGTGACGCAAAGGAGCGGAAGAGGCTGTACCGCAAATATGGAATCTGATGACTGTAAAGCGCCACATTCTCATTGACAAAGTCGTTTTCTTGATATATTATTGTATTAGAAAACTAATACAATAAGGAGCGAATGATATAATATGGAAGGTGAGAAGCTGTTTCTTTGTCTGATTGCGGCCATTGCGCTGATCTTTTCTGCTTTCAACGGCGTTCGTCTGGTCCAGCTGCAGCACAGGACCGTGTGTGTGGAGGGGAAGATTGTATCGATCATGATGCCCAATCCGGAGAGGGTAAGGTTTCGCAATTCCAAATGGGCCCAGGTCGCCTACCGGGTGGACGGACGTACCTATACGTCTCAGAACCGTGTGCAGGTGCCCATGGCGGCCAGGGTGGGGACGCCGGTGACGGTTCGTTATGACAGGAAACACCCGGACAGACTTTACAGCTTTTCCGCACAGAGGGTGCTGGCGGGTATGTGCATTGCGGCCGTGTGCGCGGCGGTCATGTTCTATCTCGAATAGAGTGGAGGAAACACGCATTGTTTTGAGTAAGACAGGAAAAAGAGGGAACCTGGGACGTTTTGTTCCAGGTTCCCTTAATAATATTTCATGGTTTTCAGGTAAATGAACTCCGCTGAGTTTTGCTGGCGGAATTACTTCTTCTTCCTGCGATACTTCTCTTCGCAGTATTTGCACCGGTAGATCTCTCTGGCCTCGTCGGTGAGGACGAAGATATGGTCCAGCTCCTGCTCGATGGAAGTGATGCAGCGGGGATTTTTGCACCGCACGATATTCTTGACTTCCCTGGGCAGGGACAGCATCTTTTTCTCCACCACCGCGTCGTCCTTGATGATGTTGACGGTGATGTTGTGGTCGATGAATCCCAGTACGTTTAAGTCGATCTGGTCGATGGGGCACTCGATCTTGATGATGTCCTTCTTGCCCATCTTGTTGCTGCGGGCGTTCTTGATGATCGCCACACAGCAGTCGAATTTATCCAGGTTCAGATATTTGTAGATCTCCATGCTCCGGCCGGCCTCAATATGGTCCAGCACAAAGCCTTCATGAAGAACGCCTATGTTTAACATACTTTCACCTCCAGCAGAGTCAGGATCAGGGCCATGCGCACGTAAACGCCGTACTGCACCTGGCGGAAATAAGCCGCGCGGGGATCTTTGTCCACTTCCACGGAGATCTCGTTGACGCGGGGAAGGGGATGCATGACGATCATGTCGTCTTTGGCCAGGGACATCTTTTTGTTGTCCAGGATATAAAAATCTTTCAGACGGATGTAGTCTTCCTCGTTGAAGAAACGCTCCTGCTGTACGCGGGTCATGTAGAGGATATCCAGATCAGCCATCACGTCTTCCAGCCGCTCCACTTCCCGGTAAGGGAGGTTCTGGGCGTCCAGCACGTCCTCTTTGATATAGCTGGGAACGCGGAGTTCTTCCGGGGAGATGAAGACGAAGGTCACATTCTCGTACCGGGCCAGGGCTTTTACCAGGGAATGTACCGTACGCCCGAATTTCAGATCGCCGCACAGACCGATGGTAAGGTTCCCCAGTCGTCCTTTCAGGGAACGGATAGTAAGCAGGTCGGTTAATGTCTGGGTGGGATGCTGATGTCCGCCGTCGCCGGCGTTGATGACGGGAATAGATGAGACTGCGCTGGCTACCATCGGAGCGCCTTCTTTGTGGTGGCGCATGGCACAGATGTCAGCGTAGCAGGAAATCATGCGAATGGTATCGGAAACACTTTCCCCTTTGGAAGCGGAACTGCTTGCCGCGGAAGAAAATCCAAGAACACTGCCGCCCAGGTTGAGCATGGCTGCCTCAAAACTGAGACGGGTCCGGGTGCTGGGTTCATAAAAAAGGGTTGCGAGCTTCTTGCCGTCGCACGCGTGCGCGTATTTTTCCGGATGTCTTTCAATGTCTCCGGCCAGATCCAGAAGCTGGTCCAGCTCTTCCACACTGAAATCCAGAGGACTCATTAGATGCCTCATAGAAACCTCCTGTATGAAAATATTCTTATGGATTGGATTTATCCTTTCCAGGATATCCTTCCCATAAGAATACACGATACAGGAACAAAATTCAACTTCTTTTTGAAGAAGTCAGAATCCGTTCAAACATGAGGCCCACCAGGAACCACAGGGGCGCGAAGTCCAGCCGGATCACTTCATGGATCTGGAACGGGCTGCGTTCGTAGCTCCAGGGGCACATGCCCCGCAGCTTTAAAAGGCTTCCGCTGATGAACTCCGCCGCATAGATGAAAGACATGTATACCAGTCCCCGCTGCCAGAAGGCCCAGGATTTCATACGCCGCATGAGAGGTGCAAGGAAAGCGGCGCTGCCGTATATGGGGAACATCCACAGGGAGGAGGTCCCGGTAAGTTTGGGGTCGCGGATGCGGAAGGCGTGCAGGCCGGTCCAGAAGATTTCCAGGGCCCAGCCAAGGATTCCGCACCGAAAAAAATTTTGTCTGATCATAGGCATAGTATTTGAAATATGGGAAGAAATATACTATACTGTAAGCGGCTAGAAACAGATTTGAAGGGGAAACTATATGACATATAAAGAGGCGAGAGAATTCCTGGACGGTTGTAATCAATATGCGGGCGAAGAGCTGACGCTGGAGCCCCTGCGTGAGATGCTGCGCCGCCTGGGAGACCCTCAGGAACAGTTTGTGACAGTGCATATCGCCGGGACCAACGGCAAAGGCTCCACACTGGCATTTGTGTCTTCTGTACTGCAGGAGGCGGGATACCGGGTGGGGCGCTACATATCTCCTACGATTTTTGAATACCGGGAACGGATCCAGATAAATGGAAACTATATTTCAGAAGAGGATCTGGCGCGTCTGACGGAGCGTGTCCAGAAGACAGGCGCTCAGATGCTGGAGGAAGGATGGGGACATCCCACCACGTTTGAGGCGGAGACGGTTCTGGCCTTTTTGTATTTTGCCGAACAGGGATGCCAGATGGCAGCGGTGGAGTGCGGCCGGGGCGGCCTGACCGACGCCACCAACGTGATTGAACATCCGGGGACGGCGGTATTTTCTTCCATCAGCCTGGATCATCTGGGCGTTCTGGGAAATACGTTGGGCGAGATCGCGGCCAATAAGGCCGGTATCATCAAGCCGGGGTGCCGGGTGGTCACATACCGCCAGGAACCGGAGGCCGGGCAGGAGATCCTGAAAAAAGCGGCGGAGTGCGGCTGTCCTTTGACAGAGGCGGACCCGGAGCTGGCGGTCAGCCGCAGAAGGGGTATCAGGACGCAGGGGTTTGATTATAAGAACTGGAAGGACGTGGAGATCTCCCTGGCAGGGGAGTACCAGTTCGGAAACGCGGCACTGGCTCTGGAGACGGTGGAGGCTCTGAGAGAGCAGGGACACCGGATACCGGATGAGAGTGTGTACCGGGGAATGAAAAACGCGTTCTGGCCCGCCCGCTTTATGGTGATCGGAGAAGACCCGCTTTTCATTATGGATGGGGCGCACAACCGGGACGCGGCGCAGAAACTTTTCCAGACGGTGAGCCAGGTGCTTAAGGGCCGGCGCATTGTGGGAATCATGGGCATGCTGGCAGATAAAGAATATGACGAAGTGGTAAAGACCATGGCTCCGTGCATGGCGCAGGTCTTCACCGTGACGCCGCCGGAGAATCCCAGGGCGCTGCCGGCGGAGGACCTGGCCAGGAGCGCGGAGCGCTGCGGCCTTCATGCACAGGCCTGCGGGAACCTGGACGAAGCGGTAAAGCGTGCGGAAAAGGCGGCCGGGAGGGAAGATGTGATCCTGGCCTTCGGTTCGCTGTCCTACCTGGGCGGTCTGGCCGGATGCTTACAAAAAAGGAGACAATAGATGCAGGATTTACAGGAATTAAGGAAGCAGATCGACCAGATCGACCGGGAGATGGTGCGGCTTTTTGAAGCCCGCATGGATGTGTGCCGGCAGGTGGCCGAGTACAAGATTGCCAACGGAAAGAAAGTACTGGACAGAACCAGAGAGAGGGAAAAGCTGGAGACCCTGGGCGGTCTGGCGCACGGCAGTTTTAACAGGCACGGGGTACAGGAACTGTTCCAGCAGATCATGGCCATGAGCCGGAAGCTGCAGTACCAGCTTCTGGAGCAGGAGGGCGTGTCCGGAAGCCTGCCTTTTACTCGCATCGACCAGATTGACCGGAAACACTGCCGGGTGGTATATCAGGGGGTGGAAGGCGCCTATCAGCACCAGGCAGCCATGGAGTATTTTGGGAAAGATGTGAATGTGTTCCATATGGAAACCTGGAGAGACTGTATGGAGGCGATCAAAGAAGGCATGGCGGATTACGCGGTGCTGCCCATTGAAAATTCTTCCGCCGGGGAGATCAACGACATCTATGATCTTCTGGAGGAATATGAGAATTACATCGTGGGAGAGCAGATTATCAGGATCCAGCATGCGCTTTTGGGGGTGCCGGGCGCGAAGCTCTCAGATATCCGTACCGTATTCTCTCATCCTCAGGCATTGATGCAGTGTGCAGGATACCTGAGCGGGCAGGAGCATTGGAAGCAGATCAGCCTGACCAACACGGCTGTTGCTGCGGAGAAGGTGGCGAGGGACGGCGACAGGAGCCAGGCTGCCATCGCCGGAGAGATCACGGCGGGACTCTATGGGCTGGAGATCCTGGAGATGCCGGTGAATGACTGCAGGTTTAATTCCACCCGTTTCATCATCGTCACTAACCGGAAGATGTATGAGAAGGATGCGAAAAAGGTGAGCATCTGCTTTGAACTGCCCCACACCAGCGGAAGTCTTTACAACATCCTGTCCCATATCATATACAATGACCTGAATATGTGCAGGATTGAATCCCGTCCCATCCCGGAGCGCAACTGGGAATACCATTTCTTCGTGGATTTCGAAGGGAATTTAAGCGACGGGGCGGTGAAGAACGCCGTGCGGGGGATCGCGGAGGAAGCAGTCAACTTTAAAATTCTGGGAAATTATTGAGGAGGATGTACATGAGACCATATGTAATCACGACAGACAGCAGCGCGGATCTGGAGGAAAATTTTCTGAAGGAGCATGAGATCGGCATGGTGTCCCTGAACTGCCTTCTGGACGGGGAGACCTATAATTCGGAGAATCCGCTTCCGGTAAAGGAGTTTTATGCCAAAGTCCGGGGAGGAGCCATGCCCACCACATCTCAGGTGAATCCGGAGCAGGCGAAGGCTCTCTTCGAACCGTACGCAAAAGCAGGGACCGATGTGCTTCACCTGGCTTTCTCATCCGGGCTGAGCGGCAGCTGCCAGAGCGCCATGATCGCGGCCCAGGAAGTGATGGAAGAATACCCGGACTGCAGGATCGTGGTGGTGGATACGCTGCTGGCGGCCATGGGGCAGGGGCTTCTGGTCTATAAAGCAGTGCAGAAAAAAGAAGCCGGCGCGTCCATGGACGAGGTGGCCCGGTGGTGCGAGGACAACAAGATGATGATCGCTTCCTATGTTACGGTGGACGATCTGAACCATCTGTACCGGGGCGGCCGTATCTCCAGAAGCAGCGCGGTTCTGGGGAGTATGGTAGGTATCAAGCCGGTTATCCGCATTGATGATGAGGGCAAGCTGGAAGTGATCGGCAAGGCCAGGGGCAGAAAAAAAGCGGTGCAGACCATTATAGACAAACTGATGTCCCTGATCCAGGACGGCGAAAAGACCGTGTTTATCAGCCACGGGGACTGCCTGGAGGAAGCGGAAGCCATCCGGGATACGCTGGTGGAAAAATACGGCATAGAAGAGACGATGATCAACTTTGTGGGGCCGGTGGTGGGAGCCCATACCGGAGCAGGCGTACTGGCGGTATTTGCCATGGCAAAATCCAGGTAACGGCGGATTTTATATGAAAGAATTTCTGAAAATAGTATTTTATCTCGCCTTTCCCATTGCCCTGCAGAATCTGATCAATACGGCGGTGACCACGGCCGATGTGGTGATGCTGGGCATGGTGGGAGAGGTGGCATTGTCCAGCGGTTCCCTGGCGGGGCAGGTACAGTTCGTCATGAACCTGATGATCTTCGGCATGACCTCCGGAGCCTCCGTGCTGGCCGCCCAGTATTGGGGAAAGCAGGATATTCCTGCCATTGAGAAGATTTTCAGCATGACGGTGGGATTCTCCGTGGCGGCAGGGCTCATTTTCTTTGCGGCGGGAGAATTTTTCCCGGAACAGCTGATGCATATCTTCTCTTCGGAAGAAGAAGTGGTGGCTCAGGGAGCGGTTTACCTGAGAATTGTTGCGCGGGCATACCCGCTGTCGGCTTTTTCCACCGCATATCTCTATCTTATGCGCAGTATTGAGCGGGTGAGGATCGGTACGGCGGTGTTTGCCGGTTCCCTGGTGGTGAATGTGGTGCTGAACTCTGTCCTGATCTTTGGACTGGCCGGATTCCCGGCCATGGGAGTAGCCGGAGCCGCCTGGGCCACGTTCCTGGCGCGCTGTTTTGAATTCGCGGCAGTTCTGATTTATATATGGAAGGGGAACCGCCAGGTGCGCCTGCGTCTCCGTTTCCTGTTCCGGCCGGACCGGGTGCTTTTGATGGATTTTCTGATCCTGTCGGTTCCGGTGGTGCTCAATGAGACCCTGTGGGGGGCAGGCATGTCGGCGAACGCGGCGATCCTGGGGCAGCTGGGCAGCGCCGCGGCGGCTGCCAATTCCGTGGTGCGTGTGATCAGGGAACTGATCATGGTCATGAGTATCGGCCTGTCGGCGGCGGCCGGCGTCCTGGTTGGGAAAGCCATCGGCTCGGAGCAGATGGATCTGGCAAAGCAGTACGCCAGGAGGATGATCCTTTTGAGCGTGTTTGTCACCTCCGCGGCCAGCTTTGCCATGTTTCTTCTGCGCCACACCATCGTAGGCGCCATGTCGCTGGGGCCGGAAGCCCGTGGTTATCTGGACTATATGCTGCTGATCCTGGTGTTCTACAGTCTGGCCCAGGCGGTCAATACACCTATCATCGTGGGCGTGCTCCGGGGCGGTGGAGATACCCGATTTGGCCTGATCCTGGAGGCGGCGGCTCTCTGGATGGGGTCGATCCTCATGGGCGCAGTGGGCGCATTTGTATGGAAACTTCCGGTAAAAGCGGTGTTTACGCTTCTGATGCTGGACGAATTCATAAAATGTCCGTTCGCCCTGTGGCGGTATAAGAGCAGGGTCTGGCTGAAAAACCTCACCCGGTAAACGCACACCGGGCAAATGGGTATTGACAGCGGACAAAGAATGATATATTCTTAACAAAGTAGGGAATTTCCGTGTATATGGCTGTATGGCAGCTTTGAAATTTCATATTAAATCTATCTATTACAGGAGGATACAAAAGTGGATTACGCAAAAGAATCGTTAAGGCTTCACGAAGAATGGAAGGGCAAAATCGAAGTGGTAGCGACCGTTCCGGTCAAGACCAAGGACGACCTGTCTCTGGCTTATACTCCGGGCGTGGCACAGCCCTGTCTGGAGATCCAGAAGGATGTGGAGAAGAGCTATGACCTGACCCGCCGTCACAATATGTGTCTGGTAGTTACCGATGGAAGCGCCGTACTTGGCCTGGGCGATATCGGACCGGAAGCGGGCATGCCGGTTATGGAAGGAAAATGTGTCCTCTTTAAGGCGTTCGGGGATGTGGATGCGTTCCCGCTCTGCATCAAGAGCCAGGATGTGGATGAGATCGTCAATACGATCTACCTGATCTCCGGCAGCTTCGGAGGAGTGAACCTGGAGGACATCTCCGCTCCCCGCTGTTTTGAGATTGAGAAAAAGCTGAAAGAAAAATGCGATATTCCGATCTTCCATGACGACCAGCACGGAACCGCCATCATCACGCTGGCAGGTCTGACCAATGCACTTCGCCTGGTTGGAAAGAAGAAAGAGGATGTGAAGATCGTGGTGAACGGAGCCGGCGCGGCCGCTATCTCCATCACCAAGCTGCTCCTCACCGCAGGATGCAAAAACGTAACCCTGTGCGACCGCAAGGGAGCGATCTACGAGGGGCGTCCGGAGGGTATGAACCCGGTGAAGGAAGAGATGGCTAAGATCACGAACCTGGATAAGAAGCAGGGAAGCCTGGCAGATATGCTGGTGGGCGCGGACGTGTTCATCGGTGTGAGCGCGCCGAAGACCGTGACGGTGGATATGGTGAAGACCATGAACAAGGACGCGATCATCTTCGCATGCGCGAACCCGACTCCGGAGATCTTCCCGGATGAGGCAAAGGAAGGCGGCGCGAGAGTCATCGCCACCGGAAGAAGCGATTTCCCGAACCAGATCAACAACGTGCTGGCCTTCCCGGGCGTGTTCCGCGGCGCGTTCGATGTGCGTGCGAAAGACATCAACGATGAGATGAAACTGGCGGCAGCCGACGCGCTGGCAAACCTGATCACCGACGAAGAACTGTCGGAAGAGTACATCATCCCGAAGGCATTCGACGAGAGAGTGGGCAAAGCAGTAGCGGCCGCAGTGGCGGAAGCCGCAAGAAAGACCGGAGTGGCAAGACTGTAAGAGCCGGGATGGTATAAAGTCAAGTAAGAGAATTGTGGAGGAACCGGAGGAATTCGGTTCCTCTTTACACAGGACATAGACTAGAAAATATTTTCTGCATAATTCATAAAAATAACATTTGAATTTTGTCTGATTTCACTATTGCGCTTGTAAAGAATATTTGTTAAACTATCGCCAGTAGACATGTTACTGGTAATGCAGGCAAGATCGAAAGAAGATACGATAACGGCTTAAAAGCTGATTATGTTCTTTTTTTCGATCTTTTTTTGTTGCTTTCTTCGGCCGAAATGCAGCGAACCCCAAACGTAATGCACAAAAAATGAGCAAAGGAGAATGAATGATGGCAAAGGATTATGCAGGCATCGCAAAATCGGTGTTGAAGCTTGTGGGCGGTGAGAAGAATGTCACCCACCTGGAGCACTGTTCCACCCGTCTCCGTTTTTCTGTGGCGGATCCGGTAAAGGTAGATAAGGACGGACTGAAAGGGACCTCTGGCGTCATGGGCGTGATTTTCAACGGAAATCAGTGCCAGGTAGTAATTGGAAACGACGTAATCGAAGTATATGATGAGATTATGAAGCTCGGCAGCTTTACGGGAACAGATGCGGCCCCGGTTTCGGCAGAAAAGCGTTCTGTCGGTGCTGTGGTACTGGATTTTATGGTGGGCGTGTTCCAGCCGCTTGTTCCGGCCATTGCCGGAGCGGGTATCTTAAAGGCGATGCTGTCTCTGCTTACGCTGGTGGGCCTGATGGAGTCTTCCTCTCCGTGGTATACGGTGCTTTATAACGCCGCGGACGCGGCGCTTTACTTCCTGCCGCTTATGGTGGCGGTTACCATGGCCACGAAGCTGAAATGCAATCGTCTGGTAGCGCTTGGCGCGGTAGGCGCGCTGATTCTGCCAAGTATGACGGCGGCTATCACGGAAGGACTGGCGCTTTTCGGATTCACTGTTCAGAACATCGCTTATTCCTATCAGGTATTTCCTGCGATTCTGACAGTAGGACTGTTGTACTTTGTGGAAAAATGGGTTACAAAGATTTCTCCGAAACCTATCCGTGTATTCTTTGTCCCCATGGTCTGCTTCCTGATTGTCGTACCGGTGTCTTTGTTGGTGCTTGGGCCTTTGGGTTATAATATTGGACAGATATTGACGACAGTGATTTTGTTCCTGTATGATAAGCTTGGATGGCTGGCTGTGGGTGTTCTGGCGGCAATCCTGCCTCTGATGGTTTCCATGGGTATGCACAAGGCGCTGCTTCCCTATGCGGTTTCCTCCATCAGCGAGATGGGCGAGGAGCTTTTGTATATGCCCGCTTCTCTGGCCCATAATATTTCCGAGGGCGGCGCCTGCTTCGCGGTAGCCATAAAAACGAAAGACACGGAGCTTCGCTCTGCGGCGATCTCCGCGGGTATCTCGGCGATTTTCGGAATTACAGAGCCGGCTCTTTACGGTGTGACACTCCAGCATAGGCGTGCGCTCTATGGCGTTATGACCGGTAGCTTTGTCAGCGGTGTGATTGTGGGACTGACCGGATTGAAGGCATTTGTGGCCATGGGGCCGGGACTGGCAGGAATGGCTATGTTCGTGGACGTAAACAACAGCATGAATATCGTATGGGGCTTTGTAGGTTTTGCGGCGGCTCTGGTGGTATCCTTTTTAGCGACCCTGTTCCTGTACAAAGATGGTGAAATTGTGGAGGCGAAAGCGCCCAAGGCCATAGAGGGAGCGGATACCGTAGGCAGCCCCCTGGAGGGAAAACTCATTGATTTGAGCGAGGTAAAAGATGAGGTGTTTTCGGCGGGAATCCTTGGCGACGGTATGGCGGTGATACCGGAGAAGGGCGAGCTGTACGCACCGATGGACGCCACGGTAGATACCGTATTTGATTCCAGGCACGCGATTTCCCTGGTGGGAGACGACGGCAGCGAGATTCTGCTTCATGTGGGACTCGATACCGTGAAGCTTGAAGGCAGATGCTTTGAACCGCAGGTAAAAAGCGGGGATAAAGTGAAAGCGGGACAGCTTCTGATGAAATTTGATTTAAGCGCGATTAAGAAAGAAGGCTATGATCCGGTGACTCCGGTGATTATCACGAACGCGGCCAGCTTCGTCCTGACAAAGGCAGAGGGCGGCGCCGTGAAAGCGGGAAGCCCGATTATCCGGCTGACGCATAAGGAGGAATAGAGATGAGTTTTCCTAAAGGGTTTCTGTGGGGCGGCGCTGTGGCCGCCAATCAGGTAGAGGGCGCCTGGAGAGAAGGCGGAAAGGGATGGAGCGTGGCGGATGTGGCCACTTATAAGCCGAACACGGACGTGAAGAATTATAAGGCACATGTGGGAATTTCCAGCGAAGCGATCAAAAAAGCGATGGAAGACCCAGATGACACTTACTATCCTAAACGCCGGGGAATCGATTTTTATCATCGCTATAAGGAAGACCTGGCGCTCTTTGCGGAGATGGGCTTCAAGGTATTCCGGCTGTCGATTGCCTGGACGCGCATCTTCCCCACGGGGGAGGAACTGGAGCCCAATGAAGAAGGGCTGACTTTTTACGAGGATGTGCTTAAGGAGATGAGGCGTCTGAATATCGAGCCGTTGGTGACGCTCTCCCATTACGAGATGCCTCTGAGTCTGAGCCTGAAATATAACGGCTGGACTGACCGCCGGGTGATAGACTGTTTTGTTCGTTTTGCGAAGGTCTGCTTTGAACGGTTCGGGAAATATGTAAAATACTGGCTGAACTTTAATGAAGTAGACAGCATTATCCGCCATTCCTTCACTACGGCGGGCATTATCCCGGATCTCTGCGGAGAAAAGGGAGAACTGGCCTGCGTATATCAGGCGCTCCATCATCAGTTTGTGGCTGCCGCCATGGCCGCGAAGCTGCTCCGCGAGATAGTTCCGGGCGCGCAGATGGGCTGTATGCTCACGAAGCTGATGACCTTCCCGCGCACTTGCGCGCCGGAGGACGTGGCGGCTACGCAGTACAAGAACCTGGAAAATATGTTTTATTCTGACGTGATGGTATTTGGCGAATATCCCCGTCTGACGCTCCGGGATCTGGAAAAGAGAGGCTTTTCGATCCGGATGGAGCCGGGGGATCTGGGGATCATCAAAGAGGGAACCGTGGATTTTGTATCCTTCAGCTATTACATGAGCATGACAGAATCGGTAGACCCTAATGCGGAGCGCACGCCGGGAAATACGGTGCTGGGCGTGAAAAATCCCTATCTTGCCACCAGCGACTGGGGCTGGCAGGTAGACCCGGTGGGACTTCGGATTTCACTGATTGAGCTCTATGACCGCTATAAAAAACCGCTGTTTGTGGTGGAAAACGGCATCGGGGCCAAAGATGTGGTGGAAGCGGACGGAGCGATCCATGATCCTTACCGCATCGAATATTTCCGAAGCCATTTCCAGGAAATGGAGAAGGCTATCGATGCCGGGGTGGAGCTTATGGGCTATACGAGCTGGGCGCCCATCGATCTGATTTCTGCCTCCACGAACCAGATGAGCAAACGGTACGGTTTTATTTATGTGGATCAGGACGATATGGGAAATGGGACGCTGAACCGCAGCCGCAAAGACAGCTTCTACTGGTATCAGAAGGTCATTGCCACCAACGGGGCGGATATGGATTAGCGTGATAAAATAAGAGGGAGTGAGCAGCTTGCCGTATATAAAAAAGATATTAAATTACAGTGTGCTCCTGGTATCCGATGAGTCGGATGAGGAATACATCGTTCTGCAAAAGGGCATCGGATTTGGGAAAAAGGCCGGCGACGAGGTGGAGATTTTAAGTGACGGACGAGTGTTTGTGCCTGTGCCGAAACCGGACCGTTCCCAGCTTCTGGGCCTTCTGGCAGAGATTCCGGCTTCTTATCTGGAGCTTACTCAGCAGATAGTGGCTTATGCGGAGGAAACGCTGCACACTTCCCTGAATGAGCATATTTATCTGGCGCTGACGGATCACCTGCATTTTGCGGTGGAGAGATTCGGGAAGGGGCTGATCGTTACCAACCGGGTGTTCTGGGAACTTAAGACCTTTTATTCAAAGGAATTTCAGATTGGACTTTATGCGCTGGATCTGACGGAGCAAAAGCTGGGAATCCGCCTTCCGGAAGAGGAGGCGGCCAATATCGCCTTTCATATTGTCAACGCACAGAAAGAGATAGAGACGCAGTACGACGCCATGAAAGCCGCAAAGCTCATCGGTCAGGTGATGACGACCGTTACCTATGTGATGAACTGTCAGCCGGACAGGGAGAGCCTTCATTATTCCAGATTTATCAGCCATATGCAGTATTTTGCGGAA
Organism: uncultured Lachnoclostridium sp.; assembly: GCA_944381625.1. Lineage (GTDB taxonomy): Bacteria > Bacillota > Clostridia > Lachnospirales > Lachnospiraceae > Hominiventricola. The sequence continues at coordinate 66,642 of CALWLW010000003.1, forward strand.
CGGTTCTTTACCGACAAAATGCTGGATTCAGACGACGATCTGCTCTACAGCCAGATGGAGGTCTATCCAAGATCCTTAAGCTGCGCCGAGAAAATAAGGACGCTGCTGGTCCGGGAGTACAATAAGGCCATTACCAATGAGGAAGTTGCCTACCTGGCGATCCATATTCATAGGCTGGCCTCAAAGCAGCAGAAAATTGCGCAAGGACAAGATGTTGTCGAATGATAATGCTAACATTGCATACTGAAGAAGGTGTTGCCACACTAAACGTATTAGTGCGGCAGCACCTTTTTTTGCAAAATAGGAGCTGATTGCAGACCGGAACGTGAATACTAAAGGTGGTTTTGCATTCGCTGCCTTACGGCGGTCACCGGTTAATAAGCAGCTCTGTACAGGGACAGGCGTGATTCTTGTGAATCGCGCTTTGCCCCTGAATTATTTGTCTGTTTTTATCCGTAAAGATGATGTTGACAACCGCCTTCGCGTCGGGATATATTCTGGAGAAAGGGAGGTGAAAAGAATGGTCAGGGAGTTTCAGCCCGCAGACACGGAACAGATCATGAACATATGGCTGGAGGGAAACCTGGACGCACACCCATTTGTGCCGGAAGCCTACTGGCGGCGGAATTTTGCCCAGGTACGAACGCAGCTTTCCCAGGCGGAGATTTCCGTCTGGGACGCCGGCGGGGAAATATATGGCTTTGTGGGAATTATGAGAGACTATATAGCGGGCATTTTTGTGGGCAGGGAGTACCGTTCCCAGGGAGTGGGAAAACAGCTGCTGGATTTTGCCAAGCAGAAGCACCACGTCCTGACGTTAAGTGTTTACCGGAAGAACCGGCGAGGGATACGCTTTTATGAGCGGGAAGGATTTTTTGCAGAATCGGAGTCGGTGGACGAAGATACGGGCGAGCGGGAGTATACGATGGTGTGGAGAGCGTAACGTCTTACGTGTCTGCATAAAGTTATTACGGGAAATTGCATATTTTAACAAAAATTCGGAAAAAATGTGGGATGTCGGATTGACATTTGTGTAAAAGAAGTTTACTCTATAATGAGTATATTACGAAAAAAATAAAAAATATGCAAAAGTTCGGAATAAGGAGAAGAGAGTGGAAACAATTAAGAGGGATTTATATTTAAACAGATTGATCGAACGCCGGGAAAATGGGTTGATAAAGGTGGTAACGGGTATTCGGCGGTGTGGAAAATCCTATTTATTATTCCGGCTATATTATCAATATTTGCTGGATTCCGGTGTGGACGCTTCCAGAATTATTCAAATTCCGTTGGATGATGAAGAGTACGGAGAATTGCGTGAAAGTAAAAAGTTGAGCTACTATATTAAAGAACGTCTTCGGGATGATAACATGTGGTATGTTTTTTTGGACGAAGTCCAGATGTGCGACGGATTCGAAGCAGTGCTGAACGGACTTAACCGAAGAGAAAATGTAGATATTTATGTGACTGGAAGCAATTCCAGATTTCTTTCATCTGACGTTTTGACGGAATTTCGCGGCCGGGGAGATGAAGTTCGTGTGTATCCTCTTTCTTTTTCTGAGTATTTATCGGCATACCCGGGCGACAAATATGAAGCATGGAATGACTATTTTACTTATGGCGGTCTGCCGTTGATTTTAAGCCGTAAAAGTGATGAATTAAAGTCTAAATACTTGATCAGTCTTTGCAGAGAACTGTATTTAAAAGATATTGAGGATCGAAACCATCTGCGTGGAGATCATGTCATGGAGACTTTAATGAATATCCTTGCTTCTGCTGTTGGTTCTCTTACAAATCCGTCAAAACTGGCAAACACTTTTGTGAGCAATGGTATTTCTGTAACTGATAAAACGATCAGCGTATATATCGGACACCTTCTGGATGCATTTTTCATCAGCAAAGCGGAGCGATATGATATTAAGGGGAAAAGATATATTGCCTCTCCATTCAAATACTATTTTACAGATGTTGGACTTCGCAATGCTCAGCTTAATTTTCGTCAGCAAGAGGAAAATCATATCATGGAAAACATTATTTATAATGAACTGCTTATCCGTGGTTTTAATGTGGATGTGGGCGTTGTTGAATATTCATTGAAGGGGGAAAGCGGGAGGTCGATCCGCAGGCATTTGGAGGTTGATTTTGTCTGCAATAAAGGCAACCAACGATATTATATTCAGTCGGCTTTCGCCATTCCTGATGAAGAGAAAATGCGCCAGGAGAACAATTCTTTGGTGCGTATTGGAGATTCTTTTAAAAAAATAATCGTTGTTAAAGATAATATCAAGCTTTGGCGCAATGAAGATGGTATTGTTGTGATGGGGATTATGGATTTTCTGCTGAATCCTAATAGTCTTGACGTTTAAAAGCGGTTTGGCTGCCATATGAAAGCCAAAGGAAAGAAGTCGAAAATGAGAAAAGCAGTTTTATATATTGCCATGAGTCTGGACGGTTATATCGCTGACGCGGACGGCGGTGTGGCATGGCTGGAGGGACAGGGAAGCGGGGAACCCGCGGACACCTATTCGGAATTTGTACAGGGGATCGACACCATTCTGATGGGATGGAATACGTACCGCCAGATTGTGACGGAGCTGTCGCCGGACAGATGGGTGTACGAAGGTCTCACCACCTATGTGATTACGCACAGGGAGGAACAGTCCACGGAGCAGATCCGCTTCACGGACAGGAATCCGGCGGAACTGCTGGCCGAATTGAAAAAGGAAGAAGGAAAAGATATCTGGATCTGTGGGGGAGCGAGTCTTGTGGGACAGCTTACGCGCCGAAATCTGATCGACAGATACCGTATCTCTGTGATCCCGACCCTGCTGGGAGGAGGAATCCGGTTATTTGAGGAGTTCCCGAAAGAACAGAAGCTGGTTTTGACGGATACACGAACCGGTGATGGGATCATAGAACTGATTTATGAGCGCCGCCCGTCTCACCCTCAAAATTCCCCTTCTGCCGCCTGCTGTGAAGAATTTCCATCATAAAAGTTGCCTGCATATGGATTCTTAAGTGAAAAATTTTCTGCAGACACCTTATAAATGGTGAAAATATACATAAGATGTCGAGCAAAACAATAAAAAGTAAACAAAGTTGACAAAGAACAGGTCCCATGCTATAATGAAGAAAATTTAGGTGTGTCTGCGGCGCAGCAGATACGTTTGGATTGAATCTGAGAGCGTTGAAGTGTCTTGGTGTTCTTCCCTATCAATGAAGACAGGGGGAATCCAGGCACTTTTTGCGTTTGGAGAAAGGAGGACCAGAATTGGGAGAATTTATCTTGAAAACCCGTGTCTATCTGGGAAAAGACGGGCTGGATGAGATCCTGAAGGGTGTGGACCGGGCGTTCATCGTCACGGACAAGTTCATGCATGAAAGCGGCATGGTGGGATACCTGACGGAGCCCATGGAAAAACGGGGCATCCAGTATCAGATATTCTCAGATGTAAAACCGGACCCGGACATCGCCACGGTGACAAAAGGGATTGAACAGCTTCTGGACTTTAAGCCTCAGATACTGTTCGCTCTCGGCGGAGGTTCATCCATCGACGCGGCGAAAGCCATGAACTGGCTGTCGGTAAAAGGCGGCCTGGCGGGAAAGATGACATTCGTGGCGGTTCCAACCACCAGCGGCACAGGGTCGGAAGTTACGACCTTCGCGGTGATCAGCGACCCGCAGAAGTCAGCGAAGTATCCGCTGGTATCCGAGGACATGCTGCCGGATGCGGCGATCCTGGACGCGGAACTGGTACGTTCTGTACCGCCCAAGACCACGGCGGACACGGGAATCGACGTGCTGACCCATGCCATCGAGGCGTTTGTTTCCACGAATGCCAATGATTTTACGGATGCGGCGGCAGAGAAAGCCATGAAACTGGTAAAAGCCAATCTGATCAGGGTTTATAAGAACCCGGACGACATGGAGGCCCGGCAGAAGATGCACGACGCATCGTGCCTGGCAGGGATTGCATTCAGCAATGCCGGACTGGGGATCTGCCACAGCATGGCGCATACCCTGGGAGGACATTTCCATATTCCTCACGGAAGAGCCAACGGCATCCTGCTTCCTTATGTGATGGCCTACAACGCGGGCTGTCATGACGGGCTGACGCCGGTGGCACAGCGTTACGCGCAGATCGCGGAGGTGCTGCGGCTGGAAGGCTCCAGCGTAAGGCAGAGCGCGTTCAGCGTGGTACGTACCACAAAGCAGTATATCAACCAGCTTCACATTCCGAACACCATAGAGGCGGCCGGAGTTCCCAGAGCGGATTTCGACGCGGCGCTGGATGAGATGGCAGAGGCGGCTTTCAACGACGCCTGCACCAGGACGAATCCCAGAGCATGTACTGTGGAGAGCCTGAAGGAAGTGTTTATACGGGCGTACACAGGGAAACTGATCTGATACGGGACGGTGAGAGACATGTTTGAAGAGAAAAAAGAACGGATCATACAGGAGTTCGTTCCCGGCAAGCAGGTGACGCTGGCTCATGTGATCCCGCATCCGGTGAATGATCTGTATGGGAAGATGGGACTGATCGACGCCAGAGGCGCGATTGGAATCTTTACCATCACGCCCAGTGAGGCCGCGATCATCGCGGCGGACGTGGCCAGCAAGGCCGCGGATATCCAGATCGGGTTTGTGGACCGGTTCAACGGTTCCCTGATTATCACCGGGGATGTGGCGGGCGTGGAAGCGGCCCTGCACGATGTGATGAGCGTTCTGTGCGACCAGATGGGATTTGCATCCGCTCCGATCACCAGATCATGAGTGAAGGAAGGTCGGAGACAATGGAGACAAAGCCTAAAAGAATCATCCTGATCGGCAGGTCCATGGCGGGCAAGACGACGCTGTGCCAGTACGTCACTCATGAGGATCTCAAGTACCATAAGACGCAGACGGTGCAGGTGATCAACGGGAACATGATCGACACGCCCGGGGAATACCTGGAGCGTACTTATCTGAGAGGCGCTTTGACAGTGACCGCGGTGGACGCTGACGTGATCGTCCTGGTCCAGCAGGCCAACGAAGGAGGCACGATGTTTCCGCCGGGATATTCCAGTACATTTGCGAAACCGTGTATCGGGGTGGTGACCAAAAGCGACCTGGCGGATGAAAAACAGATTGAGGACGCGAAGAAATATCTAGCGGCGGCGGGAGCGAAGGAGATCTTCGTTACCAGCAGTTACGAGGGCACCGGGTTTGAAGGCCTGCTTCAATATTTGACGGGGCAGGACTGGTCACTGGAAGGCGTACAGAAGGAAACGTGAAATACGATTAGAGGAAGGACAACGTACCATGCAGGTGGTCATTGCGGACGACGAGCCGATTACCAGAATGGATCTGAAGGAGATCCTGGAAAAAGAAGGACACCAGGTGGTGGCGGAGGCGGCGGATGGTTTCGACGCCATAGAATGCTGCAGGAACTGCCGCCCGGATCTGGTGATTATGGATGTGAAGATGCCCCTTCTGGACGGCATCACGGCTTCCAAGGTTATTGTGGAAGAAAACCTGGCGGAGACAGTGGTGCTGCTCACGGCGTACTGCGACCGGGAGTTTATCGAGGAGGCAAAAGCAGCCAGGGTCAGCGGCTATTTCGTCAAACCGGTGGAAGAGAGAGCTTTTCTGCCGGGGCTTGAGATCGCGGTGGAGAGAAGCCGGGAGATGAGAAAGCTGGAAAAGGAATGCCGCGATGTCACCAGGAGGCTGGAGAGCCGGGCTGTGGTGGAACAGGCCAAAGGGCTGCTCATGAGCAAGCGGGGGCTGAACGAACAGGAAGCGTACGATTACATTCGGAATATCAGCCGGATGAAAAATATTTCCATGAAAAAGGTCGCGGAGATTATCCTGATGGGCCGGGGGAAATGATATGCTGAGCGCGATAAGGCAGTTATGCAGGGAATATACGGATCTGACTGACGATGAGATCCAGGTGATTGAGATGATGGCGGGGACGCTGCAGCCGCTGGCCAATCTGGAGGCGGCAGATATCTTCGTGGACTGCCCGTGCAGGGAAGGCGACGCCATTGTGGTGGCGGAGGCCAAGCCCGAGGAGGATCCTTCCGCATACCAGAACAGCGTGGTAGGCATGCTGGCCAAATCGGAGAATGAGCCGGCGGTGGCCCGTACCTTCCGTCTGGGAGTGGCCACGAAGCACATGAAGGCCCGTACCCAGGAGGACAACTATACCATCCAGTCTGTGGAACCCATCAAGTACAACGGCAGAGTCATCGGCGTGCTGATCCGGGAAAAACGGATTACCGAGGAACAGGATGAGCTGGGCGAGAGCGCCCGGTACACGGCGGTGGAGACTCCGCTGTCCCACATGATCAACGAGAACGAATGGCTGACCGAGAGCATCGACGAAGGTCTGATTCTTGTGGATGAGCGGGACGAGGTCATCTTCCGGAACATGTACGCAAAGAAGCTGTTCCAGAACCTGGGTTATGCGAGGGACATCCTGGGGCAGAAATATAAAAATATCTGCCTGACAGAGTGGGAGGAACACCTGGACCGGATAGAACAGCTAAGGGAAGTCCGTTACGGCAAATTTTACCTGCAGATCCGCCAGATCCCGCTGCGCAAGGGAAACCTGAGGCTGGCGGTGATCATCCGGGACATCACCTGGAACCGGGAGCAGGAAAAGAATCTGATTCTAAAATCTGTGGCGGTGAGGGAGCTGAACCACCGGATCAAGAACAATCTCCAGATCGTGGCATCGCTTCTTCGGCTGCAGGCCAGGCGGGTGGAGAAGGAGGAGACGAAACAGGTACTCAATGAGACTATCAGCAGGATCCTCTCCATATCCGTGACCCATCAGATCCTGTCCCAGAACGGGGACGACCGGGTAAGCCTGATGGAGGTGCTGCGGACGGTGAAGAACAACGCCATCCAGCCGTTTCTGAAACCGGATTTGAAGCTGAATCTGGAACTGCAGGGAGACGACATCATTGTGGACACGGACATTGCCAATTCTGTGGCGCTGACCGTCAACGAACTTCTGCAGAATTCCCTGAGACATGCGTTCGGGGGACGGAAAGAAGGTACGGTCTATATCATTGTAGAACGTGGAAACGCGTATTCCAGACTTACGGTGAGGGACGACGGAATCGGTTTCGACCTGGACAACACCCGGGCGGGCAGCCTGGGACTGGATATCGTCAGATCCGTGGTACAGGACCGGCTGCACGGAAAGCTGAGAATCCGTTCTGGAGAGTCGGGTACCAGCGTGAGTTTTGACTTTATCAACGAGACGGCTGATTTTGTGAGCGTCTCGGAATAAGCGGCGGGAAGGAAGTGACACCTTTGCAGGAAACAATTTTAAGCGTGGGGATCGATATCGGGACTTCCACGACGCAGCTGATTTTCAGCAGACTGACCATAGAAAATCTGGCGAGCAATTATACGGTGCCCCGCATCAGCATTGTAGACAAAGAAGTGATCTACCGCAGCGGCATCCACTTTACTCCTCTGAAATCCCAGACGGAGATCGATGCGGCAAAGGTGAAAGATATCATTACGGAGGAATACCGGAAGGCAGGCATGAAGCCCAAGGACCTGCAGACAGGGGCCGTCATCATCACAGGCGAGACGGCCAGGAAACAGAACGCCAACGTGGTTCTGGAGAGTCTGAGCGATATGGCAGGGGACTTTGTGGTGGCGACAGCCGGTCCGGATCTGGAATCCGTGCTTTCGGCGAAAGGAGCCGGGAGCGACAGAATATCGGAAGAGACGAGGGAGGTGGTAGCCAATCTGGATATCGGGGGCGGAACCAGCAATATCGCATTTTTCCACAAAGGGAATCTGAAGGGCGTCTGCTGCCTGGATATCGGCGGAAGGCTGATCAAGGTGGAAAACGGGAAACTGTCCTATATTTTCCCGGCAATCCAGGAGCTGGCCGAAAGGCATCAGATCCGGATACGGGTGGGAGACCGGGCGGACGAGAATGTCCTGTACCGCGTCTGCGAGTATATGGCGCAGCAGCTGGCCATGGCCCTGTATATCGAGGAACCAGATGATTTTCACAGCAGGCTGTACACGAACCAGGGGAAACCTCTGGCAAGGGAGCCGAAAGTCCAGGCGGTGACGTTTTCGGGAGGCGTGGCGGAATGCATGCTTCATGAGGAAGGGGATGTGTTCCGGTACGGAGATATCGGAGTCCTTCTGGCGAGAGCAGTCAACCGCTGTACGGCGTTCCGGAACGTAAAGATTTATCCGGCGGCAGAGACGATCCGGGCCACGGTGGTGGGCGCCGGGACGCATACCACGGATGTCAGCGGAAGCACCATCAGTTACGCAAGGGAAAAGCTTCCGATCAAAAACATTCCGGTTATGAAACTGTCCGAGGAGGAAGAGGCCAATGGAGAAGAGATGAAGGCGGCGATCCGCCGTGGGCTTTCTCTCTATGAGTCGCAGGAAGACACAGAACAGATAGCCATCGCATTTTCGGGGAAATACCATACTTCGTTCGCTCAGGTCCAGGAGCTGGCGCACCTGGTCATTGAAGGAGCTGACAGCATCATAAGGGGGCCATACCCGCTGATCCTGGTCATCGAACATGATATCGCCAAAGTGCTTGGCAACGCCATAAATGTTCTGTTGGAGAGGAAGAAAGATGTGATCTGCATCGACGGGATCCACGCAGGCAACGGGGATTATATCGATATCGGCGAACCGGTGGCGGGAGGCCAGGTGGTGCCGGTAGTGACGAAGACGCTGATCTTCAATACGTGACGGAACGACATCCGGTAAGGAAAGATTACAGAAAAGGAGAGGTGAGACGATTTGATTCTCAAGACAAAATTAGAAGGAAAAGTATATGAATTTAAATCTCTTCGCGAAGTAATGGCGAAAGCCAACGAAGAGAAGTCCGGCGACAAGCTGGCAGGAATCGCCGCGGAATCCGCCCAGGAAAGGGTAGCGGCAAAACAGGTGCTTTCCCATATTACGCTGGCAGATTTAAGAAATAATCCGGCAGTTCCCTATGAAGAGGACGAAGTGACCAGAATCATCCAGGACGGCGTGAATGAAAAGATTTACGACGGCCTTAAGAACATGACGGTGGCGGAGTTCAGGGAGTGGATTCTGGACATTGGCACGACGGGAGACATGATCAAAAGAGCTTCCAGAGGCCTTACCAGTGAGATGGTGGCAGCTGTCTGCAAGCTGATGACCAACCTGGACCTGATCTATGCGGCGTCGAAGATCCGTATCTCCGCACACTGCAATACGACCATCGGTCTTCCGGGGACCTTCTCATCCCGTCTGCAACCGAACCACACCACCGACGATCCCAAGGGCATCATGGCTTCCGTGATGGAAGGCTTAAGCCTTGGCTGCGGCGACGCCGTGATCGGCCTCAATCCGGTGGACGATTCCGTGGAGAGCGTGGCAAGAATCTTAAAGAGCTTTGATGAGTTCAAGAACAAATGGGAGGTGCCGACTCAGATCTGCGTGCTGGCCCATGTGACGACCCAGATGGAGGCTGCTCAGAAGATGAACGCTCCCATCGACCTGATGTTCCAGTCCATCGCCGGCTCCCAGAAAGGAAACGAGGCCTTCGGCCTGACCGCTTCCATGCTGGAGGAAGGACGCGATCTGATGCTCCATCAGGGCACCAGTACTGGACCGAACGTGATGTATTTCGAGACCGGACAGGGCTCTGAGCTTTCCTCCGAAGCGCACAATGGATGGGACCAGGTGACCATGGAGGCAAGATGCTACGGCTTCGCGAAGAAGTATCAGCCGTTCCTGGTAAATACTGTGGTAGGCTTTATCGGACCGGAGTATCTGTACGATTCCAAGCAGGTCATCCGCGCGGGCCTGGAAGACCATTTCATGGGCAAACTGACCGGTATCCCCATGGGCTGCGACGCATGCTACACCAACCACATGAAAGCAGACCAGAACGATATCGAGAATCTGGCAGCGCTTCTTGCCATGGCAGGCTGCAACTACATCATGGGTGTTCCTCAGGGCGACGACTGTATGTTGATGTACCAGTGCACGGGATACCATGAGGCGGCAACGCTCCGCGAGATCCTGGGTCTGCGTCCGACGAAGGAATTCGATGAGTGGATGGAAAAGATGGGATTCTCCAAAGACGGCAAACTGACGCCGCTGGCAGGCGACGCATCTGTATTTTGTAAATAGGAGGTAGCATATCTTGGTAAACGAAAACGATTTAAGGACAATTATCGCGCAGGTTCTTTCCGAGATGAACCTGGATCAGAAAGAAGATACGAAAGAAGCGGGAACTTCCGGATGCGCGGCATGCGGCAGCGAGCCGGTGATTGAAGAAGGATGCCTCCCGGATGTGAGCGAAGTGGATATCCGCAAACAGTACCTGGTGGAGAACCCGGTAAACGGCGAAGCATATTACGATTTGAAGCAGTACGCACCCTGCCGTCTGGGCATCGGCAAAGCAGGGGCAAGATATAAGACCGATCCGGTGCTCCAGTTCCGCGCAGCCCATGCGGCGGCACAGGACGCAGTGTTCTCCGATGTGGATCAGGATTTTATTGACAAGATGGGACTGTTCTCCGTACAGACCCAGTGCGACAGCAAGGATACTTACCTGACCAGACCGGATCTGGGACGTAAGCTGAGCGACGAAGCGGTAAAGACGATCAAGGAAAAATGCCGCATGAACCCGAAGGTTCAGATCTATGTATCCGACGGACTGAGTTCCGCGTCCATCGCGGCGAACATCGGCGACGTACTTCCGGCCATCGAGCAGGGCCTGAAGAGTTACGGTATCGACACCGGCACCCCGTTCTTTGTGAAATACGGACGTGTAGGCGCCATGGACCAGATCTCTGAGATTACCGGCGCAGACGTGACCTGCGTACTGATCGGAGAGCGGCCGGGCCTGATTACCGCCGAGTCCATGTCCGCATATATCGCGTACAAGGCGACGGTGGGCATGCCGGAGGCGCGCAGAACCGTGGTTTCCAATATCCATAAAGCAGGCACCATCCCTGCGGAGGCAGGCGCGCATATTGCCGATATTATCAAAAAGATCCTTGACAACAAGGCAAGCGGAACGGACCTGAAACTGTAAAAATCCAGATATAAAAAGATAAAGAGGAGGATACCCATGAAACGAGATCCCGTGAGAGCATCAGTTCTTGCAACCAAAATTATTCCCAACGTAAGCCCGGATATGGCGAAAGAATTCAATCTGGAGCCGGGAATGAAATCCCTGGCGCTGATCACCGCAGACAGCGACGACGTGACCTACACCGCCCTGGATGAAGCTACGAAAAAAGCGGATGTAAAAGTCGTATACGCAAAGAGCTTTTACGCAGGCGCGGCAAACGCCAACACCAAGCTGGCAGGCGAGATCATTGGCATCCTGGCTGGCCCGAACCCGGCGGAAGTAAGAAGCGGACTGGAAGCGGCAGTGGATGTGATTGAGAATCAGGCGTACTTCGTATCTGCAAACGAGGACGATACCATCATCTACTATGCACACTGCATTTCCCGTACCGGCTCCTATCTGTCCGAGGGCGCAGGCATTCAGGAAGGCGAGGCGCTGGCATATCTGATCGCACCGCCCCTGGAGGCAATGTACGGTGTGGATGCGGCGCTGAAGGCAGCGGACGTGAAGATGTGCGTACTCTATGCGCCGCCTTCGGAGACCAACTTCGGCGGAGCCCTGCTCACCGGAAGCCAGTCCGCATGCAAGGCTGCATGCGACGCTTTTGCGGCAGCAGTGGAATTCGTGGCGGACAACCCGAAAGAATAACAGCCGGATTCGCAGAGCGGAGGATTGTGCATGAACGCATTGGGAATGATAGAAACTTATGGCTACCTTGCGGCAGTTGAAGCTCTGGACAGTGCACTGAAAGCAGCGAATGTATCTCTGGTGAATGTGGAGAAGGTAAAAGGCGGACTGGTGACAGTCCTGGTGGAAGGCGATGTGGGCGCGGTCAAAGCGGCCATGGACGCTTCCGCCGCCGCGGCGGAACGCGTGGGGAATGTGGTGAGCGTCCATGTGATTCCCAGGCCGGCGCAGGATGTCTGGAGCATGCTTGCGAAGCGCCCGGACAGCCCGTGCCCGCCGCCCGCCGGCCCGGCTCCTGAAGAGACTCCGGATCCGAAGAAGCCCCAGACCAAGGCCTCTGCCGGGATGACAGAGTCCCAGGAAGAGCCGGAACCGCAGGTCGAAGAGGCAGAACCGCAGGCAAAAGAGGCAGGCGGGGATGATGGAGCGGACGCGGAGCCGCAGCCGGAGGAGCAGGAGATCCCGTCAGCGGAGCAGCTTGGAAAGATGACAGTGGTGCAGCTTCGGACGCTGGCCAGGAAACTGAAAATCGCCAACATGACGCCTCAGGAGATCCGCTTTGCCAAGAAGCAGGAGCTGATTCATGCAATCACAACATTTACTGGACAGGAGAGGTAGGACATGCAGTTATATGATAAAGATCTTTTGTCAGTCCAGGAAGTGCGCGAACTGGTAGAGAAGGCGAAAGCCGCTCAGGAAGAACTGAGCACAAAGAGCCAGAAGGAAGTGGATCGGATCGTTCAGTCTATCGCGGAAGCAGGCGTGAGAAACGCCGGAAGACTGGCGAAGCTGGCTCATGAAGAGACCGGGTTCGGCGTGGAGGCAGACAAAGTCATTAAAAATGTATTCGCCAGCGAAGGCGTATACGAACATATTAAAGATATGAAGACAGTCGGGGAAGTGGAGAGGGACGACGCAAACAGGATCTGCAAGATCGCGGTTCCGGTAGGCGTGATCGCGGGTCTGATCCCGTCCACCAATCCCACATCCACCGTGCTGTACAAATCAGAGATCGCCATCAAGGCGGGGAACGCCATCGTGTTCTCCCCCCATCCGAATGCAAGGAACTGCATTCTGGAGACGGTGAAAGTGGTGCGCCAGGCCATCGCGGAGGTGGGCGGCAACGAGGATCTGGTGTCCTGCATCACGATTCCCACCATCCAGGCGACGGACAACCTGATGAAGCATCCCGACGTGGCCATGATCCTGGCTACAGGCGGTTCCGCCATGGTGCGGGCGGCATATTCGTCGGGAACGCCGGCCATCGGCGTGGGCCCCGGAAACGGACCGGCTTACATTGAGAAGACGGCAGACATCCCGCTGGCAGTGAAACGGATCGTGGATTCCAAGACCTTTGACAATGGTACCATCTGCGCGTCCGAGCAGTCGGTAGTCTGCGACGACAATATGAAAGAGGCCGTTCAGAAGGAGATGGAGCGTCAGGGAGCGTATTTCCTGAACCCGGATCAGATCGCGAAGCTGGGGAAATTCATCCTCAGGGCCAACGGAACCATGAATCCCATGATCGTGGGCAGGAGCGCGCAGGTGATTGCGGATCTGGCAGGTATTGAGATCCCGGCGGGCACCAAAATCCTGGTGGCTCAGGAGACGGGCATTGGCCGGGGACATCCCTACTCCAATGAGAAGCTGGCGCCGATCCTGGCATTTTATACGGCTCCCTCCTATGTGGAGATCTGCGAGCTCTGCAAGGAGATCCTTCATTATGAAGGTGCGGGACATACTTTCTCCCTGCATACAAAGGATGAGAAGATGGTGGATTATTTCGCCAGGAGGATTCCGGCGTCCAGGATCGTGGTCAATACCCCCAGCGCGCTGGGCGGCATCGGCGGCACGACCAAGCTGCAGCCGTCGCTGACGCTGGGCTGCGGGGCAGTGGGCGGAAGCGCCACATCTGAGAATGTGGGACCCATGCAGCTTCTGAACCTGCGGTACGTGGCGGAAGGCGTAGAGGAGCTGGACGACATCAAGGCCGGACTTCCGGACTGCTCCGACGGCGTGTGCAGGTCGCAGAGGAAATACGACGATATCGATATTGACGAGGTAGTCCGTGAGATTATCAAAAGACTTCAGAACAGTTGATTAAGAGGAGGAATAAATTATGGCAGCACAGCAGGCACTTGGAATGATTGAGACCAAAGGACTGGTGGCATCCATCGAAGCGGCGGATGCAATGGTAAAAGCAGCGAATGTAACGCTGATCGGAAAAGAACATGTGGGCGGCGGCCTGGTGACCGTAATGGTAAGAGGCGACGTGGGAGCAGTGAAGGCAGCCACGGACGCGGGCGCGGCAGCGGCAGAGAGAGTGGGAGAGCTGGTATCCATCCATGTGATCCCGAGACCCCATGAGGAAGTGGAAGCAATCCTTCCTTCCATGGCAAAATAAGAAAAAAGATCTGAGAGCAAGGAGGAACAGACTATGGCAGCACAGCAGGCGCTTGGAATGATTGAGACCAAAGGACTGGTGGCGTCCATCGAAGCGGCGGACGCTATGGTAAAAGCAGCAAACGTGACGCTGATTGGGAAAGTACATGTAGGCGGCGGCCTGGTGACCGTGATGGTAAGAGGCGACGTGGGAGCAGTAAAGGCGGCTACGGACGCGGGCGCGGCAGCGGCAGAGAGAGTGGGAGAACTGGTATCCATCCATGTAATCCCGAGACCGCACGAGGAAGTGGAATCCATTCTGCCTTCTCTTGACAAATAAGAACCGCAGAAAAAGGCATACCCGCCGGCATAGACCGGCGGGGGCCGGATTCTGACGGCGTAAGGAGGTGGCTTACCGGATATGAAGGTAATCACAGAAGCGATACTGCGCAATGAACTGCGCGCGTCCACTCCGGAATGTTATAAAGTGCCGGAAGGAAAGATCCTGTCTCCGGCGGCAAGAGAATATCTCCAGCAGTGCAAGATCCGCATCGACGACGGAAAAGGCCGTCCGGGCAGACAGGAAGCGGCGTCCCAGGAGGCTCCCAAAGGGGAAAAGCAACCCCAGATTGTGGCTACGGAAGTTCCGCCTACGCCGGAGGTGCAGGTGGAAAAAACGGCGAAGCCCAAATATGTGGATTATGAAACCGGCGCATATTATTATGAAAAACCGGAGCATATGACGCAGCTGTTCGGGAATGCCCTGGTGGTGAAGGATCACAAAAGGATTCTGTTCAGGGGAAAACTGGACAGCCTGGAAGCGTTGTTTGTCCTGAACCAGACGATCCTTGCGGAGATGGGAGAATCGGAGAAACTGATTGAGGATCTGCAGGATATTGTGGGAAGCTTAAGGGAGATCATGCGCTGCGACGTGCTGGATGAACCATTCCGCAGAGATTTTATGATCGGCCTGAGCCACAAGGAGCTCAGGGAACATTCCCATCATCCCATGAAATATTACAACGTGAAGCAGATGGTGCTCCCCGACTATACGCTGGGAAAAGTATATGCCCTTCTGAACCAGCTGAGGGCAGCGGTCCGGGAGACGGAGGTGGCTGCGGCGACGGCGTTCCATGAAGGAAAGACGTATACCCGAGGGGACATCATCGAGGAACTGAACCGGATGTCCAGCGCCATGCACATCGTCATGTGCAAATATCTGGCCGGCGACTATCAGAAAGACTGACCGAAGGGACGGACGGAGGAAGAACTATGGAACAGCTGATACAGAAAGTGCTGGACACGATGACGCAGGCGGGGCTGGTTGAGGTAGAGGTCTCCGCCAGACACGTACATCTGACAGAACAGGATGTGGAACTCCTGTTTGGAAAAGGCGCGGCGCTCCATGAGAAGCGGCCGCTCTCCCAGAAAGGGCAGTATCTCAGCGAAGAGAGGGTCACGCTGATCGGCCCGAAGGGCAGAAAAGAGCGCGTGGCGGTCCTGGGGCCTGTACGCAGCGCGACGCAGGTGGAGCTGTCGGTCAGCGACTGCGTGGCGTTGGGAGTGAAGGCGCCGCTTCGGGAGTCCGGGGATGTGGACGGGTCCGGCCCGATCACCATTGAAGGCCCGGCGGGGAGCATTTCCATTCCTCAGGGGACAATCGTGGCTCACAACCATATCCACGTCCCCACGGACGTGGCCCGCAGGCTTCAGTTGTCCGACAAGGAGCGGGTGAGCGTAAAGATCTTAAGCGAGCGTCCGGTGACGTTCGACGATGTGATCATCCGCGTCAGCGACGCGTTCAATTTCAGGATGCACATCGATTTTGACGAGGCCAATGCGGCGTCAGTCAGCGGATTTACCCTGGGGAAAATCATCGCCGGGGAGAAGAAATAAAGTGCCTGCGTACTAAGAAGGCGGGGCAGTAAGGAGCAGCAGCGGATGGATATCAGGCGTGTGGAAGAATATATGAAGCTTGTGGAGGAGTCCCAGACCAGGACCTTTCCATTTACAGGAAAACTGAAGGTGGGAGTGGATCTGGGAACGGCCTATATCGTGCTCGTGGTGCTGGATGAGGAAAATCATCCGGTGGCGTGTGAGAAGCAGGCGGCCAGCGTGCTCAGGGACGGCGTCGTGGTGGACTACAGCGGAGCCCTGCGGATTGTCAGGGAACTGAAGGAGAAGCTGGAGGCCAGGATCGGCCAGGAACTGGTGAACTGTGCCATTGCCATGCCGGCGGGGACGGAGAGCAGCGTCAAGACGCACCAGTACGTGGCGGAGGGCGCGGGCTTCGAGGTGACGGCCGTACTGGACGAACCCTCTTCCGCCAACGCGGTCTATCAGATCCAGGATGGAGTGATCGTGGACATCGGAGGCGGCACTACAGGACTGGCGCTTCTGAGGGACGGAAAGGTCGTGCAGATCGAGGACGAACCCACAGGAGGGACCCATTTAAGCCTGGTGCTGGCGGGCAACTACCATATACCATTCGCGGAAGCGGAGACGATTAAGCAGGATTACAGCCGTCACAAAGAGATTCTGCCTGTGGTGAAAGCTGTGGTGGAAAAGATTGCGTCAATCATCAGCCGGTACGTAAAACCGGGCGATGTGGACACGATCTACCTGTGCGGCGGCACCTGCTGTCTGACCGGGATCGAGCAGATCATCGAGAAAGAGACGGGGATACGGACGATCAAACCGTCCAACCCGTTTCTGGTGACCCCCACGGGGATTGCCATGAACTGTAAGACCGACTGATTATAAATGAAGAAAGGAGGGGACTGCCGTGGATAAGGATGCTTTGATCAGTGAGATCTGCAGAAGAGTGCAGCTTAAAATCCAGGCGGCGGAGAGCGGGGAAGCGGCGGAAGGTCAAACGACAGATGGACAAAAGCCTCTGATTCTGATCCTGACGCCGGAGCATGGAACCGCCTGCCATGAGATGCTGGAGAACAGGGAACTGGCAGAGTGCTACGGAACCGAATGCGCGCTCTTAAAAGAGTACCAGTGCCGCCCGGAGGACTATGAAGCGGTGATTGCCTTCAGGATGAGCTGTGAGGCGCTGGGCAAAATCGCCCACGGTATCTTCGACAGCGGATATACCAGGCTGTTCGGCCAGGCGCTTCTGGCGGGGAAGAAGATCTACCTTGCGGAAGAAGAAATTGAGCTGTTCCGATATAAAGATACCGCGCCGAAAGCATATTACGGGTGCCTGGAAGACAGCCTGAACATGCTCAGATGCAGCGGGGTAGTCACAGCGCCCCAGGCGCAGATCCCGAACCTGATTCTCCATGGAGAGCCGAAAAAGGATACCGTGACGCCCGCGGCGGCTCCGGCGGCGAAAGCGGACGGGCCAGTGCCGGACGAGCGCCCGGGGAAAGAAGCGGTTCTGGACAAAAAGGTGATCACGGAGAAGGATATGATCGCCCTGGGCAACGACAGGGTGAAGAGAGTAACCATAGGTGAGAAGGCGATCCTGACAGATCTGGCGAAGGAGTACGCCTCAAAGCACCGGATCGAGATCCTGCGCAGAGGAACCTCTTCAGGAAAGGAGAGGAGCCTATGAAGACAGGAAGAGTCATCGGGAATATCTGGGCCACCAGGAAAGAGGACCATCTGGCAGGTCTGAAGCTTCTGGTGGTACAGCCCATCAGCCTGCTGGATGACAGCCCCATCGACGCTCCCATCATCGCCGCGGATATTATCGGCGCGGGAGCCGGGGAGAAGGTGATCTATGTGGGCGGCAGCTCCGCAAGGAGCGCGGCCGGAGACAGGGACATCCCGGTGGACGCCACGATCGTGGGAATCGTGGACGACCAGGAGATAGACGAAAGCCTGATAAACGGAAAGCGGTGATGCTATGGATTTTGTAGAAGCAGTAAAAGCGGCGGGTGTGGTGGGAGCCGGCGGGGCCGGATTCCCCACCCATGTAAAACTGAGCGCGAAAGCGGAATGGTTTCTGGTAAACGCAGCAGAGTGCGAGCCGCTGATCGAGACGGATAAATATCTGTGCCGCACCTATCCGGAACGGATTGTGGAGACGGTAGCGAAGATAGCCGGACACCTGGAGGCGTCCCATGCGGTGATCGTGCTGAAAGCCAAATACCATCGGGAAATGGAAGCGCTCCAGGAAGCGATTGATAAAGTGAAAGCCCCGGTGGAACTGTTCGGGATGCGGACATTCTATCCGGCCGGAGACGAACAGACACTGGTACAGCAGGTGACCGGAAGAGTAGTCCCGGAAAGAGGGCTTCCGCTGGATGTGGGATGCGTGGTGGATAACGTGGGCACAGTGCTGGCAATCGCGGACGCTTTGGAAGGGAGGCCGGTGTCGGAGAAATTCCTGTCGGTGACAGGAGCAGTGGCGCATACGCAGATGTTCCATGTGCCGCTGGGCACGCCGGTTACGGAGATCCTGAAAAAAGCAAAGATCACAGTGGGGGATTACGCGGTGATCGTGGGCGGGCCCATGATGGGACGCATGCTGAAGGACAAAGAGGCCATCGCTCAGGCGGTGGTGACCAAGACCACCGGCAACCTTCTGGTGCTGCCGGCAGACCATTATCTGGTAAAAAGGTCGGAACTGACTGAACAGCAGATGATACACCGGGCGGCGACGGCCTGCATCCAGTGCAGGATGTGTACGGACATGTGCCCCCGCTATATGATCGGCCATGAAGTGAGGCCGAACATGGTGATGAGGAATCTCTGGAGAGAGAAGACGATCACTTCCAACGAGGAATTTGAAAAGGCCTTCGGCAGCGCGGCCAACTGCTGCAGCTGCGGCGTCTGCGAGATGTTCGCCTGTCCTATGGGACTGTCTCCCCGGAAGATGAACGATTATGCCAAGAGGCTTTTGAGAGAGAGAGGCATCAATCCTGAACGCAACATGCATCCGACGGCCAGGGAAGCGGTGGATTACCGCAAGATCCCCACGGAGAGACTGATCGCCCGGCTGGATCTGACCAGATATGTGACCCATGACCTGCCGGAATTTACCCAGATGCAGGTGAAAGAATGCGTGATACCGTTGTCCCAGCACATTGGGAAGCCTGCGGTGCCGGTAGTGAAGCAGGGAGACCATGTGGAACAGGGCGCCCTGGTGGCGGCAGCCGCGGAGGGCCTGTCCGTGAATATCCATACGGGCATGGGCGGAACCGTGACGGAAGTCACAAACCAGGGGATCAGAATCTGTGGAGAGGAGGAATAATCGATGGGCAAGGCGATAGGCATGGTGGAGCTGTCCAGCATCGCAAAAGGGATCGAGACCAGTGATTACATGGTAAAAGCCGCTCAGGTGGATCTGTTGCGCTCATCCACGGTCTGCCCCGGAAAATATGTGGTGATTGTGGGAGGTGACACCGGCGACGTAAAGGCGGCCATGAAAGAAGGCATGGAGCAGGGCGGAGAGTATGTGGTAGATTCTCTGATCATCTCCAATGTGCATGAGCAGCTGATTCCGGCCCTGACCGGAACGGTCTCGGTGGAACAGCCCGGCGCGGTGGGCGTGATTGAGTTTTATTCCATCGCTTCCGCCATACTGGCGGCGGACGAGGCCGCCAAAGCGGCCAATATTACGCTGATCGAGGTGCGCATGGGATACGCGGTCGGCGGCAAAGGATTTGTAACTCTGACAGGAGACGTGGGAGCGGTTCGGGCTGCAGTGGCGGCCGCGAAACAGGGCAGAGACCTGTATGTGGCAAGTACGGTCATTCCAAGACCGTCGCCGCAGGTCTTCCAGTCTCTGCTGTAGAGGGAGAGAGACACACTTCAAAGACAAGGGAAAGCCGCCTTTTTAAAGGCGGCAGAAGGAGGAAAGTATGTTTCAGGAATTAATTGACAACATTACGAACGTGAGTGTATTTACGGAGAGTCTTTCAGAGTGGATCAGCGGTATTTCCATCAACTCTGTGATCATCCTGATTATGATGATCTTCATGCTGATCGGAGCGATCGACAAGATCCGCGGCAACAAGCTGGGATACGGCGAGCAGTTTGACGAGGGCTTCAACGCCATGGGGCCTCTGGCAGCGTCTATGGCAGGCGTTGTGGCGGCTGCGCCGGTACTGGCTATTATTCTGAAACCGATTATCGTGCCGATCTATGGTTTATTCGGCGCAGACGCGTCCATGTTTGCCACCACGCTGCTGGCGTGCGATATGGGCGGTTATCCGCTGGCTATGGAACTGGCGGCGGACGAGGCAGTCGGTAACTTCTCAGGACTGATCCTGGGAACCATGATGGGCCCGACCCTTGTATTTACCATCCCGGTAGCTCTTTCTATCATTAAGAAAGAAGACAGGCCGTATCTTGGCGCCGGTATCTTCGCCGGTATGATCACGATCCCCATCGGCTGTATCGTGGGCGGACTGGTCATGAACCTGACTCCTTACAAAATGAACATCCTTGCTATTATCCAGAACCTGATCCCGGTTATTATCATTGCGGCCCTGATCGTTGTGGGTCTGTGGGTTGCTCCTTTGAAGATGATCAACGGATTCAGCAAATTCGGCAGCGGCGTAACCATCGTTATTACGATCTTTACTGCCATTGCGGTGTTTGAATACCAGACGGGTATTAAGTTCCCGCTGCTCAACATCATGGTGGAAGCGGACGCGGACGGCGTTGTGCCCCTTGAAAATGGTCTGCTGACCTGCGGTATTATCTCCATCGTATTGATCGGGGCATTCCCCATGGTGCTGTGGATTACCCGTACCTTCGGCGGCGCGCTGAACGCTCTGGGCAAGAAGTTCGGCATGAACGAAGACAGTTCCGCAGGACTGGTGGCGACGCTGGCTAACAACATCGCCATGTTCAACATCATGGATAAGATGAACCCGAAGGGCAAACTGCTCAACGTGGCTTTCTCAGTCAGCGCGGCATTCGTATTTGGAGATCATCTGGGCTTCACCGCAGGCGTGAACCAGGATATGATCCTTCCGATGATCGTGGGCAAACTGGTAGCGGGTATCACGGCGTTTATTGTCGCCAATCTGCTGTCTTCCAAACTGCTTGAGAAGGTGGACGAAAGTATCAAGGCACAGTCCAAGGAAGGCTGAAGACCGGACGAACACAGAAGTGTCCCTGAAGGAAAGGAAAAACTATGAACGTGAGTGAAGAACTGATCCGCGAGGTTGTAAAGCGGGTTCTGGAGGAGTCTGCGAAAGCAGACTCCCCGAAGGAAGATTTCGTAAAAGTAAAAGATCCCAGCGGGATTCTGAAGGTTCAGACCGATACGGTAAAATGCGAGCGGTTTGAACAGGATGGCGTGTACCTGAAAGATGTGGTGACGCTGGAGGAAGCCCCGCGCATGGGATGCGGCATCATGGAGCTGGACCATACCAGCTTTGAGTGGACGCTGACCTACGATGAGTACGACCTGGTTCTGGAGGGCGTCCTGGAGATCGAGATCGACGGCCGGGTGGTGACCGGAAACGTGGGAGATATCATCTATATCCCCAAGAATTCCCACATTCATTTCCAGACGCCGACCAGGACCAGATACGCATATTTTGTGTATCCGGCGGACTGGCAGTAAGGCCGGGAACAGACAATAGGAGAGAGTAGGTGCGTAAGACATGGAGATTCGTTTTGTAAGACCGGAGGAGGAAGGGCAGCTGGCCAGGAATATCCTGACCGCGTTCCCTTCCAAGACGCCAGAGTCTCTCTTGAACAATATGGGCAGCGAGCTGGTAACGCCCGATGAGGGGCGTTACCTGGGCTGCTTCGATGACGACGGCACGCTGGTGGGTTCCACGCTTCTGATGGATTTCCAGATGAACGTGCGGGGAAAACTGATGAAGATGGGCGGGACTGCCTATGTGTCCACCAGCTTCCTCCATAAAAAGGAACACATCGCGCGCAACATGATCCGCGTGGGCATCGGCGTGTTCGCGAAGACCGGCACGCCGGTGGGGGCGCTGCACCCGTTCAACCCGGCATTCTACAGCAAGATGGGCTTCGGCTACTGCAACGAGTCGGTGATGTATTCGCCGAAGCCGCAGTATATCCGCTCCTACGGGGACAAATCCGGGCTGTCCTACGCGAAGCCCGGGGACGAGGAGGAGATCCTGGAATTCTACCGGGCCTACGCGCGGAAGAATCATGGAGCTACGATCCATCCGTTTATGGACAAACACCGGATCTTCGATATGCCCTATGTGGTGGTGTGCCGCAGGAACGACAGGATCACCGGGTATCTGACCTTCGAGTTTGCGGAGGTGGATCATTATACGGATATGTATCATGATCTGGTGGTGCGGGAGATTATCTGTGAAGACATGGAGACCATGAAGCAGTTCCTGACGTTTTTCGCTTCCCAGACAGACCAGATCGAGCGGGTCAGGATCTACACCTGCGAGGAGTATTTCCCCATGCTGTTCACCAATCCGGACAGCGGGGAGAACCGGGCTTTCGACGGGGCGATCCAGGAAGTGGGAAGAAAGAACATGGGCTACATGTTCCGGATCTTCGATGTGAAGGAATATTTCCGCCAGCAGGATCATTGCGAGCGTCCCGCAAAGCGGGAGTTTGTCCTGGAACTTCAGGTGGACGACGACTTTGTGGCGGAGAACAGCGGCAGCCTGTATCTGCATGTGTGCGGCGGACGGGTGGAACTGACCAAACAGCAGCCGGCGGATGTGGTGCTGAAGGCCGGCATTGCGGATCTGTCTTCGTTTGTGATGGGGGCTTTTCCGCTGGAGGCGTTCCTCTGGGCCGGCAGGATGTCCTGCAGTGACCACAGCTATGCGGAAGATATACAGCGGGCCCTGGGCTGGAGCCAAAAGCCGAAAAACTATACCTATTTCTGACAGACGGGGTGAGAAGGATGAGCAGCACAACGCTGGAAAAGAAGGGGAGGGAAATCCTGTTCCAATATCTGGAGAAAGAAAGTTTTCTGAACCGGTATGTACGGATGGAAGGGTTCGAAGAGGACTGCCGTCTGTGCCCTTATTATGGAAAGCGCTGGTCCTGCCCGCCCGGACTGCCGGATACCTGCAGTTATCTGGAACCGTATCAAAGCCTGTGCCTGGCGGCGCTGAAGGTGAACTATCCGGAGGCTGTCCGCGAGGAGGCGGCAAAGGACGCCGTGCGCGCCGCCCGGATCAGAGAAGAACGGTATGAATCTGCCAAAAAGGAGCTGCTCCTGAAACTTCTGGAACTGGAAGAGAGGATTCCCGGAAGCAGGACGCTGGGGGCAGGACGCTGCATCCTGTGCGAACACTGCGCCAGGGAGCAGGGAAAGCCGTGCAGGTATCCTCTGAAGCGGAGGTATTCCATCACCGGTTTTGGACTGGATTTTGGAAGGATGCTGAAAGACGTGTTCGGCCTGGAGCTTTTATGGGCGGACAGCGGCCTGCCGGAGTACGATGTGGCGGTGGCGGCGCTGTTCCTGCGGGAAAAGATGTGAGAAGTTTCGCTGCAGTTCACACGCGCCATTTGCAAAGCCGCGCTTTCGCGCTTCCCGCAGTTTCGCAGCTTCCTTTGCTTATAAGCAAAATTAAAAATCGGTTAAAAATCTGTGATTTTACACTTGCATTTACGAAAAGTTGTGCTATACTGAACACAGCATGATATGTAGACTGAAGAAAGGGGTGGACAAAAGTCCACTCCTTCTTATGTAAATGGGGCTTTACCAAGAAAAAGGAGGACCGTAGTTGGCGAAGAGAGAAGTATATGAGCAGAAAACAGAAGCGCTGCTGGCGCCGCTTCTGGAGCAGCACCAGTTCGAACTGGTGGATGTGGAGTTTGTAAAAGAAGCCGGAACCTGGTTTTTGCGCGCCTATATCGACAAGCCGGGAGGCATCACCATCGATGACTGCGAAGTGATCAGCCGGGCCTTGTCGGATCTGCTGGATGAAAAGGATTTCATTGAGGAAACCTATATCCTGGAAGTGAGCTCGCCGGGGCTGGGAAGACCGCTGAAGAAAGACCGGGATCTGGAAAGGAGCCTGGGAGAATCTGTGGAAGTGCGGCTGTTTCGGGCAATCGACCGGCAGAAAGAATTTACGGGCGTCCTGAAAGCCTGGAATAAAGAGACTGTGACGCTGGAATTTGAGGATGAAGCTGTTTTGGACATAGACAGGAGCAATATCGCCCTGATCCGTCTGGCATTTGATTTTTAAGGAGGAAAAGACAGGAAATGAACACAGAATTAAAGATGGCTCTGGAGACGCTGGAGAAGGAGAAAGACATCAGCAAAGAAGTCATGCTGGAAGCCATTGAAAATTCGCTGATTACCGCATGCAAAGGACATTTTGGAAAGGACACGGACAATTTCCGCGTGGAGATCGACCGCGACACCTATGATTTCCATGTATACGTGGAAAAGACGGTGGTGGAGCAGGCGGAGAACGACGTGACCGAGATCAGCCTTCCGGAAGCGAAGCTTCTGGACAGCAAGTACGAGATCGGAGATATCGTCCGCGAAGAGGTGAAGTCCAAGGAATTCGGACGGATCACCACCCAGAACGCCAGGAACGTGATTCTGCAGAAGATCCGCGAGGAAGAGCGCAAGGTTCTGTTCAATCAGTATTATACCAAGGAAAAAGATGTGGTGACCGGCGTGGTGCAGCGCTATATGGGTAAAAATGTGAGCGTAAACCTGGGCAAGGTGGACGCGGTGCTGAACGAGAACGAGATGGTGAAAGGCGAGGTCTACAGGCCCACCGAGCGCATCAAGGTCTATATCCTGGAGGTGAAGGATACGCCCAAGGGTCCCCGGATCCTGGTGTCCCGCACCCATCCGGAACTTGTGAAGCGGCTCTTTGAATCCGAAGTGACAGAGGTCCGCGAGGGGATCGTGGAGATCAAGAGTATTGCCAGAGAAGCAGGTTCCCGTACCAAGATCGCCGTGTGGTCCAACGACCCGGACGTGGATCCGGTGGGAGCCTGCGTGGGTCTCAACGGCGCCCGCGTCAACTCCATCGTCAATGAACTGAGGGGAGAAAAGATCGACATCATCAACTGGAACGAGAACCCGGCCCTGCTCATTGAGAATGCACTGAGCCCGGCCAAGGTCGTGGTGGTGCTGGCAGATCCGGAGGATAAGACGGCGAAAGTGGTAGTGCCCGATTACCAGTTGTCCCTGGCCATCGGCAAGGAAGGACAGAACGCAAGGCTGGCCGCAAGGCTGACCGGCTTCAAGATCGACATCAAGAGCGAGAGCCAGGCCAATGCCATCGAGGGATTCTACGAAGGCTTCTACGATGAGGAAGACGACGATTACGACGAGGCGGAGTACGAGGACACGTACGAAGGTGAATACGAGGGAGACTACGAAGAAGATTACGAAGGAGACTACGAGGACGGCGAGGCAGATCCGGAAGAGCAGTAAAGAGCAGGAGTGATAGATTGAGCGCGATGAAAAAGATCCCGATGCGCCAGTGCATCGGATGCGGCGAAATGAAAAGCAAAAAAGAGATGATACGCATCCTGAAGACGGCGGAAGGCGAGATTGTGCTGGATGCCACAGGCAGGAAAAACGGACGGGGCGCATATCTCTGCAAGAGCCCGGACTGCCTGAGGAAGGCAGTGAAGTCCAGAGGACTGGAGCGGTCGCTGAAGACGGCGGTTCCGCAGGAGGTCTATGAGAACCTGGAAAAGGAGATGGGGCAGATTGCAGAACCGTAAAGCCTGGGGGTACCTGGGGCTGGCCGCGAGAGCCGGGAAAGCCGTGAGCGGGAGTTTCTGCGTGGAACGCTCGGTGCGCGCCAGGCGCGCCAGGCTGGTGATCGTATCGGAGGAAGCCTCACAGAACACCCAGAAGACGTTTCGGGATTTATGTACTTACTATAAGATACCGCTGTACGTGCGGGGAAGCAGCGAAGAGCTGGGCAAGGCTCTGGGAAAAGACTTCCGCATGGTGGCAGCCATTGAGGACGAAGGACTGGCTGAGGCGGCGGCCGGACAGCTGGAACAGGAATCTGGTATCGGAGGTAGTATGTTTGGCGAATAAGCATATCCGCGTGTATGAGCTCGCGAAGGAACTGAGTAAATCAAGCAAAGAAGTTATGGCCGTACTGGCAGAGAAAAATATTGAGGTGAAGACACATATGGCAACATTGGATGATAAGCAGGCAGAAATGCTCCGCGCAGAGCTGGGCGACAAGAAGACGGAGAAAGAGGCGAAGCCGGCACAGGCCGCCGAAGGCTCCCAGGAAGCAAAGCCCGCGCCGAAGAAAAAGAAATTTATCGTGGTGCATAACCCGGAAAACAGCAGGGACAAAAAGAGTCCTGAGAGAAGGAATCCGGTGAAACAGGGACGTCCCCAGCCGCCCAGAAGGGAAGGAGCCGCAAAAGCGGAGCCGAAGGCGGAAGCGAAGACCGAGCCGAGGAAACCGGCTGAGGAAAGGACGGAGTCCAGAAGCGAAGGACGTCCGGCAAACCGCCCGTCCAGGCCGGCAGGACAGGACCGTCCCCAGGGAGAGAGAGAGGGCCGCTTTGAGCGGTCTGACCGTCCGGCGCGTCAGGATCGTCCCCAGGGCGAGAGAGGCGGACGTCAGGGCCGTCCCCAGGGTGAGCGCGGAAATTATAATCGTTCCGACCGTCCCCAGGGCGAGCGCGGGAATTATAACCGTTCCGACCGTCCCCAGGGCGAGCGTGGGAACTACAATCGTTCCGACCGTCCCCAGGGCGAGCGCGGGAATTATAACCGTTCCGACCGTCCCCAGGGCGAGCGCGGGAACTACAACCGTTCTGACCGTCCTCAGGGCGGCAGAGGCGGACAGGGCGGACGGAACAATCTGGGCCGTCAGATGAATAAAGCCTTTGATACGCCGGTGGAGACGAAGCCGGAGAACAGAAGATATGATAACCGGAACCATCAGAAGCAGGAGAAACAGTACAAGGACGAAGACATCAGCAAGCTGAAGAACCGTCCGGGACGTTTCATTAAGCCGGAGGTGAAGCCCCAGCCGAAGAAGGAGAGCACAGAGCCCAAGAAGCTGCCGCTTCCTGAGAGCATCAGCATCTCCGACCTGGCAGAGCGCATGAAGATCCAGCCTTCGGCCATCATCAAAAAGCTGTTCCTGGAAGGAAAGATGCTGACGGTGAACTCGGAGCTGGATTTCGAGGCGGCAGGAGAGATCGCGCTGGAGTACAATTTCGACCCGGAACCGGAAGAGAAGGAAGATGTAATCGGCAAGATGCTGGAGGATCAGGAAGATCCGGAAGAGACCTTAAAGCCGCGGCCGTCGGTGGTCTGCGTCATGGGCCACGTGGACCATGGCAAGACGTCCCTGCTTGACAAG
Source organism: uncultured Lachnoclostridium sp. (assembly GCA_944381625.1). Classification (GTDB taxonomy): domain Bacteria; phylum Bacillota; class Clostridia; order Lachnospirales; family Lachnospiraceae; genus Hominiventricola. The sequence continues at coordinate 94,066 of CALWLW010000003.1, forward strand.
ATCCGCCACACCAACGTGACGGACCGGGAGGCAGGCGGCATCACCCAGCATATCGGCGCGTATACGGTTACCGTCAGCGGAAAGCAGATCACGTTCCTGGATACGCCGGGACACGAGGCGTTCACGGCCATGCGTATGCGCGGAGCGAATTCCACGGATATCGCGATCCTTGTAGTAGCGGCGGACGACGGCGTGAAGCCGCAGACGGTGGAGGCTATCAACCACGCCAAGGCTGCGGAGGTGGAGATCATCGTGGCGATCAACAAGATCGACAAGCCGGGCGCCAACATCGACCGTGTGAAGCAGGAACTGACGGAGTACGGCCTGGTGTCCGAGGACTGGGGCGGCAGCACGATCTGCGTGCCGGTATCCGCCAAGACCGGGGATGGCATCAATGATCTTCTGGAGATGGTACTGCTCACCGCCGACGTGCTGGAGCTGAAAGCCAACCCGAAACGCCAGGCAAGAGGCCTGGTCATCGAGGCGGAGCTGGACAAAGGCAAAGGCCCGGTGGCTACGGTGCTGGTACAGAAGGGTACGCTGCATGTGGGCGACTTCATCGCCGCAGGCGCTTCCTACGGCAAAGTCCGCGCCATGATGGACGACAAGGGACGCCGCGTGAAAGAGGCGGGGCCGTCCATGCCGGTGGAGATCCTGGGACTGTCCGACGTGCCCATGGCCGGCGAGATCTTCGTGTCGCCACAGACCGATAAAGAGGCCAGAAACTTTGCGGAGACCTTCATCAAGGAGAGCCGTGAGAAGATGCTGGAAGACACCAAGATGAAGATGTCCCTGGACGATCTGTATTCCCAGATCCAGACGGGCAGCTTGAAAGAGCTGAACCTGATCATCAAAGCGGATGTGGCAGGCTCCGTGGAGGCCATGAAGCAGTCCCTCCTGAAGCTGTCCAACGAAGAAGTGGTGGTAAAATGTATCCACGGGGCAGTGGGAGCCATCAACGAATCCGACGTGACGCTGGCAAGCGCGTCCGGCGCCGTGATCATCGGCTTCAACGTGAAGCCGGATGCGACGGCCAAAGATACCGCGGAGCGGGAGAAGGTGGATATCCATCTGTACCGCGTCATCTACGACGCCATCGGCGACGTGGAGCGGGCCATGAAGGGTATGCTGGATCCCATCTACGAGGAGAAGGTCATCGGCCATGCGGAGATCCGCCAGATCTTCAAGGCGTCCGGCGTGGGCAACATTGCAGGTTCTTATGTACTGGACGGTGTGTTCCAGAGAGGCTGCAAGGTGCGCATCAGCAGGGAAGGCAAGCAGATCTACGAAGGCGAGCTGGCGTCCCTGAAGCGGTTTAAGGACGATGTGAAGGAAGTAAAGGCCGGCTTTGAATGCGGCCTGGTATTTGAGAAATTCAACGATATCCAGGAGCTGGATATTGTGGAAGCCTATACAATGGTAGAGGTGCCAAGATAGAATGAGAAAAAACAGTATTAAAAATACCCGGATCAACGGAGAAGTGCAGAAGGTGCTCTCCGAGATCATCCGGGGAGAGATCAAGGACCCGCGCATCCACCCCATGACCTCTGTGGTCACGGTGGAGGTGGCCCCGGATCTGAAGACCTGTAAAGCCTATATCAGCGTCCTGGGGGACGAAGAAGCCCAGAAAGATACGCTGGCAGGGCTTAAAAGCGCGGTGGGGTATATCCGCCGCCAGCTGGCCCGGGAGCTGAATCTGCGCAATACGCCGGAGATTACGTTTATTATGGACCAGTCCATTGCTTATGGAGTCAACATGTCCAGACTGATTGACGAAGTGACCCGGGATCTGGATACCGATATGGAGGAGGAAGAATGATGCGGCTGGAAACGATACTGCAGGATGTAAAAAGCGTCGGGCTTGCCGGTCACATCCGTCCGGATGGGGACAGCGTCGGAGCCTGCGTGGGCCTCTGGAATTATTTAAAAGATAATTACCCACAGATCCAGGCGGATATCTGGCTGGAACAGCCGGACCGGAAATTCTCCATCCTGGAAGGATATGAGATGATCCGCCAGCCGGACGGAGAGGAACGGAAGTACGATCTGTTCATCTCCCTGGATGCGGCGGACCGGAACCGTCTGGGCGCGGCCCTTCCGTATTTTGAAAGCGCAGCCAGAACCTTGTGCGTGGACCATCATATCAGCAACAAAGGCTTTGGGGATGAGAAAGTGATCGATGCGGGGGCCAGTTCCGCCTGCGAGGTTCTGTTCCGCCTGCTGGAGCCTGAGAAGATATCCCGGAATACAGCGGCTGCGCTCTATATGGGGATCGCCCACGATACAGGTGTGTTCCAGTACAGCTGTACGTCTCCGGAGACCATGCGCGTCGCCGCGGCCCTGATGGAAAAAGGGATTCCCTATTCCCGGATTCTGGAGGAGACCTATTACAAAAAGACTTACCTGCAGAACCAGGTGCTGGGCAGGGCGCTTCTGGAGAGCATGCGCCTCCTGGGGGGACGGTGTATTGTCAGCGTCACCAGGAAAAAAGATATGGATTTCTTCGGCGTACAGCCCACGGATCTGGAAGGGATTGTGAGCCAGCTCCGGCTGACGGAAGGCGTGGAAGTGGCCATTTATCTCTATGAGATCGGAAACCATGAATTTAAGGTCTCTCTCCGCTCCAAAGAGCTGGTAGATGTGAGCGAGATCGCATCGTATTTCGGCGGCGGCGGCCATGTGCGCGCGGCAGGAGTGACCATGCAGGGAACCTTCCATGACATTGTGAACAACCTGACCCCCCACATCGAACGCCAGCTGGCAGATCAGGAGACGGCGTGAGAAACGGGATTATCAATATCTACAAAGAGCGCGGCTTCACCTCCCATGATGTGGTGGCGAAGCTGCGCGGCATTTTAAAACAGAAAAAGATCGGCCACACAGGAACTCTCGATCCGGATGCGGAGGGAGTTCTTCCTGTATGTCTGGGAAAAGGCACGAAGCTGTGCGCCCTGCTCACGGACCATGACAAGACCTATGAGGCGGTGCTGCTGCTGGGCCTGTCCACCGATACGCAGGACATATCCGGGACCGTGCTGGCCCGGGGCCGGGCGCCGGAGGATGAGGAACAGGTGCGTAAGGCCGTCATGAGCTTTGTGGGAACTTACGACCAGGTGCCGCCCATGTATTCGGCCCTGAAGGTGGGAGGGAAGAAACTCTGCGATCTGGCCAGGGAAGGCAGGGAAGTGGAGCGTCAGGCCCGCCGGGTGGAGATCCATGCGATCCGTATTCTGGAGATGGATCTTCCCAGGGTGCGGATGGAAGTGTCCTGCTCCAAAGGAACCTATATCCGGACGCTGTGTCATGACATTGGAGAAAAGCTGGGCTGTCACGGCTGTATGGAAAGCCTGCTGCGGACCAGGGTGGGCAGGTTCGCCCTGGAAGACAGCGTGCGGCTTGCGGATGTGGAGCGGCTGAGGGACGAGGACAGGCTGGATGAAATCATCCTGCCCGTGGACCAGGTATTTGAAGGATGCCCGGCGGCGGTGCTGAAAGAAGACTCGGAGAAGCTGGGTTACAACGGCAACCCGCTGTCCCAGCAGGATGTGGATATGGAAGAGGAAGCCCGGGGACAGATCCGGGTATACGACCGGGGCGGCGTCTTTATCGGCCTGTACGGCTGGGAAGAAGAGCAGGGGCTTTACCGTCCGGTCAGGATGTTTTACGAAAAGCAGGAAAAGATATGATCTATCAGACTGGAAAGACAGCATTTTATATGAACAGGCCCTCCGCGGTGAGCATCGGCAAATTCGACGGGCTGCACCGGGGGCATCAGAAACTCATCGGCCGCCTGCTGGAGCAGAAGAAAAACGGGCTTCAGGCGGTGATTTTCACCTTTGAAAAAAATCCTACGCGGATATTATCCGGGCTGTCCGGGAAAAATATCCTGACCAATGAAGAGCGGAAGGATATGCTCCGGGAGGCAGGGATCGACTGCCTGCTGGAATGCCCCTTCGTCCCGCAGATCTCCCATATGGAGCCGGAAGATTTCATAAAAGAAGTGCTGGTGGGCCAGATGAAGACCGCGTTCATGGCCGTGGGGCCGGACTGCGGCTTCGGCTACCGCAGACGGGGCGGCAGCAGGATGCTCCTGGAGATGGGGGAGGAGCTGGGTTTCCAGACAGAGACGATCCCCAAGGAACAGAGCCACGGAAGAGATATCAGCAGCAGCTATATCCGGGAGGCGCTGTATGAGGGCAATATCCCGCTGGCCAACGAGCTTCTGGGATACCCGTATTTTGTCAGCGGGGAAGTGCTTCACGGCCGCCAGATCGGCAGGACGCTTGGGCTTCCTACCACGAACCTTCTGCCGCCCCCGGAAAAACTCCTGCCCCCAGGGGGGGTATACCTTACCAGGACGGTCCTGGAGGAAGGAGAATACTGCGGCATCACCAACGTGGGGTACAAGCCTACTGTGGGAGGCGAGAGCAGGAAAGGCGTGGAGACCTTCCTGTTCGACTACAGCGGGGACCTGTACGGGCGGCAGCTGAAGGTGGAATTCCTGGAATTCCGCCGCCCGGAGAGGAAGTTCGATTCCCTGGAAGCCCTGAAAGCGCAGATTCTCTCCGACGTCCACTGGGGAAGAAGCCGTTTGAAGCACTATTGATGGGACTGTGAATCACAGCCCCCCACCCCCATGCGCACTCGTCGCATCTTCGATGCTCCAGTCCCGCTCCTCACGGAGCTAAGACTGCTTCGCAGTCTTCATTCAGAATGGTCAGCAACGGTTTACGTGCGAGCACGACACCTTTGCTGGCCATTCTGAATCGGCTGTGAATCGTAACGAAGGCTCTTGACAAACGGCAGGAACTGTGCCATAGTAATAACAGGACACCCCGGTGGGGTATTCTGAAAGGAGATGGTATGGATGAAACAGAGGTTTAATGTCACCGGTATGAGCTGCAGCGCCTGCAGCGCCCATGTGGAAAAGGCGGTCAGCAAAGTGCCGGGAGTGGATAGTGTGCAGGTGAATCTGCTCCAGAACTCCATGGTAGTGGAATACGCCGATGGAGCCGTGGATGCAGGGACAATCATAAGCGCCGTGACGGAGGCCGGATACGGAGCCTCTGTGATGGGCGATAAAAAGGAAAAAGCCAAAGAAGAAAACGAACTGCAGAAAAAGACGGCGGACGAAGCCCGACGGATGAAACATCGTCTTGGCTGGTCCATCGGTTTCCTGGCGGTGCTGATGTATGTGTCCATGGGGCATATGCTTGGCTGGCCGCTGCCGGGGATTCTGACGGGCCATGAGAACGTGATGGTATTCGCGCTGACCCAGCTCTTCCTGACGCTCCCGGTGATGTATCTTAACCGGAAGTATTTTGAGAACGGTTTCCGTTCCCTGATCCACGGCGCGCCCAACATGGATACGCTGGTGGCCATGGGCTCCACGGCGGCCGCGGGCTACAGCGCTTCCCAGCTCTTCGTCATGGGCTACGCCCTGGGAAGGGGCAATCTGGAGGCGGCCCACGCAGGGGCCATGAACCTGTATTTTGAAGCGGCGGCCATGATCCTCACGCTGGTGACGATTGGAAAATACATGGAGAGCCGTTCCAAGAACCGCACCTCCGACGCTCTCACCAAGCTGATGGACCTGGCGCCCAAGACGGCTCTGGTCCTCAGGGACGGCCAGGAGATGGAGATTCCGTCCGAAGAGGTGCGGATCGGAGAGACGGTGATCGTAAAACCGGGCCAGGCAGTACCGGTGGACGGCGTTATCATAGAAGGAACCGGCACGGTGGACGAGTCGGCGATCACGGGAGAAAGTATCCCGGTGGAGAAAAAAGCAGGAGACCGGGTGACCGGGGCTACGGTGAACCGGGCCGGATATTTCCGCATGGAAGCGGATCGCATCGGCGAAGATACCACCCTGTCCCAGATCATCCGGCTGGTGGAGGAAGCGGGAGGTTCCAAAGCTCCCATCGCCAAGCTGGCGGATAAGGTGAGCGGCGTCTTCGTGCCGGTGGTGATCACCATCGCTCTGGTCACGATTGCGGCCTGGCTGCTGGCGGGACAGAGCTTCAGCTTCGCACTGGCTTCGGGTATCGCGGTGCTGGTGATTTCCTGCCCCTGCGCGCTGGGGCTGGCCACGCCCACGGCCATCATGGTGGGAACCGGCCGGGGAGCGGAGCAGGGCATCCTGATCAAGTCCGGCGAGAGCCTGGAGACAGCTCATCTGGTGGATACGGTGGTTCTGGATAAGACGGGCACCGTGACCCAGGGACGGCCCGCGCTGACCGATATCCGGCCCGTGGGCGGGGTGGCGGAACAGGAGCTGTTAAGCCTGGCGGCTTCGCTGGAGCAGGCTTCGGAGCATCCTCTGGCGGAAGCCCTGGTGGAAGGAGCCAAAAACCGCGGAGTCCCGTTTGAGAAGGTGTCGGATTTCCTGGCCGTGGCCGGACAGGGCGTGCGTGGTACGGTGCAGGGCAGGGACGTCCTGGCGGGCAACCGGAAGATGATGAAAGAAAACGGCATCGAAACGGTGGGCCTGGAGGATATGGCGGCGGCCCTGGCCGAAGAAGGGAAGACGGCCCTCTATATTGCGGCTGACGGAAAACTCCTGGGCCTGACGGCGGCGGCGGATCCGGTCAAAGAGACTAGCGCCCAGGCCATCCGGGAGATGGAGAATATGGGATTGTCCGTGGTCATGCTCACCGGGGATAATGAGCGGACGGCCAAAGCCATACAGAAGAAGCTGGGCATCAGCCGGGTGGTGGCGGAGGTGCTGCCCCAGGATAAAGAGCGGGAAGTGCGCAGGCTTCAGGAGGAAGGCCATAAAGTGGCCATGGTGGGCGACGGCATCAACGACGCGCCGGCTCTGGCCAGGGCGGACGTGGGCATCGCCATCGGCGCGGGCACGGACGTGGCCATCGAATCTGCGGATATTGTACTCATGAAAAGCGATCTTCTGGATGCCGCGGCGGCGATCCAGTTAAGCCGGGCGGTGATCCGGAATATCAAAGAAAATCTGTTCTGGGCGTTCTTCTACAATGCGCTGGGCATTCCGCTGGCGGCGGGCGTGTTCTATCCCCTGCTGGGGTGGCAGTTAAGCCCCATGTTCGGGAGCGCGGCCATGAGCTTCAGTTCCGTGTTCGTGGTGTCCAACGCATTGAGGCTGAAAGGCTTCCGGCCCTCCTTCCGCAAAAAGAAAGGGGCGGCAGCCCTGGCGGCCGATATCGCTCCGGCGGCGTGCCCGGTGCCGGCACAGGACGGCTCCGTTCCGGCGGCATGCCCGGTTTCGGGAGCATGCTCAGGGGAGCAGGAAGGAACAACAGGACAGGAAAACAAAACAGAGCATAAGGAGGAAAAGACGATGAAGAAAACCATGAAAATCGAAGGCATGATGTGCGGACACTGCACAGGCAGAGTGGAGAAAGCGCTGAACGCGCTGGACGGCGTGCAGGCACAGGTAAGCCTGGAGGACAAGGCGGCTTATGTAACCATCGACGGAGACATCAGCGACGAGACGCTGAAGAAAACGGTGGAAGACGAAGGCTACCAGGTTACGGGAATCGAGTAAGGAGAACGGGATGCAGGCAGACCATAAGAAGATCGAACGCCTTCTGAAGACGGCGAAGGGACAGATCGACGGAATTCTCCGTATGGTGGAGGAGGACCGGTACTGTATGGACATCTCGGCGCAGGTCATGGCCACGGACGCCATATTGCGCAAGGTGAACAACGAGATCATCCGCGCCCATATGAAAGGGTGCGTGAAAGAGGCGATCCTGGAGGGCTCCGGAGACGAGAAGATCGATGAACTGATGGCGGTGGTGGATAAACTTGCCAAATAGATCCGTCTGTCCCTGGGGGCCGGTATTTATCGCTGCTGGCATGGCTGAACAAGTCACGAATGAAGTAGAAAAATAGAATCAGACGTTGACAAAAACTCCTATGTGTTATAGAATTGTATTCGAAATGTAATAATTCTGTAATAACTATAGGAGTTTGTCTATGTTTATGTTAAATAATCGAAATAAAAGATGGATCGGAGGCATGGGCGCGCTGCTCATGGGAGCCGCAGTGGTATGCGTACCCATGGACGCGCAGGCGTCCGGAGCGCTGGGAAGCAGCAGCCAGATTGGTATTTCCGCAGATCTGGAAGCGGTGGAGGATACCTCGGTCCTGGAAGTGGCGATGAACGATATTGTGCTGGATGAGTTTAATCTGGACACTTACTCTAATCTGGGCATTGTGACCGTTTCCGAAGGGAAGGTCAATATCCGCGAGACCCCGTCCACAGACGGCAAGATCGTGGGCAAGATCGGCAAAGACGCAGGATGCGACGTGCTGGGCGAGGAAGGCGACTGGCTGCACGTGAAATCCGGCGAAGTAGAAGGCTACATCAAAGGAGAATATGTGCTGACCGGCACGGACGCGCTGCAGCAGGCATCCACGCTGATGAAAAAAGTGGCGAAAGTTTCCACCAACGGCCTGAAAGTACGGACGGAGCCGAACACGGAGTGCGAGATCCTGGATATGGTGGGTTCCGGGCAGAGCTTCGAGGTGCTGGAGGAACTGGACGGCTGGGTGCGGATCGACCTGGACGGGGAGACCGGATATCTTTCCACTGATTATGTGGAAGTGGGCTGCCAGCTGGACGAGGCGCTGACCATCTCCGAGCTGCTCTATGGAGAGGGTGTATCCAATGTACGCGTGGCGATCTCCGACTACGCGAAGCAGTTCATCGGCAATCCCTACGTATGGGGAGGCACCAGCCTGACCAGAGGCGCGGACTGCTCCGGTTTCGTACTCTCTGTTTTCCGTAACTACGGCATCAGCCTGCCGCACTCCTCAAGGGCGCAGGCGAACTGCGGAACGACCATCAGCACCAGCGAGCTTCTTCCGGGCGACCTGGTATTCTATGGAAACGGTTCCCGCATCAACCATGTGGCGATCTACGCAGGCGGCGGCCAGGTGGTGCATGCCAGCAACGCCCGCGTGGGCATTACCATTTCCAACGTGAACTACAGAACGCCTGTGAAGGCGGTCAGACTCCTTCAGGACTAGTCCCGAAGGAAGCATTTGGCCGGTAAATATTGAGATTTTATCCTGCGGCAAGGGTCAGATCCCGCCGCAGGATTTTTTGTTATCAATCTGCGTATTGAATTGTAGCGGAAAATATGATATCTTTTTATTTATGTTGGAATAGCATGCGTTTTTATGCGTTGGGTACATTATTAATTTAAATTGATAAAGTGGTAGCGGATGAATGAACGCATGGAAGTACAGTGGAAAAGACGAGAGGGAATCATGAAGCAGTCGGAGACAATATTGGAAATCAAAGACCTGTGTGTGGAATTTCAGACGGTGGAGGGCAAGGTGCAGGCCGTGGACCATCTGAGCTACACACTGCATAAAGGAGAGAAGCTGGGCATTGTGGGGGAGAGCGGAAGCGGTAAGAGCGTGTCTTCCCTGGCCATGCTCCAGCTGATCCCGAACCCGCCGGGACGTGTGACCGGAGGGGAGATCCTGTACAAAGGACAGGACCTGGTCAGGCTCTCCGAGAAAGAGATGCAGAAACTGCGTGGGAACGAGATCTCCATGATCTTTCAGGAGCCCATGACGTCCCTGAACCCCATCATCCAGTGCGGAAAGCAGATCGCGGAGTCCCTGCGCCTGCACCGGGGGATGAATAAAAAAGAAGCCATGCAGGAAGCGGTGCGCATGATGAAAGAGGTGGGGATCGCCAATCCGGAGATCCGCGTCCATGAATATCCTCATCAGATGTCGGGCGGTATGCGTCAGCGTGTGATGATCGCCATGGCACTGGCCTGCCGTCCCCAGATTCTGATCGCGGACGAGCCGACCACGGCCCTGGATGTGACGATTCAGGCGCAGATTCTGGACCTGATCCGGGATCTGAACAGGGAGACGGGGACCGCGGTCCTGTTCATCACGCATGATCTGGGTGTGGTCAGCGAACTGTGTGATACGGTGATCGTCATGTACACGGGGCATATTGTGGAGCAGGCCCCGGTAAAAGACCTGTTCCGGGATCCGAAGCATCCGTATACTGTGGGACTTCTGAACGCCATCCCTTCCATCACAAAGGACCGGAAGCCCCTGCAGACCATCGAGGGGATGGTACCCAACCCCACGGAGCGGGTGGAAGGGTGCAGCTTCTGGCCCAGGTGCCCCCATGCGTCGGAGCGGTGCAGGAAGCAGGAGCCTCCGGTGACCGGCCTGGGCGAAGACCGGCTGGTCAGATGCTGGCTGTACGCCGGGGAAGAAGGGAAGGAGGGGGATTCGGACGATGCCGGAAAATGAAAAAGGGACGCTTTTGAAAGCGGATCAGGTAAAAGTACATTTTAAAGGAAAGAACCAAAGATCCGGTACGGTGAAAGCCGTGGACGGCGTGAGCCTGGATATCCGGAGGGGAGAGACATTCGGCGTGGTGGGCGAGAGCGGCTGCGGGAAAAGTACGCTGGGGCGGACGCTGATCCGCCTGATCGATCCTACGGACGGCCATATTTATCTTGAGGGAGAAGATATTTCCAGACTGAAGGGCGCGGGGCTCAAGGAGATGCGCCGGAAGCTGCAGATCATCTTCCAGGACCCGTCGGCCTGTCTGAACCCGCGCCGGACCGTGCGCCAGATCCTGATGGAGCCCTTTGAGATCCACGGGATGGATAAAGGAAAAGACGCGGAGGAGCGGATCATGGAGCTTCTGCAGCTGGTGGGGCTGGACGCCTATCATCTGAGCCGCTATCCCCATGAACTGTCCGGCGGGCAGAAGCAGAGGATCGGGATCGCCAGGGCCCTGGCCCTGAAGCCGGATCTGATCGTGTGCGACGAGGCGGTTTCCGCGCTGGACGTGTCGGTGCAGGCCCAGGTGCTGAATCTTCTGCAGGAGCTGAAGGAGAAGCTGGGACTGACCTATTTCTTCATCTCCCACAACCTGAACGTGGTCTACCAGGTCAGCGACCGGGTGGGTGTCATGTATCTGGGCAAGATGGTGGAGGTGGCCGACTATGACCAGCTTTATGAGAAACGTTATCATCCCTATACGGAGGCGCTGCTCTCGGCTATCCCCCAGGTCAATCAGGAGGATCAGAAAGAGCGGATTCATCTGGAAGGGGAGGTTCCAAGCCCCACGGACCCGCCTTCGGGCTGCAGGTTCCATACCCGCTGTCCCAAAGCCTGCGAGCGGTGCCGGACAGAAGAGCCTGCGCTTCGGGAGATCGCGCCGGGGCATCAGGTGGCCTGCCATCTGTATGACGCGTAAAAAGGAGAGACTGCCAGCGAGCTGGCGTCTCAACAGATTTGAGGAGATACTGCCAGCGAACTGGCGTCTCAATAGATTTAAGGAGGTTTTGTTATGAAAAAGAAACTTTTGGCTGCGATGCTGTGCCTGGCCATGGCGCTTGCCACCGTCGCCTGCGGAAGCAGCGACACGGCTGACACCAGCGAACCGGCAGCAGAGGGAACGACGGAGGATACTGCTTCCGGTGACGCCGCAAACAGCGGCTCCAGCACGGTAGTGGTGGCTATGGGATCCGGTTTCTCCACTCTGGACCCGGGATATGTATATGAGAAATATCCGCCGCTGATCATGAACGCCTGCTATGAGAACCTGTTCAAGTTCTACAGCAACGACGGTGCTCCGGAACCGTGTCTTGCGGATACATATGAGTTCTCCGAGGACAACCTGACGCTGACGGTGAACCTGAAGCAGAACGTGACGTTTGCCAGCGGCAATCCCATGACTTCTGCGGACGTGGCGTTCAGCATCAACCGCTGCAAAAATCTGCAGGGCAACCCGGCATTCATCTGCGATACCATTGAGAGCATCGAGACTCCGGATGATTACACGGTGGTATTCCATCTGACCCAGCCGGACAGCGCGTTCCTCTCCAAACTGACGTACAGCTCCCTGGCGGTGCTGGACAGCGAGGTAGTGAAGGCCAACGGCGGAACCGACGCGGAGGATGCGTCTTCTGTGGATACGGCTCAGGATTACCTGAACACCACCAGCGCAGGTTCCGGTATGTATGTGATGACCAGCTACATCCCGGATCAGGAGGTTGTGCTGGAGAAGAACCCCAACTACTGGGGCGAGGCTACCAATGTGGATAAATACATCATCCGCATCCAGCCGGATTCCAATACCCAGATGATGACGCTGTCCACCGGCGACATCGACGTGGCCATGAACATGACCGACGACACCATGGCGGAGCTGGAAGGACAGGAGAATGTCCAGATCGTCAACGGCGCTACCAAGACCGTGGGCTTCGTGATGATGAACATGAATGAAGAGTACGGCGGCCCGGTATCCGACCCGCTGGTACAGCAGGCGATCCGCAAAGCACTGAATTACACGAACTTCCAGACCATCTGCGGTGATGGTTCCATCACGCCCTATTCCCTGATCCAGTCCGGTTTCATGGGAAGCAAAGGAGAGAGGGACGCGAACTACACCAACGTGGAGGAAGCAAAGGCGCTTCTGGCCGAGGCAGGCTATGCGGACGGATTTGATATCGATATGACTGTGTGCGACCTGGATATGGAAGGCATCCTGCTGACCGACCTGGCTCAGCTGGTAAAATCTGACCTGGCGCAGATCGGCATCAACGTGAACATCGTATCCCAGCCCTGGGCTGCAGGCTACGGCGACGCATACCGCGACGGCACCCTTGGATTTACTGTTATGTACTGGGCGACCGACTACAACGATCCCAACGTGCAGATCGAGTTCCTGCCGGGCAAGACCGTGGGCGTGCGCGCAGGCTGGAGCGAAGACATGAATCCGGAACTGGCGGCGCTGTATGACGAGGCGATGAACGCCACCGATAACGACGCGCGTGTCGCAGTGCTGGAGGAGATTCAGGACGCCATGTATGAGGATGGCCCGTTCATCTTCGTGGTGCAGGCGCCGGCTCATATCGCGTACAATACCAGACTGGAAGGCGTAGCGATCTCCGATCCGTATTCTCTGGATCTGACCCTGATCAATATTGCAGAATAGATTTCCTTTGGGAAATTACCGCCTGTACCGGAGAGTCCGCGCAATGCGGACTCTCCCTTCAGGACGGCGGCCCGGCGGGTCCTGCCGTGAATGCAGGGATTTCCTGTGCTGACGGAAAGATCCGGCGAGACGGACAGTTTTTTTACTGTCCGTGTCCGGCAAGAGATTTTCAAAAGAAAAAGAGAGGTGCTGTATGGAACAGTTGAAATTTATAGGGAAGAGGCTGGTATACCTGGTGGTCATGCTGCTGGGCGTGGCCACGCTGGTATTTATTCTGACCAAATTGATACCGGGCGACCCTACTGTGGCGAATCTAAGCCAGAGGGCCCTGAACGATCCGGAGATCGTGGCGGCGTACAAGGCCAGATATGGACTGGATAAACCGGTGATCGTCCAGTATTTCCTGTATATCAGGAATCTGCTGCAGTTTGACCTGGGTACGTCCATCCGGACCAACAATCCTGTGCTGTCCGAACTGATGCGCTGTTACCCGGCTACCATCGAGCTGGCCCTGTTCGCCATCATCATCGCCGCGGTGCTGGGTATCCTGTTTGGCATCGTCTCTGCTATCCGCAGGAACAGTATCCTGGATCAGCTGGTCCGTGCAATCTCCGTGACTGGCGTCAGCATTCCCAGCTTCTGGTTCGCCCTGCTGATGCTGTATTTCTTCTATTATAAACTGCACATCTTTCCGGGGCCGGGACGCCTGAGCAACAGCTTTTCTCCGCCTGCCACGGTGACGGGGCTGTATGTGATCGACAGTCTGCTGGAAGGCAATCCGGCAAAAGCGCTGGACGCCCTCAGTCATCTGATCCTGCCGGCGCTGGTTCTGGCCATGTTTACCATGGGCCTGATTACCAGGACTACCCGTTCCAACCTTCTGGATGTGATGTCCACAGATTATATCCGCACGGCCAGGGCCAAAGGACTTGGCCAGGCAAAGCTGATCCTGCGCCATGCCCTGGGCAATGCGCTGATCCCCGTCCTCACTGTCATCGGCCTGGGTCTGGGCAACCTCCTGGGCGGCATGGTGCTGGTGGAGACCATCTTCAACTGGCCGGGCGTGGGTCAGTTCGCCTATGAGTCGGTCATGTCGGCGGACTACCCGTCCATCATAGGTGTGGCGCTGCTGATTGCGCTGAACTATATGGTGATCAATACGGTGGTGGACATCCTGTACGGACTGATCGACCCGAGAGTGAGGTGTAAGTAATGTTGCGCTCTGTGAAAAAGCTTTTTAAATCCAATTATCTGTTTACGCTGGGCGTAATTATCTGCGCGGCCTGGATTCTGGCGGCCATCCTTGCGCCGGTCATCGCGCCCTATGATCCCATTGCCCAGGATCTGACGCTCCGGCTGCAGGCTCCGTCTGCGGAACACTGGTTCGGGACGGATACCTTTGGGCAGGATATTTTCAGCCGCGTGATCTACGGCGGGCGGTATTCTCTGCTGGCGGGCTGCCTGACGGTGGTGCTGGCCGGTGTGATCGGCACCTTCTACGGGGCGGTGGCCGGATATGTGGGCGGCCAGGTGGACAACGTGATGATGAGGATCTCCGAGATGATCCTTTCCTTCCCGTCTCTGATCCTGGCCATGATCATCAACGCCGTCATGGGTTCCAACCTGTTCAATACCATGTTCGCTCTGGTCGTCGTGGCGTGGCCCACCTATGCCCGTCTCATGCGCAGCGTGGTGCTGAGTGTGAAGGAAAATGAATACGTGACCGCGTCCGAAGCGCTGGGCGCGTCAAAATTCCGTATTCTGGTCAAGGAGATCATTCCCAACAGTATCAGTTCTGTCCTGATCATGGCCACCACGGATATCGGAAACCAGATCCTGATGTTTTCCACACTGAGCTTCCTGGGCCTGGGCAGCGCTCCGCCCACGCCGGAATGGGGCATGATGGTTTCCGACGGTGTGGACTATTTCAATAAATTCTGGGTAGCCGGCTTCCCCGGACTGGCCATCTTTACCATGGCCGTGGGAGCGAACTTCATCGGCGACGGTCTCAGGGATCTCTTGGACCCGAAGCTGAGAAAGCAGTTTTAACCGGCAGCGGGAGGAAATCTGTCTGAGCCGCCGGCTGGAAATGTTCTGGCCGGCGGCAAGTAATTTGAGGAAAGAAGGAGATTCTATATGATAAAACAGAACCGGGCGGATCGGGTCCTGGACGCCCTGAAGGATATGGGGCTGTCCCAGATGCTGATCGTGGATCCCATGTCCATCTATTACCTGACAGGCGTCTGGGTGGCGCCGTTTGAACGGTTTTACGGCCTCTGCCTGCGGGCGGACGGACGGCACGCCATGTTTTTGAACCGGCTGTTCCATGTGCCGGGGGATGTGGGCGTGGAAAAGGTCTGGTATTCGGACACAGACCCGGTGACGGACCTGATTGCGGAACATCTGGACCGGGACGCGGTGCTGGGCGTGGACAAAGATTTAAGAGCCTCGTTCCTGCTCCCGCTGATGGAGAAAAAAGCGGCGGCGGGCTTTGTGAACGCGTCCATTGCCGTGGACCGCACCAGAGGCGTGAAGGATGAAGAGGAGCAGGAACTGATGCGGACGGCGTCCCGGATCAATGACCAGGCCATGGCCAGATTCAGGGAACTGATCCATGAGGGTGTGACGGAGAAAGAAGCGGCGGACCAGATGCTGAAGATCTATCTGGAGCTGGGCGCGGACGGTTTCTCCTTTGAGCCGCTGGTGGCGTTTGGAGCCAACGCGGCGGACCCCCATCATGCGCCTGACAACACAAAGCTGGAGCCGGGCGACTGCGTGCTGTTCGATGTGGGATGTATCAAAGACGGATACTGCTCGGATATGACGAGAACCTTCTATTATAAAATGGTCAGTGAAGAATACCGGAAGATCTATGAGACTGTGCGCCGCGCCAATGAAGCGGCCATCGCCAGGATCCGGCCCGGCGTTCCGCTTCGTGAACTGGACGCGGCCGCCAGGGATCTGATTGCCGGAGAAGGATACGGCGAATACTTCACTCACCGGCTGGGGCATTTCATCGGCCTGGCTGAGCATGAATACGGGGATGTTTCCTCTGCCAGCGCGTGGGAAGCGCAGCCGGGCATGATCTTCTCCATCGAGCCGGGGATCTACCTGGCCGGGGATACGGGCGTCCGGGTGGAGGATCTGGTGCTGGTGACAGCGGACGGCTGTGAGGTGCTGAACCATTATCCCAAGAAGCTGGAGGTGATCGGATGAATCCCATCGTAACGCTGCACATGGAGAACGGAGCGAAAGTGGTGATGGAACTTCTGCCGGAAGCCGCGCCCAATACGGTGAACAGTTTTCTCTATGCGGCCCTGGGCGGGTACATGGACGGCCACGCCATAGAGCGGATCGTGCCGGGGAACTGGGTGGATATCAGTTACACGGCCTTTGGACAGGAGGCGTGCCGCTACCTGATCCCCAATGAATTTGCCCTGCATCCGGACATCGAGCCGCTGGATTCCCACCCCGGCGCAGTGTGCATGGGCGGTTATGGGGACGCGGGCCTGGCAGGCTGTGAATTTTTCTTCCCCCTGCGGGACTGCCCGGAGCATAAAGGCGTCTATCCGGTGTTCGGGAAAGTCCTGGAGGGCATGGATGAGATCTACCGTCTGGAAAAAGTGGAGACGGAGCCGGTGACAGATTTCCCCATCGAAGGGGTGGAAGTCAACCGTCCGGTGGAGCCCCAGGTGATCCGGCGCGTGGAGGTGGAACTTTTCGGACAGACCTATCCGGAGCCGGTGCGGGTGCAGAATCCCAAGCTCCCGCCCTGCTGGAAGTGAGAAAAAACGTCTTTACAAAAGAAATAGTTTATGCTATTGTAATACAGTGTGAAAAGAACCGTCGTTCAGGGTCTGGAGACTCCGACCGGCCCTTGATGACAGGTGATTAGACAAGTATAAGGAGGAAAACACATGATTTCTAAAGAAAAGAAACAGGCGATCATCGCCGAGTATGGACGCTGTGAAGGCGACACCGGTTCACCGGAGGTACAGGTTGCGATCCTGACCGCAAGAATCCAGGAGCTGACGGATCATTTGAAAGAGAATCCGAAGGATCATCATTCCAGAAGAGGACTTCTGAAGATGGTTGGACAGAGACGCGGCATGCTGGCGTATCTGAAGAAGATCGATATCGAGAGATACCGTGCGCTGATCGCAAAACTTGGACTGAGAAAATAACAGCAGTCATGGGGCGGAGGGTTCCTCCGCCCTGTTTTCGTGCAGAATCCGAACGAAACTCTCATCTGGGAAGATAAATTCCGAGACCACTGAAAAGCGCAAACGGAGATTTGCTTTTTTCAGTAGTTTCGGTATCTTCTGCAGATGAAACCAGGAAAGGAGATACAGAGAATATGTACAAAAGTTACACAATGGAACTGGCCGGCAGGACTCTGAGAGTGGATATCGGCCGTGTGGCGGCCCAGGCAAACGGCGCCGCGTTTATGCATTACGGGGATACGGTGGTACTGTCCACGGCCACTGCGTCTGAGAAACCCAGGGAAGGGATCGATTTCTTCCCGCTGAGTGTGGATTACGAAGAGAAATTATATGCGGTTGGTAAGATTCCGGGAGGCTTTAACAAGCGCGAGGGAAAAGCATCTGAGAACGCGATCCTGACTTCCCGTGTGATCGACCGTCCCATGCGTCCCCTGTTTCCCAAGGATTACCGCAACGACGTGACCCTCAACAACATGGTCATGAGCGTGGACCCGGAATGCCGTCCGGAGCTGGTGGCCATGCTGGGCGCGGCGATTGCGACAAGCATTTCAGACATCCCCTTTGACGGCCCCTGCGCCATGACCCAGGTGGGCATGATCGACGGCGAGTTTATCATCAACCCGTCCCAGGAGCAGTGGAAGGTGGGCGACCTGAACCTGACCGTGGCTTCCACCAGGGAAAAGGTGATCATGATCGAGGCCGGCGCCAACGAAGTGCCGGAGGAGAAGATGATCGAGGCCATCTATACGGCTCATGAAGTGAACCAGAAGCTGATCGCTTTCATCGACCAGATCGTGGCAGAGGTGGGAAAAGCAAAGCATACCTATGAGAGCTGCGCGATTCCGGAGGAACTGTTCACGGCGATCAAAGAGATCGTGCCCCCCGCAGAGATGGAGGAGGCCGTATTTACCGACGACAAGCAGACCAGAGAGGGCAACATCCGCGCGTTGACTGAGAAGCTGGAGGAAGCGTTCGCAGAGAACGAGGAATGGCTGGCAGTGCTGGATGAGGCAATTTATCAGTATGAGAAGAAGACGGTGCGCAAGATGATCCTGAAGGATCACAAGCGTCCGGACGGCCGTGAGGTGACGCAGATCCGTCCGCTGGCGGCGGAAGTGGATATCATCCCCCGCGTGCATGGTTCCGCCATGTTCACCCGCGGACAGACTCAGATCTGCAACGTGTGTACGCTGGCGCCGCTGTCCGAGCAGCAGAGACTGGACGGGCTGGATGAGAACGAAGTCAGCAAGAGATATATGCACCACTATAACTTCCCCAGCTATTCGGTGGGAGAGACGAAACCGTCCAGAGGTCCGGGACGCCGCGAGATCGGCCACGGAGCGCTGGCTGAGAGAGCGCTGATTCCGGTGCTTCCCAGCGAGGCGGAGTTCCCGTATGCGATTCGTACTGTATCTGAGACCTTTGAGTCCAACGGTTCCACGTCCATGGCTTCCACCTGCGCATCCTGCATGTCCCTGATGGCGGCAGGTGTTCCCATCAAGAAGATGGTGGCAGGTATTTCCTGCGGTCTGGTAACCGGGGAGACTGATGACGATTTCATCCTTCTGACCGATATCCAGGGGCTGGAGGACTTCTTCGGAGATATGGACTTTAAGGTGACCGGTACCACGGAGGGTATCACGGCGATCCAGATGGATATCAAGATCCATGGTCTGACCCGTCCCATCGTGGAAGGCGCCATCGCAAGATGCCGCGAGGCAAGACTCTTCATTATGGATACCTGTATGAAGAAGGCCATCGCCGAGCCGCGTCCGCAGGTAGGACCGTACGCGCCGAAGATCATCCAGATGATGATCGATCCGCAGAAGATCGGCGATGTGGTAGGCCAGAGAGGCAAGACGATCAACGCCATCATCGAGCAGACCGGTGTGAAGATTGATATTGAAGACGACGGCTCCGTATCCATCTGCGGCACTGACCAGGCTATGATGGACAAGGCGAAAGAGCTGATCGAGATCATTGTGACAGACTTTGAAGAGGGCCAGGTGTTCACCGGAAAAGTCGTCAGCATCAAGGAGTTCGGCGCGTTCCTGGAGTTCGCCCCGGGCAAGGAGGGCATGGTGCACATCTCCAAGATCGCCAAAGAAAGGATCAACCGCGTGGAAGACGTGCTGACCCTGGGCGACGTGGTGAAGGTAGTGTGCCTTGGAAAAGACAAGATGGGACGCGTAAGCTTCTCCATGAAAGACTGTAAACAGTAATAGGATGCAACCATAGAAGCAGGAGGGCTTCCGCAAAACAGACAAGCTTTGCGGAGACCCTCCTGTGCATATCAGGCGGAAACGGGGAGGATGAGATGGTAAAAAGACGGCGGAAATATTTCACAGGCAGGATAAGGCCGGCGCTGGGCGCGGGTATCCTGTTGATGCTGTTAAGCCTGACGGGCTGTTCGGCCGGAGGGGATCAGGAGGTTTACGGAATTGTGGTGCGGCCGGAGGCGGGCGTACTGCCGCTCGCAGTACGGATTCCGGGCGTGGGGGATGTAAGCCTGCCGTCCATATGGCCGGAAGGAGTGGAAGATCCGGCGCAGACGGCGCTGGAATCCCTGGATGCGGAAGAACTGTTTTCTCCGGGAGATCTGGTCAGATTCATGCTTCCCCGTGGAGGCAGGATCGACGGCGGCGGATATCCGCTGCAGTTCCAGGGATCCTGGACGGATCTCACATCGGAAGACTTCCAGGTGGTGGACAGCGGCCTGTCCCTGACGCCGGGGTATCAGGGAGACTGGCGGTTCACCGTGCCTCTGGAACTGGCCGGCGACGCCCGGCCGCAGGAACTATTGGAGATCTACGTGGGACTGGACGGGACGGAGGACGCTACGGCGGCCGGACAGAAGACGTTGGCCAGTGTGCCGGTGCTTCAGGTGGATTGGGAAAAGGATATGATCTGGGTGGAACTGGATACGGACCAGGTGGAGACCTTCCTGGAAGAGTACAGCGAAGGCCGGGTATCCTGTCGGACCGTGGAGGCTGCGCCGATGGAAGGCACACTGTCCGGGACTGCGGCGGAGGAAACTGCGCTGCCGGAAACAGTGCCCCAGGGAACTGCCTCGCCGGAATCTGTGCCGGCAGCTCTGTCCTGTGCGTCGGAGCCGGATGAGGGGCTTCTGACGCTTCCGGAGGAGGAGATCCTGGCCCTTGCGGAGGGCAGGTATCCCCAGGACTGTGTATTCTATGTCAACCGGCAGATGAACCGTGTCCAGTATGAGGAGACGGAAGCGGACGAATTCCTCCGGCTTCTGGAAGGGCGTCGGACGGGACAACCTGTGTACGGGAAACTGAGAGACGGCCGTGTGGTCTGGGCGGGTCTGGATCATATCTGGCAGGCTTATGGGATCGGATACGAGCCTATGCCGGAGGAAACCTTTTATACAGGGATGCAGGAGCTTCTGTGCATAAACGGTACGGAAGTGCTGGGGCGTTATTATGCCATGGAGAACGCTTGGTCCTGGGACGTGGGAGACGGTCCGGGCACGGAGACCGTGGAGATCTGCACCGGTTTTTCGGAAGGCGCGGGCAGCAGCCTGGCAGTGGTGAGAGACACGGAAGGGCAGATTCTGGATGTGCGCAGCATCCGGGCAGAAGAGGGCGGCCAGACCTGTGTCTACCTGGGATACGCGGACGGCCTGCCCTGCATCCTGACGCTGTATACGGATGTGGAAGAAAACAGCTGGACTTATGCCTGGCAGGCGTACCGGCTGGACGAGGACGGAGAGGCCAGGCAGATCGCCGGGAGCCGCTATGAATATGAAGAAGGAATCACAGACTACGAGGAGAGCATCCGTCAGGAATGGTTCGGACAGTTGGAGAACCTGCTGGACGGGAGCCGTCTGGTATTGACGGTTGGAAAAGGGCAGGACAATCCGGGAAACGGCCAGGAAGCGCTGTTTCCGAACGGGGAATCTCTTATAAATAATTAATTTTATTCTTTCAAAGGAAAGGGAGACGGTCCATATGGGCATGCCGTCTCCCTTTCTTTGTCAAATTGCCGTTTTCTTTGTCAGGCTGTTTTCCTGTAAGCGTTAAAATAAAAACAGTTTCCTCCGCCGGGAAACTGTTTCGTGGAATACCTAATACTATGAAAACCCTACTCAATAATACAATAAAATGAGTAAAAGATCAATGGAAAAATGGGGCGTTTTGCGGTAAAAACGGGTATTTCTCAAGGCAAAGAAAGGAGCAGACAAATGAGTGAGAGTAAAAAAGTATCCGGACTGGTAAACGAATGGCTGGCTTCCGTGGAGCCGGGGATTGCCAGATCGACCTATGTGAAATATGAGCAGCTGGCGAGGAACTATATATTGCCATATTTTGAAAATATGACCTGCGAAGAATTAGACAATAAACAACTGCATCGTTTTTACAGTCTTATTAATCAGAAGGAGAACACTGTAAGAAGACCCCTGTCGGCCGGAAATCAGAGGACAATCTTTATGATTATGAATAATACGCTGGATTATGCATATGATTCCCGTGTGCTGGATCAAAAGTATTATATCCGTCCCAGGCTGACCCGCCAGAAGCGGATCGTACATGTATTTTCCCAGGAGCATCAGCGAAAGATCGAGGATTATATCCTGCATCACCATGACGGATGTTCCCTGGCGGTCATGCTGGCCCTGTTTACCGGACTGCGTCTGGGAGAAATATGTGCGCTGCAGTGGAGCGATATCAGCTTTGAAGGGCAGTCTCTGTACGTAAACAAGACGGTTCAGCGGCTGAAAAGAGCGGCGGGGCAGGAGGGCGACCGGACGGAGCTCATGGTATCCCACCCCAAGAGCGCGGCCTCCAACCGCCTGATCCCGCTGCCTGTTTTTCTGATGGATTACCTGAAGAAGTTTCCCCATGGAGAAGAGCGGGCCTATGTGCTGACCAATGCGGTCTGCACGCCCATGGAGCCGCGGACGCTGCAGTACCATTACCAGAAGATGCTGATGAAAATAGGCGTTCCTTATCTGAATTTTCATTGCCTGCGCCATACTTTCGCCACCCGCTGTGTGACGCTGGGCTGGGATATGAAGACGTTAAGCGAGATACTGGGACATTTTGACATTAAGATCACCATGGAATATTATTTCCATTCTTCTTTTGAATACAAACAGACGCAGATGAACAAGATCATCCCTCTTTCACAGAATTAGGTATTCTATGAAATTTTTCTAAAAGTATACCAAAGTTCTATGAATTCCTCCAGAGAGAAAGAGTTTATGAAGGAGGAAAAGATGAACAGGATGAAGAAGTTCATGGCAATGCTGCTGGCTGTTGTTCTTGTTGCACAGAGCGGATTCACATCCGCGGCAGAAGAAACCGTGTCTGCGATCCCGTCGGCCATCGACGTATCTGCGGACGCACCGGATGCAGAACAGCCTGCAGAGGATGTTTCGGAGCCTGCGGGAGAAGTCTCAGAACCCGCAGAGGAAAGTGGACAGGCTTCTGAGACAGAGACAACGGGGACAGACGGAACAGTTGAAGAAGGGCCGGCAGAAGAGGCCGGGACCGAAAACGGAACGAAAGAAGAGAACGGAACCGAAGACGGGACGAAAGAGGAGACCGGAACCGAAGGTCAGGAGACTGTAGGCGAAGAGACAGCCGGGGACGTCCAGGAGGCTGGAGACCAGAAGGAAGAGGCTCCGGCAGAGGACGCTCAGGAAGGAACAGCCGGAGAGACGGCTGGAGACCAGACAGAGACGGAAGCTCCGGAAGCGGAAGCTCCTGCGGATGAGACCACGGGGGCGGGAGAAGCGAACGGACAGGTGGAGACTCCGGCGGGGGACGACGCGAATGTAATGCCGCTGATGGAGGAACCTGGCCTGGCAGAGGAACCGGAAACACTGGCCCTGAATGAGCTGAAGGATGGCATTAACATCATTGATGAGGGCGCAGAAGAGCTGACCTTTGACATTGGTGAAGGAAAAACGGTAATGATTGCCGGATCGGAGAGCGGAGAGCCGATTGTATTTAAAGACTGTACCTTCAACTTATCTGGACTGACGAATAAGATCAGCGGGAAACAGCCGGATTCAAACGGTACGGCGATTAGTTATAACAATGGAGAAGTGGTCACCAAGTTATGGATTGGTCGGAATGTGGAATTTGAGAACTGTACGTTTACTGCCGAAGACGGAGGAAAAAGTACTGGTGCGGGATTTGATGCGTGTATTTATTTCTTTTCCGGTGATATCGTGGTAAAGGATTCCCGATTATCCGCAAACGGATGGGACGGGCAGTTCCTTGGATTGTATGGGAAGTCCGGCAGTGTGACATTTGACCATAGCGATATTTCTACTGTGGGCAATACCAATGGCTGGAGCTACGCCATGTATGGTGGTTCTGTGCTGAGGCTGGTGAACGGATCTTCCATGACAGCGACCGGAATGACCACAACGGGCGGGAATATCAACGCTTTCTACTCCGGAGATAATAAGACGGGGTATGATGCGATTTTTATTGAAGATTCCACAATAGACTTCAGCGATAACCGTGCGGGCGGGTTCGCGATCAATAATGTAAACATTTATGTGAACAACTCCAGCATTACTGTGAATGATAATCTGGGCAATGCCTGCAACAGCGGATACTGGGTGGTCCATAATTCTCAGATAACCATGAACGGAAACCGGGGAGGTCATGCATTGTCCTGTATCGGTTTTGAAATGACCGATTCCACGCTGGAGGTTCTTCATAATGGCTATGCCGGTGTGTATGTTCAATCGAGAGATTCCTCATTGACGAACTGTACCGTGGATATCCGCTGTAATGGAGAAAAAATGTTAAGTTACAGTGCCGGTGATGTATGGCTGTTGGGTCACAGTCTTTCTGTTAAGAACTGTACATCTGTGGCAAAACCAGGATCCGCATGGCTGGGCGCAGTGGGAAGAAAAGGCGCTGTAACGACGCCTTCTGCCGGCGATATTGAGACGGTAGGCTCCAGCAGTGTGGTGGCTTATGATCTGAATACCAACGCTGCGGATAACCTGAAAAGCAATACAGAGCCTGTTCTGGAAGAGGCAAATGTGGTGGAAATTGAGGAGCATACGCTGTTCCTGAATCCGTTTATGAAAAGCGACTATGCCCGCGGCAATGGGGAAGACAGTCTTTCCAATAACGATGCGGACTTGTTTAAGGACGATAAGGTCACCGAACGGGCGGATATTATTGGGAAAGACAACGCCAAGATAGGAAGCCTGACGGATGCACAGCTTGCGCATCATAAATATGACTGGGACAATGGAACGATTACGGACAGTGCATCCGCTGATCTGTATGGTGTGATCCAGTATGAATGTACGGACGTCTGCAAGGCTTATATGGAACATACCGGAGAACATGCAAACAGCTTTGACTGCACAGGAACGTATGTGTACGCGCCGTTGGTTGGCCTGACGTTTGATGCAAATACAACGGACAAAGTATCGGGCATGCTGGAAGCGCAGACCCAGATCGCTTATGACGGGACTGCTGCAGCGCCTGAAGCTGTTCCGGTAAGAGAAAGCGGCAGCGATCAGTATACTTACAGTTTTGGAGGCTGGTACGCGGATGCGGATTGTACAGAAAAGTTTGATTTCAGCACACAGCTTACCGACAACTGGACGGTTGTATATGCAAAATGGAACCGGAACTATGCGCCGGATGTGAATCCGGACGGCTTTGACGTCAACATCACCAAAACAGCAGAAGAACTGAACGCAAATGACGAGACAACGGTACAGCTTGGTATCGGAAGTACGGAAAACCGTAATAAAGTTGCCGTTCTGTTTGTGCTTGATTACTCCACCAGCGTAAACGTTCGCAATGCGGCGGCCGCGATGCTGGAAGAGCTGGCGTCGAAAGACAAGACGGACGTAAAAGTAGGCGTTGTCAATTACTGGGCAGAGGCGGACGAAGGAAGCTGGACTTCCATCACGGAAAATACTGATGTGGAAGGACTGCTGACTGCAACGCAGACCGGAGGAACCAACTATCATGCAGGCCTCCTGTCGGCAAAGAGCCTGCTGGAATCCGATGAGATCGATGGATATACCACGTATCTGATCACGATCAGTGATGGTATTACATATCTTTGGACGGATGAAACCACCGGTGACACCATGAGCGTCTGGTTCCAGAATATTGGAAACGGTGCGGCTGATATTCAGAATGCAAACGATGTTTACAGCATGAAATATCATAATGGCGCAATCGATGATGAGACGTTTTATGCTTTGATGAACGGATCTTCCGATATCATGGAAAAATACGAGTATACGATCCAGAAAGCGGAAGTATACGGGGCAGGAAAACCCACGCCGGATGAAACGGGCCGGTATTGGGCGTTGGTTGACGACGAGGTAAAAGAAAGCACACTGGTAGGAAATGAAATTGCCCTCCTCAAAACGGCGTCCGTCTATAAAGAGCTTGCACAGTCCGTGGATTATGCGTTTGCGTTTAAGATGGATGAAAACCACTGGGGTGATTATCCGTATGGCGAACAGCTGATGGATTATCTGATTTCCCAGGCGGATGGAGGATCCATTTCCAACACAACTGCTGAGAGTACCTTCAATACAATCAAGAATCAGATTCTGTACGCGATTGAGAAAGGCACTGTCACGGATGTAATCGGAAACGATTTTGACCTTAAGGGAGTAGACACCTTTAAGCTGACTGCAGGCGGAACGGAGATCCAGGGAGCAGTCGATGCGGCGAATGAGAATCTGGTGAATTTCGGTATGGCTGATGAAAACGGCGTGTATCCGTACACTGTAGAATATGTTCCGGGAGCTGCGGGAGAGGAGCATTTTGTATGGACAATCAATGTTCCGGTGGAGAATGCCAACGGGCTTGCACTGTCCTACGTGCTGAAGCTGGTCAACAAGAATACGGAAGCAGGCACCTATGGACAGTACGACAGGGACGGAAGCAAGGGGTATGCGGATATCCAGACCAATGAATCTGCAGTGCTGGAGTATGAGACAACGGAAGGCGATACGGGAAGCAAGAATTTCCCGAAACCCACCGTCAGCTACACCGTAACCGCCCAGCCCACGCCGGAAGAACCTACACCGGAAGAGCCCACCGTCGGAACCGCGGAGCTTACCATTACCAAGAAGGTGCAGAACACCAAGGGCAATGAGAAGAAAGTGACGGCAACCTTCTATGCTTCTGTCTTCACAGACGCCGCATATCAGAACAGGTACGGCAAGGTGATCGAACTGAAGCTTGCCGACGCCAGCGAGACGTCCGTGACTGTGGAACTGGAGACGCCGGCAGACGGAAGTGAACGCACCTACTATGTGATGGAGACTGACCAGAACGGAAATGTGGTAAACAGCGGAAAAGAATTTGGCTACCAGATCAATGTGAAGGGCGGTCAGGTGACGGTTTCCAAGTCAGACAGCACGGCGCAGACGGTGATCACGAACCAGCAGGTGAAGAAGGGAAGCGGAAGCCACAGCAGCGGAAGCGATGACGAGAGCACTGGAACCTCTGCAGTATCCAATACGCAGCAGGTTGGTTCTGCCAAGACCGGGGACAACGCGAATATTATGCTGTATGTTGTACTGGCTGTAATTGCCGCGGCTGCGCTCGCCGCATGCGGAACCATCGCATACAAGAAGAGAAAAATGACGAAATAAATACAAAGGAAGTATGAAACGTGCCAAGAACCGTTAAAGACATTACGGGAGAACGGTTTGGAAAACTGATCGTGACCGGCTTTGCCGGTTACGGTCAGTCAGGCAGACAGAGAGTTTCTCTTTGGAAATGCCGGTGCGATTGCGGGAATACCTGCATCGTACAAGGCTATCTGTTGAAAAACGGCCGCAGGAAAAGCTGCGGCTGTATTCGTTCTACCCCGGAACAGATGATAGGAAAACGATTCGGAAAACTGACAGTAATCGGAGAAGATTTAGATAATCACACGACGTTACAGAAGGTAATTTGCCGATGTGACTGCGGCAGGGAAAAAAGCGTCGCGACCAGGGACCTGAAAAACGGCAGGACAGTAAGCTGCGGCTGTGACCGGATGTCGTCCCGGCGGCATGGAGACTATCTGGAGCGGCAGTATGACGGAAAGATGGAAGAGAAGCGGGCGGCGTTCCGTCAGGGCGATCTTTCCGCAGTTGAGAGCCTGGAGGACTGGGTGTACATCTGGGTTCGGAATATACTGCCCAATGTGGTGAAGGAGACGACGATCTGCATGTATGCGGAGACGATGGAACGCCATATTCTTCCCTATCTGGGAAAACTGCAGATGGAAGATCTGACGGAGGACGCCATCGGCCGGTGGGTCAGGACACTGCAGAACACGCCCGTTCTGGGGACACAGAACGGCTGTATGACAGAAGGGACAGTGAGAAATACGCTCTCGGTGTTAAGCGGCTGTATGAGGGACGCGCAGAAGACAGGGCTCATAGACCGGAATCCATGCACGGAGACTGCCTGGACGCTTCGGGGAAAAAATATCTGGGAAGAGAAGAACTGGCTGAGCGAGGAACAGCTGGTGACGCTGAAGCCTGTCCTGTTCGCCTATCAGGACGAGGATGGATATCCTCTGGGCCTGGGGTTCCAGCTGATCCTGTATACAGGAATGACGCTGAGCGAGACGGCGGCGCTTCGCTGGAAAGAGGTGGATTTCCAGAATGCGGAATTCCATCTGGAGTATTTTCTTGCGGTGAAAAGGGAGACAGGCCAGGAGGATAGCCGCAGATATGAGCTGGAACCGCTGTCCGGAAGGAAAAAACGGACGGTGCCGGTGCCCGATTTCCTGCTGAAACAGCTGGAAGAGACGAGAAGGCAGTATAACGGGGAGCCGGACGAATTTGTCCTGTGCAAATCCAGCCAGAGGCCGGTCCGGGTGGACCGCATGAGGGCCGCTCTCATGCGCAGGGCTCATGCCTGCGGACTGGGCAGCGTGACGCCCAGGATGCTCAGGGACACCTACGCGATCCATGCGGTTCAGGCGGGAGCCAGCTCCGATACGATTGCGGAACTGATGGGATTTGCCTCCTCCCAGCAGGTGATCCGCAGATACATGCCCAAAGCGGTGACCAACAAAAAAGAACTGGTGAAGAGGATGTTTGGCTAGAAAGGGGATGGAGACATTCCCTTTTTTGTTCTTCCAAACTGTTTTACCAAACTTGTTTCGCCAGACTTTGAAAAATAAATTGCATTTGGCAGACATATATGCTACAATAAGCCCATTAAAAGATTTCGGAAACATCCCGGCGGGTTCCCGCCAGTATTTCCCAGATTGAAAAACAGAGTTGCAGAAGGCGGACAGGTATAAAAGTCCGCAGGGAACAGAATAATTGTACCGGACGTGCACAGCTGGTTTTTGCCAGGCACGGCGGAGGGAAGGCTTCTGGTCTCCTGTGTTTTCCTGTTCGCGGATGCGGAAAAGGAGGAACGGTGAAGCAGAACAGAATGAAACATGAAAGTACATACAAAAGAACGCACGAAACGATGCAGGGAGCCATATGCGGAACAGGACAGGGAGAGGGACGCGGAAACTGGAGATTCCCACCCATATCCAGGGAGGAGGCCCTCTCAGAAATCCAGCAAGACCCGAAGCTGCGTATCCCATTCTGGCGGCTGAACCAGGAATGTCAGGACCGGTTTCTGGAGTTCCTGCAGGGAAGCAAGACCCTCCCGGTCACTTACGATCCATTTTTTAAGGCAGTATTCCACCCGGATGTCCACCCCGAACGGCTGTCATCCCTGATCTCCTGCCTGCTGGGGATGCCGGTGAAGGTAAAAGCAATCCTGCCCTCGGAGGACCGCCTGATGGATGGGGATTCCCTGCTGATCATGGACGTGCTGGTGGAGCTGGAGGACGGTTCCCTGACGAATGTGGAGATCCAGAAGATCCCCTATGCCTTCCCGGCGGAGCGGATGTCCTGCTATTCGTCTGACCTGGTCATGCGTCAGTATGCCAGGGTACGGGGCGAACGGGGGAAGTATTTTTCTTACCGGGACATGAAGAAGGTCTATACTATTGTCATTTTTGAGAAGAGTGCGCCGATCTTCCATCAGATGCCGGAGTATTATATCCACCGTGGGAGCACCACGTTCGACAGCGGCCTGGAACTGCCGCTTCTGCAGGAATACTGCCTGGTATGCCTTGACGTATTCCGAAAATTCCCTTATGCTAAAGAAAAGAACGAACAGACGGCATGGCTGGGCTTCCTGCTGACCGAGAGCATGGAGGATGCGGAGAGACTAATGGAAGAATATCCGTGGCTGGAAGAGGTCTACCGGGAGCTTGCCATGCTGCGCCAACGGCCGGAGGAGGTGCTGAGGATGTTTTCGGATGCATTGAGGATCATGGATCAGAATACGGTGAAATACATGATCGAGGAACAGCAGAAGGTTATGGATGACCAGAGAAAAGAGATCAACGAACAAAGGAGGGCTCTTTTGGAGAAAGACCAAAAGATACAGGAGAAAGACCAAAAGCTGCAGGAAAGAGATCAGAAGTTGCGGGAGAGCGACCGGAGACTGCAGGAACAGGAGGCCAGGATCCGGGAACTGGAGGCACTGCTGGAGAAAAAGCAGGGGTAAAAAAGAAGCAGGAATATGGGAACGTATCTGTCTGAACGGTGAAACGGACGGGTATGTTCCTTTTTATCTGTCCAGGAGGCTGACACAGCTTGAAAATGTACGGCGGTATTTCTTTTCTATCACACATAAAACCTGTCCTCCCCACATATATTGGGGTAAGGAGTGGGGATCATGCAGTGTGACGAAGTATTATCCATATTTCCAAAAGAACTGAAAGAGCTGGTGGAGAGCTTCCATCTGCCGCCTGCGGGCCTGCAGGAACTGCGCTTGCGGGCCGGGCGGCCGGTTCTGATCCGGTACGAGAACCGGGAGCTTATGACGGGGCGGACGCTCTCCCGGGATAAGATAAATGAGATCCTGTCCTATCTGGGCGGGTATTCTCTCTATGCCTATGAGGATGAGATCCGGCAGGGCTTTCTGACGCTTCCGGGCGGACACCGGGTGGGGCTGGCCGGGAAGACGGTGGTGGAAGCCCGGCGGGTGAAGACCATGGGCGAGATATCCTCGCTGAATATCCGTTTTGCCCATCAGGTGAAAGGCTGTGCGGACCCGCTGATCCCGTATCTCTGGGAGGGAGACCGGCTGTGCCATACGCTGATTGTCTCCCCGCCGGGACGGGGGAAGACCACGCTCCTTCGGGACTGCATCCGGCAGATTTCAGACGGATGCGCCGGCAGGAAGGGGAAGACGGTAGGCGTGGTGGACGAGCGTTCGGAGATCGCAGGGAGTTTCCGGGGCGTTCCGGGAAACGATATGGGACTGCGCACGGACGTGCTGGACGGCTGCCCGAAAGCGGAGGGCATGATGATGCTGATCCGTTCCATGTCGCCGGAGGTGGTGGCGGTGGACGAGATCGGCAGCAGCGAGGATCTGGCGGCCCTGAAATATGCCATGAACTGCGGCTGTGTGCTGCTGGCGACCGTGCATGGGAGCTGTATGGAGGAACTGCGGCAGAAGCCGGTCCTGCGCGAGATGATCGATCAGGAGATGTTTGAACGGTACGTGTTTCTGGATGCGGGGAAGACGCCGGGGCGTATTGGGCAGATTCTGGACGGACGGGGGAATGGATTATGCTGAAAGCGGTGGGGATCCTTTGCATCCTGGCAGGCAGCACGGGGCTGGGCGTCTGTATGGCAAAGGAACTGGAGGACCGGATCGAAGAGCTTCTGCAGCTGCAGAAGCTGACGCTCCGCCTGAGAGGAGAGATCCGCTACATGCACCGCACGCTTCCGGAGGCTTTCGGCAGCCTGGCGGAAAGCTGCGCGCCGCCTTTCTCGGATTTCTTCCGCCAGACGGCTCTGGATCTGCAGGGCAGGAACGGGCGTACGGCGGAGGAATTGTGGAGGAAGAACCTGAAGCAGTATTTTTCCGGACTGCATATCAGCCGCCAGGAACTGGCGGAGCTGGAGAAGCTGGGAGGCATGCTGGGATGCCTGGACGTGGAGATGCAGGTGAGCACGCTGGATTATTATCTGGAGCAGTTAAAACAGTCGGAGCGGCAGGCGGAACAGGCGGCCGGAAGCCGCAGGAGGCTCTACCGTTATCTGGGAATTCTGGGAGGGGCTGCGCTGGTGGTGCTGGTAATCTGAGGAAAGGACAGGAAACGGAAGAAAGATGAGTGAAACCATGATTTTCAAAATTGCCGCCGTGGGCATCCTGGTATCGGTCCTTTCTCAGGTGCTGAAGCACAGCGGGCGGGAGGAGCAGGCATTTTTGACCAGCCTCGCGGGGCTGATCCTGGTGCTCTTGTGGATCGTCCCTTATGTATATGAACTGTTTGCCACGATGCAGCGATTATTTGACCTGTGAGCAGTTCTGACAGGGGAAGAATGGAGAGGAGGGACGGGATGGTCCGGGTGGCAATGCTGGGGATTGCCGGCGTACTGCTGGCTCTGCAGTTAAAATCGCTGAAATCAGAATATTCCATCTATCTGTGTCTGGGGATCAGCGTACTGATCTTCTGGTATATGACGGAGCAGCTGGGAACGGTCCTTCAGGGCCTTCAGGCGATCCAGGAGAGCCTGCCTCTGAACGCGGGGTATATTCGGATCCTGATCAAGATTATCGGGATCACCTATATCGCGGAGTTTGCCTCGGATCTTTGCAGGGATGCGGGTTACCAGGGCGTAGCCGGGCAGATCCAGATCTTCGGCAAGATCTCCGTACTGGCGGTGAGCGTCCCGGTTCTCACTGCGCTCCTGGATGTGATCCAGACGTTCTTGGGAGGCTGAGGAATGGGCGAGATCGATTTTACGGAGATCCAGCAGGTGGTGGACGACCTTCTGGGAACCGGCCTGGAATTTGAAGACCTGGTGGCGAAGGGCGCGGAAGGGGGGCGGCTGTTTTCCTGGGAGTCTCTTGCGGGATTCCTGCAGGATATCTTTTTAAAGGAGCTTCTTCAGCAGAGGCAGATATGGATACATATCCTTATACTGGCCGTCGCCGCTGCGGTGCTCGTCCATTTCGCGGACGTGTTCCAGAACCGGGGCGTCTCCAGGATCAGTTTCTGTATGATCTATATGCTGCTGTTTCTGCTCCTGCTGTCCTCTTTTGGCAGCACCGCGGGAATTGCGGAGGCGGTCATGGACAATATGGGGGATTTTATGACGGTGCTGGCGCCCGCTTATTTTCTGGCCATGACGCTTTCGGCCCGGATCACGTCGGCAGGGGTCTATTATGAGTTTGTCCTTTTTCTGATCTCCGGGGTTCGGTGGCTCTCGGAGGTGCTGATCCTGCCGTGCATCCAGATCTACGTCCTGCTGACGCTGGTCAACGGACTGTCAGGTGAAGCGCGGCTGGGGCGGCTGGCAGAGCTGTTGGAGATGCTGGTGGGCTGGAGTCTGAAGGCTTCCCTGGCGGCGGTCATGGGCTTTCATATGATCCAGGGGCTGATCACGCCGGCGGCGGACGCGTTCCGGTCCACCGCAGTCAGCCGGGGGATCGAGATGGTGCCGGGAGTGGGCGACGTGGGCGGCTCGGTGACAGATCTGGTGCTGGGCTCCGCCATGCTGATCAAAAACGGGATCGGGGCCGCGGCGCTGGCGGTACTGATCTTCCTGTGCCTGGTTCCGCTGGTGAAGCTGGCGGTGATCATGGCGGCTTATTACCTGCTGGCAGCGGTGCTCCAGCCGGTGTCCGAGGAGCGGATCACCAGCTGCCTCACCGGGATGGGCCATGCGGTTCGGCTGCTGTTCCAGATGGTTTTTACGGTGCTTGCGCTGTTTTTGCTGACCATCGCGCTGTCCGCGGCAGTTTCCGGATAGAAGGGAGGGGCAGGATGCGGGAGATCCTGAATATGGTAAGGTATGTGGCGGTTTTTTATCTGCTGGAACAGATGGTGCTGAACCTGCTGCCTGGGAAGTCGTATGAAAAATATGTGCGGTTTTATCTGGGACTGCTTCTGGTACTGCTGCTGCTCCAGCCCATCCTTCAGATCTTTCATCTGGCGGAAGGGCTGGACGCCAGGGCGTTTGTGCAGGAGCTGGAGCAGAGTGCGGAAGTTCTCAGATGAGAGACGAAGAGGAGGGGGATACTGTGCCGGAGCTATGGAATAAATGGAAGAAAAAATATTGGCCGCCGAAGAAGGACCAGCTCCTGATCCTGGTGCTGTCGGGCCTTTTGCTGGCCGTTGCCGCCATCCCGGCAGACCGGGGAAAGGCAAAGGCGGGCGTCCAGGAGGAGCCCGCATTGCAGGCCCAGACAGAAGGAAACCATACGGACGGCGATTACGAGGAACACATGGAACAAAAGCTTCAGGAGATGCTTTCCCAGGTGGAAGGCGTGGGGGCGGTGCAGGTGATGCTCACCTTTGAGGGGACCGGGGAAAAGCAGGTGGAGAAGGATCAGACGGTGTCCGAAAGCTCCAGCCAGGAAGAGACGGTGTTTGAAGAAGAGGGCGGAAGCATACGCACGCCTTATGTGACGTCCGAGACCAATCCCAGAGTGGAGGGGGTGCTGGTGATCGCGGAGGGCGGTGGCTCCAGCCGGGTACAGCAGGAGATTCTGGAGGCGGCGCAGGCATTATTTGGCATTGAGGCTCATAAAATTAAAATAATGAAAATGGAGGGAAGCAAGTGAAGCAGATATTTAAAAAACCTGTATTCAAAAAGAATCAGATGATTATTACCGCGCTGGCCGCCATGATCGCAGTAGCCGGGTACCTGAATTATTCGGGGACCGGGCTGGATGAAGATTTATTGAGCGCCAACAGCTCGGCCATCGAGGATACGGAGGATGCAAGCGTGGCGGAGGATATTTCAGCAGAGGATATCTATGCCCAGACCGGGATAGACGAGACCGGAGACATAGCCAGCCTGGACGAAGATACGGAAGCGGTGGAAGAGGAAGCAGAGCCTGCGGCGGAGGAGCAGGCGGAGGCGGAAGTGGGAGATACGGTGATGGCGAACAGCAGCGTGGGCGTGGGCCTGGTTTCCGAAGCGAAGGTGACCAGGGAGCAGACCCGTTCCAGAAACAAGGAGATCCTGATGGAGCTGATCAACAGCACCAACATCACCGACGAACAAAAACAGGGAGCCATCGACGAGATGGTGGAGATGACGGATATCGCGGAGAAAGAACTGGCGGCAGAGACCCTTCTGTCGGCCCAGGGCTTCAACGACGTGGTGGTAAGCATCAATGATTCCTCGGCGGACGTGGTGGTCAGCAACGCTCAGGTCAGCGACGCGCAGCGCGCCCAGATCGAGGACATCGTGAAGCGCAAGACGGGGATCGAAGCGGCCAATATCACGATCACGCCGGTGACTTCGGCGGAGTAACTCATCAGGGAGATGCCGCATCCTCCCATTGCATAATCGGGAAAAATTCGCTATAATGCAGCTGATAATTATTATCGGCTGCATTATTAGTTACAGAAACTTTTGAAGGAAGGCCGGACGGCCGCGCCTTCAAAAATATGAACGAGGGATACGCATATGAGATTAAACGAAGGAGAAAAGGGCAGCAGACTGGAAGTGCTGCGTATGGAGCTTCCCGTACAGACGGAACGGCGCCTGGAGGTGCTGGGGATGCTGGAAGGGACGGAGATATCCGTAGTGAACCGAAAGAAAAAGGGCGCGATGATCATCAAGATCAGAGGAACCCGGTTTGCCGTGGGCGAACAGATTACAAAGAACATCGAGGTGAAACCGGTATGAGCAGACAGGAATTGACGGTGGGATTCGTGGGAAATCCCAACTGCGGGAAGACGACGCTATTCAACGCCTATACGGGCGCGAATCTGAAGGTGGCCAACTGGCCGGGTGTGACGGTGGAGAAAAAAGAGGGAGCCATGCGGTTCCATGACGATACTTTTCGTCTGGTGGACCTGCCCGGTACCTACAGCCTGACTTCCTATACTATGGAAGAAACGGTGACGAGGCAGTACATACTCAGCGATGAGGTGGATGTGATCGTGGACGTGGCCGACGCTTCGGCGCTGGAGCGGAACCTGTACCTGACGCTGCAGCTCATCGAGCTGGGCAAGCCGGTGGTGCTGGCGCTGAACATGATGGACATTGTCCAGGAGAGAGGAATGGAGATCGACCTGCATCGTCTGCCGGAGATGCTGGGCATCCCCTGCGTGCCGGTGTCCGCGCGGAAAAAGACCGGGCTGGAGATCCTGATCCATACGGTGGCCCACCACAAGGATAAGAAACTGGGGGAAAAGCTGATCCATCATCATGAGCCGGAGGAAAGTCACCATAAGGACGCGGAGGAACACCATAAAATGTATGCCATGGTGTACTCCGACGATGTGGAGGACAAGATCGACGAGGTGGCGGAGCTTTTGAAAAAGGCTTATCCGGGGATCGACAACCTGCGCTGGCACGCCATCAAGATCCTGGAAAACGACGCGGAGATCCGCAGGGCTTATCCGCTGGACTGGGCGGCGGTGCTGGACCGGGACTATGAGAAGGAAATCATCAATCAGAAGTTCTCGTTTATTGAGGAGATCATGACGGAATGTGTGGTGAACCGCAGCCGGAAAGCAGAGTCCACGGACCGGGTGGACAGGATCCTGACCCATCCGGTGTGGGGGCTTCCCGCGTTCCTGCTGATTATGGCGTTTGTATTTTTCCTGACCTTCACCATCGGGGACTGGCTGAAAGGCTATTTTGAGATCGGACTGGACAGCCTGACCGGGCTGGCCGCGGCGGGGATGGAGGCGATGCACACGAATCCTCTGCTGGTGTCCCTGGTCACTGACGGCATCCTGGCCGGAGTTGGGGGCATCCTCACGTTCCTGCCCAATATCTTCATCCTGTTCCTGGCTCTGGCGTTTCTGGAGGACAGCGGATATATGGCGCGGGTGGCTTATGTGATGGACGGCATCATGGGCAGGATCGGACTGTCCGGGCGGGCGTTCCTGCCCATGCTCCTGGGCTTCGGCTGTACGGTACCGGCGGTGATGGCCTCCCGTGTGCTGGAAAATCCCAGGGACCGGCTGAAGACGATCCTGATCACTCCGTTCATGTCCTGCAGCGCCAGACTGCCCATCTACGTACTGTTTTCTGAGATGTTTTTCGGGGACCATGCCATGATCGCGGCCTTCTCCATGTACCTGCTGGGACTGGTGGTGGCGATCCTGGCCGCATTTGTCATGAAGGCGGCGGATAAAAGCGGCGGCGGGAATATGCTTCTGATCGAGCTGCCGGAATATAAAACGCCCAATGCCCATACCATCCGGGTCTATGTGTGGGAGAAGGTGAAGGATTATCTGACCAAGGCGGGTACGACGATCTTCCTGGCGTCCATGATCATGTGGGCGGTGATGAATCTGGGACCCCACGGCTTCACCACGGATATGGAGCAGAGCTTCGGAGCCATGCTGGGCCAGGTGCTGGTGCCGGTGTTCCGGCCGCTGGGCCTTGGCTACTGGCAGATCGTGCTGGCGCTGATCTCCGGCATCGCGGCCAAGGAAGTGGTGGTGTCCAGCTGCAGCGTGCTGTTCGGCGTGGGCAACGTGACGGGCGCGTCCGGCATGAGCGGGCTGGCTGCAGTGCTGGAAGGCCTGGGCTTCGGGCCGCTGAACGCTTACGCCCTCATGGTCTTCTGTCTGCTCTATGTGCCCTGCTTGGCGGCGCTGGCCACTGTGAAGCGGGAGACCGGAAGCTGGAAATGGACGGGCTTTATGGTGTGCATGCAGCTGGCCGTCGCCTGGCTCATGGCATTCCTGGTGTTCCAGGCAGGCTCTGTGATTTTGTAACAGCCGGTTATGCTTCACAGCCGTCCCGGCCCATAGTCCGGCGATTTTTGGAAATCGGGGATTGACAAATACTGGGGATGGGAATATTATTGTATTATAAAAGTAATACAATAATACGCGGCAAAGGAGTGAGCAGATGGATTGGAAACTGGATGACAGCCGTCCCATCTGGATACAGCTGCAGGAACAGCTGACCAGGATGATTCTTTCCGGCCGGTACCAGGTGGGCGGCAAACTGCCCAGCGTGAGAGACCTTGCGGCGGAGGCGGGAGTGAATCCCAACACCATGCAGCGTGCGCTGGCAGGGCTGGACGCCGAAGGGCTCACGGTGACCAACCGGACCTCCGGGCGGACGGTGACCGAGGATACGTCGGTGCTGGAAGGCATGCGCGCGAAGCTGGCGAACGAGTTGATCGAGCAGTTTTATGAGGCTGCCGCACAGCTTGGATACACCAGGGATCAGGCTTTGGAACTGTTGAAGAGGAGGAAAGGCTAGATGAGTGAGATACTGCTGCAGTGTCAGGATGTGTGGAAATATTACGGCAGAAAAGAAGCCCTGCGGGGGCTCAGCTTCCAGCTTACGGGAGGGAAGATCGTAGGACTTCTGGGACCCAACGGCTCCGGGAAGACGACGCTTATGAAAGTGCTGAACGGCCTTCTGCGCCCGGAGAGAGGGAGCGTGCTGATCGACGGGGAGACGCCGGGGATCTATACCAAATCCATCGTCAGCTATCTGCCGGACAAGACCTATTTCGCGGACTGGATGAAGGTCAGCGACCTGTTCGGCCTGTTTGAGGATTTCTACGGGGATTTTGACCGGGGCAAGGCGGAGGAGATGAGCTGGGCGCTGGAGATCGATACGAACCAGAGGATGAAGACCCTGTCCAAGGGAACCAGAGAGAAGGTGCAGCTGATCCTGGTCATGAGCCGGAATGCGAAGTTATATTTACTGGATGAGCCCATCGCGGGCGTGGACCCGGCGGCGCGGGATTATATCCTGGCCACGATTCTGAACAATTACAATCCGGAAGGAACCGTCCTCATTTCCACTCACCTGATCTCCGATGTGGAGCGGGTGCTGGACGAGGTGCTTTTTATCCAGGACGGCCAGGTGCTCCGTCAGGAGCTGGTGGACGATATCCGGGAGAAGGAAGGAAAATCCGTGGACGAACTGTTCCGGGAGGTCTTCCGGACGGTGCCCTATGGAGGAGGTGCGGCGAATGTTAGGTAAACTGATCAAATATGATATGAAATCCATGTCCCGCGTCCTGATCCCCCTGTGGATAGCGGCGCCGGTGATTTCGTTCCTGTTCAGCCTGTCTATCAAGGGGCTGGTGGGCGTCACGGAGTATACTGTGAACCATACTCTGGAGAGCCAGGCGCTGATACAGGGCGGCGCGGTTGTGACGGGGATCGTGACGCTGATCTTTTTCGGCGTGATGGTGGCGATCCTGGTGATGACGGTGCTGTTCGTCGTCCAGCGGTTCTGGAATGGTCTTCTGAAGGAGGAAGGCTACCTGATGTTCACGCTTCCGGTGGAGACCTGGGAACTGGTACTGTCCAAAGGGATCTGCGCCACTGCGGTGGGCTGCGTCAGTTCTGTGGTGGCGGTGCTGTCCTGCGTGGTGATGGCTCTGGGAGCTTTTGGAGATTATACGCTTCTGTGGCAGAGCCTGGGAGATTTCGTGAGCTATATGGTGCGGGAGCAGGGCATCTTCTGGTGGTCCTGCGATGTGGCGCTGTTTGTGCTCCTGTCCCTGGTGGGTATCGCGGAGAGCGTATACCGGGTGTATGCGGCCATGGCCATGGGCCAGCTTTTTGAAAGGCACCGGGTGCTGGGCTCCTGTCTGGCCTATATCGGGATCGGCGTGGCCTGGTCCATGGTCTCCGGGATCTTTCTGGTATCGGTCAGCCTGGCGGCGCCTGACTGGGCAGAGTTCTTTATCGGTACGAATGCGGGCATTTTCGGTACATTGTACTTTTTTGTCATGCTGTTGATTACGGTGCTGCAGATTGTCC
The DNA here is from genome assembly GCA_944381625.1 of uncultured Lachnoclostridium sp. GTDB lineage: Bacteria > Bacillota > Clostridia > Lachnospirales > Lachnospiraceae > Hominiventricola. The sequence goes on from CALWLW010000003.1 coordinate 133,042, forward strand.
TCTGGCACCTGATCACGGTGAATATTTTATCGAAACATTTGAATCTTGAATAACGGAAGGATTTCCAGTACAATAGTAGAATATTTACACTGAGAGGAAAAACATAGATATGGACTATACGATTTTTGAACTGCTGTTTTTTCTGTTCATGTATTCTTTCTTTGGCTGGTGTCTGGAAGTGCTGTATATGGCCGTGCAGGCCGGCAGGTTCTGCAACCGGGGCGTGCTGAATCTGCCGCTGTCTCTTTCCTATGGGACAGCGGCAGTTTTGCTGATTCTGATCCAGCCCACATTGAGGGAGTACTGGGTCTTCCAGCCGGTGGCGTCCATGGTGATTACCTCAGCGGCGGCCCAGCTGGCGTCGGAGGTGTCCTGCCGCCTGACGGGGAAGAAGCTCTGGAACCAGGACGAGAGATCGGTCTACGCCGGAAGGCCGAAGGGCTTTCTCTATATGGCTGCCGCGGGTATCTGCGCCATGGTGGTGATCCTGCTGATCCATCCGTTCCTGTACCTGGCGGTCCAGGCGCTGCCGGCGCTGCTGGTGCAGATCGTCTCCCTGGTGCTGCTGGCTTTGGCTGTAGTGGACGCCGGGGCCGTCTACCTGGCTTCCCGGAAAAAGCTCCAGTCGGGCCGGGTGCGCACGCTGGCGGCGGGGCTCCAGGTACAGAAGAAAAGCGTGGGCAGCCGGCTGACGGCGCATATCTGGAACCGTCTGAAAAAAGCCTATCCCATGCTGCAGGCGGCGGAAGACGGGGAGGAGGAAAACCGGAAGAACTATATATTCGCCCAGGGGATCTGTCTGGATAAAGTATTCTGGATCTTCTTTATCACAGCGATTGCCGGGGATCTGATAGAGACGGTCTTTGTGGGAACGACGACCGGGCGCTGGATGAGCCGTTCCAGCCTGCTCTATGGGCCGTTCAGTATCATATGGGGCGCTGGAGCGGCCATATTGACGATACTGCTCCGCCAGCTTTCCAGCAAGGACGACCGTTATATTTTTCTGGGAGGATTCTTCCTGGGAGGTACTTACGAATATCTGTGCAGCGTCATCAGCGAAGTGTTTTTCGGGACGGTGTTCTGGGATTACAGCGACATGCCGTTTAATATCGGCGGGCGCACCAACCTTCTGTTCTGCATCTTCTGGGGCATCCTGGCGCTGGTGTGGGTGAAGATCTGCTATCCCAGGCTGAGCGCCCTGATCGAGCGGATCCCGCCCATGACCGGGAAGATCGTGACCTGGATCTGCATGGTGCTGATGGCGTGCAATCTGGCCATCTCCGGCCTGGCGCTGCTGCGGTATGTGGAGCGCAGGGACGGTATCCCGGCCAGGAACGTGGTGGAAGAATATGTGGATTATCAGTGCCCGGACGAATACGTGGAGCTGATCTGGCCCAATATGCGTCTGCGGTAAGAAGTTTTATAACAAGATCACGGAAGCTGCCGAACCCTTCGCATTGTTCCGATAAACAAAAAATATTATTCCGATAGCTTTGCTATTGTTCCGATAATGGGGTATAATGCTATTACTGGGAGCGAGGTGAAAAATTATGTATATGTCAGTAAAACAGGCCGCAGGGAAATGGGGAATTTCAGATAGAAGAGTACGGATATTATGTTCAGAAGGGAAAGTTCCAGGCGTAATCCGTGAGGGGCGCAGCTACCGGATTCCGGCAGAGGCGAAGAAACCGGAGGACGGACGGTATAAATCTTCCGAAAGCCTGTTTGAGAGTATCGACAGGAAGAAAGCAGAACTGGATGGCAGACGCCCTTTGACGGAAGGTGAAGTAGAACGATTAACAGAGCAGTTTGTGGTTGAATACACTTATAATTCCAATGCAATCGAAGGAAATACGCTGACCTTGCGTGAAACAGACATGGTACTGCGAGGGTTGACGATTGATCAGAAGCCGCTGAAGGACCATATGGAGGCGGTCGGGCATAAGGAAGCCTTTGATTTTGTGCAGGATTTGGTAAAGGATCAGTTACCGTTATCGGAAAGTATTATTAAACAGATCCATTATCTGGTGTTGGCAGATAAAAAGGATGATAGAGGAGTTTATAGAAGAGTTCCGGTAAAAATTGTGGGCGCAAAGCATGAACCTGTGCAGCCTTATCTGATTCAGCCTAAGATGGAACAGCTGTTGGAGGATTATAGATACAGTACAGAACATATGATTTCCCGACTTGCGCGGTTTCATATCGAATTTGAAGCTATTCACCCTTTCATCGACGGCAATGGCCGAACGGGACGCCTGCTTGTGAATCTGGAATTGATGAAGGCAGGATATCCGCCGATTGATATTAAATTTGCAGACAGGATTGCGTATTACAATGCTTTTGACGAGTATCATGTAAAACATAATTTGGGAGCGATGGAAAAACTATTTGCAGGGTATGTGAATGAAAGGCTGGACAGTTATCTGGCAATGTTGTAGTCGCGGTAGAACACGGCATTTTAGGAGGATTTTGAAATATTAAGATACTTTTCGTTTGTCACGGAAGAAATTTTCGTATCCGGGTATTCTATAATTAGAGAAGAAGACCGGGGCGAACCGGTACAAGAGAGGAGATATGTATATGGCGGCAATCAATGTAACCAAACAGAATTTTCATGATTATGCGGCGGAAGGCAAGGGGCTTGTCCTGGCGGATTTCTGGGCGCCCTGGTGCACCTACTGCAGGAGGATCGCGCCGGCTTTTGAAAAAATTGCGGAGCAGTACGCAGGAGAGCTGACGGCGGTCAAGGTGAACGTGGACGAGGAGCCGGAGCTGGCCCAGGAGTACCAGGTGGAGGTGATCCCGACCCTGATCCTGTTCAGAGACGGAAAAGCGGCGGGCACTGTGGTGGCGCCGGACTCCAAGGCGGCCATAGAGGCGTTCATTGAAGAATACGGAAGAAACAGGTGATAAGATGAGAGAGATTTACGATGCAGTGGTGATCGGAGGCGGGCCGGGCGGCTATACGGCGGCGCTGTACTGTGTGAGGGCGGGACTGAAGACGATCCTGCTGGAGAAGCTGTCCGCCGGAGGACAGATGGCGCTGAGTACCCAGATCGACAATTATCCTGGATTTGAGGAAGGAATCGACGGTTTTACCCTGGCGGAGAAGATGCAGGCCCAGGCGGAGCGCTTCGGCGCAGAGACGGAGCTGGCCGACGTCTTCGGCGCCGAGCTGGAGGGGCCGGTGAAGACGGTGCATACCAGCGAGGGTGATTTCCAGGGGCGTACCCTGATCCTGGCGGCGGGGGCGTTTCCCAGAAAGCTGGGACTTTCGGAGGAGGAGCAGCTCATCGGACGCGGCGTCAATTACTGTGCCGCCTGCGACGGTATGTTCTATAAAGGAAAGACGGTGGCGGTGATCGGCGGCGGCAATTCCGCGGCGGCGGACGCCATGGTGCTGTCCCGCATCTGTGAAAAAGTGATCGTGGTTCACCGCAGGGATACGCTGCGGGCCACAAAGATTTATCATGACCCGCTGATGAAGGCGGAGAATGTGGAATTTGTCTGGAACAGTGAGGTGACGGGGCTGCTCCATGGGGACAAGCTCACCGGGCTGAAACTCCATAACCGGGCGACCGGGGAGGATTCTGAACTGTCCGTGGACGGCGTCTTCGTCAGCATTGGCAGGATCCCGGCCTCCGAGCTGTTTCGGGATGTACTGAAGACCGACGGTGCAGGATACATTGTGGCGGACGAGTCCACCAGGACCAACATCCCCGGCGTCTTTGCCGTGGGGGATATCCGTACAAAGGCCGTGCGCCAGGTGGTGACGGCGGCGGCGGACGGGGCGGTAGCCGCCCATTACGCGGAGGAATATCTGGCGGAACATAAATCGGCGGCCCTGGCATAAGCGCAGGGCAGACCGGCATGGCCGGTCATGGCAGGAAAAACGGCGGCTCAGGGCCGTGTGAAAGAGGAGGCGTCTTCGGACGGCCTCTGTTTTTGTGTCCGGGGGGAGGTCATGTCTCGGGGCGGGGATTACTCCCGGTTGACATGAAAGTAATGCTGTGCTATTTTATATTTAGTATAACAAAGTATTTTACGAAACGGGGTGAAAAAGCTGAATGAAAAATATGAGAGCCAGATGAAAAAAGGCGTCCTGGATATGCTGGTGCTGAAACTTCTATCTGAGGATGAGAAATACGGCTATCAGATCATCAGCGAACTGAGGGACCGGAGCAGGGAGCGGTTTCTTCTGAAGGAGGGAACGCTTTACCCGATCCTGTACCGCCTGGAGGAAGACAGACTGGTGGAGAGCCGCTGGAGCGGCGCGGAAGGAAGAAAGGTTCCGAGAAAATATTATCATATCACCGGAGAAGGACGGCGCGTGCTGGCAGAGACGGAAGCGCTCTGGAGGGAGATATGCAGAAGTGTGGATCTGATTATGGAGGAGGAACATGATGGAAAGGAAATATGACGGAAATTATGACAGAAAATATGTGCGGTGGATTCTGAATCGGCTTCAGTGCTCCAAAGCCAGGAGGGAGGAGATCCGAAAACAGCTCCAGTCGGAGATCCTAAACGGCGTGGAGAACGGGGAAAAACCGGAGGACGTCTGGAAGAGGATGGGCTCTCCCTATGAGATCGCCAAAGAATTCAATCAGAGCTTTTCAGAAGAAGAGAAGAAGAAGTTCCGCAGAGAGCGTCTCCTGCGAAGGTGCGGCGCGGCCGCGGCCATACTTCTGTTCCTGGCGGCGGCCGCGTACTGGCTGCTGCCCAGGAGCGTGCCCCTGGAACAAGGCGGCGTATTCCGGGCGCAGGAGGTGCAGGAGCGTGCGGAGCAGACGGTGCTTTTGCTGGGTGAGGGCAGTTACGATGAGATCCGGGCATACGCCTCGGACGCCATGCAGCCTGTTCTCGCAGAAGAGAAAATGGATGAGATTAAAGCCAATTTCGGGCCGGACTGGGGAGAGTTCCAGTCTTTCGGGAACCTGTACATGGCCCAGGTCCGCCAGATGGGCAGCCGTTCGGCAGTGGTGCAGGTGAGCGCGTCCTACGAACAGGCAAGCATCACATATACCCTCTCTTTTGACACGAACCTTGAGCTGATTGGACTTTGGATGAAATAAAAGATCCATGCTCCTGTTTTGTGTTAAAAACATGCAAAAAAATGAAAATAGGTCTTGTCAAAAAAATGTCAATATATTAGGATATAAGTTGTGGATATTTCAACTTATGAATTGTGCCGTTTTTTATAGAAAAAGATAGCCGCACAAGAGAAAGGAGCTTATATGAAGAGCAAAGTTACTATTATCGGAGCGGGCAGCGTAGGAGCAACCATCGCGTACACCCTCTCGACGATGGATATCGCGTCCACCATTGTCCTGATCGATATCAATAAGAAAAAAGTAGAAGGCGAAGTGATGGATATCGCCCAGGGAACCTGTTTCCGTGATCCCATCTCCCTTGTGGCCGGAGAGTACGAGGACGCAAAGGATTCTGATATCGTCATCATCACCTCCGGTATCGCCCGCAAGCCGGGTCAGACCAGGATCGAGCTGACGCAGACGAATGTAAATATTATGAAGAGCATCGCTCCGGAGATCGCGAAAGTGGCTCCGAAGGCGCTTTATGTTATCGTAAGCAACCCGGTGGATATCATGACCTATGTATTCACGAAGATTTCCGGTATCCCGGAGAGCCAGATCATCGGTTCCGGCACTCTTCTGGACACCGCAAGACTCCGCAACGGCCTGTCCCAGCACTTTGAGGTGGCGCAGGGCAACATCCATGCGTATGTATTCGGCGAGCACGGAGACAGCTCTTTCGTACCGTGGAGTTGCGCATCTGTATCCGGTGTCGGCCTGGACGAGTACGCGGCGCTGATGAAATCCTTCGGCCAGGAAGTGGAAGATCTGGACAAAGAGGGAATGGTGGATTTCGTACACAAATCCGGCGGAATCGTCATCGCCAACAAGGGCGCTACATTCTATGCCATCGCTTCCTCCGTATGCAAGCTTTGCTCCATCCTCAGCTCTTCTACGGACTCTGTCATCACCGTGTCTTCCATGATGCACGGAGAGTACGGCATCGAGGATGTATGTATCAGTACCCTGACCCTTGCAGGACCTCATGGAATCCGCGGCAAGGTTCCGGTAAAACTGAACGACGAGGAGATCGAGAAGCTCCAGGCCAGCGCCAACGCGCTGAAAGAGGTTATCGCTCAGATCGAGTTATAATCCCGGGCTTAGAAGATATCGACCGTCCAGCCATCACAATGATGGCTGGATGGTTTTTTTTGTTTATGGGAATATTAGGGGCAAAGGAGGAAAGACAGATGAAAACAAACGTGTATGGATACGTGCGCGTATCCACCAAAGATCAGTGCGAAGACCGTCAGATACTCGCGCTACAGGAATTCCCGGTCCCCCAGGACCATATTTTCATGGACAAGCTGAGCGGAAAGGATTTCAACCGTCCGGCCTACCGGCAGCTTGTGGGGCGGCTGGAACCGGAAGATCTCCTGGTGGTCAAGTCTATCGACCGCCTGGGACGCAACTATGAAGAGATCCTGGACCAGTGGAGGGTGATCACCAAAGAGAAGCGGGCGGATATCGTCGTCCTGGATATGCCCCTGCTGGATACCCGGTGCGCGGAAAAGAACCTGACGGGGACTTTTGTGGCGGATCTGGTACTGCAGATTCTGTCCTATGTGGCGCAGACGGAGAGGGACAATATCCGTCAGAGGCAGATGGAAGGGATCGCCGCCGCCAAGCTTCGAGGCGTGCGCTTCGGCAGGCCGCCCAAATCGGTGCCGGAGAATTTCTATTGTCTGAGGGAAGCATGGAAGGAGGGGGAGGTCACCTCCCGGCAGGCCGCCAGGGAGCTGCATATCGCCCAGGATACGTTCCTCAGGTGGTGCAGGGAAAAGAGATAGCTCTGTGTATGCAAAAAAAGGTAGGATATTTCGGGCGTTTCATTTTTACATATTTTTCTGTGTATTTCGAGCGTTTCTGGCATATAAAATCAGGCATAAACGCACGAAAATACACTTTATTTTATTATATCCCAGGCGAACGAAAATGTCTAAGATTTCGGGCGGGCGAACCCCAGATGTGAATGCGGAGAGAACCTGGAAGCCGGGGAAAATACGGAGAAGGAAACATAAAAAGCAGGAGCTGTGGAAAATCACTTTTCACAGCCCTCCTCATACACCGGAATAGATTCATCAAAAATTCCTGAGACCGATACGAGATACTCCCCTTCATAATATACATCATACTTGTCCCCTCTGTGAATCAAGTATGCAGTTTGTTCATTCAAAGTCATGGTGGTTGCCTGGATCTCCGGCGGTACATATGACGCTTCAAAAATAAACATAAAATTCAGCAAAAACATCAGTAATGCAAATGCAGAAAGTAAGAAGGCCGGAAATTTTTTCTTATTTTTTCTGTCTTCCAGCAGCATCTGGATACGCTGATGCAAATTGGATTCGCCATGAGTGGCAAATGCAGTTCCTAATCCCGGAGATAAATATTGCAGGCGGGACATGTTCAGCATACATTCTGCGTACGCGAGCCGTTTCTCCTCATTCATGGACGCAGTAAACACGGAATCTGTTTCCAGCTCCAGCAGCTTGAAAATCTGTTTTTTCAGCAGATGCACAAAGGGATTCCAAAAATACAACAGGGTAATGACTTCACATGCAAGTTTAATATGTAAATGGTGATTATAAAAATGTGTCAGTTCATGTCCCAGTACAAAAGACAGCTCCTGACTGTCCCACTCTATATCCGGAAGGACAACCGTGGGATTTGAAATACCTGTGATGTACGGCGCCGTATTGATATCGCTGGAGACGGCAATCCGTACAGGACGGGAATGTTTATACCGCTGATTGACTTCATCCAAAGCAGAAATAATAAGGGGATTCTCCGTATCCGGCAGTGACAATACAGTTTTCTTAAAACGAACGTTTTTCAGATACAGCTGCAGCAGGAGAAAAATACTGCCTGCTGCCCAAATGGCAAATAATACCTGGAACAGATAAATGGTTACATCAGAACTCTCAAACACAGTACGCCAGAAAAGTAAATATATATGGGGCCAGATTTTGGTAAGAAGGACAGTAATTGTAAATGGAAATTCAAATGGCATTAAGAACCGGAGCATCACAGCAAGACAAACTATTAGAATCACTTTTACAGGGATTTTCTTATACCACTGCGTTCTCAAAAGCAGTAAAAGAAAGCCCGCGCAGGTTCCCAAAATAATCGTCGTATTCAGAACTGTTGATAAAGAAAAACTCATGGCTGCATTCCTTTCCTGGACCCCAAAAAGCCGAAACAAAACATATCATCCGCCTCGATAAAATTCTGTTTTTATATTACTATTTTCATGATTTAATAACAATAAGATTTTAAGAATTTAAAAAATATTTTTTTACATTATAAATAAAAAAATATTTACCATATACATTTCAGATGGTATAATTTCTAATAAAAAACAGGGATTTTGCTGGCGGTAACAGAAAACTACATGAAACTTGCACATAAAAACTTGATAAAACTGTACAAAAAGAAGAGGGGTAGTAAAAAGAAAAAGTGATATGAAATTTGTAAAACAGGTATGGAAAAATATAAAGACCCATAAGATTCAGAGCATATTGTGTGTCATGACGGCTTTTCTTATGGCGGCCATGTTGGATATCTATGCCGGAAATATTCGTGAAGCGCACTCGCAGCTTGCATCGCTGCCAGAATTGCTTCCGGTTTATGGGTATATTACAAATCTTTCAGGAACACGTCTGGCCGGCCTCGAGATACCGGAAGATATGGTACATAAATTTGAACAGTCGGAGCTGGTCAGGGATGTGCGTTATACTACCCGTCTGCTGGGAGGCGAAGGCAATGTAAAGATGGAGGACTGGGAAACGGATCTGAGGCTTACTATGGCTGCTGCGGGCGATATCCGTTCTATCCAGGACGCGGAAGGGGCTTATCTGGAAAATATCAATGAAATGTTGAAGTCAGAAGAAAAGGTATGCGCTGTAACGCCCGACGCCATGAAAGAGTATGGATGGGCGCTGGGAGATGAGGTGCTGCTGACGGTATACTATTACTATATCAGCAACCGCTTTGGGGAGATGAAATGCCTGCCGCTGACCACGGAAGAGTTCACGATAGAGGCGGTTATGGAAGGGGAAGAACGGGCGGATGAATATGCAGGAGTAGAAATAGTTTTTCCCATTGGAACCGTACGGAATCTGTTCCATGAGAAAGGGCTGTCCTGTAATGCGGATTCCCTGTCGTTTTATGTGAGAGATCCACTGTCTTTGAATCAGTTTAAACAGGAAATGCAGGGATGGGGGCTGCTGCCGGTTGCTGAGGATGCAGCCATGTCGCTGGAGGGTGTGGCTTTAAGGCTGCGGGATTCTGATTTCACCGCTTCTGCATCGTACCTTTACAGAGAACTTGATATTCTGAACGGATTTTTACCTGCGGCAGCGCTGCTGGTATTTTGGATTGCCTATGTGGCAAGCTATCTGATGGCGCAGAAACGAAAAGAAGAATTTCTGCTTTACCGTCTGCTGGGGCTGCCAAAGAGGAACACTATATTTTTGCTGTTTGTGGAACAGGTTGTTCCTGCGTGCTTCGGCGTGCTTCTCTGCTATGCGGCCGGATATTTCTTCCGGCAGGACATAAAGGTTCATGGAACGGAAGGACTGCTCTTAATTGCAGGCTATGCGGCCGGGTGTCTGGGAGCCTGGCTGCGGTTTGCCCATGCAGGCGAAATGAGACTCATGTCTTTAAAAGAATAGCGTCAGGCGGAGGATAAAAAGATGATCAGGCTGGAGATCAAACAGATGTATCGCACACCTGTAAGAACGGCATTTTTTTTCCTTATGATATTTTTGTCGGGGATTCTGCTGTCGTCGGGTGTAATCATGTGGTATCAGAATAAAACCAGGGGAAAGCTGTACGAAGAGTCGTTCTCAACGGTTGGTACGGTTACACAGCTCCAGATCAATACGAAAGAAACCCGCCAGTGGGATGCGGCGCTTGGAGATTACAGACTTTACCGCGGTCCGGAATACAGCGGTTATTTTCCGCTTTCCATACTGGATTTTGAAGGAAGCAATTATTTGAAAGCGCCAGAATTCAGACCCTATTTTCGTTCCTATGCGCCGGAATACCGGTTGAGAGAAGATCAGGGATATATGCCCAAGATTCTTATAGCAGAGTTGACCCCGTTGGAAGACTGTATTCCCAATCAGTCTGTACAGGTTCAGATCACACGGTTTTTATGCGGTGGAAATTACCCCGGATATCAGGAAGGAATGACCATCTGGTTTTGCTGCCATTATGATCCTGACCCTCCTCCTATGTATGCCGGCAAAACCTATGTGGCTGTTTTGGCTTCGGATGCCGACCCCCATGGAGCATATGCTGAGATGGTGGATATAGGAGCAGGGGAAAGTGAATATAGGCCAGTCCTTCCAGCATCCAGCCAGAGTCAGATGGACGGCAGATATGCGGAGGGACTTTATTCCGCTGAGAATATGGAAGGGAAACCTTCGTTTTATGAAGTGACGGAAGATTTTTATGACAGCGGTATGGGCGCCTGCTATCTGAACGCTGCAAAAGCGGCGGACAGGTACGAACATTCCATCTATGCCACCGGAACGTCGGGGACAAATTTATTGATGCCTTTTTACGAAGGCTCCGCTTATTTTTATGAAGGTCGTGATATTTCCGAGGAGGAGTACCGTGAAGGGAAAAAAGTATGTCTCATATCCAGAAGCTTCGCAGAAGATAACAGCCTGGAATTGGGTCAGACGGTAACATTGAGACTGTATACGGCTTCTTACGGGATGACGGCATCGGAAGCGATGGGGATGATTGCATTTTATGAACTTCTGAATGCACAGGGACTTCCTTATGAAATATTTGAGGAAGATGAATGGGAGATTGTTGGGATCTACGACGTTGAACCGGCTGTAATTGGAAGTGAATATGGATTGGCAGACGGAGAAATTATTTTCCCGTCCCGGTCAGTTACGAATTCATGGGATCTTAATATCGTCGAATACGGACATTTTTCCGGGAACACCGTGTCCTTTCAGATTCCCAATGGCCAGATCGAGGAATTCATGAAAGGCTGGAATCAGGAGGGGACAGGAGAACTGGAGATCGTATTTTATGATAAAGGTTATTCACAGCTGGAAAAAGGTATGGAAAACCGGGAGAAGCTGTCCTTGCTGCTGACCGGCACAGGATGCGCGATGACAGTGATTTTATTATTGGCGTTTGCGTATCTGTATGTGGAACAGCGCAAAATGTATATTGCGGTAGAACGGGCGCTGGGGATGAAAAAGTATCAATGCGCCATTGGGTTAAATACCGGTCTGATGCTCCTTTTGGTTCTGGGATGTATTTTAGGCTGTATGGCAGGCGGGATAGTTGTTCAATACATACCGGATGACTTTTTTCAAAAAGTATATTTCGATACTTTATACAGCAGTGGATTGTCCAATTATGGCGATTCTGTTGATCTGGCCAGCCAGGGTATCAGTATGAAGAAAACGGCGGAGCTCGCCTGGGCCTGCGCGGTATCCATGATGTTGTTGGGAGAATGCATCATTGCTGTTCATATGAAAAAGGTTTTAAAGATGGAGCCGATGGAGCTTCTGGGACACAAAAACAACGGGGGTTAAGAACTCTATGCTAGTATGTGAAAATGTAAGCTATGTCTACAAGACAAAATATCAAAAAATTGAAGCTGTAAAAAATGTTTCCATTAAATTTGAACCAGGGAAAATGTATGCAATCACCGGGGAGTCGGGAAGCGGAAAAAGTACGCTGCTTTCTTTATTATCGGGACTTGATCATCCTTCCGATGGAAACATTTATTTTAATGGGGAAAATATGCGGAACATTGACAGGGATTTATATAGATTAAAGGAAATATCCATAATCTACCAGATGTTTTATTTGTTTCCATTATTAACTTCCGTGGAAAATGTAATGCTGCCTCTACAATTACAGGGAGTGAGAGACAGCTGCGCGAAAAAAATAGCAAAAGAATGTATTTATAAAGTTGGTTTGTCAGAAAAGAATTTTTCTCAATATCCCAAAATGATGTCAGGCGGAGAGCAGCAAAGAATTGCAATTGCAAGAGCGCTGGCAACGGGCGGACATATCATATTGGCGGATGAGCCGACCGGGAATCTGGATTCAAAAAATGAGAAGAAAATAGTAGATATTTTAAAAAGGTTAGCTTCAGAACAAGGGTATTTAGTGATTGTTGTAACTCATAACCATGAAGTATCCCAGAAAGCAGATTGTATTTTCACAATGAAAGATGGAGAAATTATTAAGGTTACCAATCAGTCGTGAATGCAGGCAGGATATGGTATGCCGCCTGATCCGGAGACGGCTCAGGAAACGGCCCACAAAGCAATGGACAGTACGCCGCCGGCGTACTGTCCACTGTCTTTTCAGCCGCGGCTCTCTGGGCCGCGTTTTCGGTCTTAATTCAGTTCTTCTTCCGGAACCAGCTCGTCGTATTCCATGGAATCCAGCAGTTCGTCGAATGCGTCGGAAGCGATCTCGTATTCTTCATCGCTTTCGATATTGTCCAGCTTGGGCTGGCCGTTGGTATCCACCGCGTAGCGGTACAGATAGACCTCCCCGTCTTCGTTCTGTCCGTTCTCGTCCAGCGGGAGCAGGGCGATATATTCTCTCTTGCCGGCGTCGAAGATGCCGACGATGGCGCATTCTACCGTGCTGTCGTCATCCAGGGTAAGGGTGACCGTGACGCCCTCGCCTCCGCAGGAAGCGCAGTCGCCGTTGCATTTGGTTTCATCACAGGTATTTGACATAGAATAAACCTCTCATTTCTTTAAGTTTTCTTGCGTCCCTATCAATGTAGCAGAATATGCCCCGATTTGCAAGAGCCGGAAAGGCAAAACTTGACTTTCCCGGCGGTTCCGGTACAATGGACAGAAGAAGGAAAAGAGAAATGAGGAGCGGATAAGATGAAGATGGAATTTTCCAAAAGATCCCAGGCCTTTCCGGAGGGGATTTTTTCAGTATTGAATAAAAAGAAGGAGGAGCTTTTGCAGGCAGGCCGGACGGTCTACAATTTTTCCGTGGGTACGCCGGATTTTCGTCCCCCTGCCCATATCATGGAAGCGTTTATAGAGGCGGCGAAGGACCCGGAGAATTATAAATACGCCCTGTCCGACCGCCCGGAACTGTTGGAGGCCATGCAGGGCTTCTATCAGAGGCGGTTTGGTGTGGCGCTGGAGACCAACCAGATCATGAGCATGTACGGTTCCCAGGAGGGGATGGCGCATATCGCGCTGACGCTCTGCGACCCGGGGGACGTGGTGCTGGTGCCCAATCCGGGTTATCCGGTGTTCGGCATCGGGCCGGAACTGGCGGGCGCAAAAAGCGTGACCTATCCTCTGTACAAAGAGAATCATTTCCTGCCGGATTTTGACGATATCCCGGAAGAGACGGCCAGGGCGGCCAAATTCATGATCATTTCCTGCCCGGCCAATCCGGTGTGCACGGTAGCGGGTGACGACTTTTATGAGAAAGCCATCGCTTTCGCGGAGAAATACCAGGTAATCCTCCTGCACGACAACGCCTATGCGGATCTGGTGTACGGAGGGAAGACGGGAAAATCCTTTCTGTCTTATCCGGGAGCCGTGGAGACGGGGATCGAGTTTTTCTCCCTGTCCAAATCCTATAATGTGACCGGCATGCGCATCTCCTTTGCCCTGGGCAATGCGGAGGTGATCGAGGCGTTCCGCAAGGTGCGTTCCCAGATCGACTACGGGACGTTCCTGCCCATCCAGTACGCGGCCATCGCGGCGGTGACGGGTCCTCAGGACAGCGTAAAGGAGCAGTGCGCGGAATACGAGCGCAGGAGCCGCGCATTAAGCCGCGGGCTGACGGACATCGGCTGGGAGGTGCCCGACTGTGACGGCACCATGTTCGTGTGGGCGCCGATCCCGCCGAATTATGAGAGCAGCGAACGGTTTGCCATGGAGCTGGCGGAAAAAGCGGGCGTGATCGTGGTGCCCGGCAGCAGTTTCGGCGACTTGGGGGAAGGCTATGTGCGCCTGGCCCTGGTCTATCCGGTGGAAGAGATCGAGAAGGCGGTGAAAGCCGTAAAAGAGAGCGGCATATTGGGATGAGTGTGTTAGACGAGTATACAAAATTTATTTTTCTGGAGGACGAGCCGGAGCACGCGGATATTATCTTTCTTCCGGGATCTGACCAGGGCGCGCTGGCCCTGCGGGCGGCACAGCTGTGGAAAGCAGGCTATGCGCCGGTGATCCTTCCCTCCGGCAGATACGGGAAGCTGGCGGGGAAGTTTACGGGAGATCCGGCCTGCCATACGGAATGGGAATATCTGCATCATCTGCTCCTGGAGCAGGGCGTGCCTGACGAGGCGGTCTGGAAGGAGGACCGGGCCACCTTCACCTATGAAAATGCCCTCCGCTCCAGGGAGGTGACGGACGCGGCAGGGCTGAAGGTGAGAAAAGCGCTTCTCTGCTGCCAGGCCTACCATGCCAGACGGGCCAGCCTCTACTACCAGGCCTGTTTTCCGGAAGCCAGGATCCTGGTCTGCCCGGTGGAGACGAAGGGGATAAGCAGGGAAAACTGGTACCGGTCGGAGGAGGGCATCCAGCTGGTGCTCACCGAGGTGAAGCACTGCGGCTCCCAGTTTGGAGAAGTTGTCCGCAAAGCCGCAAAAAAAGAGATATCATCTTGAAAAGTGCGGAATTTGTGGTATGATAAAAATGTATAATTTTGTATGGAAAGGGAGAGAATCATGCAGACTTTAGAATTGAAGAAAATGGCAAATGAAGTCCGTAAAGGCATTGTGACTGCCGTGCACAGCGCAAAAGCAGGCCATCCGGGCGGATCTTTGTCCGCAGCAGACATTTTTACCTACCTGTATTTTGAGGAGATGAACATCGATCCGAAGAATCCGAAAGATCCGGACAGAGACCGTTTCGTACTGTCCAAGGGCCATACGGCTCCCGGATATTACAGCGCTATGGCGCACAGGGGGTATTTCCCGGTGGAAGACCTGGTGACTCTTCGCCATGTTGGTTCTCATTTACAGGGACATCCCTGTATGCAGCATCTTCCGGGCGTGGACATGTCCTCCGGTTCTCTGGGACAGGGCATCTCCGCAGCGGTTGGCATGGCGATCGCAGGAAAGCTGGATCAGAAATCCTACCGCGTATACACGCTGCTGGGCGACGGCGAGATCCAGGAGGGACAGGTATGGGAGGCTTCCATGCTTGCAGGCCACAGACATCTGGACAATCTGGTAGTGATTGTGGACAATAACGGCCTTCAGATCGACGGAAGAATCGAGGACGTCAACTCCCCGTATCCCATCGACAAGAAGTTCGAAGCGTTCAATTTCCACGTAATCAACGTGGCGGACGGCAACGATATGGATCAGCTCCGCGCAGCCTTTGACGAGGCGAAGACGGTGACGGGCAAGCCGGTGGCGATCATTGCCAAGACGGTGAAGGGCAAAGGCGTATCCTTCATGGAGAACCAGGCGTCCTGGCACGGAACGGCTCCCAACGATGAGCAGTATGCAGTCGCTATGGCAGATTTAGAGAAGGTAGGTGAAGCGTTATGTCAGAAGTAAAGAAGATCGCAACAAGAGAGAGCTACGGAAACGCATTGGCAGAGCTGGGAGCACAGTATCCGAACCTTGTGGTGCTGGACGCAGACCTTGCGGGCGCTACCAAGACAGGCGTATTCAAAAAGGCATTCCCGGACAGACATATTGACTGCGGTATCGCAGAGGGTAACATGATGGGCGTTGCGGCAGGACTTGCTACGGCAGGAAAGATTCCGTTCGCATCCAGTTTCGCCATGTTCGCGGCAGGACGTGCTTTCGAGCAGGTGCGTAACTCCATCGGATATCCCCACCTGAATGTGAAGATCGGCGCTACCCACGCGGGAATCTCCGTGGGTGAGGACGGCGCTTCTCATCAGTGCAACGAGGATATCGCGCTTATGAGAGTGATCCCCGGCATGACCATCATCTGCCCGGCAGACGATGTGGAAGCAAAGGCAGCCGTGAAAGCAGCCATCGAGTACGAAGGTCCGGTTTATCTGAGATTCGGACGTCTGGCAGTACCGGTATTCAATGATCCGGATACATATAAGTTTGAGATCGGCAAGGGCATCACGCTGAAAGAGGGCAAAGACGTGACGATCATCGCCACCGGCCTGGAAGTAAACGAGAGCCTGGAAGCTGCAAAGATGCTGGAGGCAGACGGCATTTCTGCGGAAGTGATCAATATCCATACGATTAAACCGCTGGATACGGAGCTGGTATGCGCATCCGCGAAGAAGACCGGCAAGGTTGTAACCGTGGAAGAGCACTCCGTCATCGGCGGACTGGGCGGAGCTGTGGCAGAAGCCCTGGCTGAGAACCAGCCCACGAAGATGCTGCGCATCGGCGTGAACGATACGTTCGGCGAGTCCGGCCCGGCCAAGGACCTGATCGCAAAATACGGCCTGGACGCAAAGAGCATTTACGAAAAAGTCAAAGCGTGGGTATAAGCAAGATTCGATCCTGAATGATATACAGAACATGGAGTGGGGCCGTCGGGAGACGGCCCTGCTTTTAACTTATTGGAGGAGTGAGACAGATGCAGCCTGAAACATTGATACTGCTGGGCACCGGCAACGCCACGGTGACCCGGTGTTACAACACTTGTTTTGCCATCCAGACGGACGGAGAATATTTTCTCATAGATACCGGAGGGGGGAACGGGATCCTGGCCCAGCTTGAAAAAGCGCGGATCCCGCTGGAAGCCATCCATGAGATTTTTATCAGTCATGAGCATACGGACCATCTGCTGGGGCTGGTGTGGCTGATCCGCATGATCGCGACGAAGATGAAAAAGGGGCAGTATGAGGGAGAACTTCAGATTTACTGCCATGAAGAACTGGAGAAAACGATCCGGACGATTGTGGAACTGACCGTACAGAAAAAATTCTGCAAAATGATCGGGGAACGGATTTTCTTCCGAACTGTGGAAGATGGAAAGACGAGGAAGATCCTGGATTACAACGTGACCTTTTTTGATATCCGTTCCACTAAGGCGAAGCAGTTCGGATTTACCCTGAGGCTTCAGAACGGAAAGAAATTTACATTCCTGGGAGACGAGCCGTACCAGGAGCATGAAGAGGTATATGCGAAGGACGCGGACTGGCTCCTTCACGAAGCCTTCTGCCTGTACCGTGACAGGGATATCTACAGTCCTTATGAGAAACATCACGCTACAGTAAAAGAAGCGTGTGAAAACGGAGAGGCGCTGGGGGCGAAGAACCTGATCCTCTACCACACAGAGGATAAGAATCTGGCGGAGCGCGGAGAATTGTATACCCTGGAGGGACGGCAGTATTATCACGGCAATCTTCTGGCGCCGGAGGATCTGGAGAGGATTGAACTGTAGAAGGTTGGGGAATCTCGGAAAAAGCCGCTGTTTGTAAGAAGAGGCATTTATGGAAACAAATATAAGAAAAGATATTTTTCTCATCTTGACGGTCAGTATCGTGTCAGCAGTTCTTTATATTGTGTTTGGAGATTTGATTATGGATTATGGCCGTAATGGCGAGTATCCATTATTTTTAAGGTTTCTGCCTGTGTTATTGATACAATTTGGAATGTCCTGCCTGGGCGTGCTGATTGTGCTGGCTAAAAATAAAGAAAAGTTTTGTGAACATGGCCTGATAAGAAAAAATGCACTGTTGTCAGTGGCAGGATGTCTGCTTTCAGCTGTGCCGACAGTCCTGGTCTTATGGCTTACTGACGATATACACACATTTTTTCCATTTCAAGGGATGTTTTTAACAAAGGATATTCTGGCTGCACCATTTCCCATGAATGTATTTGGATATCTGTTGATTGCGGTGGTATGGGGATTTGGAGAAGGCTTGTTTTACGTTATTTTGTCAGATAAGATAAACTGCATAAAAAAGCCCCGAGGAATCTTGAATACAGGCGCATTGGCCTGTGCTGTTATATCCATTCTTATACATGGGATGATAGGCTTTGATGGGAAAACAATATTGGAAGCGGCGGCAACCTTTATCCTGATGTACGGCTCAGTACTGATATATAATAGAACGGAAAATGCATGGGGAAATATATTGATCTTTTTTGTCATATGGAACGCTTGGTAGAAAATTGCAAATTCGGTGCATTTTTCTTATTCCATAGAGCGAGGGTGCCGCGCCATCATCTAAAGTGATGATTTTGCAGTACCCTCGTTGCAAAATTAAAATTACTTCCTTATGAGTGCGCCGATTATGGCCCACAATCTTTTCCTGCTGTTACTGCGGATATACCAGCCGTTCTTCCGTAATATCATACAGCACTTCGTCCAGATATTTTCTTGCCAGCCATTTGGCCATGGGCAGGTTCATGTCCAGGTAGTTGCCGCAGTCTCTGGGGCTGGCTCCCGGCACTTCGCCCTCGAAATCCCGGATAAATTCATACATCTCGATCATCAGGTTTACGATATCTGAGGATTCGTAGTCGCCCGCCAGCAGCAGATAGAAACCGGTTCGGCAGCCCATGGGACCAAAATAGATGACTCTGGAGCCGTAGACCGGGTGGTTGCGCAGGAAAGTGGCGCCCAGATGCTCGATGGTGTGTACCTCCGCCGTGTTCATAACCGGCTCGTCGTTGGGGCTGGTCATGCGCAGGTCAAAGGTGGTGATGCAGGAATCGCCCGCCTGATCCTTACGGGATACATAGACCCCCGGTATGAGACGGATATGGTCTATGGTAAAGCTGGTGATTTTTTCCATAATATGTGCCTCCTGTGATGAATTTGGACGGGCGGTCCCGCTCCCGGCGGCGCCGCCTTTTCCGTTGTTTTCATCATAGCAAAGTTTGTTGACAAAGGCAAGGAAGAAAGCTAAAATGAAAATCAGGGTTCTGAATCAGGACTGTGAATAGTAACAAATCGGGCGGCGTAATAGACGCTCCGAGGGAAAGGAGACACGGGACATGGCGCAGTATGAGATTTCTGAATTACAGCAGTATCTGGATGAGCATAAGTTCCGGGCGCTCCGATCCATATTGACAGAGATGAATGAAGCGGATGTTGCGGAATTTGTGGAAGAGCTGGATCATAACCGGAAGGTGCTGATCTTCCGCATGCTCCCCAAGGAGCTGGCGACGGATGTGTTCGCGTTCCTGGAACCTGATACGCAGGAGGCGATCATCAACGGTATCACCGATGCGGAGATCCGGAGCATTATCGACGACCTGTTTGTGGATGACGCGGTGGACATGCTGGAGGAGCTGCCCGCCACGGTGGTGAAGCGCGTCATGAGGATGGCGGCGCCGGAGACCAGGAAACTGATCAACCAGTTTCTCCAGTACCCGGAGAACAGCGCCGGGAGCATCATGACGGCGGAGTATATCGGCCTGAAAAAATATATGAACGTGGAGCAGTCCTTCTCCTATATCCGCGCCCACGGGGTGGATAAGGAGACGATCTACACCTGCTTCGTCATGGACGGAGAGCGCCACCTGGAGGGCGTGGTGACGATCAAGGATCTGCTGATGAACCCGTATGACACGAAGATCCAGGATATCATGGACACCAACTGCATCAAGGCAGTGACGACGGACGACCAGGAAGAGGTCATGGATCTGTTCAATAAATACGACCTGATCTGTCTGCCGGTGGTGGACCATGAGAACCGTCTGGTGGGGATCGTCACGGTGGACGACGTGGTGGACGTCATGGAAGAAGAGGCCACCGAGGACTTCGAGAAGATGGCGGCCATGCTGCCCAGCGATAAGCCCTATCTGAAGACCGGGATATTGGAACTGGCGAAGAACCGTATCGTGTGGCTGACCGTGCTGATGATCAGTTCCATGATCACCGGCGGCATCCTCACCCATTATGAGGCGGCCTTTGCGACGCTTCCGCTGCTGGTGAGCTTTGTACCCATGCTGACCGGTACCGGGGGTAACGCGGGGAGCCAGTCCAGCACCATGATTATCCGCTGTATGGCCATCGGAGAGGTGGAACCGTCCGATATCTTAAAGGTGATCTGGAAGGAAGTGCGGGTGGCGCTGGTGGTGGGATTTCTGCTGGCGGCCCTGAATTTTGTACGGCTTATGATCATGTATCCGGGACAGCTGATGGTCTGCCTGACGGTGGTGGTCAGCCTGTACATCACCGTGATCATGGCGAAAAGCATCGGCTGTACGCTGCCCATCGCGGCCAAGCTTTTGAAGCTGGACCCGGCGATCATGGCGGCGCCTCTGATCTCCACAATCGTGGACGCCTGCAGTCTGATCATTTATTTCAGAATTGCGTGTAATCTGTTAAATATTTAGAAAGTAATTTGCATAAAGGAGCAGGAAAGATGATAAATGGAAAGAAAGTATTGTTCAGCGGGATGCAGGCCACGGGGAATCTGACCTTGGGAAATTATCTGGGGGCCATGAAGAACTGGGTGACGCTGAGCGATGAATATGAATGTTTTTACAGTGTGGTGGACATGCATTCCATCACCGTCCGCCAGGATCCGTCCACCCTGCGCCAGCGCGCCCGCAAGCTGCTGATGATCTATATCGCGGCGGGACTGGACCCGGATAAAAACTGCCTTTATTATCAGTCCCACGTATCCGGCCATGCGGAGCTGGCGTGGATCCTCAACTGCTTTACGTATATGGGCGAACTGAACCGCATGACCCAGTTCAAGGACAAAGCCTCCAGGCACGCGGACAATATCAACGCGGGGCTGTTCACCTATCCCGTGCTGATGGCGGCGGATATCCTGCTGTATCAGGCGGACGTGGTGCCGGTGGGCGTGGATCAGATGCAGCATCTGGAGCTGACCAGAGATATTGCCCAGCGTTTTAACGGGATCTACGGGGACGTATTCACAGTTCCCGAAGCCTATGTGGGCAAGGTGGGGGCGAAGATTATGAGCCTCCAGGACCCGTCCAAAAAGATGTCCAAATCGGACGAGAATCCCAACGCGTCCATTTATCTCATGGACGATGCGGACACGGTGATCCGGAAATGCAAGAGGGCTGTCACGGATTCGGAGGCTCAGATCCTGTACAGGGAAGAGCAGCCGGGCATCCGCAACCTGATCGATATTTACAGCGCCTGCACGGGCAAGACTCCGCAGGAGACGGTGAAAGAGTTCGACGGCAAAGGCTACGGCGAGTTCAAGCTGGCGGTGGGCGAGGCGGTCAACAGTGTTTTAAGGCCCCTGCAGGAGCGGTACGCGCAGCTGGAAAAAGACAAAGCGTATATCGATCGGATCATCAAAGAAAATGCACAGAAAGCGGACTATGTGGCGACGAAGACTCTGCGCAAGGTACAGCGCAAGGTGGGTTTCCCGGACCGCATCCGCTAGGAAGGAGCGCATATGAGAGAGATCAGACCCGAAGAATTACAGAAGAACCCGTTTCAGATGATCGGAAAGGAATGGCTTCTGGTCACGGCGGAAAAGGACGGGAAAGCTAATACCATGACCGCCTCCTGGGGCGGCGTGGGCATCATGTGGGGAAAACCTGTCGCTTATATTTTCCTGCGCCCTCAGCGGTATACGAAGGAATTTGTGGATCAGGAGGAGACCTTCTCCCTGTCCGTGCTGGGAGAGGAATACCGCAAAACCCTGAACTATTTTGGAACGGTTTCCGGGCGGGATGAGGATAAGATTGCCAGTTCCGGGCTACATGTGGCGCATGAAGAGGGAACGCCGTATTTTGAGGAAGCGGATACTGTGATGGTCTGCAGGAAGCTGTACGCGCAGCCCTTCGATCCGGCGTGCTTCATTGACAGAAGCTGCGATGATAAATGGTATCCCCAGAAGGACTATCATACCATGTATATTGCAGAGATTGAAAAAGTGCTGGTCAGATGATGGATCGGGAGCATAAGGCGGCGCCGTTTTACAACGAGCGCCGTTTCTCATACTGTGCGGACGCGGAAGATCAGGGAACCACGGTGGGGCAGTTCCTGAAAAAGAAAGGTTATTCCCGGCAGGCGGTGAACCTGATGAAGCAGACGGAGGGTGGACTTTTGTGCAACGGGCAGGAAGTGTATGTGAACGTACGGCTTCGAGGGGGCGACCTGGTGGAGACCTTTCTGAAGGAAGAAGTGCCCCAGGGGATCGAGCCGGTGAAGCTGCCGTTCCCGGTGGTCTATGAGGACGAAGATCTGATGGTTGTAGATAAACCGGCGGATATGCCGGTGCATCCCTCCATGAAAAATTATGGAAATACGCTGGCCAACGCGGCGGCATGGTACGGAGCGTCCCAGGGGGAACCTTTTGTGTACCGGTGCGTCAACCGGCTGGACCGGGACACCACCGGGCTTCTGATCCTGGCCAGGAATATGCTGAGTTCAGCGGCGCTGAATGGCCAGATGCGCAGGCGGCAGATTCACCGGACGTATCTGGCGGTGGTGACGGGGACGGTTTCGCAGGCAGGCACGGTCCGGCTGCCCATTGGGAGAAAGCCGGGGTCGGCCATCGAGCGGGCCGTGGATCCGGAACATGGGGAACCGGCGGTGACCCATTACCGCCCGCTTCGCCGGGGGGCGGGCTGGACGCTGGTGGAATGCGTGCTGGAGACGGGCCGCACCCATCAGATCCGGGTGCATATGAGTGCGCTGGGGCATCCGCTGGCGGGAGATTTTCTGTACGGGACGCGGGAGGGCGGGATGCCGCGCCAGGCCCTGCACTCCTGGAAACTGTCATTTCTCCATCCGGTCACAGGACGGGAGATGGAATTTACCAGTCCCATACCGGAAGATATGGAACATTTTATGAAAGAGAGGCTGTAAGAATGAAATTTCAGATGATTCACGAGAACTACAATGTACTGGATCTGGATAAATCCAAAGAATTTTACGAAAAAGCCCTGGGGCTTACAGAGGCCCGCAGGAAAGAGGCTCCGGACGGCTCTTTTATTATCGTTTACCTGAAAAATGAGGAGAGTGATTTTGAACTGGAGCTGACCTGGCTCCGGGACATGGAGCGTCCCTATAACCTGGGGGACTGCGAGTTCCATCTGGCTTTCCGTGTGGACGACTATGAAGCCGCCCACAGGCTCCATGAGGAGATGGGATGCATCTGCTTTGAAAATCCGTCCATGGGCATCTATTTTATCCAGGACCCGGACGGGTACTGGCTGGAGATCGTACCGGCCAGATAGTCAGAGCGCGGGACCGGAAGGGGCCGAAGCTTCCTGGCGGGCAAGTTCCCGTTCCTTCCAGGAGTAGACGCAGCCGCAGTAATCCTGGCGGTACAGGCCGTACTCCCGGGAAAGTTCGATGGAACGCTTGTAGCCGTCGCGTTTTTTGAAATCGTTGGGGAGCCAGCGCACACCGTAGGATGCGGCCAGCTCTTCCCCGATCTGGTTCAGCTTTTCGGCATTTTTTAAAGGACTGATGGAAAGGGTTGTGGCAAAATAGTCATACCCCTTTTCTTTTGCGGTCTGGACGGCGGCTGTGAGCCGGAGCCGGTAACAGGCGAAACAGCGTTCCCCGCCCTCCGGCAGATGCTCCATTCCTTTGGCGCAGGCATAAAAATCCTGGGGGATATAGTCTCCTTCCAGGAAGGAGACCGGATGCTCTGCGGGAAGCGCGCGGATAAAGCGCTTCTGCTCCTCCACGCGGGTGCGGTACTCGCTCTCCGGATAAATATTAGGATTGTAATAGAAGACCGTGATGGAAAAATAGCGGGATAAGTATTCCAGCACGTAGCTGCTGCACGGGGCGCAGCAGCTGTGCAATAGCAGGGAAGGGACGCGCCCCTGCTCCGTAGCCGTTTGTTCCAGCGTTTGAATTTCCCGGTCCAGTTCTTTTTGATAATTTCTCTTGTTCATACCTACCAGTATAGCTCTGCCTTTGAAAAAAGCAAGCGGATTTGTGAAGAATTTTGAAGAATGAACGGCGCGTATTGCGGAATGAACGACGTACGGATATAATGTTTCCAGAAAACGAAAGAGAAAAAAGAAACGATGATTTTTAGCAGTTTAGAGTTTATTTTCCGGTTTCTTCCAGTATTTCTGGCGGTCTATTTTGCTGTGCCGCGCAGTTGGAAAAACTGGGTGCTGCTGGGCGGAAGCCTGTATTTTTATATTCACGGGACGCTGGGGCATCCTTTTTATACGGTACTGCTTCTGCTCGCCGCCGCGGCAGCCTATGGGTGCGGCCGGGGGATGGAAAAGAGCCGGAGCGGGACGGGAAAAAAGCTGTGGCTTTTCCTGGGCCTGGGGTACAGCCTGGGCCTGCTGGCCGTCTTTAAATGCCGGGATCTGCTGCCCCTGGGCATCAGCTTTTATACCTTCCAGGTGTGTTCGTACCTGATGGATGTGTACCGGGGGACGGTACCGGCGGAGCATTCCCCGTTCCGGATGGGCACCTATGTGTGCATGTTTCCCCAGCTCCTGTCCGGACCGCTGGTCCGGTACGGAGCGGTGCTGGAGGAACTTGGGAACCGGGAGCATACGGCAGAGCATGTGGAAGAAGGACTGCGTACGTTTACGGTGGGGCTGGGCATGAAGGTTCTGATCGCGAACCAGGTGGGAAACCTGTGGAGGCAGACCTGGGCCATCGGTTTTGAAAGCATCTCCACACCCATGGCCTGGCTGGGGCTTCTGGCCTATGCCCTGCAGATTTATTTTGACTTTTTCGGCTATTCCCTGATGGCCTCCGGTCTGGGCAGGATCATGGGATTCCATTTCCCGGACAATTTCCGCAGCCCTTATCTGTCGGTATCCATGACGGAGTTCTGGCGGCGGTGGCATATGACGCTGGGAGCCTGGTTCCGGGATTATGTGTACATCCCCCTGGGCGGGAGCCGGGGAGGCATGGGCAGGACCCTGCGCAACCTGCTGGCGGTGTGGCTGCTTACCGCCTTCTGGCATGGCGCGGGCTGGAACTTTATGCTGTGGGGAATCCTGATGTTCGCGCTGATTGCGGTGGAAAAGCTGGGGCTGATGAAAATTCTGGAAAAATACCGGCCTGCGGGGCATCTGTACGCGGTGTTCTGGATCCTTATGGGCTGGCTGGTATTTGCGGTGGAGGATATGGGTATGCTGAAGATCTATCTGCAGCGCCTGTTCCCGTTCCTGGGAGGCACGCCGGCGGCGGTCTTCGAGGGGGATTACCTGAAATACGGCAGGATCTACGGGCCGTCCCTGATCCTGGGACTTTTGTGTGCGGGCGGCCTTCCCCTGAAGCTTGCCTGCGGAAGAAAGTACAGAATCCTGACGGCGGCAGTGCTGCTGGCGGTCTTCTGGGCCAGCGCGTACGGTATCTGGAAGGGTATGGACGACCCATTTCTGTATTTTAGTTTTTAGAGAGATCAGAGGTGCGGAGAATGAAATATCCGTTTTTATCTATGCTGGGGCTGAGCCTGTGCGCCGCTTTTGTATTCGCGCCAGCGCGCCGGGCGTTTTTTGAAGGCAGGCCGGCGCAGGAAGCTTTTGCGCAGTCCGGAATCGCCGGAAGCCCGGATGCCGGTTCGGAACCGGCGCCCCTGCCGGGAACTGCTGGAGGAGCAAGCGCGGCGCCTTTACCGGAGCCTGATGGCGGAACGGGCGCGACGCCGGAGGTTCCGGAGCCGCCGGTGACGCGGGACAATTATTTTGACCGGGCCCTGTTCATTGGCGACTCCCGGACGGCGGGACTCTTTGAATATGCGGACATGGGCGGAGCGGACGCTTTCGCGGATTCCGGCATGAATCTGTACAAGGTGTTCCAGGTGCGCCTGCAGGTGGGCGATCTGGGAGAACTGACCCTGGAGGAACTGCTGATGGAGCGCCAGTACGGCAGGATCTATCTGATGCTGGGGATCAACGAGCTGGGCTACAACCAGGAGCGCACAGCGGAAAAGTACCGGGAGCTGGTGGGATATCTGAGGCAGGCTCAGCCGGAAGCGGAGCTGATCCTGGAGACCAACATGCACGTGTCCAGGAAAAAGTCAGATGGGGACGCCATCTACAATAACCGGAATATCGACGCTTTTAATGACTGTATCCGGGCCGTCGCCCTGGAGGAAGGACTGACGTGCATCGACGTCAATGAGCGTTTCGACGATGGGGAAGGAAATCTGGCGGAGGAATACACCAGCGACGACGCCCATCTGCTGGGGAAATACTATGCCGACTGGGCGGACTGGATTTATGAGAACAGGAAGTAAGATTGCTTTGTAGATGAAAGTTGCGACGCATACGTCGTAAGTTTCAGGTCAAATACAAAATAAACAACGCCCCACTCCATCCTGAAACGGATGGGTGGGGCGCCGTCATGGAAAGTCCGGCAGTTTTTCTCTGGCGGGAACTCTCTGTTTCCTGAATGTCTGTTTTTAGAAGGAGGTCTGAATCTCCGTGCAGGGTTCTGCTCCGTAGAACGGGAGACGTCCTTCACTGTACCCATAAGCAAAATAATGGTTCAGCAGAGCCGTGGGGTCTTCGCCGATCAACTCCGCCACATCGGCGTAGGTGTTATAATAGTATACCGGGTCCATCTTGGGCAGATCGCTCTGGGCGTTGTCTGGGTCAGAAGGTGGTACGGTCATAAGGAACGCGGTGCGGTCTTCTTCCGTATCCACGATCCCTGCGGCGTCCCGCCATTCCGCCTGCATATTCGGGAAGCGTCCTTCAGCCATCCCGTAGGACTGATAATGATTGAACAGCGCCTGCGGGTCGAACCCGGTCACGTTAGACACGTCCGGATATTTCTGAAAATAGTAGTGAGGGTCGAACGCAGTCTTCGCACTTGCGGGAAGTACGGCGAACGCGGAAGACAGGAATACGGCGCTCAAAGTACACAGCAGTATCTTGGATTTCTTGAATTTCATCGTGTTCACCTCCGTGTGAGTATATGTTTTTGCTACTGATTACAGAATACCATTGAAAGAGGAATTTTTCAACCAATAACCGCGGGATCCTGCGAAAGCTGAGCGCCCATCCGGACAAAAACACGGCCGCGGCCGGGATGAAATGCGCTTTTTTTATGAAGACAGGACGCCGGCGCCCTGGTATAATGGGCGGGAAAGAGAGGCGATGGCATGGAACGGAGAAAAGATACCGTGAAACGGGTTATGGATTACGTGGAAATGAATCTGGAAAATGAGATTGACCTTGACTGTATTGCACGGGATGCGGGGTATTCTAAATTTCATTTAAACAGGATTTTTTCCGAGGAGACAGGATGTACGATTCATAAATACCTGCAGGCGCGAAGACTTGCGTCGGCGGCTGAAAAGCTGGCAGGGACGGATCAGCCCATCGCGCAGATTGCCCATGAGGCGGGCTACAGTTCTCAGCAGGCATTTTCCCTGGCGTTTAAACAGGCGTACTCCTGCTCGCCGGGGATATACAGAAATGCCGGCAAGATCAGGGGGATGGCGGCATGATGACAGTTCCCTATGTAATCGAGCAGACCAGCCGGGGTGAGAGGAGCAGCGACATCTTTTCCAGGCTTTTGTCGGATCGTATAATTTTTCTGGGAGAAGAGGTGAGCGACACGTCGGCAGGGCTTGTTGTGGCGCAGCTGCTTTTCCTGGAGGCCATGGATCCAGGCAAAGATATTTGGCTGTACATCAACAGTCCGGGCGGCTCAGTGTCCGCCGGATTTGCCATCTACGATACCATGCAGTATATAAAATGTGATGTGGCGACTATCTGTATGGGTCTTGCCGCCAGCTTCGGGGCGTTTTTGCTGGCCGGAGGCGCGCGGGGGAAACGGATGGCTCTGCCCAACGCGGAGATCATGATTCATCAGCCGGCTGTACACGGCGGAGGAATCCAGGGGCAGGCCAGCGATATAGATATTCTGTCCGGGCATATCCAGAAAAATAAACAGAGGCTGAACCGGATTCTGGCTGAGAACACGGGACATACCATAGAAGAGATAGAAAGGGATACGGACAGGGATCACTACATGAGCGCCGAAGAAGCGCTGGAATATGGTCTCATTGACGTGATTGTGGATCGGAGACAAGGACGATAGGCAGGGGACGCCGTACGGGTTTTCAGTACGGCGCCCCTGCCGTTTTATTCTTCTGAAGCACAGGCGGGAGTCTGTTCCAGCCGCCATCCATAGTCGTCGTGATAAATCATCTGGCGGGTCATGCCTCCGTCGATGCAGATGTTTTCTCCGGTTATGAAACCCGCTTTGTCGGAACAGAGGTACAGAACCATATTGGCGATATCCAGAGGATTGCCCACCCGTCCCGCAGGGTGCTGCCTGGCGTCCGGGCCGGTGTAGGTCGTACAGGCAGTGTCGATCCAGCCTGGCGAGATGGAATTTACCCGGACTTTTCCAGCCAGGCTTACGGCCAACGCGTGCGTCAGGGCGGCGATACCTCCTTTAGCGGCGGTATAGCTCTCCGTCTGGGGCTGGCTCATACGGTCGCGGGAGGAAGAGATGTTGACGATGGCCGCTCCCGGCGCAAAGTACGGAAGCAACAGCTTCGTGAGGTAGAACGGCGCGCTCACGCCCACCCGCAAAGCATAGTTAAATTCTTCGTAACTGCATTCGCCAATCCCTTTCATGAGGGGAAGCGCGTTGTTGACGAGGAAATCCACATGCTGACAGTCCGAGGCCACCTTTTCCGTAAACCGGCGCAGGACGGCCTCCACCGCCAGATCCCCGGTAAAATATTCATTTGGTTGTTTGTCGATGATACAGACGGTTGCGCCGTTTTTTCGGAATTCATCGGCGATACAGCGCCCGATGCCCTGCGCGCCGCCTGTGACGACGGCCACTTTATTCTGAAACATACTGTGCGGCTCCTTTCTTTTCTTCCATTCGTTATGTTGTGATGTCATTGTGTATAGTGTTTTACAGGTCAATCATTCCCGGCCTGCTTACGGTCATTATATCACGATTGACTGGCTGAGATGGTGTGGATTTTTTCATAAGTTTGTGCTATATTTTCCTAAAGGAACAGAGTGGCAAATGGGAAGTTGTGGAGGTAATGGAAATGAAATTGAAAAATCCTATGCTGGTGGTAACAGATATAGATAAATCAGTTGAATTTTATAAAAAGATTTTTGGACTTCATGTGATTATGGATTTTGGAGCAAATAAAACTTTAACAGGCGGTCTGGCTTTGCAGACAGTCGAAACATATAAAGACTTTATCGGGAAAAGCGATATTTCTTTTGGTGGCAATAACTTTGAAATTTACTTTGAAGAAGATAATTTTGATGAATTTGCGGATAGATTGAAAGAATGTGATGTTGAATATGTCCACCCTGTCGTAGAACATTCATGGGGACAGCGTGTTGTCCGTTTCTATGACCCGGATAAACATGTTATCGAAGTTGGCGAGAACATGAAAATAGTATGCAAGCGTTTCATAAACAGTGGAATGACACCAGAACAAGTAGCAGAACGTATGGATGTACCTGTGAAATTTGTCAACGCCTGTATGCGATAATCCTGGTTGTGCCGGGCAGATACATCCATCTAAACAACTGGACAAATGGGCCGGAGGCGCAATGCTGGCAGAACTGAGCAGACTGCTTCCGTG
This sequence comes from uncultured Lachnoclostridium sp., assembly GCA_944381625.1. Lineage (GTDB taxonomy): Bacteria > Bacillota > Clostridia > Lachnospirales > Lachnospiraceae > Hominiventricola. Next base: position 162,582 of record CALWLW010000003.1, read on the forward strand.
CGGACGCAGTGAGAAGGAAAGGTTGGACAATTTATGAAAAAGGCTTTAATAGTAATCGATATGCAGAATGACTTTATAACCGGGGCGCTGGGGAACAGCCAGTGCCAGGCCATTGTGCCGAATATACAGGCGAAGATCAAGGCCGCCCGGGAAGAGGGGGCGGACATTATATTCACCATGGATACGCATGAGGAAAATTATCTGGAAACCCAGGAAGGGAAGAACCTCCCCGTACCCCACTGTATAAAAGGAACGGAAGGGTGGAAACTGATCCCCGAACTCAAAGCAGAGTCGGAACAAAACGCCAGGAAAATAGAGAAAAGGACCTTTGGGAGCGTGTTCCTGGGCCAGCACCTTAGCGTGGAAAAATACAAGGCGGCGGAATTTGTCGGTGTGTGTACGGATATCTGCGTGATCAGCAACGTCCTCACCGTGAAAGCCCTGGCACCGGAACTGGCGATCACCGTGGACGCGTCCTGCTGCGCCGGCGTGACGCCGGAGAGCCACAGGACGGCGCTGGAAGCCATGAAAGCATGCCAGATCCACGTTGTCAATGAAGGACGGGAACCTTACTGATCAATACCAGTGTTTACTTTTTCTATTGCATAGGACTGCAGGCTTTTCTGACAGCCGTTCTTCTCGTAAAAGCTTTCCATACCTGGTTGACTTCCAAAATATAACATGGTTGGGGTATTTCCTTTTGCCAGCCGGAGAAGTGTGCTTCCGATTCCCTGTTTTTGATATTCTGGAAGAACGAGCAGTTCTGTAATTGTTCCAAAAAAGTAACCGTCAGAAAGGATGCGAAGGCAGCCGACCAGTTTCGTATTGTCGTAGACAGTAATATTCAAAGTTTTGGTCAAAGCGGCCTGTGTTTTCGCTTCGTCATAATTTCCGGGCCATATTTTATTTGCAAATGGGATAAATATAGAAGCATTTAGCATTTGATCATTGATTTTGTATTCCATATTCCAGTTTCCTTTCCTTATGGCTGATATTTAAGAAATCTTTGCGAGCTCCGAGAACTGTATCCCGTCAAATGGCGCCCCATCGTGCCGGTGTCTGCGGCTCATGAGAAATTCCAAAGCCTGCCCGTCGTGGGGGAGGGGGATGGACTGCCCGTTCAACAATTGCTCTGCCCGGTCTATGTGCTGCAGGGCGGACGGGGTATTGGGCGTCTCCATTTCGCCCCAGTCTTCAATGATGACGTCGCATATACAGTTCATCAGTTCCTCCAGGGTTTCCAGAGCCTTGGGATCACCGCCTCTGCAGGAGGAGGCGGCTTCCGCCGAAAGTTCACTTGCCTGCCAGACCCAGTCTTCTATAAAGCGGGTATTTGTGACCTCCCATAAAGTCTTCAGGGTCTCTTTCCACTGGGAGAGATCCTGTCCATAAAATTTCAGGGCTTCTTCCAGACACAGGATCAGGTAAGCGGCTCTGGCCCGTTTGCAGACGGGGAAAAATGGATGATCCTTCCAGCGGAGGTATTCCTCCCTGAGCCTGTTCTTTTTCTCTTTCTGTTCCCGCCGTTCTGCGGGGGATTTATAAAATAGAGCCCGATAGAAAAAGATACACGACGCAGCTCCTGCCAGATAGAGCAGCAGGATATGGCGGGTCAGGAAAAACAGTATGCATCCGGAGAGGGCGGCTGCCAGTATGCACAGGAGGATTCCGATGATTTTGATACGGAGTTTTTTCTTCTGATCGGGCTTCATGGGCGTTCCTTTCTTATGGTTTTGCAAATGATATGGAAGGTTTGTCTTGAATTGTATTGCAAAAAAGTCCGCAGGCGGAACCGCTTACGGACTGAACTGTCTGGCGGAGACGGTGGGATTCGAACCCACGTGCCGGTTGCCCGACAACTTGATTTCGAGTCAAGCTCGTTATGGCCACTTCGATACGTCTCCATCTCTCAATATCAATGATCTGCGAACAGAACTTCTGTAGTATAACACAATTTTCAGATTTGTGCAATTCCCGAAATATCAGAATCGATCATCATGGAATAATTTGTGTAATAAACCACAAATCCCGGCTTCGCGCCGCTGGGTTTTTTGACATGTTTTTTCTCCACATAGTCGATTTCCACTTTGTCCGCGCCCCGGGAGGCGGAGTAATAGGCGGCCAGGCGGGCGGCCTCTTCAAAGGTGCGGTCGGGCAGCTCTTTTCCTTCCGACTGGACGATCACATGGGAGCCGGGCACGCCCTTGGCGTGGAACCACCAGTCGCCGCCTCTGGCAAACTGGAACGTCAGCTCGTCGTTCTGGAGGTTGTTTTTGCCCACATAGATATGGAAACCGTCGCCGGACAGGTAATGGAAGGGCCGGGAAGTGATCCTGGGGCGCTTGTTCCCGGGAGCGCGCTTGCGGATGTAGCCGGCCTCCATCAGCTCCTCCTTGATCTGTACCAGGTCCTCTTCGTGGAGGGCGATGTCCAGGGCGGTCTGGATGGATTTCAGATGCTCGATCTGTTCTGAAGTCTCCTCCAGAAGCTGGGTGACAGCCTGGAAGGTCCGTTTCATCTTTCCATATTTATCGAAATACCGGGCGGCGTTAGCCTGAACGGAGAGCTGGGGATCCAGCGGAACCGTGACCGTTTCGCCAGTATAGTAGTTTTCGGCCTGGAAGCTTTTGCTGCCCTCCGGCACCCCGTAGCCGTAGGCGTTGATCAGTTCCCCGTAGATCCGGTATTGTTCCCGCTTTTCCGTGTCTTTCAACTGCCGGGACTGCAGATCGTATTTCTTTACACTGCGCTCCAGGGCAGTCTGCACGATCCGCCGAAGATCGGTGGATTTCTGACGGATGCGGGTCAGCGTGCTCCGCTCCGCGTAATAATGTTCCAGCATGGCGGATACGGACTCGTAAGGCTCCCTGCGGTAATGTCCGTAGAGCGTCAGGGGAAGGCAGGAATATTCCACAGGATTCTTTCCGTCATAATAGATGGCCGGTTCCCAGTCCCCGGTTCGCAGGGGCTCCAGGTATCTCTCCAGCGTGCGGTACAGATGGATCAGCTCGTCCGCCCCGCAGGAAGAGGCGGGTCGGTCGGAGTCCAGAGAGGCCCGGTGACAGATTTCCTCGGCGGCGATGGGACTCAGGCCGGTGAGGGAGGTATAAAGCGCCTTGGACAGCTTCTGTGCTCTGGCGGACAGAAGGGCGGTAAAATCCGCCTCCGTGATGGTGAGCGGGTCCGCCTTTTCCTGGGTCTCCGGGATGAAATACGGACGTCCCGGCAGTACCTCCCGGACGGAACTCATCTGGGATGACACGTGTTTGATACTGTCCAGGATCATGTTCTGCTCATTGCAGAAAATAATGTTGCTGTGCTTGCCCATGATCTCCACGATCAGGTATTTCCTGCACCGGTCGCCCATCTCATCCAGATGCTCGATCTCAAAACGCAGGATGCGCTCCAGGGAGGGCTGGGTGATGGACAGGATGCAGCCGCCGCCCAGGTGCTTCCGAAGCAGCATGCAGAAATTGGGGGCGGTCATGGGGCTGGTCTTATTGGTTTCTGTCAGGTAGACAAGGGGGAGGCTGGCCGATGCGCCAAGCAGGAGCCGGAAGCTGCCTTCCCGCGTCTTTACGGTCAGGAGCAGTTCGTCGGCCTCCGGCTGGGCGATCTTGGAAATGCGGCCTCCCGCCAGTTTTGTATTTAATTCGTGCGCCATACAGGACACGGTAATGCCGTCAAATGCCATGGTTGATTCTCCTTTACGTCCCCCATTATACTTGACGGCATTTTGAAAATCAACTATAATAGGTATGATTATGGCGGCGGAGCGATCCGCCCGCCCGTTTTTGAGGAAGGAAACATGATAAAGAGTATGACCGGCTTCGGCCGATGTGAACTTTCTGAAGGAGAGCGCAAGGTCACAGTGGAGATCAAGACAGTGAACCACCGTTATCTGGACGTGGCCATGAAGATGCCGAAGAAGCTGAACTTTTTCGATTCCGCCATCCGCACGGTGCTCAAGGAATACCTTCAGAGAGGGAAGGTAGATGTGTTCGTTACCTATGAAGATCTGAGCGAGTGCAATGTGTCGCTGGTGTATAATCAGAAGGTGGCGGAACAGTATGTGGAGTATTTCCGCCGGATGGAAGAGCAGTTCGGTCTGGAAAATGACATGAAGGTGTCCGTTCTGGCCCGCTGTCCGGAAGTCCTGGTGATGGAAGAACAGCAGGAAGACGAGGAGGAGATCTGGCTGCTTCTGGAAAAAGCGGTGCGGGGAGCCTGTGAAAAAGTGGTGGAGACCCGCGTGCGCGAAGGAGAAGCGCTGAAGAAGGATCTGCTTGCCAAATTGGACGAGATGCGGAAGATGGCGGCGTTTATTGAAGACCGCTCGCCGCAGATCATGGCGGAGTACCGTCAGAAGCTGGAGGCGAAGGTGCAGGATCTCCTGTCAGACGCCCAGACGGATGAGGGAAGGATCGCCATGGAAGTGACGCTGTTCGCAGACAAGATCTGCGTGGATGAAGAGATCGTGCGTCTCAGAAGCCATGTGGAGGCGACGAAGGAGGCGCTGGAGGCCGGCGGAAGCATCGGCCGCAAGCTGGATTTTATTGCTCAGGAGATGAACCGGGAGGCGAATACTACGCTGTCTAAGGCCAATGACCTGGAGATCTCCAACTGCGCCATCGACCTGAAGACAGAGATTGAAAAGGTCCGTGAGCAGATACAGAATATAGAATAGGATATTGTATGGGCAGACAGGGAATATTGATAGTGGTGTCCGGTTTCTCAGGGGCAGGAAAAGGTACGGTCATGAAAGCGCTGACAGACCGTTATGACAGTTACGCGCTGTCCGTTTCCGCGACCACAAGGGATCCCAGGCCGGGCGAAAAAGAGGGAGAGGCATATTTTTTCAAAACCAGGGAAGAGTTCGAGCAGATGATAGCGGGCGGAGCCCTGATCGAATATGCCCGTTATGTGGATAATTATTATGGGACGCCCAGGGCATATGTGGAAAAGCAGCTGTCTGAGGGGCATGACGTGATCCTGGAGATTGAGATCCAGGGTGCGAGGAAGATACGGGAGCAGTACCCGGAAGCGGTACTTTTGTTTGTGACGGCGAAGGATTTCGCCACGTTGAAGGAGAGGCTGATCGGACGCGGTACGGAGTCGGAAGAAGTCATCGACCAGAGGCTGAGGAGAGCTGTCCAGGAAGCGGAGGGAATCGAAGAGTACGATTATCTGGTGGTCAACGACGTTCTGGACGACTGCGTGGAGGAGATCCATCGGATTATCGACAGTGAACACCGGAAGATCAGCCGGAATACGGAATTTATAGAGCAGATCAGAGCAGAACTGAATGCATTTGCGAAAGGAGAATAATTATGTTACATCCGTCTTATACAGACTTAATGAAAACGATTAACAGCGAAGTGGAGGAGGGTGATACCCCGGTGGTGAACAGCCGCTATTCCATCGTGCTGGGTACGGCCAAAAGGGCGCGCCAGCTGATTGGGGGAGAGGAGCCTTTCGTGGACGCGAGAGGGAAGAAGCCGCTTTCCATCGCTGTGGAAGAGTTCAGCAAAGGGTATGTGACGATCGAGCCTGAGGGCGAAGCAGAGGAGAACGTCCCGGAAGGACAGACAGTATGACAGGGGGCTCGTTCGGACAGGACGGAGAATAATTTATGGGGAGGACAGAAATGTTAGTAAGAGAAGGCAAAAGCGTATTTAAGGGAGTGGCGATCGGCAAGATTTTTGTCTATAAAAAAGCGGACAAAGCAGTGACAAAAGAGACGATCACCGACGTGGAGGCAGAGCTTGCCCGTTTCCAGGCGGCCAAGGAGAAAGCTTTGGAACAGCTTAAGAGCCTCTATGAGAAAGCGCTCCGGGATGTGGGCGAAGAGGAGGCTATGATCTTCGACGTCCATCAGATGCTGCTGGATGATCTGGACTACAACGAGTCCATTACGGGCATCATTGAGAGCGAGAAGATGAACGCGGAGTACGCCGTGTTCATGACCTGCGAGCAGTTTATGGCCATGTTCCTGAGCATGGACGACGATTATATGAGAGGCCGCGCGGCGGATATCGAGGATATCTCCAAGCGTGTCATTTCTATCCTGAACGGGACCCAGGTGAGTCCGGAGGCTATGCCGGAACCGGTGATCATCGTGGCTGAGGACCTGGCGCCCAGCGAGACCGTACAGTTTGAAAAAGACAAGATTCTTGCCATTGTTACCCAGAAAGGCTCCGCCAATTCCCATACGGCGATCCTGGCCCGCACCATGAATATCCCGTCCCTGGTGACGACGGATATCGAGGTGGATCCCAAGTACAACGGCAGGACCGCAGTGGTGGACGGCTTTGCCGGACTGCTGTATGTGAATCCCGATGAGGAGACCATGGTCAAGATGACCGAGAAGAAGAAACGCGCGGACGAACAGCGCGCGCTCCTTCAGGAGATGAGAGGCAAGGATACCGTGACCAAGAGCGGCAAGCATATCCATTTGTACTCCAATATCGGCGGCGTGCAGGACGTGGATGCGGTTCTGGAGAACGACGCGGAGGGTATCGGCCTGTTCAGAAGCGAGTTCCTGTATCTGGGAAGAGACAATTATCCCGGCGAGGACGAGCAGTTTGAAGCTTACAAGACCGTGCTGTCCCGCATGCAGGGCAAGAAGGTCATCATCCGTACGCTGGACATTGGAGCGGACAAGCAGGCGGATTATTTTGAGATTCCCAAGGAGGAGAACCCGGCGCTGGGCTTCCGCGCCATCCGTATCTGCCTGACCAGGGAAGAGGTGTTCCGTACACAGCTGCGTGCGTTGCTGCGCGCGTCCGCATTCGGCAACCTGGGCATCATGTTCCCCATGATCATCTCTGTAAAAGAGATCGTCCGCATTAAGGAGATCGTGGAGGAAGTGAAGCTGGAGCTGGACAGAGAAGATATTGCCTACGGCAATTTTGAACTGGGCATCATGATCGAGACTCCGGCGGCGGCAGTGATCAGCGATCTGCTGGCTCCGCACGTGGACTTCTTCAGCATCGGTACCAACGACCTGAGCCAGTACACGCTGGCCATCGACCGCCAGAATCAGTCTCTGGACAACTTCTTTGATCCCCATCATGAGGCGATCCTGCGGCTGATCCAGCTGACCATCGAGAACGCACACAAGTCCGGCGCATGGTGCGGTATCTGCGGCGAACTGGGCGCGGATATGGAACTGACGGCCAGATTCCTCCAGATGGGCATCGACGAGCTTTCCGTATCGCCGGGCTACACGCTGGAGCTGAGAAAGAGAATCCGCGAGTGCTAAGAGCGGTGATGTACGAAATTATGGATCTTCCCCGGAGGAAGGCCATGATATAAAAGAATACTATCAAAAGGAGAATGAATTATGAAATCATTTGTTTACACCATTCAGGATGAACTGGGAATCCACGCAAGACCGGCAGGGATGCTGGCAAAAGCTGCTGCAGGCTACAAGAGCGTTGTGACCATTGACAACGGAACCAAGAAAGCCGACGCAAAGAGACTGATGGCGATCATGGGCATGGGCGTGAAAAAAGGCACCACCGTTACGGTTCTCGTAGAGGGTGAGGACGAGGATGCAGCATGCGCAGCTATGGAGGAGTTCTTCAAATCCAATCTGTAATTCCGGCAGATTTTAAAAACGGAACGTAAACCCGTATGGGGCCATGGGCGGCAGGCTCGTGGCCCCATGTGGTTTTTATGGAGAGGGAGCCTGTTCCCGCGAGAGCGAAGCGGCGGCCAGCCGCAGGGCCGCGCGGCCCAGTGCCCCTGTCTGCGGACACGGCCGGAGTGAAGCGCAGACCAGCCGCGTGCATAGGGGTATTTGATTTTGGAAAGGTTATATATATAATATAGACGAAGACTGAATACGCAGATATTTCGGCAAAAGACTGGAGGAGACCATGACGGCAGAATCATTAACAGCTTATGAGTTATTGCGAAAAGAACAGATCCCGGACCTGAAATCCACCGGGTATCTGCTGAGACATAGAAAGACGGGCGCCAGAATCGCGCTGCTGTCCAACGAGGATAAGAACAAAGTATTCAATATCGGCTTCCGCACGCCGCCGTCGGACAGCACGGGTGTGCCGCACATTATGGAACATTCTGTATTGTGCGGTTCCGCGGATTTCCCGGTGAAGGACCCGTTTGTGGAACTGGTAAAAGGGTCCCTGAATACGTTTCTCAACGCCATGACCTACCCGGACAAAACGGTTTATCCGGTGGCCAGCTGCAATGATCAGGATTTCCAGAACCTGATGCATGTGTATCTGGACGCGGTGTTCCGGCCCAATATTTACAAAGAAGAGAAGATTTTCCGTCAGGAAGGCTGGCACTATGAGCTGGAATCCCCGGAGGACAGCCTGACCTATAACGGAGTGGTATACAACGAGATGAAGGGCGCGTTTTCCTCCCCGGAGGATATGCTGGACCGGGAAGTGATGACGGTTCTCTATCCAGATACGCCGTATTTTTATGAATCCGGCGGGGATCCCAGGCATATCCCGGAACTGACCTATGAACAGTTCCTGGATTTCCACAGAAGGTTCTATCATCCGTCCAACTGTTATATCTATTTATATGGGGATATGGACATGGAGGAGAAGCTGGCCTGGATCGACGAGCATTACCTGAGCAAATATGAACGCCTGGATATTGATTCCCAGATCAGCCTCCAGAAGCCCTTCCAACAGCCGGTGGAGCGGGTGGTGGACTACCCGGTCTCAGCGGAAGAATCCCCCAGGGGCCAGGCATACCTGTCCTGGAACGCGGTGATCGGGACGTCTCTGGACGCGGACCTGTACCTGGCCTTCCAGATCATCGAGTACGCGCTTCTGGCCGCGCCCGGAGCGCCGCTGAAAAAAGCCCTTCTGGACGCGGGCATCGGCAAGGATATTCTCAGTACCTATGAAAACGGCATCGCCCAGCCGTATTTTTCCGTGATCGCGAAAAACGCGGACGTGGAACAGAAGGAAGCGTTCCAGAACGTGATCCGCGATACGCTGGAAAAAATCGTGAAGGAAGGTTTTGACCGGAAGGCCCTGATGGCCGGACTGAATTTCTATGAGTTCCGGTATCGGGAGGCGGACTTTGGAAATTATCCCAAGGGACTGATGTACGGGCTCCAGATGTTTGACAGCTGGCTCTATGACGAGGAAGAACCCTTCCTCCATCTGGCCTGCCTGGACCGTTTCGCCAGGTTCCGGGAGCAGGTGGGCAGCGGGTATTTTGAGGAACTGGTGCGAAAATACCTGCTGGAGAACAGCCACACGGCGCTTCTGATCCTGCGGGCCGTGCCGGGACTGGAAGCAAAAGAGCAGGAGCGGGTGAGAGAAGAACTGAAGCGGTACCAGGATACTTTAAGCCCGGAACAGAAGGAACAGACCGTAAAAGAAACGAAGGAACTAAAAGATTACCAGGATGAGCCGTCGCCCCAGGAAGAACTGGAGAAGATCCCCATGCTGAGACGGGAGGATATCCGCCGGGAGGTGGAGCCGCTGGTCAATGAAGAACTGGATGTGGACGGCACGATGCTTCTCTGGCAGAACATCCCCACCAGCGGGATCGGCTATATCCGCCTCCTGTTCAATGCGGACGGCCTGCCGGACGCGCTGGTTCCCTATCTGGGCATTCTGAAACAGGTGCTGGGCTTTATGGATACGGAGCATTACACCTACGGGGAACTGTTCAACGAGATCAACTGCCACACGGGCGGCATCAGCCCCGCAGTCAACCTGTACGGCAACATGCGGGATAAAGAGCGTTTCTGTGTGAAGTTTGAGCTGAAGGCGAAGACGCTTTATCATAAGACGGATTTTGCCTTTGCCATGATGCGGGAGATCCTCCAGCATACCAGGCTGACGGACACAAAGAGGCTGTATGAGATCATCGCCCAGGTGAAATCCCGCCTGCAGATGTACCTGATGTCGTCGGGACATTCGGCGGCGGCCGTGCGCGCCATGTCGAAATTCTCCAGGTCGGCAGAATTGAACGACCGTATGAACGGGGTGTCGTTCTACTGGCTGGTGGAGGATCTGGAACAGCATTTTGACGAGAGGAAAGCGGATCTGATCGGGAAGCTGGAGGCGGTGATGCAGTATGTCCTGCGGCCGGAGAACCTGATCGTGTCCTGTACGGCGGAGCCGGAAGGGATCGAGGCGGTGAAGCGGGAGATTCCGTCTCTGAAAGAAGCCCTCTATACAGGAGCGGTTCCAGAGATACAGGAGCAGGAGGCGCCCGCGCCGGCGTGCAGGAAGGAAGGGCTCAAGACGCCGTCCGCGGTCCAGTATGTGGCACGGGCCGGGCATATCAGCCATTATACGGGCGCTTACCGGATCCTGAAAGTGATCCTGAGCTACGAATACCTCTGGATACAGGTCCGCGTAAAGGGCGGCGCATACGGCTGCATGAGCGGCTTTGGCGTCTACGGGGACAGCTATCTGGCGTCCTACCGGGACCCCAACTTAAGCGAGACGAATCAGGTGTTTGAGCATACGGCGGACTACGTGGAGCATTTCGAGACGACGGATCGGGATATGACCAAATATATTATTGGCACAGTCAGCGAGATGGATACGCCGCTGACGCCTGCGGCGGCAGGGAACCGTTCCATGTCCGCATGGCTGACGCACACAGAGCCTGCGGACCTGCAGAGGACGAGAGACGAGGTGCTGGACGCGACAGCGGAGGATATCCGTGCCCTGGCGGGAGGCATCCGGGAACTGCTGGCGGAAGAAAGCCTCTGCGCCATCGGAAATGAGAACCGCATTGCGCAGGAGAGCGGGATGTTCGATCAGACGCTTCCCCTGTTCCATTCGGCGGGCTCGGCGGAAGAGAAAGGATAAATATTTATGGAAGAACAGAAGAAAACAGGATTTGCGGCGCTGGTGGGACGGCCCAACGTGGGCAAGTCCACGCTGATGAACCGGCTGATCGGACAGAAGATCGCCATCACGTCCAATAAGCCGCAGACCACCAGGAACCGGATCCAGACCGTCTATACCAGTGAAAAGGGCCAGATCGTCTTCCTGGATACGCCGGGAATCCACAAGGCCAAGAACAAGCTGGGAGAATACATGGTCAATGTGGCCCAGCGGACGCTGAAAGAGGTGGACGTGGTGCTGTGGCTGGTGGAGCCCACCACCTACATCGGGGCGGGAGAACGGCATATCGCGGAGCAGCTTGCCGGCATCCATACGCCGGTGATCCTGGTCATCAACAAGATTGACACCGTGAAAAAGGACGAGGTGCTGACGTTTATCGACGCATACCGGAAGCTTCTGGATTTCGCCGAGATCGTGCCGGTGTCCGCCCTGAAAGGTTTCAACGAGGAAGTGCTGCTGGACGTGATTTTCAAATACCTGCCCTACGGTCCCATGTTCTATGACGAGGACACGGTGACGGATCAGCCCATGCGCCAGATCGTGGCGGAGCTGATCCGGGAGAAGGCGCTGAAGCTTCTGGATGAAGAGATCCCCCACGGGATCGCGGTGTCCGTGGACGTGATGAAGCAGCGCCCGGGCAGGGATCTGTGGGACATCGAAGCCACGATTGTGTGCGAGAGGGATTCCCACAAAGGCATCATCATCGGCAAGGGCGGGGCCATGCTGAAAAAGATCGGCTCCGCAGCCCGCTATGAGATCGAGCGGATGCTGGAAGCCAGGATTAACTTAAGGCTCTGGGTGAAGGTGAAGAAAGACTGGAGGGATTCCGACTTCCTGATAAAAAATTTCGGATACGACAAGAAAGAAGTATAGTACCCGGCCGCTTAGGGGATTCTATGAACATACGAATGGGAGAAAACGGAGGTTCATAGAATATGGATAAGTGGGAACAGTTTGCACACACCGGGGATATACGAGATTATCTGGCTTATAAGGCTGAGAAAACAAAGGTCAGAGGGACAGGTGAGGGAGATGGGCAGCCAGGCTTGCACGGTGACGGGTATCGTTTTATCTGCAGTACCGGCCGGAGATTATGATAAACTGATAGTTCTTCTCACCAGGGAGAGAGGGAAGATCCGGGCTTTTGCCAGGGGGTCCAGGAGGATGAACAGCCCCCTTTTGGCGGCGTCGAACGTGTTTGCCTTCGGGGAATTCCAGATCTACGAAGGAAGGACGGCGTACAGCGTGGCCCAGGCTTCCATCCGGAACTATTTCAGTGAACTGATGACGGATTTTGACGCTTCCTGCTACGGGCAGTATTTTCTGGAGTTTGCCGATTTCTATACCGGCGAGAATGTGGACGGGACGGATTACCTGCGGCTTTTGTACCAGTCGCTGCGGGCGCTGTCAGTCCCGTCGCTGCCCAGAAAGCTGGTCCGCTACATATACGAACTGAAGGCCATGGTCTACAGTGGGGAATGCCCTCAGACCTATGAACAGTTCGAGAGCTGGAAGCTGGATCCGTCCACCATGTACGCCCTCCAGTACGTGACCGCGTCTCCGGTGGAGAAGCTGTATACGTTCACGCTGGCGCCGCAGGTCCTGGAGGAATTCGGGAAAGCCGTGGGGTGGCTGAGGGAGAGATATGTGAAGCGGCATTTCAAATCCCTGGAAATACTTGAAACATGCCTGTAAAATGTGTATAATACGTAGACGGTGGTATGCGCGCCGCAGGCAGCGCGTCCATGCCCGGAAGGAGGGAACAGAATGAAACGGTGGACAGTATGCGTCTGGATACTGGCAGTGATGCTGCTGGCGGCAGGGTGCGGGGCATCCTTTGAACCGTCGGTGACTTCTGTTTACATAAAAAAAGACGGCACGCTGACGCAGGCGATTGTGGAGAGCTTTGAGAAAGCCTATTACAGCGAGAATGAGTTTGCGTCCATGGTGGAGAAAGAGATATCGGCTTACAACCAGCGCCGCGGGGAGGACGTGATCACCCTGAACAGCCTGGAGGCGGAGGACGATACCATGTATCTTCTGCTGGATTATACGGATGTGGACGCCTATGCGGAATACAACGATACCTTCTGCTATGTGGGAACCGTGGGAAGCGCCCTGGATGAAGGCTTCCCTTTCAATATGGATTTCCGCGATACGTCCTATGCGGAGCAGGAGATTACGGACGTGACGGCGGGCAGGGACCATTCCATCGTGATTTTACGGGACGAAGGGACGGTACAGCTGGAGGCCCCGGTGAAATACGTCAGCAACAATGTGGAGATTCTTTCGGATCATATGCTTCAGGTCATGACCATTGAAGACCCTGAAGAGTATGCATATATTGTTTATTGAAAAAGTGAGGAGATCAATTCATGGAAAAGACAATGGAGAAAATCGTAGCTCTGGCCAAAAACCGCGGATTTGTATATCCGGGCAGCGAGATCTACGGCGGCCTGGCAAATACCTGGGATTATGGTAACCTGGGCGTGGAATTAAAGAACAATGTCAAGAGAGCCTGGTGGCAGAAATTCATCCAGGAGAATCCCTACAATGTGGGCGTGGACTGCGCGATCCTGATGAACCCGCAGACCTGGGTGGCGTCCGGCCATCTGGGAGGCTTTTCGGACCCGCTGATGGACTGCAAATCTTGCCATGAGCGTTTCCGCGCCGATAAACTGATCGAAGATTATATGGAAGAAAACGGCATCCAGATCGAGGGCTCCGTGGACGGCTGGTCCCAGGAAGAGATGAAGCAGTACATCGATGAGCACAATATTGTCTGCCCCAGCTGCGGCAAGAAAGATTTCACCGATATCCGCCAGTTCAACCTGATGTTCAAGACCTTCCAGGGTGTGACTGAGGACGCCAAGAGTACCGTGTACCTGCGTCCGGAGACTGCCCAGGGTATCTTCGTGAACTTCAAAAACGTGCAGCGTACCTCCCGGAAGAAAGTCCCGTTCGGCATCGGACAGATCGGAAAATCCTTCCGCAACGAGATCACGCCGGGCAACTTCACCTTCCGTACCAGGGAGTTCGAGCAGATGGAACTGGAATTCTTCTGCAAGCCGGGAACAGACCTGGAGTGGTTCCAGTACTGGAGAGGCTTCTGCCGCGACTGGCTGTTAAGCCTGGGCATGAAAGAGGAAGAGATGCGGCTGCGTGACCATTCTCCGGAGGAACTGAGCTTCTACAGCAAGGGAACCACGGATATTGAGTTCCTGTTCCCGTTCGGCTGGGGCGAGCTGTGGGGCATTGCGGACCGTACAGATTATGACCTGACCCAGCACCAGAATGTATCCGGCGAGGATATGAGCTATTTTGACGACGAGGTGAAGGAGAAATATATTCCGTATGTCATCGAGCCGTCCCTGGGCGCGGACCGCGTGGTTCTGGCGTTCCTGTGTTCCGCATACGACGAAGAAGAGCTGGAGGGCGGAGACGTGCGGACCGTGCTGCATTTCCATCCGGCCCTGGCGCCTGTGAAGATCGGCGTGCTTCCCCTGTCCAAGAAACTGGCGGAGGGTGCGGAGAAGATCTATGCGCATCTTTGCAAAAAATACAACTGCGAGTATGATGACAGAGGAAATATCGGCAAGAGATACCGCCGTCTGGACGAGATCGGCACGCCGTACTGCGTGACCTACGACTTCGAATCCGAGACCGATGGCTGCGTGACGGTCCGCGACCGCGACACCATGGCGCAGGAGCGTGTGAAGATCGAGGATCTGGACGCGTATTTCGAGGAAAAATTTGCTTTCTAAGGACATAAAAATCACCGGCGGCATTGAAATGCCGCCGGTTTTTATGTTATAATGGCACAAAGTGCGGATTGTACCACTGTGCATATTGTTTTTGTGCCTGCCGCACCAAATTACATTTTCTGGAGGTTAGAAAAATGAGTGAATTAAAAGGAGCTATGATCATTGGCCAGTCCGGTGGTCCGTCTTCTGTCATCAACGCCAGCTGCTACGGCGCAATCAAAGCAGGGCTTGATTCTGATTGTATCACCAAGGTTTACGGAGCTGCCAACGGTATCGTGGGCGTGCTTAACGACAGACTCTACGTGATGGACGAAGAGGATCCGGAAGAGCTTGCAATCATGAAATATACCCCGTCTTCCGCACTGGGTTCCTGCCGTTACAAGATCGCAGACCCGGATGTGGATGAGACCGATTATAAGAAAATCCTGGAGATCTTCAAGAAATACGACGTGCGTTATTTCTTCTACAATGGCGGAAACGACTCCATGGACACCTGCAACAAGATTTCCAAATATATGAAGAAAGTGGGATATGACTGCCGTGTTATGGGTATCCCGAAGACCATCGACAACGACCTGTTCGGAACCGACCACTGCCCGGGCTTCGCTTCCGCGGCGAAATACATCGCTACCTCTCTGGTAGAGCTGTATCAGGATTCTCATGTATATGACAAGGGACAGGTGACGATCGTGGAGATCATGGGCCGTCATGCAGGATGGCTGGCAGGCGCCGCTTCCCTGGCCAGAGTGGCAGGATATCCGGCAGACCTGATCTACCTTCCGGAAGTAGACTTCAACATGGACGAGTTCCTTGAGGATGTGAAGAAGATCTGGGAAGAGAACCACAACGTGATCGTGGCAGTATCCGAGGGTATCCATTACGTGGACGGCAAGTTCGTATCTGAGGCTGAGACTTCCGCTACCGACGGATTTGGACATGCACAGCTGGGCGGACTGGCAGCAAGACTGGCAGACGTGGTGAAGAACGCGATCCCGGGCGTGAAGGTTCGTCCCATCGAGCTTTCCCTGCTGCAGCGCTGCGCAGAGCACTGCGCATCCCAGACGGATTCCGACGAGTCCTTCATGGCGGGCCAGACCGCGGTTCAGGAAGCGATCAAGGGCGTGACCGACAAGATGGTAGGCTTCAAGTGCACCCGTGACGAGAACGGCTACAAGTGCGAAGCAGACCTTCTGGATCTGTCTTCCGTAGCAAACTACGAGAAGAAGGTTCCGGTGGAATGGATCAACGAGAGAGGAAACAACGTGAGCGACGAGTTCATCAACTACGCGCTTCCGCTGATCCAGGGCGAGATCCAGATGAAGAAGGAGAATTCCCTTCCGCGCTTTGTAAAACTGAAAAAAGTATTTGCAGAGTAATATGACCATATGGGGCCGCCTGTCCAGTCTTTGGACAGGCGGCTTTTGTTCAAAAGTGCAACAAATGAAGAACTGTTAAAAGTGCTGAATTACTATATGAACAAGGATACTTTTATGCAATTTGAATTGTGGAATGGGGAATTATGAAACAGTCGCAGCAAAAGGATAAAGGGAAGCGATAAATCGGAATTTTATAGAGGGGGTTATTCATTTGAAAAAGTTGATAACATTAACTTTCGTATTGGTTTGTATTCTTGTTCTGGCAGGCTGTGGGAAGAACGATACTTATAAGATAAGCATTACTGTACCTGCTGGAAGTACAGAAACATTTGTTTACTCGGACGAAGAAATATCGGCAACAGGCAATACAATTAACATTTCTTCTGGTGAAGGATTGGGAGATACAGAAGTAATTTTACAGCCAGTCGATGAAACGGTAGAAGCTGGATATGTGGCAACATATCTAACCCCAGGAACGCCTGTTAAATTTGATGCGGTAAAGGGCGAATGGTTCAAAGTCGGCGTATCTATGCAAAATGATACTGATACAGATATAACTGTTTATGTCGAAGTCGAAGGTGTAGATGTGAGAATTGAGTAATTCTAATTTATCAATCTCCAATTATCCGCCCGGAAAAGAACTGCCCGTCATGAACGCTTCCGGTAATCCGCACCATGATGGAGGACGACGGATGGCCGTTGTACTGCTTTAAGGGGGATTTTCATCCCCAGACCGGCATTCCCTATCTGATGTTCAGGGATGATTTTGGATGTTCTGTCTGGAAATTTTTTGATGAAGGAAGCGAAAAAATTGCGACCCTGTTCAAACTGGGGCAGACATCCCCACCGCCCGAGCCTGTCAGGTCTGGCTCCTGCGAAAGGATTGGATGCGGGTGACACATTCGGAACCATAAAAAGACTGATATTCCGTCAGATTGATGGTTGCACCAGCGAAACTCGTTAAAAAAATGACAAAAATAAGTGAAAAAATAACCATAAATATGTAAAAACAGCACAAAGCATCTATTGACTTTCATGTAAAATATGGTATGATAATTATGTGCGCAGAGTGAGACACACGTTGCGCACTTTTTATTTTCATTTTTAATCACTTTTTAGGAGGGTTATGTGATGGCGAAGTGGGTTTATATGTTCACGGAAGGGAACGCGTCCATGAGAAATCTTCTGGGCGGCAAAGGCGCGAATCTTGCTGAGATGACCAGCCTTGGGCTTCCGGTGCCGCAGGGATTCACAGTCACGACAGAGGCGTGTACGCAGTACTATGAAGATGGCAGGATGATCAACGACGAGATCATGGGCCAGGTCATGGAAGCAATGGGGAAACTGGAGGAGATTACCGGCAAGAAGTTCGGAAGCAAGGAGAATCCGCTTCTGGTGTCGGTACGTTCCGGCGCACGCGCTTCTATGCCCGGTATGATGGATACGATCCTGAACCTGGGCCTGAACGAAGAGGTAGTAGAGACTCTGGCAGAGGCGTCCGGCAATCCGCGCTGGGCATGGGACTGCTACAGAAGATTTATCCAGATGTATTCCGACGTGGTTATGGAAGTCGGAAAGAAATATTTTGAAGAGCTCATCGACAAGATGAAAAAAGAAAAAGGCGTGAAGCTGGATGTGGAACTGACCGCCGAGGATCTGAAAGCGCTGGCGTCTCAGTTCAAGGCTGAGTACAAGGCGAAGATCGGCGCAGACTTCCCATCTGACGCGAAGGAGCAGCTTGTGGGCGCTGTGAAGGCCGTGTTCCGTTCTTGGGACAACCCCAGAGCCAACGTGTATCGCCGTGACAATGATATCCCCTATTCCTGGGGAACCGCCGTCAACGTACAGATGATGGCGTTTGGTAATATGGGCGATGACTGCGGTACCGGCGTGGCGTTCACGAGAGAC
Organism: uncultured Lachnoclostridium sp.; assembly: GCA_944381625.1. Classification (GTDB taxonomy): domain Bacteria; phylum Bacillota; class Clostridia; order Lachnospirales; family Lachnospiraceae; genus Hominiventricola. The sequence continues at coordinate 180,495 of CALWLW010000003.1, forward strand.
CCGGCTACCGGTGAGAATGGCCTGTTCGGCGAGTTCCTCACCAACGCCCAGGGCGAGGACGTGGTGGCAGGTGTGCGTACACCCATGCACATCAGCGAGATGGAAGAGAAATTCCCGGAGGCTTTCGAGCAGTTTAAGAACGTATGCAAGACCCTGGAGACTCATTACAGAGATATGCAGGACATGGAGTTCACCGTGGAGCATGGCAAGCTGTACATGCTGCAGACCCGCAGCGGCAAGAGGACGGCGAGAGCCGCTCTGAAGATCGCCTGCGACCTGGTGGACGAGGGTATGAGGACAGAAGAAGAAGCAGTGGCCATGATCGATCCGAGGAATCTGGACTCCCTGCTGCACCCGCAGTTCGACGCGGACGCGCTGAAAAAAGCGGTACCCATCGGCAAGGCGCTGGGCGCATCTCCGGGAGCTGCCTGCGGACGTATCGTATTCACGGCGGACGACGTGGAAGCGTGGGCGGCCAGAGGCGAGAAGGTTGTCCTGGTGCGTCTGGAGACGTCCCCGGAGGATATCACCGGTATGAAGTATGCTCAGGGCATCCTGACGGCACGCGGCGGAATGACCTCCCATGCGGCAGTGGTTGCGCGCGGTATGGGGACATGCTGTGTATCCGGCTGCGGCGACATGGTAATGGACGAGGCCAACAAGAAATTCACGCTGGGCGGAAAAGAGTTCCATGAAGGAGATTCCATCTCCCTGGACGGTTCCACCGGCAATATCTACGACGGTATCATTCCCACAGTAGACGCGAAGATCGCAGGCGAGTTCGGTCGCATCATGGGCTGGGCGGACAAATACAGAAAACTGAAAGTACGCGCCAATGCGGATACGCCGGGCGACGCGAAGAAAGCCCGCGAGCTGGGAGCAGAAGGCATCGGCCTGTGCCGTACCGAGCATATGTTCTTCAACGGCGACAGGATCGACGCGTTCCGCGAGATGATCTGTGCCGAGACGAAGGAAGAAAGAGAAGCAGCTCTGGAGAAGATCCTTCCGGAGCAGCAGGGCGATTTCGAGAAACTGTACGAGGCCGTGGAAGGCAACCCGGTTACTATCCGTTTCCTGGATCCGCCTCTGCATGAGTTCGTACCCACCGAGGAAGCGGACATCAAGAAACTGGCCGACGCGCAGGGCAAGACTGTGGATCAGATCAAAGCGATCATCGACAGCCTGCATGAGTTCAACCCCATGATGGGTCATCGTGGATGCCGTCTGGCGGTTACTTACCCGGAGATTGCAGTGATGCAGACGAAGGCAGTGATCCGCGCGGCGATCAACGTGAAGAAGAACCATCCGGAATGGAACGTAAAACCGGAGATTATGATCCCGCTGGTAGGCGATGAGAAAGAACTGAAATACGTGAAGGATTTCGTAGTGGAGACCGCGGACGCAGAGATCGCGGCGCAGGGTATCGACCTGAAATATGAGGTGGGTACGATGATCGAGATCCCCAGAGCAGCCCTGACGGCTGACGATATTGCAAAGGAAGCAGACTTCTTCTGCTTCGGTACCAACGACCTGACGCAGATGACTTTCGGTTTCTCCCGTGACGACGCAGGCAAGTTCCTGGAGGCATACTACGAGGCGAAGGTTTATGAGAACGATCCGTTCGCAAAACTGGATCAGAACGGCGTGGGCAAACTGATGAAGCTGGCCATTGAGCTTGGTAAGCCGGTGAATCCGAAGCTCCACCTGGGCATCTGCGGCGAGCACGGCGGCGACCCGGCTTCCGTGGAATTCTGCCACAGCATCGGACTGGATTATGTATCCTGCTCACCGTTCCGCGTGCCGATCGCAAGACTGGCTGCAGCGCAGGCGGCAATCAATGAAAAATAATTAATCTCAATCAAAGAGATGCAATTGAGAGAAGCGTATCATCAGAGATGGTGGTACGCTTCTCTTTTTTGAAAGGAGGGGCATGATCAGCGTTAGGATTATAATATTCTGAATTGCGTATAAAATACGTATTATATTTGACAAATACGTATTTTGTGCGTATAATGAATATAGTAAAAAGCATACATACGAAAAACGCATTTCAGGGAGCTTAAAATTATGAAAAGACATGATTTGATCAGGCTTCTCGAAGAAAATGGATGGAGTTTTAAAAGAAGCGGCGGAAACCATGATCTATACACGGATGGTAACAGGGTAGAGGCAATTCCAAGACATTCAGAGATAAACGAGATGCTTGCAAAATCAATCATCAAGAGACTGGGGCTTTAAGCCCCAGGACTTGATGCTCATAAAACTTAGCTTGGATGAGGTGCTTAAAGGAGGAAATGGTCTGCATGGGAAAGAAAGGAGCGTATCCGGTTATCTTAAAGCGTACGGATGAAGGGTATTATGTGGAAATACCTGATTTTGATTCTGGTACGCAAGGCTCTACGGTCGCAGAGGCAATGGAAATGGCAAGAGATGCGATAGGACTGATCGGAATTGATTTGGAAGATGGAAAAAAAGAGATTCCAAAGCCATATTCTAAACAATTTAAAGTTGCGGAAGATGATATTTTCACGTTGGTCGATGTGGATTTTTCAGAGTACAGAAAAAAGGTTGATAATAAGGCAGTAAAAAAGAACTGCACCATTCCCTATTGGATGAGTGTTGAGGCCGATAAGATCGGTGTCAATTATTCACGCGTACTTCAGGATGCATTGACTGGAATACTGGGAATTAAAAAGGCGGCAAATTAAATTTTTTGAGGACTGTTGCGAGGCAGATAAATCTGCTGAAATGACAGTCCTCATCTCATGTATCAGAAAAACAAAAATACCCGAAAATGCTTTCCCATCAGCATTTTTCGGGTATTTCCGCGCATGAAAAATGGAAGCAAGGAGGCTCGAACCCCCTGAAAAATCATCAAATATCCTTAAAAATCAACAATTTTTATATTCCGTGTTGCATATCGTGTTGTATCTATGCGAGTATTTTATATTTTGCACAGAACCTCTTATAATCTTTTCGGGCTACTTCATCGTCATTGCGATCAAAGAGAGTAAGCCAGCAACGATACTTCTCAGAAATTTTTTCTCCGTTAATAATTTCATCGAAATAATCATTGATCTTCTGGTCAACAGCGGCTCGCTCAGAATTGAATGTTTGTTGGTAGACACTCTTCATGATGCTATCTGAATGCCATCCGCCGCGCTCCTGAGCGTATTTATCCGGGACGTGAAGAACAGACATGACAGAAGCATTTACATGGCGTAAATCATGGAAAGTCATATGGGGAATACCGGATTTTTTTACCAGCCTTGCAAACCTTTTTGAAAGTGCGGGCGCGCTCATGGTTACTAAACGGTCTGTTTCTATCTGGGCAATCAAATTCTTGATATAATCAGGAAGCCGGAGAGATCGGTTCCTTGTTGGGTGTTTGCCATTTTCTTTGATCACTGGTCCGTTTGGGCCGGTAACAATAACCTCTTTAATGGTTATCATGCTCCCGTCAGCAGAAAGGGATTTGGACTTTGTAAGGCCAATGATTTCTGAGGCCGTAAAGGAAAGCCACATGGCCAGAAGAACCGGGAGTTCAATGTTTGTTCCTTTTACCATTTCAAATATGACGTCTGGCGTAGATAGTTCGTGCTTGTTTAAAACCACTTGTGGGAGCTGAACCTTATCCGTGGGGATACCAGGTGCGTAACGATTAATGACCGCTGCAATCAGGCGAAATTCTGAGACCACAGTCTTGGGTTTGATGGGCTGATTGCTCCTGGCCGAAATGCGTTTGCATTCTGCATTGACAGCATCTCGCAAGATCTCCGCATTTATCGCTTGCAGGGAATATCGCATAAGCTCCTGAAAGGCCGTGCGCTGGATCTTTCGATACCCCACTATTGTGGATGGAGAGAGAACTGCATCTGCACTTTCAATATATTTGTCAATGGCTTCATACAGCGTCATTTTTTGTGGAGAAAGAAATTGTTTGTTTTGGGCGATAATCTCAGCCTTTATTCTTTCCGCTTCTTTAACAGACGATGCGGTGATGGAGCGATAAATCCGCTTTTGCTTTTGTTTCCCGGTTTTGGGATCTATGACAGGTTTCCCGCTTTCATCAAAAACTGGTTCTGAGTGGTCGTAGATTTGCCGGCGGATACTTCCGCTGGGTAATTCGCCTTTTCTCTTTTTTGCCATCGTATCATCCTCCTTAAAAATGGGTATAAAAATAACAGCCAGCGCGAACTCATGTTCCGCTTGCGGGCTGTCTCCAGAGATGATACAATTATTTCGATATATGGGGTATCTCTCTGGAGATATCTATGACCGTCCTGGTGTTGGCGCACTAGGGCGGTTTTTATCTATGCTCTATTCTATAAATTTTTGCCTTGGCATTTTGAATTTTTTTTTCTTTTGAATTATTAAAGTGCCACATAGAAAAAATTATTATAACCAAGGTGGAGATAATAAAAGCCACTTCCATTCCGTAAATGGAGTTGATAATCCCTACGAAAATAATCCAAGCAATTCCTATGTACAAGGATTCGTCTTCAAGGGCGGGGCAAAGGATGGATATAGTGAATGCTAAAAATTCAGGGAGACCAACTATCACACTAGATGCTATCATTGCATTTTTAAATCCAGCTCCTAACAATGTTAACGGTATGCCTAATACTACGCAAACAATAATTATGCTTATAGGTATGGTAAAAGCATAAAATGAAAATTGTTTTTTGCGTAGAAAAGAAAGTGACTCCTTGTCTTTACTCTCAAGATATCTTAGAAGAGCAATATTGTATTCCAGATCTTTTTCATCTTTTGTTTTTGGGGATTTCCGATTTCTCATTTCTTCGCTTAGTACACTCCATCATAAAGCCATTTCTTCTCTTCGCTATTCTGGATCGTATCGGAGCCGGAAAAGGAAGAAATGAACTTCATGTCACGCTCATATTCCATCATTTGTTTTTGCAACTTTCTCCGTTCCCGCCTGATTCTTTTCATTATTTTATCCAAAGTATCTGATGAGGCCGGAGATATGTTTTCTGTCTTTTTTGAGACAGTAAGATTGTGAGCGATATGCTCGATCTGTTGAACATCCTTCTTCTGGAAATCACCGGCTCGGATATGTTCCATAGCGTGATCGTATGCTGCTGCTTGCTGCTCCGTGGAATGTTTGGCATTGATCAGGATAGTGAATGATCCATCCTCGTTTGGAACAACCATTTCTTTTTGCAGATTTGGAAAATCCAGAAGAACGACATTAACATCCGGTGTCGTCATCGGTTCCACGCTCCTTTCTCTTGAGAGCTAGCGCCATATTATGTAGTGCCCGGAGATCTTCCGGATCAGCGTCTCTTGTTGCATCAAAAAGTGCACGAAGTTCTTTGTTTTCAAAAATTTCCTGTGCGACCTTTGCGGTTTCATCATTAAAGTAGTATTTTTCAGAACTTTCCTCAGTTCCCATAAGATAACCAAGCGTTACACCAAAATAATCAGCTATTTTTTGGAGGCGTTTTGCGGAAGTATTGCCAGTTTTTAACTTCCCTATAGACCCTCTTCCGAAACCGAGTTTTTCTTCTAAAGCGGTTGCAGCAATGCCATGCTCTTCACATAAGTGGATGATTATTTCATACGTTGACATAGATTCTCCTTGCGAAATAGAAAAATATCTACAAAAACTATTGACAACGTAGAAAGTTATCTATATAATACAGGACATGAGGTAGAAAAAATTCTACGAATCAATGAATGAAAGTAGATGATTTTCTTAGAAATATTGTGGTTAATATAAGTATAGATTATTTTCTACGCCATGTCAATGATTAACATAGAATTTTTTCTAACCTCAATTAAATCAGGGAGGTGATAGATTGATTTATGAAAAAATAGCAGAAATTACATCTAATAAGAAAATGAGCATTCGGGAAGTAGAACAAAAAGCAGGTGTGGCGAATGGAACGATCGCTAAATGGAAGACGGCGAGTCCGACGCTCAAAAGCCTTTTGGCAGTCTCCAGCGTACTGGATGTAAAGATCGAAGATTTAACAAGAGATGAAGGAGGTGTACAGGATGCCAAAAATACAACCAAGTCTTGACGAAATGCGGGATCGTGAATCTCGCGCGGTTATGGCAGACGGCCAGATGCGGAAGGCGTTAAAAGATGAAGATATGGGGCGGTTTCTCAGCATCACTCGTCCAACGTACCAGAAACGCCGGAGACAGCCGGACACATTTACCATGAGGGAGTTCCGGGCGCTGATCCGGGTACTGGGGCTGAGTGACGAAGAGATTATCCGGTTCGTAAGAGGAAAGAGAAAATGACGATGCTGGAATACCGCCAGGTAGCGTCTGATATGGGAGTGACAGTATATGAGTAAAGTGGTGTGTGTTCTTCTCGTTGGAGGCATTTTTCTCTGTTCTGCTGACAATATGCTTGTCGTTGGAATCGGGGTCATAATGCTGACGGTGGGGATGGTACTGGCAAAAAAATGGAGGTTGTAAGTGGAGAGGCGATCCTTGACATTTCAGGAGCATCAGGTTCTGGCAGAGCGGATTCGGGCGGAACTTCAAAGGCAGTGCTTAAGCATAGCGGATTTGGCAGATATGACGGGCTACAGTGTGCGAAGTATTTACCGCCTTTTAGATCCGGTTCGGCCGGTAAGCTGGGATCTGGCCTATGAAGTGTTCAGGGCGCTGGAAATGGAGGACGCATGATACATATTGTTGGTGAGTATTATGTCGGGGCGGATGAAGCCTGCTATACCGTTTACCAGAAAAAGAAAGCCGTCCGGGAAGGCTCAGAAACAGAAGTTGCAAAACCGATCCATTACTGGAACTCGTTTGAGAAAGCTGTCATGGATGCCGTGGAGCTTTACAAGCGGAGAAAACTGGCAGATATGGATGGTGAACTGAGAGAGGCAATAAGGGCTCTTGAAACGGTAAATAACGAACTGAGAGACATTCTGCGGGTGGTAAGAGGATGAAGTTTTTTAAAGATAATAAGTGGGTGCTTCTGGCTCTGCCGGGCGCGGCGCTTATGTGGAGTATATGGAGGTTATTATGCATGTAACAAAAATCAAAATCAAAAACCTGTATGGGATCAGGGAATATGAATCTGACGGCAAATCGTCCGAACTGACCGGTGAAAACGGGACCGGGAAATCCTCCGTTATTGACGCGATCAAGTATGCACTGACGAATAAATCTGACCGGAAATATATTGTCCGGAATGGAGAGACGGAAGGCGAGATCCTGATCGAGACAGATACCGGACTCAGGATCAACCGGAAAGCCAGGACGAATCAGGTTGATTATAAATCTGTGAAACAGAACGGCAGGGAGGTTGGGAGCCCGGAGAGTTTCCTGCGCGATATTTTCTCCCCGCTGCAGCTTTCCCCGGTAGAGTTCCTGGAAAAGACAGAGAAGGAACAGAACGCGATTATCCTGGATATGATCAATTATGACTGGGATCTGAATACCATCCGGGAATGGTTCGGGGAACTTCCGGCATGGGTGTCTTACGATCAGAATATTCTCGCCGTGTTGAATGATATCCAGTCCGAAAAAGGGAAATATTTCCTGGACAGGCAGGATATTAACCGGGATATCCGAAACAAAAGGGCGTTCATCGAAGATATTGCTTCTACGATCCCGGCAGGATACCAGGCGGAGAAATGGGAGAATGAAGATCTGGGAAGCCTTTACCGGGAGATTGAGCGGATCAGGAAGCAGAATGACGAGATTGAAAGGGCGAAGCGGATTGTGGACGACCAGGACAAGAAGGTTCGGGCATTTGAAGCTGAGAAAGAGATTGCCCTTGCCGCTCTGGAGCGGGAGATGTCTGCGGAACGCGAACGGCTGATAAAAGAGGCGGAACGGCTCCAGGCGCAGATGAAGGAAAATCAGCAGAGTATTGCCGCGCTGGGAGAGAGAAAGGCAAGCAGGGAAGAAGTGATCCTCCAGAAATACCGGGCGGATGTGGCAGGTTATGAAGCAAAGGTGGAAGAATACCGGGAACTGGCAGAAAAGGAAACGGAAGATTTCTCGGTTTTGCAGGAGCAGGCAGCGCAGGCGGAAGAGATGAAAGGACATCTGAGGGAATATCGCAGGATGGAAAGTCTTCAAGAAGAAGTGGATGTCCTGAAGGAAGAATCCGAAGAACTGACCAGGAAGATCGAGAAAGCCAGATCCCTTCCGGGAGAGATTCTGGAGACGGCGACAATCCCGATCAAAGGGTTGACCGTGAAAGATGGCATCCCGCTGATCAACGGCCTGCCGGTGTCGAACCTGTCAGATGGGGAGAAGCTGGATCTTTGCGTGGATGTGGCTGTGCAGAACCAGACGGGTCTGCAGTTGGTGCTGGTTGATGGAGTGGAGAAGCTGTCTACGAAGATGCGTGAGGCGCTCTACGGAAAATGCAAGGAAAAGGGCCTGCAGTTTATCGCGACACGGACAACGGACGATGATGAACTGACGGTGATCACATTATAGTGAGGAGGATATGCATGGAAAATGAAGTAATGGTACAGGAGCAGACATATGAAGTGGCAAGTCCGTTTGGAAGTACAGAGAATTTCCAGAAACTTTATGATATCGGAAAGATGTTTGCCAGTTCTTCGCTGGTGCCGGACCGGTACAGGGGGAAGCCAATGGACTGTGCCATTGCAGTCGATATGGCAAACCGGATGAATGTCAGTCCTATGATGGTAATGCAGCAGCTTTATGTGGTAAAAGGGAATCCGCAGTGGAGCGGACAGGCCTGCATGAGCCTGATCCGTGGTTCCCAGGAGTATAAAAACGTCCGTCCGGTTTACACGGGAAAGAAAGGGGAGGGCTCCTGGGGCTGTTATATTGAGGCGGAAAAGAGAAAAACCGGGGAGATTGTCAAAGGCACCGAAGTTACGATTGCGATGGCAAAGGCAGAGGGATGGTACGACAAGAATGGGTCAAAGTGGCAGACCATGCCGGAACTGATGCTGGCTTACCGGGCGGCTGCATTTTTTGCCAGAGTGTATATCCCTAATGCGCTTATGGGATGCGCAGTGGAGGGTGAGGCAGAAGACATTGTGCGGCAGGCGATCACAGCGGAAGACCCGTTTCAGGGAGGTGCGAAATGATTCTGACAGCAGAAAATTACCATAGCCAGGAGGCAAACCGGGAGTACCTGAGCGTATCCCAGTACAAAGATTTCTGCGGCTCTCTTGGTAAGATCCCCTGCGAGGCGCAGGCCATGGCAAAGCTGAATGGGGAATGGGAGATGGAGGAGACCACGTCCCTGCTGGTCGGCTCCTATGTGGACGCACATTTTGAGGGAACACTGGACATCTTCCGGGCAAAACACCCGGAGATCTTTACGAAAGGTGGACAGCTGAAAGCGGAATACCGGAAAGCAGAAGAGATCATCTGCAGGGTTGAGCGGGACGAATATTTTATGAAATATATGTCTGGCCAGAAACAGGTGATTATGACCGGAGAGATCGGCGGTGCTCCCTGGAAGATCAAGATCGACAGCTATATCCCGGATATTTGCATTGTGGACCTGAAAGTGATGAAAGCGATCAGGGAGACGTTCTGGTGCCACGATGCAGGATATATGGATTTTGTCCAGTATTGGGGATATGACATCCAGGGTGCGGTATATCAGGAAATTGTGCGGCAGAATACGGGGAAAAGGCTCCCATTCTACATAGCCGCGGCCAGTAAGGAAAAAGAACCTGATATTGAGATCATTCAGATTGACGATGCTCATCTGTTTGAGAAACTGACGGAGGTAGAGAGTAACGTCCCGAAGATTGTTGCGTTGAAAGAAAATGACTATGAGCCGATCCGGTGTGAACGGTGCGATTACTGCAAGCACACAAAAGTCCTGACCGCACCGATCCATTACTCGGAGCTGATGACGGATATATGAAAAGCATTATTACGAAGTATACAAAGAACTGTATGCTCTGCGGAACGCCGACGACGACAGAGCACCACTTTCTGTTTGGGAGCGGAACCCGTCCGCTGGCTGATGAAGATGGTGTGAAAGGCCCAGTGTGCAGCAAATGCCATAATATGGGAAAAATCCCCGAAAGGATTCATGATAATTCAGCGGCGGAGGCCCTTTCAAAGATGGTTGGGCAGCTTGCCTGGGAGAAGCATCAGGTTGCGGCTGGGATGACAGAAGATGAAGCGCGGGAAGCTTTTAGAAGACGCTATGGGATGAGCTATTTATGAGATGCAGAATCGAAGGACGTTTTTGGAAAAATGAGAAAACCTTCCCCGGCTTGAATGACTATATACATGAGCTGGGGAGGAACCCTAAAAGCGGTTCACATATGAAACGGAAGTATGAAAAGATCGCGTGTGACGCGTTGAGAGCCGTTTCAAGGCGAAAGAAGTACATGGGTAGGGTGACGCTCCATTATCGTTTTGCAGAACCGTCAAATGGTCAGAAAAGGGATCATATGAATGTGTTCTCCTTTGCTGATAAGGTGATTGAGGACGCCCTCCAGAAATGCGGTGTGATCCCGGATGATTCTCCGGTATTTGTGGACGGGAGCAGAATTACCCATGAATTTCTCTACACAGACGGGACGCCGTGGATTGAAGTGGAGATTGAAGAAGTAAAATAAAGCAATTTTGACCGGTCAAATTTATATAAAGCAACACTTAAACCAATGTTTTTATGAAAGGAAACAGCATGTTTGAAATCAATTTAGATGATTTAGCCGGCGGCGAGCTGGGAGAGCAGTTCCAGGCCGCGGCGCAGAAGGTGGTGGAGAACCTTCTGGACCCGAATACGCCATATAAAAATAAGCGCGGCATCACCATCAAGCTGACTTTTGAGCAGACCGAGCAGAGGAACGACGTGACCGTGGGCGTCCAGGTGGAGACGAAACTGTCTCCGCGCAGTCCGATCAAGACGCAGATGGCGATTGGTAAGGACCTGAGGACGAAAGAACTCTATGTGGAAGAGTACGGAAAAGGCATCAGAGGACAGATAAAGATGGACGACTACCCGAAGGACAAGGATGGTAACATCCGTATCGAGGGACAGGTGGCAGACCCGGAGACGGGAGAAATTTTAAATTAAAAGAAAGACGAGGTAAGAATTATGGCAGGAATTATTAAGGAAGCATTGCAGTGGATCGTGGAGTCCCAGCAGCCGAAGATTGTGGATCATGGCTTGTGGAGCTATGCCAGCGAAAATCTTCATAGGCTGGATGAAAGCTTAAGGGCGGAAGCGCTTGGAATGACCACCCTCTCCGGCCTGGTGGATTACATCAAGTCGAATGTGGATGAGATAGAAGGGGATATGCTGGTGCATGTGGTATCGCCCACGGAGGTTCGTCTGATTTCTCCGCTGGACATGGATCGGGAACGGGAGTGCCTAGTGAAAGCCAAAGCAGAACTTCCGGGGATCACATATGGGAAATTTGTGGATGCAGAGACGTTCCTGATCAGCCTGCGCTCCAATTTCCTCCAGAACGAGGGGGCGGAAGCGCTGCTCCGGTTTGCAGGTACTATCGAGAGCGGGACGCTGGCTACATACGGGGACGACGGCGTTTCCCAGACCGCCACGGTAAAGAAGGGGATCGCCGGAAAGGAGGTCGCGCTGGTGCCGAATCCGGTTAAACTGCGCCCGTACCGTACCTTTGTTGAGGTGACCCAGCCGGAATCGGAATTTGTCTTCCGGATGAAAGACTACGATGGGGGAGTGTACTGCGCCATCTTTGAGGCGGACGGCGGCGCCTGGAAGCGTGAGGCGATGAAGAACATCAGGAATCACCTTGAAGTAGAGCTGGAAGATTACCCGAATTTTGTAGTGATTTCATAAAGACAACATTTGTGCCCTGCCTGCGGGCGGGGCGCAGAAAGGAAAGACATGAATAAAGTAGTTTTGATGGGACGTTTGACCAGAGATCCGGAAGTCCGTTATTCCAGCGGAGAGACAGCGACGGCGGTGGCCAGGTTTACGCTGGCGGTGGACCGCAGGTTTGCCAGAAAAGACGGAGATCAGACGGCTGACTTTATTGGCTGTGTGGCGTTTGGGAAGAGCGCAGAATTCATTGAGAAATATTTTCGGAAGGGTATGCGGATGGCTCTCTCTGGCCGGATCCAGACTGGGAGCTACACAAACAAAGATGGGAATAAAGTCTACACGACAGATGTTTTTGTGGAAGAATGCGAGTTCGCGGAGAGTAAAAAGGCTTCCGAAGGGAACCATGATGCAGGCCCTGCACCGAACAATGTTTCTGGAAGTGACGGATTTATGAATATACCGGATGGCATAGATGAAGAGTTACCATTTAATTGACAGGAGGATAAGCATATGCAAAAGGTATTGCCGTCAGAACAGATCGCTGGCCAGGAAGTCTGGAAATACGATAAGCGCCAGCAGGACCAGCTCCATGACCTGGAGTTTGCGACGGACTATAAAGAACGGTGCCGGGTAGGAACCAGGGTACACAATGAACGGCTTGCGAGGCGTGCCTGCAAGGATCGGGCTAAGATGACCGAGGAAATTGCAAAGTTCTGTTCAGATAAGCAGAATAAGCAGTTCCTGGACAAGCTGAAGGGACTTGTTGAGCGTCAGCAGCGGTCGGAAGAGTATCTGACCGGAGAAAGGTATTACAAAAGGCGAGGAGGCGAGGACGAATGCTGATTGTAGAAGATAAAGGACAGCAGGAAGGCAAACATGAAATAAAGCACCGTTGGTTTGACTGCCATGAAGTAGAACTGCTGAAGGCTCCGCTTCC